>NZ_JBPAFI010000004.1:0-349509 GCF_050864245.1 Bacillus sp. XT-4
TCGTTTATAGCGGATTAAGTAATCTGCTACACCATCAAAGGTATTAATGACGGCAAGGGTACGAAGGTCTGGTGCAAGCTGTACGGAAGCAGTCTCATTTGTGGCTGTTGGAGTAAGTGGTGTTTCTGCATGGACTTGCTGCGGGATAAATCCAGAAAACAGAATGGCAGCAATCAGAGCGAACAGAGTAAAAATCGAACTTATTTTTTTCATCTTGATCCTCCTCAAAAGGAATTGGGATGCCGTCCTCTTGATGCTTGTCTACCTCATATTATAGCACCGGCATATGAAGAGAATGTAAAGAATCAGGAGATTGGAAAAAATGAGGCTTTTTGACCTACTGTCTCTAGATGACGTAAACAAAAAGACGCAGTTCCCTGCGCCTTTTTTCAATTAAGATGAGGCAAGCTCCTTCACAATATCAACAGAGGCTTTGCCGTCAATTCCATGAATCACATTATGAATGGCTCGTTTCAGCATAAGATCTCTTGTCGTTTCAGTAGCGGAACCGATATGCGGGACAAGCGTGACATTGTCCATCTCCTTGAAAGGATGATCTTCCTGAAGCGGTTCTTGCTCATACACATCCAGACCAGCTCCTTTAATCCACCCTTCCTGCAGTGCTTGAATGAGGCTTTTCTCATCGACGGTTTTTCCGCGGGAGATGTTCACGAATAAGGATGTCGGCTTCATTAATTTCAATTCCCGCTCTCCTATCATATGGTACGTCTCATCAGTCAGTGGTGTGATTAACACAATGATATCAGCTTGCTTCAGCAAGTCATCCAGTGCACAATATACAGCGCCGTAGGCCGATTCGGCTTTCTCATTCCGGCTCCGGTTGTGATAGAGGACGTTCATATCAAAACCATGAGCGGCTCGTTTGGCTACTTGCTCTCCGATTCGTCCCATCCCAATGATCCCAAGCGTTTGATGATGGACATCAATGCCGAATATATCTTCCTCTTGAACAAATTTTGTCCATTTTCCCTTGCGGATAAAACGATCAAGCTCGGCAATTCTCCTCGCAGAAGAGAGAATGAGAGAAAAGGCAAGATCAGCAACGGTATGATCGAGTGTATAAGGCGTGTGCGTACCAATCACGCCTCTTTGTCTCATGGCTTCTAGATCAAAATTGTCATAGCCGACTGAATTATTGCTTACCACCTTGAGTTGAGGTGCATGATCTAATAAATCTTGATCAATTTTCGTACCTGATGTTAAAAGGCCATCAGCCTTCTGCAGCTTCTCAAATAATAGATCTCTTGGGATCGGGTCCTTTGACTGCCATACCTCGTATGTACAATGTTCCTTTAGCATGTCTTCAAAAGAGGCAGGTAAGGGTTTGGCGACAAAAATATGTGGTTTCATCATCAACTCGCTCCTTTCACATGGTCATCTTTCTCTTTTTATTATAAAGCAACCATTTTGGCAGTACACGTTTGAATATGAGCTGCTCAATATTTAATATACTGAAATAACGGAAAAGGAGAGATTTTTATAGTGAAAGAGTAAATGACATGGCCATCTGATGTCTTTTTATGATGTAGAAAAACGAGTGATTAGTAGATGAGTCATAGAAAAATGCTAGATGTTTCGGGAGATAATCTGACAAACTGGAAAATAGATCGAGACTTTTTGATAGAAAATTTATTATATTTGCAGTGTATTAAACGGGATGGTCATTTTCTACTAAACCATTTCATCGTCTTTTGGTGAAATGAGAGCCATCGTTTGTAAGCAAAAGCCGCATATTCCCTGTGCTGAAGCGGAACAAAGAGCAAAATAGAGAAAATGCTTACATATTCTCTCATCGTTTTCTCATTTTTTTCTTTTTTTTCTATCATTTTTCTTCTCTATGCTTGAGAACACACAAGGGAAAAGGAGGCCAGGTAAGGCGTTACAATCACTTAAAAAAGATAGGAGATGACAGGATGGAATCAACATTAGAACAGATTCTTCAGCACAATGCAGATTTTGTGAAAGAGAGACAGTATGAGCCTTTCAAGGCGGGAAAATTTCCTGAGAAGAAATTGGTTATATTAACTTGTATGGATACACGCCTGTTGGAATTATTACCGCAATCCATGGGGCTTCGTAATGGTGATGCGAAGATCATTAAAAATGCAGGAGCCATCGTCACACATCCATTTGGCAGTGTCATGCGGAGTATTTTACTAGCCATTTATGAGCTGAAAGCAGAGGAAGTATGCATTGTCGGCCATCATGAATGCGGAATGGCAGGCCTTGCGGCAGACCCTTTACTTGAAAAGGCAAAAGCACGGGGAATTGAGGAAAAGTGTTTGAGCATTGTGAAAAGCGCAGGTGTCGATTTAAAGGGCTGGCTGACAGGCTTTGATTCAGTGGAAGAGAGCGTATCCCAAAGTGTGAAATTAGTCAAAGAGCACCCGCTCATGCCAAGTGATGTAGCTGTTCATGGACTAGTGATTCATCCGGCAACAGGAAAGCTGGATGTCGTTATAAAAGATAAACAGATCGACCCACAGTATACCTAAATCATCTACACATACTTGAAGGAGGCCAACACATACCATGCGTTTTTATGGAAGATTTGAAGGTTATGATTCATCAAAGTTTAGACGCGATTTAATCGCTGGGCTTGTCGTGGGCGTTGTGGCAATTCCTTTAGGCATGGCTTTTGCCATTGCATCTGGTGTCGGACCAGAATACGGATTATACACAGTCATCGTTGCCGGCATTTTGATTTCATTGTTTGGTGGTTCAAAGTATCAGATCGGCGGACCGACCGGGGCATTTGTTCCAATTTTATTCGGGATCGTCAGTCAGTACGGTATTGAAAACTTACTCATTGCTGGTTTTATGGCAGGCTGTATGCTTGTATTATTCGGAATATTCAAACTAGGGAAGCTCATGAAATTTATTCCTCGTCCGGTTATCATCGGCTTTACTGCCGGCATTGCTGTCATTATTTTTTCAGGACAGATTGCCAACTTCCTCGGATTAAAGGGTGTTGAAAAGCATGAAAGCTTTTTCCTCAATATGAGAGAAATCGTGGTCCATCTTGGTACCGCAAACAGTTTCGCCATTCTCACAGCGATTGTTGGGCTCATCGTGATTTTGGCGGCACAAAAATACATTCCCAAAATACCTGGTGCTCTATTAGGTCTACTTGTTTCAACATTTATAGCTGTTCTCTTTTTTCAAGGACAAGTTGAAACCATCGGCTCTGCGTATGGCGAAATCCCTCGTCAGCTGCCAACTTTCGCTTTTCCTGAATTGACGATTGAAAAAATGATTTATCTGCTGCCGCCGGCTATTGTCATTGCCCTTTTAGGCGGCGTGGAGTCCATCTTGTCAGCTATGGTTGCTGATAATATGAAAGGCTCAAAGCATGACAGCAACAAGGAGCTTGTCGGGCAAGGAATTGCCAATATGGCGGCACCGCTTTTCGGAGGGATCCCAGCGACGGGAGCGATTGCTCGTACGGCAACAAACATTAAAAATGGTGGAGCAAGCCCCATTTCAGGAGTCGTGCATGGTGTCGTTGTCTTGCTCATCTTAATGTTATTTGCACCATATGCATCGATGATTCCACTTGCTGCCATGGCACCGATTTTGATGTTTGTGGCGTGGAATATGAGTGAGAAAAAAGAGTTTATCAATATTGTCAAAGTCAAAAATGCGGATTCCCTTGTGCTTGTCGTGACCTTCCTGCTAACGGTCATCGGTGATTTGATTATAGGGGTGACTGCAGGTCTCATTTTAGCGTTTATCGCCTTTATCAAAAAAATGAGCCAGACAACGAATATCCACACAAATGTCGCTGTTCCTCAAATCGAAACGGCGGCTGCCTTAGAAAGGGAGACCGATCAGAAAGGGGTTAGTATGTATTCGATTGAAGGGCCACTCTTTTTCGGTACAACCGATTCATTGGAAAATTCAATTTTGGATCATGTTCAGACAAAGCCGAAAACACTCATTTTGCTTATGAACAAAGTGAATTATATGGACACCTCAGCAGAAGCGGTTCTGATGAACATTTCCAATCGTTTAAAGCATCACAATGGAACATTGATGATTGTAGGGCTTCAATCACAGCCAAAAGAGCTTTTGCATCGTACCGGTCTTTTCCATCACATTGGAAAGCAGCATTTCTTTGAACGAACGGATGATATTACACCACAGCAGCTATAAAAGGCTAAAAAAAGCACGTGACATGTCGGTCACGTGCTTTTTACCTGCTCTTTTTCACTAGAAAACCGTTGTGTGAGTTTCTGTTGATGGGAAGAGAAGACCTCTTCTACTGTTACATCATAGAGATCAGCTAGAACAAGTAGATTTCCTAAGACATCTCCCATTTCTTCAATAAGGTCCTTTCTTAACGCGGCATCCTCCTGTGTTTTCTCATCAGGTCGATCGCGTCCAATTTCGACCGCCCTGACTGCGCGAGCGAGTTCACCTGTTTCTTCCATCAGGAAACCTAACCTGATAAACGGCCCGTATTCTGTCCAATTTCTCATTTTGTAGAAATCTTTGATCCATTTTTCCATTTCAGTTGTTTGCATTCTCTTTATACAGCTCCTTATATGGTGTTCATCTTCTGATTTTACACTATATATAGATGGAGCGGCTGTTTCTTTACAATGAATTATAGTAGAATGAGTGGGTGAAGAAATCATAGAGAGAGATGGAGCTGTTTTGATGAAAACGATTTGTGTGTTTGCTGGTTCGAATCCAGGTGTGAATGACATCTACAAACAAAAAGCTGTCGAGCTAGGGGCTTATATGGCAGAGCAAGGAATCCGCCTTGTATACGGCGGCTCACGAATTGGCTTAATGGGAGCTATAGCGGATGAGGTATTGAAAAACGGCGGGCAAGTGATCGGAGTCATGCCAAAAGGGCTTTTTAGAGGAGAAGTTGTGCATCAAGAGCTCACTGAACTCATTGAAGTCAAAGGGATGCATGAACGAAAAGCGAAAATGAGCGAGCTGGCCGATGGGTTTATTGCCATGCCAGGTGGTTTTGGTACATATGAAGAATTATTTGAGGTGCTATGTTGGGCGCAAATTGGCATCCATCAAAAGCCAATCGGATTGTATCAAGTGAATGACTATTTCAATCCGCTCATAGACATGGTGAAGTTTAGTGTACAGGAAGGTTTTTCGAATGAATCACACCTTCAATTGCTGCATGCCTCTGGAGAACCGGAAGAATTGATTTCACAGATGGCTTCCTATCAAACACCGTCTCTTCAGCAGAAATGGACGGAGCTGTCTTAAAATAGATGCATAACAAAAAACCGTCTGTTCAAAGAGCAGACGGTTTGTTTTGTGATTATTTTTGTTCTTCTGTATTACGGGTCAAGACTTTGTCAATGAGTCCGTATTGAAGTGCTTCTTCCGCTGTTTTGAAGTTGTCACGATCTGTATCACGCTCAATGACTTCAATTGGCTGACCAGTACGTTCAGCAAGTACTTGGTTCAGTTTATCGCGTAAAGAAAGGATTCGTTTTGCCGCAATTTCAATTTCTGTTGCTTGACCTTGCGCACCACCTAGTGGTTGGTGAATCATCACTTCACTATTTGGAAGGGCATAACGCTTACCTTTTTCACCAGCAGCAAGCAGGAACGCACCCATAGATGCAGCCATACCAATACAAATAGTTGATACCTTTGGTTTAATAAATTGCATCGTATCATAAATGGCCATACCAGCTGTGATCGAACCGCCAGGGCTGTTAATGTAGATAGAGATATCTTTTTCTGGATCCTCGGCTTCTAAGAAGAGAAGCTGTGATACGATGGAGTTGGCAACATTGTCATCGATCGCAGAACCAAGCATGATAATACGGTCTTTTAAAAGACGAGAATAAATGTCGTAAGCTCTTTCCCCACGATTTGTTTGCTCAATGACTGTAGGTATTAAATTCATAATGTTCCTCCTTCACCTTTTAGGTAAGTATGTAATTCAATGATACATTTTTGGTCAATAAAGGTCAAACAAAATGCTGACCTAAAATCAAATACCCCTATCCATTTTCCCCAAAATCCTTTCACTTCAAACCATCATATGATTATATGTATGGGAATGAAGAAAATACATCGACAGGGCTGGCGATTAATCATTGCTTTCTTGCAGCATTTCCCTTATAATTTGATATGCTGACGTTTAAAAAACATATCGTGCGCTCGTAGCTCAGTTGGATAGAGCGGTGGTTTCCGGTACCACGTCTGCCGGGGGTTCGAATCCCTCCGAGCGCGTACTTGACCTTGCTTACGATGATAAAGGTCTTTCATGAATCCCTCTTCATATGAAGAGGGGTTTTTTATGTTTAATCGAATTGATCGTTTTCTTCTAATAAAGTTAGGATAAGCAAGTGATAAAATGGTTTGGCTGCAAGCCAGCAACATCTATCCGAGTATAATAAAATCAACCCCACTCTTAACATAAGAATGGGGTTGATTGCTATAAAGGGGTTACCTGCCTTTTTGGCCTTTCCTGTAAATAGCCGCAGGTATAATTGTAAAAAGAACAATGATAAATCCAATCACGGATACAGTATTTTTTACTATATTGTCATTCACAGTGAAGTTTGTCACTATCATTGCCGCCAGACAAAGAATGATGATTAAATAACTGTATTTCTCCAAGACTTTCACAAAATATCCCTCCAATATGAATCTATAAAATTGAAACAATTATTATAATATGATATTTTTACCTCGTATTCAAAAAAATAAACAAGGAAGGGGTATATTGGATGAAAACTATTTTTCATAAAAAGAGTGTAATATGCTTCATAACAGCTCTTTTCATGCTATTGTCAACGATTTTTACTGCGAATGCAACAGCAATTAGTCCTAATTCAGAAGTGGATGAAGAGTATCAAGAGTTGCTAGAGGTTTTATTGGCGATTGAAGCTTTACCTGACAGCGTTATTGCCAAAGGGGATGAAGCTGTAGTTAAATGGTTGGAAGAGAACTCTAATATCCCTCTTCAACGACAAGGTGAGGTTGTTACTATGGGGGTAGTTGGTTGTATTTCCGCGGTTGGAACTGCCATTATAACCAATGTTATACCGATAGCAAAAATCGCAAAAGTCAAGTCCGCATTAAAAGCTGCAGGAGGTGCTACAAAATTTGTTAAAACATTGATTCCAGCGTATAAAGCGGCTAGAGAGGCAGGAAAAAGTAAGGCGAATGCTGTAAAAACAGCTGTAAATAAAGCAGCGAAAAATGCTAGTCCTGAAGCAAAAAGAGCACTACTTGAATTTTTCAATATAGGAAATGTGTATTCAGCCTGCTTTGAATAAATATCAAAATATCAGATCCGATCTAAAAGACAAAGCACTTAAACAGGAGGCTTTGTCTTTTTTTCTGCTATCCTCTTAAAATACTAGCCATAAGACTCATTTCTGCTCTTTTCAGGCGTATTTGTTGAGCCCGATCACTGTATAAGATTAACATGGAAGGGAATTGACAATAAGGAGAGGATTCTTGTGGCGAAGGTTTTAATGATTACGTTCCCAGCTGAAGGACATGTGAACCCAATGTTAGGAATGATAAGAGCATTTGTTGATCGAGGTGATGAAGTGCATGTGGTCACAACTGAACATTATCAAAAGCGGATCAAACGCTTAGGCGCTCACATACATATACATCCAGATTATATTCGCACATTAAGTGTCGAAGAAAGCGATTTAGAGTCCATGCAGCCATTTTTCCATGCCATGCTACAAACGTCATTAGACATTTTAGAAGTGGTGGAAACTCTTTCTCAACAGCATTCATTTGATTTGGTCTATTTTGATATGTTTGGAGCAGGTGAGCTTGTGCGGGATTACTTACAGATTCCAGGCATCGGTTCGAATCCTTCTTTTGTGCTGCAAGAGGCACATTTTGATACACCTCTATACAGAAAAGATGAGAAGGCGGCTCATCTGTTAGAAGAAATACATGAACGTTTTGGCGTTCAGCCAACCCATTTGATGCAATTCATGAAAAACCGCGGAGAACTGAATATGGTGTATACAAGTGAATATTTTCAGCCGTCTGTTGATGCATTGGATGATTCATTTGTCTTCATTGGACCGAGCTTTCTAAAACGTGCTGACCAGCATGATTTCCCGTTAGAAACGCTTGAGCGAGAGAAGGTCGTCTTTATTTCAATGGGAACGGTTCTTGGAGATACTGAAGCATTCTTTAATATGTGTATTGATGCCTTTGCCGACTTTGATGGAAAAGTGATTCTCGCAACTGGTGAAAAAATCGACATGTCTCTCCTAAAAGAAGCGCCATCTCATTTTCTCATCGAGCCTTATGTGCCGCAGCTTGAAGTCCTTGAACTGACAGATGTGTTTGTGACTCACGGCGGGATGAACAGTGTCAATGAAGGTATTCATTATCATGTTCCAATGGTTGTCATCCCGGTTGACAAAGATCAGCCGATGGTGGCAAAAAGACTGACGGATCTCTCTGCTGCTCGTGCACTCGATAAAGACCAGCTGACAGCAAAGCAGCTGAGAGATACTGTAGAGAGTGTACTGGGAAGTGACACGTACCGTGCTGGGATTGAAAAGATTGAAGAAAGTTTCCAAACAGCAGGTGGAACAGAAAAAGCATTACGTGTCATTGATCAGTTTATGCAAGCGAAACAGACTCAATCATGAGTCTCTCAGCGTGTAGACAAACCCTGGCATTCGCCCGCAGGTCTGTGCACTGGTGCTCGCCCTTCCTAGACTGCAAAGGTTTTCTTTCACGCTGAAAAGAAGACAAAGAGCTAAAATAAAGATCATTTTAGCTATTTGTCAACAACCTGACAGACTCAATCATGAGTCTGTTTTTTCGGTGAAAAAAGACATTGTATTTCCCAGATCTGTATGCTAATATTCAATTCGTAATCATTTCGATTAATAATCGTAATGATTACGATAAAATGAACATTTGGGGGAAGTACATATGAATCATCAACCTGTTTACATAAAGAAAAAGGACGAGAAAAAGCAGTCCTTTGTGACATATACCTTGATGCTGTTTTCAGTCATGGCTTGTTTTCTATTGGCATCTTGTTCTGAAAATAAGACCTCTTCCAGTTTAAGTGGAAGAGAAGATGATGAACTGGTGTATGCAAGTACAAAAGATATAAGAGACATTAATCCCCATCTATATGGCGGGGAGATGGCCGCTCAAAATATGGTGTTTGAATCGCTTGTTGTGAATACGGAAAAAGGCATTCAACCTGCCCTGGCCCAAAGCTGGGATATTTCTAAAGATGGAAAAACCTACACATTTCATCTTCGAGAAAACGTGACTTTTTCAGATGGTGAGCCATTTAATGCGAAGGCTGTCAAAATGAATATTGATGCAGTTGTCAAAAATATTGAAAAAAATGCTTGGCTCAATCTCGTGTCAGAAATTAAATCCACAAAGGCTGTAGATGAACATACATTTGTTCTCACATTGAAGGAGCCCTATTATCCAACATTAGAAGAACTTGGTTTAACACGTCCATTCCGTTTTATTTCTCCCAAAAGCTTTATTGATGGCACCACATCAAAAGGCGTCAAAGGTTATGCAGGTACAGGTCCTTATGTGTTAAAGGAACATAAGAAAAATCAATATGCCATTTTTGAAGTGAATCATCACTATTGGGGAAAGAAGCCAAAGATTTCAACAGTGAAATGGAAGGTCATGCCGGATCACCAAACGATTTTACTCGCTCTGCAAAAAGGGGAGATCGACCTCTTATTTGGAGCTGATGGTGACATGATCGACGGAGATTCATTTCAGGCTTTAAAAGAAGCTGGTCAATATGGGGTAACCGTGAGTCCTCCTGTTGGATCAAGATCTATTGTGATCAACTCCAATCAACCAATAACACAAGATCCAAAAGTAAGAGAAGCATTTCAATATGCCATTCAAAAAGAGATGATTACAGAAGGGATTTTAAATGGAACTGAACAGGTGGCACATACACTGCTCGCCCCATCAGTCCCTTACGCAGATATTCCGCTTAAAAAGAAAACCTATCAAAAAAAGAAAGCAGAGGCATTATTAGATGAGGCAGGCTGGAAGCTAAAAGAAGACGGCTATCGCTATCAAGAAGACAAGCCGCTCAGCGTGACCATTTATTATAATTCGGATAATGCAGGTGAAAGAACGATTAGTGAATCGATTCAGCAGGACTTCAAGCAGGTTGGAATCAAGCTGGATATTAGAGGTGAAGAAAAACAGGCATTTTTAGATCGTCAAAAAACAGGAAAATTTGATCTTATGTACTCTCTATCTTGGGGACTTCCTTATGACCCTCAAACATACGTCTCTTCATTCCGTGTTGCATCCCATGCTGATTATCAAGCTCAGTTAGGGTTGAAAAAGAAAAAGTGGCTGGATGAGACCATTACGAAAGTATTGGTGGAGCCGGATGAGAAAAAGAGGGCACAAATGTACCGAGATATTTTGACGTATATTCATGATGAAAATGTGTATATCCCTATTTCCTATTCTGTGACAAAGGCCGTTTATAATAAGCGCCTCAAAGGTGTAGATTTTCATGTATCTCAGTATGAAATTCCCTTTGATCGAATGTATTTTTCGTCATAAATGGGAGGCTGAGACATGACACGCTATATCATAAAACGATTATTGCTTCTTTTGCCGCTCATTGTATTCATTACGTTTTTTGCGTTTGTGCTACTTGCGATGCGTGCGAGTGATCCAGCTGAGGTCGCTTTACGTGTGAACCAAGTAACCCCAACGGAAGAGATGGTTGAATCTATGCGTCAAGAGTTAGGCTTAGATCAACCTTTTTTCATACGCTATGTCACATGGCTTAAAGACGGATTAACAGGTGATTTTGGCAGTAGTTATGTCACACATGAGCCTGTACTTGACCTGATGATGGAGGCACTTCCTGCGACTTTACAGCTTGCAGGGATGTCCCTTTTGTTTATTATTGTGCTGAGTTTGTTATTCGGAATGGTGTGTGCATATGCGGCACATACATGGTTGGATCGAATCGTGAGAGCATTTGTGTTTATTGCAGCTTCCATGCCTAGTTTTTGGTTGGGCATTTTATTTATCTGGCTTTTTTCAGTCAAATTTAACTGGGTCAACACGAGTGGAATGGAAGGGTTTAAATCGCTTCTTTTGCCAGCGATGACTCTATCGTTTGGCTACTTATCGACCTATGTGAGACTCATTCGAAATCAAATCCTAAAGTTTCAGCATGAGCCCTTTGTTTTTTATGCAAGAGCTCGTGGTTTAAAGGAACGAACCATTCAATTGAAGGTGATGAGACATGCCCTTCAACTAGCGGTAACAGCACTCGGTATGTCAATACCAAAGCTCATTGCAGGAACCGTCATTATTGAAAATCTCTTTGCTTGGCCAGGGGTTGGCCGTTTGTGTGTAACAGCTATTTTTCACGCCGATTTCCCTATGATTCAAGCCTATTTGTTTGTGATGGGAATTCTATTCGTTGTGTGCAACCTTATCGCGGACGTCATACAAATGATCATGAATCCGCAGTTGCGAAAGGAGGTCTGAGAACTTTGCCTGGATGGAATCGATTAAGAAAAGATCGCATAGCCATTCTGTCTATTTGGTTTTTGGCACTTGTCACATTAGCTGGGCTGTTTGCACCAGTGCTAGCGCCACATGATCCAACTGACACGAATATTCTTCAAAAATATGCCGGTGTGAGTCTAACATATCCGCTCGGAACGGATCAGCTGGGGAGATGCGTATTGTCGCGGCTCTTATATGGTATTCGGACAACGATGCTTGCTGCCGTGCTGACAATGTGTATCACGATGCTCATTGGCACGATACTTGGACTCATGGCTGGTTTTTTTAGAGGGAAAGTTGATGGAGCTCTAATGAGAATATGTGATGTCATGCTGTCATTTCCAGCAGAGGTGATGATTTTGGCCGTTGTGGGCATTATGGGACCTGGGCTTTTCAATATTATTTTGGCCAATGTCCTTGCAAAATGGGCTTGGTATACAAGGATGATTCGTTCGTCAGTTCTGCAATATACGAATGAACCATCTGTTCAGTTTGCGAAAGTATCTGGGGGTTCACCTTTTTATATCCTTCGAAAACATCTATTTCCTCGCATCTCAGGAGAGATTGCTGTCTTTGCTACACTTGACGCAGGCTGGGTCATTTTAAATATTTCTGCTCTGTCTTTTCTTGGATTAGGTGTGAGTGCACCTACACCGGAATGGGGCATGATGCTCAACGAGGCGAAGAATGTCATGGTGACGCACCCGGCTCACATGCTCCCGCCTGGACTTGCGATCTTATTTGTGGTCATGGCACTGAATTTTTTAGGAGACAGTCTTCAGCAGGTCATGAACCCTGCCATGCACCTTACCAACAAAAAAGGGGGGAGACGGTTTGCCTTTCATCGAGATAAAAAATCTGTCCGTACATGATCCGATTCAACAAAAGGATTTAGTGGCAAATATCACGTTTACATTACATAGACAACGTTGTTTAGGCGTTATTGGAGAAAGTGGAAGCGGAAAATCAACCGTTGCAAAAGCATTAATTGGCCTTATCCCTCCTTCGCTAGAGATGATTGGGACCATTTTGTTTGACGGTGAAAAATTGACAAGTCAGACTTCACAGCAGTGGAGAGGAAAGCGAATTGGCTACATTCCACAAGATGCTATGAATGCGTTCAATCCAATTGAAACAATTGGTCATCAAATACTTGAAACGTTCCAGTGGCATTTGGGTTTACGTGGAAAAGAAGGGACAGCACATGCGATCACTGGGCTAGAACGTGTCCATTTAAACAATCCGCATATGTTAATGAAAAAATATCCTCATGAGCTGTCGGGAGGAATGCTTCAACGTGTCGTGATTGCCATTACGATCATGCTTTCTCCTGACGTGATCATTGCCGATGAGCCTACAGCATCATTAGATGCATATAACCGGCGCGAAGTCATCACACAATTACAGAGGCTGAAAGAAGAAACAGGAGCTGCCTTGATCATCATTTCGCATGATTTAGGCGTCGTTCAGGCAATCGCTGATGAATTGTTGGTGATGCACCAGGGGAAGATGCTTGAGCATCGTCATGCAAAAGAGATATTTACATCACCTGAGCATCCTCAAACGAGGCATTTACTAGAAACGAGGCTTCGCTTATCGGCACCCCTTGAAGCACTGAGGCAGCAGAAGAGAGTGAGGGCATTCCCATGCTGATCACAGCAAATCAACTACTTAAACATGGAGAAGATAAAGGGCGCTTTTTTCATAAAGAGGAATCCATAGCACGCATAGCTCAGGTTTCATTTCAGGTTGGAGAAGGTGAATGTGTCGGGTTAGTCGGTGAGAGCGGTAGTGGTAAAAGTACAATAGCACGTACGCTGCTTGGTTTAGAAACATTAGACGGCGGAGAGATAAAGATAGATGGATGGCCAGCTCATACATGGCGTAAGATGAACCGGGGGGAAATGAGTGTTGTTTTTCAGGATTATCTATCTTCTGTCCATCCTTCCTTTACAGTGAAAGAGATCATAGCAGAACCCATGCAAATAATAAAGCGAAACATGAATGTGAACCAAAAAGTGTTGTCCCTGCTCAAGCAAGTAAGACTTCCATCGTCTTTGCTAAATCAATATGCTCATCAGCTAAGCGGCGGTCAGCTCCAGCGTGTATGCATAGCAAGAGCCATATCGACGAATCCAGCCATTCTCATCTTAGATGAAGTCCTTAGCTCACTTGACGTTTCTGTCCAAGTTCAAATATTGGAGCTTCTTGAGACATTAAAGCAAGAGTTAGATATGACCATTCTCATGATTACCCATGATCTAGAGGCAGCCGTTTATTTATGTGATCGACTTCTTTTTTTACATGAGGGAAAACTTGTGGAAGAATGTAAAAGTGACCAGCTGTTTGAAGCGACTCATCCATTTACGCTCAAGCTAATAGACTCACTCATGCCTTTTCAGCTTGACAAAAAATAACCAATCTTTTATCGTATACGTAACAAATGACGGAAGGGTGACCCAATGCAATGAAGTACTAATCCTATGACCTGTAAGCAAAATGAAAGAACGAAGGCAGTGAGCAAACGATATGTGTTGCTATGTTTGCTGCGTTTTCATTTTTTAGCTTCGGAATAGGATGGTACAGCTTGGGAACCAAAGATTGAAGTGATGGATACGGGGGATATGTGTGCTCATTTGATGAACCGCATGTCATTTTGTATCGATACGCTTATTTTTGTACACCATTTTGCCTCCTATTCTGAGAATGGGAGGCTTTTTCATGTCTCCTGATACGAAAGGAGAGGGTTGGATGTTACTGAGAGCCCACCAATTAAAAGTATTTAGAAAGGATCGCTTGTTATTTGATATAGAGGAGCTGGCCATTCATCAAGGGGACCGAATCGGCCTTGTGGGAACGAATGGCAGTGGGAAAACGACATTGCTCCATGTACTGACGGGTAGGGAAAAACCAGACAGCGGCACATTTGCACACACTACAACTTGTACGCTGCTTCCTCAACTAAAGACAGGAGATGGCAGACAAAGTGGCGGAGAGATGACTCAAGCTTATATTGAGAGAGCTTTAAGTCGGCCTTCTGCCCTTTTATTAGCCGATGAACCCACGACTCACTTAGATACGGAGCATATTGAGTGGCTAGAAGAAAAGCTTCGTTATCATCAAGGTGCTCTGATTGTCGTCTCGCATGACCGTGCTTTTTTAGATGCGTTATGTACAGACATTTGGGAATTGGAGGATGGGAAACTCAAACCATACAAAGGCAACTACAGCGATTTTGCCCGGCAAAAAGAACTCGAACATCGTCAGCAAGTGGAGGCGTACGAGGCGTATACCCAAAAGAAAAAACAGTTAGAATATGCCATGCAAAAGAAAATGAAAAAGGCCGACAAAGCGACAAAGCCATCTCCAAAGCTGAAATCCTCGGGGCCTAAAATTGCAAAGCCTTATTATGCAAACAAGCAAAAAAAGCTTCAAAAAACAGCCAAATCTATTGAAACAAGAATGGAGAAATTAGAAAAGGTGGAGAAGGTAAAGGAAGCCCAGCCTCTTCAAATGACGCAGCACACCATGAAGGAAGTGGCAAGCCGCACCATTTTTCGTGTCGAACATGTAGATGGCATGGCAGGAGATAAAGTCCTTTGGAAAAAGGCGAATGTAGAAGTAAGAGGCGGAGACAAAGTCGCGATCATTGGGAAGAATGGGAGCGGTAAAACGACATTTCTCCGAATGCTTGTAAACGGAAATCCCGGGATTTTTCGTTCAGAAGCCGTGAAGATCGGTTATTTCAGCCAAGATCTTTCAGAACTGAATCTAGATGAATCGATCTTACAAAATGCACTGGAACAGGCGATTCAAGATGAGACTGTCGTTCGCACCGTTTTAGCGAGACTTGGGTTTCGGGGAGACGATGTGTACAAGCTGACGAACGTATTAAGCGGCGGGGAACGGGTGAAGACGATGCTTGCAAAGCTGCTCGTCAGTGATGCCAATGTTCTGATGCTTGATGAACCGACGAACTTTTTAGACCTTGCGGCAGTAGAAGCGCTTGAAGAACTTTTAAAAGATTACCCGGGCACAGTCGTGTTTGTCTCCCACGACAGGAGGCTCATTGAGCAGGTGGCTACTCGTATTCTTCATGTGCACGAGGGAACCATTGAACGCTTTGATGGCACCTATGAAGAATATAAACAAAAGGAAGAAAAGCCAGCTGCTACAAAGAAAGAAGAAGAGCTCCTGCTGATTGATATGCAGCTGTCTGAAGTGCTCAGTCGTTTAAGCATCGAGCCTTCTCATGAGCTTGAAGAGACGTTTCAAGCATTGTTAAAAAGAAAGAAGTTGTTAGAGTCATAAAAAAAGCCCCTGTGTTTACTGCACAGGGGTTTGTTCGTTTCGTTCTTTTTTCAATTGTTCAAGTTCGCTGACTGTGACAAGCTGGTAGCCTTGTTTGGTGAGTTCATGTATGATCTTCACTGCTGCTCGAGCAGAGCTGTCATAAATATCGTGCATGAGTACGGTTTTGCCATCTGCTGCATGTGAGAGAACATGGTTTGTGATCTGCTGGCTGTTGCGAATTTTCCAGTCCTCAGGATCGACATCCCACAATGAAACGTTCATGCCAACCGCTTGATTGATGTCGGGATTTGTTCCTCCATATGGCGGTCTAAAGTGCGTAGGAGTATAACCGCTAGCCTTTTTAATCAGCTTCTGCGTGTCTTTTACTTGTTTGACCGCTTCTTTTAGAGGGAGTCTCGTTAATAAAGGATGGTTATATGAATGGTTTCCGATCTCATTTCCGCCCTTTAAAATGTCGGCAAGCATTCCAGGATAATACTGAACCCTGCTTCCTAATACGAAAAAGGTGGCGTGTCCTTTATTTTCCTTCAGCGCTGCTAAAATGGTTGAAGTTGTGGCTGGGTTTGGACCGTCATCAAATGTGAGTGCGATGGCTTTTTTATTCGGATCAAGCTTTGGCTTTTGCGGCAGCTTGACGGCTTTTCTTTTTGGATTCGGTTCTTTGATTTCATTCTGATTTTTGGTCTTATTCATATATTCCGGCTTCAAGATATCTTTTAGCAGCGTCTTTTTGATCGCCAGCGTTTGCGGACCTAAGTCCTTTGCGGCTACTTGAGAAGCTGGGAAATAGAACTCTATATATTTCTCTTTTAAGGCGAATTGACTGAAGTTTTGATCAGTAGGGGCTGTTCCTTTTTGAAGGAGTGATAGATCCTTAGACAAGGTTTTATCTTTTTTAAGCTCCGTGTATGTAATATAGGATAATTTTTTCAAATAGTCCTTTTTGGGTTGAAATAAATCTTTTGTGTCAAGAAAGTCTTTTTTCTGAAAATCGAAATTGATTGTGACGTGATGAGTGGTTCCATTTTGCTGACCTGTATATGTGTAGGTCGTAAAATAAATGGCCGCAGATTGTTTTGCATAGTGCACCATGTCATAGTCAATATTCAGTTCAAACCGTTTGTTTTCATCAATGTCCTTTGCTTCACTAAATGTCTTTTTGAAATGCTCTAATGCTGAATTCGCATAGCTTTGAATCTTGTCATCTAGCTTTTTTTGATGAAAAAGTGGATAGTTCACCGCATATCTCATAAACTTCCCGTCATTTACAAGAGTGACAATTTCAACATTTTTATAATTCGTATCCTGCTTCACATTTTTCTTCTCTGTACCGCTTGCTTGCTGATTTTGAAAGAATGCAACTGCTCCAATGACGATGGCAAGCGCAAATAGGATGATACTCCATTTTCCCTTTACTGACACAACTTTCAATTCTCCTCTCATGACGGGTCATTCTTTATTCCTTTGACATCTGTTTGTAATATTTTTATAACAATTGACTTACTTTTGTAATTTTAGGGGATTTTCATGCGGAATGTCAACTATTTTCCTATTAAACTACTGTAAAAAATGATAGGTCTTTCAGAACGAGAAAAAGCAGAAGGAAAGAAATCTCTTATTTGCCGTCTACACATACCTTCAATAATTAAAAAATGAGCCGCACATTGATTTTTCAGAGGCTGACGGCTATAATTTTGATGATTATGATTCTCATTTTCAAACTGACTTTTAATGAAGAAAAGGATGACACCGATTTTGCCGGATAAGCGAACATCTCAACAAAAACGATCATCACCTATTTTGTTCTTTTTATTGTTTTTTCTCGCTGTCATTGGTTTATTGGCGGCTATGTTTTTGGCTGTTTCATACGGTGCAAAGTCATTGTCTTTGCAAACGGTCTGGACAGCTGTGTTTGACTATCAGCCTCATGTGACAGAGCAGCAGATCATTCATGAATTAAGGCTTCCGCGTGTGCTAGGAGCTGCACTTGTTGGAGCGGCCTTTGCTGTGGCAGGTGCGCTTATGCAAGGCATTACAAGAAATCCGCTGGCAGATGCCGGGATATTAGGCATTAACGGCGGTGCGATGTTTGTAGTCGCTCTCTGTTTTGCTTTTTTTCCAGGAATGCCTTATTCGGCATTGATGTTATTTTCTTTTTTTGGTGCCGTTCTCAGTACACTGCTGATCTTTGCCATTGGGGCGGCTGGCGGCGTGCTGACCCCACTTCGGCTCACTGTAGCTGGAGCTGTTGTTGCCGCATTGCTGCATGCGCTAAGCTCGGGTATCGCCATTTACTTTGATCTCAGTCAGGATCTGGCTTTTTGGTATGCAGGGGGTGTGGCAGGTGTCAAATGGCCGCAGCTGATGATCCTTGCTCCAGTCATTCTCATTGTCATCGTTTGGGCGATGTTATTAGGACGATCCCTCTCGTTATTATCACTTGGTGAAGATGTAGCTGCGAATTTAGGGGTGAAAACCCGGCAAGTGCGAATACTAGGTATGGCAGCTGCGGTTCTGCTGGCAGGCGTGTCTGTATCGGCGGTTGGGTCTATTGGGTTTGTCGGTCTTGTCATTCCGCATATTGCACGAAAGCTGGTTGGGGTCAATTATCGTTTCGTCATTCCGATGTCAGCGATTTTAGGCGCAATGCTTCTCGTCTTCGCTGATCTTGCCAGCCGGACAGTAAATCCGCCAAGAGAGCTTGCCATTGGCGTTATGGTGGCACTTGTTGGTGTTCCTTTCTTCTTATATATTGCCAGAAAAGAAGGGAGGAACCTGTCATGAAAGAGAAACGGCGTGCTCTTGTCGTGACAGCCGTTTTGCTTTGTCTGAGTGCGGCTGTCGTGCTGTATAGTTTAAATACCGGCACGCTGAAACTCAGTCCTCTCGTTGTCGTCAAAACGTTATTTGGCTTTGGAGATTTCCAAAGTGAGACGGTGCTGTTTGATTATCGTCTGCCTCGAATCGTCGTGACGATACTAGCTGGAATAGGTCTAGGTATCGCAGGTGGCATTTTGCAGAGTTTATCCCGCAATCCACTTGCCGATCCTGGGATTATCGGTCTGAATGCAGGAGCCGCATTCGGCTTAATCATCTTTGTGACGTATTTTCACGTACTAGAAGGAAATCCATCTTTACTCATTCCGCTCTTTACATTTGGTGGTGGCCTACTTGCGGCGGCAGTCATCGTTCTTCTTGCGTACGACAGGCATGAAGGGCTTGTACCTATCCGGCTGATCCTTGTTGGAATTGCCGTAGCTGCGGGGTTTAGTGCATTGACGTTATATTTGTCATTGAAACTGGATGAAGATACATACACCTTCGCTTCAAGGTGGCTTGTGGGAAATGTATGGGGAAGAGACTGGATTCATGTACTTGCGCTCCTGCCTTGGATCGTATGTCTTGTCCCGCTTACGCTCATGCAGTCCAGCACACTCAATGCGTTAACGTTAGGTGATGCCGTCGCCTCAAGTGTCGGAGTACGTGTACAGCGCAAACGACTTTTTCTTCTCACCTTAGCTGTTGGTCTAGCGAGTGCAAGTGTATCGATGACAGGCGGAATTGGTTTTATTGGCCTTGTTGCACCTCATTTGGCGAGGCGTCTTGTCGGCTCACTGCACCAATATTTTTTACCAGTGAGCGCCTTGCTTGGATTGTTGATTTTGGTCAGTGCTGATACACTCGGACGCTCCATATTTGCCCCAAATGCCATCCCAGCGGGTGTGGTTGTGGCTTTTATCGGAGCACCTTATTTTCTCTATTTACTAACAAAAACAAAATAAGAAAGAGGAACTCATCATGAAAAAAGTACTTGTGTTTGGTTTAACGCTCTGTTTCTTGATTCTGGCCGCTTGTGGTCAACAGGAAACAAAGAAGACAACAAATCAAGATGAAAACGGAACACCTAAGATTGCGTCCTTGTCGATTCATTTAACAAATGATTTATTAGCACTCGGTATAAAACCTGCTGGCTCTGTTGTAGGGGGAGACTTAAAAGATTTCCTTCCACATGCGAAGAAGCAGCTCAGCCAGACGAAAAAGCTGGGCATTGCAGCAGATCCTGATATGGAGTCATTGCTTGCTTTAAAACCAGATGTCATTTACGTCGATGAAGAACTAGCTGGACAAGACTTATCAAAATACAAAAAAATTGCCAAAACCGAAGTGTTTAATTTAAATGATGGCACATGGCGTGATCATTTGAAAAAAATCGGCAAGCTCGTCAATAAAGAAAAAGAAGCCGATCAATATATTAAGGACTACAATCAAGAAGCAAAAGAAGTCAAATCACTCATCCAGAAAAAGATTGGAAATGGAAAAGTGATGGCAATTCGTGTAACAGCAAAAGAGCTTCGAGTATTTAGTATGAAACGTCCGATGGGGCCAATTTTATACGATGATTTAGGACTGACACCTGTAGATGGTGTGAAAAAACTGGACAGCAAACGTCCATTTGAAGTCATTTCTCAAGAAGTGCTTCCTGACTTTGATGCAGATGCTATTTTTGTCGTCGTGAACCGTGATGATAAGGCGCAGCAGGCATTCAAACAGTTAGAGCAGACGCCGATTTGGAAAGGCCTAAAAGCTGTGAAGAAAAACCAAGTATATCCGATTGCCGATCAGCCATGGCTAGATTATTCAGCTTTAGGCAACAAAATGGCAATGGATGAAGCAAAAAAGATGTTCTCTAAATAATCAGCACATAAAACAAGGCATCATTCCGCATCTAGGAATGATGTCTCTTTTTTTGATTCATTCTTCTATTCATTCGCTTTTTGCATACATATGAGAGGGAACGAGCAGTATCGGTATGAAAGGATAAGGGGAGGGGTTACAGTTGAAGGTTCAAAAAATTAGTGCAGGCACTATTGCGAGGCTTGTGCTGCTTTTATTGGCACTTGTGAACAGCGCTCTCACCGCTGCAGGAAAAAGCCCAATTCCAATTGATGAAGAAGGTGTGCAGCAATTCATTACGTTAGCTTTTCTTGGCATCACATCACTATGGGCCTATTGGAAGAACAATGATATTACGAAAAAAGCACGAACGAAAAAAGAAGAATAATAGAAAACAGAGCCTTTTCATGCAAAAAGGCTCTCAGCGTGTAGAGAAACCCTCGCATTCGGTGTCAGTCCTGCGCGGGTACTCACGAATGTCAAATTCGCTCCGCAAAAGTAGCTGTCCTTCCTAGACTGCTATCACGCTGAAAAGAAGACAAAGAGCTAAAATAAAGTTCATTTTAGCCCTTTGTCCATAAACTGAACAGAGCCTTTTCATATAAAAAGGCTCTATTTCATCGAAGCGACAAGCGCCTCTCCCCGCAAATTGGTTTGATCTCAGTGGCTTACGCCCGGTGTTCTCCCATATTGGTAAGAAACGCTTTCACTTCCTCGATGGTTAAGCCAATGGCCTTTGCTTCACTCATGAGACGCTTCCATTCTGACATATTTGAGTCGGTCAGCTTTCTATGATGGACATGCAATGTCTTTCCTTCCTGCTCCTTTCTGTAGGTTTGGAGCAGCTGATACAGTTCTTCTTTAGGCATGCCGGATTGGACGGCATGAACGATATGATCCCGCCACTCCTGTTCACCGCCCTCAGCGTAATGAAACATCATCGTTTCTGCATCAAACAGCTCTTGTAAATCAATGTCTAGTGATGAGGATACCTTTTTTAAAAACTGGACAGATGGATTACGATGGACACCACGCTCAATTTTACTCAAATACGATTTAGAAACATGGGCATCTTCAGCCAACTGCTGAATTGAGTATCCTTTCCTCTTTCGGTAAATGCGTATCACCTTTCCTATCATTCGATATATGATCTCCCTTCTCCCCGGCGAATCGTTCTGCGACCTTTTCGTTCATTATAAGAAATAAATTGTTCTTTATAAAATTCAAAAACGTAAGAAACAGGAAGTAAACAAAAGAAAACGAACGATTTCGTTCTTTAAAAAGAACTATAAGACCTATTATGACATTTTTCTTTGCGGGTATTATCTTTTATAATCCAATCATTAACAAAAAGAAACCATATATAACCTTTTTATGATGAAATCGGGAGGTATCTATGAATGAGAATATAGGTTTTAAGCAGCTGTTTTCTGTCATAAAAGAGAAAATGGCCCTTCTGATCCTGATTGTCCTGATCGTAACGGGCATTTCAGCCTACTATCAGTTCTATGTCTCGACTCCTGTATATCAGGCAACCACTCAAATTCTTGTTCATAAACGAAGCAGTGATGCACAAGCGAATTTAAACGATATTCAGATGAACCTTCAATATACACGTACCTTTCAAGTCCTATTAAAAAGTCCAATCGTTATTGAAAAAGTAAAAGAAACACTCAATCTTACAGAATCGGCTGAAGGATTAAAACACAAAATTGCCACAAGTACAGAAAATGAGTCAGAGGTCATAAATATTTCTGTACAAGATGAGGACCGCGCGAAGGCAGTAGCCATTGCGAATACAGCCACAGAGGTGCTGCAAGAAGAAATCAAAAAAACCATGAATATGGATCGCATTAATGTTTTGTCTGAAGCCAAGCTGTCCAACACGATACTGATGAACTCACGTAAATTCGTTCACATCGTTCTGGCACTAGGCGCCTCTGTATTAGGGGGAATGACACTCATTTTCTTAATGAATTTACTCGATGATACGGTGAAACGAACACATCAAATAAGA
Source organism: Bacillus sp. XT-4 (assembly GCF_050864245.1). Classification (NCBI taxonomy): domain Bacteria; kingdom Bacillati; phylum Bacillota; class Bacilli; order Caryophanales; family Bacillaceae; genus Bacillus; species Bacillus sp. XT-4. Next base: position 22,556 of record NZ_JBPAFI010000004.1, read on the forward strand.
GAAGAGATCGGATTGCCGTCGCTCGGCAGTGTCTATCAGATGCATGCAGACAGGAGGGCAAAAAAAGACAAGCAGTCCGTCATAACGGGAGGACAGAACATTGATTTTTAAGAGGAAAAAACGAGAAAAAAGAGATTTATCCTGCATTTCTGTATTAAATCCTCACTCTGTCATTGCGGAACAATTCCGAACGATCCGAACGAACATCGAATTCACGTCGATTCAAACGAGGCTGAAGTCGATATTGGTTACATCCTCCTTGCCGAAGGAAGGAAAATCATTTACGGCTGCAAACTTGGCAGCTGTTTTTGCACAGCAGAAAAAACGGGTTTTGCTCATGGATGCTGATTTACGTAAACCAGCCATTCATGAATATTTTGATCTAAGCCCGCACACCGGATTGACCAATGTGCTATTAAATAATTGCAGTTTGGAGGAAGCCATTTTGCCTACTCCGATTGAGCATTTAGAGCTGCTTCCGAGTGGGACCATTCCGCCAAATCCCGCTGAGCTGCTTTCCTCCTCTGTGATGAAGCAGCTATTTTACGAGATTGAGCAGCAGTATGACATGGTGATTGTGGATTCCACACCGCTTCTGCCTGTAGCCGATGCAAAAATATTAGCGAACCGAACGGATGGAAGCATTCTTGTGGTGTTAAGCGGTAAAACGAAGATTGCCGCTGTGAAGAAATCAAAAGAAGTATTAGAGGGGACGACAGGGAAACTGCTTGGGGCGATGCTAAATGGCAAGAAAGTGAAAAAGGGAAGGCACTATATGTATTAAAGAGATTGATAGGTGATGTCTCCTAATCTTTAACAACGGAGGCACTCGATCCTGCTGTGGGCATGACATATGCCTTAGATGCTCGTCATCGGTAGTGGGATGTGAGGACGGGTTTGATGCCCATTTTATGTAAGAATAGTGATGCTTTAAAAAGGGGGAGGAGCGTTGACTTACGCCCAAAGATTATCAATCATCGTGGCACTAGATTCATATCTCATTTTAGTAGCCGTCTTTTTTGGCTTTCAATTTGTTCAAGAGGCAGCGTTAACCGTATATACATTTGAAATGCTCGTCATTTCTTCGCTCAGTCTACTGATCGGGCACCATTTGTTCTCGTATATTTTTCACGTGTACAAGCAAGTATGGGCCTATACAGGGGTTAGAGAGCTATTTTCTTTAATGAAGACCTTTGCGTGTTCATTTTTATTTTCCATGACGATGCTGTACATTTTTGTGCAGACATGGCCATTTCGCTTTTTATTTATTGTCTGGCTTTTCCATGTGTTATTCATCGGTGCATCTCGTATGGCATCCAGGCTGTTTCATGATGGTGCGAAGCGGTATCAAGTTGAAAAGGAGCGGGCACTAATCATTGGCGCTGGATCAGCCGGGACCATTATCGTTCGTCAGCTTCAGCAGTCGAGTGATGTACATATTGAGCCGGTCGCTTTCATTGATGATGACAAAACAAAGCATAAGCTTGAAATTATGGGGCTGCCTGTTCTTGGGGGAAAAGAACATATTCAAACGGCTGTTGCGATGATGGATATTCAAAAAATCATTATCGCCATTCCATCCAAAAGCAGTCACACATTAAAAGGACTGTATAAGGAATGTGTAGCGACTGGAATCAAAACACAGATTATGCCGGAAATGGAACAGATTTTAAAAGGAACCCATGCGCTGAATCAATTGCGGGATGTACAGCCAGAGGATTTGCTTGGAAGAGAGCCGATTCAATTAGATACAAGCCGTCTATCCGTTCACCTAAAAGGAAAAACGATTATGGTGACAGGAGCTGGCGGGTCTATCGGGTCAGAAATCTGTCGTCAAATTTGTGTATTTGCCCCTCGGGCGATTGTGCTTGTGGGACATGGAGAATTTAGCATTCATTCTATTTTACTAGAGCTGAAAGAATTGTATGGAGATAGCATTAGCCTATATCCACAAATTGCGGATATTCAAGATAAACAAAAAATGAGTGAAATCGTTGGTCATTTTCAGCCGGATATGATTTATCATGCCGCCGCGCATAAACATGTCCCGCTCATGGAAATTAGCCCGAAAGAAGCGGTGAAAAACAATATTATCGGGACAAAAAATGTGGCAGAAGCTGCACATGAGCACGGAGTTGAAACATTTGTCCTCATCTCATCTGACAAAGCGGTCAATCCTGCCAATGTGATGGGAGCGACAAAGCGGTTTGCTGAAATGGTGATTATGCAAATGGGGGCAAGCAGTGAAACGAAATTTGTCGCCGTCCGGTTTGGGAATGTACTCGGAAGCAGGGGGAGCGTCATTCCAATCTTTAAAAAACAAATTGAAAAAGGTGGGCCAGTGACTGTCACGCACCCAGCCATGACAAGATATTTTATGACGATACCAGAAGCATCAAGGCTTGTTATTCAAGCTGGTGCACTAGCAGAAGGAAGGCAGATTTTTGTTTTAGATATGGGGGAGCCAGTCAAAATTGTCGACCTCGCAGAAAACCTCATTCACCTCTCAGGCTACACCACAGACCAGATTCCCATCACATTTACGGGGATTCGTCCCGGAGAGAAAATGTACGAGGAGTTACTCAACCAGCATGAAAAAGCACAGGAGCAAATTTTTCCGAAAATCCATATCGGGCATGCCTTGGATGGAGATCCGTATGTGCTGAACCGCTTTATTCACGAATTTAACATGATGAGTGACGATCAATTAAGACAGGCCTTGTTTGCCGCCATTGAGTCGCATGATGTATTGCCTGAACCGATGGAACGAGAGGAGGAGCCACTTGCCAATGAAGAAAAAAGTCTTGTTTTGCGCAACGGTTGATTATCATTTTAAGGCGTTCCATCTCCCGTATTTCAGGTGGTTTCAGGAACAAGGATGGGAAGTGCATACAGCGGCAAATGGCCAGCTGGAGCTGCCGTATGTGGATCAAGCGCATTCCATTCCGATTCAGCGTTCTCCTTTTCATTTGCAAAATCGGCTTGCTTATGTGGAGCTGAAAAAGCTGTTAGAAAAAGAGCATTATCAGTTCATCCATTGTCACACACCGATGGGGAGTGTCATTGGCAGGCTAGCGGCGAAAACAACACGCAAAAAAGGGACGAAAGTTCTTTACACAGCGCATGGCTTTCACTTTTGGAAGGGGGCACCGCTTCAAAATTGGCTGCTTTATTATCCAGTTGAGAGATGGCTCGTTCAATATACAGATGCACTCATCACCATTAATGGAGAAGACTATGAAAGAGCCGATCGTCTGTCAAAAGAGAAGGCGGCTGTGCATTATGTTCCCGGTATGGGTGTCGATATGAAGCGATTTGCACCAGTTGATGACACAGAAAAAGACCGCCTTCGCAAAGCATATGGTTTTACCACGCAAGATTTTATCGTGCTGTGTGCGGGTGAATTAAATGACAATAAAAATCAAGGAATGCTCATAAAAGCTTGCGCGCAGGTGTATCGGAATATACCACATGTGAAAATTGTATTTGCTGGAGAAGGGACAAGTCGGTCGTCCTATGAAAAGCTGGTCTGTCAGCTGAATCTTGAGGAACATGTACAGTTTGCGGGATTTTGCAAACACATCGAAGAGTGGATGCATCTGAGCGATGTATGTGTATCAACCAGCTTGAGAGAAGGACTTGGGATGAATCTTCTTGAAGCGATGTCTGCTGAAAAGCCGGTGATTGCAACAGAAAATAGAGGGCATTGTGAGCTCGTCAAACATGGAGTGAACGGCTTTTTAGTCAAACCGCATGATGTGAATGGTTTAGCCGTTTATTTACAGCAGCTCTATCATAAAAAGGACCAGCTTCACCTAATGGGGAAAGCGGGACGTTCTATGGCTCACGCATTTGCACAGGAGCAGACGGTAAGTGCTATGGAGGAAATTTACACAACGTATATGGATCAAAAAGAGAAGGTGATGTGAGCATGCGTCAGCCGAAAGTATCGATTATCATGGGTGTTTACAATTGCCAAGAAACAGTAGAAGAAAGCATTGAATCGATTCTCCGTCAAACCTATGAAAACTGGGAGCTCATCATATGTGATGATGCATCAACAGATGGCACCTATGAAAAAGTGCTGCACTATACCATGCGTGAACCCGATAGAATTCGCCTCATCCGAAATGAACACAATCAAAGACTTGCCGCCAGTTTAAATCGTTGTCTCACTGAAACGAATGGAGAACTGATTGCAAGACAGGATGGCGACGATATATCGGTGTCTACACGATTAGAAAAACAGGTTCGTTTCCTTGATGCACATCCGGAATATGATGTAGTTGGTACGGCGATGACGGTGTTTGATGAGTCAGGGACGAAGGGCGTTCGAGCACTTGTCTCAGAGCCTGATCGAAGGGTGCTAGCAAGAGGAACGCCTTTTTGTCATGGGACGATTATGATGAGAGCGTCTGCCTACAAGGCTTTAAATGGCTATCGTTCTGTCAAAACAACCAGACGGATGGAAGATATCGATCTTTGGATTCGTTTTTTTGCTGCGGGGAGAAAAGGCTTTAATCTGCAAGAGCCCTTATACCTTGTAAGGGAGGATGAAGCGGCCTTTCAGCGCCGGAAATTCCGATACTCAATGGACAATGCCTGGCTTGTGTTAAAAGCATGCAAGCAATTAAAATTGTCGCCGTTTGATTATCTCTTTGCGCTTAAGCCGGTCATCCGTGCCTGTATGTCATCAAAGATCATGAGGTTTTATCATCAGCGGAAACTTGGAGGATCTATGGTGAAAAGGAGGACGATTCGGGATGAGTGAGCCAAAGCGTGTACTTCATGTTGTGGGCGGAATGAACAGAGGCGGTGCAGAAACGATGATCATGAACATCTATCGTGCAATCGACCGAAATGTTCTTCAATTTGATTTCATTACCCACCGAGAGGATGTCTGTGATTACGATGAGGAAATTCGTCAGCTTGGCGGGCGGATTTTTTATGTCCCAAGTATTGGAGCGTCCTCTCCATGGACGTTTGTCAAAACGTTGACGAAGACGATTAAGCAAACGGGACCTTATCAGGCGGTGCATGCACATACAGATTTTCAAACGGGCTTTTCTGCCCTTGCTGCGAAACTGGCAGGTGTGAAGATACGCATTTGCCATTCACATAATACGGCTTGGAAACAGTCTCCTAGCCGGGTGGATCATTTGATGCTCAAAGGATTTCGTCAGCTGATCTTTGCCTTTTCTACGAAGCTTGTTGCATGCGGTGAAGATGCCGGTGTCTTTTTATTTGGACAAAAAAGAATGCACGATGGACGAGTGGACATTTTGCCAAATGGGATTGATTTGAATCTTTTTTTTCAGTTGGAGCCAGAAGCGAAGGTGAAGATGAAAAAAGACCTCCATCTTCACGAGAGAAAACTGATCATTGGACATATTGGCCGATTTCATGAGCAGAAAAACCATGTTTTTTTCATCGAATTAGCGCAGACACTGAAAAAACAAGGGGTCTCCTTTCAGCTAGTTCTCATAGGAGATGGGCCGCTCCGGCCAGTGGTTGAATCGTATGCAGTGAAAGCAGGATTAATGGAAGACATTGTGTTTACGGGCGTTGTCTCAGAGGTTCCGCAGTATATGAAAGCATTTGATGTGTTTGTGATGCCGTCTTTGTTTGAAGGTCTTCCGCTCGTATTAGTGGAAGCGCAGGCATCTGGACTCCCATGTGTGATTTCAGATCATATCACAAAGGAAGTCGATTTAGGCTGTGGGCTTGTGAAAAGGAAATCCTTGCAAGATTCAGCACATGAGTGGATGAAAGCCATACTAGAAGCCTACCATGCAGACCCTCCTCTTCAGGAGACGATTATTTCTCAGCTTGGCCTTAGAGGATTTGATGTGAAACAGAACATCACCCGTGTGATGAATGTGTATGGATTGTAAGGAAGGATTGGCAGATGGCGGTTTATTTGGTGAACATGATCATGGTCTATTTATGGTCGAGCTTTGCTGCATTTTATGGCAGACGTGATGATACCATACAAAGCGGCTGGCGGCCGAACAAGCTTCTGGTGTTTTTTCCATTTTTATTTCTTTGTATTGTGGCGGGCATACGTTACAAAGTAGGAACTGATTTCGTAACCTATGGACAAATGTATGAGTTCTCCGTCAACTATGACAAGCCTTGGCATATTTTCGGATTCGGTGTAGACAAGGCCGCCACTGATCCGGGCTTTACATTGATCTTGTGGATGCTCAATCAACTGTCACATGAGCCGCAAATCATGTATATCACAGTTGGGATCATCACCTATTTTTTTATTATTAAAACACTTGTGCGATATGGACGGCCATTTGAGCTTAGTATGCTACTATTTCTCGGCACATTTCATTATTACGCTTCGTTTAATGGCATGCGGCAGTATATGGTGGCAGCGATTCTTTTTTATGCCATCCATTTTGTCATCAAAGGTCAGTGGAAATGGTATTTTCCGCTCGTGCTTGTATGCGCGCTGTTTCATTCCTCGGCACTCATTATGATTCCAGTCTATTTCATCGTCAGAACAAAGGCATGGTCTTGGATGATGCTTGTGTTATGTATGATTTTTCTAGGCTTAACCGCTCTGTATGACCGCTTTGTCTCCGTGTTTGTGGTGATGCTGCAAGGGAGTTCTTATGGTCATTACGAGGAGTGGCTGACAACGAATACGAATGGAATGAATGTGACGAAAATTGGTGTCTTGATTTTGCCGTTATTGCTTGCGTTCTTTTGTCGAAAACGACTTCGTGAGCTGACGCCAGAGAGTGATTATATTGTGAATTTTTGTTTGCTTGGTTTTTTGTTTGGCATCCTTGCAACGAAGGATGTCATTTATGCAAGATTTCATATTTACTTTGGTCTGTATCAGCTCATTTTACTGCCTTATTTCACACGGATTTTTGATCAGCGAACCAATTTCTTTATGTATATCGGAATTGCGGTTTGCTATATTTTGTACAGCATCATGCTGATGCCGTTTGATTCTTCTGTTTTACCGTACCGAACAATTTTTACAAAGTAGATTTGAAGAAAGGTGGGGCTTGCTGTCATGCCAGCTATCAGTCTATTGGTCGCAGTCTATAACACTAGTCAATATGTGGAGCAGTGTCTTCAATCGATTGCAGACCAAAGCTTTTCAGATATAGAGGTCATCCTCATTAACGATGGATCTACCGATCACAGTGGAGACATCCTTGAAGCGTTTGCTGCGCGTGATGAGCGATTTCGGGTGATTCACCAAACCAATCAAGGGCTGGGAGCGGTGAGGAACAGGGGCATAGAAGAAGCAACAGGAACGTATCTTGCCTTTGTTGATTCAGACGATGTTCTCGCTCCTCAATACTGTGAGGCTTTATATCAAGAAGCCGAAAATACCGGTGCCGATATTGTTGTCAGTGAATATTGGATTCAGTTTGAACAGTCAAAACGGATCATACCGACGACGCTGTTAGCTCAGCAGGAAGCCGATAAGACAAGTTTAATAGAATCGTTATTACATGGTGAGATCACGGGATTCTCATGGAATAAGCTGTATCGGCGGGCATTTATCGAAAAGCATCATATCCGTTTTCCGTTGAGAGGTGAGCTTGAGAATATTGAAGATCAATATGTCACGCTGCGCTGTTTTTCTTTATCACGTGTCATTTCCTTTGTTCATGAGCCGCTTTATTATTACCGGGTTCATTTGTCATCCATTGTCCAGCGATATCAAAAGCAGTATTTTCAGCATGGACTGGCGTTTTATGACGCGCAGCGTTTGTTTTTAAAAGAGCATGATGAGCTGACACCATATGAGAAGGCTTTTTATTTTTTTATCGTGAATCATACGCTGCATTGTATGCTCAATGAATGGAAGAGCCAAAATTCCCTGTCCTTTCAAAAAAAGCTTTGTCATATGCGTGAAATGGTGACACATGAAGCTTTTCAGAAGGCTGTGAAACAAGTGGAACCATCGAAGCTGACTGTGCGCAAGCGAATGATCTTATTCCTTGCTAGGCTGCAGTGGGTGTATCCGCTCTCTGTCGCAGCTTCAAGCTATCAAAAATGGATTGAATATCAAACGAGAAAATCGGGGTGATGATTGTGACATTGCAGCAATTAAAAGCACATGCCGCAGAGTGGCTGCTCTTAAAGGTCAAGTATCCGCTCCAATATAGGTTGAGCCGCCAAAGACTGCCAGAGCTGCGTCATCAGAAGAAAATCATTCTCACGCTGCTGCCGGCACATGACAACTTAGGTGATCACGCGATTGCCTATGCCAGCTGCTGTTTTTTACAAAAGCACTTTCCAGACTATCAAATCATAGAAGTAGACATGCAGGAGATGTATCGTCTAGCACGTCCGCTGAAGCACGCGCGGCACCCAGAGGACATTGTCTGTATCATCGGCGGGGGCAATATGGGCGATTTATATCGATATGAAGAATGGACAAGACAATTTATCATGAACGCCTTTAAGTCCTATCCCGTCATTCAGCTGCCCGCTACTGCTCATTTTACAGAAACAAAGAGAGGGAAAAGAGAAGAACGCCGCGCTATTCAAGCATATCAGCAACACCCGAGGCTTCTCATGATGGCAAGAGATCAAACCACCTATCAATGGATGAAGAAGCATTTTCCTAATAAAGAGGTGTGGAAACAGCCTGATATGGTCCTGACATTAGACGAAACATCAAAGAGTCAAACCCGTGAAGGTGTGCTGCTTTGTCTGCGTGAGGATAAGGAGGCATATCTCACGAAAGAGAAACGAGAACAACTGCAGGAGCATATCAAAGAAACGTATGCTCAAGTTGGTTTTATCACAACGACCATTGGGAAGCGAGTGAATCGAACGACTCGTTTAGAGGAATTATCCACGTTATGGACGCAGTTGAGACAGGCACAAGTCGTCGTGACAGATCGACTGCATGGCATGATCTTTTGTGCGATCACACATACACCGTGTGTTGTCATCAGGTCGTTTGATCATAAAGTCATGGAAGGATATGAATGGGTAGCGCACTTGCCGTTTATGACCCTTTTGAAGGAACCAACGGAGGAAGCGGTGAAAAAGGCCATTCATCAGCATATGAAAACAAGCGGACAAAAGGGAGAGGAAGTTGGATGAAGGCCCTTAAACACTGCGTGAAATCACCATGAACCGTGCGTTTCTTTACAATGTCAGTGCAAATGTGATGACGTTTATCTTGATGATGCTGATGTCTGTTTGTTTAACGCCTTACATTGTTCATACACTTGGAGTGGAAGCGTTTGGTCTGATTCATCTGACGCAAAATATGATCAATTATTTATCGGTCATTACGGCTTCATTAAGTGCTGTAGTGGTGCGTTTTTTTTCTGTTGCGGCTCATAAAGGAGAGATGGAACAAGCGCAGCGCTATCTCGCTTCCTATTTTGTCAGTTCTCTTTTTTTATCCATCTGTCTTTTTTTACTTTGTCTATTCATGTCTCAGCAGCTGGTTGATTGGCTCCATGTGCCTGCTCATCTTGCAAAAGATACACAGATCGCCTTTGTGTTAGGGGGTCTTTTATTTATGCTCAATTTCGTCATGTCTGGTATTGGGGCGGCACCGTTTTATGCGAACAAATTATATGTATCGAGTGTTGGACAGGCCATTCAGATGTTTGGCAGGGCGCTTGTGATTGTGCTGTTATTTACCGTGACGACACCAGCTATTTGGCATATTCCACTTGCAGCCATTATGGGGAGTCTCGCCGCTTTGGGAATGGGTCTCTATTATTTTAAGAAACTCATTCCTTGGTTTTCGTTTAAGTGGCGGTACGTTTCTTTATCTTCAAGTCTCACGCTGGTTCGATCAGGGGTGTGGCATTCATTTGAGCAAATGGGCATTTTGTTGTTTTTACAAATCGATTTATTGATGACCAACTTACTGATTGGGGCAGAAGCGACTGGACAGTATGCCGCCATTTTACAATTTCCATTATTATTGCGCACCCTTGCAGGGACACTTGCGGTTGTGTTTGCGCCAACGATCACAAAATTATATTCAAACCAAGACGAGCAGGGGCTCATTCAATACGCCGCCAATGCCATGAAATGGAGTGGTTTATTTGTGGCATTCCCCGCAGCTCTGTTAGGAGGTCTTGCCGGTCCACTCATGCTGTTATGGCTTGGACCAGCCTTTGAGGAACTGAAATGGCTGCTGATGATTCATGCGGCTTATTTGTGTTTCACGTTGATGTTTTTACCGCTGACCTATGTACCGACTGCCTTTAACCGATTTAAAGTGCCGGCGGTTGTGACACTCATATTAGGCGGTTCCAATGTCCTGTTAGCCTATGGACTGACTCACCTACTTCAGCTTGGGTTATATGGCATTGCATCAGCAGGGGCCGTTGTTTTATTGATGAAAAATATCGTTTTTCTCCCATTGTATACAGCCAAGATCACGAAACAGAAAAGTACCATCTTTTACAAACATACAGTCGTTCCGCTGTTTGGGGCTCTATTCATATGGGGGATCTGTGCCGGCATTCAGGCTGTGTATGATGTGACGAGATGGTGGGAGCTATTTTGTATAGGCGGAATATGTTTCGTTCTCTACTTAGGCTATTTGTATCAATTTGCAGGAACAAAACAAGAGCAGATACAGCTCATGCGTAAGGTGAAACAAGCTGCTATTGAACGAGCTGTCTCCCGCTAGTGTGGAAAGGAGAAGCAATGATGAAAAGAATAATAGATGTGGTCGTGGCACTGACACTGCTCATCGCAGGGAGTCCTCTTTTCCTTCTCATCTATGGACTCATTAGGTGGAAAATCGGAGCTCCTGTGGTGTTTCGACAAGAGCGGCCTGGTCTGTACGGACAGCCGTTTATGCTTTATAAATTTCGGACGATGACCGAGGAACGCGATGAACATGGCGTACTGCTTCCAGACCATCTTCGATTAACAAAAACCGGCACCTTTATTCGTAAGCTCAGTCTTGATGAATTGCCGCAGCTTGTCAATGTACTCAAAGGGGAAATCAGTCTCGTTGGCCCAAGACCGCTTTTAATGGAGTATTTACAAATGTACACAGAGGAGCAAGCGAAGCGTCATCTTGTGAAGCCTGGTATCACTGGATGGGCCCAGGTGAATGGGAGAAATACTCTCTCTTGGGAGGAGAAATTCACCTATGACCTCTGGTATGTAGAGCATCAATCGTTTTGGCTCGATATGAAAATCTTATGGATGACCTTACTGAAAGTCATCAAAACAGAAGGGGTGCAGCAGCCAAATCATGCAACAGCTGAAAAATTCAAAGGAACCGATACGTAAAGAGCAACCCATTGGCTTAATAGGGGCTGGCGGACACAGCAAGGTCATTCAGGAGTTGATTTTTTTGCATCCTGATTACTCATTGTGTGCGGTATTAGACGATCGATTTGAGGAAGCTGACACTCAAACCGGTATTCTGTATGGTCCGGTTTCTATGAGTCAAAAGGTAAGATGTGAAATACCTGATATGCAATGGCTGATTGCCATTGGGCAAAACGAAATCAGACAGAGGGTCAAAGAACGTCTCGCATTTGAAGAGAGGGCATTTGCCACACTGATTCATCCAGAGGCAGTTGTGAGCTCGTCAACGAAGATTGGCCGGGGAACGGTTGTGATGGCAAGGGCTGTTGTGCAAGCAGATGCAGTAATTGGTGAGCATGCCATTATCAACACCGGTTCTATCGTGGAGCATGATTGCTTTCTCGAATCCTTTACGCACCTATCCCCGGGAGCCGTGCTCACCGGCTGTGTCTCTGTGCGAGAGGGTGCTCATATTGGAGCTGGGGCTGCTGTCATACCTGGCAGAACCATTGGAAGCTGGGCAGTGATCGGCGCAGGAGCGGCAGTGACCCGAGATATACATGATCAGAAAGTCGCCGTAGGCGTTCCTGCAATTGAGATCAAAGATCGAAGAGAAGGTGGGAAATCATGAGAGACAGGAAACGAATCTACTTATCTCCTCCTCATATGAGTGGAAAAGAACAGATGAAAATAGAGGAGGCATTTAAGAGCAATTGGATTGCACCATTAGGACCGCTTGTAAATGAATTTGAGCAAGTGGTCGCGGATTATGCAGGGGTGAAGAGAGGAGCGGCATTATCTTCAGGAACAGCAGCCATTCACCTTGCCTTAAAACTCCTTGGCGTTCAAAAGGGAGATATGGTCTTTTGTTCCACTCTCACATTTGTTGCCAGTGCAAATCCTATTTTATATGAACAAGCGACGCCTGTTTTTATTGATTCAGAAAAAGAGACTTGGAATATGTGTCCGCTGGCGTTAGAGAAAGCCTTTGCTGAAACAAAACGACTTGGGAAAAGACCCCGTGCAGTTATTGTCGTTCATTTATACGGACAAAGTGCGAAAATGGATGAAATCATAGCAGTGTGTGAGGCATATGATGTGCCAATCATTGAAGATGCGGCTGAATCGTTAGGCAGTATATATAAAGGAAGAAAAAGCGGTTCAATGGGCAGGTTCGGTGTTTACTCTTTTAACGGAAATAAAATCATTACAACATCAGGAGGCGGAATGCTTGTCAGTGATGATGAAGCAGCGATCGACCGATGCCGATTTCTCGCGTCACAGGCAAGAGAACATGCCCTACACTATGAACATCAAGAGGGGGGATATAACTATCGGATGAGCAACCTGCTCGCAGGTGTAGGAATTGCACAAATGGAAGTGTTAGAGGAGCGTGTTCAGCAAAAACGCCGCATTTTCGAGCGTTATCAAGATGCTTTAGCCGATATTGAAGCCCTTCAATTTATGCCAGAATATCAAGAAACCACATCAAACCGCTGGCTGACCACATTCACCATTGATCATCATGCACAGATGTCTCCAGTAGAGATGATAGATGCTTTAGAACAAAAGCAGATCGAAGCAAGGCGTGTATGGAAGCCGCTGCACCAGCAGCCGCTCTTTCATGGTTATCCTTTTTATACAACAGCCGATGAAGTCCCTGCATCTGAGTTGTTATTTGAGACAGGTCTTTGCCTGCCATCTGGTACAAGCATGACAGACGCGGAACAGGAGCTTGTCATTGATACACTGTACAACGCCCTGCAAAAGAAAGCATTACCCTCCTCATAGGCTGCTCGTTCATCAGCAGCCTGCCTCTCTTTTTAACAAATCCCTTAATTTGTGGAATAATAAGGAATATATATTGTCATTTCGTTTCAAATATGATATTGACAACAGAGTCCTTCCTCCTTAAAATGAAAATGATTATCAGCATCAATTAGGAGGAGCAACTTATGTCTATTTGGAGTAATTTTCCGAAAATTAAAATAAATACAATATTACCTATCCTACTGATCTTCTTACTAGTAGGCTGTTCTCAAGCAAATAATGGAGCAGGTGGAGACAAGGATCATCCTGATATGATCACCATGGCATGGCCAAGAGATATTGGCGAAATGAATCCACACATATACAATCCATCACAATTGTTTGCCCAATCCATGATTTACGAACCATTGGTGAGCTATCAAAAAAATGGAAAGCTTAAACCTGAATTAGCAAAATCATGGGATGTTTCAAAGGATGGCAAGGTGTATACGTTCCATCTTAGAGACAATGTCACGTTCTCAGATGGATCTAAATTTAATGCGAACATTGTGAAAAAGAATTTTGATACGATTTTAAAAAACAAAGAAGTACATAGCTGGTTAGGTGTCATAAAGAAAATCAAAAAGACAGAAGCAGTGGACAAGCAAACGTTTAAACTCACATTAACTGAGCCTTATTATCCAACTGTTCAAGAGTTAGCTGTTGTGCGCCCCGTTCGTTTCCTAGGAGAAGCAGGTTTTCCGAAAAACGGAGATACATCAAAAGGAATCGAAAAACCAGTGGGAACAGGTCCTTGGGTATTAAAGACGTACAAAAAAGATGATTACGCGATTTTTGAACGAAATGACCACTACTGGGGAGAGAAACCAAAGGTCAAAGAAATCAAAGTGAAGGTCATTCCAGATGCCGAAACAAGAGTGATGGCATTTGAAAAAGGCGATGTAGATCTACTTTACGGAGAAGGAACGATTAGCCTTGATGCTTTTAAACAACTAGAGGCGAGCGGCAAGTATGAAACGAAGATGTCAGAGCCTGTAGCCACAAGACAGCTTGTCATGAACACAAAAGTCGATCAGCTGTCAGATGAGAAAGTGCGTCACGCCCTTCAGTATGCGATCAATAAAACATCATTGGTGGAAGGTGTGACCTCTGGCTTAGAGGATGTAGCAGATCACATCTTGCCGACAAACATGCCATATACGTCAGGCATCCGGGTGAAATCTTTCCAGTATGATGTGGACAAAGCGAAGGCTTTACTGGATGAAGCGGGCTGGACGCTTCCAAAAGGAAAAACCATACGCGAAAAAGACGGAAAAACGCTTGAGTTTAGTATGATGTATGACTCAGCAGAATCGATTCAAAAAACAATGGCTGAAACACTGCAGGCAGAATGGGCAGCCATTGGCGTTGGCGTCAAACTTGAAGGTGTCGAGCTGGCGACGCAGGTTCAGCGGTTTAAAGCGAACAAATTTGATATGAACTTCTTTAGCAATTACGGAGCGCCGTATGATCCGCATACATTTATGAACGTTGTCTCATCAGATGGTTTTGGATTCAAAGAGGCGATCTCAGCGTATCCGAATAAAGATAAGCTGATCAAAGAAATGACGGAGATTCCATCGACAACAAATGAAAACAAACGCAAAGCACTTTATTCGTCCGTCTTATCTTCCTTGCAAGATCAAGGGGCGATTGTGCCAATCTCTTATTTTAAAAAGACAGCTGTTTATCAAAAAGATGTGAAGGACTTTGATTTCCCTGCGAATCGAGATGAACACCCTTTCACAGGCATCAAGCTGAAGTAACAGAAGGAAGGTAAGCAAATGAGCCGCTATATCATCAAACGAATGTTATCTATCATTCCTGTATTTCTACTAGCCACACTGTTCACAACTGGCATGATCCATCTGTCACCAGTTGATCCAGCGGAGGCATATTTAGCAGCGGCTCATATTCAGCCTACTGATGAGGTATTAGCCCAAAAACGAAGTGAATTTGGTTTAGATGAACCTTTTTACATGCAGTACCTTCATACGATTGAAAAAGTCGTCCGTCTTGATTTTGGGCGGTCGTATATGACCAATCAGCCTGTGCTTGATGAGGTGATCTATCGAATACCTGCGACGATTCAATTGGCGTTCACTAGTCTGCTGATCGCAATTTGTGTCAGTATTCCACTGGGCTTTTTCAGCGGGGTGAGAAAAAATGGCGTTGTAGATCATGTGAGCCGGTTGATTTCCTTCCTAGGAGCATCTATCCCGACCTTTGTTTTGGGGTATTTGCTCATCTTCTTTTTTTCAGTGAAACTCGATCTTTTACCTGTTGAAGGTGTTGGTACATGGGAACATCTTGTACTGCCATCCATTACACTGGCTGTGCCGTTAATTGCGATGTATACGAGATTATTGCGAGCGAGTGTGAGTGAGACGCTTCACGAGCCTTTTGTTCAATATGCGAGAATGAGAGGGTTAAAGGAACAATCGATTATGTTCAAACATGTCTTCAGAATGGCGATATCACCGATGCTGACAGGACTTGGCGTGAATCTTGGCAAGCTGCTCACAGGGACCATTATTGTAGAGGCTGTTTTTTCATGGCCTGGATTTGGACGATTTTTTATTGAAGCGATCTTTAACCGGGATCTGCCGGTCATTCAATTTTATGTGTTGATGGCGGCGTGTATCTTTATCTTAAGCAGCTTGATGGTTGATCTCCTTCAGCTGCTCATTGACCCCCGTATTTCTAGAAAGGAAGGCCGCCAGCCATGATGACAAAAGTAAAACATCTTTTCTATCATCAAAAGATGATCTCGATCTGTGTGGTGCTGCTCGGTCTCCTGCTCATTGTGACGATATGTGCACCATGGATCGCTCCGCATGACCCAGCGGCTGTCAATCTTGCAATGAAGCTAAAGGGCTCTTCATGGGAGTATCCTCTAGGCACCGACCAATTGGGAAGATGCAATTTATCTCGTATTCTATATGGTGCTCGTATTTCACTAGGCTGTGCGTTGTTAATCTTTGTTTCCTCTCTATCTATCGGTTTAATCGTAGGGCTGATTTCTGGATATAAAGGCGGCTGGATCGATCACGTATTGATGAGATTGTGCGACGGGGTCATGGCATTTCCAAATTTGGTACTGATCCTCGGATTAGTCGGTATTTTTGGACCAGGGCTTTCTCAAGTTGTGCTGGCTTTGATGCTTGTGCAGTGGGTGTATTACGCCCGCGTCTTTCGAGGGATGGTCCTTAGTTTAAAAGAACAAAACTTTATTGCAGCTGCGAAGATTAGCGGTACTTCCCATTGGAATATCATGAGAAAGCATATGATTCCGAATGTACTGCCGCCACTTGCGGTTGTGGGCACACTTGAAATGGGCTGGGCGATTATGGACATTTCAGCCATGTCTTTTCTAGGCTTAGGGGTTCAGCCCCCTACGCCTGAATGGGGAGCGATGATCCATGAAGGAAAATCTTATATTCAAACAAATCCTCAGCTGATGCTTTATCCGGGCCTTGTGATTATGGCTGTGGTCATTCTATTCAACTTACTGGGAGAAGCCCTTTCAGAGAAATATGGCATCAAACGTCGTGTGTAAAGGAATGAGTCAGTTGGAAGAGTCTATTTTAAATATAGAGAACCTGCATGTGCATACGAAAACGCCGCAAGGAACCATTTCTCTCGTTCAGGAAATAGCATTTGAGGTAAAGCGCGGTCAAATTGTTGGATTAATTGGTGAGAGTGGATGCGGAAAAACGGTGACAAGTATGTCGATCTTAAACATGCTTGATCGAAAAACAACGGAAGTGACTGGCAGTATCACTCTACAAGGTCGAGAATTGATCGGTTTGAGTGAACAGCATATGCGGTCTATTCGTGGCAAAGATCTCTCATATATTATGCAAAATCCGATGAATAGCTTTACGCCTGTATGGACAATTGGACATCAATTGATTGAAACAATCCGCCGGCATACATCTGTCAGTAAAAGGAAGGCTCGGGTCCAGGCAATTGAAGCCTTAGAGAAAATGAACCTGCCGCATCCAGATCAATTACTGAGTAAGTACCCTTTTGAATTAAGCGGGGGGATGCTCCAGCGTGTCATGATTGCTATGGCTGCCTGTATGCATCCGCCTCTGATCATCGCAGATGAACCGACAACCGCATTAGATGTACACAATCAGAAGCTGGTGCTTGAGCACTTGAATCAAATTCGTCATGAATACGGAACGGCGATTTTGCTCATTACCCACGATCTTAGTGTGATTGCGGAAATGGCAGACCAGGTCGTGGTGATGAAACAAGGAAAAATCGTTGAAAAGGCTGAAGTTCTTGAGCTTTTTGAACACCCGAAGCATGATTATACAAAGAAACTTTTAGCAGCTCGTCCATCCATTCCAGCTGTTTGCCCGATTTGAGGTGAGAAGACCGTTGCATTTAATAGAATTGAAAGCAGTGAGTCATTCATATGGCAGCCGATCGTTTCTGATGAGGACAAAAGGGAGAACCCCTGTCCTGAAAAACGTCCATTTGACCATTGAAGAAGGCACTTGTTTTGGATTATTAGGTCAAAGTGGTGCAGGGAAAAGTACACTCGGCCGCATCATCCTTGGACTAGAGAAGCCAAGTAGCGGACAAGTCCTGTTTGAAGGTCAGGATATCATTCGTGCAGATCAGCGGACACATCAGCATTTCCGCCGGCATGTACAAGCGGTATTTCAAGATTCATATTCAGCAGTGAATCCAAGATGGACAGTGGAACAAATTCTATCTGAGCCGCTTGAAAACTATGAACCAATGACCCGAAAAAAACGTCAGCATATACTGATTCACTGGTTAGAAAGAGTGGGGCTCAGTGAGCAGGATTTGTCCAAGTACCCATACCAATTTAGCGGCGGCCAGCTACAGCGGATCAACATCGCCAGAGCACTGGTGCTTCAGCCAAAGCTCATTGTGCTGGATGAATCAGTCAGTAGCTTAGATATGGTTACGCAGGCAGTCATTTTAGATTTGTTAGTCGAATTAAAGAAAGAGCTGAAGCTTGCATACTTATTTATCACACATGATTTGACAGCGGCCTATCATTTAAGTGATCAATTAGCGATTCTTGATCAGGGTGAGCTTGTGGCTCAGTTTCAATCGAAGGATGATTTCTTTATATCAGAGCACGAAGCTGTGCTGAAAATGAAGGAGGCAACGCTCGCCAGTCACCCTTTGTCCCGAACGATTGGTAGGCCGCTTCGTTAACTTTTTCATTCCCTCAATGCCTCTTTTAGGAGAGGCTATTTTTCATGAAAGGCAGGTGGCATCGATGAACCATCGAGCATATTTAGCTTTGGCGATCCCTTTAACCATTTCAACGATGACCACGCCATTACTCGGTGCTGTCGATACAGCAGTTGTTGGACAGCTTGCCAATCCCGCTTATATAGGGGGCGTCGCAGTCGGCAGTCTCATTTTTAGTACATTGTACTGGCTGTTTGGCTTTTTACGGGTAAGTACATCTGCTTTTGCTGCCCAAGCAAACGGAGCGCAGAATAAGGAGCAGGGTGTTCTTGCTTTTCTAAGGCCTTTTTTGCTGGCTATTATCGTCGGACTTTGTTTTATTGCTCTTCAATGGCCCATTATTCAATCCGCATTATGGATCATCTCTCCTGCTGCTGATGTGCACGAATATGCAGCGGACTATTTTCATATTCGGATCTGGGGAGCGCCATTTACCTTGATGAATTACGTCATACTCGGCTGGCTGATGGGGATGGCAAAAATGAAAGAAGCCCTTTCTTTACAAATTTTGATCAATGTCATGAATATGATCTTGGCATTGATCTTAGTTCATGCGTTTTCTTTTGCCGTCAAAGGTGTGGCAGCGGCGACATTGATCTCTGAACTCACTGCTTTTGTGTTAGGGGCCTGGATTATCTTGAAGCATACGTCAAACGGTTTTCGGATGCCGTCTCTTCAGCAGGTGATGGACACACGTGCAGTAAAGAAAATGTTTCATGTGAATAAAGACTTGTTTATCCGAACGATCTGTCTGCTTGTTGTGATCAACATGTTTACAGCAAAGGGAGCGTCTTTCGGAACGGAGCAATTGGCAGCGAATGCCATTTTATTTCAAATTCACTACATCATGGCCTATTTGTTCGATGGATTTGCCAATGCATCCAGTATTCTTGTCGGTAAATCAGTAGGGGCGAACGACCGAGCGCTTTATGATAAAACTTTAACCCTTTCGAGACAATGGGCAGTTGTGATGGCATGTGTCATTGCGGCAGCTTACTTTTTCTTTAAAGTACCGATTTTGAGCCTGTTTACAAATTTGCCTCAGCTTCTTGATGTGACACTGCAATATGCCGATTGGCTCGTTCTTTATCCGTTTGCTGCTTGCTTTGGTTTGGTGATTTATGGTGTATTCACAGGTGCGACAGAAATTGCTCCTGTTAGGAATTCAATGCTGTTTGCGATGATTTTGTTTGTGGCTGTTCAGGCGGCAGTCATTCCGATATGGCACAATCACGGACTATGGTTTGCCTTTATCATTTATACTGTAGGACGGTCTGGCTTTTTGATGATGTACAAATCGAAGCTGGATCAAAAGCTTTTCCTGCATGAAAAACACCCTTTGCAATCATGAGAAAGGGTGTTGTTTTTCGTCCATTTATTCGCTTTCTTTTTTCACCTTTTGGTACGCTTCATCGAGATGCTGAATTCGCTTCAAGACAACAGCATTTTTCGTCAATTGGTCCTGCACAAGTGTAGAAACCACTGAACGATAATAAGCGTTCATGGCATGAATCTTGTCTTCATGTTGATTCATGGCAATGTGCTGTTTTAAGTTATCAATAAAGTATGGAACGGAAAAAAGTTCAGACATGAACATCACTCCTATTTCGTATATACGGTCCGTCAATCTTCATGTAAAATGATGAGAGGGAGGGGAGACAATGAGCCTTAAACTGCAACAAGAACTAGTATTAAAGCAGGTACTCACACAAGAACTCAGGCAGGCGATTACGCTGCTGCAACTGAATTGTGCAGAGCTGGGTGAGTATCTTGATCAGTTAGCGCTTGAGAACCCTCTGATTGAGCGGAAAGACACGGACAGCTATCAACCAGTTTATCATAAAAGAACGCAAGATCGAATGACAGAGCCGTATCGTACGCATCAAAAAGAAAGCCTGCAAATGTATTTAAAGAGACAGGCCATTGATTTGAATTTAAGTGAAAAGAATCAAAGGATTTTTCACTTCATGATTGAGTCCATTGATTCCAATGGCTATTTAAATGAACCGGTTGACCAAATGGCCGCTGTTTTACAGGCTTCGGCAGAAGAAGTAGAAGCTGTTCTTCATCAGCTTCAATCATTAGAGCCTGCCGGTATTGGCGCTAGATCATTGCAAGAATGTATCCTGCTCCAGCTTAGACGAAAAAAGGATCGCTGGTATGAAGCAGAGCTGATCATCGAAGGGCATTTCTTTCTTTTCGCAAGGAAGGCTTGGAAGGAAATCGCGGCAAAAACAGGTATACCTTTGAAAACCCTGCAAGCCATACAAGATGAGGTGTCGCTTCTCGAACCAAGACCAGGCCTTCATTTCTCTTATGAAGAAGAGGATGTGTATATAGAACCAGATGTGTTGATTACAGCTGCGGGAGGTCACATCACATTCGAGCTGAACCAGCGTGCTTTTCCAGACATTGAAATGAATGAAGGGTATTTCGCCATGATTCAAGATCAAAAGCGGCATGAAGCATATGCATATTTAAAGGAAAAGCAGCAGCAGTACAATTGGCTTGTTCAAGCGCTGAAGCAGAGAAAACAAACGATGACAAATGTCGTTCGTGAGATTATCTTACAACAGACTGATTTTTTCCTGACCGGGAAGCATAAAATGAAACCGCTTACGATGAAGCGGGTTGCAGATATATTACAAGTGCATGAGTCGACAGTGAGTCGAACAGTCAAAGGGAAAATGGTGCAGACCCCATACGGATTAATGGAAATGAAACAGTTTTTCCAAGCGAAACTAGAAGGGCATTCTCTCGAAGAAGCATCCAGCTACACAGTGAAGACGCACATTGCAGAGCTGATTCAATCAGAAAATAAGAAAAAACCGTATTCGGATCAGCAAATCATGACGCAGCTTCAGCAAACCTTTGGTATCCGTGTCTCTCGCAGAACCATTGCCAAATATCGTGAACAAATGAACCTTCCGTCTTCCACGCTGCGGAAGCGATATGATTAAAAAGAAGCACATGCCAGAAACAATGGCACGTGCTTCTTTTTTGATGAGTGGAAGAGTGATAGAAGATTTCTTGAGAATTGAAAAAAGGGAAGACGTGTGATCTGAATTTTGGGGTAAAGTATAAGATAGGGCATGAGCCGATAGGGTAGACAACAGTGATGAGGTGAGACCAATTGAAATATAAACAAATCAAAACGAAAAAAATATATGAAGAAATTGCGGACGCATTAGTCGAATCCATTCGAACGGGGGAGCTACTTCCGGGCGAAAAATTAGACTCGGTTCAAGCACTTTCTGAAAACTTTCAAGTCAGCCGTTCCGCTGTGAGAGAAGCACTGTCCGCTCTGAAAGCGATCGGATTAATAGAGATGAAGCAAGGAGAAGGCACATATGTGAAGCAGTTCGATCCTGAGCAGCTCACATTTTGTTTATCTCCTGCTTTTTTGATGAAGCAGCAGGATATCGTGCAGCTTCTTGAAGTGAGATCAATCATTGAATCAGGTGCTGTCAAAAAAGCAGCATTGCTGCGGACAGACGATGACCTCCATCGACTGCAGGAGGCACTTGAACAAATGAAGCGTGCAGAAGCGCATAAAGAAATTGGTGAGGAGGCAGACCTCACATTTCATCTTGCCATCGCTAAAGCCTCAAAGAATCATTTACTAGCGGCGTTAATGAATCAGGTCTCAACCTTGTTAATGGAAACGATGCGAGAAACAAGAAAAGTCGTGTTATTCTCAAGAAAAGCGTCCATACGTCAGCTTTACAAGGACCATGAACGAATTTATCAAGCTATCATGGACAAACAGCCAGAAGAAGCAGAGCGGGCGATGCTCACACATTTGGAAAAAGTAGAACAACTTCTTGGTGATGTGCTGCAAGAACAGGAAGGAAAGCCAGATATACAATAAGCTGTGCCGAAAAGCGGCACAGCTCAGCGTGTAGACAAACCCTCGCATTCTTTGTCAGTCCTGCGCGCTGGTACTCACGAATGTCAAATTCGCTCCGTAAAAGTAGCTGTCCTTCCTAGACTGCAAAGGTTTTCTATCACGCTGAAAAGAAGACAAAGGGCTAAAATAAAGGTCATTTTAGCCCTTTGTCAACAATCTAAGCTGTGCCGCATAAGGGCACAGCTCTATTATTGAAGAGAAATATGCAATTTTTTCATTCGATATTGCAGACTTTGCCTGCTCATGCCCAATATCTTTGCAGTCTGTGAAATATTGTCGTCCATTTTATTTAAGTAATGGACGATGTATTGTTTTTCAAATCGTTCCATTTGGGTTTGGAAATCAGTCGTATGTTCTGAGCTCGTGTAGACGAAGGTATCAGCTGCAGCTGTAGGCTGCACCGGACTCATCTGCATGTGTTCACTAGGATGACCTTCTCCTTGCTTGAATCGGAAATGGTAAGGAAGGTGATGCAAGCTTAAGTATGTTTCGTCCATCATCATATTCATTCCAGCCTCAATCACATGCTCCAGCTCTCTTACATTACCTGGCCAATGATAAGTTTGGAACAGGGCAAGTACCTCTTCATCAGCCGCCTTCACATTCATTTGAAACAGTTCATTATATTTTTGAATAAAATGCATCACAAATGTCGGGATGTCTTCTTTTCGCTCAGAGAGCGGCGGGATAAACAAGGTGACAATGCCAAGCCGGTAAAATAAATCCTTTCGCATCCGTCCACCTGCGATCGCATCCACAGGGTCCTCATTCATATTAGCAATCACTCTCACATCAATGGCGATTTCTTTTGTACTGCCTAACCTTCTCACGCGCTTCTCCTGCAAGACGCGCAATAGTTTTGCTTGAAGAGCCGGGTGTAATGAGTTGATTTCATCTAAAAGCAGTGTACCACCTTGTGCTTGTTCGAATAGACCGGGCTGATCTGTTGCCCCTGTAAAAGCCCCTTTTTGTGTTCCGAAAAGCAGACTTTCAATCAGGTTATCAGGCAGTGCTGCACAATTCTGCGTAATAAATGGTCCAGATGAACGGCTGCTGCCATTATGAATGCTTTGTGCAAATAGCTCTTTCCCCGTCCCTGTTTCACCAACAATCAGCACATAAGAAGAGGTACGTGTGGCTCGTTTCGCATGTTCAATTACTTCTAAAAAGGCAGGACTTTCCCCAATGATTGAATCAAATGTAAAGCGTGTGTTTCCTTTTTTCTTCATATTGTGGTGAATGAGCCGTTCCAGTTTCGTGACATCATTCGAAATTTCAACTGCCCCTTGAATCAAACCGTCTCGAACGAGCGGGTATGTATGGTTAATCGTTGTGATTTCTTTTCCATTGTAGTTGTGATACGTCTGCTTTGCATGAACCGTTTGTTTCCCGGTTCGCAGCGCTTGGACAAGTGTACTGTGCATCTCGTCCTGAAACACAAAGAGGTCTAATACATTTTTATAAAGGACATCAGAACGTTTTAAAGATTCGATCTCCATCATTTTTTTATTATAAACAATGGTATTGCCATTTTCGTCAATGGCGTGAACCCCAACATCAATTAAATCGAGCATTTGTTTATATAGATCAATCTCATTTTCAAGCTTTGCGGTATGCTGATCTTTTTTCACTTGCGCCACCTCCAGACATTACCTCTATTTTACATGAAAAATTTTGCGGTTTCCTCTAAAAAAATTTGCATATGCAAAATATTTCTGCGTTAAAGGTGAGAACAATCCTAGGCACAGAGCGATCACTAAGTTGGCATGATCCTTGCATAACATAAGAGTGAAGATGAACCCCATAAAAAGAGGCAAGCTTACAGAAGGAGGAATACACGATGACACAGACAAAAGCATTGATTCATCAAACAGAACAATACGGTGCGGCGAACTATCATCCGTTGCCAATTGTGATTTCAGAGGCTGAGGGAGTGTGGGTGACTGATCCTGAGGGCAACCGCTACATGGATATGCTCAGTGCATATTCTGCAGTCAACCAAGGACATCGCCATCCCCGCATTATAGAAGCGCTTAAAACACAAGCTGACCGCGTGACACTCACATCAAGGGCCTTCCATAATGATCAGCTTGGTCCTTGGTATGAGAAGATTTGCAAATTAACGAATAAAGAGATGGCATTGCCGATGAATACAGGAGCAGAGGCTGTGGAAACGGCGATAAAGGCAGCGAGACGATGGGGCTATGATGTCAAGGGTATCGAAGAGAATCGGGCAGAAATCATTGCATGTACCGGGAATTTTCATGGTCGTACAATGACGGCTGTGTCACTTTCTTCGGAAGCAGAATATCAAAGAGGTTTCGGTCCGATGCTTCCGGGCATAAAGCTCATCCCTTATGGAGATATTGAGGCGTTACGCAAAGCGATCACTCCGCAAACAGCAGCTTTTCTCTTTGAACCGATTCAAGGGGAAGCGGGCATTGTCATGCCGCCCGAGGGCTTTATAAAAGAGGCAAAAGCGATCTGTGAGAAGGAACATGTGTTATTGATCGCAGATGAAATTCAAGTGGGATTAGCGCGGACTGGCAAGATGTTTGCATGCGACTGGGAAGGCATTGAGCCGGATATGCTGATTCTTGGTAAAGCACTTGGCGGTGGGGTATTCCCGATCTCGTGTGTTGTCGCAAACCGTGATATTTTAGGTGTGTTTAACCCAGGATCTCACGGGTCTACCTTTGGCGGGAATCCTCTTGCGTGCGCAGTATCGCTAGCTGCACTAGATGTTTTAATCGACGAGAAGCTTGCCGAGCGCTCATTGGAGCTTGGGGAATATTTCAAAGACAAACTGTCACGCATTCAAAGTCCTGTCATTAAGGAAGTGCGCGGGCGTGGACTATTTATTGGAATGGAACTGACTGAGGCAGCTAGACCCTATTGCGAGAAGCTCAAGCAAGCCGGGCTGTTATGCAAAGAAACCCATGAGACAGTAATTCGATTTGCACCGCCGCTCACCATTTCAAAAGAAGACTTGGATTGGGCAATCGCTCATATCGAAGCGTTATTTCAAGCATAAATGATCAAGGGAGAAGCCTTCAAATTCTCCCTTTCTCTTTCAATGAACGGCGAATTTTGTCAAAGGTTGATGAATAGAAGAGTGAAAGTGGGGAAGCGGATTTGAAGCCAGAACAGCATAATGAACTAGAGCGTTCCATGAAAAGTAGACATCTCTTTATGATTGCCTTAGGTGGGGTCATTGGAACAGGCCTTTTCCTTGGGTCAGGACTCATTATTCATCAGGCAGGCCCAGGGGGAGCCATTCTTTCGTTTATCATTGGCGGATTGCTCATGTATTTGGTGATGCTCTGTCTTGGTGAATTAGCAGTGGCGATGCCGACAGCTGGTTCTTTTCAGGAGTATGCCACGAAGTATATTGGTCCATCCACGGGCTTTATGATCGGCTGGCTCTATTGGTTTAGCTGGGCGTGTACGATTGGACTTGAGTTTACATCAGCAGGTATTCTACTCCAAAGGTGGTTCCCAGATATCCCTGTTTGGCTTTGGTGTCTTGCCTTTAGCGTCATCTTATTTTCCATCAATGCCATCTCGGCACGCAGTTTCGCTGAAACAGAGTTCTGGTTTTCAGCCATCAAGGTTGCTGCGATCTTATTGTTTATTATCATTGGAATTGGCGCAATTTTCGGAATGATTCACTTAAAAGGCGGGGAACCTGCCCCACTATTTCGTCATTTGACGGATCATGGCGGCCTTTTTCCTAATGGTCTTTTGGCGATTTTATTAACCATGGTCACAGTCAATTTCTCCTTTCAAGGAACAGAGCTTGTAGGGATTGCAGCAGGTGAAAGTGAAAGTCCGGAAAAAACACTCCCGCGTTCTATTCGGAATATTATTTGGCGGACGATGGTCTTTTTTGTTTTATCGATTGCGGTTCTTGCAGCGCTTCTTCCATGGCAGACCGCCGGCGCAGTGGATAGTCCGTTTGTTGTGGTATTGGACAAGGTCGGCATACCATACGCCGCAGATATCATGAATTTTATCATCATTACAGCCGTCTTATCTGTAGCGAACTCTGGATTATATGCATCATCACGTATGCTATGGGCGCTTTCAAAAGACGGGAAAGGACCTGTTTTCACGAAAAAATTATCCAAACGTAAAATCCCGATCAATGCCTTATTGGTGACAATGGGTGTATCCGCTCTATCACTGCTCACGAGTGTTGTAGCACCAAAAACGGTATATGTCTGGCTCATCTCCATTTCGGGTATGGTGCTTGTCGTGGTTTGGATGTCTATTTGTTTATCCCAATACTTCTTTAGGAGACAATTCATAAAAGAGGGCGGAGATGTAAAGGATCTGGTCTTCCGAACGCCTTTCTATCCATTTGTGCCATTAGCAGGTTTTATCGCATTTGGCATTGTTCTTATCAGTTTATTCTTTATTGAGGATCAGCGGATTGGTCTTTATTGCGGAGTTCCATTTATGGCCGCCTGCTACATCATTTACTACCTCAAGATTAAACCGAAGGAAGATGCGAAACGGTTTAATGAAGAGAAAGAAACGATACCGAAAACATAAGCAGGCGGCTTTTGACCGCCTGCACCTTTTCAAAGACAAATGCATTCAATATAGAAGAAAATAAATAGTTTGAAAAAAATAAAATGGCGGAAAGCTAGATGACAAGCAGGTTATCGGTCAAAATGTGTCTATTTTTTGTCTAAATGTGTTTGTAAGAGTTGAAAATGCAAGATTATCCTGTTAAAATAATTAAAGAAAGCAGGGATTGATTTTTTTTGGCTGTGGCGGGACGTTTTTTGTCACAGTGGGACGTTTTTAGTCCAACGTGAAAAGAAAGGGTCGTTAGCCATGAATCGTTTATTGGAAGCTCAAAAAAAATTATTACCAGATCTTCTCACAGTTATGCAAAAGCGCTACGACATTTTGCAGTACATCAGATTAGCTGAACCAATTGGTCGCAGAAGTCTTGCGACAAGTCTTGGTCTGAGTGAACGTATCTTAAGAGCTGAAGTTCAGTTCTTAAAGGAACAAAATCTGCTGGATGTCAAAACGAGCGGTATGATGCTGACGACTGAAGGTCATGCTTTGCTTGAAATGCTTGAAGGAATGATGAAGGACGTTTTAGGTTTAACCTTTTTGGAAAATACATTAAAGAGGAAATTAGGCCTGGAAGAAGTCATCATTGTTTCTGGTAACAGCGATGAATCCCCGTGGGTGAAGCAAGAAATGGGAAGAGCTGCTGTCCAATGTATGAAAAAAAGGTTTACTGGAAATAATATCGTCGCCGTCACTGGCGGAACGACGATGGAAGCTGTTGCCGAAATGATGACCCCTGATGCCAAAAATCGCGACATGATGTTTGTCCCTGCGAGAGGCGGTCTTGGGGAGAATGTAAAAAATCAGGCAAACACCATTTGTGCCCACATGGCTGAAAAAGCTTCCGGTACTTACAAACTGCTGTTTGTTCCAGGACAGCTGTCAGAAGGTGCTTACTCTTCCATTATTGAAGAGCCGTCCGTCAAAGAAGTGCTTCAAACAATTAAATCATCCACGATGCTCATTCATGGAATCGGTGAAGCAAAAACAATGGCGATGAGACGAAACACACCCGCTGAAGATTTAAAAAAAATTGATGAGCATGACGCAGTGACAGAGGCTTTTGGCTATTACTTTAATCGTGATGGCGAGGTCGTCCACAAAGTGCACTCCGTCGGCATGCAGCTAGATGATTTAGAAAGCATTCCACACATCATTGCTGTTGCTGGTGGATCATCAAAGGCAGGGGCCATTGAAGCTTATTTCAAAAAACCCCGCCGAACGGTTCTCGTCACAGACGAAGGAGCCGCAAAAGAGTTATTAAGGGAGTCAATTGATCCCTCAATATAAAACATTGTGACCTATAAAAGGAGGAAACATCATGGCAGTAAAAGTCGGTATTAACGGATTTGGACGTATTGGACGTAACGTATTTCGTGCAGCATTAAACAATCCTGAAGTTGAGGTAGTAGCGGTTAACGATCTAACAGACGCTAACATGCTTGCACACCTTTTACAATATGACTCTGTTCACGGAAAACTAGATGCAGAGGTTTCTGTAGACGGTACGAACTTAGTAGTGAACGGTAAAACAATCGAAGTATCAGCTGAGCGTGACCCTGCGAAATTAAGCTGGGGTAAACAAGGCGTAGAAATCGTTGTTGAATCTACTGGATTCTTCACTAAACGTGCAGACGCTGCTAAACACTTAGAAGCTGGCGCTAAAAAAGTCATCATCTCTGCTCCTGCTAACGAAGAAGATATTACAATCGTTATGGGTGTAAACGAAGACAAATACGATGCAGCTAGCCACGATGTCATCTCTAATGCATCTTGTACAACAAACTGCTTAGCTCCATTTGCAAAAGTACTTAACGATAAATTTGGTATCAAACGCGGTATGATGACAACTGTTCACTCATACACAAATGACCAACAAATTCTTGATCTTCCGCACAAAGACTACCGTCGTGCTCGTGCAGCTGCGGAAAACATCATCCCAACTTCTACAGGTGCTGCGAAAGCTGTTTCACTTGTATTGCCTGAACTTAAAGGTAAATTAAACGGTGGCGCTATGCGTGTTCCAACACCTAACGTTTCTTTAGTTGATCTTGTTGCTGAATTAAATCAAGATGTGACAGCTGAAGACGTAAATGCAGCACTTAAAGAAGCAGCTGAAGGAGAACTTAAAGGAATCCTTGGCTACAGCGAAGAGCCATTAGTATCTGGTGACTACAATGGTAATGCAAACTCTTCAACAATCGATGCTCTTTCTACAATGGTAATGGAAGGCAGCATGGTGAAAGTCATTTCTTGGTACGATAACGAGAGTGGATATTCTCACCGCGTTGTTGACCTTGCAGCTTACATTGCAAAACAAGGTCTTTAATTTCTCACACTGAAGGAACTCACTTGGTTCTTTCCTAGAGACACGATATAATGAAGACGGACAAGGGAAGGGGAAGCATCCCTTTCCCTTTTTCTCTGTATTTATCCGTTCTGCACGATTTCTCGTTTTGATGAGGGCAAAATGGGAAAAGGATAAAGAGAGACTTGTCCAATGCGTAAGGAAACCAGAATAAAGGAGGATCTCCTGACGAGCATGAATAAGAAATCAGTAAAAGACATTGACGTAAAAGGTAAAGTTGTGTTCTGCCGCGTAGATTTTAACGTTCCAATGAAGGACGGAAAAGTGACGGATGATACTCGTATTCGCGCAGCATTACCAACGATTGAGTATTTAACAGGACAAGGCGCAAAGGTACTACTAGCTAGTCATTTGGGTCGTCCGAAAGGTCAAGTTACTGAAGAACTGCGTCTGACACCTGTAGCAAAACGTCTGCAAGAGCTTCTTGGACAAGAAGTGAAAAAAGCAGATGAAGCTTACGGCGACAACGTGAAAAAGCAAATCTCTGACTTAAAAGAAGGAGATGTGCTAGTGCTTGAAAACGTTCGTTTCTATCCTGGTGAAGAAAAGAACGATCCTGAATTATCAAAAGCGTTTGCTGATTTAGCCGATGTGTATGTCAATGATGCGTTCGGTGCTGCACACCGTGCACATGCATCCACAGCTGGTATTGCAGCGTATCTTCCGGCTGTTTCAGGCTTCCTCATGCAAAAAGAGCTTGAGGTTCTAGGGAAAGCCATTTCAAACCCTGATCGCCCATTTACAGCGATTATCGGTGGCGCAAAAGTAAAGGATAAAATCGGTGTAATTGAAAGTCTTCTTGATAAAGTGGACAACCTGATCATCGGCGGCGGACTTGCTTATACATTTGTCAAAGCACTTGGCCACGAAGTAGGAAAATCTCTATTAGAAGAAGACAAAGTAGATTTAGCGAAATCCTTTATGGACCGTGCAAAAGAAAAAGGCGTGAACTTCCTGATTCCAACAGATGTTCTGGTAGCCGACGACTTTTCAAATGATGCGAATACAAGCATTGTGCCAATCTCTGAAATTCCAAGTGATCTAGAAGCACTTGATATTGGAACAGAGACAAGAGAGAAGTATGCTGATGTCATTAAAAACAGCAAACTTGTTGTCTGGAACGGACCAATGGGTGTATTTGAAATCGATGCATTCGCTAAAGGAACAAAAGCAATCGCAGAAGCACTGGCAGAAGCAAAAGATACATATTCTGTCATTGGCGGTGGAGATTCAGCAGCAGCTGTTGAGAAATTTGGTCTTGCCGATCAGATGAGCCATATTTCTACAGGTGGCGGCGCTTCACTTGAATTTATGGAAGGCAAAGAACTTCCAGGTGTGACTGCATTAAACGATAAATAAGACCAAAACTGCTATAAGGAAGTGTCAATCATGAGAAAACCAATTATAGCTGGGAACTGGAAGATGAACAAAACACTTGGCGAAGCTGTAAGTTTCGTTGAAGAAGTCAAATCATCTATTCCATCTCCTGACAAAGTGGAATCTATTGTCTGTGCACCAGCCCTTTTCCTTGAAAAGCTGAACAGCCTTTCTAACGGAACAGACCTTAAAATTGGTGCGCAAAACATGCACTTTGAAGAAAACGGTGCATTCACTGGTGAAATCAGCCCTGCTGCGCTTAAAGATCTTGGCATCGGCTACTCAGTGATCGGTCATTCAGAGCGCCGCGAATTCTTCGCTGAAACAGATGAAACAGTGAACAAAAAAGCACATGCTGCATTCAAGCATGGCATCGTTCCAATCATCTGTGTAGGTGAAACGCTTGAAGAGCGTGAAGCAGGCAAAACAAACGAACTTGTCGCTGATCAAGTGAAGAAAGCACTAGCTGGTTTAACGAAGCAGCAAGTCGCTGAATCTGTCATTGCCTATGAGCCAATCTGGGCGATCGGTACAGGTAAATCTTCTACAGCAAAAGATGCAAACGATGTTTGTGCGCACATTCGCCAAACGGTTGCAAGCGAATTTGGTCAAGAAGCGGCAGACAGCCTTCGCATTCAATATGGCGGAAGCGTGAAACCTGCGAATATTAAAGAATATATGGCAGAATCCGATATTGACGGTGCTTTGGTAGGCGGCGCAAGCTTAGAACCTCAGTCTTTCGTTCAATTATTGGAGGAAGGTCAATATGAGTAAGAAACCAGCTGCATTAATCATCTTAGATGGATTCGGTTTAAGAGGCGAAACAGTCGGTAACGCTGTTGCCCAAGCAAAGAAACCGAACTTCGACCGCTACTGGAACGAATTCCCGCATCAAACCTTAACGGCTTCAGGTGAGGCAGTAGGCCTCCCAGAAGGTCAAATGGGGAACTCTGAAGTTGGGCATTTGAACATCGGTGCAGGACGCATCGTGTACCAAAGCTTAACAAGAGTGAATGTTGCCATTCGTGATGGGGAATTTGAGAAAAACGAAACGTTCCTAGATGCAATGACTTATGCAAAAGAAAATGACAAGGCGCTTCATTTATTCGGTCTCTTGTCAGACGGCGGTGTGCATAGCCACATCCAGCATCTTTTTGCCTTGCTGAAACTAGCGAAAAAAGAAGGCTTAACAAAAGTATACATTCACGGCTTCTTAGACGGACGTGATGTTGGTCAGAAGACAGCGAAAGTGTACTTAAAACAGCTTGAAGAACAAATCAAAGAAATCGGTGTCGGAGAAGTCGCAACACTTTCTGGACGCTATTACTCAATGGACCGTGACAAGCGCTGGGATCGTGTGGAGAAAGCATATCGCGCGATGGCGTATGGTGAAGGCCCAAGTTATCAAAACATCTATGATGTCGTTGATGACTCCTATGAAAATGGAATCTACGATGAGTTCGTTATTCCATCTGTCATTACGAGAGAAAATGGTGAGCCGGTAGCAAAAGTAAACGACGGCGATTCTGTGATTTTCTATAACTTCCGTCCAGACCGTGCGATTCAAATTTCAAACACATTCACAAATGAGGATTTCCGCTCGTTTGACCGCGGGGAAGCACATCCGAAGGATTTACACTTCGTCTGCTTCACACACTTCAGTGAAACGGTAGATGGCTATGTGGCTTTCAAACCAGTGAATTTGGATAACACAGTAGGAGAAGTACTTTCTCAAAATGGATTGAAGCAGCTGCGGATTGCTGAAACAGAGAAATATCCTCACGTGACGTTCTTTATGAGCGGTGGACGTGAAGAAGAATTTCCTGGAGAAGACCGCATCTTAATCAATTCACCAGATGTCGCAACCTATGACCTCAAGCCAGAAATGAGCGCTTATGAGGTAAAGGATGCGCTTGTTGCAGACATCAATGCGGACAAGCATGATGCGATCATTCTGAACTTTGCTAACCCAGATATGGTGGGGCATTCAGGTATGCTTGAGCCAACAATCAAAGCCATTGAAGCAGTAGATGAGTGCTTAGGAGCTGTAGTCGACGCAATCCTTGCAAAAGGCGGACACGCCATCATCACGGCAGACCACGGTAACGCAGACGTGCTCATTACCGAAGAAGGAAAGCCGCATACTGCACATACAACGAATCCTGTGCCAGTCATCGTAACGAAAAAAGGTGCGACGCTTAGAGAAGGCGGCATTTTAGCTGATCTATCTCCAACGCTTTTAGACTTACTTGGACTTGAAAAACCAAAAGAGATGACAGGAACATCATTGATTCAGAAATAACAAATTGATTCAAAAGGAGAGAAATAACGATGCCATACATTGTTGACGTATATGCACGCGAAGTATTAGACTCTCGCGGTAACCCAACAGTTGAAGTAGAAGTTTACACAGAATCTGGCGGCTTTGGCCGTGCACTAGTACCAAGTGGTGCTTCTACTGGTGAATATGAAGCAGTAGAACTACGTGACGGAGACAAAGACCGTTACCTTGGAAAAGGTGTTTTGACAGCTGTAAACAACGTAAACGAAATCATTGCACCAGAGCTTTTAGGCTTTGATGTAACAGAACAAGTGGCGATCGACAAAATGTTAATCGAACTTGACGGAACAGAAAACAAAGGGAAATTAGGTGCAAACGCAATCCTTGGCGTATCTATCGCTGTAGCACGTGCGGCTGCTGATTTCTTACAAATTCCACTTTATCAATACCTTGGTGGATTCAACTCCAAAACGCTTCCAGTACCAATGATGAACATCGTCAACGGTGGAGAGCATGCGGATAACAACGTAGACATTCAAGAATTCATGATTATGCCTGTAGGTGCTCCAAACTTCCGTGAAGCACTTCGCATGGGCGCTCAAATCTTCCATAGCCTGAAATCTGTATTAAGCGCAAAAGGCTTAAACACAGCTGTAGGTGACGAAGGTGGATTCGCTCCAAACCTTGGTTCTAACGAAGAAGCACTTCAAACAATCGTAGAAGCGATTGAAAAAGCTGGTTTCAAACCAGGTGAAGAAGTGAAACTTGCGATGGATGCTGCATCTTCTGAGTTCTATAACAAAGAAGATGGTAAATATCATTTATCAGGCGAAGGTGTTGTGAAAACATCTGCTGAAATGGTTGACTGGTATGAAGATATGGTATCGAAATACCCAATCATCTCGATCGAAGACGGCCTTGATGAAAACGACTGGGAAGGTCACAAACTATTAACTGAGCGTCTTGGCAGCAAGGTTCAGCTAGTAGGAGACGACTTGTTCGTAACAAATACGAAGAAGCTTTCTGAAGGAATCAAAAACGGCGTTGGTAACTCAATCCTCATCAAAGTAAACCAAATCGGTACATTAACTGAAACATTTGATGCAATCGAAATGGCGAAACGTGCAGGCTATACAGCTGTTATCTCTCACCGCTCTGGTGAAACAGAAGACAGCACAATTGCAGACATCGCTGTTGCAACAAACGCTGGACAAATCAAAACAGGTGCTCCGTCTCGTACGGACCGTGTGGCGAAATACAACCAATTACTTCGCATCGAAGATCAATTGGCTGAAACAGCTCAATACCACGGCATTGCTACATTCTATAACTTGAATAAGTAATGTAAAGCAACGCGCTGCGTGCGCTCTTTTGAAAAGAGCGTATCGCAGCGCTTTTTTTATGTTGAAATAAAGACGCAAAGCTGGCTCAAGCGAATAGGCTCTGCTTCCTTTGTCATATCCTATTTTTGTAAAAAATCATCCTTCAGTCAGAGGCGAAACGATGAGCTTGACGATTTATAAGCAATAAATCATGAAAATTCTTCTAAAAATATGATCTGAATTGAACTTATGCTATTTGCATGGGGGTGGTATCATTTTACATATATTAGGGGGTGATGAGATGCTGAATCCTTTTAGCCTTCGTTTTCCAGTAGGCGTGTACATGTATGTCCTTCACCTACTGGCGGCATATGATGAAAGGAAGCAACGAATTCTAACTTCTAAGAACGTACAGAAAAATGCATTTTGGATTTATGTCCTTGCCGCTATCTTAGGCATTGTGACAGCTGCAGCTTTGATTTGGGCATGCAAAACATTTGGAAAAGGCTCGAAATTTTTAGGAGAGTTCAAGTTTTTAGGCCTGTATATTAAAATCAAATGCGGCTTCTAACAAATGGTGAGAACAGATGCGAGGTCATCTGTTCTATCTGAAATAAATGGAGGGACATGATGCTGACATTACACTTAACAGAAAAAACGTATAGCCGCACCTTTTCTCTCCGCGATATTCAGTTAAATGTAGAGAAAGGACGTATGCTTCTGCTTTTGGGGCATAATGGGGCAGGAAAAACCACGATGATTCAGTCTATGTTTGGCCTGACACCATTTACGGGTGTTGTCTCTTTAGATGGTAAACAGCTGAATTTTCAATCCTCAGCACATATCTCCTTTTTGAAAGAACATGTTTCCTATATTCCTGATGATCATGCTTTGTTTGATTATTTAACGCCGAGAGAATATTTTCATTTACTCCAGCTTCCAGACAAACGAAATGGACCTCGAGAAGAGGCCTTCGTCGATCTGTTTGAGCTGAGACCTTATATGGATCAGCCAATTGCCCAGCTGTCTCATGGCAATCAAAAGAAAACCCAAATCATTTCACAGCTCCTTAGGTCTTGTGATTATTATGTATTCGACGAGCCTACAAATGGACTTGATCCAGATATGATGATCATCTTAAAAAAGGTGCTCATGAAGCTGAGAAATCAAGGTGCAGGCATTCTCATTTCTACCCATCATTTGGGCTTTGGTGAGACATTGTATGACCACCTTATGATCTTAAGAAACGGTGATATCAAGCTGGATATGTCACGTCAAGAAACAAACAAAACATTCCCTCATCAAGCACTTGAGGATATTTATAAAGAAGTGAATCAAGATTACTATATGCAGGTGGAGAGGTTGCTCAATGACTTGGACACGACACGTTCTTCATAAAATAGAATGGGGCATGCTCACAACGAAAATCAAGCAGCTCGGCAAAAAATATCCTTTGCAGCTTCTCGCCGCAGCTGTTTTTTTATTGCTGATCTACGCCATATACGTTGTCATGAGCCTGCGTTTTTTTATGCAAGTAGGGGAGAGCGAACCAGTTGCTTTATACCTTCAATTTGTGAAAATGACCCTGCTGCTTTTGGGAGCAGGTATTGTCTTTTCCCGTCATAAAATGAAGCGTCAAGAGTATCAGTTCTTCTTTTTGAATAGTGCGATGCAAAGTGTCTCATTTGTCCTTTGTGTGTATTTCTTTCCAGTGCTGTTTTGTTTCATCATGCTTGGTCTGCTTTTTTTACCCATCCTATTAGGGCTGATCATTAGCGGCGTTACACTATCTTTGTATTGGATCATTGTGGTGGGGATCACTTGCTGTGGATTGGCGCTGTATACGCTTGCTTCTTGGATGCTGATACGCATTGGTGTGAGCCATTTTATATCAAAAACAAAAGAGCATTTACTGCTGCAAACGATTGGATTTGTGACGCTCGGTGCTTTCTTGTTTCTCCTTTTTCAAAAAGCGGTTGAGATGATTCACGTATGGCCGTCTATCTATCTTGTATTTCTGATGATCTTTCTATGTGCAGGGTGGTTTTGGCTGAAAGGGTTGGCGGCTTGTTATGTCAATCGGATGTTTTTGCAGCTAAAGGTAGAGGTGAAGTCGTTTTCTTACCAAAAAATTAGATCGGATTCTTCATTTTTCACACATCTGCGGCAGGAGCTTGTTTATTTTAGCCGATCAGTTGTGTTTAAAGAACAAGGTATTTTGTTCCTGTTTCTTGTCTGTTTCACGATAGGTCTCCCATTCATCTTTACTCCGGCAGAGACTGGCTGGCTGTATGCTTTTATTGTGCAGTTTGCCTTAAAGGAGATCCTTATTATGCTTCCCCTGATGATTGGCAGGGAATATCATCTCCATCAGCGAGCCATTTTTATGTTAAATACATCAAAGGGTGCCTATTTATTATCAAGAATTTTATTTTATTACACAATGAATATATTGATTTATTTTGTCTATATCGGGCTTGCTTATTTCATGATTGGGGTTGAAAGTGAAGGGCACGGTTTGGCAAGCTTGTCCATTTTATTGGTTACTGTCATGGCGGCATGTGTCGGGTTTGTCGTGAAGATTAGTGATTTTAATAAACTGTTTGTGATCGTGATGATGATTGCTGTGTTCAGTATGTTGGATATGCTTTTAGTCCAGTGGCTTTCAGCAAATATCCAGCTGCTCTCAACTGCCTATATGGCTTGTTCAGCCGCATTCTTCATCTTCATATATGCTGCCATGCTAAAGAGGCCGATTGTGCGATGATGACGCTTTTATTTTGCTTAATAGCCGTTGTGCTCATTCATGAACTCGGACATATCCTGATGGTGATGGTGTGCAACAAAATCGAAAAAAAACCCATCTTTGATTATGTGGTGATGATCGATTGGAAGCACGTGTCGATTGTCCATGAGAAATTTTCACGGCCGGGTTTTAATATGATGGTCGCACTTGCAGGTCCTGTGTTTCCAGTGATCTGCTCGGGTGTGCTTTTCTTCATGTGGAGGCATCCATTGACGCATCCATTGCTGCTATTTTCT
The DNA here is from genome assembly GCF_050864245.1 of Bacillus sp. XT-4. Taxonomy (NCBI): domain Bacteria; kingdom Bacillati; phylum Bacillota; class Bacilli; order Caryophanales; family Bacillaceae; genus Bacillus; species Bacillus sp. XT-4. The sequence continues at coordinate 59,794 of NZ_JBPAFI010000004.1, forward strand.
TTATTAAATACAGTAATGCTGCATCCAGCTTGCCCAGACGGGAAAAATATCATCGCCAGTTTAAAAGAGATGAAAGGAGAGAACTAAATGGTTAAAGTATTTCATTCGTTTTCTAGCGGCTTAACGCTTGCGATGCTTTATGTGTTTGCTGTGTTTATGACACCAGTATTTTTAATGCTGCTAGAGGTTCATCATGTTGAATCAAGTCCAACTCTATTTGGTATGCCATTTTATATCATGAAAATTGAACAGTATCAATTCAGCTCAGAGGCAACGCTCTTTGGGTGCGTGGTCTGTTTTTTAGCGGGTGCCGCTCTCTACTTCTTGATTCAATATGTGATTCATGCAGTGAAAAAGAGCAGAACATAAAAAAAGCAGGCTGAATGAAGTCAGTCTGCTTGAAGAACGAGTGACAACCGCACCATATCCATACACTGAATACCGTTCTCATAAATCGGTTCATCATAGTGCTTCAGAAAGAAATCGTGATCGATAGACGCCATGCGAAAACCGCATTTTTGATAAAGGGCGAGCTGCTGAATACTAGAGTTGCCTGTGCCAATTTCAATTGTATGAAAGCCAGCTGCCTGGGCTTCTGAAATAGCATGGCGGATCAGCTGCTTCCCAATTCCTCTCCCTTGCCATGACTCCTTCACGGCGACATTCATGATTTCCACTGTCTGCTGAGACAGAGGCGTCAGAACATACACACCAATCATGTCCTGTTTATGAAAAGCAACATAACAAGAACCAGATTGTACATAGGCAAGGACTTTTTCAGTTGAAGGGTCAGCTAATAGTAAAAGATCCATAGGAACAGATTGATCATGAGACAATGGCCGAACCTGTATCAAATCATTTCATCCTCTCTATTCTTTGATATACCCTTGTTTAACACCCCAATCATATTGATCCTGCACCCATTGAGAAGGAGGATGATGGGTGACATTTGGGTCTTTTTTGACAGTTGCTTTCCTAGTCGTTTGTGCTGCCTGCTTATTCGCTTGAGCCGTTGCTTTCGCTGATGCCAGTTCTTTTTGAAGCTGGTCTATTTTCAATTCAAGCGCTTTACGCTGTTTGGTTTCTTTTTGATGCGCCTTCTTTTCTTTCTTCAGCTTGTTTGTGACGGTGGACAATTCCTTTTTTTGACCATCCATTTCATCTTTCATATCCGTTCCTTCTGACTTTAATTGTGTCAGCTGCTCATCATTCTTTCTCATTTCTTGCTGGTGTTTATTTTCTGCTGCGGTGAGCGACTGCTGCTGCCACACAATCCAGCCAGTTGTACCTAGGATGATGACAGACAAGACAATGATCGTGATGTTTTTTTTCATGTTCTATTCCCCTTTCGTTAAACCTCTATTATCATCGGTTAAAACAAACCAGGTTTTAACAGAACAAGGGAATATTCGCATCAGATTAGCAGACACTATGAAAAAAGGAGGGTGTCTGTTGATTTCCTTTATGATTCATGTCATTGTGTCACTATTTGCTGTCTCAAATCCCATTGGAAACGTGCCTCTTTTCATCACTTTAACAGAAGGCTACTCAGAAAAAGAACGCGCCCAGACGGCCAAAAAAGCGATTGTTGTGTCTTTTATGATTTTGATTGCCTTTCTTTTGGCAGGCAGGCTCATTTTCAAATTGTTTGGCATTGATATCCATGCACTCCGTATCGCCGGAGGTATTTTTATTTTTGGTATCGCTTACAATTTGCTGAATGCAAAAGAATCACATGTTCAAAACCCTCATTCGGATGAAAAGGCAGAGAGCAAAGAGAAGGCCGATGTTTCGGTGACCCCGCTCGCCATTCCGATCATTGCCGGACCTGGTACAATTGCGACTGTCATGAGCTTAACGCCAGGAAGCCACCAAGTAACGCTTCATCTGCTTGCGATTCTTATTGGCATTGTGGTTGTACTTGCCATGACCTATTATGCATTTCATTATTCAAGTTTCATTATGCGAAAAATGGGGAAAACAGAGATGAATGTCGTGACACGATTAATGGGATTGATTCTAGCTGTTGTGGCAGTAGAGATGATTGGCGCAGGGATCAAAGGGATGTTCCCAATGCTGATGTCATAAGTGTATATAAAAAAGCTGTTTTTTTCTACAAAATTGTAAAATAAAACAGCTTTTTTAAGGTTTTGGCACATGTTGAAATACTTCTTCACTTTCAAAGAACTCAATTAAACGGCTAATCCAGTCATAATAATCGAGACTTTCCTTGATTTCTGAAAGAAGAAGATTGATTTTATCTACTGTTTCTTCTGGCAGGTCATCTTGTTCAAGCAGCTCCAGCAATTCTTTGCATGTCTTTTTATGTGCCTTGCGATTTTTGCTGACAACACGTGACCAATTGGCTGCAAACAATGAAATAAAGGTTTGATATTGATCTTGCTCAACGTCATATAAATCTTTGCGTATTCCTTTTTCATAAACCTTTTCAGCAATATTCAGATCAAGCATTTCTCGAACGACTTGACTCATTCTTGTTTTGCTCATGCCGGTCGCCTCTGAGAGCTCACCGAGCGTCATTGGTTTACGGTTCATATGAATGATACCAAGCACTCTACCCACTGTGGCAGAAAGACCAAAGGCATTCATGTTCTCGGCAGCTTTTTCAATATAATGATCCTGTGCTTTTTGAATGGCGCCTAACGCTTGCTTGTCCATTCCCCGCTTCATCCCTTCACGACTGACAATTTGTAACACAATATATCATATACCTGTTTGTTCATGAAAACAATAAATATTGAGTATTTGCTCGTAAGTTGGAGGAAAAAGGAGGGATCGGTACATATCAGGCCGTTAACTGAAAATTTTAAATAAATCTTATGCAATACAAACACATCGTAAACTTTTTATTTTATAAAGTTTGCACTATAATAAATAAGGTGTAAATTTTCTGAAAATATATATCCGACTAATTGGAGGTGTCTCATTTGCTGAAACTAGAGAATGTATCTAAGACGTATAAAGGCGGAAAAAAAGCTGTCAAAAATATTGATTTAGAAATAGCAAAAGGAGAATTTATTTGTTTTATTGGACCGAGTGGCTGTGGAAAAACAACAACCATGAAGATGATTAACCGACTGATTGAACCTTCCTCAGGAAACATATTGATCGAGGGAGAAAACATTATGAAAAAAGATCCAGTCCAATTAAGAAGAGAAATTGGTTATGTGATTCAGCAAATTGGACTTTTCCCTCATATGACCATCGCACAAAACATTTCCCTTGTGCCGAAGCTGCTGAAATGGCCGGAAGAAAAACGAAAAGAACGAGCGCGTGAATTGCTCAAACTCGTCGATATGGGGCCGGAATACTTAGAGCGTTACCCGCATGAACTCAGTGGAGGACAGCAGCAGCGTATCGGCGTTCTTCGCGCACTCGCAGCAGAACCCCCTTTAATCCTGATGGATGAACCATTTGGAGCACTTGACCCGATCACAAGAGATTCATTGCAGGAAGAATTTAAGAAACTGCAAAAAACGTTAAATAAAACAATCGTATTCGTCACACATGACATGGATGAAGCGATTAAACTTGCAGACCGCATTGTCATTTTAAAAGATGGAGAGATTGTCCAAGTGGGCACGCCAGATGATATTTTACGTAACCCTGTGAACGAATTCGTAGAAGAATTCATCGGGAAAGAACGTCTGCTTCAATCAAACCCGAATATGGAACGTGTGGAACAAATGATGAACACGTCTCCAGTCACAATTACCGTCGAAAAAACATTGACAGATGCCATCTTTATTATGAGAGAAAAGCGGGTTGATTCCCTGCTTGTCGTTGATGAAAATCATGTGCTGAAAGGCTATATCGATATTGAAACCATCGATGCAAACCGCAGAAAAGCAGCCTTCGTTGGCGATATTTTAAATACAGAATTTTATACAGTACAAGAAGGTGCGCTTCTTAGAGATACTGTCCGAAAGATCTTAATACGCGGCATTAAATATGTACCGGTTGTCGATGCAAAAGGGCACTTAAAAGGCATCGTCACACGTGCAAGTCTTGTAGATGTCGTATATGACTCTATTTGGGGAGAAGATACCCCGGAGGCTGTCACTGAAATGAACTAAGGGAGGTGTACACATGGATCAAATCATCGATTTTCTTGAGAAAAATGGTGGGGAACTCCTCACAAAAATGTGGGAGCATTTATACATTTCTTTAATTGCCGTTGTGTTAGGCATTATCGTGGCCGTTCCTTTAGGCGTCATTCTTACACGAATGAAAAGAGGCGCCGGTTTTGTCATCGGCGTCGTGAATATCTTTCAAACACTCCCTAGTTTAGCGATTCTTGCATTTTTTATTCCTATTTTGGGAGTTGGAAAAATACCTGCGATCGTTGCGCTATTTTTCTATTCCGTTTTGCCTATTTTAAGAAATACGTATGCCGGTGTTCAAGGTGTGAACAAAAACTTGCTTGAATCTGGTAAAGGGATTGGCATGACGACATGGGAACAAATTCGTCTTGTGGAACTGCCGCTTGCTGTTCCGGTCATTATGGCAGGGGTCAGAACCTCAACGATTTATTTAATTGGGTGGACAACACTTGCTGCTTTTATCGGTGGAGGCGGTCTTGGTGACTACATTTTAATTGGGCTTCAGCTTTACCAGCCGGAATACATTATTGCGGGTGCGATCCCTGTCACTATTTTAGCCGTCATCATTGACCTTACATTGATGAAGCTTGAGAAAAAAGTAACACCAGAAGGCTTAAAAGGATTGAAGGAAGTTTCATAAGGAGTTGGCTCATGTGAAGAATCGAAAAACAAAATGGATCAGTGCACTGCTTGCCGGATGCTTGCTATTCATAAGTGGCTGTTCACTTCCTGGACTAGCCGGCTCTTCAGGGAGCACGCTGCGAATCGGTGCACAAAACTTTACAGAATCAGAAATTATGGCCTATATGGTGGGAGACATCATTGAGCATTACACAGATAAAAAGACAACCATTGTGAAGAATTTAGGCTCAAATACGGTGCAGCAGAAAGCAATGGAAAACGGTGATGTCGACATTTCGGCAACACGATATACAGGCACGGATTTAACAAGTACGCTAGGAATGGATGCAGAAAAAGATCCAAAGCGTGCAATGGAAATCGTCCAGAAAGAATTCAAAAAACGCTATGATTACAAATGGTTTGATTCCTATGGGTTTGATAATACGTATGCCTTTGCTGTGACGCAGAAGATGGCGAAGGAAAACAACCTAGAAACAGTCTCTGATTTAAAAAAGAATGCCAAAAATTATCGCTTCGGTGTAGATAATATTTGGCTGAAAAAGAAAGGTGACGGTTACGAAGGGTTTGTGAAAACATACGGAATTGAATTTGGAAGCACTTTTCCGATGCAGATCGGTCTAGTCTATGACGCATTGAAAAATGAAAAAATGGATATTGTGCTTGCCTATTCAACAGATGGCCGGATCAAAGCGTATAATCTCAAAATCTTAAAAGATGATAAACGATTCTTCCCACCATACGATGCATCACCAGTTGTCCCTGAGAAGGTATTAAAAGAAAATCCAGGACTGGACAAGGTGATCAACAGGTTGATTGGAAAAATCGATACCGAACAAATGCAAGAGCTCAATTATCAAGTCGATGGAGAACTAAAAGAACCAGCGACTGTTGCGAGAGATTTTTTAAAGAAACACAATTACTTTGAGTAAGATTGGGAGGTGTCAGAGCTGATGGACACACTGCAGCAATTATGGGCGTATTATCAACAGAACGGTTCATATGTGTTAGAAGAATTTTACCGGCATTTCCTCATGTCAGCGTATGGAGTATTATTTGCGGCAATTGTCGGAATACCAGTCGGCATCTTTGTGGCGCATTACCGCAAACTGAGCAATTGGGTGTTCGCAATAACCAATGTCATTCAAACCATTCCAGCGTTAGCGATGCTTTCTGTGTTGATGCTTGTATTAGGACTTGGCGCAAATACAGTCATCTTATCACTCTTTTTGTATTCGCTTCTGCCGATTATCCGTAACACGTACACAGGTATAGTCAGCATTGAGCATGCCTATTTAGAATCGGGGAAAGCGATGGGTATGACGAAATGGCAAGTGCTGAGAATGGTTGAATTACCGCTTGCTTTATCTGTCATTATGGCTGGTTTAAGAACCGCACTTGTGATCGCAATCGGTATTACAGCGATTGGGACATTTGTTGGTGCTGGAGGACTTGGTGATATCATCATCAGAGGATCAAACGCGACAAACGGAACAGCCATTATTTTAGCAGGTGCTATTCCAACTGCGCTCATGGCCATTATTGCCGACCTTGTCATGGGCTGGCTTGAACGCTATTTAAGCCCAACCAACAAGAAAAAAGAAAGCAAGGCGTTAGCTGAAAAAAACATGACATCCGCATAAATGCTTGAAAAGACAAAACCTCCTCTACATCTGTAGGGGAGGTTTTTTTATCATGATTAGGCGGCTCACATCAGGAGACATTTATGATTCAAGTGTGATCCATTCAGAGGACCACTTCGCAATTTCCTCAAAAACGGGTGCAAGTGAGCGCCCCATATCAGTTAATGAATACTCAATACGCACGGGTGTTTCAGCAAAAACCTCCCGTTTTACAATGCCTGCTGCTTCCAGCTCTTTTAATCTCTCAGATAAAACCCTTCCGCTTAAATTGGTCAGAGCTGCTTCGATTTCACTAAAGCGCTGTGAACCCGAGAGAAGCTGAAAAACAATCAGTGCCACCCAACGTTTACTTAATAACTCAACTGCTTTTTCAAACCGCGGGCACATATCAGATTGATTCATCTTTCTTCACTCCAATCTGAACCCATTATACCGTAATTCTGTCAAAAATCGGCGCAAAAAGCTTGTCAATGATCAAAACATTTTACGATGACGAACGGCTGTTTAGTAGAAATAACAAATAGCGGTTTAAATCCTCTATTTCATGTTTAGAAAGGGTGGACCATATGTCCCCATTAAATATTTCAAGATCATCCAGTTCATATTGCTCTGCTGCTTCTTTTATTTGGGTAAAAGCCGTTTCTTCTTCCTTTATGACATAGGCAGAAGACGCTTCTTCAATATACCCTGCAGCCTGCATCATGTCCTCATAAGGTACTTTTAATGCACCTGCTAGTTTTTTAATTGTAGGAGGTTTCGGAATGCCGCGTTTCCCGTTTTCAATCCGAGAAATACCAGCAGCGCTGACCTCTGAATACATCGCTAATTGGTTCACCGATAGTTTCCTTTTCTCACGTAATGCTCTTAAATATGCACCGAAGTTCATCAACTCAAAACCTCACATGGTTAAAGATTAGTTATCTCTAGTGTACTCGATTTGTTGACTATTGGCAATAAGTGCACCATGAAAATATTGACATTAGTTAATGGTGGATGTATCTTATGTTTATGCCCCGCTATTTGTTCGCCTTTTTTTGGTTAATGAGCGTGAGAAAGTATTGATTCAGCTGGCTGATGTCTTGTGCGGTGAGTGTTTTCCATTGGTCTCCATCGAAAATAGGGAGATGTTCTACATCCTTTTGAAGCGCCGTTTGATAGATTTTTAATATGGACTCATATTTCGGTTTCATTTCATGCACTTTTTCCTGTTCAATATAACCGGCAAGCAACATTAAATCCTCATAAGGCACCTTCAAAGCGCGTGCTAATTTTTTTATGGTTAAAGGCTTTGGCACACCACGCTTTCCATTCTCAATCCGAGAAATACCGGCAGCGCTTACGCCTGAATACATGGCGAGTTGATTGACAGACATCTTTCTATTCTCTCTTAAAATGCGTAATTGTTCACCAAAGTGATTCATGTCATCGAACCTCACATTTCAGTATATGACTTATTTTAGTATGATCATTGACCAAAGGAAATAGAAAGGGCGTAAAAGTGTTGACATAAGTTAATGAATCCGAGAGATGTGAGAATCCTACATGTTGTACATATTGATCCTATAGGAGGTTGTAATGATGGTCGAAAAGATTCAGATCAGGCGGGCTTTTGTGATGCAGTATATGATCGAAAACGATATGTCTTTAAATCAGCTCGCAGATGAAATTGGCATCTCTCCTGCCACACTCAGCAGGGTATTGAATGGTCACCGGAAGCCAGGACAGCTTGTCATTGGCAAAATGATTCATTACTTTGATAAAAAATTTGAAGATTTATTTTACTATGAAGATGTTGACAAAAGTCAATAAATGAAATCATCGTATGATCATTAAGGAGGCGGCTTCATTGAAAAGAACTGGAATGGTAAGACACATTGATTCGCTTGGCAGAATTGTTCTGCCTTCAGAAATGCGAAAGGTACTCAATATAAAAGAAGAGCAGCTGTTAGAAATTTTCATCGAAGATCAAACCATTATGCTGAAAAAATATGATGCAGATAAGAGCTGCTTATTAACTGGCCAAATAACGAAATACAACAAAAGCTATGGAAACGGTAACGTCGTACTGAGTCCTGAAGGAGCTGAACGGCTGTTAGTAGAATTAAAACAGCTCTTAAAAGAAGAAGCAACTCGCTAAAAACGTTTTTTAACCTCAAAAATTGCATATAAAAAATGCTGCATACAATCCATTGGAGCGAAATTGAATCTAAATGACAAATAAAGTCGACAATATATAGGAAATCTTTATTTTGATGTTTCGTGACATGCACCTTGTTTTCATGTAAAATAAAGTTATGTGTACCAGTTTGTCTGGAGGTGTTTTCATGCACGCATTTGTTATCACATTACTCGTAATTGTCAGTATTGCACTTATCATCGTTGTATTATTACAATCAAGTAAAAGTGCAGGACTGTCAGGCGCTATTTCAGGTGGAGCCGAGCAGCTTTTCGGTAAGCAAAAAGCGAGAGGTCTTGACTTGATTCTTCACCGATTAACTGTCATTTTGTCAGTGCTTTTCTTCATCTTAACACTTGCATTGGCATATTTAGGCGTGTAGGCGCGAGTAACAGAAGGTCTGATCTTTTTTCAGACCTTTTTTTATTATCAGCACTCTTTTGTGTTTGTTTCATACATACAAGTGGAAAATATAAACCATATCAGAAGGAAAGGAAGTCACATCATGAAAGTTGTTACACCAAAACCATTTACGTTTAAAGGTGGAGAAAAGGCGGTGCTTCTTCTTCACGGTTTTACTGGGAATACAGCCGATGTTCGTATGCTTGGGCGTTATTTGAATGAAAGAGGCTATACATGCCATGCACCTCAATACAAAGGACACGGTGTACCGCCAGAGGAGCTTGTTCATACAGGTCCTACAGATTGGTGGAAAGATGTAGAAGAAGGCTATCAATTTTTAAAAGACGAAGGTTATGAGGAAATTGCGGTCTGCGGACTATCCCTCGGAGGAGTTTTTTCATTAAAATTAGGTTACACTGTACCTGTAAAGGGAATTGTACCTATGTGTGCACCTATGTACATAAAAAGTGAAGAAGTCATGTACCAGGGTGTACTAGATTATGCCCGTAACTATAAAAAATTCGAGGGTAAGTCAGAGGATCAAATTGAGCAAGAGATGGAAGAGTTCAAGAAAACACCAATGGGTACACTCAAGGCTCTTCAAGAACTCATTGCAGATGTCAGAAACAATGTTGACATGATTTATTCACCTACTTTTGTTGTTCAGGCACGTCATGATCATATGATTAATACAGACAGTGCAAACATTATTTATAACGAAGTAGAGACAGATGAAAAACATTTAAAGTGGTATGAAGAATCGGGCCATGTTATCACGCTTGATAAAGAGCGAGAGAAGGTTCATCAGGATGTATATGCATTCTTAGAATCACTCGATTGGTCAATTTAAATATATAGGGGGTTAGAGTGTGCAAAAAGAAGAATTTATGGATGAATTACTTGCGTTTATGCAAGAAGAGGCGTACAAACCATTAACGGTGCAGGAATTAGAAGTCATGATGGAAATTACCAATCCAGATGATTATAAAGAGCTCGTCAAAGCACTTGTGATATTAGAGGATCAGGGGCTTATCGTCCGTACCCGCAGCGACCGCTATGGTGTACCGGAAAAAATGAACTTGGTAAAAGGGAAGCTGTCTGCGCATGCAAAAGGATTTGCATTTGTGACACCAGAAGAGTTTGGGCAGGATGATATTTTCATTCCGCCAAATGAGCTAGGCACAGCAATGAATGGTGACACCGTCATGGTTCGTGTCAGCCACAAATCAAATGGCACCAAAAAAGAAGGAACGGTCATCCGTATTCTGGAGCGTAATACTCAGACGGTTGTCGGTACCTATACAGAAACGAAAAGTTTTGGTTTTGTCATTCCTGATGATAAAAAAATCACAAACGATATCTTCATTCCAAAATCCGCTAAAAACGGAGCGGTTGAAGGTCATAAAGTCGTTGTCACGCTGACAAGCTATCCAGAAGGAAGAATGAGTGCAGAGGGTGAAGTGACGGAAATTCTCGGTCACAAAAATGACCCTGGCATCGATATTTTATCGATTATTCATAAACACGGTCTACCAGGTGAGTTTCCGGAAGAAGCGCTCCAGCAGGCAGCAGACACACCTGAAACGATCGATGAAAAGGATCTTGAAGGTAGACGTGATCTGCGCAATGAAACGATCGTGACGATTGACGGTGCAGATGCAAAGGACTTAGATGATGCCGTAACCGTGCAAAAGCTCGATGATGGCAAATATAAGCTCGGCGTGCACATTGCAGACGTTTCTCATTATGTTACAGAGAATTCGCCGATTGATCAGGAAGCCTATGAGCGCGGAACGAGTGTGTATCTTGTTGACCGCGTCATTCCAATGATTCCTCATCGCCTGTCAAATGGCATTTGCTCATTGAATCCGAAGGTTGATCGTCTCACACTCTCTTGTGAAATGATCATTGATCGAAGTGGGAAAGTCGTCAAACACGAAATTTTCCAAAGTGTGATCAAAACGACGGAAAGAATGACCTATTCCGATGTGAATAAGATTTTAGTTGACCAAGATGAAGAGCTTTTAGACAAATACGAGCCGTTAGTACCAATGTTCCAAGAGATGGAGAAGCTTGCAGAAATTCTGCGTGACAAGCGAATGGAGCGCGGAGCAGTCGACTTTGATTTCAAGGAAGCAAAAGTGCTTGTAGATGATGAAGGCGCAGCAAAAGACGTCGTCATTCGTGAACGTTCTGTTGCCGAAAAACTAATTGAAGAATTCATGCTGGTGGCAAACGAAACAGTTGCCGAGCATTTCCACTGGATGAATGTTCCGTTCATTTACCGAATTCACGAAGAACCAAATCCTGAGAAGCTTCAGCGCTTTTTAGAATTCGTGACGACGTTTGGTTACATTGTGAAAGGGACGTCAACGAACATTCACCCGCGCGCACTTCAAAGTGTCCTCGATGCTGTCAGAGATCAACCAGAAGAAGTCGTCATTCAAACTGTGATGCTTCGCTCTATGAAACAGGCGAAGTATGATCCAGAAAGCATTGGCCATTTTGGATTATCAACGGAATTCTATACACACTTCACATCGCCGATCCGCCGTTACCCGGATTTAATCGTGCATAGGCTGATCAGAACCTATTTAATAGAGAAAAAGACAGACGAAGCGACCCTTGAAAAATGGGGACAACTGCTGCCAGAAATCGCAGATCATGCATCTACAATGGAGCGCCGCTCTGTTGATGCTGAGCGCGAAACAGATGACCTGAAAAAGGCAGAGTTTATGCTTGATAAAATCGGTGAAGAGTTTGATGGTATGATTAGTTCCGTCACGAATTTCGGACTATTCGTTGAACTGCCGAATACGATAGAAGGTCTTGTCCATGTGAGCTACATGACAGACGATTACTATCGTTTTGATGAACAGCACTTTGCCATGATCGGTGAGCGGACAGGGAATGTATATCGCATCGGTGATGAAATTACTGTCAAAGTGGTGAGTGTAAATAAAGATGAGCATTCCATTGATTTTGAAATCGTCGGGATGAAAGGCACTCGCCGTAAATCACCAAAAGACTTCAAGTTCAAAAAACGGACAGATCCACCAGCCAAAAAAGGACGCGGAGGTCAAAAGGCCTCTGGGGAAAAAGGCAAAGAGGATAAAGGCGGCGACTGGTTTACAGGTCGTAAAAAGAAGAAAAAGAAAAAACGCGTATTTGATAACGCACCGAAACAAAAGCGCAAAAAGAAAAAGTAACGTGACAAAAAGCAAATAGGGCATCACGCTCTATTTGCTTTTTGACCACGTGGCAGCAGCATTGTCGAAAGCTGGATTGTTTGATAAAATAATCCGTACGATTTGGACCGTGTCTGTGCCAAAAGGAGGGTGTACGCTAATGCCAAAGGGAGAGGGAAAGGTTGTTTCCCAAAACAAAAAAGCCAATCATGATTATTTTATAGAAGAAACATACGAAGCCGGCCTTGTATTACAAGGAACTGAAATCAAATCCATTCGAGCAGGAAAAGTGAATTTAAAAGATTCCTTTGCCAAAATCGAACGAGGAGAAGTGTTTCTTCACAATATGCACGTGAGCCCATACGAGCAGGGGAACCGTTATAACCATGATCCGCTCAGAACGAGAAAGCTGCTGCTCCATCGCAAACAAATCAGTAAATTGATTGGTGCGACAAAGGAAGAGGGCTACTCACTTGTTCCCATTAAACTCTATTTGAAAAATGGCTTTGCCAAAGTGCTAATTGGAGTCGGTAAAGGGAAGAAGAAATATGATAAACGTGAAGATCTGAAGAAAAAAGATGCGAAACGTGAAATCGAGCGAGCTTTCCGTGACCGGCAAAAGCAATTCTAGACGCATGCAGATGGCTTGCTGAGAGCGGAAGCATTATGCTACAATATGTTATGCAGTAAACAATCATCGTCGTTTTTTTACAGAAACCACCAGTTGTTTCGAGCGATGAGATTGTTATAATAGTCATATACGGAAGCAGTTAAGCTAAAGAACGTTTCCATCCCGTATATCCCTTTTACAAGGGGACGTTACGGATTCGACAGGGATGGTTCGAGCTTAGGCTGCGAGCCGAGAGGCGATCTCGTTAACACGCACCTAAATGTAACTGGCAAAACTAAAAGTTTTAACCAAAACTTAGCACTAGCTGCCTAATAAGCGCAGCGAGCTCTTCCTGACATCGCCTATGTGTCTGTGAGGAGCCCAATGAAGTAGGCTACGCTTACGTTTTCGTCTGAGGACGTAAGAAGAGATCCATCAGACTAGCTCTCCAAGCGCCCGTCAGCAGGCATGAGGATGAGCGAACACGTAAATATGTTGACTACGCTCGTAGACGCTTAAGTAATCGATGTCTCTGGACGTGGGTTCGACTCCCACCGTCTCCATATGATTTTAAAAAAGTGTCAAAACCCATGTTAGATAAGGGTTTTGACACTTTTTAAATACGTGAAATTTTATAGTTGCAATGAACTTTTGCTATATGTTGCTGTTACAAATATTATAGGAATTCATAATTTAGTTTCAGTTGTTTATATATAAGTGAACTTCGTTCAAGAATAGCTTGATTAACAAAAGTTAAAAATTCACTCAGATTATTTTCATCTTTGGTACTAACTGTTCCTTTAAAGTGATTGCGCCAAAATTCTTTTGGTTCACTGGTTAAATCTTTTGGGTTTTCTAAAAAGCTCTGCAAAAAATTCTTCTCCACAAAATTAGGCCAAGTTTTAAAACTTAAAATCCACTTAGCGGATTCAATAATATATTTTTTATACTTAAAAGTGTTATTGTTCATTGTGTTTTCTAAAAAAATCTCAATAGAATCATTACTATTCATAAAATCATTTAAAATGACTTTCATATGGTTCAAAGTTAGATCCCAATAATCATAGGTAGATTTATAACGTTTGCTATTAAAAGGAGAAAACCAATTTTTATTATTTTTGATGGCGTATACAGGTATAAAATTACCTACTGTGTGTGTTAATTTTGCATAATCTTTAAATATAGGATTAGATAAATCATATGTCTCCTTATAAAAGGCTTTGTAAGGAGTTACAAATGAATTCATTGTTTCTCCATTTGCCTCAACAAAATCTGTTTGTTTAGTATTCCAGAATTCAAATTGATTTCCCCATAAGCGTTTGTATATTTCGAGGGTCAAAGGTAATCTATCACAATCAGATTGGGAACCATAAATATTACCTTTATATAGAATAATATTTGCAATAGGGTTTTTTTCATCATATATTAAATTTCTTAAATCAAAAACCTCTCTTTTGAAATCATAATTTATAAATTCTTCTTCTGAAAGTTCCATTAATTCATCAAAAGTCATTCGTAAGTTCTCCTTTATGTCCACTCTTTATTTATTAGAAGATTATCTAACTTCATTTTTTAACCTCTTTATTATACTTTAATATACTTCATGTAATTCATTTCACACTTGAAATTCAAAAATTAAGAAGCGATTCGGCAATGTAGCTTGTTTCTAAACTTTCAGAAGCCGTCGTATCTAGTGTCTGGAAGATAGATGCTTAGGTTGTTTCTTATAGAATTTTTTATTAGAAAGTTAGGGAGAATACCTAAATATACCTATTTTTTAACCGATGATAATTTGTAGGGAAATATCACCAGATAATGACAGGGGGACAATTTAGTTAAAAGAAAAAAGTTCGAATAGACCCTACAAAGCATATGATTAAACAGCTAAAGTAGTTGACGAATTAGAAAAAGTCTCAAAGGATAAGGAGTAATTCATAAAAATGAAAACAAACAAAAAGACAATCATTTCAGTATTTCTTTTAGTATTTACATTGATGATGGGTACAGCATGCGGTAAAAATGAATCAGCAAACGGTTCATCAAACAAAGCAGCAGCAAAACAAGAAAAAATAGAAAAAATGACTGATAGCGAATATGCATCATGGTATAAGGGATATCTAAAACGGTTTGAAGAAAGAATTATGTCTTTTGTTTTATCGTTGGTTCCTTTAGACGAGGTTTACGATAAAGAATGGGCTAGTGATGTTGAGACAAAGATTGATAGCATGAGAGAATTACTCAGCGAAGCCAAAGACAAAGAAGTTAAAGTTCCTGATACGTATAAAAAAGTAAACGAGTACTTGGTGAAAGCGGATGACAAATTTGAATCACTTTTCAAAGATATCTTAAAAGTAATCAAGCGAGATAAAGTCAGTGATGATGATTTAAGTTTCATGAATTCTAGAATGAAAAAAGCTTTAGAAGAAGTGGATAATGCTAAAAAAGAGATGAGTAAAATGAAAGACAATAAATCAAATGAAAAACAAAAAGATAAATCAAATTCATAATTAAGTAAAGAAAAAGACGTCTGCTTTACAAAGCTCAGAGGGTCTTAAGAATAACGAGTTTAGTTCACAACGTAAGAAGGATGCTACATACTGTCATCCTTCTTACTTTTCATGTAAGTTCCTTGAAGAAAACCGAACCAACCGAATAAACAAAGGACAAACCACAATCACCGCCATCATCAACAAAAGCCCATCAGGCATAATCTCCACAAATGTTGTCTGAATCACATAAACCGCAATCAGCAGCAAATAACTCATCAAAAATAACAGCTCAGATCGTTTCTTCTGAAATGGCTTCTCTAAAAGAATCAGCATGAACAAACCTGCCATGATGATCAAAAAAGTCATCTCCTATCAAGCCTCCTTTTCATTCATCTCCACATTGTACAGATATTTCACTTGCTACAATATGCTTTATCCATAAAATAAGTAAAAAGTAATGAACAGATAAGGCGCCACGACTAGTAAAATGACGAACGCTTTCCAAAAAACCGCCAACCAAATCAAAATCACATCTTCCCATTTGAGACGTCCTCATATATAGTAAGATTAGACTAGTTCTAAATAACTGAAATTGGGGCGTTTACATGGATTCGATTGTTTTACATTTTATTGTGATCATGAGTGTTTCTGGCATTCTGTCCGTAATATTATCAATCATTGCTCATGCAAATCGCCATCGGTATATTGGCTGTCAATTGTTTATGTATATGTCTGGAGCAACTGCGATTTATATTTTTGGACATACATTTGAATTATTGGCGCGCACCCCTCAAGAAATTACATTCTGGGTTAGTTTTCAATACATAGGTCTTCCGTTCATTGCACCGTTCAGCCTGATGATTGTGCTGCAGTTTACTGGTTTCCATCAATATGTAACAAAGCGCCGCGTGCTTCTCTTCTTGCTGATTCCAATTTTAACCACCATTCTGGTGTTCACCAACTCTTTTCATTCACTCTTTTACCGAAGCATCACGATGAATACAGTAGACGGGTTTTTATTAGCTGATTTTACCATTGGTTATTGGTATATCATTCATGGGGTCTATACATTTGGTTGTTCCATGCTCGCTATTTTTATGCTGCTTTGGTTTTTACGTGTGAAGAAAGATTATTTGAAACAGGTTCTGATCTTGCTCGTTGGAATATTATTACCGATCACGACTTCTTTTATCTATTTATTAGGTGTCACGCCTTTTCACATTGACCCAGTACCAGTGGTGATGTTTTTAACCAACGCACTCTACTTATGGGCGATTATGTCTTTTCATCTCTTTAAGCTCTCTCCCATTGCGATGGAGCGTGTGTTTGAACATATGTCAGAAGGTGTTCTTATATTGGATCGATACCGAACACTGATTGATTATAACCCTGCGGCTGCATTGATCATTCCTGTGCTCGCTAAAAAGGGAATCGGCTATAAAATCGATGATATATTCTCAGGGATCATCAAAGAGCCAGCGTTTATACAGTGGCTGCGTTCTCCGCAGGATCATTCACAGTATGATTTAATGTGGGAAAAAGAGCAGCCCTTCTATTATCATCTCACTGCTTCTTCTCTTTTTAATAGAAGAGGCGAAGTCGAAGGCAGGCAAATTGTGATCAGTGATGTTACTGAGCAGCGACTATTGCAGGAAGAGCTGGAGCGCCGAGCATATATTGATGGTTTGACGAATATCTTCAATCGGTCTTCCTTTATTGAACGAACGCAGATGTTATTGGAAGAGGATGCGCAGGATACTGCAATACTTCTATTTGATATTGATTTCTTTAAACAAATCAATGATACGCACGGCCATCACATTGGAGACGAGGCGTTGCGCCATGTTGTGTCCATTTGTCAGCAGCATTTGAAGATGGATGATTTATTTGGGCGATATGGTGGAGAAGAGTTCGCCATTTGTCTGCCGCATCATTCATTTGAAGAGGCATGTCGTATTGCGGAACAAATGAGACATTCATTTGAAGTGAGTTTCTTTCAGACAGATGAGAAAAAAGTAAGAGTGACAGCAAGCTTTGGCGTCGCCCATACAGCGAATGATCCCTCTATATTAGAAACGCTTCTATTTGAGGCAGATCAAGCCTTGTATATGTCAAAACGCCAAGGACGTAATCGGATTTATGCATCAACTGGTTCGGACTATATGCTGTACCAAAAGCAGGATCTTCCGCCTGCTTCTCATTGACTGTTGTCCTTCATTTAGATATGATAAACATAACATTTGAACGGTTTCCTAAAGGGGAGTAGCTTTTACGGTTTGGTCGTCATTACAGAAACATCCGTTGTTTCTCGGCCATTCCGGCATGAACATGTTAGCCAGACCTTTGCCTATCACACTTGAGGCAAAGGTCTGGCTTTTTTTAAGGTCTTTTTGCATCTGTGTGGTTGGGAGCTGGACAAATGAGGGGTTTCAACATAGCAGATGAAAGGATGATGGATCTTGAAACAACATGTGATGGCGTTTCTATTTACCGGTACGTTTTTGTTAAGTGGATGTTCAGGACTGCTAGACCAAGTGAACGATACAACGACATATGTCACAGAAGCAAATGAGTATGTGATGGATATTCAGCAATTCACAGAGGATTTTCCACAGCTTGCGGAAGAAGCTGTACAAGATGCTGCCAAAAGAGCAGATTTGACGCAGCAGCTTGAATCATTGAAAGCAGACATTCAAGAATTTAATGAACTCACAGCACCATCGATAGCAAAAGACCTGCACGCACAAATCATGGAGAAAAATAAAGTACTGTCAGAGGAGATTCAAACCTATTTACAGCAATTGAAAATGGACAACTTCGATGCTGCAGCTATTTTAGAGGATCAGCAAGGCCTCATGAAGCAGCTTCAGCAATCTGTCAACCTTTTGCAAGATATTGAACAGTTGACAAACTAGGATAAACAAACGGTGATCTCAGCATATCTTTGCCTTTTCAGGTGAAGATATGCTTTAATTGAATGTAAGACAAGTATGATAGAAAAAAGGTGATCAGATGACAGAACAAGAAGAAAGACATATCGCTTCGCCTAGAGCCGAGAAGGAAAAAGAGCAATTAATCAACCGCTTAAAACGAGTGGAAGGTCAAGTGCGAGGGATTCAGCAAATGATTGAAAACGATCGTTACTGTATAGATGTCGTGAATCAAATTTCTGCTGTCAATGCAGCTTTAAAAAAAGTGAGTCTTCAATTAATGGAAAAGCATACACATCATTGCGTAGCAGATGCCATTAAGAGCGGTAATGGGGATGAAGCCATTGAGGAGTTAATGAATGTCTTCACGAAGCTGACAAAATCGTAGCAAACAGCGGATCATTTATGTTTACAATGATACCCTACTAGGGTATAGTAAGAATAGAAAATGATTGATGGAGGCGATGAGAAGTGGAACAAGCAACACTACAAGTGCAAGGCATGTCTTGCGGACATTGTGTGAAAGCAGTCGAAGGAAATGTAGGAGAATTAGCAGGTGTTGAATCTGTGAAAGTCCATTTAGATAAGGGTCAGGTGGAGGTTTCCTTTCACTCAGATCAAATCACGTTACACCAGATCTCTGATGTCATTGAAGAACAGGGATATGATGTCGTATAAAATGAGCATACGTGCTGCATAAGACAGCACGTATTTTTTTAAAAATAACAATACCCCCATGGAGTATGTGGAGAGGTGAGATAAATGAAAAAAGAAATTGATTTTCAAATTACGGGAATGACTTGCGCCGCCTGTGCAGGCCGCATTGAAAAGGGCTTGAACAGGTTGGAAGGTGTGGACGACGCCAGTGTGAACTTAGCGCTTGAAACATCCCACATTGTGTATGAAACAGAACAACTCACAGCAGAGGATCTAAAACAAAAAATTCAATCTCTTGGCTATGATGTGGTGATGGAGCAAGCCGAATTTGATATAGAGGGAATGACGTGTGCGGCTTGTGCAAACCGAATTGAGAAAAAAGTCAACCGGATGGAGGGTATTGATCAAGGGTCAGTGAACTTTGCGCTTGAGTCACTTCAGGTGACGTATCATCCTGGGCAAATATCTCCAAGTGACATAAAAGAGGCTGTGAAATCCATTGGGTATTCATTAATCGAATCAGCCGAAGAGCATGCAGAGGAAGGAAAAAAAGACCATCGCCAAGTAGCGATTGAGAAACAAACGGCACGCTTTTTGTTCTCGATGATTTTGTCATTGCCTCTTCTTTGGGCAATGGTCAGTCATTTTTCTTTCACATCGTTTATTTGGTTGCCAGAAGCGTTTATGAATCCATGGGTTCAGCTCGCATTAGCAGCGCCCGTCCAGTTCATTGTCGGCTGGCCTTTTTATGTAGGTGCTTATAAAGCGTTGAAAAATAAAAGTGCCAATATGGATGTCCTTGTGGCATTAGGGACATCAGCTGCTTTTTTCTATAGTTTATATGAAAGTATTCAGTCAGCGGTTCAAGGCACACATGAGGCGGCCCTCTATTATGAAACGAGTGCTGTGCTGATTACGTTGATTGTGCTCGGAAAGTTAATGGAAGCAAGAGCGAAAGGGAGATCATCAGAAGCGATTCAAAAACTGATGGGCTTACAAGCGAAAGAAGCTGTGATAGAGCGAGATGGGAAAGAAATGACCGTTCCTATTTCTGAAGTGAAAGTGAATGATCTTGTGTTCGTCAAGCCGGGTGAAAAAGTCCCGGTAGACGGAGAAATCATCGAAGGAACAACAGCGATCGACGAATCCATGATTACAGGTGAAAGTCTGCCAGTTGATAAAACCACAGGAGATACAGTCATCGGGGCAACCATCAATAAAAATGGATTTGTGAAAGTGAAAGCAACAAAAGTAGGAAAAGAAACGGCTCTTTCACAAATCATTCGAGTCGTCGAACAAGCGCAAGGCTCAAAAGCACCAATTCAAAGAATGGCAGATCAAATTTCAGGGATATTTGTCCCCATTGTTGTAGGATTGGCTGTGCTCACTTTTCTGATTTGGTATATCTTTGTTGATCCAGGAAATGTGACAGCAGCCCTTGAGACCTTTATAGCGGTCATCGTCATCGCATGTCCTTGTGCGCTTGGTCTTGCTACACCGACCTCTATTATGGCAGGCAGCGGCCGGGCAGCTGAATCAGGGATTTTGTTTAAAGGCGGAGAACACTTAGAGGTAACCCAATCACTAGATACAGTAGTGCTAGATAAAACAGGGACTGTGACAAAAGGGGAGCCGAGTCTTACAGATGTGATCGCGTCTGCCAATTGGACAGAAGATACGCTGCTTCAGTTAGCAGGATCGGCAGAACAGCAGTCAGAGCATCCACTTGCCAGAGCGATTACAGAAGGCATGAAGAACCGGGGTCTCCAAGCGGTAGAGGTAGAAGCTTTTCAAGCAGATCCTGGTCATGGAATTGAAGCAAGAGCTGCAGGACATGAGCTTTTGATTGGCACACGGAAGCTCCTAAAGAAACATCATATCAGCTGCGAAGCACTAGAAGCAGTTGTGACTGAGCTTGAAGAACAAGGAAAAACGGCGATGCTCATTGCCATTGACCGCGAGCCAGCAGGTATTGTTGCCGTTGCAGATACGATCAAATCGTCTTCTTCTCAAGCGGTCGCTCGTCTCAAAGAGCAAGGGATTCACGTCGTGATGATGACAGGAGATAACAAACGAACAGCAGAAGCGATTGCGAGTGAGGCAGGCATAGATCATGTGATCGCTGAAGTTCTTCCTGAGGAAAAAGCGGCTCATATTGCAGCGCTTCAGAAACAAGGAAAAAAAGTGGCGATGGTTGGAGACGGCATCAATGATGCCCCTGCCCTTGCAACAGCAAATATCGGGATGGCCGTCGGAACAGGTACAGATGTTGCCATGGAAGCGGCAGATATTACGCTCATGACAGGAGATCTCCATGCCATTGCAGATGCACTTGAATTTAGCAGAAAAACGATGAGAAACATTAAACAGAATCTATTTTGGGCGCTTGCTTACAATTGTATTGGTATACCGATCGCTGCATTTGGGTTCCTGGCGCCATGGCTTGCAGGAGCCGCAATGGCCTTTAGTTCTGTATCGGTTGTGCTGAACGCACTAAGATTACAGCGATTGAAACCTGTCAGAGAGGGTGTAGCAAAATGAAGCTGAATGTCAAATGGGTGTGGACGTTGAGTGCTGTGATTTATGTAGCCTTTGTACTGATAGGCTATGCGATTTATGTCGAACTTTCTCCTTTTCAAGAGCCGCCAACTGATCATATGCAACATGAGACTTCATCAGAAGCGAAGTCCTCGCATTCGGTGTCAGTCCTGCGCTTCGGTGCTCGTCCTTTCTAGACTTCAATGGATTTCTATCACAAAGAGCTAAAATAAAGTTCATTTTAGCTCTTCTCAACAACCTGAGACTTCGCCAAAAGCGAAGTCTTTTTTTAACAATTTTGTGGAAAAACCCACCTTTTAAAAGATTTTTCATAAAAAATTCACTTCTTTTTGTTCCTTTTTGTCGTTTTTTGTAGGTTCATCGTTAAGATGCGATTAAGCAACAAAGAAAGCGTTATCAAAAAAAGGGGGTCCACGTATGAAAAAGTTAGGGTTAGCTTCTCAAATACTCATCGCACTTGTCTTGGGTGTTGTCGTAGGAGCGCTGTTTTATCAAAATGAAACCGTTATTAATGTGTTAACGCCAATTGGCGATATATTCATCCACTTAATTAAAATGATCGTTCTTCCAATTGTTATTGCTGCATTGATTGTAGCTGTTGCAGGTGTAGGCGATATGAAAACCATCGGAAGACTCGGTGGGAAAACGATTCTTTACTTCGAAATTGTGACAACGATTGCATTAGCAGTTGGACTGCTTGCAGCAAACGTTTTCCATCCTGGTACAGGAATTGATATGAGCAACATGGAGAAAGGCGATATCTCTAAATATGAAGAGACATCTAAGTCTTCTGCCGAAAAAGCTAGTTTCTCTGAAACGATTGTGCATCTTGTGCCAACAAACGTGTTCCAATCCATTGCAGAAGGTGATCTATTACCAACAATCTTCTTTACAGTGTTATTCGGATTAGGAATTGCAGCAGTTGGAGACAAAGGAAAACCAGTGTTAGGATTTTTTGAGGGCATCCTCGAAGCGATGTTCTGGGTGACCAATAAAGTGATGAAGTTTGCACCATTTGGTGTATTCGCGCTCATCAGTGTGACGGTGATCAAATTCGGGGTCGGAGCGCTTCTCCCGCTAGGTAAACTGGTACTTGTCGTTTACGGTACAATGGCATTCTTCGTTATTGTCGTACTTGGCATTATCGCAAAATTAGCTGGAACAAGCGTCTTTACACTATTTAGAGTGTTAAAAGAAGAAATCATTCTTGCATTCTCAACAGCAAGTTCAGAAGCTGTATTGCCTAGATTAATGGACAAAATGGAGAAGTTCGGATGCCCGAAAGCGATCACGTCGTTCGTTATCCCAACAGGCTATACCTTTAACTTAGATGGAAGTGCCATCTATCAATCCATTGCCGCCATATTTGTTGCACAAATGTACGGCATGCCTCTTTCCATCTATGAGCAAATTACGTTACTATTAATCTTAATGCTCACATCAAAAGGAATGGCTGGTGTACCAGGTGCATCGATCGTTGTTGTCATCACAACACTTGGAGCAATGGGACTTCCACTTGAAGGACTTGCCTTCATCGTTGGGATCGACCGTATCCTTGACATGGTTCGTACAACTGTTAACGTATTTGGTAACTCACTTGCAGCCATTGTCATGTCTAAGTGGGAAAAAGTGTTTGATCAAGAGAAATCGAAGAAGTATATTGAGGAATTAAAACAACAAACAAAAGCAGCGTAAAAGGAGATCTTTTCAAATGACGAAGCTACAGGACAAGCAAGTTCGAATCGAACGAGACTTTCTAGGTGAAAAGGAAGTAGACACTCAAGCGTATTATGGAATTCAAACATTACGTGCAGTAGAGAACTTTCCAATTACTGGCTACCATGTTCATGAGGAACTCATCAAAGCATTAGGGATTGTCAAAAAAGCAGCCGCACTTGCAAATATGGATACAAAGCGACTATATGCTGGTCTTGGAGAAAAAATTGTTCAAGCCGCAGATGAAGTGATTGAAGGAAAATGGAACAATCAATTTATTGTCGATCCAATTCAAGGCGGGGCTGGCACTTCAATGAATATGAATGCCAATGAAGTCATTGCAAACAGAGCGCTTGAACTACTAGGAAAGGAAAAAGGCGCTTATACTGAGCTAAGTCCAAACACGCATGTGAACATGTCGCAGTCAACAAACGACGTTTTCCCAACAGCGATTCATATTTCAACATTGAATATGATTGAAAAACTACTTTATACGATGGAAAACATGCATCAAGTCATGACAGAAAAAGCGCAAGAATTCGATCATGTCATCAAAATGGGACGTACGCATCTTCAGGACGCTGTTCCAATTAGACTTGGTCAAGAGTTTAGTGCATATGCAAAGGTTCTTGCTCGTGATATTAAACGAATCAAGCAGTCTAGACAGCATTTATATGAAGTCAATATGGGCGCAACCGCAGTTGGAACAGGACTGAATGCTGATCCTAAATATATTCGCCAGGTAGTTGGTTATCTAGCTGACATTAGCGGATTGCCGTTAGTTGGAGCAGAAGATTTGGTCGATGCTACGCAAAATACAGATGCTTATACAGAAGTATCAGCTGCACTGAAAGTATGTATGATGAATATGTCCAAAATGGCAAACGATATTCGTTTGATGGCTTCAGGTCCTAGAGCAGGATTTGGTGAGTTGCACTTGCCGCCAAGACAGCCAGGTTCATCCATCATGCCAGGGAAAGTCAACCCAGTGATGCCTGAGGTCATGAACCAAGTGGCATTCCAAGTCATCGGAAATGACCACACGATCTGCCTTGCATCAGAGGCTGGTCAGCTTGAACTGAACGTCATGGAGCCAGTTTTAATATTCAACTTACTACAGTCTCTCAGCATGATGAAAAATGTATTTGAATCCTTTGTCGATAACTGCTTGCGTGACCTAAAAGCAGATGAATCTAGATTAAAAGAATATGTAGAAAAGAGTGCTGGTGTCATGACGGCGGTCAATCCGCATATTGGTTATGAAGCTGCTGCACGAATTGCGAGAGAAGCGATACTTACAGGCGTATCTGTACGTGAGCTTTGTCTGCAAAATGATGTGTTATCAGAGGAAGAGCTTGATATCATCTTAAATCCTTTTGAAATGACGAAACCAGGTATTGCTGGCGCATCACTTTTAGAAAAGGATCGTTTAGAAGATTAAGCGGCATCATGAGAAGCGCACACCGACAAATGTCCGGTGTGCGTTTTTTCATGGACTGTTTGTTTTTCTGAAGCGCACATAGTATACTATCGTCAATTATTAGGGATGTGACTGCGTTTGAATCTACTGAAAAAATGGTTGAATACAGAGCCTTATTTAATTATCATGCTCATTGTTCTGACTCCGATTGGGGGAGAGCTGAAATTTTATCCATTTGAGGATAGCTTTCGGGTCAGCTTTGGAACCGTTGTCTTTTTCTTTATCCTGCTTCAAATGAAAAAATTCCCGGCATGGGCAAGCGGCATCATTGCGGGGGGATCAGTGTTTGCATTCCGGGTGCTTCTTGATACCGCTGTGTCAGGCCACTTAGCGCTGGAAGAGGCCGTTTCTTTAAGATTTCCTTCCCTGCTGTATTACGTCGTCTATGGTACGCTTTTTTATGTATTACAGGTCAGACGTTTTCGTGATAAGCCTTGGCTCATTGGGGCGACAGGGATTATCATGGAACTATGTGCAAGTGTAGTCGAAATGATTGCACTCAGGGGAGCCATTGATGAAATTTTAACAGTGAGAACGCTGTTTCAACTATTTGTATTGGCGATTTTCAGAAGCTTTTTCGTATTGGCTTGTTATACGATGATTCGATTATACGAAGAACAGGCGAGAGAGCGCCAAATGAAGAAGGAAAAGGAACACCTGTTGATGCTGCTGTCGAATCTTTATACGGAATCTACATATTTTTATAAAACCCTTGCACATGCTGAGCACATTACAGCTACTTCCTATCAATTGTATCAATCACTGCATCATGCAAAGGATACGGAATCATTAGATTTAAAAAAACTCGGAAAAACAGCTTTGCAAATTGCAGGTGAGGTACACGAAATCAAAAAGGATAATCAGCGAATTTTTTCTGCCTTATCAAAACTGATTCATGAGGAAAACTTTCAGGAGTATGCAAGTCCTGCTCATATCGCTGGACTTGTGATTCGTATCCATGAAAATTATACGGAATCTCTTAAAAAACACATCGTTTTTCATTATGATGAAGAAGGACAACACCCTGCTTATCATGTGTATACCATTCTATCTTTATTAAATAACATTGTATCCAATGCCGTTGAAGCGATTCCAGTAAATGGAGAGGTATCACTATCCATTTCGCGGAAAGAGAATGATGTAATTTTTCAAATCAGTGACAACGGGCCAGGCATTAAAGAGCGTAACCATCATGTGATCTTTAAACCGGGCTTCACTTTAAAATACGACCAAGCCGGGAACCCATCAAGCGGCATCGGTCTTTCCTATGTGAAAGACACAGCTGAGAAGCTTGGCGGCAGTGTTGAAATGAAGAGTGTCCCGAATCAACAAACGAAGTTCACTTTAACGATACCAATTGATCAAGTCAGCAGAAAAGAGGGGAATGGGAGATGAGATTTTTTATTGTTGATGATGATGAAGCCGTTCGTTCTTCACTGGCACAGCTCATTGAAGATGAAGAGCTTGGCATTGTGGCAGGGGAAGCAGAGGATGGTGCTGAATTAACAGCGAGCTACTTAAATGATTTGCATATTGATATCTTGTGTATTGATCTTCTGATGCCGGAAAGGGACGGGCTTGAGACGATTCGAGCGATCAAGGATGAATTTCATGGGAAATATTTAATGCTGTCACAGGTAGAAACAAAGGAACTCATCGGCCAGGCATATACGCTCGGTGTCGAGTATTATGTGACAAAGCCGATCAATCGGGTAGAGGTCTTAAGTGTGCTCCACCTCATGATTGAACGTCTGCATTTAGAGCACTCAATTGAAAATATTCAGCATTCGCTCAAATCGGTCATGCAGTTCCAGCAGCGCGGACAGACCACGAAAACGAAGCAGCGTGGGAAAAGTCTTGCAGAGGCAGGTCAGTTTTTGCTGGCGGAGCTTGGGATTGTCGGCGAAAAAGGGTCTAAGGATTTACTAGATATGATTCTTTTCACAGATCAGTATTTAGCGTTACATGCCGATCAGCACGACTCTTTTCCTTCATTAAAAGTAATTTTCACTGGCATCACAGAGGATAAATTAAACGAACCTTTTACATCAGCAGACATCGCAAGAGAAGCAAAAGCAGCGGAACAGCGGGTAAGACGTGCGATCAACCAATCATTGAAACACATCGCCTCGCTCGGGTTAACCGATTTTTCTCACCCAACCTTTGAAAACTATGCATCAAAATTTTTCGATTTTACCATTGTGCGTAAGAAAATGAGTGAACTCACAAAAGAGACAAGTGGAAGAGAAGAGCACACACGTATCAATGTGAAGAAATTTGTGCAGGTGCTCTATTACGAGGCGAAACGTATTTTCATGGAAGATTAAAAAAGACATGCTCTCTATAAGGAGGGCATGTCTCAGCGTGTAGACAAACCCTCGCATTCGGTGTCAGTCCTGCGCTTCGGTGCTCACGAATGTCAAATTCGTTCCACGCCAATGCTCGTCCTTCCTAGGGCTGCAAAGGTTTTCTATCACGCTGAAAAGAAGACAAAGAGCCAAAATAAAGTTCATTTTAGCCCTTTGTCAACAATCTGAAGACATGCTCTCTATAAGGAGGGCATGTCTTTTTTTGTGATGGATTGAAGATGCATCTGTAGCACGGAGCGCATGAGCTGAGGCGGTAAACGATGGGGCTGTACGATTCCATTCAACGCAAGCCCATTGATGACCGCATAAAGCCGCTCAGTTTCTAATAAAAGATCGACATGATCTAGCAGTAGCTCATCCTCGTTCAATTTCATTAAGCAAAATTGAACGGTTTGAAAAAGCTCGTCATACATCTTTGCATTGAGCGGCTGTAAATCTGGTTCAGTCAGTGCCTTGACTGTAAAAGCCTGCCACACCTCCATTTCAAATATTCGTTCTTCGTCTAGTGGAAGAACCTGCTCCAATAAAGTGAATACATTTTCCTCTGTTGAACCGTTTAATGGAAGCTTAGCAATTCGCTCCTTCACTCTTTCCTGAATTAAATTCATGGAGAATAGAAATAATTCTTGCTGTGTGGAAAAATAATGACGCATAGAGCCGGCTGAAATGCCAGCTTCAACGGCTATTTTTCGTACAGAAGCGCTTTCCAATCCCTCTTGTTTAATCACTCTCATAGCAGCTTGAGCGACCTTTTGTTTTTGTTTATGGTGATCGACGATTTTTGGCATACCTTGATTTTAGCACAGCTATTGTTTTTTTAACACAGTTGTGTTATTTTTTATTTAATACAATCGTGTTAAAAAGGATGTGGGGAAATTGGTCGGTTTATTGATTGTGGCCTGTGAAATTGGTTTTTGGTTGTTTATTCTTATGGGCTTAACACTGCGTTATGTGTTTAAACAGAAAAAATGGGGTGCTTTCTTTCTTGTCTGTACGCCGGTTTTAGATCTCATCCTTCTTGCGGCTACTTATATAGATTTAAAGCAAGGGGCTGTGGCGAGCGTCATTCACGGGCTTGCGGCTGTCTATATTGGTGTGAGTCTGGCCTTTGGACATCAAATGGTGAAATGGGCAGATGCCCGGTTTGCTTATCGTTTTGCAGGTGGTCCTAAGCCAAAGGGGAAACCAAAGTACGGGAAGGAGCGGTCTTTGTATGAAATGGTGGGCTGGACGCGTCATTTCATCTCTTATGTCATCGGAGCGGGGCTGTTATATGGATTGACCTATCTCATCCAAGCACCAGAACGAACGGAATCTCTGATGCAGCTTGTCAGTGTGTGGGGGATAGTCTTAGCCATTGATTTCGTCATTAGCATCAGCTACGTCATTTGGCCGAAAAAACACCCAGAAAATATAGCAGGTTGACAAAAAAGACAGGCGGACTCATTCCACCTGTCTTTTTGCTATGAGGACAATCCTTTGTAAATGGTGTCAATATTCCATTTCATCATCTTATAGTAGCTGTCCCCATCTTCACCTTCTTTGCCAATAGAGTCCGTAAATACTTTCCCCTTAATCGGAACTCCGGTTTCCTCAGATAGGCTTTCAAGGCTGCGCTTATCTACACTTGTTTCAAGAAAAAGGGCAGGAACTTGATGGTCTTTAACAAAATGAATGATGCGCTTCATTTGTCCAGGTGTTCCTTCACTTTCTGTGTTGATCTCCCAAATGTAGCCGGCTTTCAGTCCATACGCATCCGCAAAATATTTGAATGCCCCTTCGCTTGTGACAAGGAGTTTTTTGTCTTTTGGCAGCTGATCAAACTTATCTTTTGCTTCATTGTGAAGCGTTTGAAGCTTTTTGATATAGGTTTCAGCATTTTTCTCGTAATCCTCTTTATGCTCAGGATCTGCTTGAATGAGTGCATCTCTGGCATTTTGCGCATAAAGAATCCCATTCTCGACATTCAGCCATGCGTGTGGGTCCTGCTGGCTTTCAAGCCCTTTTGAAGACAAATGCTTCACTTTGACGCCTTTACTCAGCTCGGCTACAGGTGCATCAGCTCCGTCCTTGCCGCTCGATTCAAGCAGTTTTTGAAACCAGCCATTCCCTGTTTCAAGGTTCAAGCCATTAGATAGAACAAGGTCTGCATCCGTCGTATACTGAACATCCTTTGGTAGTGGGTCAAATTCATGTGGGTCTGTACCAATGGGAACAATGCTGTGAATAGAGACATGCTGTCCGCCTACTTCCTTCACAATGTCATAAAGAATGGAGTAGGTCGTGACAACTTTTAATGTACCTTCATCTTTTCCGGAACTCTTTTGCTGAGTAGAACAGCCTGCGATGACCAAAAGGGCAATACATACTGCGGTCAAACGGATTGCTAATACCTTCTTCATATATGTCCTCCTTTTACATAGACGCTTCCTTTTTTAACTGTGTTCGTTTTCGCTTCGATTTTAAGGATCTCCACAATATCCCTTGTTTCGGTGAAAAGATAAAGGCACTGCCGAATAATATGGTCGCGACCAGCACAATGGAAGCACCAGACGACAAGTTATACGTAAAGCTGAGCCCAAGTCCTACGACGGCTGAAACTGCTCCAAAAAAAGCAGATAAATAAATCATGATCCATAGCCGGTCTGTCAGTAAATAAGCGGTGGCAGCTGGTGTAATAAGCATTGCAACAACAAGAATAATACCTACAGTTTGCAGAGACGCCACGGTCACTAGGGTCAATAAGGTCATGAGGAAATAATGGATCATGCGATTCGGTAAACCGTAAACCGAAGAAATCACTGGATCAAATGAACTAATGAGCAGTTCTTTGTAGAAAACAATGACAGCCAGCAGAATGAAAATGCCGATGCCAAGCGTGATCCACATATCAGATGAACGAACGGCTAGTACGTTTCCAAACAAGATATGATATAAATCGCTGGAACTTTTTAAAAATGTAATCAAAATGATCCCAATGGAAAAAAAAGCAGTGAATACGATCCCGATGGCAGAATCATTTTTAATACGGCTGTTTTGACTGACATATCCGATGCCGATGGCTGTCAGTACACCAGTTAGAACCGCACCAAAGAAAAAGTTAATGCCGAGCATATAAGAGATGGCGACACCTGGAAGTACAGCGTGTGAAATCGCATCTCCCATCAAAGCCATTCCCCGTAAAATGATAAAGCAGCCAATGACGCCGCAGATGATCCCTACCATAACGGATGTAAATAACGCTTTTTGTAAAAACGCATATTCAAAAAGTCCGGTTAAGAATTCCATTACGCGTCTCCTCCTGCTGATTTTAAAAATGGCAGCTGTGTTTCGTATGCTTGGAGCATGACCTCAGGACGAAGAATATCATGTACAGGCCCTGCTTTGACCAGCTTTTTATTTAGAAGAACGAGATGGCTGAAGTAATCATCGGCTTTACTTAAGTCATGGTGGACGACCAGAATGGTTTTTCCTTCATCTCGTAATTCCTTCAAAATGCCGATCATCGTTTCTTCACTTGCCATATCAATTCCGACAAATGGTTCATCTAAACAAAAGAGCTGTGCGTTTTGAGCGAGTGCTCGTGCAAGGAAGACACGCTGCTGCTGACCGCCAGATAATTCCCCAATCTGTCTTTTGGCAAAGTCCTGCATCCCGACCTTTTCTAAGCAATGGTACGCATAGGCACGGTCTTCTTTTTTCGGTCGTTTGATCAATCCGAGCTTTGGGTATGTGCCAAGCAGTACGGTATCCAGCACATGGATAGGAAACGTCCAGTCTAGATCATTTCTTTGCGGTACATAGGCGATCTGTTTTCTCACTTGTTTAAAGGGTTGTTCAAAAAAACGAATGTCCCCTTGATCCTTTTCAATTAAATCTAAACATGCTTTCAATAAAGTCGATTTACCAGCACCATTTGGACCAATGATTCCAGTCATCGTTCCTTCCTGTATGGAAAGAGAGACGTTTTCTAGTGCATCCTGTCCGTGGTATGAGACATACAGGCGGTCGATTGTTAAAGCATTTGACATCTCTTGCGGCCCCTTTCGATCATCAATTGCGTTTCCTAAAAATATATGCATATATTTAATAATTTTGACTAAAGGATGAAATGATTCTCTAACGCTAATTTGTTTCCTTAAGGAAACTTTTATCTTATTCTAAGCGTATGTCCTTCTTTTGTAAAGAGAAATGCTGAATATTCCCATCAAACGATCGTTTTTATGTTATGCAACGAAGAGGGGACACGAGCATGGATTATTGAAAATTCACATGACATCCTGAATACGAAAAATCTCAAACATTTGTTTATAAATGATTGACAGTTTGTAAGAACTCCTCATATAATAAGGGTAATTCAATATATGAATATGTGCTCATATATAATATCTACAGCAGCTGATAGGTTTGATTGAATCAGGGAAGGCTACTTATATAGAAAAAGGTGAGAACATGAAAAAGATGAAGGATGAATACGTATTAAGCGGTCTCGATTGTGGAAACTGTGCCCGTAAAATTGAAACAGGTGTCAGCAAACTTGAAGGAGTGGAAGCCTGCTCAATTAATTTTGCGACGGGTACATTAACTGTGACACATGCTGATGCACAAGAAACGATGTCAAAGCGTATTGAAAAAACCGTTCAGTCCATTGAACCTCATGTGAGTGTATCACCAAAAGAAGAAGGACATCACCACGATCACGATCATGGAACAAAGAATTTAAAAACGATTGTACTGAAATTAATTGGTGGTGCAGTCATTGGAACGGCGGCTTATTTTATACCTGACAATGGCTTACTGAAGTTCATCATGTTTTTCGCCGCGTATTTACTCGTTGGCGGAGATGTTGTCTTGAAAGCGCTGAAAAATATTGTGCGCGGTCAAGTATTTGATGAAAACTTCTTAATGACCATAGCTACAGTTGGTGCTTTTGTGATTCAGCAGTATCCTGAGGCATTGGCAGTCATGCTGTTTTACCAAATTGGAGAACTGTTCCAAGGGGCAGCTGTGAATCGCTCCAGAAAATCAATTAGCGAATTAATGAATATCCGTCCAGAATACGCTAACCTCAAAGTGGGGCAAGAAACAAAAAAGGTAAAGCCGGAAGAAGTCAAAGCGGGTGACCGTATTGTTGTTAAACCAGGTGAAAAAATTCCTTTGGATGGACGCGTGATAGACGGTTATTCTCTTGTGGATACCTCTGCACTAACTGGTGAGTCTGTTCCAAGAGATGTGGAAGCAGGAAAAGAAGTGCTTGCTGGATTTGTGAACCAAAACGGCATTCTTGAAATTGAAGTGCAAAAAGAGCTCAGTGAGTCAGCGGTTACGAAGATTTTGGATTTAGTCGAAAATGCAAGCAGCCGTAAAGCGCAGACAGAAAACTTTATCACAAAGTTCGCTAAATATTATACACCTGCTGTGGTCGTGCTAGCTTTATTGCTTGCCTTTGTACCACCGCTTCTCATCCCATCAGCTCAATTGTCTGATTGGGTGTACCGGGCACTTGTCTTCCTTGTCATTTCGTGTCCATGTGCTCTCGTTGTATCCATTCCATTAGGTTTCTTTGGCGGGATTGGTGCCGCATCAAAACGAGGTATTTTAGTGAAAGGCAGTAATTACTTAGAAGCCTTGAACTCTGTCCGCTATGCGGTGTTTGATAAAACAGGTACTTTGACAAAAGGGAACTTTACAGTCACTCATATCGAAGCAGCGAATGAGAAATGGTCAGAAGAGGAATTGCTTTCTTTTGCAGCGCTGGCAGAAGCGCATTCTTCGCATCCGATTGCGGAATCGATTAAGGCGGCTTACGGAGCGTCTCTTGATGAGAGCCAGATCGAATCTTACGAGGATATTGCGGGTCATGGGATCAAAGCGACAATTCGCGGAGCCCATGTATTGGCAGGTAACCATCGCCTGATGGAACGAGAGGGCATTTCTTTTGAAAAAGAAAAACGAAGCGGAACGGTTGTGTATTTAGCAATAGACAATGAGTTTGCGGGATCTATCTTGATTGCAGATGAAGTAAAAGACGATGCAGTTGAAGCGATATCTTCTCTAAAAGCTGCGGGCATTCAAACCGTGATGCTTACAGGGGATGCTTCGCAAGTAGGAAATGCAGTCGCACAGCAGATCGGCATTGACGAAGTTCACACTGAATTATTGCCACAGGATAAAGTCGCCAAAATCGAAGACATGTATGAGAAAAAAGCATCTCAAGACAAATTATTGTTTGTTGGTGACGGCATAAACGATACGCCGGTTTTGGCAAGAGCGGATATAGGTATTGCCATGGGTGGACTTGGTTCGGATGCAGCAGTTGAAGCGGCTGATATTGTGATTATGACAGATCAGCCATCAAAGGTAGCGGAAGCTATTGCTGTCGCTAAAAGAACGAGAGCCATCGTATGGCAGAATATTGCGTTTGCTCTTGGGGTGAAGGCCGTCTTTCTCATACTGGGTGCATTCGGTATTGCAACAATGTGGGAAGCCGTCTTCTCGGATGTTGGTGTCACTGTACTGGCTGTTTTAAATGCGATGAGGGTCATGAAATAAAATTGTAAGGAAAAATTCATGAATAGCGTCTTTCATAATAGACCCCCTCTTGTTAAAATAGAAGAAGTTGGATAATGGCATTTTCCTGAGCTGTTATCCTTTTTCTTTGTAAAGGAATGAATGAAAAAGATAAGGTAGGTGCTTTTGTGAGTAAAAAAAATAATCAATCTTCATCCATCAAGTTTGCAGTTATATTAACCATCATTGCAGCTCTTCTCATCGGTATTTTCGTTGTGATCGGTAACAACAACAGCCAAGAAGCACAAACAGTCGACAGTAAGCCGTCTATTAAAGGACAGCCTGTCATGGGAGATCAAAAGGCAAAAGTGCAAGTTGTCGAGTTTGGGGACTACAAATGTCCATCATGTAAATCATTTGAGACAGACATTTTCCCAAAATTGAAAGCAGACTACATAGATAATGGCGATGTATCCTTCTCATTTATTAACTTACCACTGCCTGTTCATGGGGACGGTGCGGTATTAGCAGCACTGGCTTCTGAAGAAGTGTGGAAAGAAGATCCAAAAAACTTCTGGGCATTTCATGAAGCGGTCTACAACGCACAGCCAGATAGTGAAGCAGAATGGGTAACGCCAGCAAAGCTCACCGAATTGGCGAAGAAGACAACGAAAATTGATACGGACAAGCTGAAAGATAACCTATCAAAGAAAACATATCAGCCACAGCTTAACACAGATGATCAGCTGGTGAATCAATACAAAGTAAATGCAACACCAACTATTTTCATTAACAATAAACAAGTCCAAAACTTTTATGACTATGATGAAATCAAAGAATTAATTGATCAAGAGCTGAAAGGGAAAAAATCATGAAGAATAAACTGATTTACTTATACAGCGCTTGGATCGTCTCGATTGTGGCGACGATGAGCAGCCTGTATTTAAGTGAAGTAAAGAAGTTTATTCCATGTGATATGTGCTGGTTTCAGCGCATTTTCATGTATCCGCTTGTGCTTTTACTTGGAATTGCTACATTCCGTGGCGATGTCAAAGTGAAGTACTACGTTCTCCCTTTGGCCGGGATTGGTGCTTGCTTTTCCATCTATCATTATATGGAACAAAAGATTCCAGGCTTTGCATCGATTCGTCCTTGTCTAAGCGGTATTCCTTGTTCCGTTGATTATCTGAACTGGTTTGGTTTTATCACCATTCCACTCTTAGCTCTTATTGCATTTATTCTGATCATCATTAGTATGCTACTTTTAAATGCAAAAGAAGATTGAGGAGATAGCCTGCTTTTAAGCAGGCTATCAGCGTGTAGACAAACCCTCGCATTCGGTGTCAGTCCTGCGTGCTGGTGCTCACGAATGTCAAATTCGCTCCGCGCCAGTACTCGTCCTTCCTAGACTGCAAAGGTTTTCTATCACGCTGAAATGAAGACAAAGGGATAAAATCAAGTTCATTTTAGCCCTTTGTCAACAATCTGAGCCTGCTTTTAAGCAGGCTATTTTTTATTTTTGCAAAAAGATAAAATTTAAAGAAAATTTGTATTGCTTTTCATTTGTGTCAGATATACATTAAGGGGAGAGTGTTAGATGATCAGACAATGGTAAGGAGATAAGCGGAAAATGGCATGGGAAGTCTTAAGTATTATAGGCATTGTGGCATTCGCCATTAGTGGTGCGATTGTCGCAATGGAGGAAGAGTACGATATTCTTGGTGTGTACATTTTAGGGATTGTCACAGCATTTGGCGGTGGAGCGATTCGGAATCTATTAATTGGTCTTCCGGTGTCTGCTTTATGGTCGCAGGGCAAAATGTTTACCATTGCCCTTGTATCCATTACGATCGTGTTCCTATTTCCAAAGCTTTTGCTCAAGCACTGGAGCACGTGGGGGAATTTCTCGGATGCGATCGGTTTAGCAGCCTTTGCGATTCAAGGTGCATTATTTGCAGTACAAAGAGAGCTCCCGCTCAGTGCGGTCATTGTGGCAGCCATTTTGACTGGAAGCGGCGGCGGCATTGTGCGTGATTTATTAGCAGGACGAAAGCCACTTGTGCTAAAAGCAGAGATTTACGCAGTATGGGCAGCCCTAGGCGGCTTACTCGTCGGACTCGGCTTAGCGCAAGGAGAGCTTGCTTTATATCTGCTGTTTGTCATCCTCGTCATATGCAGGGTTTGTTCCTACTTATTCAAATGGCGGCTTCCCGCAAGGTCTTATTTTTTAAATAAAGGGTAAAACGAAAAAAGGGCGATGTCGCTCTTTTTTTTATGTGTTATTCGAGCTTGATGTCAGCAGGTCAAGCTGTTTTCGTGTAAAATAAAAGTAGGTTCTTTATTCATCATTGGAACAATACACGAGATGAAAATGTTGTCATTTGACTGAATATGTAGATTCAGTCTTTTTTTGCCTAGATGGATTGTTATGTGTTGGTTTCGCTTTTTGCGGGATACTAAAGAAACGCTCATGACCGAACGGATGGATCTGAAAGAAATGAACACATCTTTGCATGTAAGCAAAACATGACGGAAAAAATGAAATGGGAGGGACATGTACTAGTGGAGATTTTTTTGGCAGTGCTCGTACTACTAGCACTCATTGCATCATCTAATATTATCAATCGTTTTCTGCCCTTTATTCCAGTTCCATTAATCCAAGTGGGTTTAGGGATATTGGTCGCAGCTTTTCCTTCAGGTTTACATATTTCTTTAAATCCTGAGCTATTCTTCGTTTTATTTATTGCACCGCTGTTATTTAATGATGGGAAGCGTACCCCAAGGGACGAGCTGTGGAAATTAAGAGCGCCCATTCTTCTATTAGCTTTAGGGCTCGTATTTGCGACAGTCATTGTCGCAGGATATACCATCCATTGGATGATTCCAAGCATACCACTTCCAGCTGCATTTGCGCTTGCAGCGATTTTATCACCGACAGATGTGGTTGCTGTAAGTGCACTTTCCAGCCGTGTGAATATGCCAAAGGGGATCATGAGACTGCTGGAAGGCGAAGGGCTGATGAACGATGCGTCAGGACTTGTTGCCTTTAAATTTGCTATTGCAGCAACGGTTACAGGGGCATTTTCCATTGCAGAGGCATCCTTTAGCTTTGTTCTTATTGCTGCTGGCGGATTATTGACTGGATTTATTCTGTCGTTTTTTATCATTCGTTTCCGCTACTTTCTCCGCCGTTTAGGCATGGACGATGTCACAATGCACATCATCCTGCAAATCCTCACGCCGTTTGTGATTTATTTAGCAGCGGAAGAAATTGGCGTATCCGGCATTTTAGCCGTTGTTGCCGGTGGTGTGACACATGCCATCGAGCAAGACCGAATGGAAGCGAATTTAGCAAAACTGCAAATTGCTTCTTCAAACACGTGGAATATTATTTTATTTATTTTAAATGGCCTTGTTTTCGTTTTACTTGGGTTACAAATTCCTGATGTATCGACCGTCATTTTCCAAGATGAAGCCTTTAATAATATGCAGGTCATCAGTTACATTTTAATCATTACATTCTGTCTAATGATTCTCAGATTTCTATGGGTATGGCTGTTCTGGGCAGGAAACTGGAGTGTATCGAAAAAGAAGAACGCGAAAAAACCGAAGCTGCGTGCTTCCATGCTGATGACATTCTCTGGTGTTCGTGGTGCTGTTACATTAGCAGGTGCTTTCTCCATCCCATTTACGCTTGCAGACGGATCACCATTTCCTGAGCGTCATTTAATTATTTTCCTCGCAGCAGGCGTCATTTTATGTACACTCATTTTAGCGAGTGTGCTGCTGCCTATTTTATCGGAGAAAAAAGATAAGCAAGTGGATGTGGACTTAGATACAAAGATTCAGCACGCGAAACGGAAGCTGCTGAGAAGTGCCATTAAAACCCTAAAAGAAGGAATGAATGAAGACAATCGAGAAGTCTCCCTTGCACTCATCAATGATTACCGAATGAAGCTGAGAAATATTCAGCGGGAACCGTATCAGTTTGGTATGAGAAAACAAGAGAGAAAAATCAGACTACACGGCATTAAAGCAGAACAGATGAAACTTCAGCAGTTGATTGAGGAAGAGAAAATCGACAAAGAAGAAGCGTATGAGCTGCAAGAGAGATTTCATGAGCTGGAAATGCTCTATTCCAACTCCTTTAAAATTCGTTTCTCAAAAGTGAAGTTTCTGCGCTTACTACAATGGCTTCAACTATGGCGTCCGAATCAGCGTATTTCAAGCGGCATATTAGAAAACGAGGAATCGTATAAACAAATCCGTAAGAAAACGGCTGAAGCTGCGGTGGATTCTATTAAGCACCATATGACCGAAGACAATCAACAAACGTGTCATCAAGTCATTGGGTTTTACAATCAAGTGATATTCCGCTGTGAACATGGTCCTTCTTTCTTTCAGCAAAAGGATCGTACGTTTGACCGGAAGAAGAAAGAGCTTAACTTCCAAGCCGTACAGTCGATTCGTAATGAAATCCAAACCTTATATGAAAATGGCGAAATCAATCGTGATATTGCCCATCATTTAAGGGAGTATATCAACGACATGGAAGCAGTCTTACTGACCAATACATGATGTTGTCATCTTCTCGCCTATGTTTTATGATGAAAAAAAGAGACGAGCAGGGGGAGAGGCAGGATGACATATTACGGAGCGATTGAAGCTGGGGGAACAAAGTTCTGTTGTGCCATTGGCAATGAACATGGTGATATCATAGAGGAATTGACCATTCCAACAGAGCACCCGGAAAAAACCATCCAATCACTTATTCCATTTTTTCAGCAACATGAAATTGCAGCATTAGGGGTTGGTTCCTTTGGACCGATTTGTGTCCAGAAAGACGATCCTTCTTACGGTTACATCATGAATACGCCTAAAGTTGAATGGAAACATTACCCGTTTATACCTGAGCTGGAGAAACAATTAGGCGTACCGGTGTCCTTTACGACAGATGTCAATGCCGCAGCATTAGGTGAACTGACAAAAGGGGCCGCCAAAGGGCTAAGCAGCTGTCTGTATATCACGGTCGGTACGGGGATTGGTGCCGGGGCTGTTGTGAAAAATGAGCTTCTCCACGGTCACTCACATCCAGAGATGGGACACATCCTGGTCAGGCAGCATGAATCAGATCAGTTTGCAGGTGTCTGCCCGGCGCATGGTACTTGCTTAGAAGGACTGGCGGCAGGACCAGCTATTGAGGCAAGGTGGGGGAAGCCGGCTAAAGAGCTTACCGAAGAAGAAGAAGTTTGGTCTCTTGAAGCAGATTATTTAGCACAGGCATTAATGCAATACACGCTGATATTAAGCCCAGAGCGAATCATAATGGGTGGAGGCGTCATGAAGCAAAAACAGCTATTTCCGCTCATTCGAGAGAAGCTGGTTGCGTATGTCAATGATTATGTCGACATGCCGCCGCTTGATACATACATTGTCTCTCCTGGACTTGAGGACAAGGCAGGTATGACAGGTGCTTTGCTGTTAGCGATTGAAGCGAAGAGAAACGCCTGATAATAGAGTTTTCAAACGCAACATGAGATAATGAAAAAGATGGAATCTATGAAAAGGTGGTTGTTAACATGGTCAAAAGCTTGAATGATACCGTAACACTAAATAACGGAGTAGAAATGCCATGGTTTGGTTTAGGTGTATTCAAAGTGGAGGACGGCAACCAAGTGGTTGATGCCGTCAAAGCAGCCATACGAAACGGTTATCGCAGCATTGATACGGCTGCCGTTTATAAAAACGAGACAGGCGTAGGGAAAGCCATTAAAGAATCTGGCGTCAAAAGAGAAGAATTGTTCATTACGTCAAAAGTATGGAACACAGATCAAGGATATGACAAAGCACTCGCTGCATTCGATGCAAGCTTAAACCGGCTCGGTCTTGATTACTTAGACCTCTATTTGATTCATTGGCCTGGACCAAATGCAGATACATTTAAAGAGACATGGCGTGCGCTTGAGAAGCTTTATAAAGATGGAAAAGTAAGAGCGATTGGTGTCAGCAACTTCTACGTGCAGCATTTAGAAGAGCTGTTAAAAGATGCAGAGGTTGTTCCAGCGGTGAACCAAGTAGAGTTTCATCCAAAACTGACACTTGTCGAATTACGACAATATGCGAAAGAAAAAGGCATTCAAATTGAAGCATGGTCTCCGCTGATGCAAGGAAAGCTTTTGGATCATGACGTATTAAAGGAAATTGCAGCACAATACAACAAATCTGTGGCTCAAGTGATCTTGCGTTGGGATCTGCAAAGCGGCGTTGTCACCATTCCAAAATCAATCAATGAAGAACGCATTAAACAAAATGCCGACATTTTTGACTTCGAGCTTTCACAAGAAGACATGGAAAAAATCAATGCACTTAATAATAATGAACGTGTCGGGTCTAATCCAGAAACGATGACGGTTGGGTTTGAATAAATAAAAAATCCCCTTAGCGTGTAGACAAACCCTCGCATATTTTGTCAGTGAGTACTGGTACTTCCTAGACTAGCAAAGGTTTTCTATCACGTTGAAAAGAAGACAAAGGGCTAAAA
Organism: Bacillus sp. XT-4; assembly: GCF_050864245.1. Taxonomy (NCBI): domain Bacteria; kingdom Bacillati; phylum Bacillota; class Bacilli; order Caryophanales; family Bacillaceae; genus Bacillus; species Bacillus sp. XT-4. The sequence continues at coordinate 99,827 of NZ_JBPAFI010000004.1, forward strand.
TCAAGTTCATTTTAGCCCTTTGTCAACAATCTGAATCCCTTTCTCTTTTTGAGAAGGGGATTTTTTAATTCCTGCTTCGGCGAACAGCCAACAGCATGAGGAAAGACAGGATCACAATACAAATGGTCCAAGCCCACGCAAGTTCCATTCGTCCAGAATCAATCGCCACATAGATGGCTGTTGGGAGGGTTTGCGTTTTCCCAGGAATGTTGCCGGCGAACATTAAAGTCGCTCCAAATTCTCCTAAAGCCCTTGCAAAACTTAGAACTGCACCAGAGAGAAGAGATGGCAGTGCGAGTGGGACGGTAATATAGGCAAAGACCTGGAAAGAATGCGCACCATCAACTTTTGCCGCACCTTCAATGTCTGACTCAATCGTAGAAAAACCAGCTTTCGCTGATTGATACATGAGCGGGAATGCGACAACTGTCGATGCAATGACCGCTGCCCAATAAGTGAAGATGACAGGCTGATGGAAGATCCATTCAATGGCTTGTCCAATCACACTGTTCTTCCCGAACACGACGAGCAGCAGAAATCCTACGACCGTTGGCGGCAGGACAAGCGGCATCATGAGGAGCGTTTCCACGATCATTTTTCCTTTGAAAGATGTACGCGCCATCCAAAAACCTATGGACGTTCCTAAAACGACAGCCAATAACCCGCTGAAAGCAGCCACTTGTACGGACAGCCAGATAGGTGAAAGAAAATCTTCGGTCAGCATCGGCATTATTTCACTTGAAAGCCGTACTTTTTAAAAATCGCTGCGGCTGGATCTGATTGGAGATATTGAAAAAATGCTTTCGCCTCTTTCATGTGATCGGTCTGTTTGACAATGCCAACAGGATAAATGATGGGGGAGTGCATGTCTTGATTTGCCTCATCTACTATCTTTACTTTGTGAGAAACGAGCGCGTCCGTCTTATACACGACACCAGCTTCCACATTTCCTGTTTCGACATAGTTTAATACTTGACGAACATCCTTGCCATAGACAGCGTTCTGTTTCACTTGATCCCATATATTCAGTTTTGTGAAAATCTCTTTTGCATATGTACCAGCAGGAACAGATTCAGGTGTGCCAAGCGCTAACTTTCCTTTTATGTGCTGAACATCTCGAAAGGTTTTGATAGCAGAAGAACCTTCTTTTGGCACGATGAGGACAAGCTCATTTTGTATGGCATCCTTTGTATGGTCCTGATCGATGTCGCCAGATTGAACAAGGTCATCAAAAGGATCTTCAGCTGCTGAGAAGAAGAGATCCGCTTTTGCTCCTTGAGCGATTTGCTGCTTCAATGCGCCGGATGACCCGAAATTATTCGTGAGTGTCACGTTTGGATGATCATCTTCATAGGCAGATTCAATCTCTTTCAAAGCATCCTGCAGGCTTGCCGCCGCTGAAATCACAAGTTCTGTCTTTTTGCTTTGATCTGGTGACGTCGACTCCGTTTGACACCCAGTCAGGAGCAAACAGATGGCGACGAAGGTTAAGAATAAATATTTCATGATCACACCTCTTTATCATTCAACATCATGTGTATCCTTTATTATAATCAAACTTATTTGACCATTCATAGGCTTTCAGGAAAAGAGAAAAGAAAAAGCCGCCAGAGGGCAGCTTTTAATGCTGATAAAAACGTAGTAAGTTCCCGTTGATCACTTTATCTGATAGAGACAGCTCTTTATTGGCTTTTTCTATATAGGGCTGGCATACTTCATCTTCTTCAACAGGTTGTTTTGTTTTTTGATCATAGCACGTGTTCTTTGTATAAAGATAATCATCCGTAATAAAGTTTCCATTTCTCAGCACAGCGAACGGTGTACGCTCATTGGAGAAAAGGTCATTTCCAAATTGAATGGCATCTTTTGATTCAATGCCGAGTAAATGAAGAAGTGTCGGTTTGACATCCATTTGACCGGCTGTTTCAGAAATGGTTTGAGGGGCCTCATCTGTCACTCCAGGAATGTAAATCAAAAAAGGAACCCGCTGCAGTTTAACCGCATCAAACGGTGTGATTTCATCCTGCTTCAGCAGCTCTGCCATTGCCTCATGATGTGCTTCTGAAATGCCATAGTGGTCTCCCATCAGGACAAACATTGTATTTTCATATAGTCCTTCTTCTTTCATTCGTTCAAAGAACCTTTTGATGGCTTCATCTTGATAGCGGACGGTGGTCACATAGCGGTTTAAAATGGTGCTAGTCGAATCGTATTCATCAATGAACTGATCCTTTGGATCAATTTCAAATGGGAAGTGATTGGTTAAGGTAATAAACGTGCTGTAATAAGGCGTTTTCAGCTTTTTTAAATAATTGATGGATTGGTCAAAAAAGTCGATATCCTTTAAGCCCCAGCCAGTCGAATTTTGTTCATTGACATCAAATGAATCGACATCATAAAAGCGGTCAATCCCAAGAGACTCATACATCACATCACGATTCCAGAACGTTTTATTATTCGCATGAAATTGGACGGATTGATAATTCTCTTTTTTCAATTGCTTGTACAGTGTGTCATATTCGTTGTCACTCGCTGTGAAAAAGACAGCGCCACTGCTAGATGGATAGAGGGAGTTTGCGACGATAAACTCTGAGTCCGACGTTTTGCCTTGCTCTGTCTGCTGATAAAATTCATCAAAATAGAAGCTTTTTTTGGCAAGTTGATTTAAAAATGGTGTGATGTATTGTCCATTCACCTTTTGATTCATGACAAATTGCTGCGTTGATTCAAGTGAAATGAACACGACATTTTTGCCTTTAGCAAGTCCAAAGTAGTCTTCATTTGGTGCACTGTAATCAGCTTTTGTGTAGTTTGCCACTGTTGAAAGTGTATCTTCGTCAGCAAAGGCTTTTTGACCAATACGTGCTGTTTGAGCGGCACCGTCATACAAATGGAATTGAAACAGCCCAAGGTTGCGTACAATGACTTCTCGATCATACGAGCTTGTCAAAAATCGAGGGTGGTCCATCAAAGCTGAGCTGACATGGAACAATAGCAAGCTGCAGCAAACCACATAGTATGTTTTGATCGTCTTAAAAGACGCTTTTGGTGATAGCGGTTTCCGTTTTAAGAGCCATGCCAGCACCACAAAATCAATCAGCATGAGTATAAATAGCGGATGAAACAATTCACTCATACTGCTGCCCATATCTCCCATGTTCTTTGCTTGAAATAAGACAGGAATGGTAATGAAATCAATATAAAAACCGTAAAAGATCGTATTCGATATCAAAATGGCTGTCAAAATAAAATTTGTGGTCAATAAAAAGACCTTTTGTTTCGTTTCATTTAAGAAAAGAGCAATCCCAAACAAAGGGAGCAAAAAGCTAAGTGGATTGATCAAAAGCAGCCATTCGTGAAACAGATTGGCCGTTCGTATATGAAATCCGAATTGATAAATGATGTATGTTTTCATCCACATAAAGAGGATGGAGTATACTAAAAACCAGTGATTTTTGAAAAACGCTTTCATTTATGTAACTCCTCACCATTCTGTATTCAGCTGCAAGGCAAAAACACTTATCTTAAAACTACTAAAAAAATGAGGAATGATCAATTCATATCCTGCTTTTTTGCAAAACTCTTTTTTCTTTTTCTAAAACGGCAATGGGATGGATATCCCGCAAATGACAGCCATGTAATAGCAGGTGACAATGGTCAGAGCAGCTAGTACGACTTGTTCTCCTGTGCTGCCTGTTTTGACATAAAAGGGGAGACGTACTTTCATGGTTGCAGGGAACAAAAATTTAATACCGTTCACTGTGCCTGCATCAAGGATGAGGTGGCTTGCCATCCCAACTAGTAACCCGGTACTGAGGCTGTCATTTGGAATGTATGTTGTCGCAATAAAATAAATGATCAGCAAAAATAATAAACTATGTGTAAAGGTGCGGTGCCCGAACACACTACTGATCAGTGTGGAAAGGAGCGGGAATTTCCTGCCGATTTTGCTTTTTGTATGACATAGATCTGGGATGAGGGCACCTACTGATCCAGCAGCAGCCATCGTCACTGGTTCGAATCCGTAATAATAGGCGACGGCTGTGGAGGCGGCAATTCCGCCCATAATATGTGTTTTTCCTGTCATGATGCGTACTCCTGTTCTGTTTTTTGTTCAAGTACTCACTATATCAAGGGTGAATCCATTCAGCAAGGCTTATTTCTAAAGAAAAATGGGATAAAATAGTTGGTTGTTTGGAAAAACATTCTATAATAAGAAGGAAGTCATGTTGACACTAACGATAAGGATGCGATTCGGATGAGTAATGCAGACATTTTAAAAGAAATTGTACTTGTACATTATGAAGTCAGCCGTAAATTAAACCGCAAGTTACTTGAGTTAGAAAAAGACATCACGCCTCCACAGATATATGCTCTTTCTATATTGATACAAGGAAAAGTATCACATGCTGAAGAGCTCAAACAAAGACTCTCTCTCAACCCAGGTGCCGCTTCCATTGCCCTCAATAAATTATGTGAGCAAGGCTACATTCAGAGAGAGAGGGACAAGGACGATCATTCCCTTGTCCGGCTAGAAGCCACGGAAAAAGGGCTGGCTATTTACGAAAAGCATACACGTCTTTTTGGAAAGGTGATTCAGCATATGATGTCAGACTTCACAGAGGAAGACTTAAAGACCTTTCTAACGTATTTGCAAAAAATGAGACAGACCTTTCACGATGAATGAACCGCTCCTCTTTGTATAATGCTGAGCGCTGTAGCACAAATTAAACAGGCAAAGGCATTTTATGAAAAGGGGGGAAATAGCGATGTCATTTTTCCAAAAGGATAAAAAGGCGAAAAGCGAGAAAGACCATCAGCAGGTCGATCAGCTGTTAGAAGAAGCAAGTAAAGAACTAGCAGGCGATCCGCTTCAGGAAGCTGTCCAAAAGAAGAAAAACAACCATCAATAAGCTGACAAAAAGGCGGAGAATCATTTCTCTGCCTTTTTTCTATGTTTTTCCCTTTGACAGATATGAGAATGTTTGATAACCTTCGTGTAGTAAAAATGAATAGAAATCCTCACGCTATGTCTCAGTGAGGTAGAGGTTGCGCGGATGATGAGTCACTCATGGGAGAGATGGAATCGTTGATCATGAGAAAAAAGGCATCAGCGCCGAAGTGTAGAGAGAGCTCCAACTTTCTTTATGCTGGGTCTGCATTGAACAAATGCAGGACTGCCACGTCTTTGAAGCGTGGAGGGCTATCCGGAGATCAAGGTGTATGTTTTGAAAAGCATGGACTTTTGTTCAGGCTTTTTTTTATGTTCTGATTGCCTAAGAAAAGGGTATGCTGGTAAGAAAGTGACCCAACATGAACATAAAGAATGCAAGTCATTGCTTCACAAATATATCAATGAAGATACTGCCGGGTCTGGTCCAAAGTGAATATAACGGAGGTACGAAAATGGAACAGACAAAAAAATGGGGTTTTTGGTTATTGACGGCTTTTGTCGTCGGAAATATGGTAGGTTCAGGCATCTTTATGCTGCCTAGTACACTTGCCCAGCATGCAAGTCCTTTAGGTGTGACGATGGCATGGCTTGTCACAGGTGGCGGCGTACTGATGATTGCCTTTGTGTTTGGACATTTGTCCATTCATAAACCGCAGCTAACAGCTGGACCACAAAGCTATGCAAGAGCGCTTTTTAAAGATCCGAAAAAAGGAAAAGCAGCCGGTTTTACAATGGTTTGGGGATATTGGGTGGCAAGCTGGATTAGTAATGTCGCCATTATCACAAGCCTAGCTGGTTATTTAACAACCTTTTTCCCAATTTTAACCGTGAAAACGGAGGTCTTTACTTTTGGAAAAGAAGCGATCACACTTGGTCAGCTCACAACGTTTATCGTATGTACAATCCTTCTATGGGGGACTCATACGATTTTAATTACAAGCTTAAGCGCAGCAAGTAAGCTGAACTTTATTACGACCTTTTCAAAGGTGCTTGGATTCGTCCTTTTTATTGTCGCAGGCTTATTTGCATTCCAAACCGCATTATTTGAACATTATTACTTCCCTGTTGAAGCAGCAAGTGGTGAAGGAGTGCTCGGACTTGGAGGCCAAATTCATCATGCAGCCATTTCCACACTATGGGCATTTATCGGCATCGAATCTGCTGTCATTTTATCAGGAAGAGCTTCCTCGCAGCGTGATGTCAAACGTGCGACGATTACAGGACTTTTAATTGCACTGTCTATTTATATGATTATTACCTTGATTACAATGGGCGTTCTGCCGCATGATCAATTGCAAGGTTCTGATAAACCATTCGTAGACGTGCTTCAGCTCATTATCGGACCGGCTGGCGGAATTGTCATGGCACTTCTTGCGATCATTTGTTTATTTGGTTCGATGCTTGGCTGGATTTTGCTTGGTTCTGAAGTCCCTTATCAAGCAGCAAAGGCTGGCGATTTCCCAGCAGTGTTTGCAAAAACAAACAAAAAAGGCAGTCCTGTTTTTGCTTTGACTGTCACAAATATCATGTCACAGCTGTTTATTTTCTCAGTCATGTCACGTACGATTAATGAAGCCTTTACTTTCTTAACAACATCAGCGACACTTGCGTATCTCATTCCGTATATCGTGTCGTCGATCTACAGCTTTAAGGTCATCATGCAAGGTGACACATATGAGCTCCAAAAAGGAAATCGGACAAGAGACGGGATCATTGCGCTTGTGGCCATGGGGTATTCCGCTTGGGTCATTATTTCAGGCACAGCTGATTTCAAAACATTTGGTCTTGGTATTGGATTGTTCTTAGTTGGCATTTTACTCTACCCATTCATGTCCAAAAAATTTGCCAAAGGTACAGTATAAGAAATACGTTTCTCCAGCATTGGAGAAACGTATTTTTTTATGAGGCAGATGTTAATTGATCCACAATAAATTCGAGCTGACCTTCTAGTGACACAGGGTCATTAAAGAAGTAACCGACTGTATCTGTTTCAAATACGCGTTTGTTTTGGGCAGCAGGAAGTGATGCCCAGATGCTGCTTTTATACACTTGATCGCCATTACTTTTTGATCCACTCCATGGGCTTGTGAAAATATAATCACCTGCAAATTCTGGAAGCTTTTCAAGAGAAATGTTTGCATAACCGACACCACTGTCGATGGCTTCTTTTTGGACGGCCTTCGGAGCTTTTAATTTCAGCTCGTCATAAATGATTTCACCACCGCGTGCAAAAGTGTTACCGAAAATGTAAATGCCCTTATCGAATGGTGATACGATCGAAACGGTTTTGTTTCCTACAGCTTTTGTTACTTTTGGTTTCACTTCAGCAATTTTGGCATCCCATTTTGTGATCCAATCCGTTGCTTTTTTTGATGTGCCTGTCATTTTACCGAATTCTTTTAGCTGGTCTTTAAACGAATATTGATTGTATTGAATGGCAACTGTAGGTGCAATTTTTTTGTATTGATCAAATTTCTCATCTTCTTCCCAAGCAATGATCATATCTGGCTTCAAAGAGGCTACTTTCTCAACAGAGGGAGATTTTCCGAGATTTTTCGCTCCATCTGTTTTCCCTTTATAGAAAGGGTTTTTAAAGATGGGCGCAGTGGCAGCAATTGGGGTTTTGCCGAGTGTGACGAGATCCCCGTAATAGCTTTCCGCCAGAAGCACAATTCGTTGTGGGTTTTGAGGCAGTTTCACTTCACCCTTTACATCTTGATAGGTGATCGTGGCATTTTTTTTGGCTCCCGATTCTTTATTGGAAGTGCTGCCGCAAGCAGCAGTAAAAATCATAAGGGTCATGAAGGAAATCAAAAGAAGTCCAGTTCGTTTTTTCACAAAAGTTCGCTCCTATTCAATTGTTTATGATAATGATTCTCATTCGCGATTATATCTTAACATGATAGAAGAAAAAATGCATCGGCTATTTTATGACCAAAATGAAAATGGTGAAATTCTCCCGGTTTTTTGATGAAAATAAAGAAATTTATCAGAACAAGGATTTCAAAACGTGAAGAAAGTGATATACTAGACTCCGAGATTGATAATCATTATCACTAATAACGAATAGATATGAACGGAAAGGAAGAGACTGGTTTTGGGCTCACAATCGAATAAACAGCTGTCAGCTAAAGATGATGCGATAGATATTGTGACAAAGCCTTTTGGTACAGCAGCTGTTGTCATCATAGGAATCATTGCTTTAGCATTCGGTCTTTTTTTATCAGTATCGCTAGGAGCGGCAAACATTCATTTACACACGGTATGGGAAGCCGTCTTTCATTTTGACTCACAACAAACCTCACATCAAATCATTAGGGAACTGAGGCTGCCGCGTACAGTTGGTGCCGCACTTGTCGGTGCCTTTTTAGCAGTATCGGGTGCCATCATGCAAGGCATGACAAGAAATGCGCTTGCGTCTCCTGAAATCATGGGTGTGACAAATGGCTCTGCATTTGCGATTGCCATTGCGTTTGCTTTTTTCCCAGGCCAATCTTCTTTTACATTAATTCTTTGGTCATTTTTGGGTGCCGCACTCGGTGCTTCTATTGTATTTGGGGTTGGAACCCTTTCAAAAGGGGGGCTTACTCCTGTGAAACTCGCATTAGCCGGTACGGCTGTTGGCGCACTTTTAAGCTCAATTTCCTCAGCGATTGCCATTCGATTTGACGTCGCGCAAGATATGAGTTTTTGGTACGCAGGCGGTGTGGCTGGGGTAAATTGGAGCAATATTAAGATCATCATTCCAGTTGCGGTTGTAGGACTGATCATCGCAATGATTCTTGCCCGCTCCATCACGGTTTTAAGCTTAGGTGATGAATTAGCAAAAGGGCTTGGACAATATACACGAACAGTCAAGGTACTTGGCATATTGGTCGTGATCCTTTTAACAGGTGCAGCCGTGTCAGTTGCAGGTTCTATTGGCTTTATCGGGCTTGTGATTCCTCATGTTACGCGTTTCTTGGTCGGCGTTGACTATCGCTGGATTATACCTTGCTCAGCTATTTTAGGGGCTATTTTGCTCATTTATGCAGACATTGCGGCAAGGCTTGTCAATGCGCCGTTTGAAACGCCAGTTGGTGCCATTACAGCCATTATAGGCGTTCCTTTCTTCTTATATTTAGCGAGACGTGAAAGGAGCGGAATTTAAATGGAAATGGTGCAGCAGGCAAAGAAAAAGAAATACAAACGAACGATGGTCATGATCTTTTTAGCCATCGTGGCTGTGTTCCTGATTAGTTTAAATACCGGAGAGATAAGGATTTCTCCGATGGATACATTCAAAACATTTTTTGGACTCGGAAGTGAAATGGATGAGCTTGTATTATTCGAGTTCAGACTTCCAAGGATGGTCATCGCTTTACTTGTTGGCGCTTCTATCGCTGTATCAGGTGCTATTTGGCAAGGTGTTTCTCAAAATGGTTTAGCTGATCCCGGCATTCTAGGTGTAAATGCGGGTGCAGGTTTTGCGGTTGTTTTGTTTATCTTTGCCTTTCAGGGTTCGATGTCGAACTTAGGTGATTTTACGATATTTGTACTGCCGCTTTTCGCTTTCGCAGGTGCAGCCTTTGCTGCATTTCTCATTTATGTGCTAGCGTGGAAAAAGGGCATTACGCCTGTTCGATTGATTTTAACTGGTATTGGGATCAATGCTGCATTTTCGGCAGCAATTGTGGTCATTCAATTAAAGATGAGCCCAAATGATTTTAACCAAGCCATTGTGTGGCTGTCAGGAAGTATTTGGGGCTCAAGCTGGACATATGTCTTATCAGTCGTGCCGTGGATGCTGATTTTTCTTGTATTAGCGATGGTGAGGGCACGCTACTTAAATATCATGAATTTGGGTGACCAGATATCTTATGGCTTAGGGATTTCAGTTCATAAAGAAAGAAGTTTTCTCATGCTGATTGCAGTTGCATTAGCCGGTGCAAGTGTTGCTGTTGCAGGGAGTATATCGTTCCTAGGGTTAGCGGCACCACACCTCGCAAGAAAGCTAGTTGGACCGAAACATCAAGGAATGATACCGGCGTCCGCTATGATTGGTGCACTGCTGTTATTACTTGCAGATACACTTGGGCGTGTCATACTTGCTCCATCAGAGGTGCCCGTTGGACTTGTCGTTTCTGCTTTAGGCGCACCTTACTTCATTTACTTATTGATGAAAACGAACTAATGAGGAAGGAGAGTACAACAGATGAAATCACTTGAAACAGAAAAGCTTTGTATTGGCTATCATGACCGTTTGATTGTAGACGATTTAAATATCAGCATCCCAAAAGGCAAGGTGACCACATTAATTGGGCCGAATGGGTGCGGGAAGTCAACGATTTTAAAAACAATGTCTCGTATTATGAAGTCCCATCAAGGTGCTGTTTATTTAAATGGCCAGGCGATCCATCAAACACCAACAAAAGAAATTTCAAAACAAATGGCTATCTTACCGCAGACGCCTGAAGCCCCAAGTGGTCTGACCGTTTATGAGCTTGTGTCATATGGACGTTTCCCACATCAAAATGGATTTGGCCGCTTATCAAATGAGGACAAACGAATCATCAGATGGGCACTTGAGGAGACGGGAATGATTGCATTTCATGACCGGCCAATTGAAGCACTCTCCGGTGGACAGCGTCAGCGGGTATGGATTGCGATGGCACTCGCTCAGGAAACAGAGCTGCTTTTATTAGACGAACCAACGACGTATTTAGATCTTGCTCATCAGCTGGAGATCCTTCAGCTATTAGAACGCTTAAACAGAGAACAGGGCAGAACGGTGCTGATGGTAATTCATGACCTCAATCATGCTGCACGCTTTTCGCATTACATGATTGCCCTCAATCAAGGGAAAGTCATTAAAGAGGGTACGCCTCATGAGGTCATGACAAAAGAGGTGCTCAGTCAGGTGTTCCACATCGATGCAGAAATTGTTCTTGATCCGAGAACGAATAAGCCGATCTGTTTAACATATGACTTAATGAATCATGAAAGAAAGCTTGAAGCTGTGAACGGATAATAGATGGACAAAAACTCGGTATGTATGACCGGGTTTTTTTTGCATTTTTTGATATTACCTTGTTATGCCATTTTCTCCAGTCGATCTTTTTTCGCTTTTATGTAGAAAAGAGGTACTTTTTTACTTTGGACAATGGTAATATACGGTTAGAGATCATAGCTAGAAAGGAAAGAGATGCGTGGAAACAGCAAAAATATTGATTGCAGATGACGAAGAAGCAATTGTAAAAATGGTTGAACGCGTATTAAAAAAAGAAGGGTTTCAACATATTTATAAAGCCTATCATGCAGATGAAGCATTAGATATTGTCAAAAACGAGGACATCCACCTCTTACTTCTAGATGTGATGATGCCCGGTAAGTCAGGCTTTGATGTTCTGCCTGACATCAGGAAAATGACGAAGGCACCGATTTTCTATTTAACAGCAAGAACGTCTGATGTAGACAAATTGACTGGATTTGCACAAGGTGCAGACGATTACATCACAAAGCCATTTAATCCGTTAGAGCTAGTAGCTAGAATTAAGGCGCACTTAAACCGAACTTATGTCTCCTTACAGGAGGAGCAGGAAGAAGCGCACAGTCAATATGAATATACTCATTTCTCGTACCATCCTCATGCAGCCGAGTTGAAAGTAAGGGGAAAGGTGACGGCTTGCTCAGCTCAGCTTTTGTCCTTGCTGAAGTATTTTTGTGACCATCCGAATGTAGTACTTTCAAAAGATCAAATCTATGAGAAAGTATGGGGGGTTCCGTCATATGGTGACAACAACACCGTCATGGTTCATATCCGAAAGCTGAGAGAAAAAATAGAGTTAGATCCAAGTCAGCCTGAATATATTGTGACGATCCGTGGTATGGGCTATAAGTTCATTCCCCAACCTGTGAAGGTTCTTCAATAGTTTATGAATTTACGAACAAAACTTTTCTTTCACTTTGTCGGACAAATGTTTATTGTCATCGTCATTCTAACGATCGGGCAAACATTCTCTGAAAATCTTTATTTTCAAAAACGCTATGAGAATATGACTGAAACTGGTTTAACGAAGGCAGATGGAGATACACTCATGAGCTGGCTTTATTTTAACGAGGATGGAAAAATGGAAGCCGATGATCAGCTCAAACAAGCAGTGGAAAAACGTGATGGCTGGCTACAAGTGATTGATTCCAAAAAACGCAACGTCTATAGCTATCAACTCCCTAAAAACATTCCAACATCCTATCAAAAGGATGAAATGATCAAGATCTTTGAAAAAAGACAATTTAAAGATTATAAGATGTACTTCTGGCCAATTGAGATTGATCAAGAAAGCTTTATCGTCTTATATGGATTTAAAACGAACAGCACAAAGGTAGCCAATTATCTCAAGCAGCATGAAAAAAACCTGGCTGCATTGTCTCAATATTCAGTTGAAACAAAAGAATTTTTGAAAAGAATGAATGGATCGGTGCATCTGTTTAATGAAGAAGGAAAATACTTAAAAGGTATCCGAGCCAAAAATAATTTGAAAAATAACGTAACGGATGTTGAACTGCTCAAGTATCAATCAAAGCCTTGGGAGTTTAGAAGTGACCTGTCGTATATCAAAGTGAATAAGGATTTGTATATGATTGTTTCGGTGCCAAACAAAGTATACAGCCCAGACGAGCTTTATGATAAAGAGACAGAGGCTTTAAACCAATATACAACGCTTTTGATTGCAGGTCTTGCGCTTACGATTATTATCGTTATGACATTATGGTACTCGTATCGCTATGGGCTACCGATCTATCACATTATCCGCTGGCTGATTTTCTTATCAAGAAATAAATTGCAGGAGCCAACAAATAGAAAAGGTATTCCAGTAAGTAAAAATAAAAAGGGCCGTATTAAGCGGGAGTACCGGCTGTTTGAGGATATCCTCAAAACAATGGATCAGCTCACCAATACGTTAAAAGAGAATGAAGCAAACCGAAGAAAAATTCAAACCACAAGGGAAGAATGGATCGCAGGGCTGTCTCATGATCTAAAAACGCCTCTTAGCACGATTTACGGCTATGGATTAATGCTAGAATCAGATCAATACCAATGGTCCAAGGAAGAAGTCATGGAAATGGGACAAGTCATTCGTGAGAAATCAGAATACATGTCGACCTTGATTGAGGATTTAAACCTCACGTATCGATTGAAAAATGGTGCATTGCCTATTAATCGAAAACCTGTTGAACTTGGTGAATTTTTAGCCTCCATTATGGACGAGTTTTCAAGAAGCACGCTTTCAGAAGATTATTTATCATCCTTTGAAGATCAAACAGAGGGTGTCATGTTTGAGATCGATAAAGCCTGGTTTAGACGAGTCATTGAGAACCTGCTGGCGAACGCAGTGAAGCATAACCAGAAAGGTACTCTTATTCAAGCTGTTCTATCTGAAACAAATGATGAAGTTCGGATCGAAATGAAAGATAACGGACGCGGAATGGCGCAAGAAACGGTGGATCATTTATTTAATCGTTACTATAGAGGGACAAATACGAATGATCCAACAAATGGAACAGGACTAGGACTGGCGATTGCAAAAGAGCTTGTCTTACTGCACGATGGCGATATTCAAGTAGAAAGTGAATTAGGTCAAGGAACAACTATTGCGATTATCCTAAAGAAAACACCATCTGTAAAATAGCCAAAAAACGATTTTCTTTTCTAAAGGAAATCGTTTTTTCTTGTTTTAGGATTGAAATCAATTTTGTAAACGATTACAATAAAATTGTTAACGTGAACAAATTGATTTTCATCATTATAAGAGATGGGGGAGTTTGATGAAAGCCTTTTTAGATGAGCAGTTTTTATTAAACAGTCAAACGGCGGAAAAGCTATACCATGAATTTGCAAAGAACCTTCCGATTATTGATTACCATTGTCATTTAAGTCCAAAAGAAATCTATGAAAATAAAACGTTCCAAAATATAACTGAAGCATGGCTTTACGGAGATCATTACAAATGGCGCGCCATGAGAGCAAATGGGATACCTGAAACACATATCACAGGAGATGCCTCAGATGATGAGAAATTTTTAGCATGGGCGAAAACCGTTCCGATGACGATTGGAAATCCTCTCTATCACTGGACCCATCTAGAGCTAAGACGATATTTTGATGTCGAAGAACTTTTGAATGAAGATAGCGCAGATATCATCTGGAAAAAAGTAAATGAAAAGTTGCAAGGAGACGGATTTGGTGCGAGAGATTTCATTGTGAAATCAAATGTTGAAACGGTTGTGACGACAGACGATCCGGTTGATTCGTTGATTTATCACCAACAACTGCGGGAAGAAGGCTTTTCTGTGCAAGTGTTGCCAGGGTTTCGGCCAGATAAGGCATTAGATATCACAAATGACTTGTTTATCGAATATGTTGATCAGTTGGCGGAGGTTTCATCTATCCCGATCGAATCCTATCAAGACTTCATAAAAGCACTTCATATGCGTATCGATTTCTTTCATGAACAGGGCTGTTTGATTTCAGATCATGCCATCAATGAAATGACGTACGAAGACACGACGGAAGAAGAAGCTACGATCATTTTTCATAAAAGAATGTCTGGACATCCATTGACGGAAAAGGAGAAGGTTCAATTTAAAACACACACATTCATTGAACTAGGTCAGGCATATGCTCAGCGGGGATGGGCGATGCAGCTTCATATCAATGCGCTCAGAAACAACAACTCGAAAATGTTTAAGCGACTTGGACCAGATACCGGATATGATGCAATGAATGATGAAGACATTGCAAAGCCTCTTTGCCGCGTATTAGATCGGTTAGAACAAGCACATGCATTGCCAAAAACCATCCTCTATTCCTTGAATCCAAGGGACAATGTGGTGATTTCAACAATAGCTGGAAGTTTTCAAGATGGAAAGACTCCTGGGAAAATGCAGCATGGAACAGCTTGGTGGTTTAATGATACAAAGCAGGGAATGACAGAGCAGATGATGGCACTTTCCAGTATCGGACTGATCAGCCGATTTATTGGGATGCTGACAGATTCACGAAGCTTCCTGTCTTACACAAGACATGAATATTTCCGTAGACTGTTATGTGACATCATTGGAGATTGGGTGGAAAAAGGTGAAGCGCCTAATGATCTCAATTTGCTAGGGGGAATGGTAAAAGGAATCAGCTATGAAAATGCAAAGCAGTATTTTCAATTTGAACGGGCAAATGAGCTTTCGCATAAAAGCAAGATGATATGAACAAAAAGCAAGAATATGAAAGCGTTTTTATGATAAGATGATAAAAAATCATAAAAGGCGGAATAGCATGACAGTCACAATCAAAGATATAGCAAAATTGGCAAACGTTTCTCATACCACAGTATCAAGGGCTTTGAATAACAGTCCTTTTATTAAAGAGAAAACAAAACAAAACATCTTGTCGATTGCAAAACAGCTGAATTACTCACCGAATGTCCATGCCAGAGGCCTTGTCTCGCAAAAATCATTTACAATTGGTCTGTTTTTTACGAGTTTAACAGAAGGCACATCCTCAAGTTTCTTTGTTGATGCATTAAAAGGCGTCAACAGTGTGATAACAGAAAACTATCATTTGGTTGTAAGAGGAATTGACGATTTTCACGATTACACAACCATTCATAAACAGCGGTATGATGGTATTTTGCTCATGAGCCAGAGCGAGCATGATGAAGCGTTTATCCATCATGTGAAAAAACAGGGAATTCCCATTATTGTACTGAATCGTCGTGTAGAAAGTAATCAAGTGATGAATATATTAGCGGATGATGGTGAAGGGGCATATCAAGCTGCACACTATTTCATTCAGCAGGGGCATAAACAAATTGCCATTATTGAAGGGAAAGAAGGGTTTAAATCCACACAGGAAAGAAAAGCTGGTTTTTTGCAAGCACTCATTGACCATCATGTACCCATGAAGAAAGAATACATGATCACAGGCGACTATCATATGAAGAGCGGCTATGAATCAATGGAAGCCTTACTCACTCTTGATGATCCGCCAACTGCCCTTTTTTGCTCAAACGATGACATGGCGATTGGTGCGATGAATGCATTGTTTGCAAAAGGTAAAAGGTGTCCTGATGATCTCTCTATTATCGGATTTGATGATATTTCATTTTCATCTTATACAACGCCTGCCCTCACAACAGTCAAAAAGCCAATTGAAAAAATGTGTGCGCTTGGAGCAGAAGCGATCCTTTCAGTCATCAACGGTGAAAAGCAAGAAGACGATCATCTGGAAAAAGTGTATGTCCACACAGAGCTGATGATTAGAGATTCAGTAAAAAAGGTGCAGTAATCAGCATCTTTTAAATGAAAATGTTCACGTGTGCAAAAAATGCAGGGAGGAAAAGCGTTTGAGACGATTATCCAAAGATGTGTACCCAGTGGCTGAATATCCTGAAACCATTCTACAAATTGGCGAAGGAAACTTTATGCGGGGATTTATGAATTGGCAGATCCAGAAGCTAAACGACTGTACAGATTTTAAAGGAAGAGCAGTGGTCGTTCCTCCTCGAAAAGGATCAGTGACCGCTCTAAATGAACAAGATGGTTTGTACACTTTATGTATTCAAGGATTTCATGACCAAAAAGAAATGAACGAACGGATCGTCATTCAATCCATCAGCAGGGGAATCAGCACATATACAGATTATGAAGCCTTTTTACATGTAGCGGAAAGTCCTAATGTGCGCTTTGTCTTTTCTAATACAACAGAGGCAGGACTTGTGTTAAGAAAAGAGGACCGATTAGAAGATCGGCCGCAAGTAAGTTTTCCAGGAAAGCTGACAGCCTTCTTGTATCACCGCTTCAAAGCTTTTTCTGGAGATGAGAAAAAGGGCTTGATCATTTTACCTTGTGAATTGATTGAACAAAACGGTGATCGATTAAGAGAATATGTGATCACAATGGCAGCTGAGTGGAATCTTCCGCCTGATTTTGTGGCTTGGGTCAAGGAAGCCAACACGTTCTGTAATACGTTAGTTGATCGGATTGTCCCAGGATTTTCTCAGGAAGCAGCGGAGACTGTTCAAAAAGAAGAGGGGTATATCGATGAATTGCTTGTCACAGCAGAATATTATCACCTGTTTGTCATTGAAGCACCTGCGTTTGTTCAAAAAGAGCTTCCTTTTCAAGAAGCAGGGTTAAACGTACTTTTTGTGGAAGATATCGCTCCCTATCGTATGAGCAAGGTTCGCATTTTAAACGGTGCACATACAGCGATGGTGCCGATTGCATATTCATGTGGCTTGGATACTGTCAAAAAAGCGGTGGATGATGAGCATGTTGCTATGTTCATTCGCCGCATGCTTGAGGAGGAAGTGCTGCCAAGTTTGCCACTTCCTGAAGAAGAGCTTCTTCTTTATACACAATCCGTGTGGGATCGATTCTGCAACCCTTTTGTCAAACATCAATTACTCGATATTGCCTTAAACGGTGTATCGAAGTTTCGGGCGCGTATTCTCCCGTCTCTTCTAGATTATATAGAGCTAAAAAAACAGTTGCCTACGAAGCTTATGTTCTCACTGAGCAGTTTGATTTATTTTTATCAAGTCCATGCAGATCAAATAAAGGATGATGAGTCTGTGATGACATTCATGAAGGAAGCATGGGAGGAAGTGGACCATTCCTATGAATTAATGGTCGATCAACTTCTTTCAAACGAAATTTTATGGGGGATGGATTTGACGAGGATCGTAGGGCTGAAGGATGCAGTAGCCGAGCAGCTCACCTTCATACATGAAAATGGCATGAGAGCTGCTGTTCACCAAATTCTTCAATATGAAAGTCAGGGGGAGAAGGCATGAGAGACTTTGTTGTGATTCATCCTTCAGATAATGTTGGTATCGCTTTAAAAGTGCTTGAGCAAGGCGAAGAGCTTCAGCACCAAGGTCATACAATCATTTTAAAAGAAACCGTTCCTAAAGGTCATAAATTTGCATTGGCTGAGATCAAAGAAAAAGAGAATATCATCAAATATGGCTACCCCATTGGTCATGCAGCCACTAAGATCTCTGCTGGAGAATGGGTGCATACGCACAATATCAAAACGAATCTATCAGGTAAGCTCGATTACGAATACCGCCCTTCTTTAACAGAAAACCCCTATGAAAAAACGAATCTGACATTCAAAGGGTATAAACGAAAAAATGGCGCAAGTGGTATACGAAATGAGCTTTGGATTGTCCCAACAGTTGGGTGTGTCAATGGCATTGCTGATCAAATCATTCAAATATTTACCGCTGAAATGGGTGGAGACATCCTTCCTTTTGAAACGGCTCTCGTATTAAAGCACAATTATGGGTGCTCACAGCTTGGGGATGATCATGAAAACACAAAAAACATTCTTCAAAATGCCGTAAAGCACCCAAATGCTGGAGGGGTTCTCGTTCTAGGGCTTGGCTGTGAAAACAATGACATTGAGGATTTTCAGGCTACATTAGGGGAGTATGACCAGACGAGGGTGAAATTTTTAAGAAGCCAAGAAGTAGGGGATGAGATTGAGACGGGTGTCGCTTTGCTCAAGGAAATTTATGACGCAGCGAAAGAAGATCAGCGTGAAGACATTCCGTTATCTGAGCTGAAAATTGGCTTGAAATGCGGAGGATCAGATGGGTTTTCAGGCATTACCGCAAATCCACTTTTAGGCAGACTGTCCGATTTTATTGTGGCTCAAGGCGGAACCACCGTCTTAACAGAAGTACCGGAAATGTTCGGGGCTGAAACGATCTTAATGGAGAGAGCGGAATCAAAAGCGACATTCGACAATATTGTGCAGATGATCAATGATTTTAAACAATACTTTATGGATCATCGACAGCCAGTATATGAAAATCCTTCCCCGGGAAATAAAGCAGGAGGAATTTCGACATTAGAAGATAAATCTCTCGGCTGCACACAAAAAGCGGGTACTTCCGTTATAAAGGATGTTTTAACATACGGGGAGCTGCTAAAACGAAAAGGATTGAATTTATTAAGTGCGCCTGGGAATGATTTGGTTGCTTCATCTGCTCTCGCAGCGTCTGGCTGTCAGCTCGTCCTCTTTACAACAGGCAGAGGCACACCGTTTGGCACATTTGTTCCAACGATGAAGGTATCGACCAATACCGCTTTATATGAAACAAAAAAACATTGGATCGACTTTAATGCGGGGGAATTGCTTGAAGATGTACCAGAAGATGTGGTGCTAGAGAAATTCATTGCCACGTTGATTGATGTGGCGAGTGGAAAGCTGTTAAATCATGAAAAAAACAATTTTAGAGAGCTGGCCATTTTTAAAACAGGTGTGACACTTTAAGGCGTCTGGGGGATGAGGAAATGTCTAAAAAACGGAATTTGATGTATGTGACAGCAGGAACAGTACTAACAGGAATTGGACTCGCACGTTTAGCAAAGCAAGGGAAAAAAGACAAAGAAACAGATGGTATAGATCAGGTGTTAAAGCAAATAAAAGCGCCAAAGTTCCCAGATCGTGAATTCAATGTCATTCATTATGGTGCAGATAACAAAGGGATAGAGCTTTCGACAAATGCTATTCAGTCTGCCATCGATGATGCACATCGTTTGAAAGGAGGGCGTGTGCTGATTCCTGAAGGGACATTTTTGACAGGCGCTCTAGAATTGAAAAGCAATGTAGAGCTTCATCTTCATGAAGACGCCTATGTGACCTTCAGCCAAGATACACGTCATTATCTCCCGCTTGTTCTAACAAGATATGAAGGCATTGAGCTTTATAATTATTCACCACTTATTTATGCCCATCATGCAGAAAACATCGCGATTACAGGAGCAGGCACTCTGGACGGGAGAGGGGATGAACACCACTGGTGGCCTTGGAAGTATGGAACAAATGGTCAACCCTCTCAGGACCGGGATCGTCAGCTTCTTTTTGAAATGGCTGAAAAAAGAATACCAGTGGAAGAAAGAGTGTTTGGTGAAGGACATTATTTAAGATCAAGCTTTATCCAGCCATACAATTGCCAAAACATTCTCATTGAAGGAGTAACCGTAAAGGATTCACCGATGTGGCAAGTCCATCCGGTGTTAAGTGAAAACGTCATCGTCCGCGGGGTGAATATCATCGGTCATGGCCCAAATACAGATGGTGTGAATCCAGAGTCGTGCCGACATGTGCTCATTGAAGATTGTTATTTTGATAATGGCGATGATTGTATTGCCATTAAATCGGGCAGAAATGAGGACGGCCGGAGAATCGGTGTTCCATCTGAAAACATCGTCATTCGTAGAAATACGATGCGTGATGGTCATGGCGGAGTAACGATCGGGAGTGAAATCTCTGGAGGCGTCAAGTATGTATATGCAGAGGATAATGTCATGGACAGTCCGAACCTCGACAGGGCATTGCGCATTAAGACCAACTCTGTCAGGGGCGGTACCATTGAACACATCTATTTTAAAAACAATCTAGTGAAAAGCTTAAAGCATGAGGTGGTCTGTATCGACATGATGTATGAGGAAGGGGATGCCGGTCCGCATAGGCCTGTAGTCCGTCATATTGAAGTAGAAGGGTTAAAAAGCAGCGGAGGGCGATATGGTGTCAAGATCGCCGCATACTCACATTCCCCGGTCACACACTTTAAAATGAAAGACTGTGTCATTGACGATGTCACGTACCCTCTTTCATTGGAACATGCAGTATCTCCTTCATTTCAGAAAGTTGTCATTAATGGTGAACATATCAACCAATAGCGAAGTGAAAACAGCCACGTCAAAGGCTGTTTTTCTTTTATAAGGGCAAAAAAACGTATTGGCCGTCACATATACAACCTATCTGCTCTGTAGTATAATATTCCCGAAATTAGAAAAGAATTGACGAAAGAGATGACGTCAAGCAGTACATAAAGCAGGGGGTTTATTGATGAAGAAGTTAACTGGTATTTGGCTATCATTGTTATTTGTGATCGGTGTTTTAGCAGGGTGTGCAGGTGCGGAAACGGACCAAAAAACAAACAGTTCAAAGCCTAAAGAGACAGCGGCTGCCGCATTTCCTGTATCCATCAAAGATGCAGCTGGTAAAACAGTTGAAATCAAAGAACAGCCTAAACGAATTGTTTCGTTAATTCCAAGTAATACAGAGGTTGCCTATGCCCTTGGTCTTGGAGATAAAATCGTTGGTCGATCAGACTTTGACAACTATCCAAAGGAAGTAGAAAAGGTCGAGAAGATTGGCGGTCTTGATTTCAATGTAGAGAAGGTTATTTCCTTAAAGCCTGATCTTGTCTTAGCACATGCATCACAAATGAGCTCAAAAGACGGATTTAAACAGCTTGAAGATGCAGGTATTCAAGTGCTGACTGTTAATGATGCAGCTTCCTTCAAAGATGTGTATAAGTCTATTAATATGATTGGTGAAGCAGCTGGCGTAAAAGAGGCATCAACGAAGCTTGTAGATGAGATGAAATCAAAACTGAATGACATCAAAAAACAAGCAGAATCCATCTCCAAAGACAAACAAAAAACAGTTTTTGTCGAAGTATCAGGTGCACCTGAAATTTATACAACAGGTAAACAAACGTTTATGGACGAAATGTTGTCTGTCATTCATGCAAAAAATGCTGCTGGCGACCAAACAGGCT
The DNA here is from genome assembly GCF_050864245.1 of Bacillus sp. XT-4. Taxonomy (NCBI): domain Bacteria; kingdom Bacillati; phylum Bacillota; class Bacilli; order Caryophanales; family Bacillaceae; genus Bacillus; species Bacillus sp. XT-4. The sequence continues at coordinate 121,400 of NZ_JBPAFI010000004.1, forward strand.
GGGTGCAAATGACGGAAGAATCAATTATTAAACGAAATCCTGATGCTATTGTTACGATTGATGGCGCAAGCTTAGCTGATCTGAAAAAAAGAGACGGCTGGAAGGCGATCAAAGCAGTCAAAGAAAAACAAGTCTTTCAATTGAATACGGATCTGGCATCACGACCGGGACCGCGATTGGTTGAAGGAGTGGAGGCTCTTGCGAAAAGTATCTATCCTGACACGTTCAAATAAAATCATCATCGCATACACAGCAAGTGTTTTACTTCTTGTGGTGAGCATTGGAATGGGAATCTCATTTGGCAGTTTAGGGATTCCCATTCCTTCTATACTTCGGATCTTTGTTCATGAAGTATTTGGAATTCAGGCCGGAACCATTGATGCAATTGACCGCAATATTATGATGAATATCCGGCTGCCGAGAGTGATATTAGCGGCGTTAGTCGGAGCAGCTCTGGCGTTATCTGGTGCAGCCTTTCAAGGTTTATTAAAAAATCCTCTCGCTGACCCTTATACACTTGGGGTATCTCAAGGGGCATCTGTGGGGGCTGTAGCCACATTGTTTTTCAGTTTGCAGTTTCCTTTGCTCGGCAGTTTTACACTGCCTTTTTTGAGTATGACAACAGCGCTTGTCACACTATGTCTCGTCCTCTTTTTTGCCCGTCTGGTTCACCGAGGAATGAGCATTTCTTCTTTAATTTTGACGGGGGTCATCTTTAGCTCTTTTTTAGGAGCGCTCATTTCATTAATGATTGCGTTAACAGGTGATGATTTAAAAGAGATTATTCATTGGCTTCTAGGCAGTGTGTCTATGAGAGGCTGGCGATATATTGCTCTTTTCCTTCCTTTTTTCCTCATTGGTACATTTGCATTGATCTTGATGGGAAGAGATTTAAATGTGATGACATATGGCGAAGAAAAGGCAAAACTGTTAGGGGTTCATGTGAAACGGAGCAAATATGTGGTGTTGCTTGCTGGTTCGATTCTGACTGGAAGTGCGGTGGCTGTGTCAGGAACGATCGGATTTGTAGGACTGGTGATTCCGCATTTTATCCGTCTTTTATCCATTACGGATCATCGTCATTTGCTGCCTTTGTCGATGCTGAATGGTGCTTCCTTTCTCGTTTTAGCAGATGTGCTCTCCCGTACGATCATTGAACCGACTGAATTGCCTATTGGCATCATTACAGCGTTAATTGGTGCACCTGTCTTTGGCATCATCCTCATTCGCAGATATAGAGGAGGGACGCATCTATGATTCAAGTGAAGGAAGTTAGAGGAGGATATGGAGAAAAAGAGGTCATTCACGGCGTGAGTTTTGAAGTGGAGCGAGGGGAATTCCTCGGCATCCTTGGTCCAAATGGGAGCGGTAAGACGACACTGCTTAAAATGATCGCAGGTATTTTAGCACCTGAGAGCGGCCAAGTAACACTAGATGGCCATCCAGTTCAATCCTACCGGCCAAAGGCACTTGCGCAAAAATTGGCGGTTCTTCCCCAGAAGACCGATCAAGCCTTTTCATTTACAGTGGAAGAAACGGTCCAGTTTGGGCGTTATCCTTATCAGAAAGGTTGGCTGCAATCTGTTACGAAAGCAGATATCGAGATTGTCAGCAAGGTGATGGACCAAACAGATATTGCTCAATTTAAGGATCAATCCATCCATGAGTTAAGCGGTGGAGAACAGCAGCGGGTTTACTTAGCTCAAGCGCTGGCTCAGTGCCCTGACTATTTATTGCTGGATGAACCAACGAGTTTTCTTGATTTAGCTTATCAAAAAGAGTTACTCGATTTGATTAAACAAGAGACGGTTTCCTCTAACTTAACGGTGATCGGTGTGTTTCATGATGTGAACATTGCCAGTTTGTATTGTGACAGTCTGCTTTTGCTGAATGAAGGAAAGACGGACATGCTGGGAGAACCGCATCATGTGTTGACCACCGAACGGGTGAACCGGGTGTATGAAACAAATGTAACACCTCTCCAACATCCACTGCGGGCCAACCCTCAGCTGGTAATTGAACCTGCGTCCATCTCTGAACATTCAAGGCTGAACTTAGCGAATGGGTGGAAAACATATGGCGCAAACGGAATGACATTTTCTACTCATCAGCCATTGCGCATCCTTTCATCACATGAGAAAAGCGGGGGTTTCTTTTGGACACGGTCCCTTGGAACGGGAACTGAAGCACTCCATGACATGCTGGATGATGAGGAAGGGTACTTATTTCTTGGTCAATCTGATGGGCCGAAGCAATACGCCGCTGAAGATGATGATGAAGATGTCCTTCTTTATGGGATGCATCAAGAAGGAGAGCTGTCCGTTTGGCTTGTGCTGAAAGGAACGATATCAGATGGTGCGTCTGTCCAGCTAATGGGCGAGCTGATGCACTTCATCAAACAAGAGACAAGTATCCAGGTACATCATCTTTGTATCGCTGCTGCCAATGCAGAAGAAAAGGAGCATACTGCTCATTTACATGAAAGAGTCAGACTGAAAGTGAAGCATCTTCTTCATACATTGAATGCTATGAAAAAGTGAACCGGCTGGTTCACTTTTTTTGTTGAAAACATCAACATCTACTTATGTCATCCACTGAATATTTGAAAAAAACGAAAAATATGTTGCTAAATAAATCATATTGCTTTTATAATAAGAATAATGAAAGCGTTTTAATAATTAATTGTTTAAAAATGCAACAACCGAAAGGGGAGGATCATTTGAACATTCAAGGAATCATTCCAGCTATTTTGACACCGCTTACAGAAGAAGAGCATTTTCATCCAGAAGTGACAAAGCAACTTATTGATCATTTAATCGACTCAGGTGTGCACGGCATCTTTGCTTTAGGGACAAACGGCGAATTTCATTTGTTTTCAGAGGAAGAAAAGCTTCAAATTGCTGAAACTGTTGTAAAGGCTGCGGGCGGCAGGGTACCTGTATACATGGGAGCAGGTGAGAATAGCACTAAGGCAACCATTAAGCTGTCAAACAAGTTCGCAGATTTAGGCGTAGATGTCTTGTCGGTTATCACCCCTTATTTTGTTGCGCCATCACAAGAGGAGCTGTATGAGCATTTTCGTCATATTTCAGAGAATGTGACCATCCCCATTTTACTTTATAACATTCCATCAAGAACAGGTGTGTCACTTGCGCCAGAGACGGTTGCAAGGCTCAGCGTTCTACCGAATGTGTTAGGTATTAAAGACAGTAGTGGAGATATTGCCAATATCAAAGCGTATCTCGATGTCACAAAGGATGAAGAGTTTGTCGTGCTTGCAGGAACGGATTCCCTCATTTTAGAGACATTGAAGCTAGGCGGAACAGGTGCAGTGGCGGCAACGGCAAATGTGCTTCCCAAAACCGTCGTTGGCATTTATGAATCGTTTCAGCAAGGAAATCTTGACCAAAGTGAGCAATGTCAGCAGCAACTGCAGCCGTTAAGAGCGACATTCACATTAGGAACGTTACCAGCACCTTTGAAAAAAGCAGCTGAACTTTCAGGGATTCCTGTAGGTCCGCCAAAAAGCCCGGTCAAAGCATTATCCGGCGAGGCTTTAGAAGCTGTGGTGAACATGATGGAGAATTATCGGATACAAGCAAAAGCAGCAAAGGAGTCGTGAAGAGATGACAATATCACATTATCACTTTCAAACGGCATCACACATTGTTTCTGGCGCCCACTCTCTAGAGCTCCTTGGGGAGAAGCTAGAGCTATTAGGACTTAGCAAATTGAGATCGATTTTTATTTTAACGCAGCCATCCATCGTATCTCTTGGTTACGCAGATCAAATCAAAACAGAACTTGCGAAAAAAGGGATTGTGAGTGAGATCAGCACAGAGATTAAGCCTGAACCAACGGAAGAAAATATCGAGGACGTATTCCAGACATTTTTAAAAGGGGAGCATGAAGCTATTATTGGGATTGGTGGCGGGAGTGTGCTGGATGCGGCCAAAATATTAGCTGTTCTAAAGACGAATGATCAGCCAATTTCTGATCTCGTTGGCACGAACCTTGTTAAAAAAAGAGGAGTTCCAACGATTCTCATTCCAACAACCTCAGGTACGGGATCAGAAGTGACACCAAACGCGATTGTTACCTTTCCGGAAAAAGAATTAAAAATTGGCATGGTCAGCCCATACCTTTTGCCTGATCTTGTGATCTTAGATCCCGCACTGACACTCAAATTGCCAAAAGCCATTACCGCAGCTACAGGGATGGATGCGTTTACGCATGCGCTTGAATCGTATATTTCAAATAAAGCCAATCCATTTAGTGATATGTTTGCACTCGAATCGATGAGGCTCATTTCAGGAAGTATTCAGGAGGCCTATCATCACGGGGATAATATGACAGCAAGGGAAGATATGCTGGTTGGTGCCATGTATGGCGGGATGGCGCTCACAAGTGCCGGAACCGCTGCTGTTCATGCAATGGCTTATCCGTTAGGGGGGAAATTCAAAATTTCACACGGTGTCGCTAATTCCATGCTGCTTCCTCATGTCACGGCGTTTAATGCAGACCATATCAAAGATCGTCTTGAAGATATTGCTAGAGTGATAGGGATCGAAGAGAAAGGCTCAAAGCATACGCTTGCAGAGCAAGTGATTCGTCAAGTTGAAGAGTGGACAGCGGATTTACACATTCCTCAACAACTCAAAGCCTTCGGCGTGTCAAAAGAAGATGTTCCGGTACTTGCTGAAGCTGCTTCAGAGGTGAAGAGATTAATGGATAACAACCCGAAGCCGATGTCTGTCTCTGATATTGAACAGATCTACATGAAACTGCTCCACGTTTAACACTTCATACGTCACTGGGATGGGACATGAGAAGTTGCTTCATACGGCTTGCACACAAAGGGGGATTTTAAGTGAATGTCTTAAGTAGTTCTGTCATCACATTTATTTTAATCGTCATTATTCTCTATATTCTGTTTACGACCTGGCTGACGATGCGTTTCCGTAGTAAGTCTAACTCAGAATTTAACAATGCCGCTAAGTCACTTCCAGCTATTGTGGTCGGTATTTTGTTAATGAGTGAATTCATTGGGACGAAGTCAACTGTCGGAACAGCTGAATCTGCTTTTACACACGGGCTTTCCGCTTCATGGTCTGTTATCACAGTTGCTATTGCCTTTTTTATTTTTTCCTTTTTCTTAGTGGGAAAGTTTTATCGAACAGGACAATACACGATTTCAGGTATTATTGATCAAAAATTTGGGAAATCAACAAAGCTTGTTGTCTCTGTCATTATGATTGCAGCCCTGCTCTTGGTGAATCTAGGAAACTATTTAAGTGGTTCAGCTGCCATTGCATCCATTCTTGGTCTTCCTTTAATGACCTGTGCCATCATCACGGCGGTTGTGAGTACATTTTATTTTACTTTCGGAGGAATGAAGGGGGTTGCATGGGTCACGATCCTTCATTCAATTGTGAAGTATGCGGGGATTTTGATTACACTAGGGGTAGCCCTTTATTTAACAAAAGGCTTTGAGCCAATGAAACAAACATTACCCGACCATTTCTTTACATGGGATGGGACCATCGGTTGGGGAACGATTGGAGCTTGGTTTATAGGAAACATGGGGGCCATTTTTGCGACGCAGTTTATCATTCAAGCGATCACCTCGTCGAAAAGTGAGCGAGAAGCGAAAAAATCGACCCTGTATGCAGCACTCCTTTGTTTGCCGCTTGCCATTGCGATCGGGATCATCGGTGTCGCAGCCCGTTATTTGTATCCAGACATTGACCCTATTTATGCTTTCCCTGTCTTTTTACAGCATATGAATCCGATTTTGAGCGCTATTGTGGCAACATCGCTTGTCGCATCCATTTTTGTTGGTGTCTCGACGGTTGCACTTGCTACAACCACGTTGATTATTGATGACTTTTATGTACCGAAAAAGAAACCATCACCAGAGCAGCGTATGAAGGTGACTCGGTATGTAGCTGTCATGGTTGGGATTGTGCCGCTTGTGGGGGTCGCACTTGCACCAGAGTTGCTGTCACTTTCCTTTTTTACACGAGCACTTCGAACATCGATTGCAGTTGTAGCAGCAATGGGCTTTTACTTGCCATACTTTAATTCAAATAGAGGAGCAACCATTGGTCTTGCCGCTTCAGGCATCGCCACGACGGTGTGGTATTTACTCGATAATCCATTTGGAATCGATAATATGTATGTGGCCATTATCATTCCTTTCCTAGTTCTGGTGATGGATCGATGGATCAGCCCGCCAGCTAAAAAGGATCAATCACTGAAAGGAGAATTATGATGACAAATGAAGACATCATGATCAAAATAGATGGAAAATTGCGACAAAATGAACAAGACGCAGCTAGAAAAGAAGCCTTTTTACCAACAGATTGCGTGCAAAACCATGCGGCTAATCTCATCGAACTGGATAATGGAGATTTGCTGTGTGTATGGTTTGGCGGTACGCAAGAAGGAATTCCTGATATCTCTATCTATATGTCAAGGCTCAAGCAAGGAAGTAATCAATGGACGAAAACTGTGAAGCTGTCTGATGATTCTACACGATCTGAACAAAATCCAGTTCTTTTTCAAGAGAAAGATGGCAGGCTGTGGCTGCTTTATACAGCACAACTTTCTGGCAATCAAGATACAGCTCTTGTGAGATATCGTTTATCGGAGGATAGAGGAGAGACTTGGGGAGAGATTGGTACTTTATTTGATCAGCCGGGGACGTTTATACGACAGCCTATTGTTGTATTGGATAATGATGATTGGCTCCTTCCGGTGTTCTATTGTAAAACGATTCCTGGCGTAAAATGGACAGGAAACCGTGATGTCAGTGCTGTGAAGATTTCCTCAGATCAAGGGAAGACCTGGGAAGAGGTCACTGTGCCCAACAGTACTGGCTGTGTTCATATGAATATCGGAAAATGTGCGGATGGTTCCCTGCTTGCCCTCTTTAGAAGCCGGTTTGCTGATTCGATTTATATGAGCCGTTCAGTGGATCATGGACGGACATGGTCTGAGCCAAGAGCAACAGAGCTGCCAAACAATAACTCATCCATTCAATTTACGGTGCTCCATAATGGTCATCTTGCCCTCGTTTATAACCATATCAACGCGGATGATCAAACAGAAAGAAGAGCGTCCTTGTATGATGAAATTGAGGATGAAGGCGATACACGAACGGCTGTTGATACAGAGGCGCGTCCAGCCTTTTGGGGAACACCGCGTGCGCCAATGACACTTGCCATCTCGACGGATGACGGTGCGACATGGCCCGTCAGACGTAACCTTGAAATTGGCGATGGATATGCCATGACAAACAACTCAAAGGACAAATTGAATCGAGAGTATTCCTATCCATCCATCACAGAAGGAAAAGATGGTAGTCTGCACATTGCGTTTACTTTTTACCGGCAGGCCATCAAGTATGTGTGTGTGAAAGAAGAATGGACTCATCACACGTCTTAACCGCAAGGGATCAGTGTTTCCGTGAATTGTAACCCTCATTTTCTTCATTTATAATTGATGTTTGGAGGGTTGTCTCAATTTGCTAACATTTGGACTCCCTCAACGTATGTCTCACGATGAAGAGATAAAAAATGGGGGTCCTTTTCATGAATATAAAAGTATTAGGTATTGCGCCGTATAAAGGATTAGGCGATGTATTAATCGACCTTGCCAAAGACGAAAAAAGCATCACATTCCAGCTTGAAGTCGGAGATCTTAGGTCTGGTGTTGCACTGGCAGAACAGGCCGAGGCTCAAGGAATGGATATTATTATGAGCCGCGGGGGGACAGCTGCGCTTATTCAAAAACACGTCAACATTCCAGTGGTGGATATCCCTGTGTCAGGCTACGACTTGCTTCGTGCCCTGACGCTGATTAAAGATTACCAAGGGAAAAAAGCAGTAGTTGGATTTGAAAATATTACACAAGGTGTACGCACCATCGGAGAGTTATACGGGATCAAAATTGATATTTATACAATACAGCAAGAGGAAGAAGTGTGGGATCTTTTACAGCAGTTACAGGAGCAAGGGACACAGGTTGTACTGGGTGATGTGGTTACAGATAAAGCGGCCAAGGAGTTGGGGATGCAAAGCATGCTCATTACCTCAGGACGTGAATCTGTCAAAGAAGCGTTTCATCAAGCAAAACAAATGTACCGTTTATATAAAGAGGCGACAGCTGAGCAGCGCCTCTTTCGTGAAATGATTGACCAAGAGTCAAAAGGGATGCTGATCATTGATCAGCACAATCAGCTTTATTTTATCAATCAGCAAATGAAAGAATGGACAGAAAAAGGGTTATTTGCACCGTTTACGTCTCATGTTGATGTGATGGATTGGTGCCCGGCGCTTGAACCAGCAGTAAAAGCAGTTCGAGAAGGAAAACAAAATGGATATTCTCAAATCTCCTTTCAGCAGCAAGTGTGGCATGTCAAAGGAAGCTTATTATCTAAAGGTGAGCTACTTTTGACGATTGAGAAGCCTTCTGCTGTGATTAATAGGGAGGGGCAGTCTATATGGACGCTGGCTGCACCTGTTCATTCAGCACATCCATTTGCTCTTTTTACTGAGCAGAGTTCAAATATGAAAGATGTGATTAAAAGGGCAAAGGCGTTCAGCCAAACAGATCGATCGATTTGTCTCTATGGTGAACAAGGAACTGGTAAATCAAGCCTTGCTTTTGCTATTCACCAAATGAGCGAGAGGAAAAATGAGAGCTTTATGACGGTGCATTGCAGCCGTTTGACTGAATTAGATGATGTAAACATAATTCCGGTGCATCAAAAAGGGACGATCTTTTTGAAAGATATTGATCGTGTCCCAATGGCTATGCAGCCCCTCATGGCCGAGCAGCTTATTCATCATCAGCAGAACATTCGCTGGATGGCTGCATCTACAGTTGATTTGTTCAAATTGATGCAATCTGGGGCGTTTCATGAAGACCTATATACGTGTTTGCAGGAGCTCGTCATTCATGTCCCGCCGTTATCTGAACGGGCAGAAGATATTGAGGATATGAGCCGGTTATTTATAGCTGAATTAAATTCTCTTTATGGGACGCAGGTTGTTGGGCTGTCAGCAGAAGTGATTGCCGCCTTTCAAAACGAGCGATTTAGAGAAAATGTCCGGCAGTTCAAGCGAATTATGGAGGAACTGGTGCTGACAACAAAAAGTGGATATATCACATTGAGTAAAGCAAAGCCGGCAATTGAGCAACTGGCTTCTGAGAATGAAGAAAAACAGCTGTCCAGCTATTTACATGGCACGCTTGACGAAATTGAAAGACGAATCATTCGGACGGTGCTGGAAGAAGAAAATATGAATCAATCAAAAGCAGCAAAGCGGCTCAATATTAACCGCACGACGCTGTGGAGAAAGCTAAAGGAATAATATGCAATGAGACCGAGGTGTCTAAATGACAAACGATCTATTAAAAAAAGGAGCGAACTTAGAGCAAAAGGTGATCATTGTGGCTGATGATTTAACAGGCGCAAGTGATACAGGTGTTCAATTTGTGAAGGCCGGTTTAAAAGCCTCTGTGCTGTTCCAGCCGTCATTTGAGGATATGAGCCGGTACAAGGAGGAAGATGTACTGATTGTCGATACAGACTCACGAAGTATGTCTTCTGAAAGAGCGTATAATGAGGTCAGTCAAGTGGTCCAGCCGTTTCTACAAGGGGATTCGCACCTTTTCTTTAAAAAAATAGATTCAACGTTAAGAGGAAATATAGGAATAGAGCTTCAGGCACTAATGGATCTTGGCCGGTTTGATGCGGCAGTCATTGCCCCCGCTTACCCCGATGCGAATAGATCTACGGCCTATGGGATTCATTATGTGGAGGGTGTGCCTGTTCATCTATCAGAAGCAGCGAAGGACCCAAAAACGCCTGTCCTGACATCCAGTATTTCAGACTTAATTGACGAGCAGACAAACATCAAGCCAAAACATCTTTCGAAGCAAGCGGTCTATTCAGAGCTAAACGAAACGAGTCATGACGTTTCATCTTTATTAAAACATGGTCATCAATGGTTTGTGTGTGATGCAGAAACGAACAATGATTTAACACAGATCGTTGATTTGTTTATGAAGATCAATCAAAGAGTGCTTTGGGTCGGGTCAGCCGGACTCGCTGGCGCATTATCATCCTATGTCGCGAAACACCGCAATCTTTCTCATGCAAAAAAGCATGAATCTGTTCTCATCGTTTCAGGAAGTGCTTCTCAAAAAACAAATGAGCAGTTTGCTTTTTTAAGAGAAAAGCACAAATGTCTCGATGTGAAAGTGAACCCGTTGAATGTATTAAACGGCCGTGAAGCATGGGAAAGGAAATCAGTCATGGATCAGCTGCTCATGCGTCAGGATGAAGATATTCTCCTTTATACAGACGCAAGGCCAGAAATGGTTGAACAGATGTTGGCATACGGTGAAGCGAATGGCATGACAAGACAAGAAGTAGGAAGTACCTTATCTGTCTGTCTTGGTAAGATCACAAAAGACATTGTTGAATTAACAGGGATGAAACGCCTTTTTTTAACTGGTGGAGATACGGCGCGTGCGATATGCCATGAGCTTGGAGCAGGCGGGATTCAGCTGTTGAAAGAAATTGAACCCGGCATCCCGCTTGGGCGGCTCGTTGATACGAGTGTATATGCGGTCACAAAAGCAGGGGCATATGGTCAAAAAGATTCTGTGCTCCATGCGGTTGAAGTGTTGAAAAACATAGAGGGGGTAGACGAATGGCAAAACCAATCATTGCTGTAACGATGGGAGATGCTTCTGGGGTTGGTCCTGAAATTATTTTAAAAGCCTTCCAGCAAAGCCGTTTACATGAAGAAGCCGTTCTATTTGTCATTGGAGACACCCATATATTAAATAGGGCGAAAGATTTTGTGAATACACATGTGGAGATTGTCAGTATTAAAGAACCGGAGGAGGCGGAACAAGTAAAAGCTGGTGCCGTTCCTTGTCTTGATCTTCATCTATTAACAAGTGATATTCCAGTAGGAGAGATTTCAAAAGAAGCAGGGAATGCCGCTTTTCGATATCTTGAAAAAGCCATTACACTTGCGAATGACCGTAGAATTGACGGCATTTGTACAGCACCGTTAAACAAGGAAGCACTTCATAAGGCTGGTCATATGTATCCAGGGCATACAGAAATATTAGCTGACCTGACAGGTACGGACGATTATGCCATGATGCTGGCAGCTCCTAATTTAAAAGTGGTGCATGTGACGACACATATCGGATTAATGGATGCCATCTTAAAAATCAATCCTGAGCGTGTATACACAACGATTAAACTGGCTCATGATACCCTCGTTCGATCTGGTATCCCTGCACCTAGAATTGCTGTGTGCGGGATTAATCCGCATGCCGGGGAGAATGGTCTGTTTGGAAACGGAGAAGAAGAGGAGAAGATCATTCCAGCGGTAGAACGAGCACAGGATGAAGGGGTTCAAGTATTTGGCCCGCTACCAGCTGATACACTGTTCTTTAGGGCGACAAGAGGCGACTTTGATATCGTTGTGGCGATGTATCATGATCAAGGGCATGGACCAATCAAGGTGCTTGGCTTAGAATCAGGCGTTAATATTACAGTTGGATTGCCTATAATCCGTACAAGTGTCGATCATGGGACAGCATTTGATATTGCAGGAACAGGAAAGGCTGATTCTGCGAGTATGGAAGAAGCCATTCGGCAGGCAATCATGCTTTCTGGTACGAGAGAGAACCGATAGTAAAAGTGAAAGAGCCTTCCAATGGAGGCTCTTTCTTTAGTTCATATACGTTCCGCCATTCATATTGATGGTTTCCCCTGTGATGAAATCTGACTGATCAGAGGCTAAAAAGGTGACGGCGTTTGCGACTTGCTGCGGTGTTCCAATTGTTTTCAGAGGAATTCTTTCTAAAACAGATCTACGGTATTCATCACTCCACTGTTTGCTCATGTCTGTCTCAATTGGCCCAGGACAGACAGCATTTACATGAATGTGATGTGCTGCTAATTCTTTGGCAAGATGCATCGTTAAGTAATTGATACCTGCCTTTGAAACGCCGTAAGCGGGTGATGCATTGTGATGAGGGGTTTTGCCAGTAGTTGAACTCATGTTGACAATCTTCCCGCCTTGCTGTTTGATCATGTCAGGAATGACTGCTTGACACATGAGAAACGTACCCGTCAAATTAATATCAATTAGTCTTTTCCATTCATCAACAGATGTATCGACTGTTGATTTCCGCAAATTGATCCCAGCATTGTTGACCAATATATCAATCTGTCCGAAATGGTTTTTTGCCTTCTCAACGAGGGAGGCAGCTGTCGCTGGTAAACTAGCATCACCAGTGACAGAAACAGCGCGTGTCTCTTCTTTATTCAGAGAGGAGCAAACGTCTTGCAATAGCACTTCATTCGTTCCGTTCAGCACCACTTTAGCTCCTTCAGAGACAAATGCCTCAGCAATGGCGCGGCCAATCCCTCTGCTTGCACCTGTAATGATTGCTACTTTGTTTTGTAAAGTCATCTATCATCCCACCCATCAGTCATAATTAAAAAGCGCTTTCATTTATTATAAAATGTGATGTTTCATCATTCAACATATAAAGTAGAAATGAAGAGATTTTGAATAAAAGTGTTTCATAATAAAACAAATACATCTTTTCCACTTCAGGGTATACTAAAAGGAACAAGCAATGGATAAGGGGGAACCTCAATGAAACTTTATACAAAAACTGGAGATCAAGGTCAAACAGGCTTGATTGGCGGGCGAGCTGATAAAGATGACGCAAGAGTAGAAGCGTACGGTACATTAGATGAGGCGAATAGTTTGATTGGACTAGCCCATGCAAACTTAAGGCAGCATGGCGAATTGTTTCAAGATATTCTATCTGAGCTAATGGTCATTCAGCATGAGCTGTTTGACTGCGGCGGTGATTTGGCAGCGGTGAAACCACCGAAAGAAGGCAAGTTAAAAGAAGAGTCTGTCACAGTCCTTGAAAAGCGAATGGACGTGTATGTAGAAGAAGCCGCACCGCTGACTAAATTTATTTTACCTGGCGGCCAGGAAGGTGCTGCCCTCTTACATGTAGCGCGAACAGTCGTCAGGAGAGCCGAGCGGCATATTGTGACACTCGCAAAGCAGGAGGAGATTCCAGCAGTTACGCTCACATATGTGAACCGTCTATCCGACTATTTATTTGCTGTCGCCCGTATTGTAAATCATCGGCTTGGTGAAGCGGATGTTGAATATGAACGAAGTGCAGACGTGTTTCGTTCTAAATGAGGAAAAGCACTCTTCTAGTCGAAGAGTGCTTTTTCTATAGATTCAACCGCTCAGTCTGAGCCATGTTACGACTCTGGTCGCAATCAAAGATCAATCTACGACACGTTTTGCCAGCTTCCTTTTTTGACTATAGTGAAAGCAAGGAGCAAGAAAGGAGGCATGAAGATGAAAATCACAAGTAAAACCATCATCGGTTCAATCCTGATGTTTATCGGTTTATCCATCTTCTTTGGTGGTTCATTGGGCGGGCTGATCCCGACTTTGATTGGGGCGTGGCTCATTTATGTAGGTGTCAAAAAATATGATAAAGGCAGTAAAACAACAGGGGTCATTCTCTCTATTATCGGTGTATTGCTCGTCGTGCAGTCGCTGCCATTTTTACTCGGAATCGCATTTGCTGGAGTACTTCTCTACTTTGGCTGGAAGATGATCAATGGTGAATCTGCAAAGGAATCATCAGGCAGATCATCCTATATGGAGCCAAACACGGTACCGAACATGGAAGAACCGATGCACACGTCATTTGATCAAGAATGGGAAGACTTTTTAAAGAAAAAATAAAGGGAGGAATATGAAATGGTATTAAGAAGAGTACGTGATATGTTTGTTGCAACAGTCAATGAAGGTTTAGATAAATTGGAGAATCCGCGTGTCATGCTGAATCAATATGTTCGTGATATGGAGGACGATATTGCCAAAGCGAAACATGCGATCATTAAACAGCAAACCATTCAGCAAGGTTTCTTGAGAAAAGCAGAAGAAACAGAAGCATTTGCTGATAAGCGAAAGAAACAGGCGGAGCTGGCGTTTCATGCAGGAGAAGAAGAACTTGCACGGAAAGCACTGACTGAAATGAAGTATTTTGAAGAAAAGCACAACGAATATCAAGAAGCCTACCAGCAATCTGTTAAACAGTTGAAAGAGCTGAAAGAACAGTTGCAGCATCTAGAAACAAAGCTGCGTGATGTTAAAGACAAGAAGCAAGCGCTGATTGCAAGAGCCAATGCTGCACAGGCAAAGCAGCATATGAATGAATCTATGAATAAGGTTGATAGTGAAAGTGCTTATAAAGAATTTCTACGCATGGAGAATCGTATAGAGGAAATGGAGACAAAAGCGGGTAGTTATGCACAATTTGCCGATCAGGGTGCTTATGCTCATCTTGATTACGCTGATGAGGTTGAAAAGGAATGGCAAAAGCTTCAACGATCAAAGCAGCCTGAGAAACAGCCGGCAAACTAATGGAAATGTGTCAAATCGGAAGAAAAACAGGATTTTTCTTCCGTTATTTGATTTCTTTCTGTTTCGCTTTTCCTTATAATAAAAAGGTCAAAGGATAAAGGGATGATATAAATGAAACGGTTCATTGGTCTAATTTGTATACTTGTTGGTGTTTTTTTGATGATTGGGATGCTTTTCAAAAATGGAGATCTCTTTCATTTGAGCTTTTCTCGTGATAAAGCGGTCACAACAGCTTCAGCGAAAAAGGATGAGGTTGAACAATTAGATATCTCTCTTTCTGGATTTCGCATCAAGGTGAAGCCGGAAGATCGTTCGGATATTTCTGTGATGGTTGTGAATGGAAAAGGGAAAATGTATGCGGAACAAACAGGCGGAACATTCAAAGTCCGTGCTGAAAATAAAGGATTTTTGTTTTTCTCTGCATTTGAAAAAGGAGAACTCTTAGTCAAAATTCCAACAGATTATCATAAAGATGTGAAAATAACAGGTGGAATCGGCGTGAGCGAAGTAAATGGCGAAGGAAAGCTGTCTCTTCAAGATGTGACGCTCAAATCAACGAGCGGAAACCTCACAGCTGAGAACTTCTCAGCAAATCGAGTGGAAATCAAGGCGACTTCTGGCAGACTCTCAGTGTCTCATATTGATGCGAAGGAAAGTGATATTGGTGCCACTTCTGGTCGTGCTGATATTCAAGATGTAAAAGGAAAGCTGCAATTAGGCATGACAAGCGGCAGGCTGACAGCAAGCTTTGATACAATTGATTCACCAGTCGACTTTCACATGACATCAGGCAGTGCGAAATTGAACTTGCCAGATGAGGGAGATTTCAAAGTTCAAGTGAAAAAAACGAGTGGAAGTATTGATCATTCGTATGATTTTGACCAAGCGGATAGTGAAGGCCGAGGTTTTACAGGCACGCATGGGAAAGGGACACACTTAGTCGATATTGAGATGACAAGCGGAAACTTAAAATTGCGGTAAACAAACGAAAAAAGGAAGGAGGCGAGTCAACTGCGTTTTTCTAGAAATCAAATTTTAGGCATCATTGTGGTGATTTTTGGTATTAATCTTTTTCTCAAAATTATTGGGATTGGGGCAGACCTATTTTGGCCAGTGTTTTTTGCTCTATTTGGTTATTGGCTGCACTCTCGATCTAAACGTTGGCTCGGTTCGGTTTCCTATATTTTTGCAGGCTTTCTCTTCTTGAAGTTTCTACTAAATATCACGTTTAGTTTGACTGGGTATTTATTTGCTGCCTTTTTGATCTATGCGGGCTATCGTTTATTGAAAAACAAACCTGTTTTTGATGTCGATAAAAAGGAATCATCAGACGATGGAAAGCCTTCACTGAAAGTCAATCTTGAAAAAGAGGGCGATCAGAAGAAAACAAAAAGCCAGGCAAAGCCGCGCAAAGAACATGATTTCTTTATCGGTGAAGTCAGGCTGATGAAAAAACCATTTCAATTAAGCGATTTGACCATTTCAGGTTTTATTGGCGATGTCAAAATCGATTTATCAAAGGCGATCATTGCTGAGGAAGAGAGCACGATCGTCATTAGTGGACTCATTGGAGATGTCGATATTTATGTACCTCAGGATATTGAAGTATGTGTGAGTGCTTCGGCTGCGATCGGTGATATGAAAATCATTGATGAAAAAAGAAGCGGGTTCGGCAGTAAAGTGTATGTCATGACAAATGATTATGATGAGAGCAAGCGAAAAGTGAAAATCTCCATCTCTCTATTGATTGGGGATGTGGATGTGAGGTACTTATGAGGAAACTGCATTTAGGCATCCAGTGGCAATCTGTTCGTCTGGCAGTCGGTATCTCGCTTGGTGTTGTCATCATGACGACATTCCCGATGTTTTTTTATTACCAGCTTGATCCCATGATTTTGCTGTCTACGCGGTGGTTCGGCATCCCGTTTTTTTGTATTTTACTCATTATTAGTCTCGCCATTGGTGTATCAGCGGGGCATGTGTTTGGCTATCAGCATAAAAAGCGGCTGGATCAGCTTGTAGAGTCGATTTTGAAGTTTGAAAATGGGAATTTTGCCTATAGACTGCCTTCTCTAGGTGATGATGAAATTGGTTTGGCGGCAGATCAATTAAATGAAATGGCGAAACGAGTGGAAGGGCAAGTAGCCTCCTTACAAAAGCTCTCAAATGAGCGAGCTGAATGGCAGGTTCAAATGAAAAAATCGGTTGTCTCTGAAGAGCGTCAGCGTCTAGCGCGTGAGCTGCATGATGCAGTCAGCCAGCAGCTATTCGCCATTTCGATGATGACGTCTGCGATTCTTGAAGGGATGAAGGAAAAGGATGAAAAGATTTTAAAGCAAATGCGACTTGTGGAACGAATGGCTGGCGATGCACAAAATGAGATGCGTGCACTCCTTCTGCATTTAAGACCGATCACCCTTGAAGGAAAAGACTTGAAAAAAGGCTTGATTGAGCTGCTCAATGAATTTCAGGCAAAGCAGCCAATTGATATTGATTGGGAAATAGAAGATGATGCTCCGCTGTCTAAAGGGGTGGAGGACCATCTGTTCCGAATTGTGCAAGAAGCCCTTTCCAATGTGTTTAGGCATGCAAAGGCGACAAAGGTGACAGTGCGTCTGCTCATTCGAAACCGTCAAGTTCAGCTGAAAATAATTGATAACGGGATTGGTTTTCAAACAGATCATGTGAAGACTGCTTCCTACGGACTTGAATCGATACGAGAAAGAACAAGTGAAGTAGGCGGTGTCGCAGAGATTATGTCATTTGAGGGAAAAGGCACACAAATTGATGTGAAGGTTCCCATTTTTGATGAAGGAAAAGGAGAGAACGTTCGATGATTCGAGTGCTTTTAATTGACGATCACGAAATGGTGAGAATGGGTCTTGCTGCTTTTTTAGAGGCACAGGCGGATATTGAAGTCATCGGTGAAGCGTCAGATGGACAAAAAGGTGTAGAACTAGCGGTTGAATTAAGGCCAGACGTGATTTTAATGGACCTTGTCATGGAAGGCATGGATGGCATCGAAGCAACGAAAAGAATTTGTCAGGAAATAGAGGATGCCCGGATTATTGTACTGACGAGCTTTATTGATGATGATAAAGTGTATCCAGTTATTGAGGCTGGCGCTTTAAGCTATCTTTTAAAAACATCGAAAGCAGGAGAAATTGCTGATGCCATCAGGTCTGCGAGTATCGGCGAACCAAGGCTTGAATCAAAAGTAGCTGGAAAGGTCATGAACAAACTCCGCCATTCATCAAATGGGTCCATTCTGCACGATTCGTTAACCGCAAGAGAAATGGAAATATTAAAGCTGATTGCAGATGGGAAATCGAATAAGGTCATTGCTGAGGAATTGTTTATTACCATCAAAACAGTCAAGACGCATATTACCAACATTCTTTCCAAGCTTGATGTAGAAGACCGCACACAAGCAGCCGTGTATGCACATCGCCATAAGCTGATTCAATAAAAAAACAGCTTTCAAATGAAAGCTGCTGGAACATGCGCAAAATTAGTCCTTCTGTCCTGTGATTGGACGTTCGGATAGTTGATGGAGCTCAGGAACTGGAAAAGCCTCCTGCTCCTCGGCCGATTTGTCTTCCAGGGTTTTCTTCATCTCGGAAAGCAGCTTGACGCTTTCCTTTGCCACTGCCGCTTTTTTCTCTTGCAAATCAATGATCTGTGAAAGTCCAACAAATAAACCGCCTCCAATCAGAAGGAGCGCAGGGGTTTGTCCATAATAAATCACGATCAAAAATGTGCTTGAAAAGCTGTCGGCTTCAATGAAGAAATCTTCTTTTGATTGCATGAATACCACGACTAACAGAAGTATTCCTAGAATCAAAAATAGAATGCCGGCCGAAAGTAAAGCTCGTTTCATGATTGACACCCTTTTTTTCTTACCATTTTAACATACTCTATTAGGATTGTGTTGCGCCCTTAGTCCCGAAGTCACGGATTTTCACATTTACCTTGTAACGAATATCCGATTCACTAAAAATGTCATCCCAATGTTTTGCTTCTTTTCGGAATTCCTTCGGATAGGCAATACTCGCTTTTTGATAAAATCCACAAATATCTGCTTTGATCTCATGCTGTAATTCCCCGATAAAATCTTTTACATTTTCCTCAAGTCGATGTGCCACGACTTTCTCAATTTCTTGGAGGTATTTTTCATTAAATGAATTTTCCCGTTCATTCCAATCCTCAGACAATCTTCCATCAAGCTCCACTGACACATCAAATTCATATTTGCCACTGGCTGTTTTATGGGTGTCAATGTTGTGTTTGATTTTAAAGATCTCAAAAGAATAAATGCTATGTTCATATTGGAATTCAATCACTCCGCCTGTTGCATCTCCAGTCAGCAGGTTGTAGGACTGCACCGCTAAAGGAGAGATGTTGGTGAGAAATCGTTTGTTCTGAATAATCGAGGCACCATCCAGCATTAATTTGCCCTGACTGACACTGACTTTCGGAATGGCAAAGGATACGTTGTTTTGCATAGCAGAAGAAATATCTCCTAAGGAAACGGGCTTGAACATACGAATGGTCGTTTTTGTATTCGAAGAAATATCGTATAAGGTGGAAGCGGCAGGCTGGCCGTCGTCATTGATTTTCAGCATATCTCCAGGCTTCTCAGAGGCCATAAAGACAAGGCTTCCTCTTCGTGTTTCATTGTCCCGAATGAATTGATTGATGACCAAATCGAAATTATTTTCATTGATAAGGTCTTGAGAAAACAAATAAACCCTCAGCTGCTGAGCAAAAATGCGGTGTGTTTTTAGGGCCGTCGTACGAAAAATTTGGTGTATGGAATCACCGCTTGTCTCAATAATCTTCGTCGGATCTTTCACGCTTGATTCTTGCTCAATTTTTTGCGGAACGAGCACCTGCATAGACAGCTTCAATTTATGTCCGTCATCTCCTTTATCTACAGCAAATCCAATTGCCATGTTGAGCTCCTCGATATTTGTACTATCCCAGCACCCGCATAATAGAATCAGTGAGAAGAGCGCAAGAACCGCTTTCTTTTTCATGCTGTTTTCCGCCTCCTTTTGAAAAATACGATGATAAATAAAAGAAACGGGAGTATACCAAATAGAAGAAAGAACAAGTTGTTTACGTAGGTTAAATAGTCTCGGACCGTATCAACATCTTTTGGGAAAAGAGCGGCAAAGAAGATCACAATGCCCATCAAGGCGAGCGCGATTTTTTTAGGGAATTTAGTCAATTTGATGACTCCTATCGTAGCAAAAAACGTATATCCTACAAAGCTCGTATAAAGCTGGACAAGCCAAACAATCAGCAAAAAGGATTCAATCCGTTCAATAAAAATCCCCTGAATATCAAATGATTGAAATAAGGCAATGGTCGGCCACGTCAGAGTCGCCGTTTCTTTCACCGTGAGCGCACCAACCACAAGAATATAGGTGAAAATATAGATGATCGCAGGAATCAAAAAGCCGATGGAGCCATATGCAAAAGTGTGTTTTTGCGTATTCATATAGGCAGGCATGAAAAGCATCATTTCAATGCCGACAAACGAAATGGCCGAAGCATTCAAGGAATTGAAAACAGGGGAAATGCCCTCTCCTAAAACTGGCCGTAGGTTATCGAGCTTAAACTCTTGTACACTAAGTCCGTAGGCTACAAATAAGATGATGAGTGTGACAATCAGAAAAAAAGGGCACAGCCGGGCAAAATCACCAATCCCCCCAATCACAAGGTAAAAACCAACCAAAATAAAGCTAATCATCGTCACGGCTACAGGTGTGTTTTGAAGTAGAAAGAATTTCACCATCTCAGACATAGCTCGTACTTCATAGCTGGCAACGCCGAGAAAGTAAATAATAATCAACAGGTTGGCAAGTGAGCCAATCCATTTTCCAAGTCCTTCTTTTGTATAGTCATAGTAGGAAGAAAAGGAGACCTTTTTCATCATGAGCACATTGACAAAAATGAACACAATGTATATCACACTCATGAGTAAGAGTGCAATCCAGCCGTCAGGTGTAGGCGCCGCTTGAGCCATTGATCTTGGCAGAATCATCATACTTGCGCCTAGTGTGGTATTGGCGATAATGGCACTTGCCTGATAGCTTGTGATCGACTCTTTATGATTGACCATGTTGTTCCCCTTTCTTTTGATTTTTCAAAGGCAATCTGATGATGGAATTGTCCTCATTTTTATAGCTGAACACAAAATCTGGTGAAAAATATGGGGTGCCAAAGCTTTTTTGTCTTGTCAAATGAGTGAGTAAGACGAGCATAAACAGGACAAGTCCATATAAACCGAATGCAGCTGCAGCAAACATGGACACAAAGCGAAGGACACGAAATGATATCCCCATTCCATATTGAGGAAAGGTAAAGGATGCAAGTGCAATGACGCTGACAATAATGACCATAATGGAGCTGACGATATGGGCTTGTACGGCTGCCTGCCCAATGACAACACCGCCCACAAGTCCGATTGTTTGTCCAAGTGGATTAGGCAGTCTTAACCCGGCTTCCCGCAGCAGCTCAATGGTCATTTCCATGATGAGTGCTTCCACAATAGGAGGAAAGGGGACATTCTCTCGTGTGCTTGAGATGGAAATAGCTAAAGTTGTGGGCAAAAGACCTTGATGGAAGGACACAAGGGCAATATAAATGGCTGATAAAAACAATGTGAGAAAGATGGACGTAAAACGCAGCAAACGAATCAGAGAGGCAGCGATCCATCTTTCATAATAATCATCAGGTGATTGCATAATCGTCGCGAGAGAAGCAGGCACAATTAAGATAAAAGGCGAATGATCAACAAAGATGGCGACGCGTCCATTGTTTAAAGCAGATGCCACTTTATCAGGCCGTTCTGTGTTTTGAATTTGCGGAAAAGGAGAATACACATTGTCTTCAATCAGCTCCTCAAGAACGCCTGAGTCTTGAATATCATCTATGGTGACTTGTTTGAGACGCTTTTTTACCTCTTTTAAAACAGAGGGCTCAACGATACCATCAATGTACATGATCGATACTTGGGTGTATTTCTTTTCGCCGATTTTCATATCTACTGTTTTGAGATCAGGGTTTTTCAAACGCTGTCTGACGAGAGCTAAGTTCGTGTTGATATCTTCAATGAAACCAATTTTTGGTCCTCTTACGATGGTTTCAGATGTAGCATCTCCTAAATTACGTTTCTTCGTTCCGTGTGTTTCTAAAATATAAGCATGCTGAAATCCATTAATCAGTACGACACAATGTCCTTGGAAAATAGCATCTACTAGTTCTTCAGAGGTTTTCACCGTACGGGTAGTCATCATCGATAAATTGGATTCTAGCTTCTCTTTTGTCAGAGAGGCATGATCTTGCAATAGCAGTTTTAAGAAGGTTTGAATCTGCATCGCTTCGTTCATTTCTTTAATGTATAAATAATAAACAACCTGTCCATGAGGCAATGTTTTTTTCTCATGGATCAAATCATCCATGTCCTTTAACTGAGGGAGAATGACAGAGAGATTATCGTATAAGTGCTCTTTCAATGGAGTTTGATTCAAAAGGATCACCCGCCTCAATTTCTTTTTCTTAGCATTACCTGCTTGAAAAAACAATATTCTGTGTTACATTATTTTGTGGTATATGAAAGAATCACGGTGTTGGAGGAAAGAGAAGATGGCGCAAATTCGTTTAGCAGGAACAAAAGAGGAGATCGACCGTATTCTACAGTCGTTTGACAAGCATTATGAGGTGACTTATACGTCAAAAGATTACGGAAAAACAAATCCGAAATACAAATATTCCAAAGATGTTCGTGTTTATATTGAACTAAAATTAAAATAAAGATAAAATTTTAATTGAAAACGCTTAAAGGATTTTCGTTTTTTGTATAGAATAGAGTTGAGTGATGAAGCTATGGAGGGATACATAATGACAGAATTTAGAATCGAAAAAGATACAATGGGCGAAATCAAGGTGCCACAGGACAAGTTCTGGGGTGCACAAACACAACGAAGCAAAGAAAATTTCAAAATCGGTTCTGAGAAAATGCCAAAGGAAGTTGTGAATGCGTTTGCAATTTTGAAACGTAGCACAGCGATTGCGAACGAACGTCTAGGCAACTTAGAAAGTGAAAAATCTGAAGCGATTGCTGCTGTTTGTGATGACATCATCAGTGGAAAGTATGACGAGCATTTCCCGCTTGTTGTATGGCAAACAGGAAGTGGAACACAAAGTAACATGAACATGAACGAAGTCGTTGCAAATAGAGCAACTGCTTACTTGAAAGATAAAAATAGTGAATTCAGCATTCACCCGAATGATGATGTGAACCGTAGCCAAAGTTCAAATGATACATTCCCAACGGCTATGCACGTGGCAGCTGTTTTAGCTGTGTACAAAAAGCTATTGCCTGCGATTGACCAGTTAAGAGCGACGCTTGATGAGAAAGCAAAAGCATACCAAGAGATCGTGAAAATTGGCCGTACGCATTTGCAAGATGCAACACCTCTTACAGTGGGCCAAGAGATTAGCGGCTGGGTGTACATGCTTGATCGTTCAAAAGAAATGATTTTAGAATCTACTGAAAAAATGAGAGAACTTGCGATTGGCGGAACAGCTGTTGGGACAGGAATTAACGCACATCCTGAGTTTGGCAAATACGTGGCAGAAGAAATCAGCCAGTTAACAGGTCAAACGTTCAATTCTTCACCAAACAAATTCCATGCGCTCACAAGCCATGATGAAATCACATATGCACACGGTGCGCTTAAAGCTCTTGCAGCTGACTTAATGAAAATTGCCAATGATGTGAGATGGCTTGCAAGTGGTCCTCGCTGCGGAATTGGTGAATTGATCATTCCTGAAAATGAGCCAGGCAGCTCCATTATGCCAGGAAAAGTCAACCCAACTCAAAGTGAAGCTTTAACAATGGTTGCCGCACAAATCATGGGGAATGATGCAACGATCGGTTTTGCCGCAAGCCAAGGAAACTTCGAGCTGAACGTATTTAAACCGGTCATCATCTATAACTTCTTGCAGTCAGTTGAATTGCTTGCTGACGGCATGAACTCATTCCATGACAAGTGTGCCGTTGGAATTGAACCAAACCTAGAAACAATCGAGAAAAACCTGAATAATTCATTGATGCTTGTGACGGCACTGAACCCGCACATCGGATATGAAAATGCAGCGAAAATTGCGAAGCTTGCGCACAAAGAAGGTTTAACGTTAAAAGAAGCTGCACTTCAATTAGAGCTATTAACAGAAGAGCAGTTTGAAGAGTTTGTGAAACCAGAAGAAATGGTGACACCGAAAGCAAAATAAAAACCAGAGGCCTCTGTGCCTCTGGTTTTTTTAATGGAAACTCCCTGAAATCACAGAAAAGAAGTTTGATTGTTTGTTTTTGTCACAATCATAAACCCAGGGCAACCAAGCCCTGGGTTTTATAAATGATCTTCTTTTAGAATGCGTAATAAGGAGCCTGAGACCGGCTGAAGCGGTGTGTATAATTTCAATTGGTAAAGCATGCCTTTGACGATGACTTGTCTTGGTTTTTGTTTGTTTAACTCGTTTTCTAAAATGCCAAGCGCTTCAAATAAATCTGGCTCGTCTTTCACTTCATAATGTGCTTCTGCCAGTTCTCTTAATTCTTTTAATAGAGATTCTGTGAGCGGGTCAAATGATCGTTCATAAATAGGGCCGAACCAGTCGCTTGCTTGGTCCACAGAAATGAGCGGATGGTCATTGCGCTTCATCATACCGCCCATTAGATCATCGATACGGTGAATCATTGTTGAGGCAAGCTCCTCTGCTTCGAGCTGAAAATCATATAAAATGGCAAGCTCAAAGTAAACGTGACTCATGCCCTCGATCGTTAAACAAAGATCAGCCATATAAGGAATGGCTGCATCTCCATACACTTGCTTAATGTTATCAATGTGCAACTGAATCGTCGCAAGTCGAATTTGCTTTGCGAGCTGCTGCGTTTCTTCGTTCAATGGGAGCGCCCTGTCGCTTAGCTGCATTTTAATAAAATCCTTTTGTTGCAAAATATTATCGTAATAGACAGTGAGCTGTTTCCGGTAGGCCTCTTTTGGTGTGCCGCCCTCTGTTTGAACCTCATGAATCCGGGTAAATACCTTATCGTAATAGTAATGCAAGATCGAAATAAGTAGTGCTTCCTTCGATTTGAAATAAAGGTAAAACGCACCCTTTGACATGTGGCATTCATCTGCAATTTCCTGAACAGACGTTGTATTATAGCCTTTGCTGGCAAATAACTTCATACCAGCCTCAATAATCATTTTTTCTTTCTTTTTCAATATGAATGTCATCCTTTCTTACCGAGAGACAAATGTCTTAGGAAACGTGCGCAAAGAGATGTGACTTATCGGTCATAAACGACAAAACTTTTCAAAAATTAATCAGATTGTAACTTGTTTTTTACAGTGTAATTCTTTATATTATAAAGTAAGGTGACCAACCGGTCAAAAAATGTGAAAGGATGATGTTCCATGAGAGAAATTGATGATATGATTAGACGCTTGAAAGCAAAAGGAATTCAAGTAGAAAAAGTCAAAATGCCGAAAGAGACAACCATTGAAAAGAAATGGATGTATCAAGCTGGCAAGAAGATCAAAGCCACATACCGTGATTTCAATGGGTATTCATTCATCTAAAAAAAGACTGCGGTGTAAAACCTACAGCCTCTTCTTTGGAACAGTGATCGTATAGCGTACACCTAGTTCATCATTTTCAATTGATATGGACGCTTGATGCATTGAAAGAATTCGTTTGACAATGCTTAATCCAATGCCGAATTCGCCCTTTTTTCCCTTACTAAAAGGTTCGTATAGGCTGGATAGCATGTGTTCTTCAATTGGAGGGCCATCATTACGAATGACGATGCGAATTTGATCCTCTTCCTGCTTCATATGAATATCAATTTTATTTTTTGCATAGCGAAGTTGATTTTCTAATACATTTTCAAATAATTTGCTCCATTGTTCTGGATCGCCTTCAAGTGCAGCCTCATCATCTAAGTCCACGTTCCACTGCAATTCATTTTTCGACCAGCGTAAACGGTCAACCACTTCCAGCATTGTATTACTCACAAGGAAGGGAGAATGCGCCGGATGTTGTTTTGATAAATAATCAAGCTTTGTTAAATACAGCAAATCTTTGATTTTCTTCTCAAGCTTTTCCGCTTCGCCTTCAATCACTTCCACCGTTTGTTCAAGATCTCCTTTAGGGAAAATTCCATCTTTAATAGACTGCGTATAACCGCGGATGACCATCACAGGTGTTTTTAAGTCGTGTGATATATTTTGCAAAAGCGTTCGTTCTGTTTCATCCTTTTGAATGAGCTTTTGTCTCATTTCTTCAATCGTATGCCCCAGCTTGCCAATTTCATCTTGCCGGTCAACCATCACAGGATCGTCCCAGTCTTCTTGTGCAATGCGCTTGACGTGCTTTTCAAACGCGACGATTGGACGTGATAAGTAGCGGGCGAGCCAAATCGATGGAATCCAGCTTAGTAAAATAACAGTTCCTAAGATGAAAATCAGCTGTTTAAACAGTGTAAAGGACAAGTCATCTCGATAAGAATCGGGTGCATATGACAAGAGAATATATTGTGTATTGCCAGTTGAGACTTTTTTGATCACAAAAAAGATATGCTGGCCATTCACTTCTTCAGAATAGCGTTTTGTTGCGCTTTTTTGTTTTTTAACAAAGGACTGCACTTTTTCAATAAAGGCATGCGGGAAAAACTGAGCCATTTGATTTAATTCATCTGACGGAATCAGAATGTGCTGAACCGAGCGGTTTTCTGGTGTCGACTTTGGTGAGCCGTCTCGATTCAGAGGGTATTCTGTTAACACTTGCTGCTCGTTTTCGATGTTTTTATAAATTTCATTCGTAAAGAAGCTGCGTAATGTATTTGAAAATAAAATGATCAGGACAATCGAGATGGTGAGTAAAATGCCAGAGATGACAACCCAAATTTGAAAAGCGAGTGGTTTGTTCTTCATCCTTTTAGCATCCTATAGCCAAATCCATAAATGGTCTCGACTTTTAAGTCAGGCATTTTTTTTCGCAGCCGTCTGACAAGATCATCGACCACACGATCTGTCCCGAAGTAATCGTGCCCCCAGATCTTGACGAGGATATCTTCCCGGGAAAAGGCATGTCCTTGATGATGGGTAAATAAGAGCAGCAAATCAAATTCCTTAGACGTTAAGTTAATCAGCTGATCTCCTTCATACACCTCTCTTACGTCCTCGTGAATGATATAGGAAGAAACGGGTGTGACGCTTTGCTGAGGTGTGTCACTGTTTTTATATACAAGCTCCAGCAGCTTTTGCACGCGGATGATCAGCTCGCGCGGAAGAAAGGGTTTCGCAATATAATCACTGCTCCCGAGTTCTAAGCCAAGCACACGATCAATATCTGCATCACGTGCCGAAATAAAAATGACCGGTACGTCAGGCGAGGCTGCTTTGATTTCTTTAATGAGTGTGTAGCCGTCCGTATCAGGCAGCATAATATCTAAAATCCATAGATGCGGTGGCTTGTTCATGGCCGCGCGTGCCGCTTCTCCGGTTAAAAAAGAGGACACATTCCAATTTTCACTCTCTAAATATTTGGTTAACAGTTCATTTAAATTCTGCTCATCTTCAACTAAATAAATGGTGTACGACAAAGTCTTCCACATCCTCTCAACGTCATTATAACGGGATACAAAGGCGGCATGTCAACAATCACACGCTTTTTTCACAATTTCACATATTCTTCTCATCATTATCCCATAATGTTTGTTTATGATAAGCTCAAGGGAAAAAAGGGCATAGACAAAAGGCTAATCAATAGGTGCTTTTCACCAATGTGCACACCTTGCTTTTTTTCTATGAATAAGTATTATATAATTTGACATATTGTCATAAAGAATTTTTCAATGATATTGCCATTAAGGGGACATGAGTCCTGTCTAGACATATGAATGAAGCATTTCATGAAAATGATGCAAAGGAGTGCAAGCGATGGATTTCCGAAGAGAAGATGAAGAGAAAAAGATGAATGATCAAGAACACACACATCAAGAGAATGAGAAACAAATAGAAGAACCAGAAAAAGAGAAAGAACTCGTTTTTCACCATCATGAAAACGAAGCATCTGCCTCTCAGGAGAGGGTGACAAATGGGTCTCCTCAAGTGATTGATGACCGTTCGTCTAAAAAGGAGAAAAAACGAAAGGCTGCATGGCTAAGTCCGATTCTTGGAGGGATTATTGGCGGCGGTCTTGTGCTTGGCATTACACCGCTTTTACCGCAGTCACAAGATACAGCGGCAAACACTCAAACCCAAACAGCATCAAGCGAACCGGCTTCATCTGAAAATTTCTCAACAAAACAAATCACCAATGCGACGAATGTTGCTGATATGGTAGAAGATTTAGAGCCGACGATTGTAGGGGTCTCAAACTATCAATCTACACAAAACTCGTTCGGTCTTAGCGGTGATTCAACTGAAGCAGAAGCTGGAACGGGTTCTGGTGTCATCTTCAAAAAAGATGGCAAAAAAGCATACATTATCACAAATAACCATGTAGTCGAGGGTGCCAATAAATTAAAGGTCACACTATACGATGGGAAAACAAAAGATGCGAAGCTTGTCGGCAGTGACGTAATGACAGATTTAGCTGTCGTGGAAATAAATGCTGACGGCATTGATAAAGTTGCAAGTTTTGGAGATTCTTCTAAGCTTCGTGCTGGAGACAAAGTCATCGCAATCGGGAACCCGCTCGGTGCGCAGTTCTCTGGTACAGTAACAGAAGGGATTATTAGTGGTCTCGATCGTACCGTTGAAGCCAATACATCATCTGGAACCGTTGAGATGAATGTGCTTCAAACAGATGCTGCCATTAACCCTGGAAACAGTGGCGGTCCGCTAATCAATACAGACGGTCAAGTCATCGGCATCAACAGTTTGAAAATTAGCGAAAGCGGAGTAGAATCACTCGGATTTGCGATCCCAAGTAACGATGTCAAACCGATCGTAGATCAGCTGTTGAAAAATGGAAAAGTCGAACGTCCTTACCTTGGCGTACAAATGATTGACCTTGAGCAAGTGCCTGAAACGTATCAGGAAAATACACTTGGCCTATTTGATAAACAAATCGGTAAAGGCATCTATGTAAAAGATGTATCAAAAGGATCTCCTGCACAAAAAGCAGGCTTGAAGTCTGGAGATGTCATCATCAAGTTCAAAGGAAAAGATGTAGCGAACAGCTCACAACTGAAAGAAATCCTTTATAAAGAAACAAAAATTGGCGATAAAACGACAATGACTGTCATCCGTGATGGAAAGAACAAAAATCTTGATATTACCCTTGGGCAGTCTGATAACGAATAAAAGAAAACAGGTGGATCGTTTATCCACCTGTTTTTTTGTGCCTATTTTTTTGAGGATAGTGTCCGTAAAATAATGTTTTCCCATACATTCCAAGGCAAGAGCTGCTTTGCTATGAATGAAAGCCGAACACCTTTCCCGACAAGATACCTTAGCTTTTTTAGCCGCTTCTTCTCTGCAAGCGAAACCACAAGCTCTGCAACTTCGCCGGGATCTCCATAGTTGTTTTTTTGCGCCTCTATATAGGACATCATCTTTTGATAAATAGCTGTGTATTTAGAACCTTCTGCAGGCGGCGTCATTTGCTCATTCATGGAGGTGTTCCAAATGTTCGTTTGGAAAGAACCCGGCTCAATCAAAGCGGCCTGAATGCCAAACGCAGCCAGCTCAATTCGCAAACTCTCTGTATAGCCCTCTAGCGCAAACTTTGACGATACATATGGAGAGAGTGCGGGCATTCCCATGAGTCCGCTGATACTGCTCATATTCAATATTTTTGCACCGCTCGTCATCAACGGAAGGACTGCTTGTGTCATTTCCATCACACCAAAGACATTCACTTCAAATTGCTCTCGGTACTGATCAACAGGCACTTCTTCAGCAAAACCAGCATAGGCCGTTCCTGCATTGTTCACAAGCAGGTGAATCGGAGCATAGGCATTAAGCCTTTTTTGAAATGCTTGAATGGACTGTGTATCTGTCACATCTAATGCTTCAATATGTATCGATTCGGATAAAGCGGCGTTCTTTACTTCTTCGGCAAGCTTTTTCGTATTGGTTTCCTGTCTTACGCCAGCAATCACAGTGTACCCTTGCTGAGCGAGGCGCAGTGTGATGAGCTTTCCGAAACCGCTGTTGGCACCAGTCACAATGGCTGTTTTATTCATCATCCGGTTCTCCTTTTTGTTTTAATCTACCATAGTCTACTGTTTTATTGAATAACGAAAAGGGGCTTGGAGAAGAATAAAAAACGATGCTATAAAATAGGAGGAAATACATGATGTGCTGGAAGAAGGCGGGACTGCTAGGAGTGCTGTTCTTTATGCTGTCTGGCTGTCGTTCAATCGAACCAATACAACATTCACATGAAGCAGAAGCTGAAAGTCTGTCCGCTGTTCAAATGAAGGAACTGCCATTTCAGCATTTGCAATTGCACGTACAATATGGACAAAAAAGCGAATTATATGAAGCTACCTATCGTCAAGCAGGTGGAAGAGAAGAAGCACTCATTCGAGATCATATGAATGGTGTCCGCTATGAAGGGGAAGAAGCTTTACGTGAAATGAAGATGAAGCTCAATGATATGTCGATTCCTAGTGCAAAGCTGAATGAAACATATGTCAATGAGTTATTATCTGCTTTTAATTTAGATGATGATTATCAGCGGATACGAGTCGATATCAAGCTCGAAGATGGGACAAAACGTGCATTCGAAAAGAAAAAGTAAACGAGACTTTCTCATTTTTTAATTGAAAATGATTTTCAAGATCACTTAAATCTGATACACTAAATTGAGATAAGTGATCTTTGACGTCTACATAGACGATATTCAATATAAAAAATTTGGATGAGAAAAGGAGCGTTTGAGCGGAATGAGTGCCATTTCTACTGAAGGTTTAAGCTTAGGTTACGGAGAAACAATGATCATAGACGAACTAAATGTGTCAATCCCTAAGGGTGAAATCACAGTATTTATTGGCAGCAATGGATGCGGTAAATCCACGCTACTTCGCTCTTTGGCCCGTCTCATGAAGCCAATGGGTGGTTCTGTCCTGCTTGAAGGTCATTCCATTGCCAAATTACCAACAAAGGAAGTGGCGAAACAGCTCGCCATTCTTCCGCAAGGACCAGAAGCGCCAGAAGGATTAACGGTGCATCAGCTCGTCAAGCAAGGGCGATATCCTTATCAAAATTGGCTGAAGCAATGGTCAAAGCAAGATGAAGAAGCGGTAAATCGTGCACTGAAGTCAACGAAGATGGAAGACCTTGCTGATCGAACGGTTGATTCATTATCAGGTGGACAAAGGCAGCGTGCATGGATTGCGATGACATTGGCACAGGAGACGGATATTATTCTATTAGATGAGCCAACAACGTATTTAGACATGACGCACCAAATTGAAATCCTGGATCTTCTTTTTGATTTAAATGAAAAAGAGCAGCGCACGATTGTCATGGTTCTGCATGACCTCAATCTCGCTTGCAGATATGCGCATCACCTTGTGGCCATTAAAGACAAGTCAATTTATGCAGAAGGAAGACCGGAAACTGTCATTAACTGTGATCTTGTGAAAAATGTCTTTGATATGAACTGCCAAGTAACAACAGATCCTTTATTCGGAACACCGTTATGTATTCCGCACGGCAGAGGACGCTGTATTGTCCAACAGGCACAAGCTGAGACATTTCTTGCTGCAAGATAATCGTATGTGAAAAGCCTGACATCTGTTACATGCAGAGTCAGGCTTTTTTCTGAAAAAAGGAGCGGAATACCAATGGGAAATGAATTAGATGAAAAGCTCGAAGGCCTACTTGATAAATATACAGAGCTGCTGCTTGGTGAAACGAATGAGGAACTGAAAAGAGAGGTCACGCAGTGGATCATCTATTCTCATATTGCCAAAAGCATGCCGCCTTTAGCCAAGCATTTTAATGACATGTATCCAGAGGCAAAAGAAGACATCAAAGAAATGATTCAGCGGATCAAGCAATTAAATGAAGCTCATCGTGCGAATAAAGACCGTTAAAAAACTGCCAGTACGAGCTGGCAGTATCAGATTGTTGACAAAGGGCTAAAATGAACTTTATTTTAGCCCTTTGTCTTCTTTTCAGCGTGATAGAAAACTTTTGCAGTCTAGGAAGAACGAGCATCGGAGCGGAGTGAATTTGACATTCGTGAGCACCAAAGCGCAGGACTGACACCGAATGCGAGGGTTTGTCTACACGCTGAAACTGCCAGTACGAGCTGGCAGTTTCTCTTTATGACATAGGTGATGATCCGTACGGTGATTGATCTGTCAGTGTTTGCTGGAACTTTTGATGTGCCTGCTGGAGCTTCTGCTGGTCAGCAGCTTCGACAGAGTACCAGCCATATTTGAACATGACATCATATAAATGTCTTTGCGTTTTTTGTGTTTCTAGCGCAATTCGCTGAATATCTTGGTAAAGAGATTCATGGCTGAATTCATTGAGCGCTGTGTTATATCCGCTTGTCATATATTTTTCAGTCGACAAAAGGTCTGTGACAAAGTCGCGATCGTTCATGTTTGTCGTTGTTGGAACCGGCGTTTGTGGATTCCCGATTTTTTGTTGGTTTTGCTGTTCCATGTCTGTTACCTCCTATTGCATAAAGCCAGAAGACTGGCCTTGCCCTGAGCTGCCTAAATGCTGAAGAATTTGTGTGTAATGCTGATGATGCATTTGGCCAACTTGATTGAGTTCTTGTTTCAATGTTTGATCCTGACAATGCTCGGCCATAAAATGAGCCTTTTTCATGGCGATCAAATTCCAGTTCAGCATATCCTCTAGGTACAAGGAATCTTTTACTGAAATCACCTGTGGGGGCATATTCATTTGCTGGTTGTTCAAGATGTGTTCCTCCTTACGATTTCTTTTTATATTGCTGATTTTGACTGGTCTTTTTACCACCTAGGTCTGCTTCTTGTGATGGACCTGCGTTTCCTTTCACACTTGCAGCACTTACGCCTGCTTTTGATGGGTTCTTTTGCAAACGAGACATGTGGACATCACCTCCATTCTTACAATTCCCCCTCGTCTTTAATTCATACGCTGTAAAGAAAGTCGCATGAGAATGTGTAAATTTTTGAAATCTGCTATTGAACTGTTTCGGAAAATCTTTTAAGATAAAGAAAGAGGCATTGCTTTTTTTTGGACAAAAAATGAATGACTGTTCATTCAAAATGTTTAGGGGGATATTTATGGGCAAACATATTCGCAAGGCGGCTGTCATTGGTTCAGGTGTCATGGGCTCAGGCATTGCTGCACATCTAGCCAATATCGGGATACCAGTAACATTGCTAGATATTGTGCCACATGAACTGACAAAGGAAGAAACGGCAAAAAAGCTAACGCTTGATCACCCTAGTGTTCGGAATAGATTAAGCCAAGACGCAATGAAAAAATTGTTAAAGCAAAAGCCAGCACCTCTTACTTCAGCCAAAAACCTATCATACATCACACCCGGAAATCTCACAGATCACCTTTCCTTATTACACGATGCTGACTGGATCATTGAAGTCGTCACTGAAAAGCTCAGCATTAAACAACACGTATTCTCTCTCATCGACGAACACCGCAAAGAAGGCAGCATCGTATCCAGCAATACATCCGGTATTTCTGTTGAAAAAATGGCAGAAGGCCGATCAGCTGATTTTAAACGCCACTTTTTAGGCACTCACTTTTTTAACCCAGCTCGTTATTTAAAGCTGTTAGAAGTAATTCCTATTCAAGAAACAGATCCAGAAGTACTCTCATATATGAAAACATTTGGTGAAGATGTACTTGGCAAGGGTGTGGTCGAAGCAAAAGATACACCGAACTTTATTGCCAACCGAATTGGCACTTATGGGCTTCTTGTCACAGTGCGTGAAATGCTTGAGAACAAATACACGATCGGAGAGGTCGATTCTGTTACAGGTCCACTCATTGGCAGACCGAAAAGTGCGACCTTCCGCACACTTGATGTGGTGGGACTCGACACATTTTCTCATGTAGCCCGCAATGTGTATGAACAGGTAGAAGGAAAGGAAAAAGATATTTTTCAGCTGCCTGAGTTTATGGAAAGAATGCTCGAAAAAGGGTGGATCGGCAGCAAAGCAGGGCAAGGATTTTATCAAAAAAACGGAAAGAGCATTTTAGAGCTTGATCCTGTCACACTCACATACGGAGAACGGACAAAGCTGAAGGATCCGGGCATTGACATTGCCAAGCAGCAAAAGGGGACAAAAGCGAAATTGAAAGCGCTTATTTATCAAGACGGCCGTGCTGGGCAATTGCTTTGGAATATGACCGCACCTGTTCTTCTTTATTCAGCTCAACTAAAAGGCGACATTGCGGATGATATTCAGTCCATCGATAACGCCATGAAATGGGGATTTGGCTGGCAGCATGGCCCGTTCGAGCTGTGGGATGCGATTGGCGTGAAAAAAGCCGTCAGTCGAATGGAAGCGGAAGGGCACAGCATCCCGACCTGGGTGCGAGATATGCTTTCACAAGGACATGACACATTCTATCAAGAAAATGCCGAAGGAGACCGTGCATTTTATCAGAATGGTGCTTATGAACAGGAAAAGGGAAACGACAAGAATATTTCGTTAGCTAGATTGAAAAAGAAACACGATGTCATTTTTAAAAATACAGGTGCAAGCTTGATCGATATTGGGGATGATGTTGTCTTGCTTGAATTTCATTCGAAAAGTAATGCCATTGGGCTTGATGTCATTGATATGATCAATCGTGCTGTAGATGAAACGGAAAAGAATTATAAAGGGCTGGTCATCGGTAACCAAGGAAAGAACTTCTGTGTTGGTGCGAATCTCGCCTTAATTTTAATGGAAGCACAGGACGACAACTTCTTTGAAATTGATTTTGTCATTCGCAGGTTCCAGCAGGCGATGATGAAGGTGAAGTATAGTGACCGTCCAGTTGTGGCTGCACCATTTGGTATGACACTTGGCGGAGGGACGGAGCTTTGTCTACCAGCAGCCGCTATCCAAGCGTCCAGTGAAACGTATATGGGGCTTGTCGAAGCGGGGGTCGGACTCATACCGGGCGGAGGCGGAAACAAAGAACTCTATATTCGCCATCTGCAAGGAGCGGAAAAGCCATCAGCAACTGCGATCCAAGATGCTACGCTACAAACCTTTGAAGCCATTGCGATGGCAAAGGTATCTACATCAGCAGAGGAAGCGCGTGATATGAAGATGCTCCGAGTGAATGACCGGATCAGCATGAATGGTGATCATTTAATCCATGATGCGAAACAACTCGTTCTTTCTCTTGATGAAGCGGGTTATCGTGCACCTCTGAAGCGAAAGGTGCCCGTGATGGGGGAAACAGGCTACGCAGCAATGGTGCTGGCTGCTGAAAACATGAGATTGTCTGGATACATTTCAGACCATGACATGACCATTGCGAAAAAACTAGCACATGTCATTTCTGGCGGCAAATTGCCATTTGGTACAGAGGTGGATGAACAATACTTATTAGAGCTTGAAAGAGAAGCCTTTTTAAGTCTTGTAGGGGAAGTCAAATCTCAGGCACGCATGCAGCACATGCTCGTTAAAGGAAAACCTTTACGTAACTAGGGGGGAGTCAAAATGAGAGAAGCAGTGATTGTAGCTGGCGCAAGAACACCAGTAGGGAAAGCCAAAAAAGGATCATTAAAACATGTCAGACCTGATGATATGGGCGCATTGTGTGTAAAAGAAACGCTAAAGCGTGCCGGTGATTATGATGGAACAATCGATGATTTAATCATCGGATGTGCGACACCAGAAGCAGAGCAAGGGCTGAATGTGGCCCGGAATATCGGGGCATTAGCAGGTTTGCCATATACAGTACCTGCTATCACCATTAACCGCTATTGCTCTTCTGGTCTGCAGTCAATTGCTTATGCAGGTGAACGAATTATGCTTGGGCAGGCAGAAACCATTTTGGCCGGAGGCGTCGAATCGATGTCGCAAGTCCCAATGATGGGTCACTCCATTCGTCCAAACGCTCTTTTGGCAGAGCAAGCGCCTGAATACTATATGAGCATGGGCCACACAGCGGAGCAAGTGGCGCAAAAGTATCAGGTCACAAGGCAAGATCAAGATGCTTTTGCGGTGAGGAGCCATCAAAAGGCAGCAAAGGCACTTCAAGAAGGGAAATTTTCAGATGAAATTGTTCCCGTTGATGTGATAGAAAGACGGGTAGGAGAGCAGTATCAACTAGAAGAACGCCAATTTACGTTCTCACAAGATGAAGGTGTCAGAGCGGGCACAACAGAGGAGGTTCTTTCAACGTTACGACCTGCCTTCTCAACAAAAGGCACAGTGACTGCAGGAAACTCTTCGCAGACGAGTGATGGAGCGGCATGTGTCATGATGATGGATCGCGAAAAAGCATCTTCTCTTTCTCTTCAGCAGCTCGCCAAGTTCAGGGCGTTTGCTGTTGGTGGTGTACCACCTGAAGTCATGGGAATTGGGCCGGTTGAAGCCATTCCGCGTGCGCTGAAAATCGCTGGTCTAGAGCTGAAGGACATCGGGCTGTTTGAATTAAATGAAGCATTTGCTTCTCAGGCGATTCAAGTCATTCGTCATTTAGGGATCGATGAAGAGAAGGTAAATGTCAACGGCGGCGCCATTGCATTAGGACATCCGCTAGGCTGTACAGGAACGAAACTCACGCTGTCACTCATTCATGAAATGAAACGGCGAAATGAACAATTTGGTATTGTGACGATGTGTATCGGCGGGGGCATGGGAGCAGCAGGCATTTTTGAATTGATCTAAAGGGGGAAAACATGATGAAAGCAATGGAAGATGTAAAAAAGGGTGGCAGTTTCTTAATTGATGAGACGAATTATGAGCATATCTTTACACCAGAGGATTTCTCTGATGAACATCAAATGATCGGGAAAACAACAGAAGATTACATTTTACAAGATGTCGTTCCGCACATCGATCAAATTGAAAATCATGAATTCGAGCATTCTGTTCGTCTCTTGAAAAAGGCTGGAGAGCTTGGCCTGCTTGGTGCGGATGTTCCTGAGGAATTTGGCGGGCTGGGGCTAGATAAAATCAGCTCAGCCATCATTACTGAAAAATTTGCAAGAGCAGGCAGCTTCTCTCTTTCTTACGGCGCCCATGTCGGGATCGGTTCTTTGCCGATCGTGCTGTTCGGCAATCAAGCGCAAAAGGAAAAGTACCTGCCAGGACTCGCCTCTGGAGAAACAATTGCGGCATATGCCCTAACAGAGCCAGGGTCAGGTTCTGATGCGCTAGGTGCGAAAACAACGGCAGTCCTGAATGAAGCTGGAACGCATTATGTCCTCAATGGGGAAAAACAATGGATCACAAACTCCGCATTTGCCGATGTGTTTGTCGTGTATGCGAAGATTGATGGTGAACACTTCTCTGCTTTCATCGTAGAAAAGGATTTTCCTGGAGTCAAAACAGGACCTGAAGAGAAAAAGATGGGCATTAAAGGGTCCTCGACGAGAACGTTAATCCTTGAAGATGCCGAAGTGCCAAAGGAGAATTTGCTTGGTGAAGCAGGCAGAGGTCATGTCATTGCCTTTAACATTTTAAACATTGGACGCTACAAACTGGCTGTAGGGACAATCGGTGCATCAAAACGAGTCATTCAATTATCAGCAGAGTATGCCAATCAGCGTAAGCAGTTTAAAACACCAATTTCTCAATTTAGCTTAATTGGCGAAAAAGCAGCCAACATGTCGGCAAAGCTCTATGCCATGGAAAGTGCTGTATACCGCACAGTCGGGTTATTTGAACAAAGAATGGGTCTGTTAAGTGACGAGGAGCAAAAGGATGGGAAACAAATTGCGCAATCCATTGCAGAATATGCGATTGAATGCTCTCTTTGTAAAGTGCTTGGCTCTGAAACGCTCGATTACATTGTGGATGAAGGTGTGCAGATTCACGGCGGATATGGTTTCATGCAAGAATACGAAGTCGAAAGAGCTTATCGTGACTCACGAATTAACCGTATTTTTGAAGGAACGAATGAAATTAACCGATTGCTTGTGCCAGGCACCTTCTTGAAGAAAGCGATGAAAGGAGAGCTTCCGCTTCTTCAAAAAGCGCAAACCCTACAGGAAGAGCTAATGATGATGATGCCGGAAGAGCCGGGTGATCAGCCGCTTGATCAAGAGAAATACTTACTTGCCCATGCGAAAAAGATCGCCTTGATGGTATCTGGAATGGCGGCGATGAAATATGGGAAAGCATTAGACAAAGAGCAAGAAATCCTTGTGAATATAGCAGATATCGTCAATGAACTCTTTGCTGCTGAGTCGGCGGTCTTGCGTACGGAAAAAGCAATCGCTGCATCAGGCGCAGAAAAAAATGCACAAAAGCTGGCGTATACACAAATTTTCACACAGGAAGCCTTTTTAAAGATTGAAGCTCATGCGAAAGAATCATTGATTGCCATGGAAGAAGGAGATTCACTCCGTATGAGTCTGTCAGCCCTTCGCAAGCTGACAAGATTCACGCCAATGAATGTCATCGCCAAAAAGCGTGAGGTGGCGAAACGAATCTTTGAAGCAGAGAAATATATCGTATAAGACGGCTTAAAAGGTGCGGATATCATGTCGCACCTTTTTGTAAGCATACATTTAGGTTTTTCATATGTTTTGTGATAAAATGTTGTCACTATTTGCAGGAGGTGAAAATGGTGGCTTTAGATTTTTACGAATACCCATCTTGCGGTACATGCCGAAAAGCAAAGAAATGGCTGGAAGAACACAATAAAGACATCAACAGCATACATATCGTCGAAGAGACGCCTGATAAAGAAACATTAAAAGCCCTTTACGAAAAAAGCGGTTTAGAGCTGAAGAAATTCTTTAATACGAGCGGTCAGAAATACAGAGAGCTGCAGCTGAAAGATAAACTTCCTGC
This sequence comes from Bacillus sp. XT-4, assembly GCF_050864245.1. Lineage (NCBI taxonomy): Bacteria > Bacillati > Bacillota > Bacilli > Caryophanales > Bacillaceae > Bacillus > Bacillus sp. XT-4. The sequence continues at coordinate 159,953 of NZ_JBPAFI010000004.1, forward strand.
AATGTCAGAGGACGAACAGCTTGAATTACTTGCGTCTAACGGAATGCTAATCAAGCGTCCAATAACAACAGACGGCAAACGAGTGACAGTTGGATTTAATGAAGATACATTTAAAAGCGTCTGGAAATGATGTAACTTTCATTCAGATTGTGGTATCTTCAATATAGATTGTAAGAAAAGACTGGAGGGGTATGAAATGAGCACACCAAAAGATTTACGTTATTCAGAAGAACACGAATGGGTCAAAGTAGAAGGAGATAAGGTGCGTATCGGTATTACGCATTTTGCTCAATCTGAGCTAGGGGATATCGTGTTCGTTGAGCTTCCTGAAGTAGGAGACAAAATCACAGCGGACGAGCCTTTCGGAAGTGTAGAATCAGTCAAAACAGTTTCTGAACTATACGCACCGATTAACGGCACAATCGTTGAAGTAAACGATGAGCTTGATGACAGCCCAGAGTTCGTCAACGACTCTCCATACGAAAAAGCTTGGATGATCGTAGTAGAGCCAGCGGATACATCTGAAATCGAGAACTTAATGACAGCTGAGCAATATGAAGAAATGACAAAAGAAGACTAATTCATGTGAAATTGGACACTCTACCTATATGGGGGGTGTCCAATTTGTCTTTTCAAAAAGAACAGGTGGATATAACAGAGCATGTCACTGGACGATTCAAAGAGAGCGGCATGGTGCTTTACCATCAAAACGAAGAGATTGGCACGATGATTAGTGAAAATCAATATGAATTAAAATCAGGTTATTCCTACGATCAAAACCGTTTTTATCGTCTGTCAGATACATTGACCCATGGGACTGAAAAATATGTAGACTGTGACGATGAAAATGGCTGGTGCTGATCACAGATAAGGCTGCAGTGAGTGCTGCAGTCTTTTTGTTGATCAATTGCCCAATCTTTACAACCTGAATGAAAGATTGTAATCTAAGGAAGAAGTGAATCAACGTCAAAAGGGCCGGGTGATCGTGATGAATGTCGAGATAGAAAAGGTCATCATTGTAGAAGGTAAATCAGATAAACAGAAGCTAAAAGAAGTCATAAGTGAACCTGTTACCATCATTTGCACCAATGGCACGATCAGTACATCGAAGCTGGATCAGCTTGTGGACGATTTATTCGGGAAAGACGTTTACATATTAGCAGACAGTGACGATGCTGGCGACAAACTGCGGAAGCAATTTCGAAAAGAATTCCCTGAAGCACTGCATCTTTTTGTCGACAGAACGTACCGCGAAGTGGCCGCTTCACCGTCAGCCCATATTGCATCTATTCTATTAGCTGCAAACATTGATGTTCATTCGAAATATTTATGAGGGTGGACGTATTATGAAAGAGATTGAAGAACACGAATTCAAAGAGATAGAGGACGATTTATTTCTTTTATACTTATATACACCGTTTTGCGGAACATGCCAGCTGGCAAAGAAAATGCTGGCAGTCGTAGACGCCATGCAGCCGGATGTACCATTTTACGAAAACAATTTAAACTATTCACCAGGTTTTGCAAAAGCATTTGAGATCGAGAGTGTTCCTTGCTTTCTCCTGTTTAAAAAGGGTGAAATCGTGCAAAAAGGCTATGCTTTTCACTCCGTTCCATATCTTCACGAAATGATTGAAACCGCTAAATAAAGCGGTTTTTTGTCATATTTCAAGCAATTCATTTGAAAATTTGTCGAGCTATTTATAAAGGACAAGCCGATGTTTGTAGAGAAATGTTATGTATAACCAAATGACAGGGAGGTTATACATGTGGAAAATGTGAAAGCCCATGGAAGTGCAGGGCAGCGATTATTGTTAAAGCCGCTGCTCTCATCATCATCCTTGAAGATTACATTTGAGGCGGAAACGGACTCTTGTACATTGATTGTGGATGAACGTGGTGAAGTGAAGAAACTACCTGCAATTGAGTTATCGGATCTCATCTTTTATGGTGAGCGAAAAGAGATTTTGCAATTATTAGATGGAGACATGTCCTTACAGCAGCTGATCAGCAGAGGACATGTGAAAGTGAAAGGCTCATTTCGAGCGCTTCTTCGACTAGAAGCAGTACTTTGGTTGACGAACGGTTTTTTTCGAAAAATGATAACGTAGTCGTTTACTTGGAAATTAGCGATTTACAGCGTTGACATATCTCAGATAGCATGATATTCTACGTTAGTAAAAACATGAACATCACATAAAACAACATATTTTCTCTTATTAAGAGAGGTGGAGGGACGTGCCCTATGAAACCCGGCAACCGTCAGCATAGCTGAAATTGGTGCCAATTCACTCAAAGCCGCAACGCTTTGAAAGATGAGAGAAAGGCGTATTTGATATAAAAGGCCTTTCTGCTTGCGTTGCAGTTAGGTCTTTTTTACTGACCTTGCGTCAGGCTAGCGTCATAACAGTCGGAAGAATAAATGAACGTATGTGATGGCAACCTATAGATTCAGCAAGAAAGCAGGTGAACAGACTGTGATCCATTTACAGAATGTATCAAAAACGTATCATTCAAAAAGCGGAAATGTTGATGCCGTGAAAGACGTCAACTTGGATATCGATAAAGGTGAAATATTCGGAATTATCGGGTATAGCGGCGCTGGGAAAAGCTCCTTGATTCGCCTATTAAACGGTCTGGAGTTGCCAACAGAAGGAATCGTTGAAGTGGCAGGCAACCGGATCAATGAAGTATCGAATGCGAAACTTCGGAAAGCAAGACAAGAAATCAGCATGATTTTCCAGCACTTTAACTTGCTCTGGTCAAGAACAGTGAGACAAAATATTATGTTCCCGCTCGAGATCGCAGGTGTACCAACGTCAAAACGGAGAGCTCGTGCAAACGAACTGATTAAATTGGTCGGTTTAGAAGGAAAAGAAAATGCATATCCTTCTCAGCTCAGCGGCGGGCAAAAGCAGCGTGTAGGGATTGCGAGAGCATTAGCGAATGACCCAAAAGTTCTGCTATGTGACGAAGCCACTTCTGCGCTTGATCCACAAACAACGGATTCCATCCTTGAGCTTTTAGCCGATATTAATAAACGACTAGGACTCACCATTGTATTGATCACACATGAAATGCACGTCATTCGCAAAATTTGTCACCGTGTGGCAGTGATGGAGAATGGCCGTATTGTCGAAGAAGGCGAAGTATTACGTGTCTTCAGACAGCCGAAAGAAGAAATGACGAAGCGATTCGTGAAACAGCTTGCTGAACCAGAAGAAGCAAAAGAAACGATCGAGCACGTCCTAGAGAGAGTAAAAGAAGGTCAGGTCGTCAGGTTGTCCTTTATTGGAGATTCTGCCGAACAGCCGCTGATCACGGAAATTATTCGATCCTTCAAGGTCGATGTGAACATCCTGCAAGGAAAGATTTCTCAAACGCAGGAAGGCGCGTTTGGAACACTCTTTATCCATATTAATGGAGACGAGAACGAAGTTGAAAAAGCCATCGCCTATATCCAAAGCAAACAGGTTGAAATCGAGGTGATGACACATGTTTGAGAAATGGTTTCCGAACGTTGATCTAGAGGTTATTTGGAACGCGACGGGTGAAACGGTCTATATGACACTCATTGCATTAGCGTTTGCTTTTGCTATCGGCATCATCCTTGGGCTGTTGCTCTTTTTGACAAGTAAAGGCGGTTTGTGGGAAAACAAACCAATTAATGCTGTCATCGGCGCAGTAGTCAACATTTTCAGATCGATTCCCTTTATCATATTAATCATTCTATTATTAGGATTTACTAAACTAATTATGGGCACGATATTAGGTCCAAATGCAGCATTACCAGCCCTTGTCATTGGCTCAGCCCCTTTCTACGCACGTCTTGTCGAAATTGCACTGCGTGAAGTAGACAAAGGAGTCATTGAAGCAGCACGATCTATGGGAGCAAAAACGTCGACCATTATTTTCAAAGTATTGCTTCCAGAATCACTGCCAGCCCTTATTTCAGGAATTACTGTAACAGCGATTGCTCTGATTGGCTCTACTGCGATTGCAGGAGCAATTGGAGCAGGCGGACTTGGTGACCTTGCTTATGTAGAAGGATACCAATCTGGTAATACAGATGTCACACTTGTAGCCACTGTGTTTATTCTGATCATCGTCTTTATCATTCAAATAATCGGTGATTTGATTACAAATAAAATTGATAAACGTTAAGGGAGGAATTATTCATGAAGAAATTGATTTTAAGTGCACTATTTCTAGCATTTGCAGGCATTTTAGCTGCTTGCGGTTCATCAAATAACGCAAGCGATAACAAAACCATCACGGTTGCCGCTTCAAAAACACCACATGCCGAGATTCTTGAAGAAGCAAAACCACTTCTAAAAGAAAAAGGCTACGATCTAAAAGTGAAAGTACTGAGCGATTATAAAATGTACAACAAAGCATTAGCTGAAAAAGAAGTGGATGCGAACTTTTTCCAACATATCCCTTACTTGAACGAAGAAAATAAATCAAACAAAGATTACAACTTAGTGAGTGCTGGTGCCGTTCACCTTGAGCCTTTCGGTATCTACTCTAAGAAATACAAATCAGTAAAAGATATTCCAAACGGCGGCACGATCATCATGACAAACAACGTAGCTGAGCAAGGACGTATGCTTGCCCTATTACAAAATGCTGGTGTGATCAAGCTTGATCCAAAAGTAGATACAATCAACGCAACAGTCAAAAACATCAAAGAAAACCCGAAGAACCTAAAATTCAAAAAAATCGCTCCTGAACTAACAGCGAAAGCTTATGAAAACAGTGAAGGCGACGCTGTATTTATCAACGTTAACTATGCGATCCAAAATAAATTGAATCCGAAAAAAGATTCAATCGAACTTGAGCAAACGAAAAACAACCCGTATGCAAACATCGTCGCTGTTCGCAAAGGTGACGAAAAATCAGAGAAGATCAAGGTATTAATGGAAGTTCTTCACTCGGATAAAATCAAAGAATTCATCGACAAAAAGTATGATGGTGCAGTATTGCCTGTATCTGAATAACAACTTGTAAACCTCGCTTTCATCAAAGCGAGGTTTTTTTTGTGTATTTTTTCAAATCTCGCTCATAATAAAAACGAACAAATGACCTGAAGGGATGGAATGAAGATGAATGAACAGCATATGAGCGGATCGATGCAGCAATCACTGACGGATTATAAAACGGCAATGGGTGAATTTCAGAAGAAAATGCCGGTGTTTGGCAAGAAATTTAATGAATTTACGGAGCAGTGCTTTCAGAGCGATTCCTTAACACAAAAAGAAAAACAAATGATTGCCCTCGGCATCAGCATTCATGCACAGGATGAATATTGCATGATCTATCATACAAAGGGAGCGCTCGACCAAGGCGCAACAGAAGAGAATTTGCTGGAGGTCGTCAGTGTGGCGGCAGCGTTTGGCGGCGGTGCTGCACTAAGTCAAGGCATCACAGTTGTTCAGCAATGTATTGATGAATTTGGAGGACAGACGCATTAAGGGAAGGATAAGATGGTATTTTTCCATATCAGGGAGTTGAGTCGTTCTCAGCCGGTTGTGTGAGAAAATATGCCAGCATAGCGTGTTATATCCCTTTTGAGTGAAGCAGCATGCCTTTGATACAATGAAGCTACACTCAAAGAAGGGAATGGTTTATTATTTGTTCGGACCAGAGTACACTGGGATTGGATTATACCGCCGAGATGGAAAAGGCCATGCATCAATCTCATGGCATGAGTTATGCAGAGTACGAAAGAGACCATGACTTACGAATGAAAGTAGAACTTAAACGAGAGCAGTCCTATCGAGATGAGAAAAGACAGCTCGCAAAAATGAATATACGAGGCTATTGATAGCTAAGGGGCGGGGAGAACAGTTTCCCGCCCCTTCTTTATGAAAACAGTCTTTTCGACATAAATCCTTTTATCTACCTGTATTTTTTGTTAGAATTTTGAGAGCATCCTCTCACGCTTGTCGTGAATGTGTTGTATTCACTTTTAATTTGTTATAAAATTAGAATGAGAATAAATTGAGAATAATGATTATTTTGGAGGTATCGATATATGACTGCTTCGACATTAACAATTAAGGACTTGCACGTTGAGATTGAAGGGAAAGAAATCTTAAAAGGTGTAAACCTAGAAATAAAAGGTGGAGAATTCCACGCAGTAATGGGACCAAACGGTACAGGTAAATCTACTTTATCTGCTGCAATCATGGGCCACCCTAAGTATGAAGTGACAAAAGGCAGCATCTTGCTTGATGGCGAAGATGTTCTTGAAATGGAAGTAGATGAGCGCGCTCAAGCGGGTCTTTTCCTTGCAATGCAATATCCATCTGAAATTAGTGGTGTAACAAATGCAGACTTCCTTCGTTCGGCTATTAACGCACGCAGAGAAGAAGGCGATGAAATCTCTCTCATGAAATTCATCCGCAAAATGGACGAAAACATGGAATTCCTTGAAATGGACCCAGATATGGCGCAACGCTACCTAAACGAAGGTTTCTCAGGCGGGGAGAAAAAACGCAACGAAATTCTTCAATTAATGATGATTGAACCAAAAATCGCCATCCTTGACGAAATCGATTCTGGTCTTGATATCGATGCGCTGAAAGTTGTTTCTAAAGGAATTAATAAAATGCGCGGCGAAAGCTTCGGCTGCTTAATGATCACTCACTATCAGCGTTTATTGAACTACATCACACCAGATCACGTTCATGTCATGATGCAAGGACGTATTGTGAAATCTGGCGGACCAGAACTCGCGCAGCGTCTAGAAGCAGAAGGTTATGACTGGATTAAAAAAGAGTTAGGAATTGAAGACGAAACTGTTGGTCAAGAAGCGTAAGCGTTAGGAGGATTATTGATGACATTAGAAACGAAATTATCAGTAGATCAAGATTATGTCAAAAGCTTCTCCGAGAAGCATCAGGAACCGGCATGGATGAGTTCCCTTCGCTTACAGGCTCTTGAAAAAGCAGAAGACCTTCCAATGCCAAAGCCTGACAAAACGAATATTTCTAAATGGAATTTAACCAATTTCAAACAGCATACAGTCGAAAGTGCGCCATTTGGATCTTTAGAAGAGCTTCCTGAAGAAGTGAAGTCTCTTATTGATTTAGAGGACACAGATAAGACAGTCTACATTCAGCGTGATCAAACGCCAGCATACTTGTCTCTTTCTACTGAAGCAAAAGACAAAGGCGTGATCTTCACTGATATCCATACTGCGATTCGCGAACATGGAGACCTAGTGAAGAAATATTTCATGACTGATGCAGTGAAAGTGGATGAGCACAAACTAACAGCTCTACATGCTGCTTTAGTGAATGGCGGAGCTTTCCTCTATGTACCGAAAAACGTAGAGCTTGAAGCACCAATTCAAGCCGTTTATCTTCATGAAAATGACGAAACAACGTTGTTCAACCATGTCATCGTTGTAGCAGACGATCATAGTGCTGTGACATATGTCGAAAACTACATCAGTACGGCAACACCAGAAGAAGCGATCTTCAATATCGTGTCTGAAGTCTTCACGGGTGCAAATGCCCGCGTCACTTACGGTGCAGTGGATAACCTTGCAGAAGGTGTGACAGTCTATGTGAATAGACGTGGTATGGCAAATGGTCGTGACAGTAAAATCGAATGGGCGCTTGGTCTGATGAATGATGGAGACGTCGTGTCTGAAAACATCACGAAGCTTATGGGCGACGGTACATTCGGTGATACAAAATCAGTTGTTGTTGGCCGCGGGAATCAAACGGAAAACTTCACAACAAGCATCATCCACTTCGGTAAAAACTCTGAAGGGTATATCTTGAAGCATGGTGTCATGAAGGATCAAGCATCTTCTATCTTTAACGGGATTGGTAAAATCGAGCATGGCGCAACGAAGTCAAATGCAGAGCAAGAATCTCGTGTTCTCATGCTGAGTGAGAAAGCACGCGGTGACGCTAACCCAATTCTTTTAATCGATGAAGATGATGTAACAGCAGGGCACGCTGCGTCTGTTGGGCGTGTTGATCCAATTCAACTCTATTACCTCATGAGCCGTGGGATTTCCAAAGAAGATGCAGAAAGACTTGTCATTTATGGCTTCTTAAATCCAGTCGTCAAAGAACTGCCGATTGAAGGAGTAAAAAAGCAGCTCGTTTCTGTGATCGAAAGGAAAGTAAAATAATGAATATCAAAGACGTTCGTGAGCAGTTTCCAATTCTTCATCAGCAAGTGAACGGACATGATTTGGTGTATTTGGACAGTGCAGCGACATCTCAAAAACCACGAGTTGTCATTGATGCAATGAATGAGTATTACCGGTCTTACAACTCGAACGTCCACCGGGGTGTTCATACCCTTGGCACAAGAGCAACGGACGCATACGAGGGTGCAAGAGAAAAAGTTCGAGCATTCATTGGCGCTTCTTCTGTCCAGGAGATTATTTTTACTAGAGGTACAACAACAGCACTGAACACAGTGGCAATCAGCTATGCTAGAGCAAACCTTAAAGAAGGCGATGAGATCGTCATTACGCATATGGAACATCATGCGAATATCATCCCTTGGCAGCAGGCAGCAAAAGCAACTGGCGCCACATTGAAATATATTCCGTTACAGGAAGACGGCACGCTGTCGCTTGAAGATGTGAAGCAAACCATCACACATCAAACGAAAATCGTTGCTGTCACACATGTCTCAAACGTATTAGGAACCATCAACCCAATTAAAGACATCGCAAAGATTGCTCACGATCACGGTGCAATTATCGTCGTCGATGGTGCCCAGAGCACCCCGCACATGCAAATTGATGTTCAGGATCTAGATTGTGACTTTTTCGCTTTCTCTGGGCATAAAATGTGTGGACCGACTGGCATTGGTGTTCTTTACGGGAAGAAGGACCTTTTGAATAATATGGAGCCTGCTGAGTTTGGCGGTGAAATGATCGACTTTGTGGATCTATATGATTCTACATGGAAAGAGCTGCCGTGGAAATTTGAAGCGGGAACACCGATTATTGCAGGAGCAATTGGGCTCGGAAAAGCGATTGATTTCTTAAATGACATCGGAATGGAAGAAGTCAGCCGTTACGAGCATCAGCTTGCGACTTATGCACTTGAGCGCTTTAAGGAGCTTGAAGGTGCCACGGTTTACGGACCGCAGCACCGAGCTGGACTTGTGACGTTTAACTTAGACGACGTCCATCCTCATGATGCCTCAACTGTTCTAGATACGGAAGGTGTCGCCATTCGTGCTGGACATCACTGTGCACAGCCGCTCATGAAATGGCTTGGTGTATCAGCGACTGCAAGAGCAAGCTTCTATCTGTACAATACAGAAGAGGAGATTGACGAGCTCATGGCAGCGCTCCGTAAGACAAAGGAGTATTTTACGAATGTCTTTTAATGTAAACTTAGACACACTGTACAGACAAGTGATTATGGATCATTATAAAAATCCGAGAAACAAAGGTGTGTTAAACGACAGCATTGTCGTCGATATGAACAACCCAACGTGTGGTGACCGCATTCGTCTCACGATGAAAATCGAAGACGAAAAAGTCATCGATGCGAAATTTGAAGGAGAAGGATGCTCGATTTCGATGGCATCTGCCTCTATGATGACGCAGGCGATTAAAGGGAAAGATATTGAAACAGCTTTGAAAATGTCTCAGATTTTCTCCGATATGATGCTAGGAAAAGAATACGACGATTCCATTGATCTTGGTGACATTGAGGCGCTGCAGGGAGTCGCAAAATTCCCGGCGCGCATCAAATGTGCAACATTATCCTGGAAGGCGCTTGAAAAAGGCGCATCTGCCGAAGATAACGGCAAATCATAAGATTGGAGTGAAAATGGATGGCTAAAAAAATGCCAGATGTTGGTGAATATAAATACGGCTTTTCTGATAAAGACGTTTCCATTTTCCGTTCAGAGCGCGGACTGACAAAAGAGATCGTTGAAGAAATTTCTCGTATGAAAGAAGAGCCTCAGTGGATGCTCGACTTCCGTTTGAAATCTCTTGAGCACTTTTACAACATGCCGATGCCACAATGGGGCGGAGATTTAAATGCATTAAACTTTGATGAAATTACGTACTACGTAAAACCATCAGAACGCTCTGAGCGTTCTTGGGATGAAGTACCAGAAGAAATCAAACAAACCTTTGATAAGCTTGGAATCCCTGAAGCAGAGCAAAAGTACTTAGCAGGTGTATCTGCTCAGTACGAATCTGAAGTTGTGTATCACAACATGAAGCAAGATCTTGAAGATTTAGGCATTGTGTTTAAAGATACAGACAGTGCATTAAAAGAGAACGAAGACATCTTCCGTGAGCACTGGGCAAAAGTCATTCCTCCGACTGACAACAAATTTGCTGCGCTTAACTCGGCTGTATGGTCTGGTGGTTCATTCATCTACGTACCAAAAGGCGTAAAAGTAGATACACCACTTCAAGCATACTTCCGAATCAACTCTGAGAACATGGGTCAGTTCGAACGTACACTGATCATCGTTGATGAAGGCGCACACGTGCATTACGTAGAAGGTTGTACAGCTCCAGTTTACACAACAAACTCACTTCACAGTGCGGTTGTTGAAATCATCGTCAAAAAAGGCGGCTACTGCCGTTATACAACGATTCAAAACTGGGCAAACAACGTCTTCAACCTTGTGACGAAACGTACAGTATGTGAAGAAAATGCAACAATGGAATGGATTGATGGAAACATCGGTTCTAAGCTGACAATGAAATACCCAGCTGTCATCTTAAAAGGTGAAGGCGCTCGTGGTATGACATTAAGTATTGCCCTAGCAGGTAAAGGTCAGCACCAAGATGCAGGTGCAAAAATGATTCACCTTGCACCAAACACATCTTCAACGATCGTATCGAAATCGATTTCCAAACAAGGCGGTAAAGTCACATACCGTGGAATCGTTCACTTCGGACGTAAAGCAGAGGGTGCACGCTCAAACATCGAGTGTGATACACTCATCATGGATAACAAATCAACATCTGATACAATTCCTTACAATGAAATCTTAAACGACAACATTTCATTAGAGCACGAAGCGAAAGTATCGAAAGTATCAGAAGAACAGCTATTCTACTTGATGAGCCGCGGAATTTCTGAAGAAGAAGCAACAGAAATGATCGTCATGGGCTTCATCGAGCCATTCACAAAAGAACTACCAATGGAATACGCCGTTGAAATGAACCGTTTGATTAAGTTTGAAATGGAAGGTTCTATTGGTTAATACAGAGGATTGAAAATGATTGATATAAGAGGTTGATGAAGCGTGCCGAATTTGTGCCGATCAAGATGACCTTTTAGTGTAGGAGACGAACTTTTTAAGTTCGTCTTTTTCTATTTCATTGGTTACATCTAAGTTGACAATGAATAAAAAACTTTATTGAATGATACTGGGGTTAAGATTTCTCTTTTCACTAAGAAGGTTAAAGGTAACAAGAGTGGAAAGATCCTGCATCTGGTTTGTCCATTTCAAGAGATCTTGGGAAAGGGAATTCTCATGGAGGAGGTTACTACAAATTAATGAATAAATCCGGAGAGCGTATAGCTACACTAAATAAAAGTGGTCGAGTATTAATAAAATAAGAATTGTACATAAAAGAATGAATGGAGAATGAGATATGGTTCACCTAGATTATTTACAAAGTGAATTCAATATTGATTTAATTAATGATTCCTTTAACGAGTTACCTCTAAGCCTTCATATTCAACTCGAAAAAGATATGTATCAGTTTAATGATCAAGGCCATTTAAATCCTCAATATTTTAATAAGGTTTATAATGTTGCAATAAGTATATTTGATGAACTTTTTGGGGAGAACGATTTATTGTTCGTCGTCACAATTGTTCGAAGCGAGCATTCATTACAGAGGCCGATAGGAGTATATAGTAAGTATTCAAAAAAAATTAATAAATACAGACTCAATGTAAAAAATTCTAAAGATGAGAATGGAAAAGTCATTCAGTATTCTTTAGAAACAAAAAAACAGCATATAGAGTACAAGAAAATAATCAAGGCTATATGTAATCAAGATTTTAAAAGTATGGCTCCGAGGTTCAATGACAAATATAGTAGTTATCCTGAAATATTCTTTATAAATAAAGATTTTATTTATCATATTTATGATGACAGAGGGGCATTCTTATTATTTAAGGATGAGAAAAAGTATGAAAAATTTAAAACAAAGTATAGTACTTTAATGGTAGGAGAAGATTATAATTAAAAGAAACTCTCTTATTGTTAGTTTCCTCATTTGCGTTTGACCGCATTGAGAAAACTTTTTCATCAAACTCTTTTCTAAATGATCATAAATACTTGCAACATATAATTTAGTACTGTATAGTTCTAATTATGACAAAGGTAAAATTAATGAATCAAAAACGTGTACTTGAAGTAGCTGCAACATTATTTTTGGAAAAAGGGTTTGCTTATACAAGTATGGATGAATTGGTACGTGTAAGCAAAGTTTCAAAGTCTAATGTGTATTATCACTTTTCTAATAAGGAGGAATTATTAGAAGGGGTCGTTGATTATTGGATTGATATGTATCAAGCTGCAATGGATGACGTACTGTCTCAGACCCAATTTTCAGTTGAAGATCGTATTCAACTGTTTTTAAAGCAATTATCACAAGGCGTTCAGTCGAGAGAGTATAAGGGCGGCTGTCCATTTATTACTCTTTATATTCAAAGTCCTGCACAGGCCACACAAATAAAAGAAAAAATAGGCCTGTTTTTCACAGGATTACAAAAGAAAGTTTCTCTATTACTAAAACAAGGGGTAGAGAATGGAGAATTCAGAAAGACGATTCAGATTGATGAGGTGGCATCACTTTTTATGACAAATCTTGAAGGAGCGTTATTTATTTCAGAAACATTGAAGGATGCAACTGTCATCACAAAAACAGCAGATCATTTATTTAACTTGCTTCGATAAAGAAGCATTTTTTTTACATCAAATTAGTACTGAATAGTACTAAAAAGGAGATTTCACATGAAAACAGTATTTTTAACGGGTGGAACAGGGTTTATCGGAAAGCAATTAGTGAAAGAATTAGTCAAAGAGGATGTGAACATTCTTCTTTTAGTAAGGTCAAAAAGTAAAGCAACACGCATTTTTCAAGAAAGAGGCATTTTAAAAGAGGCGGTGATGCACTTTGTTGAAGGTGATTTGACGAAAGTCGATTTGGGTCTAAGTCCTGAAGATCATGAGAAGGTATTGAAAACGGATGTGATCATTCACGCAGGAGGCCCGATGGATATTCAAGCGACAAGTAAAGAGGCAGCTTCCGTCTTTTTAAATGGCGCCAAACACATTAGTGAGTTAGCTAAAAGTATTCATCAATCGAAGGGTTTACAGCAATTTATCCATGTTGTCGGTTATATGAGTCCCTTTGATGATCAAAATAGCAAGATTGCCATCGACGTGTTTGAAGAAGGGAACGATTACTTGAAAATAAAAAATCCTTATGAGAGAACAAAGTTTTTAGCAGATCTTTATATTCGTCAGCAGGCATCAGCAGTAGGTTATCCGCTTTCTATCATTAATCCGCCAACTGTCGTTGGAAGTAGTCAAACAGGGAGTACAGAGCAAATTGCAGGATTAGGTTTGCTTGTAAAGAGTATGCGAAGAGGGCTCATGCCGGTGATTCCTGGAGGTAAGGACTATCGGTTACCACTTATTTCAAACGATGAGTTTGCGAAGTTTATTGTACAGGTTTTCAAGTTGGAGCAGCCGGCTATTCAAACATATACACTTGTTGAAGACAAAGAGCACGATCAGAACGTTGCTGGACTATTAAGTATGATGTCAGAAAGTATGAATATGAGGACGCCAAACATCTCTGTCCCAATGCCGCTGATGAAAGCTATCATGAATAGTGGCGTAAGTAAACTCACAAACATTCCTTCTGACGGATTGAATTTTATGACAAAACGAACGTTCTCAAATGTTTCAGTGAAAAAAATAATGGGAGAAGATTGGATTAAGAAGACGAGTGTCATGACATTTTTCCCTGCTGTAGTAGCGGATCTAGATTATCGAATGATGGCTCAAAATGGTGAGCACCAACATTTATTTAAACGAACATTATGCGATAACACGACCCTTTACCAATTACAAGGAGAGGGGAAGCCGTTTATTTTATTACATGGTTTATTGAGTGATGGAGAAGATTTATTTCCTTTAGCACAAGAGCTTCATGAGAAAACAGGTCAACCTGTATGGATCTTGGACCTTCCTGGTTTGGGCCGTTCTCCATTTAAACGAGCGAAATATCTTCTAGATATCTATTTAAATGTAGTGAAAAAAGTAATAGAGAAAGCGACGAATGGTGCACATCTAATCGGTCATTCATTCGGTGCGTTTATCTTACTGGAAGCATTGGGACAAGGGTACATAGATAAGGAGTATTCCATCACTTTACTTCAGCCGCCTGTCGCTAAAAAAAATGCTAAATCGCTAAATGTTCCACAATGGATGAACAAATGGTCATTAAAATTAGCAACTCCTAAAATGATAGAGCGTTATGTATTAAGAAATGGTTTGTTTGAAAGCATGGAAAGCATCCCTGAACATTATATTGAAAAAATCAGAAACAGCTTTACTTCTCCTAGAATTTTAAATACGACGGTTCAGCTTAACCATTTATTACGGAAAACCGATCAAGGTGACTTTAAAGAAGTCACAAAGGATCATCTTCACATGATTTGGGGGGAGTATGACAGAGGCTATTCTGCGCCATCGCATCTTGGGAAGGTTGATTTTGTTCCGTATGGCCATCATTTCCCTCTTAGCCATCCGAGTGAAACGGCAGCATTAGTCATCAATAATATTTGTACTAGCAGATAGGAGTCACCCCAAAACGAAAAAATAAGATTGATGACAAGTGAGCAAAATTTTTCGTTCGGGGTCTTGAAAAAATAGAGGTTAACGAGGTGCATAAAACGCATCTAAGGTTTTCGTCATATCATCAGATGCAGATTGTAAGATCACATCTTGCTCTAAAATCGCTGTTCCTTGTGCCCGGACAATATGAAATTGTTGAAAACCCATCAAGTTTTGGAATATTTCCTTTAGATAATAATATGAAAATTCCAGTGGTGTGTACCGATCGTTATTTGTGAAAATTGAGCCACTTGCTTGAAGCAAAAGTACACGATAACCGTCAGTCATCAGACCAACTGAACCATCTTCTGTATATTTAAACGTTTCTCTAGCAATAAAGATATTATCTATATAATCTTTCATTCGTGAAGTCACATTGAAATTATGAACAGGTGACACGATCACAATTCGATGATGTGCTTTGAATTGAGCCAATAAAGCAGAGGAAGAAGCGGCGATTTTTTCCTCCGCAGCTGTTAATGTTTGTTCAGATGCTTGCTTTTCCCAAATACGTAGCAGCTGG
This sequence comes from Bacillus sp. XT-4, assembly GCF_050864245.1. Taxonomy (NCBI): domain Bacteria; kingdom Bacillati; phylum Bacillota; class Bacilli; order Caryophanales; family Bacillaceae; genus Bacillus; species Bacillus sp. XT-4. Next base: position 175,362 of record NZ_JBPAFI010000004.1, read on the forward strand.
TCTTTTTCGATACGGGGAATTTCAGTTCCATATAAATGTAAAATTGTTGGCTCCTCATGAGGGAATCTTTTTTTAAACTGTTCTAAAAATAGTGTTTGTAGTTTGCTTGAATAACTTTCTCGATCAGTGAAATCAGGGTGCGTGTTAATAATGAATGTTTTCATATAAATACTCCTTTTCTTTTGATAAACTGAGTATAAAATATAAAGGTGACAAAACATGTCACCTTTTTCAGAAGGAAAATCAAATGAAAAAATCAGAACGATTAAACCAAGAGCTTATTTTCTTAAGTGATAAATATTCATTTCAATTAAAAGATTTAGAAACTGAATTTGGCATTTCTAAACGTACGGCTTTAAGAGATATGGAAGAACTAGAGTCCATGGGCTTAGCTTTTTATGTTGAAAATGGCAGACATGGAGGATATCGGCTCGTGAATCAATCTCCATTGGTTCCGATCTATTTTCAAATAGATGAAGTTCAAGCCATTTTTTTCGCTCTTAAAGCGCTAGATCTGTTGTCAGCAACACCGTTTAAAAAGTCTTACTCACAGATTCGCCAAAAACTGTTTGCTACAATGTCTGATGAGAGAAAACATCGGATCACGGAGATTTTGGATGTGATTCATTACTATCATGTCGCACCAGTGAGTGAACAACATCATTTGGATTTGATATTGCAGGCAATGATGGAAGATCAAATCGTGAAGATGACATACACTCAATATGAACATAAAAGGATCAGGCTACAATTTCTTGAGTTGTTTTATCGAAATGGGATTTGGTTTACCGAAGCATATGATGTTCTGAATAAAAAGTGGGGCATCTACAGATGTGATTGTATGACGGACATGATGATCGAAGAAGAAACAAAAGACACTTTTACGAAGGAAGAATTAAAAGCACTGCAGCTCGAGTACGAAAAAACCTATCATGATATCTCTTTTAAATGTCGATTAACGGAACAAGGGAAAGAGAAGTTTTTGAAGAATCATTATCCGAATATGAGATTGGAGACCATTGATGATACGCCTTATATAGTGGGTGGGTACAACCAAGAAGAATTATCGTATATGACTCACTATTTGATCTCATTTGGGAAACATGTGAAAATTGAATACCCTGATGAATTAAAAGAGAGTTATTTGACACAATTGCAAGAAATGATGGATCAATATATAAAATGAACGGATTGTATCTGAATCACAAAAACTCAACACATGAAAAAAGGCGAACTGTCGTAATTCGCCTTTTTCTATTACTTCTACTTCGCTGCCTGAAATGTATTTGTTTTCGATTGGTTATTGACCTTTCCATACGTCAGCTGACGCCAGATAAATTCCATCGGTCCAGACTTAAATCGCTTTAACCATAACGTACTGAAAAGGACAAGGAAGGCATACACGCCAATGCCAATGAAGAACGTACCAGCGGGTTGAAGATGATCTGCAAGTCCGGCTCCATATTTCAGAAACAGCACTGTTCCAATGATCGAGTGAAGCAAATAGCAGGTCAGGGACATCCGTCCGACCTTGGTAAAAACCATCAAAGCACCTCGCAGCTGAGGAACGTGCAAAAACAGCATCGCAAGTGAACTCATATAGAACATACTGCCAGTTAATCCTCCGTTTTGCTCAAGTGCAGAGACAATGTTCATCCATGGCGTATGTTCAAAAGGGGTGACCGCTGTCATAATCGTACTGCCTTGTGTGATAAGAAAAGCGATTGTACAAATCATCCAAATACGATTCCAAATCGCTTTTTTCGTCTCCATGTTTTTGAAAAACGACATTTTCACAAAATACACACCAAGTAAAAACATGAAGAACATCGAATAGACAGTGGAAAATGAGCTGGAAGCCATCGTGAACATATCCGTCCACCGGTCACCTATCGATGCTAAATAAGTCAGACTGTTGTGACTGTTCAATTCAAAATCGGCAAAATCCGGCTTGCCTGATGATCCCGTACTAATGGAATTGAGCAGCATGGTGAAAAAAGGCGTGAGCAATTGAATCACAAAGAGTGTGATCAGCCAGTACAGGATGGTTTTGGCTGTGCGTTTGTAAAAGAAAAGCAATAAGAAGCCCGCGACAGCATAATAGGTTAAAATATCTCCAATCCATACAAACGTGACATGCAGAAGACCAATCCCTAAGAGAATGGTTAATCTGCGAGCAAACAACTTGTTCGGGCTGTCCACCTTTTGAGCGGCTCGATCCATAAATATCATAAAACCAACCCCGAATAGAAAAGAAAATAACGTAATGAATTTCCCTGAGGCGAACCAATTCACCAAGTTGTGAAATACATCATTAGACTCCATCTCAAATCCCTTGACCGAATCCACAATCAAAAAATAGTTGACCAAAATAATCCCCATTAAGGCGAATCCTCGTACGATATCCAAAAAATGCACCCGTTCTTTGAGACTCATTGGTTGTCCGTGTTCTACTTTGCTTACATTCATATCAATGCTCCTTTTCGTGTATTGGATCTAAAGATAGATCCTTCAATGAATCAATATACAGGCCAATTCTTAATCATTTATGAAGATCCAATTTTTTGAAAATAAATGTGACAACTTGATGGCAATTGATCATATTCATAAACACTTAAGATTTATGGTGTATCTTTTCACATAGCTAGATGATATATAGTAATAACATATAAGAATGAAGTCATGGAGGATGAGGTGAGAGAGATATGACCCATCGAATATTAGTTGTAGAGGATGATCAGGATATTAGTGACCTGTTGCAGGAATCTCTGACACGTACAGGGTATGAGGTGTTGAGAGCCATGAATGGCAAGCAGGCATTGTATGTTGTAGATGATTCGCTTGATTTGGTGATTTTGGATGTCATGATGCCAGGTATCTCCGGTATAGAAACGTGCCAGCAAATAAGAGCCTCCTCAAACGTTCCCATTTTATTTCTGACAGCCAGATCAAGTACATTGGATAAAACCGAAGGATTACTCGCTGGCGGAGATGATTATATGACAAAACCTTTTTCAGAAGAGGAGCTTCACGCTAGGGTCATGGCGCAATTGCGCAGATATACCATCTATCAGGAAAAAAAGGAACAGGAAGAAACCTATTTAGTTGGCGGTAGCCTGAAGGTGAGTGAGGAATTTAATGAAGTGTGGAAAAATGGGCAGCAAATCAAGTTATCTGATTTAGAATATCGGATATTAAAACTGCTCATGAACAAACGAAACAAAATATTTTCTGCTCAAAATATTTATGAAAGCGTGTGGGGCCAGCCTTATTTTTATTGTTCAAACAATACGGTCATGGTGCATATCCGAAAGCTGCGTGCCAAAATTGAAGATGACCCGGCTCGTCCCGTGTATATCAAAACAGAATGGGGGAGAGGATACCGGTTTGGCACATCGTAAATATACGCTGACCAAAAAGCTGTCACTGCTCATTTTGGTCGCTGCTATCGTAAGTGGTGTTGTCTTTTTGACACTGCAAAAGATCACCGATCACCTGATTGAAGGATATTTAAGTTCGGATGAGTACTATAAGGAAGAATCTGCTAGATACATTCAAACATTCAGCCGCTACGTTTCAGAACATGAGCTGACTTCAACGGATCGAAAAGCATTCGGTGAGTGGGTGAAAAAAGAAGATTATATTAATCTCACTGTTTACAAGGATGAAGTGCTTCAATATGACTCGATTTACTCTGCCGCTGATGAATCGGCCTATGGAAAAGAAAAGGTGACCGACTACGCAAAGCGTCATTCTTACCCGGTTCAATTTAGCGACGGAGAAGGTAGGGTTATGGTAGACGGGTTTTACTCCTCTCGATATCACGATCTCGCCTTTACACTAGAACTGCTTGGTGCAACACTCATTTTTCTCCTGATTGTGCTTGTTGGCATTCGCCGAAGCCTACGTTACTTGCAAACGATCCGTGAAGAGATTCATATTCTTGAAGGCGGTGAGCTCGATTATGAGATGACAGTGAAGGGGCATGATGAATTGGCCATGATTGCAAAGAGCATTGAGGATTTAAGAACAGCCTTTTTGGACAAGCTTCAGGCTATTGATGATCTGCAGGAAGAGAGCCGCAGCTTGGTGACCGAAATGTCGCATGATATGAGGACCCCGCTGACATCACTCATCATGAATCTGGAATTTGCCAAAAAAGAGGAGGCTCTAGCGGATACCCGCAAGGAGAAGTATATAGCGAGTGCGTATGGAAAAGCCCTGCAATTAAAGAATCTGTCTGACAATCTATTTGCCTATTTCCTGCTAGATAAAGAGCACGAGTCAGAGCTTGAAACCGTTGCAGTGAAAGAAGTGATTTATGATCTTCTATCAGATCAGGTCGCCCTGCTGCATCAGGAGAATTTCACGGTCCATATTGTAGGCGAAATGCCGGATAGCTATATTAATGTGAATGTCGAGGAGCTTGGCAGAGTATTTGATAATGTGATGTCTAACTTACGTAAATACGCAGATCCTGAAAAGAACATTCAGATCACTTTTTTATCCGACCAAGATGTCTTTGAAATCCATGTGAGCAATGCGATAAAAAAGACAGACATCATACCGGAAAGCAATGGACTCGGGGAACGAAGCATCAAGCGGATGATGTCCCGAATGCATGGACAGTTTGAAAGTGTAGAAAAGAACGATACCTACTACATCGTGCTGCGATTTTGGAATACCAAAATGTAGAGAGCAAAAACAACATCATGGAATGGGGAAACAATCTGATGAAACGATTCAACAATTTCCAAAAGGTACCTGATCTCTTGCAAGGCCTTCTGAATATCTGCCTGTTCTTTCTAGCGATTGCGCTAAGCGTACTCTTAATTAGTGAAACATGGTACATCGTGCAATTCGTCTATAAAACATTGTTTAACAAAGGAGAAAGCTATTATGGAATGCTTGGCGAGCTGCTGATCTTCTTTATGTATTTTGAATTTATCGCCTTAATTATTAAATACTTTAAATCCAACTTTCATTTTCCGCTGCGCTATTTTATTTATATTGGCATCACAGCTGTCATCCGTTTGATTATCATTGATCATGAACAGGCCGTATCGACATTCTGGTGGGCACTGGCCATTCTTGCGATGACATGTGCACTCTTTATCGCGAGCAAAAGAGATACTGCTCATGAGCATGAGGAAGTGAAGTGAGGAAGAAAGACGAATGGTTTCAACATTCGCTTTTTTGTGTTCGCCATCTCGTCACTGCTGGCTCAATAAAACGCTGTGTGCCGAACATGTAACAAGTACCCTTTTGTGTGATCAAGAACAAATCGTGCGTGACGTGTTTACTTGATGACACGTATATCGATACAATTTTCATAAGCTCATGTGCTGTTTGTTCAACAAAGGAACTGGGGGAAGAAAATGATTAAATTAATTATTACGGATTTAGATGGTACATTTTTAAATCGTCAAGGGTCGTTTGATCAAGCGTTATTTCATAAAACAAAAGTATTAATGGATGAAAAGAAGGTGGCGTTCGCACCTTGTACCGGGAAGCAGTGTGAACGAGTGGAGGCATTGTTTGGAGAGCATGCAAAAGATTTTTGGATTTTAGGAGATAGTGCGACGAGAATAAAAAAGAATGGTCAATTTGTTTACGAATCATTGATCAAAAATGAACTAGGGTTAGCGTTGATAGAGAAGTTAGGTGAGGTGAGCAAAAAACAGACCATTATTGCCTGTACAAAAGAGGGAGCCTTTGTGCATGAGCATGTATCAGAAAGTGAAATGAGATTTGTCACAGGTTCTTATGCTCATGTGACCAAGGTATCAAACTTTCAAGACATCCATGATGATTTTGTGAAAATCACGGTGCATGATCCGGAAGCAAACTGCGTTCAAACGAAAGAGAAATTAAAAGAATTCTTTGAACAAGTATACATTGTTGCTTCAGAGGATACATGGATCGACATCTCAAATATCGGCGTTCATAAAGGAACAACCGTGAAACAGTTGCAAAACATGCTAAGTGTAACGGAAGAGGAAACGATGGTGTTTGGCGATGGGCGTAATGATCTCGAATTAATGGCAGCTGCCCAGTATAGCTTCGCCGTAAGGAATGCCACCCAGGAAGTAAAGGATGCTGCGCATTTTATTACACTCTCAAACGAAGAGAGCGGCGTGATGCACACGATTCAAAAAATCCTCAGTTTACAGACCTCCTCATGAACGTATACATTTGGTAAAAGACGAACTTATTCAGTTCGTCTCTTTTGTATGTAAATGAACAGTTTTTGAATATGTGTTGATTAATGAACATTGATTGAAAGATTGACAATTGATGATGATGGATCTAGAAAATATAATATAAATAGACAGGTGTTCATAAATGAATAGATGTATAGAAAAAGTATTCTGTCCAAAGCAGTTAACGGATTCACAAGTTCTTATGTTATGCTTTAGAAAAAGAGAAACCATTCTTTTCCTAGACATTGATTGTCATCATTCTATCTATAGGGGTCGATCGTATGCGAAGTATTCAAAGTTTGTGTGTTGAATGGTTACTTGTACTTACAAAGAAGAAACTAAATGTTGAGGGGTATTTAGAGGAACGAAGAATGGCGAATCAATTACCTTATGTGCTGCCTGAGAAGTTGAAAAAGAAATATCGCATCACCAAAAGCAGCATGTTTTCAGTCGATACGTACATGTTGAAATCAGATGTGCAGCCAGATGATCATCAGGTGCTATTTTTACATGGAGGAGGCTATATTGAGCAGCCGCTCGTATGGCATTGGCGTTTCTTGGATCGATTGACGAAGCAATTAAATAGTACGGTGTATGTGCCAGTTTATCCTAAAGCACCGAATCATCAATATATGGATGCAATCGAGAGTGTTCTCCCAGTTTACCAAGCTCTTTTAGAAAAAGGAACACCAGAAAAAATCGTCATCATGGGTGATTCTGCTGGCGGCGGTTTATCGTTGGCCTTTGCTCAATACTTAGCAAAAAAAGGTCTTCCGCAGCCTGGAAACTTGATTCTATTATCACCTTGGCTTGATGTGACATTAAGTAATCCTGATATCGCTAAAATGGTTCCAAAAGAGCCAATGCTCAACCTAGATTTACTAATCGAATCGGGCAAAGCCTATGCAGGTGATACAGATGAAACACATCATTTGATCAGTCCAATCTATGGAGAAATCAAATCGTTAGGACGAATTTCTGTTTTTATTGGCACTCATGAATTCTTTCTCCCAGATGCCCGGAAATTCAAAGAGATGGCAGACAAGCAGGGTGTTCCCATCAACTATATCGAATACCCAAAAATGAATCACGTCTTTCCTGTCTTCCCTATTCCCGAAGCGAACCAAGCGTTAAAACAAATTGTCGCTATTATTGAGAGTAAGACGTTCCCTTTGAGGGATATGACAAAATAGGATGCGAACATGAGGATGGCCAGCAATGCTCTAGCCATTCTCGTGTCTAATTGGAGGATCAAAAGTTAATTATGAACGAAACAGAACCGTTCTCATTTACAAGTATGCAGGAAGTAGCTCCTGTAGCTATTCCAGAAAGACAGTTCATTCAATCACATGACGGCATACGTCTTGCTTATTATCCGTTTTTATCAGAAACAAACACGCAGACCAATGTGATCATCATTCATGGCGGAGGCGCTCACAGCTTGGCTGGTTATGAGCATATCGCCTATACATTGCAACATGATTTTCACGTGAATGTGTTTTTGCTGGATTTGAGAGGCCACGGATATTCTGAAGGAAAGAAGGGGGATACACCCAAAGTCACTGACGTGTGGCAAGATATTTCGCAAGTTGTGGATGTCATCAAACAGCAGCACGAAGGAGCACTTTATCTTTGTGGTCATTCCTCTGGAGCTGGATTGCTGCTTCAATATCTATCTTGGGATGAAAAAAGAAAAGTAGACGGTTACTTTTTTATTGCTCCTGAATTTGGCTACAAATCTGACACAGCGAAGTCTAATCAAGTCCCTTTTGCCACAGTTCAAGTTTGGAAATTCGTGCTATCTGCGATGACAAAAGGAAGGCTGATGGGGCATTCAGAAGCTGTACGATTTCACTACCCAGCATGGGTGATTGCACAAGATCCACTTCTTTTAACAGGCATTACCATCAATATGTCTCTTGCCTTAACGCCATCTGCACCTCAAAAACAATTTGCAAGGCTGGACCAGCCTTATGGCATGTTTGTTGGAAGCGAGGATGAGTTATACGACGTAGACAAATTTCATCCATATCTGGCGCTTCCAAATCAGCAGGTGAAAAATCAATCTGTTTACCAAGTGATAGAAAACCATACTCATTTGTCCATTTTACTAGAATCAGGAAAAAAGATTGGGCGTACCATCCAAATGTGGAAAAGTTCCAATTAACCTGAACAACTAGTCAACACTCTACCTTTTTCTTAAAAATTTACATTGACACCATCCTTTTCTATGATAAAATCATAGTGTGATAATGAGAATCGTTATCAAACGATATGACTACATATAGAATGGATAGGTGAGGTACATGTTCAAAAAATCTTTTTGGTCGCTACTAGTTGTGCTCTCCATCGTATTACTTGCAGCTTGTGGCAGTAATAGCAGCGAAGGCAAGTCAGATAGTAATGAGAAAACAAGAACCGTTGAAAGCGCTATCGGTTCAACTGAAATTAAAGGATCGCCTAAACGTGTGGTGACGTTGTATCAAGGAGCAACTGATGCAGCCGTCGCTATGGGCATTAAACCAGTGGGTGTTGTAGAATCTTGGCTTGAAGCACCTACGTATAAATATTTAAGAGATGATTTAAAGGGTGTCAAAATTGTTGGGCAGGAAACACAACCAAACTTAGAAGAAATTGAAAAGCTGAAGCCAGATTTGATCATTGCATCAAAAATCCGTCACGAGCAAATTTTTGATCAGCTGAAAGAAATCGCTCCAACGGTTGCAACAGAAACAGTGTTCACTTTTAAAGACACAGTGAATTTAATGGGTGAAGCGTTAAACAAGCAAGATAAATCAAAAGAATTGCTGACGAAGTGGGATGACCGCGTCGCTGACTTCAAAGAAAAAGCAAAGAAAGACATTAAAAACTGGCCAATGAGTGTGTCTGTGGTGAACTTCCGTGCAGATCATGCAAGAATCTATCAAACTGGGTTTGCAGGTTCAATTTTAACAGAGCTAGGCTTTGAAGGTCCTAAAAATGTCAAAGATAAAAAGCAAGATATCATTACACTTACAGACAAAGAGAGCATTCCACAAATGGATGCAGATGTGATCTATTACTTCATGGATGATCAGGATAAAGCAGTTGAAAAAGCATATAAAGAGTGGACAAGTCATCCTTTATGGAAGCAGCTTGATGCAGTGAAAGCGAAACAAGTGCATAAAGTTGATGAAATCACTTGGAACATGGCTGGCGGTATCACCGCTGCAAACATGATGCTTGATGATATTTATGATCGTCTAGGGCTTGATAAATAAGTGTAGCAGAGGAGAAAATGTGAAAAACCATTTTCTCCTTTTTCCATAACAGATTGAAAGCGGGAATCAGATGAGAAGTTTATTAAAAAAGGATTCGAGCAAGGCACTGCTATTTGCTGGATTCATCGTGTTGATGTTGGTCTTTTTTATGCTCAGTATTTCTCTTGGGCAAACCTCAATTTCCCTCAAAGCCACCATCCATGCGTTTCTTCAGTTTGATGAGTCAGATCCAAACAGTGTGATTGTCATGACATCCAGATTATCAAGAGCTTTAATTGCGACGGTTGTTGGATCAAGTCTAGCGATTTCAGGTGCACTCATGCAGGCATTGACGAGAAATCCGCTGGCTGCACCAGATCTTTTAGGTATTAATGCAGGTGGACTCTTTTTTATTGTGATTTCGATTGTTTTCTTTTCTACCGAGTCGTTAACAGGTTATATGTGGACGGCCTTTTTAGGCGCTGCCATTGCAGGTATGCTTGTCTTTCTTCTAGGCTCCATTGGAAGAGACGGACTGACACCGGTCAAAATTGTACTCGCAGGTGCTGCGATATCTGCTCTGTTTGCGTCCTTTACTCAAGGACTTTTAATCGTGAATGAACAGTCCATTCAAAGCATCCTGTTCTGGATGGCTGGTTCAGTGTCAGGAAGAAGTATAGATATGCTGCTGCCTGTGCTGCCTTATATTCTTGGGGCGACTGTGGTGGCGCTGCTTCTTGGCCGCTCGATCAATGTCCTTTTATCGGGTGATGATATTGCGAAAGGGCTTGGCCAGCGTACGTTGCTTTTGAAGATGACGATGGGGGTACTTGTCGTCTTTTTAGCAGGAGGTTCCGTCGCTGTCGCAGGATCCATTGGATTTGTTGGTTTTCTTGTGCCGCATATTGTGAAAAAGCTTGTTGGACCTGACCACCGCTGGGTACTGCCGTATTGTGCCGTTGTAGGGGCGTCGCTTTTACTTGTCGCAGATCTTGCCGCTCGTTTTCTGATCATGCCGCAGGAAGTACCGATTGGTGTCATGACGGCAATTGCAGGAGCGCCTCTATTTGTTTATCTCGTGCGCAAGGGGTTGAAGACAGGTGGCTAAAACATATACAGTGCGTTCAAAGGGCGGGGGCATTTCATTTCAATTTTCAAAGCGGACGTTTTTGATTTTACTATTATTGACAGGCGTTGCCTTTGGTTTATTTATTCTGAGCCTTTGTATGGGCAGCCGCTTTATTCCGCCTACTGATGTGCTGCTGCATATCTTCGGACAAGGTGAGGGAAATACGTTTGTATTAAATACGTTGAGGATTCCAAGGACCCTGCTTGCGATTTTAGTGGGAGCGGCACTTGCGGTATCGGGGCTTATTTTACAAGGTCTCATTCGAAATCCGCTTGCATCGCCTGACATCATAGGAATTACGAGCGGTGCGTCGTTTGGCGCCATTATGTTCATCGTCTTTTGGATGGGCACTGTGCCTATTGCTTATCAGTCGTTGTGGGCAATTGCAGGCGCTTTTGCGGTATCATGCCTCATTTATTTGCTTTCATGGAAAAAAGGCGTCAAGCCGATCACGCTCGTCTTGATGGGAATTGGGATCTCCGCCATTATGAAGGCGTGTGTGACGTTTACTCTTGTGCTCAGCGATACGATGACCACGACCAAGTCATACATCTGGCTGACGGGCAGTTTATATGGTTCTACAATGAAGGACGTCATCGCAATGCTTCCTTGGGTATTGATTATTTTACCGATTGTCATGGTGCTGGCAAGAACGATGAATGTGAAGGAGCTTGGAGATGATCTTGCAACAGGTCTCGGTGTCAAGGTTCAGGCGAAGCGGTTATTCTTTCTACTGATGAGTGTGACATTAGCCGGTATTGCCGTTGCATTCGCAGGTGGTATTGAATTTGTTGGACTGATGGCGCCGCATGTTGCACGGATGATCATCGGTCGTTCCTTTATTGCGCTTGTTCCAGCATCTGCGCTTGTTGGAAGTATTCTCGTCATGCTGGCAGACTTAGTTGCGAGAACGGCTTTTCTCCCGTTAGATGTCCCGGCAGGTGTGTTTACGGCTGCAATCGGCGCACCGTTCTTTATTTATTTGTTATATCAACAGCGAAATCGTTAAACGAAAGATGGGGGTTTTGATATGAAGCCAGAGTGGGTTGAGAGAGAATTACTTGATTTCGGGGTACACATCACAAATGGACCAATGACATCTGATCGCACACTTGCTGCGCTTTTTTCAGAAGCATCTATCAGACGTTTATTAGAAGCTGAAAAGGAAGCGATGCATGCACCGAATATAGCAGTGGCGGCGTCCATGTTTTCAAAACGCTATGCCTATTTAGCTGTTAGTTCTACTTTGTACTTGATGACGATGTATGATGCTGTCTACCGGTTTTCACCAGAGGCGTGTGTCTTTAGAGAAGATCGTAAAATTGAGCTAGATGAAACGCTCTGTTCATTTGTTCAGTTAGAAGGAGATCGTCATGAGTGGAGAGAACAGGTCGTCCGCATGCTATTTACGCAGTGTGTCACACCACTTTTAGATGTATTGAAACGTACTTCAAGACTTCCGTATTCGATTTTATGGGAAAATATAGCGGTACGTATCAATTCTCTTTACCGTAGCATGATGCGAGAAACGGAAGAGCCTAAAATGAAAGAGCGCATACGGGAGGATTATTTGTTTCTGAAGAAGGCGTCGGGTGATCTTTTCGGAGCGAAGCAAAATCCTTTCCAGCACAGCTTAAATTTAGATGAAAGTTTGCTAGACACATCAAATCGAAAGACTTGCTGTATGTATTATAAGCTTGAGAAGAAATCAGAGAGTCTTGATTATTGTCTCGTCTGTCCGCTTGAAAAAAAGAAAGGCACTGCTTGTTCATAGCAGTGCCTCTCTTTTTTATTCCCAAATATCGCTTACCCATTCAGGGTGATCAATAAAAGGATTGCGATTGTGCTGGTACGTTTGATAGATGATTTCGTTACGATTTCGTTCGATTTGATCGACTGGATCTTGCTTGTGCCATTTTAAGAGGACAGACATTTTGCCGTGAAGAGGGGCGCTTCCATTATTCACTTTGTTGTTTAATTCTAAATCTGGGAAGCGGTCATCGCCTTCATATCGGACGGCCATATAAAAGAGCATTCTTGCTACATCTCCTTTCACCCGGCTATGAGGTTCAAATGAGTCGTTGTCGTAGAAGTTGCCCGGCGCTCCCTTGTATTCATTTCCGCCTATATCAAAATCTAAATTTCCTCGTGTGCTATTCGTTTGTACGTCTGTTGCCCGAAGGTGATGGAGATCTGTACCAGGTCCCTGGCTCGTCCCAAAATTGCCGTGAGATTTAGCCCACACATGCTCCCGGTTCCACTGTCCCACGTTTCCTCCATTTGCTTGCTTTGACCTAGAGATACCGCTATAGAGCAAGAGCACATTGCTTGGATTTTTTGGATCTTCATCCGTTTTCTTTAATGCATCCCAAACCTGGCTGTAGGATAGCTGTGTATGATCATCAATAATATCGTGTAATGCTTTCTTAAGAGCAGGCCCAGATTTGCCAGCAGCAGATTGGTAATAGGAATCAATTTGACTTGAAGCGGTTGTTTTCGCATGTTGAGCAGATGTTTCGGTTTGAAGCTGTAACGGGGAAAAGGTGATGGTTTGACTCGGTTCATTCAGAGTAAAGCCTTGAGCATTTGCAGCGGGAGGCAGCGGAGCGGCAAATGTACCGAAAATCATGATTCCGGCGGCCACAGTTCCAAATAAAGATCTTTTCATTCTATTTCCTCCTTCATAGGGAATGTATACTCTTTAGTTCTATCATATTGCCATAAAGAAATAAATGGATTTATCGTAAATTTTATGTAACCAATTCGTAAGAAAAGAGATTGCTATTTTATCAGCATTGCTGTATAAGTGGGCATATAAGGATGGACACAGCAAGGGAGAGGATGGATAACGTGAAAGAACTACACACACCTACTAGAACCATTATGACACCAGGACCTGTCGAAGTAGATCCAAGAGTCCTTCGGGTGATGAGTACACCAATTCTTGGTCAATTTGACCCTGCATTTACAGAGATCATGAATGAAACGATGACCTTATTACGATCACTTTTTCAAACAGAAAATGAATGGGCTTATCCAATTGATGGGACGTCCCGCTCAGGACTTGAAGCTGTGCTTGCCAGTGTGATCGAGCCCGGAGATGTCATGCTCGTTCCGGTTTTTGGACGCTTCGGTCATTTGCTGATTGAAATTGGACAGCGCTATGGTGCTGAGGTACATACAATGGAATGTGAATGGGGAACGGTTTTTAAGCAAGACGACATCATCGCAGAGATGCATCAAGTCAAGCCGAAAATTGTTGCGATGGTTCATGGTGAAACATCTACCGGAAGATTACAGCCGTTTGAGAAAATTGGTGAAGCATGCCGAGCGCTTGATGCGCTTTTTATTGTAGACGCTGTGGCGACAATTGGTGGTGTCGAGGTCAAGATAGACGAATGGAAAATCGATGCGGCAATTGGGGGCTCGCAGAAATGCCTGTCTGTTCCATCAGGGATGTCACCGATCACATATAATGAACGAGTGGCAGACGTCGTACAATCGAGAAAGAAAGTCGAAAAAGGGATTGCAACACAGGACGAACTGCAAAAACAGGTAGACATTTCTCCAATCAAAAGCAATTACTTTGATCTAAGCCAGCTGCAAGATTATTGGAGCCCGAGGCGGTTAAATCATCATACAGAAGCGACAACGATGCTTTATGCACTGAGAGAAGGGGTTCGACTTGTGCTAGAGGAAGGTCTGGATGAACGTTTTCAGCGCCACTTGTTTCATGAGAAGGCTTTAATGGCAGGACTTGAAGCGATGGGGCTTGAATTATTTGGTGATCCAGACTGCAAAATGCCGGTCGTGACGTGTATCGTCATTCCAAGTGGTATCGACGGAGAAGCGGTTCGGGCTGATCTTCTTCATCATTTTGGAATTGAAATTGCGAGTTCATTTGGGCCGCTTGCAGGACGGATATGGAGAATTGGTTCAATGGGCTATAGCTGCCGAAAGGAAAATATTCTATTTGTTTTAGCTGGCCTTGAAGCCATCTTGATGAAATATGGCGCAGCCATCAATTGTGGCGCCGGGTTACAGGCGGCTCTTTCCATCTATGAACAAGCTGAATAAAAAAGGGATACTCAAAATACTCGCCACCAGCGGGTATTTTTTATTTGGGAAAAAACGCTGTTTTTTGAAAAACTAGACTTATAGAGAGCGATATCGCTATACTGAAGAAGTTCTTATCATTTTTGTCATCATTTTCATTTATTTTGAAGAAAGAGGTTTTAATATGAAAAAAATGGGCAGATTGTACATTCTAATGCTCAATATTTTTATTGCCATGCTTGGATTTGGTCTGATCGTTCCTGTCATGCCAAGTTATATTGAAGCCTTTGGCGCAACTGGAAAAACACTTGGTTTCCTCGTTGCTGCAACTGGCCTCACACAATTTGCTTTATCACCCGTCGCTGGAGCGCTGACTGATCGGTTTGGACGCAGAAAATTGATTATTGCCGGGATTGCCGGCTTTACGGTAGCTCAATTTATTTTTGCATTTGCCGATCAGCTTTGGATGCTGTTTGTGTCTCGGTTTTTAGGCGGAGCTGCTGGTGCGCTGCTGATGCCCGCCATGTTTGCCTACATTGCTGATATCACAAGTGAAAAGGATCGAGGGAAAGGAATGGGGCTATTTAGTGCAGCAATGACGTTAGGCTTTGTCATTGGACCGGGTGTTGGGGGTTATTTGGTTGAGTTTGGGATTGCTTTTCCTTTCCTCATCGCTGGTTCTTTTGCAGCCCTGTCGACGCTGTTGTCTTTCTTGTTCTTACCTGAAACCTTAACAAAGGAAAAGCAGGAAGAAGCACGATTGAATAAAGAGCTTCATTTCAATCCTTTTACGCAGATGATTCAGGCTTTAAAAACATCATACGGTTTTTTGTTTATCTTGGCCTTTGTTTTGAATTTCGGAATCATTCATTTTGAATCGATCTTTGGCTTATATGTCGACCAAAAACATGGCTTTACACCGAAGGATATTGCATTTGTCATTACGGTAGCTGGACTTGCGGGTGTCATCGTTCAAGGTGCTTTAGTAAATCCATTTGTGAAACGATTTGGCGAAATGCGTGTCGTCCGTTATGCCCTTTTAGCTGCGGCATGTATGCTGATCGCCTGCCGCTTTGCTCCTTCCTTTTGGCTCATTTTTACGGGCTCCATTTTGTTTTTATCGGCCACCTCGTTTGTTCGCCCAGCTCTCAATACATTACTTTCTAAAATGGCAGGGAATCAGCAGGGGGTAGCAGGCGGCCTCAATACCTCCTTTATGAGCCTTGCGAATATCGTCGGGCCAAGTCTTGCGGGTATTTTATTTGATGTGAATATTGAGCTGCCATTTATGTTTGGAACGCTGGTGCTTTGTATGAGTTTCATTGCTTCAATTTTATGGGCGAAAAAAGCGCAGCAACATTCCCATGCCGTATCGTAAAGACAGCATAGAAAAAACCGATCAGCACAAATGGATCGGTTTTTTTCGTCATCGCTCATACTTCACGACTGGTGATTTTTCTTTATGCAACGCATGAATCAATGCATCGTCTACATGCAAATGCTCCTTCACTAATTGAGGAGGGGTTAAGGCCATCCATTGGTTCAATGAAATATCTGCAAATCGATCGCTTTTAAACATTTCTAGAAACCAAAGGCTCGTTTGCCCGATATTTTGTATGTAATGCCCCATCCCGAAAGGAACATAACCAACATCACCTGCTCTGTAATTAAAGGTGCGAGCTGTCCCGCCTGCTCCAAAAACCGTCATTTTGGCTGTACCGGTTAAATAGTATTGCCACTCATCATTATTCGGGTGCCAATGCATTTCTCTCATCCCGCCAGGTTTTACCTCCACAAGTGCAGCAGCAATGGTTTTAGATACTGGAAAATTGCGTGAGTCGACGATTCGTACGGTTCCACCAGAGGTCACGATTGGTTTTTGACGAAGGAGCTGGTGGGTAAATGGCGGTTTGATGCCGCCGTATGGATCAGAGACTGTTTGGCTTTCAATGGATGCCGGTGAAGAGCCTTGAAACATATAGCGTTGTTTATGTGGAATGCGGTCAAACAGCTTGATTGGCACGCCGAAATTAGCAGAAAGAATGTTTTTTGGTGTATGAGCAAACCAGTCTGTG
The DNA here is from genome assembly GCF_050864245.1 of Bacillus sp. XT-4. Lineage (NCBI taxonomy): Bacteria > Bacillati > Bacillota > Bacilli > Caryophanales > Bacillaceae > Bacillus > Bacillus sp. XT-4. The sequence continues at coordinate 192,064 of NZ_JBPAFI010000004.1, forward strand.
ATGGTGAACGTATCAAATTCAGAAAAAGCACCATCATCAAACACAAGGAGAAACTCACAGCCATCCTCAAGACCTTGAATGGAGTGCGGAATACCGGGCGGGAAATACCACAAGTCTCCTTCTTCTACATCAGCGATCATATTCCGTCCTTCTGCATCTACAGATGTGATCCGGGCTTTGCCTAAAATCATATATGCCCATTCCGCCTGCTTATGCCAATGAAGCTCACGAACACCTCCGCGCGTAAGCCGCATGTTCACACCAGCAATCGTTGTTGAAACAGGCAGCTCTCGCTCGGTAATTTCCCTCGACCAGCCGCCATGATTCAAGTGCATATGTGTATCAGAATATGAAAATTTTAAATTAGGAATCGTCCCCGCATCCGTTTTTGGGGGGACGAACATATCTGGGTTCTCCAAATCGCGCAGAACGTCTCGCGGGCCTAAATCGGTTGCGCCGGCCCCATCGTCTCGAATCGGTTGCGGGATGTGACGAATCTCCTCATCCATTTGACACCACTCCTTGTCATTCACACTTCTCCTCCAAAATATATGAGGCGTAAGAAAAAAAGATTCAATTGGAATCGGCTGAAAGGTGCTTTTGAATCCGCAAAGCTAATCGCAAGCGCAATGTTGCGTCAGGATCTTTTAGGCTGATCTGGAGCAGTTCTTCACATTTCTCCAGTCGATATATCACGGTGTTGCGATGAACAGATAAACGTTTGGCTGTTTCTGAAATATGGCAATGTGTTTCGACATAAACAGATAAGGTGTGGAGAAGGTTTGGATCGACTTGTGATTGTTCATATAATGGGTGGAGATACCGCTCATAGAATGTTGTTAAATCTTTTGGTGGGATGAGCTTCAGTAAATCTGACACATCTTTTGCTTGATAGAACTGAATATATTCAGCTCGTAATGAGAGCTGGCCTGATTGCAGAGCATGGGCAGCTTCACTGAATCCTTTTGGCAGATCGGTGATGAGATAACCGCTTAAGCTTACACCAAAGGAAATGGTGGCATTCACATGCTGTTTAATAAGGATCTGCATTTGTTTTAAAAAAGAGCAGATCGATTTGTTCATTGCCAGCCAGCCGCCAGTCTCTTCTATAAGGAAGATGCCGATATCTCCTTTGACAAAAAGAAAGGCGGGAAATGGACAGTGCGAAAGGGTGCTTTCAAGTAAAGCAAACACATCATCTACAAGGGTTTGCTGCTTAAGGAAACAAGTGAAATGACTGCTCTGATCAAGTTGACAGACGATACATAAATAGGGAATCGTTGTGTTTAATCCAAACATGCGTGCCAGACAGGCAACATCTTGCTCTAAGGAAATCGTCCCCTCCATCCATTTGCGAAACCATTCATTTTTGGCTCGCTCTGTCGATTGCTTGATGGCATGTTGTTTGATGCGTGAAATGGACATGGCATTTACAGCTTGTTCAATTATCAAATGCAGCCCCATGTCGTCTTGAGGATGAATGAAGGCGGGAACGACTAAATAATCATAAGCTTGTTCGTTTATATAGATAGGAAAAACAGAAACGCTTTCTTTTGAATGAACCATAGAAAAATAATGCTGCTGCGTACTGTGAAACAAGCGGAGCATTTGTATCCAATCTGGATTTGTCATACCTTGGGGTGAGGTGAAAAGAATACGTCCATACTGATTGATCAAATAGACAGGCTGATGAATTCTTTGGGCCACTTTTTGCAATGCTTCAACATAATGATCGACAATGTTCATATCCACTCATTCTCCTTTTTTTAGAGCTGAAGCCTTTGGTGAAGATGAATAAAAAAATGGACAATCGCTGTCAAAGTCTCTGATATCAATATTATGTTATCAGCTCCATTCAATTTAGATAGAAAGTTGTGATGTAATATCACAAAAAAGATGGCAGGGCAACATCACATCAGTCATCTTCATTCAGAAAAATGGGTAAATATGATATGTTGTAGACATAAGAATTTCTTTCAGAAAGATGGGTATCCCAAGAAACAAAGACTTTCAATGGGAAAATCCGTTTAGACAAGCAAGTGGCAAGAGGTGAGATAGATGATTTATATCGGATTAACTGGTTGGGGCGATCATGACAGTCTGTACCCGCCGAGAATCGGCAGTTCTCAAAAGCTGTTTCACTACGCATCAACGTTTCCCATTGTGGAACTGGATGCAAGCTTTTATGCTGTTCAGCCTGAGCGGAACCATGAAAAATGGATAAAAGATACGCCAGACGCCTTTCAATTTGTCGTGAAAGCATATCAAGGAATGACCGGGCATCAAAGAGGCGAGATCCCGTTTGCTTCAAAGGAAGAAATGTTTGATGCCTTTATTCTTTCACTGACTCCTCTCATTCGAGCAGGGAAACTGGCAATGGTTCTGTTTCAATTTCCACCATGGTTTGATTGCAAAAAGGAGCACGTCCACTATTTAAGATGGTGTAAGGAGAAGATGGGGGACATTCCTTGTGCACTCGAATTCCGAAACCGAACTTGGTTTTCAGACGAGTTTTATGAACAAACCTTATCCTTTATGGAGAAAGAAGGGTGGATTCATTCCGTCTGTGATGAACCGCAAGTCGGAGAAGGGTCTATACCGCCAGTCATAAAAGCCACACACCGTGACAAAACATTGGTCCGTTTCCACGGAAGAAATAAACAAGGCTGGCTTCACCCGGCAGATCATGAGAACTGGCGTGAAGTTCGTTACTTATATTTATATAATGAAGCTGAACTAAAGGAATGGAAAAAGAACCTCGACATCCTGCATCAGCAGTCGAAAGATGTATATGTCGTATTTAATAATAACTCAGGCGGAGATGCGGCGACGAATGGCCAGCAAATGATTGATTTGCTGGATTTGACGTATTCAAGCTTATCCCCGAAGCAGTTAGATTTATTTAGTTAAACGAGAGCTGCGGCTTTCAACTTGAACGAGACGGTTCAGTGACAACTTGAGGGAGAGATCAACATGCTGCAGAAGCTATGGTTATATCATACAAACGACTTGCACAGCCACTTTGAAAATTGGCCAAAAATCGCAGCTTATATTGAAGAAAAGCGTCAAGTTCACGATCAGATGCTCTTATTTGATATTGGCGATCATATGGATCGAGTAAACCTTGTATCAGAAGCGGATTATGGAAAAGTGAATGTCAAACTCCTCAATCAGCTTGGCTATGATGGCGTCACAATTGGTAATAATGAAGGCATTACGTTGCCTCATGAGCAGCTCGACCAATTGTACAAAGACGCGCAATTCCCGGTGATTTTATCTAATTTATTTGAAAAAGGCAAAAGACCATCGTGGGCAAAGCCTTATGAAGTGATCACATTGAAGAATGGACTGAAAATCGCCATCTTAGGGGTGACCATTGCGTATACACCTGTCTATGAAAAGCTGGGCTGGGACATTACAGACCCATTTGAGAGCATACGGGAGATGCTGCAAGAAGTGAAAGGACAAGCCGATGTCATTGTTCTTCTTTCCCATCTAGGCATCATCCATGATCGAGAGGTAGCCCATGACTTCCCGGAAATCGACATCATCTTAGGCTCACATACGCATCATCTTTTAGAACAGGGCGAGATGGATAATGGAGTTCTTCTTGCATGTGCTGAAAAGTATGGGCATTATATTGGCTGTGTCGAGCTGACCATTGATACAGCGAATAGCGAGCTCATCGAGAAAAAAGCGACGGTGCAATCAGTGGACCAGCTGATCAGTGAATCCGATAAAGCGATCACGACTTTACAGAAAGCTGAAAGACGAGCGAAGTCACTCATGCAGGAAAAAGTGACATCCATTGAATCAAAGCTCGAAACAAAGTGGTTTGATGACTCCCCGCTTCCGCAGCTTTTAACAGATGCCATTAGAGAATGGTGCGAGGCAGATATCGGCATGATGAATGCAGGGATGGTGCTTGATTCATTAGAGGCTGGCATCGTCACAAGAGAGGACATTCACCGGATATGCCCGCATCCAATTAATCCAATCAGGGTGACACTTACTGGGAAGCAATTGATCGAAACAGTGTCTCGTGGCTGTGAAGAAAAAATGGAACAGCTACGCATCAAAGGCTTTGGCTTTAGAGGCGAACTGATGGGGAAAATGCTATACAGCGGTTTGACTTATTCATTAGAAGAGGGCGAAACCAAACGAGTAAAAGATGTCTATGTAAACGATCAACTCGTCAAAGAAGATGATTCTTATACGGTTGGCACAGTGGATATGTATACACTTGGCTCTCTTTTTCCTCATATACGTGACCATGAACACATTGAATATTTCATGCCGGAATTTTTACGTGATGTCCTGAGCTGGCGATTGAAGGACGCAAAGTGAAATCCGCTCCAGCCTAACAACACTTGCCCTCCCTTCACATAGATTGTGTTGAAGGGAGTGAAGGGATATGGTGAATTTAACACCTATTACAATTGATGGCCATTCCTTTACAGCCGTCACCGTCAAGCTGCCAAAGACCAATTTCATGGCAGTGACAAATGAGCATGGTTATATTATGTGCGGTGCACTTGATGTCGGGCTCCTAAATGAAAAGCTTGCAGATAGAGGAATCATCGCAGGAAGAGCAGTCGGTGTAAGAACCATCGAGCAATTGCTGGATGCACCTTTAGAATCTGTGACATATGCCGCTGAGTCGCTCGGCATTCATGCTGGCACAATTGGAAGAGATGCATTATTAAAAATGGTGAAATAAAATGAACAGATGATTCCTATCCCCCCGCCTGTCTGCATACACTTGTAATGGAGAAGGGGGGATTTTTTATTGAGATTAAACCGCCGTTATCGCCCCTATAAAAAGGGCCCTCTGCCATTTCGTTATGTCATGCTGCTTGCCATATTATTTTTTGTGCTCTCAACTGTCATTAGCCTATTCTTCATCAATCGTTCCATTAAACCAACGTTGATTCACATTGCTGAACTAGAAACAGAACGAATTGCCAATCATCTCATCCAATATTCTGTTCAGGATTTTGCAGATGATCAGGAGAATATGAAGGATATGGTTGTGATGAATACAAGTGAGAACGGCAAAGTAACAACTATCGACTTCAATGCGCAAGCAACATCGAAAGCAATGGCTGACCTGTCACGTCACCTTCAAAAAAATCTAGAGGACATTGAAAAGGGGAATTTTCAAAAAGAGGCAAAAGAAGCATTAAAGGATCAAACAGATGGACATGACGGCATTATATATAACATTCCGCTTGGGCAAGCGTCCGGAAATGCACTTATCGCCAACCTAGGACCAAAAGTACCTGTACGATTTAGTGTCATTGGTGACCCGCATACAGACGTTGAAAAAAACATCAAGCCATATGGCATTAACAATGCCTTGATTGATATTAGTGTGCTCATTGAGGTGAAGGTGAGAGTCATCATCCCTTTCGCCTCAGAAACCATCGTCGTCAAAAATTCCGTGCCTGTCTCCATCCAAGCCGTTCAAGGAGACGTCCCAGATTATTATAATGGCAGCGGAACAAATTCAGGCGCACCATCGATTGTTCTGCCAGAGAAAAAGGAGAAGAAAGAATAACAGCCCAATGGACGAATTGGGCTGTTTTTTTCATACGCTGTGATTGCATATAGTGTTTTTGTGATGAACGTTTTGTTGTTACGAAACAGACAGTCTTGTCCTTGCATCATTTTCATCGGTGATATAGGTCACGTCTTCAAATCCACAATCAACTGCATTCTTGTATAGCCATTCGAGTGTTCCCTTATTTTTGCAATAGATCGTGACATAGGAGCAATCGGCCACTAAAAGAACAAGCTCGCATTGGCTTTCCATAAATTCTTCATTGGTCTTAATATGAGACAATGTCCCTTTTGGATATGCTTGTAAATCTGCGAAAATCATATAATACGTCTTGTTTTCAATGAGGTGTTTGAGTTCTATACCGTCCATTTCTGTTTTACCTTCAGGAAAAAGTTCTTCATCTTTTTCGCCATCAACTAGTATATTCGAGTCTTCGGTATCGATTCGCCAGCTGAATTTGGTGATGTCGATCGGTTTTAGCACTTCTCCAAGGAAGACTCCGTATTCATTTGGAATGGTAAAGGTCATTCCTCTTTTCAAAAAAACAACCCCCTAACTCTCTGTGAAGTAATTATTCATTGGCTGCAATGCTTAAACTTTTTTATGTGATCTGTTCATCTTATCCTAATTAACCACTTGATTCCATACGAATCACGTGCCATGATAAATGTTCATTGTTTTCCTTTTTTGAAGAGTGTAGCTATCCTGAAGGCTGATTTTTCACGATCGTCTGTTATGAAAGTGAGAGGAGGATTTGATTGATATGAAGAAAATGCATGTAAGCGGGTTTTGTTTTTTGGTATTTGCCATTGTATTTAGTGCTAAATATATGTCAGCATCGATATTATTAGCTGGGAGTGACAGTTTGAGTGTCGACTTATTTAGAGGGATGTTTGACATGATTCCACTTGAAGTAACAGTTGTGTATCTCCTTTTTTTCATTATGGGTATTCTTTTTTTAGTTTTAGGATTGAAAGAGAAGCATAAGCAGTAATAGTAGACAAATGATGACCTGGGAAATGTTGATACATATCAAAAGGAGAAGCAAGCGGTATCGCTAAACTTCTCCTTTTATTTATCGACGTTTCCGCTCGGCTCTTTCCCATGCCCTTAAATGAGGGTAAGGATCAAACGACCATTCAGTTCGTCCATTGTCTTTATACATGCCGTAATGAAGGTGTGGCGGGAATTTTCCTGCTGTGCCAGGTGGACCGTAACCGGAGCTTCCGACTGATCCGATGACTTGACCAGGTTCTACAATCTGCCCAGCTTTGAGTCCTTTTGCAAAGCCATTTAAGTGGGCAAAATAATGATAATGATTATGAATATCTCGAATGCCGATCCGCCAGCCGCCAAAGCGATTCCAGCCTTTCATTTCAATCACGCCGTACGATGTCGCACGAACAGGAAGACCGTAATGAGCAAAAAGATCAGTGCCCTCATGAATTCTTCTGCCTCCAAAGCCTCTCGCATCACCCCATGTACTCCTGTAGCTGTAGTCAGCGCCAACCGGAAGAGGAAACGCATGCTTTCCAAGGTCAAGATGGCCGTAATGCTGATAGAGCTTCATAAAAGATGAAATAATTCCAACGGTTTGATCACGTCCATAATAATCCCACAGCGCAATTTTTAATTGATCGATGCTGCTGCCGTAATGGAGCAAGTATTGAGCAAACGTGAACAGGACATCTTCATCGTTATCGATTTCTGCTTTTCCATCCCCATTTCCATCAAGCCCAATACCGTCGAACACTTTAATGCTTAATGGAGAGGTATCCTGCTTATTTGGATTTTCTGGTCCTATCCACATTTCCCGGGGAATGTAGATGCCAATCACACCTGTTTGTTTGGGTAAATCTCTTCTGCTTTTGCGTATATTGTGTTCATACTGATCAACCGCAGCAAGTACATACCACGGGACCTGTGTGGTGATGGCGATCTTTTCATACAGTGCCATTCGCTGTTTTAATTCATCAGGCTGTTTGTTTGCCCCTTGTGCATGGACTGATGCGGGAATCATTGAAAGAGCGATGATGATCGCTAAAACCACTTTCACAAACGTCCATCTCCTTTCTTCTACCGTTTAGTGTGGTTTGATCACGTTATTTCATAAGAAGAAAATGTTAGTAATTTTCTTCTGTTATTTTAGGAGTCTTTTGGGTATTTTTGCAGCTCATTCCCTTGTTGTTCAATCTGTACTATGTTAAAGTGTCTAAAGAAAAGGCCTTAGGCCGAAGATTCAATTTTTTGCGGCAACAGCTGCATCCATCGTATATAGCAGGAAGATGATTGTATATGCACCTTTAACGAATTCATATGGAGATGATGGAATTGGCAAAGAAGGAAGAGCACGTAAGAAAACCGGACTGGCTTAAAATTAAGCTGAATACGAATGAAAACTATACCGGTTTGAAAAAAATGATGCGGGAAAACAACCTGCATACCGTTTGTGAGGAAGCGAAATGTCCGAATATTCACGAATGCTGGGCAGTGAGAAGAACTGCTACATTTATGATCCTCGGATCTGTTTGTACGCGCGCATGCCGTTTCTGTGCGGTGAAAACCGGACTTCCTACTGAATTAGACTTGCAAGAGCCAGAACGCGTGGCAGATTCAGTGGCTTTGATGAATTTAAAGCACGCTGTTATAACAGCGGTTGCAAGGGATGACCAAAAAGATGGCGGAGCAGGTGTATTTGCTGAAACTGTTCGTGCCATTAGAAGAAAAAGTCCATTCACAACAATAGAAGTTCTCCCTTCAGACATGGGTGGCAATTATGATAATTTGAAAACGTTAATGGATACACGCCCTGATATTTTAAATCACAATATTGAAACAGTACGCAGGTTAACACCAAGAGTTCGTGCACGGGCTACATACGATCGTTCATTGGAATTCTTGCGTCGTGCAAAAGAAATGCAACCTGACATTCCAACGAAATCAAGCATTATGATTGGACTCGGTGAAACGAAGGAAGAAATCATTGAAGTTATGGATGATCTTCTTGCTAATAACGTCGACATCATGGCAATTGGTCAGTATTTGCAACCGTCGAAAAAGCATTTGAAAGTGCAAAAATACTACCATCCAGATGAGTTTGCAGAGCTGAAGGAAATTGCCATGTCAAAAGGCTTTAGCCACTGTGAAGCTGGACCGCTTGTCCGTTCTTCTTATCATGCAGACGAACAAGTAAACGAAGCGTCTAAGAAGCGTCAGGCGCAAGCATAACAAAGAAAACGCCAGAGCTCTCTGGCGTTTTTTCTCGTATTAATTTTGGCCGTAAGGTGCGTTTCGTCTCATGGTCCGATCGGAATTCGTCATGCCATTGGCATCTTCTTTCGTTGAAATATCTCCGCCTTGAGGAGAGTATTTCATTTGTTGAATCGTTTTTGTTAAAATTTGATCAAAATCACGTGAATTGGTTTGAAGACGTGAAAAATTGGCAATGGATTGAAAGTGCTCTGGGTTATCAGAGACGTACACATGATAATAACGAGGGAGAACAGAAACCGCTGTTTTTTTCACTTGATCGGCTGATTCATCTCGGTTTTTGTTGCCTGTTCGATACACAATGAGGGCATCCTCGTCTGTGACAAGTGTTGCTGCATCCTTTATATTTGGCAGCTGGATGGCTAAACTTGTAATCACGTGGGCAAGGTGCTCACGATTTAAAGCAGGGGTTCTTTCCTTTTGATCGGTTACTTGCTGGCGCTGATAACGAACATAGCCTGCTCGATTCGTATCTGCTTCTGGCATGTTGGAATTATTTCCTTCATGACGATCAGACAGGCGGATTGTCTTGCTGGAAGAATCTTCATCCACTTGCCGGTTCATGCCTGATTGAAAGCCGCACCCGCCTAAAAGCATGCATAGGAGAATAGTGGCTGTCAGTTGTTTCATCATAAATGTGACCTCCTTTTTTCTTTAGCTTCGGCTAAATCGGAAAAAACATGCTTTAGCAATTGATGGAGTTGTTCCAATGAATTATCATTAAAGGTGGATCGTTTAAAAAGAGGTGAGAAGATGATCGTCATTCAGAATGCTACCTTTGATCTTGTCAGAGAAATCAAAGACGGCTTTGATGAGGAAGCGTTTAAAGCAAGGTACTCAGATATTTTAAATAAGTATGATTATATTGTGGGGGATTGGGGCTACAACCAGCTAAGGCTGAAGGGGTTCTTTGATGACCAAAACCAAAAGGCCACATTCGATACAAAAATCAGTACACTCGATGAATACATTTATGAATACTGTAATTTTGGCTGTGCCTATTTTGTCTTAAAGCGGATTAGAAAATAACGCAAAGGGGAGCGTCATGATGTATTTCGTAGACAGAAAGAAGATTGAAGAGACATTACGTTTTTTTGAGGAGCAATATGATTTGATGCGCAGTCATCAAACATGGTCAAGCCCTTTAGAAAAAAAAGCGCTGGAACGAATTGTTCATTTGCTCGTCGAATGTATTCTTGATACAGGAAATGATATGATTGACGGCTTTATCATGCGGGACCCAGGAAGCTATGACGACATCATGGATATTCTTGTGGACGAAAAGGTTGTACCAACAGAAGAAGGCACTCACCTGAAAAAACTGGTCTCGTGCCGTAAAACACTTGTTCAGCAATACCAAGAAGTGGTTCATCATGATTTGTTGCAGGTCATCAGTGAGGTAGAACAGGCGCTGCAAGTCTTCCCGAATCGAATTCGCACTTACTTGGAGCAGGAGCTTGGACCAGTATCAGCGTTTAAATAAACCATTGGAGTTGTAAGCAGCATGAAATACAAAGGCTATTTAATTGATTTAGACGGGACGATGTATAAAGGAACAGAAAAGATTGAAGAGGCGGGGCAATTTGTTCACAAGTTAAATGAGTTGAACATCCCTTATTTGTTTGTCACGAATAACTCTTCACGCACACCGAAGCAAGTAGCAGAGAAACTGGTTTCATTCGATATTCCAGCAACGGAAGAACAAGTCTTTACAACAAGTATGGCGACGGCAAACTATATCGCAGAACAAAAGAAAGATGCCTCGGTGTATGTGATCGGAGAAGAAGGCATTCAGCAGGCCATCGAAGAAAAAGGCTTGTCGTTTGGTCAAGAAGACGCTGATTTCGTTGTCGTTGGAATAGACCGCGGTATTACATATGAAAAACTAGCGGTAGGAGCCATTGCGATCCGTCAAGGTGCACAATTTGTTTCAACAAATGGAGATATTGCCATTCCGACAGAAAGAGGGCTGTTACCTGGAAATGGATCGTTAACATCTGTGCTGACGGTTACGACAACAGTGCAGCCAACATTTATCGGGAAGCCAGAGTCTATCATTATGGAACAGGCCATGCGGGTGCTCGGGACAGATGTGTCAGAGACGCTCATGGTGGGCGATAACTATGATACCGATATTATGGCAGGGATGAATGCAGGGATGGATACACTGCTTGTCCATACAGGTGTCACGACAAAAGAGCTGCTTCAGAAATATGACAAACAGCCAACCTATGTCATTGATTCATTATCTGAGTGGATTGAACGATTATCTTAATGAAAAGAGGACAAGCGTCAGACGCACGTCCTCTTTTGTGTTTTATTCTGCATTTCTCGCACTATGTGCCAGTCTGCTTGATGCTGCCGCAGCAATAGCACCGACAATGTCATCTAAAAAGGTGTGGCATTCGCCTGAGGATTTATCGTTGAGTTTCCCAAGAATCCCTGGTTTTTCTTTATCGATATATCCGTAATTCGTAAAGCCGATGGAGCCATAAATATTAACGATGGCAAAGGATAAAATCTCATCAACCCCATATAGACTTTCATCTGTTTCAAGAATAGATTGCAGCGGTTCTGTCAGCTTTTTTTGCTCAGCGAGAACATCTAGTTCAACGCCTGTTAAGATGGCATTTTGGACTTCACGTTTTGCGATGACACGTTCCACATTGTGGATGCACTCTGTCATGTCTAAGCCAGGATGATATTTTTCCTGTAAAAAGAAGACAAGGTCTGCTATATCTTGAATGGTTACGCCTCGTTCTTGTAAACGGCGTCTTGCTGTTTTTTCTACTTCGTTCATCTCATGATGATGCGGCATGTTCCTCACCCAATCCTCGTAATTTGTCCACAACGTGTGAAAAAGCTTCGGATAGTAAATAGTATTCATAAATCCCTCAACCTGCGACTACGATATGATAAGAGACTGATTTTATGAACGCAGGTGAAATCATGAAAGAAACCATTTATCACACATTTGGTATTGATGTGCGTCAATTTATGCCATATGGCAGTTATCAGAGCTTTCAAACGGCGAAAGCTCTCTTCATCATTGTTCCCGTGTCTCATTTGCGAGAAGAAGAACTCACAGAGCTTTATCATATCAGTCAGTATTTACTGAATGACGGTGACCCATACGTTGCCGTGTTTGAATTAACAAACGAAGAGAAACCGACTTTTACCCATGGAAAAGAACTGTACGCTCTATTAAAGGCAGCACCGCGGGTTACAAGCCGCTCATTTCAGCACGCATCAGAGCTGGCGGCCTTTCATGTCAGGGGAAGAGGGTTTCCTTATGAGGTGTCTGAAACAAAACGTGTCGGAGCTTGGAAGGAATTATGGGCAAAACGGTTAGACCAGCTGGAAGGCTTTTGGATGCAGCAAATGCATCAAAAACCACTTGAACGATTTGAAAAGAAATTTATTGAATCCTTTCCGTATTATCTCGGATTAACGGAAAATGCCATTCAATATTTAGTGGATACAGAGCTTGATGATGAACCGAAAGAATGTGATTCAGGTACTGTTTGTCATCAGCGCTTTTCACGTATGACCTGGCCACATGAGCAGCCGCTTCGTTTACCTGTTGACTGGGTATTTGACCATCCGACAAGAGATATCGCGGAATATTTAAGAGAAACCTTTGTCCAGCATAAGGAGGATTTAATTGAAGAGGGATTTTCCTTTTTGCAGCAATATGAGCAGGTTACGCCTCTTTCATCATTTTCAAAGCGTCTGCTGTACAGCCGTCTTCTGTTTCCGCTTCATTATTTTGAAATTGTCGAAGGTTATTATATGTCAGGAGAAAATGAAAAATCTTATTATGAAGAACGATTAGATTACGTTTTAAATGATGCGAATCGCTACGAATATTTTCTCAAGGTGTTTCAAGAATTGAGTGCCATGCGCAGCGGTGGGCATCTCATTCCTCCTGTTGGATGGATTCATCAATCCGCTGATTTGAAGTTTCAGTGAACAGACGAAACGTCTCTTTTCTCTTGAGGCGTTTTTCGTTATTCTTAAAGAAATCAACCAAAGGAGTGTTCTTCTTGACGAAACCGTATGTCTATATCACAAGAAAGCTTGATGAAACAACACTTACACCATTAAAAGAAGTCGCTCATATTGACATGTGGACGAGCGAGGATGAGCCGTGTCCAAGAGAAGAGTTAGAAAAACAAGCGGCTCAAGCAGATGGGCTGCTCACGATGCTGTCAGATCAAGTAGATGAGGCACTTTTATCAAATGCTCCAAATCTAAAAGTGGTCGCGAATCTCGCGGTCGGCTATGACAATATTGATCTAAAGGCAGCTAAAAAGCACGGGATCACGGTATGTCATACACCGGACGTCTTAACAGAATCGACGGCTGATTTAGCCTTTGCGCTTTTGATGGCGTCAGCAAGACGAATTGTCGAAGCGAGTGATTGGATTAAGGATGGGAACTGGACAGGCTGGGGACCGCTTCTTCTAGCTGGTGCTGATGTGCATCATAAAACGTTAGGGATTGTCGGAATGGGCAGTATTGGAACCGCACTGGCCAAGCGGGCAAAAGGTTTTGATATGAATGTTCTGTATCATAATCGTTCAAGAAAGCCAGAAGCAGAAGCGCAGCTAGGTGTGACCTATGCCGCATTTGATGAGCTGCTTACGCAGTCTGATTTCATCGTTTGTTTGACGCCTTTAACGCCTGAAACGAAAGAAATGTTTAATAAGAAAGCATTTGAGCAGATGAAGAACACGGCTTACTTCATCAACGTTTCCAGAGGGCAGACGGTAGACGAAGATGCTTTATATGATGCTGTCACGACAGGGAAAATTGCAGGAGCAGGTCTTGATGTATTTAGCAAGGAACCAGTCAGCCCAGATCACCCGTTAACGACATTACCAAATGTAACAGTGCTTCCTCATATCGGAAGTGCAAGTGTTGAAACGAGAAAAAACATGATGCATTTATGTGCTGAAAATATTGCGCTTGTCCTGCAAGATCAGCAAGCCAAAACGCCAGTTCAGGCGTAATCTCAAGCTTCCCGGCTTCGGGAGCTTTTCTCACAAAAATATTTTGAAAATATAGAATCTTGATATAAATAGCTGTTAAGCGGTTTCATTCTCATATTCTCTTATTTTATTACCTTGTCAAAATGAGGATACCCCTTTATAATGTGTGTACATTGAATGTCTGTGTTAGGTTAACAAATGTCTTTTTAGAGAGGACATTTACGGAGAAAGGTGGAATTTCAGGTGAAGGCAATTCGAGTTGGACTACTAGGATTAGGAACAGTGGGGAGCGGTGTCGTTAAGATTATTCAAGATCATCAGGATAAATTAATGCACCAGATCGGCTGTCCGGTATTAATACAAAAAGTGCTTGTGAGCAATCCCGATAAAAAAAGAGATGTGGATGTGGCAAGAGAGGTCTTCACAACTGAAGTATACGATGTGATTCGAGATCCAGAGGTCGACGTCATTATTGAAGTGATGGGCGGCATTGAAGAGACAAAACAATATTTAATAGATGCATTAAATGAGAAGAAGCATGTCATTACAGCCAATAAGGATTTAATGGCGCTATATGGCACAGAGCTTTTACATGTAGCAAAAGAAAACGGCTGTGACCTTTACTATGAAGCAAGTGTCGCAGGTGGGATTCCGATTTTGCGTACACTAGAGGAAGGTTTAGCCTCTGACCGCATCACAAAAATGATGGGAATCGTGAACGGGACAACGAACTTTATTTTAACAAAAATGAATGTCGATAAAAGTGCGTATGAAGATGTATTAAAAGAAGCGCAGGATCTTGGCTTTGCAGAAGCAGATCCGACGGCGGATGTAGAAGGACTGGATGCGGCAAGAAAGATGGCCATCCTGGCAAGACTCGGCTTTTCCATGAATGTAGACTTAGAGGATGTGAAAGTGAAAGGCATCTCTGACATCTCGGATGAGGACATTAATTTCAGTAAACGTTTTGGCTATACAATGAAGCTGATTGGAATTGCCCAAAGGGACGGAGAGAAAGTGGAGGTCAGCGTACAGCCAACTTTACTCCCTGATCATCACCCGTTATCTTCTGTCAACAATGAATTTAATGCTGTCTATGTTTACGGAAGTGCTGTCGGAGAAACGATGTTTTACGGACCTGGAGCAGGCAGCCTGCCAACGGCAACAGCTGTAGTCTCTGATTTAGTCGCTGTTATGAAAAACATGCGTCTTGGTGTGAATGGCAGTGGATTTATTGCACCGCAATTTGAGAAGAAAATCAAATCATCATCCGAAGTATTTGCTCAGCAATTTTTAAGAATACATGTGAGAGATCAAGTCGGAGCTTTCTCACGCATTACATCGATTTTTTCTGAAAGAGGCATCAGCTTTGAAAAGATCCTTCAGCTTCCTGTCAAAGGGCATGATGAGCTGGCTGAAATTGTGATTATTACACATCAGACATCAGAAGAAGATTTCTCAAATATCCTGCAAACATTAAACGATCTCGACGTGGTGGTTCAAGTGAAGAGCACGTACCGAGTAGAAGGGAACGGTTTAAGCTGATGAAGTGGAATGGACTCATTGAAGAATTTCAAGAATTTTTACCAGTAAACGAACAAACACCTAAACTAACATTAAATGAAGGAAACACACCGCTGATTCATCTCGCAAAGCTTTCCGAAAAACTGGGGATTGAACTTCATGTGAAAACAGAAGGCGTCAACCCTACAGGTTCTTTTAAGGATCGCGGGATGGTCATGGCTGTCGCAAAGGCAAAAGAAGAAGGTAATGATACGATCATGTGTGCATCGACAGGGAATACGTCTGCAGCAGCGGCAGCTTATGCGGCGCGCGCTGATATGAAATGTATTGTCATCATTCCAGATGGAAAAATTGCCTTCGGTAAGCTGGCGCAGGCTGTCATGTACGGAGCAGAGATCATTGCCATTGACGGCAACTTTGATGATGCACTTAAAATTGTCCGCAGCATCTGTGAAAAAGCACCGATCGCACTTGTTAACTCCGTCAATCCATACCGAATTGAAGGACAAAAAACAGCGGCATTTGAAATCTGTGAGCAGCTAGGCGGCGCTGCGCCGGACGTACTGGCGATTCCTGTTGGAAATGCGGGGAATATTACAGCGTACTGGAAAGGTTTCAAAGAATATCATGAGAAAAAAGGCACTGGACTGCCAGTCATGCGTGGTTTTGAAGCAGAAGGAGCTGCAGCCATCGTTCGAAATGAAGTCATTGAGCAGCCAGAAACAGTCGCAACAGCCATTCGCATCGGAAACCCTGCAAGCTGGAAACAAGCTGTAGCAGCGGCAGATGAATCGAACGGGAAAATTGATGAAGTGACAGATGAAGAAATTCTTCATGCCTATCAATTGATCGCACGTGAAGAAGGTGTGTTTGCAGAGCCAGGCTCTTGTGCATCAATTGCAGGTGTACTCAAACAAGTGAAATCTGGAGAAATTAAGCCAGGCAGTAAAGTCGTCGCTGTACTGACAGGAAACGGATTAAAAGATCCAAATACGGCGATTGATATTTCGCACATCAAACCGGTCACACTGGATGCAGATGAAGATCAAATTCTGGAACATTTAGAAAAGGCCGCACGCGTATGAGTAACGCCTCCATGCTTTTTTCAATCACAGTACCGGGAAGCACTGCCAACTTAGGACCAGGCTTTGACTCAGTCGGAATGGCGCTCAGCCGCTATTTAAAGCTATCGGTCTATGACCATGATAGCTGGCTGTTTGAAGCAGAAACAGATGTCGTGTCTGGTATTCCATCAGGCACCGATAACCTGATCTACCAAACAGCTAAAAAGGTCGCAGATGACTTTGGAAAAACACTCCCGCCTGTTCATGTCAAAGTGTGGAGTGATATTCCATTAGCAAGGGGGCTGGGCAGCAGCGCTGCTGCCATTGTCGCCGCTATTGAGCTCGCCAATCAGCTGCTTGAATTAAAGATGACCGATGATCAGAAGCTCTTTTTTGCAAGTGAGGTAGAAGGTCATCCAGATAATGCGGGTGCCTCTTTATTCGGTGGTTTACTCATCGGTCTTCATGAAGAAGACAAGACACATGCCGTTAAAGTGCAGCATGTGGATGTAGATGTCGTCGTCGTGATTCCTTTTTATGAAGTACTCACAAAGGATGCCCGTGATGTCCTGCCAGAGGATTTTTCCTATAAACAGGCCGTGAGCGCGAGTGCAGTGAGTAACGTCCTTGTCGCCGCCTTAATGACGCAGAACTGGCCGCTTGTAGGGGAAATGATGAATAAAGATTTATTTCATCAGCCATACCGCACGATGCTTGTCCCAGAGCTATCAAAGGTGGAGCACGTTGCTTCATTAAAAGGCGCGTATGGAACAGCATTAAGCGGTGCTGGGCCGACCATTTTGACCTTAGTGGAAAAAGGGAAGGGAGAAGCGTTGAAAGAACAGCTTGCCCAAAATTTCCCTCATTGTGAAGTAGATGTGCTGACGGTGCCGGTAGAAGGTGTCATCGTCGAGCATCATTCTGTGAATCAAATGAAGAACGTGCTATAAATGAGCACGTTCTTTTTTTATCCTTGTTTTTCACAACAAAAGCAGGGATTATTATTTAGAGAAGCGAACTATTTTTGATACATAAAAGGGGGAGATCTATTGATGAAGAAATTGATAACAGCAGAGGATTTAACACAAATCGTGTCTGTTTCTCATCCAGTCTATTCACCAGATGGAAAAAAGGCTGTTTTTACAAAAGTATCGGTGAATGAAAAAAAGGATGATTACAATATTCATTTATGGGTTCGAGATGAAGGGACAGGGGAGCTGTCACAATGGACATTCGATGATGGAAAGCATCATCAGCCAGTGTGGTCAAATGACGGGAAGCAGCTTGCGTTTATTTTGCAGAAGCCAAAGGAAGTCCCTCAGCTCGCACTCATTCAGAGCGATGGCGGCGGCATTCGTACTTTAACGAATATTCCTTACGGCGTATCTCATCCTGTATTTTCACCGGATGGAGCGTTCATTTATGCATCGGTCTCATTAAAACAAGAAGAATCTGTTCATGATGAAAAAAAGGAAGAGTGCGATGACTTTGCTCCGGCAGTATATGATGATTTGACTTATAAAGCAGATGGCAGAGGCTTTTTAGACGGGCGTCTGACGCAAATTGTACAAATCGATGTCTGCTCAGGGGAGGTAGAGACGGTTACGAGTGAGCAGCAGCATCATGTGAATCATGTCGTCTCTCCTTGCGGAAAGTGGCTCGCCTATATTCAATCCAACCCGCAGACGTTTTACATAAGTGATATCTGTCTCCTGTCATTAAAGGACGGTACATCCAAGAAAATCACCCAATCAACAGGCGCTTACTCGACCGTATCATTTTCTCCAAATGGAGAAAGCCTGTTGTACATTGGACACGAGCGTGAATTTCAGAATGCAACCTTCCCATCATTGTGGCTGTATGATCTGAAGGAGAAAAAGACCGTTCAACTGTCAGAAATGCTCGATATGTATGTTGGTAACTGTATGGCAGGGGATAGTGTCATAGGTGAAGCCAATCAGCTTCCGCAATGGACGAAGGATAGTCAGGGGTTTTATGCGCTTGTTTCTGATCAAGGGAGTACCGGGATTTATTATTTCTCTATTGAAGGCTTAGCCTATCCCGTTTGTTTAGAGGCAGAACATGTGACTAATTTCAGTCTTCATCCAGATGAATCAAAAATGCTGATGAGCCGTCTTTCACCTGTCTCGCCTAGTGAGCTGTATGAGCTGACTTTAGGGGAATCCTCACTCAAGCAAATCACGTTTGAGCATGATGACTTTCTAAAGGAACATGTCATATCCGAACCTGAACCAATTTCTTTCCAGTCAAAAGAAGGAGACGTTGTACATGGCTGGTTTATGAAGCCTGCTCAGATGGAAGAGGGGAAGACATATCCACTTATCTTAGAAATTCATGGCGGGCCGCATGCGATGTACGGTCATACGTATTTTCATGAATTTCAAATGCTCGCCGCTGAAGGGTATGCGATTGTTTACATCAACCCTCATGGCAGTCATGGATACGGACAGATGTTTACAGACCGGGTAAGAGGCAGCTATGGTGACGTTGATTATGAGGATGTCATGCTGGCTGTTGATCATGTGCTCGAAGCCTATGACTTTCTTGATGAAACAAGGCTTGGCGTAACAGGCGGCAGCTATGGCGGTTTTATGACCAATTGGATTGTCGGACAGACAGACCGTTTCCGTGCAGCTGTTACACAGCGTTCCATTTCAAACTGGATTAGCTTTTATGGCATCAGTGATATCGGCTATTTCTTTACAAAATGGCAGGTGGATGGGGATATTTATGATTCGGTTGATAAGCTATGGGATCGTTCGCCGCTAAAGTATGTAAAACAGGTGAACACACCGCTCCTCATCCTGCACAGTGATGAAGACTACCGCTGCCCAGTCGATCAAGGAGAGCAGCTTTTTGTGGCATTGAAGGAGCTTGGAAAAGACACGAGATTAGTCAAGTTTCCTAAGGCTTCTCATGATTTATCCAGAAGTGGCCACCCTGGGCAGCGTATTCAAAGACTGACCTTTATTCAAGAATGGTTTAGAGAGAAATTATCCTAATCAAAAAACGGCCCTGATTGGGTCGTTTCAGCGTGTAGACAAACCCTCGCATTCGGTGTCAGTCCTGCGTTCTCGTCCTTACTAGACCACAAAGGTTTTCTATCACGCTGAAAACAAGACAAAGGGCTAAAATTAGCCCTTTGTCAACAATTAAAAAACGACCCGGTAAGGGTCGTTTTCATGTCATATATGAATTAGAAAACCTGTTCAACTTCTACAACGCCAGGTACTTCTTCTAATAATGCGCGCTCAATACCGGCTTTCAATGTAATGGTTGAACTTGGGCAGCTGCCGCATGCACCAAGAAGGCGTAATTTCACAATGCCATCTTCAATGTCTACAAGCTCACAGTCTCCACCATCACGTAATAGAAATGGACGAAGTTTGTCCAGTACTTCCTGTACTTGGTCTTTCATTTCGACTTCAGTCATTAGATATAATCGCTCCTTTCACAACATATCACCATTATATTCATCTGGACGATAAAAATCTATTGATTGGTTTCAAAGTTTCCTTCTCATTATAGCACAATCTCATCTTGAAACAAAAAGTGATTTTGACTTTTTTCATACAGAAAATTCAGCTAAAATAAAGAAAGAATAGGGGGCTTGTCAAATGAACAAAACCGTTGATCTTTATGTATATGGAAGAGATGTCCTGTGCGCTAGCTGCGTGAATCTGCCTTCTTCAAAAGATACATTTGAGTGGTTAGATGCAGCATTAAAACGAAAATATCCAAATCAGCCGTTTCGCATCACATATATCGATATTGAGCACCCACCTGAAAACGAACGCCAAAAAGAATTATCTGAACGAATTCTTGATGATGAATTCTTTTATCCGCTTGTCCTTGTTGAGGATCAAATTGTAGGAGAGGGCAATCCGAAATTAAAAGATATTTATCAAGAAATGGAGAAATACGGGTACGAAGAGAGCAGTGAATGAGCTGTTCTTTTTTTAGGAAAATAAACAGAACAAACGTTCCTTTTTAGGTTGATTTAGAACGTTTGTTCGGTTATAATGAGATGAAAGGAGCGTGAGCATCATGAATTATTTACTAAAACAATCTCTTCATCAACAAATACCGATTGATATGATTTATATGAAGAAAAATGGAGAGTGCTCGAAACGAAAAATCATTGTACATCGTCAAACTGAACAGTTCATACAAGCGTATTGTTTATCGAAGAAGACGATCAGAACGTTTCGTAAAGACTGCATCCTTGCGCTTGCTCCTATCAAAGTGAACCATCCATCGGTACATGCCGTTTCATAATAAAAGCTCCTTCATTAGAAGGAGCTTTGAGAAAAAATTCACATCATTTTATCCATTGTGATGCTTGTACATCCAAAGAAGTCCAGATTTTAAGAGTCTTGGAACACGACCAACAAGTGGACGATCCGCCACTAGGCCAAAGCCGGCTTTTTTCCCTAAAGAGCCGAGTACGCCTTTTAACTTAAACTGCGGGTAAGCCTCAGGAAGCGGCTCGTTTTTCCAGCGTTTCTGTAGAGATTGCACAATTTGCTCTGCCTGTGCCTCGGCAAGCTGTGCACTTGGTGCATGCGGCAAGCTTGCGCAGTCACCTACGACATAGACATGCTCATCTCCAGGGAGATTGTGATGAGGAGTTAAGACGACACGGCCTTGTGCATCTTTTTCAACATCCATATCTCGCACGACTTTACTTGGCTGAATTCCTGCTGTCCACACGATGACATCTGCTTCAATTGCATCGTCATGGTTGTACACAACTCCTTCTTCAACCTTTGTAATATTGGCGCAGTTAATGATCTTTACATCGTTTTCTTCAAACCATTTTTGTACATATAAACTTAATCTTTTTGGGAAACTGGAAAGAATCAGTTCTCCGCGGTCAAAAAGAATGATGTTTAAATCAGAGCGGCTTTCACGCAGTTCACTGGCTAGCTCTACCCCGCTAAGTCCAGCACCGACAATGCCAACTGTTGCACCTGCGCTCAAATTGTTTAATTTGTTATACGCGTGTCTTGACTGATCAATGGTTTGAATGCTGTATGTATGTTCTTTCGCCCCAGGGACATTGTGATACTTGTCCTCACAGCCGAGTCCGATTACCGTATCATCATATGGAATAGGTTCACGGTCGCTAAATAAGATCTGTTTGTTTTCAATATCAATTTTTTCTACTTCCCCGTATTGAATATCCAGCTTTGGATGCTCTGGAAAAGATACTCGAATGTGATGATCAGAGATCGTTCCAGCAGCAAGTGCATAATATTCTGTTTTTAAACAGTGGTAAGGATTTCGATCAATTAATGTGATAGTAACATCATCAGGTAATTGATTTGGCAATAAGCGGTGGAGAACCCGCATATTCCCGTAACCTCCGCCGATCAAGACTAAATTTTTCATGACGATTCTCCTTTTCCCCCTAGACATTGAAAAACACTTATACTAAAAAACTTTAAGTTAAAATACCAAATAAAATTATATCGAATTTACTGTGAAACCACAATAATTGTTTCAAAATAACCTACATATTCATTACTTAGTCCTAAATAGTAAAACATTTTACGGGGAATAGGCGTAACGATTTATTGAAGCTCATGTTTTGACTAATAGAAGGAATTTCGGTAGGATAGTAAGGCAAATGTGAGGTGAAGCACAGTGTTTCCACTGATCGAATTTTGTGTAAGTAATCTTGCACAAGGGTCTCAAGAAGCAAAAGAGAAACTTGAAAAAGACCCAAACTTAGATGTAATGGAATACGGCTGTTTAAGCTACTGCGGCAAATGTATGGACTCCCCATTTGCGCTTGTGAATGGAGAATTTGTTTCAGGAGAAAATGCAGAGCAGCTAGTCGAGCGTATTTATGCTTTTATAGAGGAAAACGACATGTTTTAAATGCACCACATGGGTCATGAGGTGCATTTTTTTCATATATTCAGTTTCCATTTTTCAGGAGAAAATGTAGAAAGCGCATCCAATATGTTATGCTAATAAAATATCATTAAAATGAAGCATCACACGAGAGAAAAAGAGGCATATGCATAATAAAAGCCCTTTGCCATGGCAGCAAAGAGCTTCTATGTATGAAAAACGGGGGATGATAAGATTGTCTCCTGAATCGACTCCTTTTATACTATAAAGAAACAACATTTTTGGAGGACGCTCATGACATCATTTCAATTCACGAAAATGCACGGACTAGGAAACAATTATATATACGTCAATCAGATGAAGGAACAGCTTCCAGAAGAGCAGCTGTCAGAGATAGCGATCCGCGTTTCTTCTGTTTATACAGGTATCGGTTCAGACGGAATGATCCTCATTTGCCCATCAGATGTTGCGCCTGTGAAGATGCGCATTTTCAACAATGATGGATCAGAGGGGAAAAACTGCGGTAACGGTCTGCGTTGCGTTGCAAAATATGTGTATGAGCATCAAATCGTAACAGACACAACGTTCCAGATTGAGACATTGTCAGGACTCGTTGAGGCGACCGTTCATGTGCAGGATGGTCACGTTCAGTTAGTGACAGTTGATATGGGTAAACCTCGTTTTGAAAAAGAAGCGATGCCAATGCTTGGTGAACCGGCCAGTACAACGATCAATGAACCGCTTGATTTTGGCACGACGACCTTAAATGGAACAGCTGTTTCAATGGGGAATCCCCATATCGTTTTCTATTTAGAAGACATTGAACAGGCGCCGCTCGATTCGCTTGGGCCAATCATTGAAAAGCATGACATGTTTCCAGAAGGCGTCAATGTAGAATTTGTGGAACGTGTCAGTGAAACGGAACTGCATTTTCGCGTGTGGGAAAGAGGATCAGGGATTACGCAAGCGTGCGGAACAGGAGCATGTGCTGCGGCTGTATCAACGATTGTCAATGGACATGCGAAAAAAGAAACGGATATGACCGTTCATCTAGCTGGCGGAGACCTCATCATTCGCTGGAAAGACAATGACCATGTGCTGATGACAGGACCTGCTGAAACGATTTGTGACGGCACATTCTATCTCTAAACCATTTATTTGAGAAAAGGCAACATCACGTTTATAATTGAAAAGAAACATCCAGTCAAAAGGAGGGATGATCGTGAGTACACCAGTAACGATTACAGAAGCTGCTGCATTGCAGATTAAAGATATGATGAAAGAACATGAAGAAGAAAATGCGTTCCTGCGAGTGGGCGTAAAAGGCGGCGGCTGCAGCGGTCTTTCATACGGGATGGGCTTTGACCATGAAGTCTCAGAGAAAGACACGCAGTTCGAACAGCAGGGCATCAAGGTTCTTGTCGACTCCGAAAGCCTTGACATCATGAACGGCACCATCATTGATTTCAAACAATCACTAATGGGCGGCGGTTTCACGATTGACAATCCGAACGCGATCGCATCATGCGGATGCGGTTCTTCGTTCAGAACAGCCACGAATACCGGTACGCCGGAAGAGTGTTAGAATTTCAGTATCAATGAATTCTGTAAATCCATTTTGAATAAAAACCTCCTCAATTAGATTATAAATTTGAGGAGGTTTTTTTATGTTCTTTTTTAAAGGTGCTTAAAATTCTAACAAGGTTTTCAACAAGTCTATTTGAAATGATTAGATATAGCATGAGCATACAGTATGTTTCGTACGATAATTAGAATTCATTATTACACCGATTTGCTTTGAAATTCATTAAAATGTTTAGGTGAAAAATAATCCGCAATTTTTTAAAATTTCATTTGTATCAAGTACGGTTGCTTCTTCAATTCCTACATTATTCATTTTCATAAAAGATTGTACAGCTTGATAACCTACTGCATAGCCTGCAAAGGGTGATAATCCGACAGGTTGATATCCTTGTTCTTTTGCAATGTTATCACCAAACATATAACTACTGACCTCAGCAAACCCTTTCGTATATAAAGCGTCTTTAATCACTTCTTTTGAATATTCTAAGTCCTGTTGATCAAAAGAAGTGACCCAAGGTCCTAGCATCTTTTCACCATAAAGTTCTTTTGCAAATGATTCAGCTAAACCTTCTATAATTAAGTAATCTCCAACCGTTACATTTCCGTAATCCCATTCAAAATAGGAAAAACGAATATTATGATGGAATTCATGCGCAATTAGAGCGGGGATCCGTGGGATGTTATAAGAGTTCGGATATATTGAGCATTGGATAAATCCCGGAATTCCTCCAAAGCCACAATACCCTTTTTGTTGTTCTAGCTTTTTCGGATCAGCTATATATAGACCAAATCTCAATTCATCAGAATTTATATGAAGGTTGTGTTTTTTGATAAAATTCATACAATAGTTCAAGGTGGTATTTGCCATTTGAAGAGCTTGAATTTCTTGTAGTTTTTTTAACGCTTGTTTACCAGTTTGTGTTTGTGATACATCAAGATAGCCAAGCATATTGGTTGCCATGATGACATCATAGCCATTTTTTTGTGTAGCTTTTAACGGAACGTTTATCATATTCCACATCTTTTCAAAAGGTCTCATCATGTTGTATCGAAAAGAGTGTTCTTTATTTTCTTTCAGCGAAAACAATTTTTCGTATTGAGCGATTGTATCTTCAATGATGATGTTCATCGCTGGGACCTCTTTTCTGTTGATCAGCAAATACTTTCATGGCTTCACTCATGAATGAAGCCAAGCCCTCACCATATTGATCTATATTTTTTGTAAATCGTTCATCTTGAATATAAAGTTGACCTAATCCATAAAATGCCTCGAGGGAGTATTGAGTAAAGTGATGATTTAAAAATTCATACCATTCTCTGATGGCGGCTTGTACTTCTTTGGATTGAGGAGTGAGGTTGCGGAGGGATGCTAAGTTTTGAAAAACTCTATCCCATCTCAAAGATAAATCATGTTGTTCATCTTTCGACAATCGACTTAATTTGAAGTTCACGTTATCAATGGACTGATTCCCCCAGCGACAGCGAGCTTCTTCTTCATATTGGTTGAATTTCATGTTCATTCCCTTGAACCTCTCTTTATTTGTTAGGTGAATTTCTCCCGTTATATGTTTTAGCGTCTTGTCAATATTTTCAATCATTCTATCGAGTGTATTTCGTTTTTCCATCAACATTTTTCGTTGTAATATAAATGCTTCATGTTTATCAAATGACGGATTGTTTATGATTTCTTTTATTTCCTTTAAGTTAAATCCCAGTTCTCTGAAAAATAATATTTGCTGTAGTGTTTCAAGGTTTTCTTCTGAATAAAGCCGGTAACCAGCATCCGTGACTTCTTTTGGGGTCAACAAACCAATTTGATCATAATGATGAAGTGTACGAATACTAATATCAAACAATTTAGCGACTTCTTTTACTTTCATATTCAACACATCTCCTTATGATATTCACTATAAAGTATGACGTTACGTGAGGGTCAATAGAAAGGGATCAATGAAGGTGTAAAAAATGAAAAAAAGACACTCATTCAGCGTCTCTTTCTCAAATTGCTTCTTCTATTTTCAATAGTTCTTTATCCAAGACATCCACCAACTCTTGGGTGCTAAACATATAGATTACGACTTCTTTATTGCCATCTTCCACGTGGACTTCAATTTCAATTTTAATCTTTGCTGTTTTTTCATGGTATACCACTTCAAAAGTGCCCATTCTTTTCGTTTCGTTGTTTTTATTCATTTTTTGAACGTTGGTGAGTATCTGTTTGATTTCTTGATCACTCAGACCAGCATCTAAAATCGAAGTGGACACATGTGTTAAAAAAGGTTCTAGCTGATCAACATCCATATTCGATCCGGCAGCGAATTGAGCATAATGTTTGTTATAATCTTTTGCGAACACTTCTACTGAGCCGCCAATCATCAGTAACAAGCTCAAACTAATCATGAAACGCTTTATCATCTTTCCACCTATCCTTCATGACAATCTTCTACTTCTTATATCGGTTGAACCAATCAAACCTTCATTCATTCCATTCCTTCTTAAACAATTTGTAAATCGCTCAATTTTGTTACAGCTTGTCCTCACAACTGGCTATTTCCCCTCGAAAAGAGTATCATGAGAACCAAACATATACTGTCATCAGAAAAGAGGTTGCTGAGGTTTGAGTGAACAAATCAATTGCAGGAACTGTCATGAACTGATTCCGTATCGTTCAAAAACATGTCCATCTTGCGGGATAGACAAGCCGCTTCCGAAAAAGGAACGTGTGAAGGATCGGGTGATTTTGGTTGTGGCAGGAATTGTTGTGGTGTTACTTGCTGCAATGGTACTTGGAATGGCGAATGCCTATATTGGGATTTTTAAATAAACAAAAAAGGAGTTCCGCAGATGGAACTCCTTTTTTTGATCCGTTCTTATTTATTTTCAAATAAGCTTGTGGAATGAAGCGGCTGTACACGGGCTTTCGGGTCCATGTAAGCTTTCGCGTTGTTCACAGCAGTTGGTGCTTCACCAAATCCGCTTGCGATTAATTTGACTTTTCCTTCATACGTACAGATGTCTCCTGCCGCATAGAAGCCTTCGATGTTGGTTTCCATTGTGGATTTGACCACGATAGAGTTCTTTTCGATTTCAAGGCCCCATTGTTTGATTGGTCCAAGGGAGGAAACAAAACCGAAGTTGACGATCACGTCGTCCACATCTAGTACTTGCTTTTTATCGCCTTTCACTTCTTCAAGCACAATTTGTTCAATGCGGTCTTCTCCAATGAGCTCCGTTGGGACAAATGGTGTCAGCACATTGACTTTCGAGTTGTGCAAGTTTTCTACACTGTGCTCATGTGCACGGAATTTATCACGACGGTGAATAATCGATACTTCTTTTGCGATTGGCTCAAGCATCAGTGCCCAGTCAACCGCAGAGTCTCCACCGCCAAGAACAGCAACACGTCTCCCGGCAAATTGGTTCAAGTCATTGATGAAGTAATGCAGGTTGCTTCCTTCAAATGATTCTGCTGCATCTAGCTCAAGCTTTCTCGGTTGGAATGCACCGTTACCAGCTGTAATGATGATCGTTTTTGAATAATGAACCTCTTGATTCGTAACGAGTTTGAAGATACCGTCTGCTTGTTTTTCAACCGTTTCCACAGCTTGCTCTAAGCAAATGGTTTGATCAAATTTATCCATTTGTTCCTTTAAATTATCAATTAATTCTTGTGCGCGGATTTTTGGGAAACCAGCCACATCATAAATGTATTTTTCAGGGTAAAGAGCGGATAGTTGACCGCCGAGCTGAGGAAGGCTTTCAATGATTTTCACACTTGCCTGTCTCATGCCTCCGTAAAACGCAGTAAACAATCCGACTGGGCCGCCCCCGATAACGGTAATGTCATATACCTTAGAATCTTCTTGCATTCCTTAATCCTCCCAAATGAAAATTGTTATCACTATATCATATCATACCACATATCGTCGTTTGACTTGTTTTGAAAAACTTGTCGTTTTTTGATGCCGATGCTGTGAAAAGGGGAAAAAAGAGAGAAAGACCGTTTATCCTAAGGATTTTCAGTTTAAAGCCTTGAAAAAAGGAGCAGAACTCGCTATTATTGTTAAGGGAACTAAATATTAATTTTTTATGAATTTTTGTCGGATACGGTCAAATGCTTTCGTTTTTTGTAGGTGAAAGTTCAGATTTTCACATACTTATTTTTTTGTTTAAATTTCATAAAATGCCGCAAAGCGGTTGAGAATAACGATATGTAATTCTTTATCCGTTTTACAGCAAATTTAAAAAAGGTGGATGTGATTCCAGTGAATAAACCGAAAATCGTTGTATTAGGTGCAGGTTATGGCGGATTAATGACTGTAACAAGATTAACAAAACAGCTTGGCACAAATGATGCGGACATTACTCTTGTGAACAAGCACAATTATCATTACGAAACAACATGGTTACATGAAGCAAGTGCAGGTACTCTTCATCATGACCGTTGTCGTTATCAAATCAAAGATGTGATTAACAGTTCCCGTGTCAACTTTGTACAAGCAACAGTTGAAAGCATTAATAAGGAAGAGAAGAAAGTTGTGACATCAGATGGCGAACTTTCTTATGACTACCTTGTTGTTGCGCTTGGTGCTGTTCCTGAAACATTTGGTATTGCAGGACTGAAAGAATATGCATTCTCAATCTCTAACATCAACTCTGCTCGTCAGCTTCGTGAGCATATTGAGCTTCAATTTGCGACTTATAATACAGATGCTGAAAAGCGTCCAGAGCGTCTGACAATCGTTGTCGGCGGTGCAGGCTTCACAGGTATTGAGTTCCTTGGTGAGCTTGGAAACCGTGTACCTGAGCTTTGCAAAGAGTATGATATTGATCAAAAAGACGTGCGTATTATCTGTGTAGAAGCTGCACCAACAGCTCTTCCAGGATTTGATCCTGAATTGATCGACTATGCGATGAACTACCTTCAAGGTAAAGGTGTTGAGTTCAAAATCGGTACAGCGATCAAAGAATGTACGCCTGAAGGCATCATTGTTGGAAAAGACGATGATACAGAAGAAATCAAAGCTGAAACTGTTGTATGGGCTGCTGGTGTACGTGGTAACCCAATCGTTGAAGAAGCTGGATTTGAAAACATGCGCGGCCGCGTAAAAGTGTCTCCAGATCTTCGTGTACCAGAAAATGAAGATGTATTCATCATCGGTGACTGCTCATTAATCATCAATGAAGAAATTAATCGTCCATATCCACCTACTGCACAAATTGCGATGCAGCAAGGTGAAACAGTAGCGAAAAACCTTGCAGCACTAGTAAAAGGTGGCACGCTTGAAAGCTTTAAGCCAGACATCAAAGGAACAGTTGCTTCTCTTGGTGAACACGACGCTGTAGGTGTTGCGTTTGGTAAAAAACTTCAAGGAACAAAAGCTTCTGCAATGAAAAAAATCATCGACAACCGTTCATTATTCATGGTTGGCGGACCAGGACTTGTTCTGAAAAAAGGAAAATTCAAGTTCTTCTAAACCGATATAGACAAAAACGTGTATCCCTGTGGTACACGTTTTTTCATGTTTGACGGAATATTTTCTCACTTGGTACTGGACAGAAAAATATGTTATGATGAATTATCAGAAAATTTAGATTAAGGAGTGAGCAATATGAATGCACAAACGAAAGAAAAAAAGTCAACTTGTCAGTATTGTTCAGGTAAAGGATATTTTCAGTTATTGCTCGGCGGATCAGAAACATGTGAGGAATGTAAAGGGACAGGAAAGAAGCATTAATCTTACGGCTTTTTCCATTGATTGACTTCATCTCTATTTCCAAGTTAAACTAATGATGGGATATTTGGGGGTGGAGATGAAGTGATCAGTTTACCAGTCGTTATCATTTCAGTTATTTTATTTTTCGTGTTATTCTTTGGCATTGGCTTTTTGCTGAATATGCTGCTGAGAATGTCATGGATTATGGCAATTTTATATCCAATTGTATGCCTTTTCATTATCAATAATCAAAAGATGATCGCTTATGTAAGAGAACCAGGCATTGCTTTTTCCGGGATAGGAGACCGCATCGTTTCTCTTGCTGCGGCAGATATCATCATTTTATTAAGTGGTCTAATTGGTGCCATTGCCTCAGGTTTTGTCATCAATGCCCTTCGTAAAAGAGGCTATCAAATGTTTTAACTCACTTGTCTACACGCAAGTGGGTTTTTTTGTTTCTCCTTTGCATAGTTTCCATTTTGTTTGGAAACAAATAGATGGGTAGAGGAGTGACAAATAGAGATGAAAACATGGATGAAACGATTGTTCATGACAGGTCTGTTTATGCTTGCCTTGATGACAAGCTTTACGGGCATATCTGGCGTAGAACCAAGTGATCTCGCTGCATGGGTGAAAGAGACCGATGCCGGTAAGCACGTATCTTCTTTTTTAAAGCATCCAAAAAGGCAGACGATGGCGGTGAAAAGTGACGATTTGCGAGCTATTTCTCTCGAAGAAGCATTTAATTGGAACGATTATCCGAAGCAAAAGGTTGTCGCCACAGGTTATACAGCAGGTGTAGAATCAACAGGTAAGACGAAAGAACATCATGCATATGGCATTACATATTCAGGCGTCAAAGTAAAACGTGATTTATATTCAACCGTGGCAGCGGACCCATCTGTCTTTCCGATAGGAACTGTCCTGTTTATCCCCAATTATGGCTATGGTGTAGTCGCAGATACTGGGAAAGCGATTAAAGGTCATAAGCTTGATTTATATTATGAAACGGTTGATGATGTGTATAGAGAATGGGGTAAAAAAGTGCTGGACGTTTATGTGATTAAAAAGGGTGAAGGAACGCTGACAGAAAAAGACTTAAATCAGTTGAATGAAGCAGAATCGATGCAAGTGTTCCGGCAGCAGTTTCAAGCCAATAAAGAATAAAAAAGCTTTGGATCTCAAAAGGTCCAAAGCTTTTTCGTTTCTACATGAAGTAATAATCTAAGATGAGTGTGAGCAAGATTCCTGTTAAGCCGCCGAAGAAGACTTCAATCGGCTTATGCCCAAGAAGCTCTTTCAATTTCTTTTGCTTCTCTTTTTCTTCCGCATTTGGGAAGTTCTTTGCCTCGGCAACAAACCGGTTAAAATCTGTGACCAGTTTGTTCAGGACAGTTGCCTGTTCTCCTGCCTGTCTGCGAACACCTGTCGCATCAAACATCGTAATAATGGCAAAGATGGCGGAAATGGCAAAAATAGATGTTCCTAGCCCGTGCTCTAAAGCAACTGCTGTTGAGAGTGCTGTTACTGCTGCGGAGTGTGAACTTGGCATTCCGCCTGTGCTTGTAATGAGCGACCAATCTAGTCGTCTAGAAATGATAAATTGAATCGGTACTTTTACAAATTGTGCAAAAAAGATGGCTGCAAGGCTGGCAAGCAGCGGAAAATTCGTCAGTACGCTCATGAACAAGAAACATCCTCTCTTTAAGAAAAAATAACGTGCGAAATGATAAAGTATTTACCCTAGTAAGATAAAAAAATGATGGCAGTAAGAACTGTTGCCAAGTCCATGTTCATTATAACATTAAAGAAAGTAGATGTGGAACGAGGAGACCATGGACAGGCTGCTATAGATCGCTGCCGCTTTTTCATGATACCCTTCCGCGTGCCAAAATATAAATGTTCTTCAAGGGAAGACAGGCTGGCAATGATCGTATCAGCACATAAATTTTGATATAATAGAAGTTCCAATGTGAAATATGGAGTTCATTGAAGGAGCGTGTGATAAATATGTTTTTCTCGACAAATGAGTTGCAACATAAAGATACACTGGCCATCGGACTTTTTCAAAAGAGCCAATTATCAGGAAAAGCAAAAGAAATGGATGAATTACATGGAGGAAGAATCACTGAATTACTAAAAGAAGGCGATATTTCGTCTAAGCGAAATCAGCTTTCGAAATTTTTCCCATCCCCTGAAACCGGCATTAAACGTATTTATTTTGTCGGGCTTGGGAAGGAGTCAGATTACACGTTTGAAGAGGCAAAGGAAGTGTTTGCGCATTTATTTAAAAAGCTTCATCAAGATAAAAAGCAAGCAGTTTCGGTTTTGCTTGATACATTTACAGGAAAGGATCTGCCTGTTCAAGATGCAGCCCATGCCCTTTCTGAAAGCTGCCTTTTAGCTACATATGAATTACAAGATTTTAAACATAAAACGAATGAACCGGATCGCTTTATCGAATTTGTTTATGCAACAACGGATCATGATGCTGCCGAAATTCAGGCAAGTCTGAAAGTGGGCGAAGTCTACGGACAATCGGTCAATTCGGCTCGTACACTTGTGAATATGCCGCCGAACATGCTCACGTCCTCTGATCTTGCATCCTATGCGGCAGAGCTTGCTTATAAATATGAATTCGAGATTGAAATTTTAGATAAAGAACAAATGGAAGAGCTCGGAATGGGCGCTATTCTAGCCGTTAATAGAGGCTCAACAGAACCACCGAAGCTGATTGTATTGAAATATCAAGGCAAGGAAGAATGGACAGACGTCATCGGTCTTGTCGGTAAAGGGATTACGTATGATACAGGCGGGTATTCCTTAAAGCCAAGAGCAAGTATGGTGGGGATGAAAACAGATATGGGCGGCTCAGCCTCTGTTTTAGGGACAATGGAAATCATTGGTGAACTTCGTCCAGAGCAGAATGTCATTGCGGTCATCGCCTCAACAGATAATATGGTCTCAGCAGATGCGATGAAGCCAGATGACGTCATTGTCTCACTAAGCGGCAAAACAATCGAAGTGCTTAACACGGATGC
Source organism: Bacillus sp. XT-4 (assembly GCF_050864245.1). Taxonomy (NCBI): domain Bacteria; kingdom Bacillati; phylum Bacillota; class Bacilli; order Caryophanales; family Bacillaceae; genus Bacillus; species Bacillus sp. XT-4. The sequence continues at coordinate 224,704 of NZ_JBPAFI010000004.1, forward strand.
AGAAGGCCGTCTTGTTTTAGCAGATGGTGTGACCTATGCGAAGCAGCATGGTGCCTCTGTGCTTGTGGATGTTGCGACATTAACAGGCGGTGTCATTGTGGCACTTGGGAATGAAACAACAGGCGTGATGACCAATAACGATGAACTGTATGCCCAGTTTAAAGAGGCATCAGAAGAATGTGGGGAAATGATTTGGCAGCTGCCAATCACCGAAAAAGATAAAAAACGAGTAAGAAACAGCAAAATGGCTGATCTGAATAACTCACCAGGTCGTGATGGTCATGCGATCATGGCAGGTGCATTCATTGGGGAATTCGCTGAAGACACCCCTTGGGTTCACTTAGATATTGCAGGAACAGCCACGACAGAAAAGCCTTCATGCTTTGGTCCAACAGGAGCAACAGGTGTGATGGTCAGATCATTAGCAACATTTGTGGAACGATTTGAACCGAAGAAATAACGACGGAAGCTCTGCCAACTGGCAGAGCTTTTTATGTAGGACATACGCCATTTGACGAAGTAAATTTTCTATGGTAACATACGTTGGTACTTTAATTATCTACTACATTAGTAAACTAAAGGATTTCGGAGGTTTCACCATGAATGCAGTTGTTTTAGCGGTTGTTTTAATGTTGATATTAAGCTTGCTGCGGGTCAATGTCGTGATTGCGCTGGCACTTGGCGCTTTAGCGGGCGGACTTGCAGGTGGATTAGGTCTAGGGGGAACAGTTCAAGCGTTCACTGACGGTCTTGGCGGAAATGCGACAGTGGCGATTAGTTACGCACTATTAGGTGCATTCGCAGCCGCACTGACGAAAACGGGTCTTCCTGATGCCATGGTCGAAGGAGCTGTGAAGCTTCTTGGAAAAGAAGGCGATTCAAGAAGAAAAACCTTATCAAAAGTGCTCATTATTCTGGTCATTTTGATCGTATCTTGTTTTTCTCAAAACGTTGTTCCTGTTCATATTGCCTTTATTCCGGTCTTAATCCCGCCATTATTAAAGGTGTTTAACGAGCTTCAAATTGACCGCAGACTGCTAGCATGTGTGATGACTTTCGGACTTACTGCACCATATATTTTACTTCCGGTCGGTTTTGGACAGATTTTTCACGGAATGCTTCGTGACAACATGAAAGATGCAGGTTTAACAGTGAATTTAGCAGACATTCCGTATGCGATGCTGATTCCTGTAGGCGGCATGGTTCTTGGCTTGATCGTTTCACTCTTTGTCTATCGTAAGCCAAAAACATATGAAAATCGTGACATTACGGATGTAGAAAAATCAGCATATACAAAAAAGAGCTTATTTTTTGCTGGACTTGCGATCCTTGTATCACTTATTGTTCAGTTATATCTCTCTCAAAGCCTTGGAGTCGAAGGGATGATCTTCGGTGCGCTTGCAGGCTTGCTTGTCTTGTTTGTAACGGGAATGATGAAACGCGATGAAGCAGATGCGCTGATTACATCTGGCATGAACATGATGGCATTTATCGGATTTGTCATGCTTGTTGCAGCTGGATTTGCCAATGTTTTAACGAAAACAGGAGATATTGAATCTCTCGTCAAGGCATCTTCTCAATTTATCGGAAACAGCCAAAGCTTAGCGGCCATTTTAATGCTACTGGTGGGTCTGCTAGTGACAATGGGCATTGGCTCATCATTTGCAACGATTCCGATTATTACGACGATTTTTGTACCGCTTTGTTTACACTTAGGGTTCAGCCCAATGGCGACTATTGCGATTATTGGTTCAGCTGCGGCTGTAGGAGATGCAGGTTCACCTGCAAGCGACAGTACACTCGGACCAACATCTGGACTGAATATGGATGGACAGCATCACCACATTTGGGGTACATGTGTCCCAACATTCGCCTTTTATAATATCCCGCTCGTCTTGTTCGGCTGGCTTGCGGCAATTATGCTATAAATGAAAAAAGGTTCCTTACTCATATAGAGTAAAGGAACCTTTTCTGATATTAGGAAGCTGTTTGTTCTTTTCGAAAGGATGTGGCTTTTGAAACTGATCGATAAATTTTAGGTGCCAGCATCGCAAGGAGGATGGTCAGTGCATAGTCTTTTACCATAAACCAAATCATGAATAACCATGTGGTTTGATAAGAGATTGGTGCGTTCAGCCATACATTTAATGCGATGTACGTATAAGTTGTCCCGATCACATACATCACGGTCGTTCCTGCAATGGCTGCAAATAAAAAGCGGCCAAAACCAGGGTTTTGTCTTTTTTCAAGAATGAATCCGGCAAGCCATGCAGCAGGAATGTATGATAACACAAAGCCACCGCTTTTTCCTAAAATAACGCCGAGACCCGCCGAGAACTGTGCGAATACAGGTGCACCAGCGATCCCAACAAGAGCATAGACAATCATGGCCAATGCGCCAAGTCGTCTGCCCAGCAAAAGACCAGCAAGTACACAAAAAAACGGCTGCATCGTAAGTGGGATTCCGCCGACCTGCAAAAATGGCACAATGGATGTGATATTGGCTCCGATAGCCATGAGTGCAGCAAACATCCCGACGAGCACAAAGTCAGCTGTTCTTGTCTTCTTTTGCATGATATTTCCCCCTGTCTTATCTGTACAAATAGATTAAGGGGAAGAGGTTCTTTTGTCAACTCATTTTTATTTTAGGTTAACAATAAAACCCGCCCCTGAAAAGGGCGGGCTGGATATTAAGCTTCGGTCATGGAAGAGGTTTCAAGGGCTTTACTAACAGGCACATAATCATAGCCGAGATCACGAGCGACAGCTTCATAGGTGATATGTCCGTTCATCACATTGACGCCTTCAGCAATCGCCTTGTTTTCTTTGATCGCTTTTGCAGCGCCTTTATTTGCAATCTGCAGTGCGTATGGGACCGTGACGTTTGTTAAAGCAACGGTCGATGTTCTCGGAACCGCTCCTGGCATATTGGCAACAGCATAATGTAAAATGCCGTGCTTTTCATAAGTAGGCTGATCATGTGTTGTGATATGATCGATTGTTTCCACAATCCCGCCTTGGTCAATGGCTACATCGACAATGACAGAACCAGGCTTCATTTGTTTCACCATTTCTTCTGTGACAAGGGTTGGAGCTTTGGCACCTGGGATGAGAACCGCACAAATGAGCAGGTCTGCCTCGCTCACTGAATCTGCAATGTTAACAGGATTAGACATTAACGTTTTCATTTGATGACCAAACTGATCGTCCAGCTGACGTAATCGTTCCGCATTTAAATCAATAAGAGTGACATCTGCGCCAAGTCCGATCGCCATTTTCGCTGCATTTGTTCCAACGACACCGCCGCCAATAATGGTGACTTTCCCTCTCGATACTCCTGGCACGCCTGCGAGCAGAATGCCTTTTCCGCCTTTTGGCTTTTCTAAAAATTGAGCACCAATTTGAGCAGCCATTCTACCTGCAACTTCAGACATTGGCGTTAATAGAGGGAGTGATTTTCCGTCCGTTACCGTTTCATAAGCAATGGCTGTCACACCTTTTTGTTTTAATGCTTCAGCCAAGGAGGGCTCTGCTGCAAGATGCAGGTACGTAAATAAGATCAGACCTTCTCTGAAATATGAATATTCTTCTGGTAATGGTTCTTTTACCTTCATAATCATATCAGAAGATGCCCACACATCTTTCGCTTGATCAAGAATCTCTGCACCAACAGATACATAATCGTCATCAGTGAATCCGCTTCCAAAACCAGCGTTCGTTTCAATTAAAATCTGGTGTCCAGCTGAAAGCAATTGAGATGCTGCTCCTGGTGTTAATGCGACCCGGTTTTCATTGTTCTTAATCTCTTTCGGAATGCCGATGATCATATCAATTCCTCCTATGCTTATCTATTGATATTGTATGTCTAGTGTATCCTGAAAGTTTAGAAAATTCTTCAGTTGAATGAAAAAATTAAAAAACGCCTCTTTGTGAAATTTCACAAAGGGACGTTTTTTAGCTTCATATCAAGATAAATGGTCATTTTCTCATTCATGTTTTTTAAATCAATTTCTGCAATGTCCGTAATCCGCTTCAGTCTGTAGTTCAGTGTGTTGATATGAATATTTAACTGCTTTGCGGCGATATTGGCGTTGCTGTCACAATCAATAAATCGTTCAAGGGTCTCGACGAGGTTGGAATGATGCCTGAGATCGTAATCCTCAAGCTTTGATAAAGAGTAACTAGAATAAGACGATCCCTTTCTTTTTTCTGCAAGCACATCTAAGTATTGATAAATACCTAGTTCAGAAAAGCTGTTTAAACGTTCTGTTTCCACAGGAAAGCGTTCTTTTGTTTTTAAGACGGCCAGTGCTTCTTTATAGGATGGCTGAATATGAGTAATGTGATCGTAAATTCCACCAATGGCCGCCTGAACGTCATGGAGCTGATACCGATCAGACAACTGCTTTAGCATGCCGCTTGTGAATTGTTTAATATCTTGAAGCGGATGTTCTGTTTTTGGCGAGACAAGAATAATGAATTCGTTAAAATCAACAGTCGTTAAAAGCACCTGCACTTGCTGCGTTGTTTCAAGTAGATAGGAGAGCTTCTTTTCCGTATCTTCTGTCAGTTCATCACGAAGGCGAAAGATAATAATGGCATACGTGTCTGGACACCTCATCCCAAGTCTCAAGAAGAGATCAAGCATCTCATCCTTTTCATGAATATGTCCTGTGAGCATCTTCCAAAATAGCTCCTGATTGCGTTCTTCTGTTTTCGTTTTTCGAATTTGTAAATTGAGTAATTTGTTTTTCACGGCATGTGCTGCCATCTTGAGAAGGTCCATTTCTTCATCTGAAAAAGGCTGCGTGGATTCAATCGCCCAGATAAAGCCGAGCACCTCTTTGTCTTTCCATATGGAAATGGCAACCCTGCTGGATAGACCGACTTCTGCAATTTGAGGTACGCGAAGCGGTTCATCTGTTTTAAGGAGTGTAGGAATGATACCGTCTTTCCAAAGCCGATTAATGACTTTTTCCGGTACACGGCGGGAGATAATGGTTGAAGTTCTGGCGGGATCAGTGAAATCATTATGTGTGCTATAGGCTAATAATCGATGATGAGTATCTTCTATAGTAATAGGGCAATTGAGCACATCACTAATTTGGTCTGCCACATCCTCTAAACGATCAAGGCTATACTTAAACGGATCTGTCTTTTTTGTCATAAAAAACCCCTGCTTTTTCGAATATTTCACGTACTTACATTATGAAGAGAATCAGGTACGTAAATCAATAAAAAAATGCCATAATCATTAAAAAAACAAAAAGCTTGAGAAATGAGCACATTGGTCATGCGTTGATCACAAAAAGAAATAGTACAATAATAATGTAGTAAAAAATCAATAGGCGGAAAGATTCATCGAAGTGCACGCCCTTTTATTAAGAATATATGACCAAAAAATTGTTAAATACTAGATAAAGAGCGAAAAAACAGTAATTCTATAGACTCATTTTGTAAAATAAAAACAGATTTGTTTGACTGTGTATCATTTCTGTTTTTATAATAATAACGTCAAAAAATAAGTGGATTAGCCCATTATATGGCGGCTATGCACGGGAGGTAATGAGGAATATGTCAGGAATTATTCGCGTAACCCCAGAAGAACTAAGAGCGACCGCTAAGCAATATGGTGTTGAAAGTCAAGAAGTGTTAAACCAAGTTGATCGTCTAAATAGAATGATCTCTGACCTAAAAGGAATGTGGGAAGGTGCTTCTAGTGAAGCATTTGCTGATCAATACGAACAGCTTAAACCTTCATTCATCAAAATGTCTGATCTATTAACAGATGTCAGCAATCAGCTTGATCAAACTGCAAATACACTTGAAAGCACTGACCAAGACATCGCTAGCCAAATCCGCGGCTAATCAAGGGGATTTCCTTTCTAAGTGTGAAAAGCAGAAAAAGCGCCGAGTCTGTCAGTTGATGCCGGCGCTCTTTCTATTTTGTGAGGTGGAAATTTGTGTATATCGATATTACCATCGACTTAAAAAACTATGATGGCAGTGTGTTTGATTTGAGACTATCAAATTATTTACATATTAAACAAGTCATCCATATCGCCTGGCAGGCAAAACAAATCTCACTACCTAAACGAGATGGCGGATGGGTGCGTGTAGTCAATAAGAAAGCTGTGTTTTCAGGCGAATATAAGCTGTCAGACTGTGGAATCACCACAGGAGACAGGCTGGAAATACTATGAAAGGACTTTTGTAAATGGCAGATAAAAAGAGTTCCTATTTAGAAGAACAATTAGAAGCAATCATGAAAAAAGAGGAAGGCACTTACACCTTCATTTTTCAAAGAGAGACAATTAAACTCTTAGACGGTTTAGAAGCGGCACCGATTAAAGACATCAATCCTTCATTTAAAAAAGAGATCCAATTAACCGAAGGTGAGGTCATCATTTCGATTCAACCGCCTCCTGCCTATCAGGAATTTCGTTTCATCCATGCAAAGGATGAAAAAAGCAAATGGATTTTTTCATACCAGCTTGTCGATGCAGTGTGCAAACACGACGTGAAGCGGCTGCATCCTATTGTTTCTCCTGAAAACATTGTTTTTCATCAAGGCTTAGCGCCTGCATTTTTGCATTACGGGGTCAAAGAAAGCATCCCGCCATATGAAACCGACCAACAACGTTTGTTAAAAGAGGTCAAAGCCGTCATTCTTCGAGTGGTGGACCATGAATATCAGTTTCAAGAATATTTGGCTTATCATGATACGTTGAAATTATCTGAGCAGGCAAAGGAAATAAGTGATACACAGTCGCTGGAAGAATTGTCTGCTTTGATTCAACAAAAAATAGAAGCCATCGAAGCAAAAGAAAAGACGCTCTTAACCATTCCAAAAAAGAAATGGAAGATCGAACGATACATTGGACTTGGTCTCCTTGTTCTTTTGATTCCTGCATTGGTGTATACCATTTACACGTTCTTTTTCGCCATGCCGAAACAAGAAGCGTATGTGGAAGCGAACAAATATTATCTCAACAAACAGTACAGCCAAGTGGTGGATACGCTCGAAAAATACAAAGCCGGTCAAATGCCAGTCTCTCTTCAATATGAACTGGCCATTTCGTATGTGCAAACGAATCAAGGGAATCTATTGCTTGACCAGCACAAAAAAGAAATCACGGATACGTACACATTGCAGACAGACCCGCAATACTTCCTGTTCTGGATTCATATTGGACAAGGCAATAGCAAGGAAGCTCTGGATATTGCAAGGGTGCTCGGGGACGACCGATACATATTTACAGCACTCGTCGCCTACCGCAATGAAATTCAAAATGACGACAGCCTATCTGCTGAAGAAAAACAAAAACAGCTAGACCCAATCATTAAGGAAATGGCGAAGTATGAAGAAAAAGAAACAACGGAGACGAGCACCAATGACTCCTCAGATGCAAGCCAAACAGATGAAACAGCTGAACAAAAAGAGCAGTCAAAAGCCGATCAGGAGAAAAAAGAGAAAGAATCTGATGCAAAAAAGAAAACCTCTCAGACGAAAAAAGATGAGAAAAAATAATTCTTTCGATACAACTGACAGTTGGTGCTGTCCGATGAGGAGGTGGAGCGTTTGAGTCTTCTATGGGTTTTTTATGAGGAAGATTATCAAACCGTCCGTTTAGATGAGCAGTTCAACCGGGAAGCTGTGATTGGACCTGAAATAGAGCATACAGTAACGATTCCTTCCCTTTCGTTTGATGAAGGATTGATTCGTTTATCTCCAGATGAAACGAATGACGGCTTTTCTCTTTATCAGGGCGAAAAAAAGAAAGGTCACTTACTTCCACATGAACCATATCAGGTTGGTTCACTCACACTCATGTTGATGGATTCACATCATGATCAAACCATTTATTACCTAGGAAATAGAGTCGAAGTGACTATTTCAAGTGAAGAAATAGATGAAGCGGATGTGTGGAAAGAACAAGCTCATTCAATGTTTCAAGATGCCAAATCCTTCACGTTGGAAAAAATAGAAGGCACTTGGTATGTCATTCCCCAAGATGAAACGATCTATGTGAACGGGAAACAGCTGCACGGTCCACAGCAGCTTCTTGCTGGAGATGAGCTGTTTTGGAACTTTTTGACGCTGTCATTGAAAGATGATGATTTATTGCAAGTAACAGCATTTGAACCATTTCAAACACGTTTAGAAAAAACAAGGCCGCCGAGTACCGAAACGAAACAAAAATATCCTTTATACAGACGAACACCGCGTTTGATTTACGATCTGCCAGATGACCGGGTGTCTTTCAGCTTTCCTTCACAGGAGAGTGAAAATAACGGCAGAGGACTTTGGCTTGTAGTTCTCCCGCCGCTTGTCATGCTGATTGTCATGGGGATCGTGGCCCTTGTACAGCCGCGAGGCATCTTTATTGTCGTGTCGATGGCAATGTTTATTATGACGTTAATTACATCGTCCGTTCAATATTTTAAAGAGAAATCACAGCGCAAAAGACGAGAAGAGAAGCGGCAACGCGTTTACTCTCTTTACTTAGAAAATAAGCGGAAAGAGCTGCAAGAGCTGTATGACCGTCAACAATTTATTTTAACGTATCATTATCCATCATTTGAACAAATGAAATATTTGACATCAGAAATCAGCGGGCGTATTTGGGAAAAGACGCTTGTCAGTGATGATTTTTTACAGCTGCGTCTAGGGACAGGTGCAGTTCCTTCAAGTTATGAATTATCGACGAGCGGCGGCGATATGGCCAATCGTGACATCGATGACTTAATGGAACAAACCCAGCATATGCAAAACGTCTATCGCGAGGTAAAAGATGTACCGATTACGTTCGGTCTTGCGGACGGTCCAACCGGATTAATAGGAAAACCAGCAATTGTCAAAAATGAGCTTCACCAGCTTGTCGGCCAGCTTGCTTTCTCGCACAGCTATCATGATTTGAGATTTGTTTTTATCTTTAATGAACAGGAGTATGAGAACTGGGAATGGATGAAATGGCTGCCGCACTTCCAACTTCCTCATACATACGGAAAAGGGTTTATTTACAACGAACAAACACGTGATCAGCTCTTGTCTTCTATTTATGAAATTTTACGAGAGCGTGATCTGGAAGAGGAAAAAGAGAAGAAAATCTTTACGCCTCACTTTGTGTTTATCGTGACAAACCATGAACTCATTGCGGAACATGTGATTTTAGAATACCTAGAAGGCAGCCGGACGGATTTAGGCATCTCAATTATCTTTGCAGCAGAAACAAAGGAAAGCTTGGCTGAAAATATTTCAACGCTTGTTCGTTACATTAACGAAGAAGAAGGAGATATTCTCATTCAGCATAAGAAGGCCGTACGAATTCCATTTCAGCTGGATGCACATGAGCGAGCGGACAATGAGCTGTTTGCCAGAACCTTAAGAACATTAGATCATCAAGTCGGGATGACCAACTCGATTCCAGAAACGGTCTCCTTCCTTGACCTGTTTCATGCCAAACAGGTAGATGACATTGGCATTCGTGAAAAATGGCTGACATCTGAAACAGCAAAGTCATTATCTGTGCCTATCGGTTATAAAGGAAAAAACGATATTGTCGATCTGAATCTGCATGAAAAAGCACATGGACCGCATGGTCTGTTAGCAGGAACAACGGGATCAGGAAAAAGTGAGTTTTTACAGACGTATATTTTATCCTTGGCTGTACACTTTCACCCGCATGAAGTGGCGTTCCTGCTCATTGATTACAAAGGGGGCGGAATGGCGCAGCCGTTCCGAAATATTCCGCACTTACTTGGTACGATCACAAACATTGAAGGCAGTAAAAACTTTAGTGAAAGAGCGCTTGCCTCTATTAAAAGTGAACTGAAGAAAAGACAGCGCTTGTTTGATCAGTATCATGTGAATCATATCAATGACTATACGAAACTCTATAAAGAGAAAAAGGCGGAACAGGCGATGCCTCATTTGTTCTTAATCTCTGATGAGTTTGCTGAATTAAAAAGTGAAGAGCCAGATTTTATTAGAGAGCTTGTCAGTGCCGCGCGGATTGGACGGAGTCTCGGTGTCCATCTCATTTTGGCGACACAAAAGCCCGGCGGGGTCATTGATGATCAAATTTGGAGTAACTCCCGCTTTAAAGTCGCATTAAAGGTACAAGATGCATCAGACAGTAAGGAAATTTTGAAAAATAGTGATGCAGCGTCGATTACCGTGACAGGTCGTGGATATTTACAAGTGGGGAACAATGAAATCTATGAATTATTCCAATCGGCTTGGAGTGGTGCACCGTATATGGAAGATGGCTACGGATCAGAAGATGACATCGCCATTGTAACGGACACTGGACTGATCCCATTATCAGGGGTAAGTACAGAGCCAGCTGTGAAAAAAGAGACAGTGACGGAAATTTCCGCTGTTGTGGATGAAATTGAACGTATGCAGCAGGAGCTTGGAATTGAAAAGCTTCCGAGTCCATGGCTTCCACCGCTTGAAGAGCGTATTCCAAAAACACGTTATGCATCAAGTGAAGAGCACGTCTTCCATTTCGCTCTTGTCGATGAGCCAGATCAGCAAAGCCAGCATCCACTTTCTTATCAAATGATGGAGGATGGAAATATTGGCATCTTCGGTTCATCCGGCTACGGCAAATCACTTGCTGCAACAACACTGCTCATGAGCTTCGCAGAAAGATATTCACCTGAAGAATGGCATGCATATATTTATGACTTCGGTAACGGCACCTTGCTACCGCTTGCCAAACTTCCGCATACGGCTGATTATTTCTTAATGGATCAAATGAGAAAGATTCAAAAGTCGATGAAGCGTCTTCGTGAAGAGGTTGAATATCGCAAGCGTTTATTTAGACAGCAGGAAATGAGTCATATCAAAATGTACAATGCGTTGAATGAGAAAAAGCTTCCATTCATATTTATCGTGATTGACAACTTTGACATTGTGAAAGACGAAATGCATGAGCTCGAATCTGAATTTATTCAGTTAAGCCGTGATGGACAATCGTTAGGCATTTATTTCTTAATCACAGCGACTCGTGTCAACGCAGTCCGTCAATCTCTTATGAACAACTTGAAAACAAAGATTGTCCATTACTTAATGGATCAAGGAGAGGCATACTCCATTATTGGCAGACCGAAATTCAGCTTAGAGCCAGTTCCAGGACGAGTCATTATCAACAAAGAAGAGCTTTACTTTGCACAAATGTTCCTGCCAGTTGAAGGAGAGAACGATCTCGAATTGTTTGAGCATTTAAAACAAGAGATCCAGCTTCTAGATGCTCGCTTTGAATCAGCTGAAAAACCAAAACCTGTACCAATGCTTCCTGATAAGCTGACCATTTGGGAGCTAGAGAGTCGCTTAGAAGGACAAAAACAGCCGTATGAGATTCCAGTCGGACTAGATGAGGAATCTGTGGCACCTGTTTACTTTGATTTGAAAAAGAATAAACACTGCCTCATTATCGGACAAACGCAGCGTGGGAAAACAAACGTGACAAAACTGATGCTTGATCAGCTACTAGAAGCAGCACCAGAAAAATTGGCCGTCTTTGATTCCATTGATCGTGGTCTTTCTCATTATGCGAAAGAAGAAAACATTGATTATCTTGAAACAAAGGATGATATCACGGAATGGGCAGAGGAACTGGACCGTTTATTTAAGGTTCGAGAAGAAATGTATGTCGAAGCTGTGCGCCGCGGGGAGACTGATCAGCTGTCATTTCCTCAAGTTGTGCTCGTCATCGATGGCATTACGCGTTTTCAGCAGACAATCGACCCGCGTCTTCAAGATCAATTGGCTGATTTCATGAAGTCATATGCACACTTAGGCTTCAGCCTGATCGCATCAGGGAATCATACCGAATTCAGTAAAGGCTATGATGCACTCACAAACGAAATCAAACAGGTTCGTCATGCCATGTTACTGATGAAAAAATCAGAGCAAAACATCATACCGCTTCCGTATGCAAGACAAGAACCAGAGATTCAGCCAGGATTCGGATATTTGGTTGAAAACGGGAAAGAGAAGAAAATCCAGGTTCCTTTATGTGCGGTAGAAAGGAAGAGTGTTCAATGACAGAGCAGCAAAAAAGCTCCATCAAAATCGTGTCGACCATGATACTGATTCTCGTCTTGCCGGTTCTATTTTTCCATCTCATTGGGGATGATCCGGCAAAACAGAAAAAGAATGCCACACGTAACATTGCCGTGGTCAATGAGGATATGGGGGCGAGCGAAAGTGAAAATACCGCTCGTTTCGGACAGGATGTGGTGGCGGCATTATCAGAGCGTCCAGATTACACATGGACAGTCGTCAATCGAAGTGCGGCAGAAAATGGCCTGAAAAATAGAAAGTACGATGCAGTTCTTTATATTCCATCTGACTTCTCTAAAAATGTGCTGAGCTATGATAAGGATCATCCTGAGAAGGCATCTATCCAATTCTCAATCCAAGATCAGCTCAATGCAGTGAATAAAGAAAAAGTACAAAGAGAGCTAGAAAATGCTCAAAAGAAAATGAATGAACAAATGTCGACTTTATATTGGAGTTTTGTATCACAGGAAATCGGCAATGTCAGAGAAGAGTTTGAGCATATTGTTGGCAAAGAGGTCGAATTCCAAAACACGATGTACAACTTCTATAAGCCAAATTCAAACAAACTATCTGATGCCGTCCAGCAGCAGAAGAAACAAATAGAAGAACTAAAAAATGCGATGGCCGATTCACAAAAACAGTATAAAGACGGTTTAAGTACAACAGAAGAAGCGAAAAGCCAGCTGAAGGATTTCGTAAAAGTAGTCGATCAATATCAGCAGTATCAAGACAAACAAAAGGATCTCTTGATCAAAGCGCAATCGACAAGCAAAAAACAAATCCAGCAAGGACTCAAACAGCTTGCGGAGATTCAAAACCAAAATGCCCGCAGCTTTAGCGATCAAATGGGCGGACTCAAAACCAATATCAATGGGGTCCAAAGTCAGCTTAAAACAACGGACAGCGCAATTCAATCTGTTCAAAAGGCAAGAGAAGACGCAATCCCTAAGCAATCGTCGGGATTAACGGACCTTGTGAAGGCGTCTCAAGAAGAGCTGTTGAAGAATTATGAAGGTCAATACTTAGAGGCCTATAAAAGTAAGATCATCGCCTTGCAGAATAAGCTAGAAGCAAAAAGGCAAGAGCTAATCAACGCACCCGAGCAGCCAGCTGATCCTGATGATGACGGGCAATCAGATCAAGATAATGAGAACCCAGAAGAGATTGGCATTAACTTAGATGATGAAACAAATGAACTCTCGCAAATTTCATCGGAAATGAACGATCTAGCTGATCAATTAGAAGATCAGACTGCACCTCCTACTAATGAAGATGATAAAGAGGGTGAAAACGGTCAGGATGCTGTTCAGCCAGATAACAGCGGCACGAATCAATCAAAAGATGACCTAAAAGCACTGTCTAATCGTTTAGAAGAAGTGAAAAAGAAGATTCAAGAAAAAGCGACCGCTCATAACGACCAATTGAAAGACAAAGTAAGTCAAATGAGTAAGGAGCTTGAAAGCCTCACGAAAAAAGTAGAGAAGCTTGAAAAGATGATTCTAAGGTTACAAGATCGATATAACGTCATTCCGAATGAAATCAAAAATCAGGAATCCTCTATTTTAAACAAAGTGCAAGAGCTGAAACGAGTAAACTCGCCGATTGGCAACACTGTGAATACGAAAATATTTGATCAAGAGTTTAAAACAAATTCAACAAGCACCAAAAAGTTAATGGAATACTCCAATCAACTGTCTCAGCTAGAGATGATGCTTGGGAATCTATATCAACCAACAAACAACTCATCTCTACTAGACACAAAAGGAGATGAAATCCAGTCCATCCTTTCCATCAAAAAAGAAGAAACGGAAAACTGGGATAAACTCAAAAATCAAATGCTGACGTCAAATGATGATGTGTCTACCTTTATTGATGAGATGCAAAAATTCTCAGATGGCTACGCAGAATACATTTCGACTCAGCAGGCAAGCATGGAACAGGAGTTAAATGCCATTTCTGAAAGTGCGGACACAGTAGCTGAACAAATGGCTGATCAAGGAGATGCGGTGTATACGGCAGACCTTGCGGGCAGTTCGATTGTTGTGAGTGCACAGGATTCAATTGGTCAGGAAGTGCTTCGTCTTTCTGAGAATATGAGTTCGTTAACCGACCGCCAAAAAGGGGTGGCGGATTATACGAATAATATTGAAGAAAGTGTCACAACCGTTCAAGAAAAAGCAGATACGTTGAACGAAAACTGGAGTAAGAATGTCAATTCTACGAAGCTTGTTCAACAAGATTTAAAGGGTATTTTAGGCAACACTTTAGACGATCAAGGCAACAGCAACTATGTGTATAACCATTTAGCCAATCCGCTGAAAATTAGCGGCGATGTGCCAGAAGAAAAAACGCAGACTGTACCGCCAGTAGTCATTTTGGTTATTGTGATGATCAGCAGTTTGTTGATTGGTTTTTTTAGCTCGTACTATGCGTCAGCGCCAATGCTGGTCAAAGGTGCACTGTTTGGTATTTTAAATCTGCTAGTCGGGCTCATGATCAGTCTGTTTGGACTCAACATTTACAAACTAGCTGATGACCAAGCCATTCAATGGTCGATCTTTACGATTTTGCTGCTAGTGGCATGCTCTGCCTTTATTCGCACAGCTTTCCTTTTCGGTTCAATTGCCGGATGGATGGCAGCAACGGCGCTTATATTCTTCTTTGTTGCACCGTTAATTGATTTGGTCATGCCAAACTTCCATTTTACAAATCCAGTGACAGACGTGTATCTGTCCATCCAATATGGAAATGGAGACAACTTCGGTATGGGCATCACAGGGCTACTGATTTTAACGATATTGTTCATGGTCATTCCACTAGTGAAAAAGCTATGGAAAGACAAAACAGAGGAACGTGATGTCACTCATGAGGCTTAATCTATTCGTCAAAGGGATGGCACTTGGTGTCATATCCCTTTTTCTCCTCAGTCCGGCTGCTTTTGCTGCTACAGGTGAAGATACGGATACGAATGTCAAGCCGAATGAATATCAAGAAAAGAACCTCAATATTAATTCGAGTATATTGAGGGATCAAACGAAATACGAACAAAGCAAAACAACATCTAAAGTCAAAACGGACATTCACTTTGCTGACCCGCCTAAGACCTCTGGTGGTCAACTTTCGCCGCAAATTTTTAGTGATCTGAAAGACAATCCGCCTAAAACGCCAGCTCGTATGATGAAAGAGATGAATATCTCTTTCAGCGATTCGGCTGTATCAACTCCTTCTGGCGATGATTATGAAAAGCAGAGATCGGCGCTTCTGCCAATCATTTTTGGCATCTTGATCGCCTTTGGCATCGTTGTCATGATCATTCTGATTCCAAAGGTGAATGTGAAGACGGAAAAGAAATAGCCTGCCTTTTGAAAAGGGCAGGCTTTTCTTTATGCAGATTGCTTGATGTGATACCGATTCACTATTTAAAATAGTGTTATCAAGGGAGGAGATTGTCATTCGAATTTCAATCGTCACAGGCGGATCAAAAGGATTTGGTTTAGCACTTGTCAAACAGCTACTTTCACGTGGGGATAACGTGTATACCGCTGCAAGAAGTGAGTCGCCACTATCCCACCCACACCTCACGCATTCACAGGTTGATCTCACTGATGAGGAATCGGCTGCAAAGTGGCTTCAGGGCATCTTGTCCTCGCAAACTCTCGCAGACGCTGATGACGTCTTGCTTGTCAATAATGCAGGAATGGTCACTCCTATCAAACGTGCAGGGCAAGGCGGAGAAGATACGCTTCATCAGCATTATACGCTGAACCTTGTCATCCCTGTTTTGCTCAGTCATGTGTTTGTGAGGGAGACACAATCTCTTGAAGGGAAGAAAACCATCGTGCATCTTTCTTCTGGGGCAGCTAAAAATCCGTACAAAGGATGGAGTGCCTATTGCAGCTCAAAAGCAGGGCTTGATATGTTTATGAGGACTTTACATGAGGAACAGCAGGACGAAGCTTATCCTGTCACCACGTTTTCCTTTTCACCCGGTACGATTGATACGGATATGCAGGGAGAGATTCGGAAATCCTCCAAACAGGACTTTGAACAAATTGAGCGGTTTCAGCAATTACATGAAACAGGCACGCTAAAGAGCCCAGATGAAGTGGCCGGTATTTTACTCGACCTTCTAGCAGATGACCCAGCTGGCGGTTGTGTATATGATGCACGTGAGTATGAAAAAAAGCAGTCATAACGGCTGCTTTTTTCGTATTGTACAAGCAAAGACAGCTTATCGAGCATAAGCTGATTTTGAGACTCATCGGAAATATGACAGAACATTTGAGTTTCTTTTCAGAATATGTTAGGATGCTAAAAATATAGATAAGGAGGGGTTTCCATGAGAAAGGTTACATTAATGGATGTTTACACCCATCCAGTCGCTCAAAAATATTTAAATCGTTCAGGAAAAGCCCACGCCATTGCTTGTGCTTATCACGCATTCAAACTGGCGATGCAGGCGGGGATTAACCCGGATCTTGCTGTGAAAGCAGCACTCTTGCATGACATCGGCCACTATGAATGGTATACAGCAGGCGGAGAATGGGATTACGAGACATATAGACGAAATGATATTCATGCCATTAAAGGGGCAGAGCGGGCACATAAACTGCTCATACGGCTCGGCGAGGAACCAAAAGCAGCCAAAGAGATTGCCCTTGCGATTTTGCTTCACACAGATTCATATTTGCCAGAGGGCGACCTGCATAAGGACACACTCCAGCAAATTGTGAAGAAAGCAGATGAAATGGACGAAGAGCCTGGTGGACACCATCATTACAGACAAATAGATGAATCACTTGCGCTCCAAAAAATTGCTGATTTGGATGAGAAGGTGCAGCAGGCGCTTCAGCCCATGAAACGCTCTGTTTAATATGGAATATCTCCATGAATCGTTCCGTGCTGATCCACATACAATGTGCGGATCACAGTACGGTTAAATGCCGACGTCCCTGACGCAGTGAGACCTGTGTAATGAACCGTGACAGAATAAGCACCTTCTTTTTTCAATTGAACGGCTGATGAAGAGCTCGTTTTCAGTGGATGATCCTTCTCGGCATCTTTAAAATAAGTGGTCTCTACAGTTTTGCTTAATCGTTTAATCAGCTTGCTCGAATGTGTCGATGCATCTCCTGATTTCGCTGCAGCGATTTTGATTTCTTCATTCAATGGTGAATCAAAGGATACAAGTAGCAAATAAGGATCCTTTTTTCCTGAATTTGATCGAATCGTCCATTTTCCTGGAACGGGTTTATTGATTTGCACATGGTGTGAATAGGCGCCTTCATATGGGAATGATGCTTCGGATGTCGTCAAATTGGTTAAGATATCGCCATTTGGTGCAACGATTTCTGGATTGACTTCCTGTCTTTCATTTAACCATTGAATCGATAGGCCATTCGTTCCTTCCTCTACATAGAACGCTTCTGTTTTATCCTTTTCACTTTCTCCACCTTTCACATAAACGTTTGTATTTAGCTCCGAAGAGACTGGTTCTTGCTCTTGTTCGTCTTCACTTTCAGCGCTTGCGGTACTTGCACGCAGCTGTGCCTGAAATACGGGGAACATGCTTGTGCCGTTTTTGATCGAAAAGTGATCCCATTTTCCTGTTAAAATATTGTTTGCATATGCTAGCTTTGTGCTGCTGACCGTCACAGCGCCATCGTTTGCACCAAAGCTTTTTAAATACATGCCGCCTAAATAAAGCACTCCGCCAAAGGTTCCCCAATCTGAACCAGAATAGGTTACATACTTATGAGGGAACGTCTCCAGCTGGTCGGTTTCACTTCGAAAAGCTGCCATCATCCCGGTTTGCAGAGAATAGAGCGCGTCGCTCTTTTGTCCAAGGATTTGCGCAAGCCAGCTTCCGCCTTTGCTATAGGCTAAATCCGCAAGCGGCGTCCCATAGTGTGGAGAGCCAAGTGTGATGACTTTCTCTACATATGGATGAGCGTTGTAATACACGAGTGCAGCCTGCGTATCCACTCCGCCTTTACTATGACCGATTACGATCAGTTTTCTGCCGAAAAATTCATAGATTTCTTTTAACTTTTCTGCTAATAGTTTCCCATTCTTTTTCATGTCCTGATCTGGATACAAATCTATGAACGCGCTTTCGTATCCGTTCAGAACAGCTTGTTTTGCCATATCGTTTCGATCAGACCATGTGGAGGAAGAACTGTTTATGCCATGAACAAAAACAAGTGGGGGTTTTGACAGGTCTTTTTGTACCGGTTCTTCTCCTTTAAACCACTTCCCTGGTGTACCAGGTGCATCTCCAATTGTGCCTGCGTGCGCATAACTTGCAGAGGATAGTAAGAGCATGACAGCAACGATACAGATTAATTTTTTCAAGATCATTCACCTCTTCAAATAATTTAAGATGTTGGCAGCACCAATCTATTATACTTCTAAAAATTGTAAAAAAATACGAAATGTAAAAATACGGTAATAATGTTGTGGGTTTGCTGAGTGACACTCACATGGGTCATTGCATACGCTGTGGGTAAATACACAAGTAAAGGGGCAGGTAGCATGGCACAACAAGGAAGTCCACAGCTTGTTTCATTAGTTGATCCATATGTTTATCAAACATTGCAGAAAGTAGTCGGTATGAGATTGATTGTTCAAACAGTGAAAGATACAGTACGTGGAAAGTTGAAGGAAGTGATGCCGGATCATATTGTGATTGAGGCGGGGGCAAAATCAGTGTTTTATGTGCGGATCCAGCAAATCGTGTCGGTGATGCCTGATCACAGTGAAAGAGTGTAGCAAGCAGACGCACAGGTGTCTGCTTTTTTCAATGCTTACAGAATGTATATCTGGAAAAAGTGCATGATATACCAATTGTTCTTTTTTTTTCAAAAAATATGGTTCTAAAACAAGAAGCAGTTGACAGAAGGTGGGTTGAATAGTAGTTTTTTAATAAGGTCAATACGTAACAGGAGGAGCATCTTTGTTAAAATCTAAAGTTCATTTTTGGACATTCCAAATATTACTGGTTTTACTGATTGTGTATGTATCAACAAAAGTTTCATTTTTATTTCAGCCGATCATTTTATTTGCTTCAACGTTGTTTGTTCCTATTTTACTGGCAGGTATTCTCTTTTTCATCTTTAATCCGATTGTTCGATTTTTGTCGAAGAAGATACCTAGGACGCTCGCCATTCTGATTATTTATCTCCTATTCATCGGGCTTATCACGTTTGTTGTCAATGCTGCTGGACCTGTCATTGTCACGCAGGTGGGTGGACTTGTCAAAAGCTTCCCGGGGTATGTCACGGACATGCAGAAATTTATCAACGACTTCTCGCATTCTAAAACATTTACATGGATGATGAACCAAGATTATGTGTCTGTTTCGAAGTTTGAACAGTCGATCGTTTCGACATTAAAAGATTTACCGGAAAATATTGCTTCCAGTATGTCGGCGGTGTTTGGCGTGATTGCGAATATTGCCCTCGCTGTCATTACCGTTCCATTCATTTTATTTTACATGCTAAAAGACGGGCATAAGTTTCCGGACAAGCTCGTTCAATTTTTGCCAATGCCTTACCGTAAGGAAGGATTGAAGATTTTTAAAGAATTAAACGATACGCTTGCTGCTTACATACAAGGGCAAATCGTTGTTTGTTTATTTGTCGGAGTTGCTTGTTTTATCGGATACTTATTAATTGGTGTGAAATATGCGCTCATTCTCGGCATCATTATTGCGGTGACAAACGTCATTCCATATCTTGGGCCGTATCTTGGTGCGGCACCAGCTGTGCTCATTGCTTTTCTTGATTCGCCTGGAAAAGCGGTTGTGACTGTTATTGTCATTCTTGTTGTTCAGCAGATCGATGGAAACGTCATTTCTCCATTGATCATTGGAAAACGTCTCAACACACATCCGTTAACAATTATCTTGCTATTAATTGGGGCAGGAAGTTTTGGCGGAATCCTTGGCATGATTTTTGCCGTTCCTGTCTATGCGCTGCTGAAAGCCATCACACTCAATATTGTCAGATTGGTTCAGCTGCGTCAGCGCTCTCGAAAAGAACAGCATTTAAACGTTTAGGGCAGATGCACAACTTTTCCCTTTTTGCATAACATAACTCACATAAGCGAATAGGGAGGAGAAGGAAGATGCCTGCGATTGTTGGACCCATCCATATTGAGTCTTTAGGCGGAAACGGCTCGGCTACTTTTGGTGACGTTCTCGCCATTGCCCCTTTGGCTGTAGATCACTCGACCGGTGGAGCGGGAGCTTTTAATTCAGGTGATTATATGTCCCTGACAAGCGATCCGAATGCCACCATGCTTTGGGACTTTACACTGTTTGGCCAGCCTCAATCATTTAATGCATAAAAGACAGCTGATCATAGGACATATCAGCTGTCTTTTTTATGTTGGATAGACACGTATTGTTCCGCTAGGCATATGATGAGGGTAGTAAAGGTGGTGGAAAGATGCCAGCAATTGTTGGACCCATTCATATTGACCGTGTCATAGGAAACGGTTCTGCACATTTCGGCGATGTGTTTGCCATTTCGCCAAAAAGTGTGGATCATTCCGCTGGTGGTTCAGGCACCTATAATGCAGGAGACTTTGTTCAATTTTTCAACAATCCGAACGTCACATTTGTTTGGGATTCAAACCTCATCAGCCAGCAAAAGAGCTTTAACGCATAGCCAGCTTTGAAAGGGTCTCCTTTTCAGAAGCTGTCTTTTTTTATGGTACAATGGATAGAAGAAGGAAGAAGAAAAAGGGGGGAAAACACATCAAATGAAAATAAGAAAAGCGCATCTGACAAGCGGGCAACCAACAACCTACAATGTATATTTACATGAAAATAAAAAAGAATATAAAACGCTTGTCGCTGTACCTGATATGGAATGGAGTATTTCTATCGCGTATGAAGACGAAAAAACGCAGCTTGAGCAAGCACTAGAACAATCTTTAAACAAAAGAGTAGAAATAGACGAAGCCCGTGAACTTGCACAAAAAATTGTGCACTGGGTCACAGAAATGTAAATTCAGAAACCAGGAGTGAACACAGCAATGAAAGAAGAATCCGTAGACTTTTATTTGCAGCAAGGGATATTTGGACATGCTGAAACAAAACCAGATGAACGAAGAATGTTTCTCGGCTCATTAAGAGAACGTGCTCTTCTCGCTCTGACAAAAGGACAAGTATCGAGACATAAATCGTATCAAGAGGTAGAGCAAGTATTGAAGGCAAACCGAGAGGCCACTGTTCTTTTAAATGGTGAATTGTCATATGCTTCTTATTCTCCATATGTCAAAATGGCAAATGCCGCTGGTTGTTCTTTTAAAGTGGTCAACCATCACGAGTCACATTCACCTTTTGGGCTTGTGATAGAGGTGCCGCATGCGATCAATCAAGAGCACATCTATATAGAAGATGAGCTTTTTCAAAAAGCTTTTTCTCGTGAATCTGTTGAATAGGTTTCCCTAGTGAAATGAATAAGCTATAATGATTCAAAAGAGCATATGGGAGAGATGCGGATGGGCAAAGCATTGATTTGTATTGATTATACAGTTGATTTTGTTGCAGACGATGGAAAACTGACGTGCGGAAAGCCTGGACAGGCGATTGAGTCGAAGATCACAGAGATCACTTCCTCATTTATTGATGAAGGACACTTTGTTGTTTTTACCGTCGATCATCATGAAGAGCAAGATCCATATCATCCAGAGACAAAGTTATTTCCGCCCCATAATATTCGCGGGACAGAAGGAATTGAACTTTACGGAAAACTAAGTTCACTATTTCACACGTCAACACATTTAAATCATGTCTATTATATGGAAAAAACAAGATACTCTGCTTTTGCAGGCACTCAATTAGAAATGAAACTGCGCGAGCGTGGCATCACTGAACTTCACCTAGCCGGAGTGTGTACCGATATTTGTGTACTTCATACAGCTGTTGATGCGTACAATAAAGGCTTTGAACTTGTGATTCATGAGAATGCCGTAGCGAGTTTTAATGAAGCGGGGCACGAGTGGGCACTTTCTCACTTTGAGCATACGCTTGGTGCGAAAGTGGTTAAGTAAGGGAAGGAGAATGGAAGTTGGAGCATCGGTTTATTGACGACAGTTTATCACTACATACAGATCTTTATCAAATTAACATGGCAGAAACGTATTGGAGAGACGGCATTCATGAGAAGAAGGCAGTCTTCGAACTCTTCTTTAGAAAGCTTCCATTTGACAACGGCTTCGCTGTATTTGCTGGTTTAGAGAAAGCGATTGAATATTTATCGGACTTCTCCTTCACCGAGAGCGACCTTGCATATTTAAAAGATGAACTCGGTTATAAAAGCGATTTCATTGAATACTTAAGCGGATTGTCTTTTACAGGGACACTTCATTCAATGAAAGAAGGAGAAATTGTCTTTGCGAATGAACCTATTATGCGCATCGAGGCAACACTTGTTGAAGCGCAGCTAATTGAAACGGCACTGCTCAACATCGTGAACTTCCAGACGCTAATTGCAACAAAGGCGGCTCGTATTAAAGGAATCATTGAAGATGAGACAGCATTAGAATTCGGAACAAGACGTGCGCATGAAATGGATGCAGCCATGTGGGGAGCAAGAGCAGCACTGATCGGCGGATTTCAGGCAACAAGTAATGTCCGTGCAGGGAAACGCTTCAATATTCCCGTATCAGGCACCCATGCCCATGCCCTTGTACAAGCATATCGCGACGAATATACTGCATTTAGAAAATATGCCGAAACACATACAGACTGTGTCTTTTTAGTGGATACATATGATACGGTCAGATCAGGCATTCCAAATGCGATTAAGGTAGCGAAAGAATTCGGTGATAAAATCAACTTTATTGGGGTCAGACTTGATAGTGGAGACCTTGCCTACTTGTCTAAAAAGGCGAGAACGATGCTGGATGAAGCTGGATTCCATGACGCCAAGGTCATTGCATCAAGCGATCTTGATGAACACACCATTATGAACTTAAAAGCACAAGGTGCAAAAATTGATGTATGGGGTGTTGGAACGAAACTGATTACCGCATTCGATCAGCCAGCTCTTGGTGCTGTATATAAGCTTGTATCGATTGAAGAAAACGGTCAGATGAATGACACGATCAAAATTTCTTCTAACCCAGAGAAAGTGACAACACCAGGCCGTAAACGAGTGTATCGCATTATCAATCAATTGAATCATCACTCTGAGGGAGACTACATTGCCCTTGAAGAAGAAGATGTTCAAAGTGAAGATAAGCTGAAAATGTTCCATCCAGTTCATACATTTATCAGCAAATTTGTGACAAATTTTGTGGCAAAGGACCTTCATGTCCCAATTTTTGAACAAGGGAAGCTGGTGTATGATAATCCAGATATCCAAACGATTCAAGCATATGTGCAGGATAGTCTCGGACTCTTCTGGGAGGAATACAAACGAATCAGCAAACCAGAAGAATACCCAGTCGATTTGAGTCAAAAATGCTGGGATAATAAGATGCAGTTTATCCATGATGTGAAAAATAAAATCAAAAAAGAGCTTTATGAAAGCTGATTACCCCGGGAAAGGAGATCATCAAGCCAGATGGTCTCTTTTTTTTCATGTTGGACGATTCAAAATGAACCTTATGGGCAATCATTTGGTATACTGAAGGCACATCTTGTTTGTCATTGCATAAAGGAGGAATGGAGCAGTTGAGGGTGTTTGTTGCAAGGCAGCCTATTTTTAACAGAAAAGAACAAGTCGTATCATACGAGCTGCTTTATAGAGATAGTGAAACCAATACATATAGCGCTGAAGATGGTGATCAAGCGACAACGGACCTCATTATCAATAGTTTTTTAAACATTGGCATCGAAACACTGACAGAAGGAAAACGATGCTACATCAATTTCACCGAAAGCTTGCTTTCGTCTGATCTGCTCACTTATTTTGATCCACATCAGCTTGTGATCGAAATATTAGAAAATGTACCGATTACCCCGGCACTTATTATGAGATGTAAGCAATTAAAAAAGTGGGGATACACGATTGCGCTCGATGATTTCTTTCTGAGCGGAACACATTTTCATGACAAGTTACTCGATGAACTCCTCTATTGCATTGATATTTTAAAAATTGATTTTCTGAAAACAACATGTAAAGAACGAAGAGACATTTTACATACATATAAAAAGTATCGACTTCGATTCCTTGCTGAAAAGGTAGAAACGCGAAAAGAATATGAAGAAGCGTTAGAAGCTGGCTTCCATTTGTTTCAAGGATATTTCTTTAGTGAGCCGCACGTCATTTCGGGACGAGCCTTATCGACTAGCTTCCACGCATACCATCAGCTATTGAATGAGCTGAGCAAGGAGCAGCCGAATATTCAGACCGTGACGCACTTTATAGAAAGTGATCTTTCCCTTTCATATCAATTATTAAAAATGCTGAATTCTGGCGGCATGAGACGTCTTTATCAAATCAAGAGTATTCGTCAGGCGATTATCCTGCTTGGGTTTAATGAAATACGGCGATGGATCTTTATCCTTTCATTTAAAGAACTAAATGTCCAAGCCAACTCAAGCCAAAAGGAAATCATCAAAATGTCGTTCATTCGTGCCAAAACGTGTGAACTCATTGCTAGTCGGACTGAACGAGAGCATCCCGCTTCTTATATGCTGACAGGTATGTTTTCACTCATTGATACGCTTGTCAGGGCGGACATTACTGAACTTGTGAAAGAACTGCCTCTTTCGGATGAAGTAGGTGAGGCACTGCTTGGCTATGAAAATGACTATTTCCTTGTGTTAGACATTGCCAAACGTATTGAACGAAATGAATGGGATGATGAGATGTTAGGTGGAAGTCTCCCTAAGCAGGAAGCCTACGGCTGTTATATAGAAGCCATTGAATGGTGTCATAAAATGTTTGAATCTTAAGAAAAGCCGCTCCCACTAGAGCGGCCTTTTTCTTTGTTATCCCCACTGTAAAAGTAGAAAAAGCCTACTGGAAGAGAGGGATAAGTAGATACGGATGCCTTCTGGACTAAAGCGGATATCGATATTGCTTTTCACCCCAATCTGCTTCAGCATTCGAATCACACTTGCGGTGTCAGCACGTTCAGCAGCTTCCATGATTCGCTGTCCAAACGAAAGCGAACCGGAAATCTGCTGTGTAATGAGGGATGCATCAGCCACGAGACGGGTTGATTCCTTTGCAGCCTTTTGAAACGCATGAGCATCTACTGGAGGAAAAGTCATAGGTGTTCGCGGGTATGCGTTCCCCATTGCGGGAACCTGCAAAGGCGGATAAGGAACATAGTAAAACACATGGTCACCTCTTCTCTCATTGAAGTGAATTTGGACGGATATCTGTTCTAAATGTATGAAGAAAATCCGAATAAAGAATCAAAATGATCTTTCTACCTTTGCATATTCATCATAAAAATAGGTACTTTTGCGGTCAATTTCGGTGAATGTCGCCAAAAAATTGCGGTGTCTACAGTAGAGCCTGTCGTCTGACCTATAACATGAAAAACCGAGGAAATAGAGGGGATCGTATGTTCTGTATCGTGAGAATTGTGACGAATGATGCCTGTTCATGTCGCAAAAATGACGTATTTCCTTTGAAATTGAGATAAAAGTATCATTTGAAAAGTCTGAAAATGATGAAAAAAGACCTATTGAATTTTGCGGTATCACGCACACATTTTGTGCATACTTTTCGGTGAAAAAATACTCAATAGCATTTACACTGTTAGTAACAGATCAAATACTTATGACCCAATCAACATACACAAATACATTGATCTTCCAAAAAAGGAGAGTGGAATCGATGGAAAAGTATGAAATCGAAGAACTTAAACAACTATTATGGAAACTTGAAAACGAAATTAGAGAAACAACGGCTTCTCTTCATAACATTAACAAAAGCATTGATCAATACGACAAATATGAATATGTGAAAATTTCTTAAAGACTTGATAACCATCAAGTCTTTTTTTTATCCAAATACATACAAAAAAAGGATATATTATTATATAATTGTTAAATAGTGATGTCAGTGGACATTTGCTTATTTCTTTTTAGTAAAATAAGAGGCGAGAGGGTGAGGATCAAGATCGAGTATGCTAAACTATCTAGAGAATACAAAAATCAAGCAGAAAATGTCTGATTTTATTCAACATGCAGTCAGGCAAAATGATTTACAAAAGCTGCTTCTCGAATTTACAGATATAAAGAATGAATTTCATTTTGGGCAATTGGCTTACCAACATTATGAGGCATTTGGCGGACAAGACAAGCAAGCGATTACAAAACTGGCAGCAGGGATTGAACTTCTCATCTTATCTGCCGATATATTAGATGATATTGAAGATCAGGATAATGATTCGTATCCTTGGATGAAATGTCAGAGCGGAATTGCGATTAATGCGGCGAATGTTCTCTTTGCATTGAGTTTTGATGTGTTTTCAAAGCTTGATCATGGAGCGAAGCTTTTAAACAATGTATATTCTTATTCCATTCAGTCAATGCAAGGGCAGCATATAGATATGACACTGGAGCCAGAGAATGAGCAGGATTGTTTAAATATCATGAAGTTAAAAGCAGGGTCACTGTTTGTGTTACCTTGTGTGTTAGGTGTTGTTTTGGCAACAGGTTCTTTTGAAAAGAAGGTAGAAGAATATGCTTATTACCTAGGAATGGCGGAACAGCTTGAAAATGACTATCTAGGTCTTTTTAATAAAGATAATGTTGACTTTAAAAGAATGCAAACATTACCGCTAGTTTACTTGAAAAATGAGTTTAATCCATCTAGTTCAGACTTGCTCAGTTATTTTCAATCAAAGGATAAGAGTGCCGGCTCTGAAGAATTAAAGGATAAATTAAAAAAATCTGGTGCTCAACAATATGTATTTATTATGAGAAACCTTCTCAGAAATAAGTTTAAAGAAGCATTCAAGAAACTACATTTAGAGGCTTCAAAAAAGAAAAAACTGATACTTTTTTTAAATGGAGATGGAGAAGATGAAAATTCAGGAATTGGTTAGTTATTTAGTGGAGAATCCTTCAACATTAAATCAAATTGCTAATGGGAACGCATCATTGCTTCACGTTGATCAAGAAACTGCAAGTATTATTGTTGACGGATTCCAGAAAGAAGACGTTATTAAAGCAATCATATGGGCAACTGCTTGAGTAGATAAATATTATGAGAAAGTTTTACTCTAAGTTAACAGTTATATTAGTTATCCTTAGCTTCATCTATGTGATTTACATCTCTTATATCAACGTATTTAATATTTTTGTTGGAGCAGCTGTTAAGGAAAATAGTCAGGGTCAACTTGAGGTAGTGGATGTCGATAATTTTACAGATAGCTATCTAGCTGGAGTTAGGAAAGGCGATATCATACTTGAAGTGAATGGGAATAAAAAACCAGTTGAAGAAGTTAAAAGAGGTTTTTTAGCTAATGTTAAAAGTTTAGTCGTTGATAGACATGGTGATAAAATTGATTTAGAGAATGTAAGGTTATTGAGTCAAGCGAATCTGTTTATTTATCTAATACCAGTCATTCTTTATTCCATCTGTCTATTTTGTATATTTATGATTTTAAAAATGAATAAAGCAAACCAAAAAGAGTCAGCTTATATTTTAGCTTTATTTCTTTTGGCGGTGTCTATAGGTTATGTAAGTTCTGGTGGTTCTGGAAAAGGTGAGGCTATCAGTCGTATTCTTGTAATCGTTACAATGAATATTGTACCTCCACTATATATGCACTTTATGTATCAATATTTAAAAGAATTAGGAACAGAGATTATTCGTCGTCGAGTTCTTTTTTATTTGTATCTAGTTCCAGTGACTAACGTTTTATTAGTTTTATTCTATAAAAATAAAGCAGGACCAGTAGATCTATTAGCATATGTCAATTTACTTTCATTTTTTGTTCTGGCTTTCCTTTCGATTATTATCACTATAAGGGCTGCTAAAAAATTGAAAGACAATGAAGTCAGCAATGTACTTCGAGCATTTGCACTCATTTTAATCTCAGCATTCAGTCCATTCATGCTATTTTTTATCATTCCTTATTTTTTTGGTATATATTTTATTTCACCGTATGTTGTTGCATCGTTTGTTCTTTTAATTCCTTTTTTCTTAGTCTATCAATTTATGTCAAATAAGCTATATAATGTTGATTTCTTTATGGGAAGGATTAAATACTACGGTTTTTTAGCAATTACACCAACAATACTAGTGGTTGTTCTTTTTGATTTTATTCAAAAGCCAAATGCAAATTTCTATACAGTGAAATTTACGATTATCACGTACATTCTTATGCTTACCGTCTTCTACTTTAAAGAAATTATCGATTTCCGTTTTCGATTGAAGCGTTTTTCAGAGAAGCATAATTATCAGGATAGTGTATTTAAATTTACACAGCTTATTCGTGAGGCGTCATCACTTCATCAAGTATTGTATCATTTAAAATACACCATCTTAGAAGTACTTGTTGTGAACAAAGCCTTTGTGCTTGAAGTGAAGGCAGATGGACAAATTGTTGAAATTGATGAATCAATAGAAGAAAGCCAGCTATGGAAAGATTATGTGGACCAATTTCAAGATATTTTAGGTGAAGTTGGTAAAATCATCGGGCTTGATAAAGGGTTTATGATGAAAATTGGTGAGCGGGGCGGTCACTCGTTTGTGATTTGCTGTTTATCTAATTTACGGACACCTAAGCTGACCCGCGATGAAATTTCATGGCTGAAAACATTGGCATTTTACACAAGTGTCAGTTTAGAAAATGTCGTCAAGATTGAAGAATTGATGGAGCATCTTGAGGATTTGAAACAGCGGGAAGCCAATCCCGCCTGGCTGAAGAAAGTCATGTTCGCCATGGAAGAGAAGCAGCGTTCAGATTTAGCGAGGGATCTTCATGATTCTGTGCTGCAGGATTTGATTTCACTGAAGAGACAGTCCGAGATGTTCTTAACCAATTTCCAAAACAACCAATGCCCAACATCTATTGAAAATTCATTGATCTCATGGAATGAACAAATGTCTAAGGTGATTCAAACCACGAGAGAAACATGTCATGAACTTCGGCCACAGCTCCTCTATGATTTGGGGTTAGTGAAGGCAATTTCGAAGCTGACTTCGCAAATTCAAGAGGAAGCGCCATTTCATATTAGGCTGAATACAACCCGCTTTGATAAAGAACTGGACATTGATATTGACTCACAGCTGAATATTTACCGGATTGTGCAGGAGCTGTTATCCAATGCGTTGAAGCATTCTAAGGCCAGCCAAGTCTTAGTGATGCTCATTTGTATTAAAGATCAAGTTGTTCTCCATTATGAGGACGATGGAGTCGGATTTGATGCAAGCCAGCTTGATCAGCACACGATGAGCATGGGTCTTTCTGGCATAAGGGAACGAGTCAAAGCTCTAAATGGAAAGCTTCAAATTCACACGGCACCTGAAAAAGGGCTCAAGGTGAAAATTGAAATGGAATTGTAACGATTTCTTAAGGAATAAGACTTGGCATCTGCCAAGTCTTTTATATAAAATGGAAGTGAGTGATTTAAAGGGAGGAAGACATGAAGAAGATATTGGTCATTGATGATCATCCGGCTGTCATGGAAGGGACAAAAAGCATATTAGAATCAGATCAGCAGCTATCAGTCGATTGTTTAAGTCCTGATGCAGAAGGCGCCTTTTTAAAGACGCATGACTTTTCCATCTATGATGTGATCTTGATGGATTTAAATCTCGGGGATATCAATGGAATGGACATTGCCAAACAAATTCTAGAAACGAATCAACAAGTGAAAATTATCATTTATACAGGATATGAAGTAGATGATTATTTCGAAGAGGCCATTCGAGCTGGATTGCATGGTGCAATAAGTAAAACAGAGACAAAAGACAAAATTATTGAATACATACACCGCACATTGCAAGGAGAAGTTGTCATTCAGCTATCCTATTTAAAGAAATTAATTTCACAGCAGCAAGAGAAGCCAGAACAGGCGCAGCAGACGGATCATGAGCTGTTAACAGAGCGTGAATGTTTAATCTTAAGAGAAGTGGAAAAAGGGTACACAAACCAAGAGATCGCCGATGTGCTTCATTTGAGCAAACGCTCGATTGAATACAGTTTGACCTCCATCTTTAATAAGCTGAATGTTGGATCTCGAACAGAAGCGGTGTTAATTGCAAAATCGGAAAGTGTGCTGTAAACGTGTGAAGGGAGAGGGCCTTGATGGATGTGAGTGGTTCAAATACACTGCTTGAGGCACTGGGGATTGAGATTGTGGAATGCAATACGTCACGATGCGTGGCGACAATGCCAGTTGATCACCGAACAAAACAGCCATTTGGATTACTGCATGGAGGAGCATCAGCTGCTCTAGCAGAAACAGTGGCAAGCATGGGTGCTGCTGCTCATTTAGACTTAACTCAGCAGGTTTGTTCAGGTATTGAAATCAATGCCAATCATTTAAAATCTGTACGTGATGGAGTGGTGACAGCTACAGCTGTTCCTGTACATGTAGGACGGCGTACAATGGTATTCCAAATCGATATAAAAGATGATCGAGACCGTCATATCTGTACGTCAAGATGTACACTCGCTGTCATTGATCGCATATAAAAAAGCTCCCGGTGCAGCGGAAGCTTTTTTTAATACCCTTTTATGAACATGCAGGTAAAGTGAACAAGACCTGAATGTCAGGTTCTTCATTTATAAATAAGAGTCTTCTTTTCGTTTAATGACAAAGTTACGGAAACCGCCATAATCATCTTGGACACTTCGTTTGTCCATTTTCACACCAGTGTTGTAAGCGGCTCTTCCGATCAAATGAGCGCCGACTGGTGCGGTCAGAAAGATAAAGACAATCCCAAGCAGGATTTTCGCAGAGATGATCCCTGCAAGAAACCATTCATGAAAGAACACACCAACTAAAATGAGAACAACACCAAGTGTCGATGCTTTTGATGCAGCATGCATACGTGTGTAAACATCCGGCAGGCGAAGGACACCAATGGCTGAAATCAAACAGAGGATAGAGCCAAGCAGAATAAAGAAAATCACGATCGCTTTAGCGATGACGATCATTTTCAATCACTTCCCCTTTCTCAAGGAATTTGGAAAAAGCGACAGTGCCGATAAAGGCAAGAATACCGAGCAGTAAAATAATTTCAAAGAACGTAGTGGTTTTCAGTAAGATAGACACGATGGCTGTCATCCCAATTAAATTGATTCCTATCGCATCAAGCGCACTGACACGATCAGGGATAGAAGGTCCTTTGATGACCCGTATGACAAAAAGCAAAGTAGACAGCGCAAGAATTCCAAGTGACATTTGCAAGATCAGTTCCATTACTTACCGCTCACCTCCTGAATCGCTTTTTCAAATGATACCCGAATATCGTGGATGGCTTTTTCAGCATCTTCAATATCCATCGCATGAATATATAAAATCGAGCGATCATCGGAAATATCGATGACCAGTGTACCAGGTGTTAATGTAATCATATTGGCCAGTATGGTGATTTCCCAATCTGTTTTTAAATCTGTACGAAAGGCGAAAATACCAGGCTTGATTTTAAGCTTTGGAGATAACACCGTCTTGAGTACACTCAAATTAGCAAGAAGCAGCTCTCTGATAAAAATGATGACGAGCTTGAAAATCGCATACAGGGCATAGCCGTAAAAACGTTGCGGGAAGAATCGCCGCAGCATAAAAATGGCGATCATCCCTAGTGCAAAGCCTGATACAAAGTCTGCAGCTCTGTATGTATCATTCATAAACATCCATGTAAAGGCGAGGAGGGCGTTTAATAATATTTGAAAGGCCATGTTCATCTACTCCTTCAGCACAGCTTGAATATATTTTTCTGGTGTTGAAAGCATTTCCGCAGCTTGATTGATATAAGGTGCAATGAATTCTGTGCCTAATCCAATCGCAAGAGATAAGACAACAAGCAGTACCCCAGGATACACCATTCCTCTAATGGATGGCTTTCTTCTTCGCATATCCTGTTCCTCTCCCCAAAACGCGAGCATGAAAATCCTCATAACAGAATAAAGGACAAGAAGACTGGACAGTAAAACAAGGATAGAGAACGTCATGTACCCAGCAGAAAACCCACCTTCAACAATTTTCAGCTTGCCAACAAATCCACTTAGCGGAGGAATACCCGCAAGTGATAAAGCCGATATGAAGAACATCCAGCCGAGTAGAGGCTGGGATTGAATCAGCCCACCCATTTTTTTCAGATGGTTGGTTCCAGCATACACAAACAGTGCCCCTGCGAGCATAAATAGAGCTCCTTTGATCACCATATCGTGAATGAGGTAATAAATGGCGCCTTGAAGTGATGCCGGTGTATTGGCCGCAATCCCAAACAAAATGACACCAACAGCCGTGACAATGTTATAAATCACAATTTTTTGCACATCAGAATAGGCGATAGAGCCAATGACACCGAATATAACCGTTAGAGCGGCTAGCCAGGCCATAATTGTATGTGTAAAACCTGTATCATGTATAAAGATGAGCGTAAAGACCCTGGCAATCGCATATAGCCCGACCTTTGTCAGCAGTGCACCAAACAAAGCTGAAATCGCTGCTGGCGGAGCATGATAAGACCCTGGCAACCAGAAATAAAGCGGGAAGACCCCAGCTTTTAAGCCAAATACGATCAGGAACAGAATCGAAATCACGGTGATTAACCCTGTTTGCCCAGATTCAGCTATTTTCACACTTAAATCAGCCATGTTCAGTGTGCCTGTGACTGCATATAAACACGCTACGCCAACAATAAATAATGCCGATGAGATAATATTAAACACAATATATTTCAGTGATTCACGAAGCTGAGGCTTTGAACCACCCAGAACAATGAGCATATAAGATGCCATCAGCAACAATTCAAAGAAGACAAACAGGTTGAAAATATCTCCCGTTAAAAAGGCACCACTGACACCAGCTAACAAGAATTGGACACCAGAATAATAGAACAGCCGCTCTCTTTCTTTCCCAATCGTTTGAAAGGAAAAAAGAACTGTGACAAGTCCAACAATGGAAGCGGTCAGCACAAGAAGCGCAGCAAACTGATCGGCCACAAGGGCAATGCCAAACGGTGCTTTCCAGCCGCCCAAATAAAGGGTTTGTATGCCGTTTGTGAAAATCGTTTGGACCAAATAGACATTACAGATAATGGCTAAAAGAGATGCAAACACACTAAAGCCTCTCGACAGCATGGTGTTTTTATTCATAAAAATCAATAGTGTAGCAGCTAGTAATGGAATTAATATAGGCAGGATCACGAGATTATTCATGCTGATCATTTCCTCTCATTTGATCCATGTCATCTGTTCTCAGCTCTTGGAAGGCACGGAAGGCCATCACGAGCAAAAAGGATGTTACACCAAAAGCAATGACAATGGCTGTTAAAATTAATGCTTGTGGCAATGGATCTACATAGGATGTGAGCCCCTCTTTCAAAATAGGAGGTGCTCCCTTTTTTAAGCCGCCCATTGTTAATAGAAGCAAATGGACGCCGTGACTTAAAACGGCAGTACCGACGATGACCCGCAGAAGGCTTTTTGAAAGCATTAAATAGGTCGCTGCCATAAAAATGATTCCGACGATAATAGACATTAGAAATTCCATTATTCCTTCTCTCCAATCGTTTGAATAATGGTCATGGTGACACCAACAACAACTAAATACACACCGATATCAAATAGGACCGCTGTCGCCAGTTCTGTTTTCCCTAGAAACGGCAGTTGGAAATAATCAAATGCATGGGATAGGAAAGGTGCTCCGAACAGAAAAGATCCCATACCTGTTAGGATGGCAACGAGCAAACCGACACCAGCCACATAAATAAAGTCAAATGGTAAAATGCGTCTGACTGTTTTAAGGTCATAGGCTAAAAGCAGAAGGACGACAGCACCAGCACTCATCAAACCGCCAATGAATCCTCCGCCAGGATTGTTATGTCCTGCAAGAAATAGGTGAAGTGAGAAAAGCAAGATGATGAATGCTGTAATTTTAGTTGTGACTTGTAAGAGCATATCATTCGTATCAATCTTTCTCATCGCCGTAAGCCTCTCTTCCGTTTTCCTTGTGCTTTTACCTTCAATAATCCATAAATACCGAGTGCCGCAATGGCCAGCACTGTAATCTCAAAGAGTGTATCAAAGCCCCTGAAATCGACAAGAATGACATTGACAATATTGTCTCCGCCAGCCAGTTTGTAGCTGTTTTCAATGAAGTACGTTGAAATTGTGTCAAGAGATTGCTGGCTTGTTGAAGCGAAAGCAAGACAGGTGACAACGACTCCAACACCTAATGAGATGATCAAATTTGTTAATTTAAATCTTCGTGTTTTTTGCTTCAGGCTCAGCTTTGGCAAATGATAGAAGCAAAGTAAAAACAGCGCGACAGAAATGGTTTCAATAATGAGCTGTGTCAGCGCAAGGTCAGGTGCTCTGAAAATCACGAAGAATAGTGACAGTGTGTAGCCCATAACACCTAGCGCAATAATAGCTGTTAAGCGTGAACGAGCAAATACAGTCGTGACTGTCGCTGCGACCATCACAAGTGAAAGGATGACTTCGTACGTGCCGATTGATGCAGCGTGCTCAGTTTGAAATGAGAAGGCTTGCTTGTAGAACATCACGCTGCCAAGCACGATAATCATAAACCCAAATACATAGACAAGATAGTCACGAAGGAATCCTGTCATATAGCTGTTTGTTAGGCGGTAAGCCCCTTTTTCTACACCTATAAGTGAACGATCATACAAAGCGTTAAATGACCATTTTTCCTTAAATATGTTGTACATTGGGCGCCATTTTGACAGCGTTAAATAGCCAATGGTACCGAGCGCAACTACACCAATTGTCATGTAAAGCTCTGGCTGGAATCCATGCCACGCTTCAATTTTTACTGCAAAGCGGCTTCCTGTTTGAATGGCTTCTGGAATGATCGCTTGAATGGCAGGTTCAATGACAGAATAGGCAAGAATATTAGGGAAAAAGAAGAACGTGACCACAAGTGCAGCTAAAATAATTGGCGGGATCAGCATACCAATCGGTGCTTCATGCGGTTTTTTCTCCAATTGATCGATATTCAGACGGCCTCTAAATGTTTTGAAGACGATCATCATACTGTAGATGAACGTGAACACACTAGCGAGCCAAGCGATAGCAGGGAAGACAGCCCCCCATGTTGACACATCCGTAAAGCTGATGTCAGAAATCCGGATCATACTTGTGAAAAATAGCTCTTTACTTAAAAATCCATTAAATGGCGGGAGTCCAGCCATCGAGAATGTACCAATTAACGTAATTGTAAAGGTAATTGGCATGATGGTCATTAATCCACCTAATTTGCGAATATCACGTGTACCTGTTTCGTGATCGATAATCCCTGCTGCCATAAAGAGACTACCTTTAAAGGTTGCGTGGTTAATGAGATGAAAAATAGCAGCAAGAACGGCTGCGCCAAAAAAGGCAGGGTTGTTTTCATGAATGGCAGCTGCGCCTACTCCTAGCATGAGCATAATCATCCCGAGTTGACTCACTGTCGAGAAGGCCAGAATGGCTTTCAAATCATTTTGCCGAACGGCGTGGAAAGATCCCCAGAATAGTGTGATAAGTCCGACAATCGAAATGGTCCAAAACCACACCTCTGATATAGCAAAAATCGGACTAAAGCGGGCAACCAGATAAATACCGGCTTTGACCATAGTAGCAGAATGTAGATAACTGCTTACAGGGGTTGGTGCTTCCATGGCATCAGGCAGCCAAATATAAAATGGGAACTGCGCTGATTTCGTGAAGGCCCCTAGTAAAATGAGAACCATCGCAGGGATGAAATAAGGTGATGCCATAATGAGCTGAAGCTGATTGACTGCTTCGCGAATACTGAATGAATCAGTGATCAGGTAAATGAGGATGAAGCCGCCAAGCATAGCTAATCCACCAAACACAGTAATAAGCAGTGATTTGGTTGCTCCGTAACGAGAACGCTCACGCTTATACCAATACCCAATTAAGAGGAAGGAAGAGATACTAGTTAGCTCCCAGAACAAATAAAGTACGACCATGTTGTCAGAGAGAACAACACCGAGCATAGCGGTCATAAACATTAATAAATACGTATAGAAAGAGCCAAGCTGTTCTTTTTCCTTTGATAAGTAGAAAATACTGTACAGTACCACAAGTGCACCAATACCTGTGATGAGTAAAGCAAATAACAGGCTGAGACCATCTACATACACAGTGAAATTCATCCCTAGAGAGGGAATCCATTCAGCTTGTGAGAACAACGTTCGTCCATTCGAGGTGATCTGGAGCATTTGGATGAAATAGGTAAATAAAAGAATAGGCAAGATGAGAACAAACCATCCTGTATGTATACGCCTTACGTATTTAAAGAGAAAAGGGACGACAAAGGCAAGTAAAAAAGGTGATAGGATGGCGAAGTGAATAAGCTGCAAGAAAATGAACCTCCTTTGATCAATATAAATTCACGTTCTAAAGAACTGGTAACTAAAATTATAGCGTAAATACAGACATAGTGCATTGGTTTGAACTGATTTACGGCAAATCGAAATTATTTTGAGTTCTTTTGACCACAAAAAATATTTTATCAAAAATGAAACTCGTTGTATATTGTTTTGTATTTCGTACATGCTTTTCTTAAAGGAGCTGATCAAATGAAACGAAAGATCGCCATCAGCTTAAGCATATTCTGCACGATTTTAGGAGGAGCATTCTTGATTGAACGAAATGATCAAAAAAGGTGGCAGGCTGGGAGTGAATGGCCGCTATTTTCTGAACATCTCCTCCATATGACCTATCCGCAGGCGAAACAGTATCCTTTTCAGCCTCGGGAGTATATACGAATTGTATTAGCTGATGAATGAGGATGTATGGGAGAAAAGAAATATAAAAAAAGCATGTCCCTTATGAAAGGGACATGCTTTTTGTTTCTTTTTTAAGTAAACATTCTGAGTAAGATTGTTGCGCAAATAACGGTTGCTGCTCCGCCAAGACGTGTAGAGACTTGAGCGAAAGGCATAAGGCCCATTCTTCCAGAAGCTGAAAGAATCGCAACATCACCAGTACCGCCTAATCCACTGTGACAGCCAGTCACAATGGCAGATTCAACTGGATACATGTTCATGAATTTACCAACAAAGTAACCAGAACCAACCATGCCTAGAACAACAGCAATACATACACATACGAAAGGAATCGAAATAACAGTGGCCACATCATCAAGTGGAATGTATAGAATTCCTAAACCAACCATTAGAGGCCATGTAAAGCTTTTCGATACAAACTTGTAGAACTGTTGTGAGCCGTTTTGCAAATGCTGAGGCATCACGTTTAAGTATTTGATTAATGCAGCAAGAACAATCATTAAGATTGGACCTGGAATATGAACAAAACTTTCTAATAAGCCGCCAAAGATAAAAGTTGTACATGCAACAAGCACACCTGCACCCATTAAGCTGAAGTCAACTTTAGTATCCATGTCAGGCTGTTCAAAGATTTCATTTGCTTCTTTTGATTTAACAAGTCTTCCGTTCCCGTTTAGTTCAGGACGTTTTTCACCAAGCTTTTTCATTGCGCCAGCACAAATGATGGCAATGACGTTCCCAATAACAGCAGCCGGAATCAATTGAGAAATTAATGACTCTGCTGATACACCAAGAATTTGCGAATAAGCAATCGATAATGGCAATATCCCTTCACCGACACCACCGGCAATAATCGGTACAATGATAAAGAAGAACGAATGATGCGGTGTGTAACCAACTAGAAGACCCACTAGAATTCCAGCAGCTACAGCAGTAATTGTACCTGCAACAAGAGGAACAAACATACGAATAAGGCCTTGTACTAAAACAGTTCGTTGCATCCCAAGAATACTACCTACTACAAGAGCAGATATATAGAAGTATAGGAAGTTCGACGTTTTCATCAGAGACGTAACCGCTTCCAACGAGTTTGGATTCAGAACATGAAAAAAGACCAGGAACGATGGTACGAATAAAGAAAGAATCGCCGGTCCACCAATATCTTTTAAGATTGGAATACGTTGTCCTACATCTCCTAGGAAAATCCCTAAAATCATAATAACAGCGAAACCACCAAGCATATTTGCTGGAATTTTATTAAAATAAGCGGCAGTTAAAATAATCGCTGCAAGTACTATATACACAGGTAGATCAATAACACCAATTTTCCAAGAAAGAATTTTTCGGAAAACGCTTTTATTATTGTCAGAATCGTTTGTAATCGATTTCAATTGTTGTGTATTAGCCACATAAACACCCCCAAATGCTATTTGTCTCAATTGTAGAAGATTCTGTGACACTCATCTATTTATTAAACTAAATTAAGTGTAATAAAAGTAAAATAAACGGGGGTTTTGTCGTTTTTATCATACAAAAATCCCCTGAAGATAGTTTGTCCTTCAGGGGAGTGATCATACATGGTATTTATTTATCGTTTTCCTTTTAAATAAGGAGTACCAAGTGCTTTTGGAGCGTCTGCTCGTCCAATGAAGCCAGTAAGAGCTAGGATCGTCAGCACATATGGTGCAATGAGCATGTACACGTTCGGGATATCTTGAAACAGCGGAAGCAGAGAGCCAATGATGCTTAAGCTTTGTGCAAATCCAAAGAATAAAGCAGCGCCCATAGCGCCAAATGGGTGCCATTTCCCGAAAACAAGGGCGGCTAACGCAATGAAGCCTTGTCCTGTAATGGTGGCGTGTGAGAAATCAAGAGCGATGGTCGATGCATACACAGCTCCGCCAAGACCGCCAAATAGACCACTAATGAAGACGCCGATATAGCGCATTCGGTATACCTTGATTCCCATTGTATCAGCTGCCATTGGATGCTCTCCGACTGCACGAAGTCGCAAGCCAAACGGCATTTTAAATAAAACAAACCAAGCGACAACCGCAAGAACCAATGCGAGAATGGACGTATAATACACATCTTTAAAGAAAATATCACCAATGATCGGAATGTCACTTAAAAGGGGAATATCTCCTTTATAGAAAGGTTCTGTAATTTTATCCGTTTGTGCTTTTCCATAAATCAGTTTGACAACAAACAGCGTAGCACCAAGGGCAAGCATGTTAATCGCAACACCACTGACCGTTTGATCTGCTCTGAACGTAATAGTGGCAACAGCGTGAATGAGTGAGAACACGCCGCCAATGGCCATACCAACAAGTAGACCGAGCCACGGGGTCAAGGCACCAAACGTATCAGCAAACATTAAGTTAAAAATAATACTAGAAAATGCTCCGACGACCATCAAACCTTCAAGACCGATATTGACGACACCTGATCTTTCTGAAAAGACGCCTCCAAGAGCGGTTAAAATAAGTGGTGCAGCATAAACGAGTGTAGCTGGGACGATGATTTCAAGAATTTGCAGAAATCCCACTTATTTTCCCCCCTTTTTCTTCAATTGTTGAATGACAAGACGGATGATATAGCTTGAGGCAACGAAAAGAATAATGATCGCAATCACAATATCAACGACCTCAGTCGGTACGCCAGATTCAAGCGGCATGTTTAAAGCACCGACTTTCAATCCACCAAGCAATAATGCCGCTAAGACGACACCAACAGCTGTATTTCCGCCTAATAAGGCAACAGCGATTCCGTCAAAACCAACGCCAGTGAATGATCCTTTAATCGAAGCATATTCAAATGTTCCGAGTCCTTCCATCGCACCTGCAAGACCTGCAAAGGCACCAGAAATGAGCATCGCATAAATGATGTTGCGTCGAACGTTCATCCCAGCATAATGAGAGGCCTGCTGGTTCATCCCAACTGCGCGTAATTCAAACCCTTTAGAGGTTTTCTGGATAATAATCCACATGACAACAGCCGCAATAATGGCAACAAAAATCCCATTATGCATTCTAGAGAAATCAGTGATCTGCTCAAAAAAACCAGATCGAAGGGAAGCTGTTGCATCAATTTTTTCTGTTTTATCTTTATTGTTTGTTAAGACATTTGAAATCAAATAATTTGTGACATGAAGGGCAATGTAGTTCATCATGATGGTGACAATGACTTCATGTACGTAAAAACGAGCTTTTAAAAATCCGGGAATAAAGCCCCATAATGCACCAGCAACTGCTGCTGTGATCAGTGCAAGAGGCAGATGGATATACATAGGTGCATGGACAGTTGTGCCGATCCATACAGCAGCTACCCAGCCAATCAGCATTTGACCTTCTACCCCGATATTAAAGAGGCCTGTCCGAAATGCAAAGGCAACAGCAAGTCCTGATAAAATATAAGGCGTGACTTGTCGGATGGTTTCTCCCATATAATACGTTTCACCGAAGACGCCATTCCAAAGGGCGCTATAACCTTCGATGACACTATAACCGCTTGCCAGCATAATGATGGCCCCAACGAAAAGACCAAGTACAATGGCTATAAGCGGAATCAGCAGATTTGTTAAGCGATTAGACATTTGCTTCTTTCCCCACTTCCTGTTGCGTACTTCCAGCCATTAACAGACCAAGTTCTTGCTCTGTTGTTTCTTTTGGATCAACAATGGCAATAATGCTGCCTTCGAAAATCACAGCAATCTTATCACTGACATTGATAATTTCATCAAGCTCAAAGGAGATGAGCAGAACAGCTTTGCCTGAATCCCTTTGTTCAATCAGACGTTTATGAACAAATTCAATGGCTCCGACATCAAGTCCACGTGTCGGCTGTGCAGCAATTAATAAATCAGGATTTCGGTCCACTTCACGGCCAATAATGGCTTTTTGCTGGTTACCGCCTGAGAGCGCACGTGCTTCTGTATATTCACTAGGTGTCCGTACGTCGTATTCAGCAATGATTCGTTTTGCTTTTTGATAAATATTTTTCATATTCATCAAGCCAAACTTCGAATATGGACGCTGATAATACGTTTGTAAGGAAATATTTTCTCCAATTGAAAAGTCAAGGACAAGTCCGTGCTTATGACGGTCTTGAGGAATATGACCGATACCAGATTCTGTGACCTTACGAGGCGGGAGATTTTGAATGGCTTTCCCGTTTAGCATGATCGTGCCAGATTCGGATTTTTTCAGACCTGTAATGGCTTCAATTAATTCAGATTGACCATTTCCGTCTACACCCGCAATTCCAACAATCTCACCAGCTTTCACTGATAAATTGAGTTGTTTCACAGCTTCAATTCCTCGCGCATCTTTGACAGTGAGATCTTGAATTTGCAAGACTTCTTCAGCAGGGGAGGCTGCTTTTTTGTCTGTTTTAAATGAGACTTCTCGGCCGACCATTAAGCTGGCAAGCTCGTCTTTGTTTGTGTGTTCCACATCAAGTGTACGAATACCTTGCCCTTTTCGGATAATGGTCACGCGATGACAGGCATCCATAATTTCTTTTAGCTTGTGGGTAATTAAAATAATGGATTTGCCTTCATTGATTAAGTTTTTCATAATTTGTATGAGTTCTTTTATTTCTTGAGGTGTTAAGACGGCTGTTGGTTCGTCGAAGATCAAGATGTCAGCGCCGCGGTATAGTGTTTTTAAGATTTCTGCTCGCTGCTGCATACCGACTGAGATGTCAGATACTTTAGCGGCAGGGTCTATTTTCAGTCCATAACGGTCAGAAAGTTCCTGCACTTGCTGAATGGCTTGTTCTTTGTCAATCTTTCCAAATTTCTTTGGCTCTTTTCCTAAAATGATGTTTTCAGCCACAGTAAATGTATCAACTAGCATAAAATGCTGATGGACCATTCCAATGCCTAAATCACTTGCATCATTTGGACTTGAGATTGTAACCGGTTTTCCGTGTACCTTGATTTCACCTTTTTCAGGCTGATAAAGTCCGAAAAGCACGTTCATAAGCGTTGATTTTCCAGCGCCGTTTTCACCAAGCAGCGCATGAATTTCGCCCTTTTTTAGCTGTAGCGTAATGTTATCATTTGCTACAATGCCAGGGAATTCTTTGCGTATATTCAACATTTCAATGACATAATCCACAGGTTTAACCGCTCCTTTTTTAGGGTGCTGATGAAGATAAAAACTAGCAAAAGAAAAGCTGCAAAACAAGGCTGCAGCTTTTCTTTTACCACCTTTTACGAATAAAGAGGAGGTAAAGGAGAGGCAAGGGGATAAGACGCGCTTATCCCGATGCACAAATTAAGCTTTAAAATCTTTTAGTTCATCACGTGTTGCAGGGATTTTCACTTCACCCTTGATGATTTTTTGTTTCCATTCTTCGATTTTCTTCAATACATCTTTATCAAGATTCTCTTGAGATGGAGAGATGTCAACGCCGCCTTCTTTCAGACCGTACGTGATGACTTCGCCACCAGGGAATTTACCTTCTTTTGCTTTTGTTGTTAAGTCTTGTACCGCTGTGTCTACTTTCTTAATCATAGAAGTAAGAGTGACACTTTGTTTTGTTCCAGGTACTTTACCTTCGTCATACTGGTCTTTATCAACACCAATGACCCACACTTTGCGGTCAGGATCAGCTTTTTTCAGGTTTTTCGCTTCTGTGAAGACACCAGTTCCAGTTCCGCCTGCTGCGTGGTAAATGACGTCAACGCCAGATTTGTACATACTTTCAGCTGTTGCTTTACCGATGTCTGCTTTATCGAATGCACCAGCATATTTCACTTCAACTTTTGCTTTTGGATTAGCTGCTTCAACGCCTGCACGGAAACCAACTTCGAATTTTCTGATTAATTCAGAATCAACGCCGCCAACAAAACCAATTTTGTTTGATTTTGTAGAAAGAGCCGCTGCCACACCTACAAGGAATGAACCTTCATTTTCGTTAAATGTAATGCTTGCTACGTTGTCTTTTTTTACAACTGCATCAACGATGGCAAAGTGGTTTTTCTTACGTTGATCAGCAATTTCAGTAATAGAATCTTGCATTAAGAAACCAATTCCGTAAATCAAATCAAATTTCTCACGAGCAAGTGTGTTTAAGTTTGTTGTATAGTCAGCGTCTGATTTAGATTGTAAGTAATCAAAGCCGTTTTTACCTTTTGTTAAATTGTTGTCTTTCCCAAATGCTTGTAAACCTTCCCAAGCAGATTGGTTAAACGATTTGTCATCGACACCACCGACATCAGTTACCATTGCAACAGTGAATTGATCTTTATCTTTTTTGTTTTCACCGCTGTTTGAGCCAGAGTTGCCGCATGCTCCAAGGATGGTTCCTGCTGCTACGACTAAGGACAATGCAAGTCCAATTTTGCGCTTCTTCAAAACATAACCCCCTATAAAATTTAAAAGTTTCAGAAAAGTCTCGCGAAAAAAGACCGACTCTTGCCTTCTCCTATCCTTGTGAAAAGGGTATTTTATCCTGCATTCTTTTAAAATTGATGGAAACAGGAGAGAAGATGTAAGACATCAGACTTATATCTCGTTGAACTAATCAATCATAATTTATCATTTCCCATCGAATAAATAAATAGAAATTTGTTTTATTTTTAAAAAAATGTTAAAAGGCTAAATTCGATGTCTTTTTATGTGCTGAAATATGATATAATGCCGCTTTTATGATGTGCTCTACTACAGTGGAACCACTGATATCAAGGGGTTTGTGACATCGTATGCCATAAAAAAACATCTGGCCTTTGAGAAAGGTCAGATGTGTCAAATTAAAGATATTGCTGAATCAAATTCATGTTGCTTGTATTCAGTTTATATTGGAAAACAGGGCGGCCGATTGTCCCGTATGCCATCTCCACATCAACCACTTCGATATCCTCAAGAAATTTCAAATATTTTCTAATCGAAACTTGGGAGATTTCAGTATGATTGGCTAGGTCTTCGGTCGTGAAAGCCTGCTGACCGAATGATTGAATGCTTGTCCAGATGAGTTTGAGTGTGCTCTTCGTCAGGCCTTTTGGCAGCAGGACTTTTTCCGCCTCTGCTTTTTTATGAAAAAGCTTCGCGTCTAAATCATTTTGCGAGATGCTGTTCATCGTTTGGTATAGGGCATGTTTTCTTTTATATTCTGCCAGTGCTGATTGGAAGCGTTCAAACTCAAAAGGTTTGATTAAATAGTCGACAGCTCCGTTTCGCATCGTTTGCTGTACGACATCCACTTCATTTGCAGCTGAAATGACGATGACGTCAACGGAATGCTTTTGCTCACGAATTTCTGATAATAGGGCGAGCCCATTTTGTCCAGGCATATAAATATCAAGCAATACAAGGTGAATGATTTCTGATTTTAAGATGTCTAGTGCCTTTTGAAATGAGGTGGCAATCCCTTTTAATTCAAATCCTTCTATTTGGGTCAAGTAGCGTTTATTCAGCTCCCCGACCATTGGGTCATCTTCTACGATCAACACATTAATCATGTGAATCCTCCTTTTGTTTATATGGAATACGGAGACTAAAGGTCGTTCCTTCTCCTTTTTCGCTTGTG
The DNA here is from genome assembly GCF_050864245.1 of Bacillus sp. XT-4. Classification (NCBI taxonomy): domain Bacteria; kingdom Bacillati; phylum Bacillota; class Bacilli; order Caryophanales; family Bacillaceae; genus Bacillus; species Bacillus sp. XT-4. The sequence continues at coordinate 269,242 of NZ_JBPAFI010000004.1, forward strand.
ACGATCATATGTCCGTTCAGTTTTTTGATGCTTTGGTCAACAAAGTAAAGGCCAAAACCTCTGTCTTCTCCTTTTGTTGAAAAGCCTTGATCAAACATAATGTCCTGTTCTTCTTTTGTCAGACCGACACCTGTGTCTGTAATTTCAATATGAAGCTGCTCTTGGACATATCTGAATGAGATGGAAATATTTTTGTTCTCTGTATGGGAAACGGCATCGAGTGCGTTATTTAACAGATTACCGATGACCGTAATAAGGTCATGTGTGACTGCTGGGTCCTCCGAGTTTGGTACCTGTGTACTGCAATTGACTTCTAAAGCTGCGCCTTGTTCTCTGATGTAGCTTTGTTTTCCTAGTAAAAACCCGGCTAAGACTGAGTTTTTCACATGGTTGATGATTTCATTTGTTTCTGTCTGCTGATAAATCGCAATATCTTTAATATAGGTGCCAAGGTCATCATAGTTCTTCAGCTGGACCAATCCTAAAATGACATGGAGCTTGTTCATAAATTCGTGTGACTGGGCACGAAGTGCATTGGCATACATCTTCACCCCGCTCAGCTGCTCAGCCAGGTGTTTGACTTCTGTTTTGTCACGGAAGGTTGCGATCGCTCCGACAATTTCTCCTTTTACCGTAATCGGTACCTCATTAAAGACAAGCTCTAGTCCGTTCATTCTGACATCGCGATCAAGCAGCGGTTTCCGTGTTTCGATTACTTGCTTTAAGCCGCTTGAAGGTAGAAGGGCCTGTACATCTTGTTCTCTAGGGTCAACCATAATGCCCATATTATGAAAAAGGCGTTTAGCTTCTGCATTTGCCAGCTTGATTTTACCGTGCTGATCGACAGCAAGAATGCCTTCTTTTGTTGACTCTAGCATAGCGCTTCGTTCTTTTAATAAGGTGGCAATTTCATCTGGCTCTAGTCCAAACATAATCTTCTTTACTTTACGTGCCACAATGAGTGCGCCGATAATGCCAGATAAAAGGCTTAGAGATGTGACAAAGTAGAGCGGGAGCAGGCTTTGATGAATAATTAAATCAATTTCCTTTAATGTAATCCCAACTGCCACAGCCCCGAGCTGCTTGCCATCTTGGTTATAAACAGGAACAAAGGCACGCATGGACTTGCCAAGTGTTCCAGATGCGGTACTAATATGTTCTTTACCCTGTAATGCCGGTTTTTCATCACCGCCAGCAAATCGCTTCCCAATCTTTTGCGGATTCGGATGTGTTTTGCGGATACCGTTCATATCCATGACGACAACGAATTCGGTTTTGGTGATACGCTGCACATTGGTTGTATATTTCCGTAGTGCTGTATATGATTGATCTTTTTCCAATGATTTCGCTGTGATCGGAGCCTCTGCGACCATTTTGGCAGTGGAGAGGGCGATATCACGTTCCTGCTGATGAATATTTTTGGCTGTTTCTGACCAGATCGTAAAGAATGTGATACAGAGGGAGATCAGGACAACAATACAGACAAAGATCGTCAGCCGTGTTTGCAGTCTTAAAGTTTTTTTCACGAGTATACCCCTAACGCGCAATTTTTTCGTAATAGTAATACTTTAACGGGAAAATGTAAGTTTGTGAAGGAATGTACGTGCAAAATCACAAATTTGATTTAGATTCCAGTTTACTTGGAAAGCATCTTGTCAATCCGTTTTAAGTGAGCCATAATAAAAATGAGCTTATGAGAAAGGATCTATTTATGAAAAATACATATTTGACTGGATATTTTCCGCTGATTTCGATTTTGCTATTCAGCTCTGCCTTTTCTATTTTTACAGTAGGTATCACGACTGACTTCTTGACCCAAGCAGGGATTTTAAAAGGAATGCTGGAATTTTTCTCTGAACAGGGCATTCGTCTTGCTTTATTTGCCGCATTTGCACTTGTTTATTTTATGATTTTATCTGCTTTAAAACTCATTGCAGATACGGTGTTAGAGTTGGCGCTGCTCTTTTTTGCAAAGGACCCTGAAGGGGAGAACTTAAAGAAAATTCGGATTGCATCGGTTGTCTATTTGTTTGCCAGCTTACTTGCATTTCTATTGACGCAGCAGCTTATTTTGCTTGTTGGGCTTTTTGTTTTAGCAAGTCTCGTCTATTTTATCTGGGTTGTGGTACGCATTTATCAATCACTTTCCATGCTGAATTTAATTGGGTTTATGATGTTTAATCTGCTGTTTTGGGCCACGTTTTTGATTGGCATTTTGTACTTATTTATTAAGCTTTATAACAGTGTGATGGCGAGTCTGCCAGCTTAATCAGACGAAAGAAAGCATCCTCCGATGATGGAGGATGCTTTTTTATGGAAGAAACCGCTTCTGAATTTCTGGTGTAGGCATCATACAGGATGTTTTTTGACCAAACCATTTATAGCGATTCTTTGCAATGAGCTGATAAAACCAGTCACGGATTGGACGAGGGATCGCGAGGAGTAAATAGCTCCATCTGTATATCCCTTTTAAATGCCGTGCGGCTTTTAAGATGCCTGTTGACTTCATATAAAGGGTCCCATTTTCAATATAAATGAATGAATTGAACTCATCTAAAGGCAAGCCGTTTTCTTTTAAAACACGCTGCCCTGTATCTGATTGTAAAGAAGCAAACATCATCCGCTCATTCGGGTCGCGCTTGATGATAAACTGAACAGCACCACTGCACACGTTGCAGACACCGTCAAATAAAATGAAGTGAGAGGGTTGTGTTGAATGCATTGCAATCAATCCTCCTGTTTATCTAGCGTATTGCATAGTTTGTTTCCAAATACGTAAGTGCGGGCTTGAACTATAAATCGATTCAACGGTTCCTCTATCTCTTCCGACCCATACACCCATTGTGTATTGATCTGTCAGGCCAACAAACCAAATGTCTTTGTAGTCATTGGATGTGCCTGTTTTTCCCCCAATGTAAGGAGAATTGAAATTCGCCTTTTTCCCTGTTCCACTTTTCACAACAGAGGCAAGCAGCTTGCGCATTGTTTCATTTGTACGCTGAGAGTAGATTTGTTTCGGCGACTCTTTCCACTTGTAAAGGGTTTTGCCGTTTAAGTCTGTGACCTTTGTAATGGAGTGATTTCGCGTATAGGCACCTTGATTGCCAAACACGGTATAGGCATCGGTTATTTCTAGCGGCGAGAAGCCTTTTGTAAATCCTCCAAGTGCAGAAGGGAGGCGGTAATCATCTGCGACAATATGTTCGAATGAGAACTTTTCTAAATAGCTGAAGCCTTTTTTGACACCGACTGTATCAAGCATACGAATCGCTGGTGTATTGTAAGAGTTCTTAAAGGCTGTTTCAAGTGTTACAGTTCCATACGTTTTATGATTATAGTTTTGCGGGCAATATCCGCTACTGCAAAACTTGCCGGCACTGATTTTGCTTGATGCCGTGGCACCGGTTTGATCAATATAAGGGCCATAATCTAACAGCGGCTTAATTGCGGAACCTGGTTGTCTTTGCGCTTGATAGGCGTAGTTGAAATCAAACTTTTTATAGTTCTTCCCGCCAGCAAGTGCGACGATTTGATGGGTTTGGTGGTTAATGACTGCTGAACCGCCTTCCACACCTTGATAAGGCAATTGTGCATTGAGCTGATAGACCGCTCTTTGTTGTAAGGAAGGGTCTAGTGCTGTATAAATCTTCACACCATCTTGAAGCAATGCACTGACCTTTTCTGATAATTCTTTTTGAATTGCCTTTTTTGCGCCAGCTGTTTTGGCTTTTTTCAATCGTTTTGTAAAGCCTTCCTGATCAGACACCAGATCGGTAAATTCTTCATTGGCGTAGGTCACATAGTCAGGGTAAAGATTTTTCTTTTCACTTAAGGACAAGCTGATTTTTTCTTTCACTGCTTTTTTGTATTGCTTCTTAGTAATGACACCATCTTTTTCTAAAATACCAAGCAGCCGTTCCTGGCGTTTCTTTGTATGTTTGAATTGTTTCAATGGGTCATACAGCGTAGGGTTGTTAGGAATCGCAGAAATAAATGCCATCTGTGCAAGTGTCAAAGAACTAAGAGGCTGATCAAAATAGTAATTAGCCGCAGAACCGACACCGTAAACCCCGTTACTGAAATAAATCGTATTTAAATAGCTTTCGAGAATTTCCTCTTTTGTAAATTTTCGCTCGAGCTCATAGGAATAGAGCAGTTCTGTAAACTTTCGGCTGAATGAACGTTCATGACTTAAATATAAATTACGGGATAACTGTTGTGTGATGGTGCTGGCGCCTTGGCTAATGCCATGGTTTTTCACATTTGCAGCAAGGGCACGAATCACGCCCATAAAGTCAATGCCTTTATGGTCATAAAAGTTGCGGTCCTCTGATCGGAGGAACAGCTCCTTGACGGAATCAGGAATTTTATCGTACTTCACGAAAACACGGTTCTCATCGTTTGATACGATCTCAGAGATAAGAGAACCATCTCGATCATACATATAACTGTTTTGGGAAAAGTCTACCTTTTCCAGCTTGATTTTTTGATCAAGCACTTCGTTAACAGGTTTTACACTTGCGGCTTCTTCCTTTGATAGATAAAAAGTCAGAACAAATAATGGGATGAGGGCAGCAAGTAATAACCAACCAATGATTGCACGAAACATGAGGTCACTCACTTTCTTCGGATTTCTAGCCATATCGTACCATTCTTTTGCGATTACGAGAAGGTTATTTTTAGAAAAGAATAGACGTGAAGTCTAGTAAACAAGGCATTTAGACAGAAGAAAAGAGTATCTGATGATGGATCAGACACTCCTCTCTTTTGTCTTTGATTGTGAGCGGACCGCCCATAAAAATAATGCCCCGAAAAGGAAAATGCCGGCGGTGACATAAAAGACAGCTGGAATTCCGTAATGACTCGCCACAATACCGCCTATGACGGGTCCGACGACATTTCCAAGAAAGCGGAAGCTGACATTGTAACCAAGCACTTCCCCTTGCATAGAGGCCGGCGCTTTGATGCGAATATAGGCCGTCGTACAAGGAATGATGCCGCCTAGTGCCATCCCGTATAAGAAACGGAAGATCACTAACATCCCGTAGGAATCCGCCATCGCTTGCGGGATGAATAAAATGGAGGAGAGGATGAGAAGGGCAAGCAGCACCTTATCGTGACCAATACGATCTCCAAGGTCTCCCCATTTCCGTGTAAACAGCAAATTGCCAAGCCCGGTTGCAGAAAACGCCAGTCCTGCATAAAAGGCAAGGTTGACTGGGCCGTGTAAATCATGAATGTACAAGGCTAAAAGCGGCTGAATACTAAAGTTCCCGACTTGCGTAATAAATGTGAGAAGCATGGTGACGACAAGTAAAGGCTGTTTGAAAATATGGACAAGGACGTCCTTCCGTGAGTAAGAAACCCGTTTTGCTTCTTTTGAACGGATTGGCTGTTCTTTCACACCGAAGATAATGACAATCGCTGACACATATATGACAGCAGCTGTTAAGAAAAATGTATAAATGAATCCGACACTGTCTGCCATAAATCCACCCATTAATGGACCGAATAACCCTCCGGCGACATTACTCATCTGCATCGTACCAAGGGTCTTACCGGCTGTTGCCTTTTCGGTCTGTGCAGAAATCAGTGCCATCGAAGTCGAAATAAAGCCTGTCACAAGCCCCATGAAAAGCCTTAACGCAAATAGTTGATAAACGGTTTGAACAAGCCCCATTAATAAAATACTTGTTGCAATCCCAATGCCGTTAATGAGCAAAATCTTTTTATAGCCATGCCGGTCACCAATCCGTCCCCAAATTGGAGAAATGAGAAAGGCTGTTAAAAACGTAACCCCAAAGACATAGCCGCTCCATCTTTGAACAAATTCATTCGAATAACTGCTATCAAGAGACTCTATGTAAAGTGATAAAAAAGGGACGATCATTGTAATGCTGGCAGATACAAAAAAGTTCACAAACCACATGATGTACAAGTTTTTCTTCCTGTTTGTGATAAAGACCACCTTCTTTATTTATTTCGTGTTCCTTAATAATTATAAAGGAAAATAAACGATCTTTCATCTGATGAATAGGTTGGGCATAGTGAATCTGCATTATTTTCACGAAAATGAAGTGATTTCAAAGTCCGTCTTAATATAATAGTAGCAGGATGGAAAACAGACGAGAAAGTGGGGTGAGACTGATGGAACAGAAGACGCTGCTAGTGGTCGATTTTGAATTTACGATGCCTGATGGGAAATATCATCCGCAAAATTTTTTCCCGGAAATCATTGAAGCCGGTGTCGTTAAAGCATCAAATGAAACGATCATAGACACATTCTCAAGCTATGTCAAACCGAAAAAGTTCCCGAAGCTGACAAAGCGCTGTAAATCGTTTCTTGGCATTACGCAGCAGGATGTAGAAAGCGGGATTTCTTTTGAGACGTTTATCGAGAAGCTCGTGTCACTCGATGGGGGAGAAGACTGTGAGATTATCACATGGGGAAATATGGACATGAAGGTACTGAAGCAAAACTGTATGCTCAATCATATTGGTTTTCCTTTTAAGGGGAATCAAAGGGATCTGGCTTTTGAATATAAAACCTTTTTTGGGGATAGAACACTCACAGGACTTCGGAAAGCAGCTAAGGAGTACGGCAGTGAAGGAGCTGGTAAGCATCATAAAGCACTTGATGATGCCATGACCACTTATCAGCTGTTCACCCTTTTTGAAAAAGATCGATCCTATGTGGAAAATCCGCAAACAACCAAAATTGGTGAACTCATTGACTTCTCTCACTTTTTTGATTCGGCAGATTAGCGGGCGTCTTCTGGAAAATAATCTTTTTCAAGAGAAGAGAGGCACGCTCTTGATTTTTCAGCCCACTTGGAATCATCCGCACTGAGCCCTTTTTTCAATTTGTCTACGGCGTCTTTCAGTGATACTTGATAATCAGGTATGTCGCCATCATAAGGCTTGACCATATGATGAGGGATGTTCGTCTGTTCCCTAAAGGCCAAAGCCCGTCTTTCCTGAAAAAAAGGTACGTCCGCTTCTTTTGGATGATGCAGGTCACCTTGAGTGGGGTGTGTTAAAACCGCTTTTACTTGAACGAGATAAGTAGATGGTTTAATGGCTGTCACTTCCCCAATGTAAACACCTGTTTTGTAAAAACCTTTCACGATTTGTCCAATCTGAATGTCTGTCATATGAAATTCCTCCATTTCCTTCGCATAAGAAGGTATTTCCTTTCTTTTAGCCAATATAGTGAAGTAAACGAGCAAAAGGGGGAAGAGCGGAACATGTCGTTCATCATATTCTTTCTACTGTATTTTCCTGAAGATAAAAGGGAGTATATCCCTGCGGCAATCACGACGGTGCTTTTCTTTGCTGCTGCATTTATTTGCTTTCGTCTGATCGTTCGTGCTTCTAAGAAGCAGGAGCAGATCGATGAAAAAAGGACAAAAAAAATGGATTGATCATTTTCTTCTTGTATCTTCAGGAAACTTCACGGTGACTGTTGTACCAGACTGCAATGAGCTTTTGAAACGAATGGTTCCATGATGATTTTCAATGATGGAAAATGTCACTGTCAACCCAAGCCCTGTTCCTTTATTTTTCAATGTGTAATAGGGTTCACCAAGCTTTTTCATTTGGCTTTCTGACATGCCTACACCGTTATCAACGAAATAAAGGCAGATTCGATGATTTTCTTTTGAAGCAAACAGTTCGATTTTACCTTCGTGTTCGGGCGCTGCTTCGATTGCATTTTTGATTAAATTAATCATGACTTGTTTGATTTTCGTTTCATCCCCTTGGATGTATAAGTCTGGTTCTATCGATTGATGAATCGTGACCGACTTAAAATTCGCATAGGATGTCATCAGCGATGCACACTCTTCAAGTAATTTAGATAAATTGAGAGATTCAATTTGATAATAATTTTGTTTCGCAATATCAAGATAGCTCGTAATAATATCCTGCGCACGATCAAGTTCAGATAAAACGAGATTTTTATAATCTTTATTGGTTGACGGCTCTTTCGTATTGTCACTTGAAAAGAGCAGTTGGATAAATCCTCTCACCACCGTCAGCGGATTGCGGACTTCATGGGCGACACTTGCTGCCAGTTCACTCACAATCGTCAGTTTCTCTGATTGGACAAGCTGTGTTCTCATTTGCGCATTCTCTTTCACAAACTCAATGGAATAAATACTCAGCACAAGAAAGAATATGTAGTAAAGAGTTGAGAAAAATAATTCGAGCAGCTTTTGCTGCATAATGAATGCAGGGCTGTACTCTATTAAGCTGACCATAAGCAGTCCAATGTAAATAAACATCCCTTTTGATAACGCAATCAGGACTCCGTATAACAGCTTTCTCTGCTTAGAATATTGGCGCCATTTCCGGTAAAGCAGGAAAGGAATGAAAAAGTAAATCGGTACAACAATCAATCCAACCCATAAAAAAGAGCCATACATCACGAACTTTACGGTTGAACTAACCAAGATAGCGACGATTCCGGCGGTATATCCCCCGTATAAAATAGCCAGTACAAGGGGAATCGATTGAAGCCCAGTCTGCAAATCTAAAATCGAACCAACTGGATACATAATACATAGTGCTGATGAAATGGATGCAAATATGGTGATGAGCAGTTTATTCGTTTTAGGGAAATGAGCAGGGGTCCGGCTTAGCCATAGTGCATGATATAAAAAGATTGGAAATAGAATAAAAGATACATGGAGCAGAAAATCCTTGAACATTTCCATTTAAATGCTCTCCTCGTAAATAATTGTAATTCCTCTCATTATATCATTTCATGTACAAAGTAGATATGATAATAGGAGGGTTTTTTTCTTTAAAAAGAACACCCGTTAGGATGTTCTTTTGATAGAAATGGTTTTATTCGGATGATTGAGTGAATGCTTGATGAAGGCGCTTCAGACCTTCTTTCACTGTTCCGACAGGACAACCTAGATTCATTCGAATAAAGCCGTCTCCTTCGTGCCCATATACGTTTCCGAGCTCTAGTATGACCTTGCCCTTTTTCAGCAGATTACGTTTCAATTCTGCTTGAGTGAGCTCATAATCACGAATATCCAGCCACAATAGATAAGAAGCATCTGGTTTCATATAACGCATGCTCGGCAGATATTCATCAATATAATCCATTGCGATCTTCATATTATTTTCGAGATAAAGAACAAGTGAATCAAGCCACTCATCTCCGTGGCGATAGGCCGCCTCCATGGCAGGAATCGCAAAGGCATTCAGTTTAGACAATCCATTTCTTTGCACTTCATTGGTGAAAAGGGTTCTTTTTTCTTCATCAGAAATGATAATGGCAGATGCCTGAAGACCAGCTAAATTAAATGTTTTACTCGGTGCAATACACGTTACCGTGATGTTAGCTATCTCATCAGAAAGGCTGGCAAAAGGCACATGCGGCTGCCCGTAAAGCATCAGATCGGAATGAATTTCATCTGACACGACGGTGACACCGTACTGTACACATAAATCTCCTACACGCTTTAATTCCTCTTTTGACCAAGCTCTCCCTGAAGGATTATGCGGATGACAAAGAAACATCAGCTTTGCTTCTGGCCTGCTTAATTTCTTCTCTAAATCATCAAAATCCATCATGTAACGGTTGTTTTCTATTTTTAAAGGGTTGGTTGAGACGATACGTCCGTTTCTTTCAATCATTTGATAGAAGGGCGTATACACCGGTGACTGAATGACCACTTCATCATTCGGAGCTGTAAAGGCTTGTACCGCAAAACTAAGTGCTGTCACGATACCTGGTGTGAAGGTGACGGCATCTGTTTGTATCGTCCAACCGTGTCTTCTTTTGACCCAGTCAGCTACTGCTTGCTGCGTATCCTGATCCTGAAATGCATAGCCGAATACGCCGTGATCTAATCGTTCTTTTAAAGCATCAAGTACGACTTGCGGCGCTTTAAAATCCATATCTGCTACCCACATTGGTAGCGCATCTGTTGTCAGGAACAAAGACTCTGCTTGATCCCATTTGACTGATTTTGAACCTTTACGTATGATCTGTTCGTCGAAATTCATGAAACCCACCTCTAGCCGTTTTTCAACCATTCTTGGTTGTGCTAAAATAAACATCACAAAATTTATTATAAGCGGTGATCCCCATGAAAGATAGTCAAGCTGTAGAAGAGATGATTCAAATCATTAAGGCATGGGACCCTTTTCAGTATGGAGAGGACTTTTACGAAACGGAGCCTGCTGACGTCATCAGTGCCTTATACGACGCAGAAGACCCGTTATCTTTCGCGAAAGACATTCAAGCCATTTACCACCACTCATTTGATCAGCTTCTTCCGATGGAAAGCTGCCAGCATATCGCAAATCAGCTTTTTATCATAAGAGAAAGTAGCTCCTGCTCGTTTTAAGACAGGCTGAAATGACCAATTTGATCAGACACAAAGACCGGATTTTCCTCAGGGATGAGGTGCCCGGTTTTTTTTAATGCGTGAAAGGTTGAATGTGGCAGATCCTTGTGCAGTCTTTCGCCAATTTGAATAGGAACGATCCGGTCTTCCTCCCCCCAAATCAGCAGGACAGGTGTCTCCATTTTCTTTAAGACATCTGACGCTAAATCGCCTTCCCTATGCCGGATCAAACGAAAAATACCTCTAAAAATTTGGTCATCTGAAAAAGGCTTTAAATATCCGTCTACCATCTCTTGATCAATAATCGAATGATCATGCACAACAGCGGTTAAATTTTTCATAATACCTTGCTTGAACAACTTTCTTTTTAAATAGAGATAAAAATAAGGAATATATGTGCTGTAAACTAGCGACTTTTTGGACTTATTCATATACCCTGAGCTGCACAAAAGAACAGCTTTTTCAAATAGGTCGGGACGCTCAGAGGCAGCATATAAAGCAATTTGTCCCCCCATGGAATGCCCCACGAGGATCGCATGCTGAATCTGCAAATAACCAGCTAGTTCAATGATGATTTTTGCCATGTTGCGATAGCTATAAATGAACGTATTCGATTTTTCGGACTGCCCGAATGGAGGCAGATCAATCGCAATTAAATTGAAGTCTTGTTTCAGAAGCGGGATGAGCTTTCGATAGCTGAAGGTAGATGAGAAAAGGCCGTGAATCAAAATCAATGTCTTCTTACCTTCATTTGGATAGTGTTCGTAATAGATATCTAAACCGAATTTACTTTTCATATAGGATGGCTGTACAATGTCCACACTCATCAACTCCGATATTTGATACTCACTCTCTGTTAGGTGACTGTATTGTACCCTAAAAAGTGGATTTTAAGCTACGATTAGAATCTTTTCCCTGCTTAGCATAATGGGAAAAACGTGCTATAATGTTCAGAAGATTTTTTAAAACTAGCTTTTTACAATCAGAGGTGTGAAATCAATGAAACTAACCGAAAAAGAAACTGAAATATTAGAGATTTTAGATGAAAACAGCCGCGCCGATTTAAATACAATTGCAAAAATGGCAGGTGTGACATCAGAAGAAGCAGAAGCCATTATTCAAAAGCTCGAAGATCAAAAAGTCATTATTGATTATTCGACCATGATTGACTGGCGAAAAGTAGACGGACACGAAGGCGTTACAGCGATGATTGATGTGAAAGTGACCCCAAAAAGAGGCGTCGGTTTTGATGAAATTGCTGAACGCATTTACAGGTTCCAAGAAGTGGAGTCCGTGTATTTAATGTCAGGCGTGTATGATTTATCTGTTGTGATCAGAGGAAGATCCATGTCTGATATCGCCCGCTTCGTATCTGAAAAATTATCGACACTTGATTCTGTTGTTTCAACCACTACCCACTTTATTTTGAAAAGATATAAGCATGATGGGAAAGTCTTTGAAACAGGGGACGATGACAAAAGAATCGTGGTGTCTCCTTAAATGAAAAAGTCTTATTTATCTGAAACGGTACAAAGTATTCAGCCGTCAGGTATTCGGAAATTCTTTGATTTGGCAGCCACAATGGAAGGGGTTATCTCCCTCGGGGTCGGCGAACCGGATTTCGTGACAGCTTGGAATGTGAGAGAAGCCAGTATTATGTCTTTAGAACAAGGACTGACCTCTTATACAGCAAATGCTGGGCTGCTCTCTTTGCGAAAAGAATTGAGCCATTATCTATATAAGCGGTTTCACATTGAGTACAGTCCTGAAGAAGAACTCATTATTACGGTTGGTGGTAGCCAGGCGCTTGATTTGGCCTTTCGCGCCATTTTAAACAGCGGGGACGAAGTGATCATCCCAGAGCCTTGTTTCGTCGCATATGGGGCTCTTACGACACTTGCGGGCGGTGTACCGGTTTATTTAAGTACATCGGCTGAAAAAGATTTTAAAGCCGATTCTGCTGATCTTCGTACGAAGCTGACGCCGAAAACAAAAGCCATCTTGCTATGCTCTCCATCAAACCCAACAGGGTCTGTTTACTCGAAAGAAGAGCTTGAAGATATTGCTCAGTTTGCAAAGGAGCATGATCTTTTAATCATTACAGATGAGATTTATGCAGAGCTGACGTACGATGAAGCTTTTACGAGCGTAGCGGCGATTCAAGATATGAAGGAAAGAACGATTTTGATTTCAGGCTTTTCCAAAGGGTTTGCTATGACGGGGTGGCGCTTAGGCTATGTGGCAGCACCGCCAGTCCTCCGTGATGCCATGCTGAAAATACATCAATATTCTATGATGTGTGCACCAGCTATGGCACAATATGCCGCAGAAGAAGCATTAAAAAATGGACTTGAAGATGTGGAGAAAATGAAGAAAAGCTACAGAAGGCGCCGTAATTTGTTTGTCGGCTCTCTCAATGAACTTGGACTCACTTGCCACCAGCCAAACGGAGCGTTTTACGCTTTCCCGTCCATTAAAAGCACAGGCATGACTTCAGAACAATTTGCCGAGGAGCTGCTGCTTAGCGAGAAAGTAGCGGTTGTCCCTGGAAATGTATTCGGTCCAAGTGGTGAAGGACATATTCGCTGTTCATATGCATCATCACTCGATCACTTGCAGGAATCACTTTCAAGAATCCAGCGTTTTTTGCAGAATAGACAAGTGCAAGAAGAGGCACCTGCTATCTTAAAATAAAAAAAGGCATCAATCCATCTGGATTCATGCCTCTCAAATTAGGGGGGAATACTAGAAAGCATTCTTGTTTTCAGGTATTCCCCCTTTTGAACGGATCTAAACCCAATTAAAAAATATTTTGCGTAAAAGACCGTTCTGTGATATAGTTTTTAATTGCGTATAAACGAATATTAAAACATTTATTTAGGAGTTGTTATCATGGCGACAAAGTTTGAAGTAGGCAGTGTTTACACTGGTAAAGTAACAGGATTACAAGCGTATGGTGCGTTTGTTGCATTAGATGAAGAAACTCAAGGACTTGTGCACATTTCTGAAGTGACACACGGTTTTGTAAAAGACATCAACGAGCACCTTTCAATTGGTGACGAAGTACAAGTGAAAGTTCTTTCTGTTGATGAAAATGCTGGTAAAATCAGCCTTTCTATCCGTGCAACGCAAGAAGCACCTGAAAGAAAAGAAAGCAAACCAAAGAAACAAAGACCACAGCAAGTGAAAGAAGAAGCTGCTGCACCACAAGGTTTCAATACACTGAAAGATAAACTTGAAGAGTGGATTGAGCAATCAAACCGTAAAGACCTTATCAAGAAATAAAAAAAGCACCGCTTCAAACGGTGCCTTAGGCTGCCTCATAGGCAGTCTTTTTTTATGTCTTTTTCATTAGCGGACCTCTGGATTTGGCTCGTCACGGCGGACAGCTTCTTCACTAGGTTTGAACAACAGACCAAGATTGACAAGGCCTGCAATTCCAACAAGACCATAAATAATACGTGATAATGCAGCACCTTGACCGCCAAAGATCGCTGCTACTAAGTCAAATTGAAAAAAGCCGATTAGTCCCCAGTTAATAGCACCGATAATCGTGAGCACGAGGGCAATACGCTGAATAGCACTCATCGTGATTCCTCCTTTCGCTACAGTATCAATACATTTATATTTTGCAGATTTTTAGCCAAACTATGCGTAAGAAAATGGATGAAAGCAAATTACTTTACTTTTGGAATGAAAGAGGCGCATAATGTAGCGCGAGGAGGAGATCACATGGATCGATTTACTTATTGGAACCCAACGAAATTAATTTTTGGAAAGGGAGAAGTATCAGCCCTTTCAGATGAACTAAAACACTACGGAAAAAACGTATTGCTTGTATATGGTGGAGGCAGCATTAAACGAAATGGCCTTTATGACCAAGTTGTCAGCATTTTAAAAGAATCAGGAGCTGCAATCACTGAGCTTGCTGGTGTTGAGCCAAACCCGCGCTTAACAACGGTTAGAAAAGGGGTTGAGCTTTGCAAAGAGAACCAAATTGATTTTATTTTGGCAGTCGGCGGCGGTAGTGTCATTGACGCAACCAAAGCGATCGCAGCTGGTGCGAAATACGATGGAGATGCTTGGGATATCGTCACTCGTAAGCATGTCCCAATGGAAGCCATCCCATTTGGTACAGTATTAACACTTGCCGCGACAGGTTCTGAAATGAACTCTGGCTCCGTCATCACAAACTGGGAAACAAATGAGAAATACGGATGGGGCAGTCCAGCTGTCTTCCCTAAATTCTCTATTCTTGACCCAGTCAATACATTTACTGTGCCAAAAAACCATACGATTTATGGCATGGTCGACATGATGTCTCACGTGTTTGAACAATATTTCCATCACACGGAGAATACACCTTACCAAGATCGTATGTGTGAAGGACTTCTTCGTACGGTCATTGAAACAGCACCAAAGCTGATCAATGATTTGGAAAACTATGAGCTTCGTGAAACGATTTTATTCACAGGCACCATTGCACTGAATGGAATGCTTTCAATGGGCGCACGCGGAGACTGGGCATCTCACAATATTGAGCATGCGGTATCCGCGGTGTATGACATCCCTCATGCAGGCGGACTTGCGATCTTGTTCCCGAACTGGATGAAACATGTCATTCAAGAAAACCCAGGTCGCTTCAAGCAATTAGCAGTGCGTGTATTCGATGTAGACCCTGCGGGCAAAACAGACGAAGAAGTTGGCTTAGAAGGAATCGAAAAACTTTCTGCTTTCTGGACAAGTTTAGGAGCACCAAACCGTTTAGCTGACTATGACATCAACGATGAGAAAATTGATCTGATTGCAGACCGTGCAATGGCACGTGGTGAATTTGGCCAATTTAAAAAGCTGAACAAAGAAGATGTTCTAGCTATTTTAAACGCTTCTTTATAATCGAACATGGAAAAGATAGCTGCTTTTAAGCAGTTATCTTTTTTGAGTTCTGCATGTACATATGTTACAGTAGTCTTTCATGTTTTTGGATATAAATGTTTTAAGGAGATGTAGAACAGATGGAGAACTTTATTTACTATAATCCAACGAAATTGATGTTTGGAAAAGGACAACTAGACGGACTAAAAAGCGAACTCGCTCGTTATGGAAAGCGAGTGCTTCTTGTATATGGTGGAGGCAGTATTAAGAAAAACGGTCTTTATGATAAGGTCATCAGCGCTTTAAATGAAGCAGAGGCTGACGTATTTGAACTGTCAGGAGTTGAACCAAATCCTCGTCTCACTACAGTGCAAAAAGGAATCGACATTTGCCAAAATGAGAACATTGATTTCTTATTAGCAGTTGGTGGGGGAAGTGTCATCGACTGTACAAAAGCCATTGCAGCTGGAGCTGAATATGACGGGAATGTTTGGGATATTATTTCAAAGAAAACGACCGCTCAAAAAGCACTGCCATTTGGCACAGTATTGACACTTGCAGCGACAGGCTCAGAAATGAACCCGGATTCTGTGATCACGAACTGGGAAACAAATGAAAAGTATGTGTGGGGCAGTTCAGTCACGCACCCTGCTTTTTCAATTTTAGATCCTGAGCACACATATTCTGTGCCAGAGAATCAAACGGTGTATGGCATGGTTGATATGATGAGCCATGTATTTGAACAATACTTCCATAATGTCAAAAACACGCCTCTACAAGATCGGATGTGTTTTGCTGTTCTTCAAACAGTCATCGAGACAGCGCCAAAGCTACTTGAAGACTTACAAAACTATGAGCACCGTGAAACCATCCTTTATGCAGGAACAATTGCTTTAAATGGCACGCTGCAAATGGGCTATTTTGGCGACTGGGCATCACATACGATTGAGCATGCAGTATCAGCTGTTTATGACATTCCGCATGCAGGTGGACTTGCGATCCTCTTCCCAAACTGGATGCGTCATACACTTGATCATAATGTCGAACGTTTTAAAAACCTCATGTTGAACATGTTTGACATTGAGACAGAAGGAAAATCGGATCGTGACATCGCATTAGAAGGAATCGACAAGCTGTCAGCCTTCTGGACAAGCCTAGGTGCACCGAGCCGTTTAGCGGATTATGATATTGGTGAAGATCAACTGGACAAAATTGCTGACATCGCAGCAAAAGAAATGGAATATGGTGGTTTTGGTAACTTTATGAAACTTGGCCGTGATGACATTTTAGCGATTTTGAAAGCTTCTCTATAATTTGGATGGCCGCTTCTCTTCATGAGGAGCGGCTTTTTGCTGCATCAATGACGATCACTTGATTTCAATAGCTAGTTCCGCTAAAGTGAAAGGGACAGAACTAACGTAATGGAGGGCTTACAAGCGATGACACATATTCAATTTGACTACTCGAAAGCGTTACCTTTCTTTCAAGAACATGAGCTTACATATTTAAAAGATTTTGTGAAGGTGGCCCATCATAATATTCATGAACAAACGGGTACTGGCAGTGATTATTTAGGCTGGGTTGACTTACCGAAGCAATATGATCGCGAAGAATTTGCCCGCATTAAAAAAAGTGCAGAAAAGATTAAATCTGATTCTGATGTATTACTCGTTGTTGGAATTGGTGGTTCTTATCTTGGCGCACGTGCGGCCATTGAGTTTTTAAACCATTCTTTCTATAATAGTTTGCCAAAAGGCAAACGCAAAACACCGCAAATCATCTTTATTGGAAACAACATCAGTTCTTCTTATTTAACAGATGTAATGGATCTGCTAGAAGATGCCGATTTCTCCATTAACGTGATTTCAAAATCTGGTACAACAACAGAGCCAGCCATTGCGTTCCGTATCTTTAAAAAGCTCCTTATCGAAAAATATGGTGCTGAAGAAGCGAAAAAACGCATCTATGCGACAACTGACAAGGCACGCGGGGCACTCAAAACATTAGCAACTGAAGAAGGCTATGAATCATTTATCATCCCTGATGACGTCGGCGGACGCTATTCCGTCTTAACAGCAGTTGGTCTATTGCCAATCGCTGTAAGCGGTGCAGACATTGATCAAATGATGGAAGGTGCTGCGAAAGCAAGTGAAGACTTCGCTTCATCTGAGCTCTCAGAAAATGCGGCTTATCAATATGCGGTTGTTCGTAATGTTCTTTACAATAAAGGACGGACAATTGAAATGCTGATTAACTATGAGCCAGGCTTACAGTACTTTGCGGAGTGGTGGAAGCAGTTATTCGGCGAAAGTGAAGGGAAAGATGAAAAAGGAATCTATCCTTCATCTGCCAACTTCTCAACGGATCTTCATTCACTTGGTCAATATGTACAAGAAGGAAGAAGAGACTTGTTTGAAACCATCGTGAATGTAGACAAGCCACGACATGAACTTGTCATCGAAGCAGAAGAACAAGACCTTGATGGGTTAAACTATCTTGCAGGAAAAACGGTTGATTTCGTCAATAAAAAAGCATTTGAAGGCACAATGCTTGCTCATACGGATGGAAAAGTACCGAACCTGATTGTGACGATTCCTGAAATGGATGCTTATACATTCGGATATCTCGTGTACTTCTTCGAAAAAGCATGTGCGATGTCTGGTTATTTACTAGGCGTCAATCCATTCGACCAGCCTGGAGTAGAAGCGTATAAAGTGAACATGTTTGCTTTATTAGGAAAACCGGGCTTCGAAGAGAAAAAGGCAGAACTTGAGAGCCGTCTCAAACAATCATAAGAATAAAAGGCACATCTTTGCATAAGGTGTGCCTTTTTTTATGTTCTCATGGTGTCAGTGCAAGCCTCCCTAAGCTCTGTACATAGAATAATCAATGGAGGAGGTTGATGAAGCGATGAGAACAAATCATATTTATATCCATGACATTTCAGGGCAGGCCATCGTTAACTTTGGGAATGTTGGGCGGATTTGTCCAATGAGTGCTACGAAAGAAACATCAGGAGCGGGCAGTGCAAACGAAACAAATGCATCATCCAGCCAGGCCTTATTTGATGCTGCTTTTACAAACAATGTGCAAATCACGAAAGGCAAATGTATGAATTCCTCTCTTTAACGAACCCTATACAAAAAGGAGGGTTCTGTATGATTCATGTACCATCTAGGCTAACTGGTGAAAGCTTTTCACTGTACCATTTAGAAGAAAACATGAAGCCGCTCGGATATGTCATTAATGGGAATTGGGATTATGATCATGGATATTTTGATTATAAAATTGACAACCGTGACGGCTATACCTTTCTCAGAGTTCCGTTTACAGCCGAGAAAGGACAGCTGGATCAGCCAGGCGTTGTGGTGAAAATGGGACATCCATTTCTCTTAAAGCATGTCTATCAAGATAAATTAGATGACCATGCGATGGTTGGAAATGTAGGGGCATCTTTTAACCAATTCCAAGAACCGAAAGAGAAAGACGGAGATGTGTCAAAGGCTTATGCCGAAATTGGCTTTTCACTCGTCAAAGAATTAGAAGATGCACTGCTTTAAAAGCTGATCAGCTCATCCTCTGGATGAAGCTCATATCCAAAAGGAGGATTCATCATGGGTCCTTCTTTTTTTTGTACGCCTACAATGATGACATGGTGCTCTAGAAAGTGATGAAGTGCCGTTAAGAATGTCTCTCCAGCTAATGAAGCCGGTACTGGAATGATGGTGATCTGTTTATGGAGGGTCATGTTTCTTTTGATTTTTAACGCCATGAGCTGTTCTTTTAAAAGAAAATGCTCCACCATTAAATGATTCACGGCATCAGAAGTGTGGATGACTTGATTGGCTCCAGCCCGCTCAGCATTTTTCACATAGCGATCGGTTAAAATTTCAATTAAACAATATAACGAAGGATTTAATCCTTTTGCCGCAAGCAAGGTTAAGACACTCTGCATATCAGCCGTCACTTCATTTTCATGCTGGTCGGCGGTAATCATCAATGTATCAGCACTCATAATATTTGCTCTGCGAAGTGTGGCATCCTCTGTACCATGGCCTTTAATAAAATGAACATTCTCTAAAAGAGGTCCTTCCTTTAAGGAATCATCAATGAGTACAATCGGCATGGCGGGATCAATGGTTTGAAACGATTGAAGCAGTTTGTTCGTTTTCTCATTCCAGCCGACAATGATGAGATGTCCCTTCCCCTTGAAAGCCACCTTTCCCTCTACATACTGGTGCTGTTTGCTAAATACAGCGGCAGCAAGTGTGGCAAAATATGCAGTGACAAAGCTGGCGCCGATCAAAATGAGCGCCATCCCTGCTACTTGCCCAGGCATGGTTTGCGGCACAAAATCACCGTATCCCACAGTAGAAATTGTAATGAGAGCCCACCAAATCCCATCAAAGATCGTATGATACTGCTTTGGTTCAAGTATGACGATTAATTGTCCAAAAAAGAGAAGCACAAAACAGATGATAATTGCAATGCGAACATAAAGAGGCCATCTTAGCCAGGCAATGAAGATACGGTTTGATTTCATCGAACTCGTCCTTTCAGGGAGACTGCTAATGTCAGTATGCCCGATTAGGAAACAATTTTTCATCATCGTCATGTATTGAAACAGAACCCATATCTTAAAATAAGAGAGAAGAAGGAGGGAATGCGAATGTCGTTTGTTCAAAAGACCGTACTTCTTTTTATCGGCGCACACTTTTTATCATCTGCGGTGATTTTACTCGTGTTTGATTTAAATGCGGTGAACCATTTTATGA
This sequence comes from Bacillus sp. XT-4, assembly GCF_050864245.1. Lineage (NCBI taxonomy): Bacteria > Bacillati > Bacillota > Bacilli > Caryophanales > Bacillaceae > Bacillus > Bacillus sp. XT-4. Next base: position 289,262 of record NZ_JBPAFI010000004.1, read on the forward strand.
ATGATTTCTCGTGGCTTCGTTTTTTTCAAGACCTATATGGAACGGTGACATTTTATACAGCATGCATCGGAATGTTCTTCTTTTTCATTGGTGTAGTGATTCCCCTTAAAAAGACCTAGTGCTTTTTGCTGTACACGTTACATAAAAGTCATTAAAATTGTAAATAAATATATAAAATAAAAGGAAGCTGATGAGCATGCTGTTTTTTTATTTTTTAACATTTGCCGCATTGGGATTGTCTTTTTGGGCACAATTTAAAGTAAAGAATAATTTTGAAAAGTATTCAAAGGTTGAAGCTGCCAGTATGAAAACAGGTGCTGAAACCGCTCGATATATTTTAGATCGCAACGGGTTATACGACGTACCCGTTGAACCGGTAAGAGGAACTTTGACTGATCATTACGACCCGACGCAGCGTGTGGTTCGTTTATCTGAACCAGTGTATTATGGCCATTCCATTTCGGCCATTTCAGTCGCATCACACGAGGTTGGACATGCCTTGCAGCATCAGGAATCCTATGGTGCGCTTGTCTTGAGACATAAGATCTTCCCTGTCGTGAACTTTGCATCTGGTGTTGCCCCGCTTCTTTTCCTAGGTGGATTATTGCTCGGCAGCCTTAACTTAATCGGGCTTGGGATCGTTCTGTTCTCAGCTGCTGTGTTCTTTCAGCTAGTGACATTGCCTGTTGAGTTTAACGCAAGTTCTCGTGCAAAGAATATCATTGTTTCAGAAGGAATCATTAGAAGCAGTGAAGAAAGAGGCGTGAACAAGGTGTTAAATGCTGCAGCTCTTACGTACGTAGCAGCGGCCCTTGTCTCCCTGTTTGAATTGCTCCGTTTTGTAATGATCTTCCTAAATGGCCGTAATGATTAATTGACGCCAGAGGAGGTGAGCCCTTACCCGTGTTAGGTAAGGGTTTTTTTGTATATTTTAAACGTATTTTTAGTCCTATTACTCATTGCTGCGACAGCATTTTTTGTTGTCACTGAATTTGCGATTGTGAAAATTAGAGGCTCAAAAATCAATCAGCTGATTGAAAGCGGTGATAAGAGAGCCATTCATGTTCAAAAACTGACAACCAACCTTGATGAATATTTATCTGCCTGTCAGCTTGGTATTACCATCACGGCATTAGGCTTAGGGTGGTTAGGGGAGCCAACAGTGGAACATTTCCTGCATCCGCTTTTTGAAAAGGCAGGGCTTCATTCCGCTTTGACAGACATCATATCGTTTATCATTGCCTTTGTGATCATTACGTTTTTGCATGTTGTCGTTGGGGAACTTGCTCCCAAAACGATTGCCATTCAAAAGGCAGAAGCCGTCAGTCTTGTGACGGCAAAACCTCTTATTTTTTTCTATAAAGTCATGTACCCGTTTATTAAAGCATTAAATGGGGCTGCACGAGGCATTGTGAAATTATTTGGTTTTCATTCTGTCAAAGAACATGAAGTGGCGATCAGTGAGGAAGAATTGCGTCTCATCCTGTCTGAAAGCTACGAAAAGGGCGAGATCAACCAATCTGAATACAAATATGTCAATAAAATATTTGAATTTGATAACCGAGTGGCGAGAGAGATCATGATCCCGCGCACAGAAATCTCTGCCATTGAAATTGAACAGAGCCTGGAAGACGTGACGCATTATATGCTGAACGAAAGGTATACACGTTATCCTGTCATTAAAGAAGATAAAGATCATGTCATTGGTGTGATCAATAGCAAAGACGTATTTAAAGCAAGTTTTCTTAATCAAGAGGTGTCCATTGAAGACTTAATGCGCCCTGTCATTCGTGTCATTGAAAGTACACCAGTTCAAGAACTGCTGATTTTGATGCAAAAGGAACGTATTCATATGTCGGTGCTTGTAGATGAATACGGCGGAACAGCTGGTCTCGTCACAGTTGAAGACATATTAGAAGAAATTGTGGGGGAGATTCGGGACGAATATGATCAAGATGAGACCCCTCATATTGTGAAAAAAGGTGACTTTCATTATGTGATGGATGGGAAAGCCTTGATCGATGAAGTAAATGATTTATTGGATTTAGCGATTGAAAATGATGATGTTGATACAATTGCAGGGTGGATGATGACGCATAAAATTGATTTTGACATTGGAGATATCATTGAAGCAGAAGGCTGTGAATTTAAAATCGTCGATGCAGAAGATCATCATATTCGAACCATAGAAGTAAAAAAGGTTCACTTTTCCTAAAAACCTCGGAGCTATTGACGAGGTTTTTTTGCTTGGTAAACTTTAGGTAAGAAGATTTGTTTCTGCCAACCGGCAGTGATTGGTTTCACATAAAAAGGGTATGGTTTTATAGACATGATCAAAAGGAGCAGAGAAATGAAAAAAATCAACGTACAAACAGACAAACACGATGACATGATAGACATTACCCATGAAGTTCAGCAATATGTCCGGGAAACTGGGATTCAAAACGGAACGGTTATGGTCTATTGTCCACATACGACGGCTGGAATCACCATTAATGAAAATGCCGACCCAGACGTCAAACGAGATATGCTGCGCCGGCTTGACGAAGTCTTTCCGTGGGAACATCCAAAAGATCGTCATATGGAAGGCAACACAGCAGCACACATGAAAGCTAGTTATGTGGGGGCATCTCAGCACGTTCTTGTCCATCATGGTGATCTTGTGCTTGGAACGTGGCAGGGAATCTATTTTTGTGAGTTTGACGGACCGAGACATCGTCACTTTTATATACAGGTGTCAACTAACGAGTAAGGAGCGGGGAGAAGATGGGAGAATTCACAGCGTTACTTCAAATTGAACATGGCATCATCCAAGCACCAATGGCAGGAGGAGCGGTGACGCCGCAGCTTGTCGCCGCTGTTTCACAATATGGCGGTCTCGGTAGCTTAGCAAGTGGTTATGTACAGCCAGAAAATATGAGGCAGCAAATCAGACAGGTCAAACAGCTGACATCTCGTCCATTTCAAGTGAATGTGTTTGTTCCTGAACCCATTTCAGAAACGAAAACAGAAGATGTATCATTTTGGACAGACCGGCTGCCTGTCATACAAGAAGCACAGATGATCCCTAGAGAAGAAGAATTATGGAAGGACTATGAACAAAAAATCAAGATTCTTCAAGAAGAAGAAGTCCCAGCTGTGTCGTTTACATTTGCCTGTCCAAATGAACAAACAATTCATCATCTGAAACAAAAGGGGATCTTTCTCATTGGAACAGCTACAACAAAAAAAGAAGCACTGCTTTTAGAAGAAAAAGGAATGGATGCCATTGTTCTTCAAGGAAGCGAAGCAGGAGGGCACCGAGGCACCTTCTTACCTTCAAAGGGAGATGCTCTGCAGGGACTTTTCTGCTTGATCAGTGATGTCAGATCCGTCTGTCATATCCCATTGATCGCCGCTGGAGGGATCACAGACCGGACCACTATGAAAGCAGCACTAGCACTTGGAGCAGATGCGGTTCAAATAGGGACACGATTTTTAGCGAGTCAAGAAAGTGCTGCGGCAGATGTTTACAAAAAGGCGCTGTTACAGGCAGAAGGCAGTGAAACAGTGATGACACGGCTTTTCTCTGGAAAAAAAGCCAGAGGCATTGTCAATCAGTGGATGGAGGAAGAAAGACGAAATGAAGACCGGGTTCTCCCCTATCCCATACAGCATGTATGGACAACACCGATGCGAAAAGCGGCAGCTGCTGCAGGAAACCGAGAACAAATGGCTCTTTGGGCAGGTCAGGGGGTTGGCCGCATTCTCTCGATTTTAACCGTTGAAGAGATCATGCATGAACTCACGCAGAAATAATTTGATAATGGGTGGTGTGACAGGATGCAAATCTTAAAACATTCATATCGGAAAAAAGGACAAATTGAATTTCTATTTGATGATTTTCCGCACTCCCCTGCCGTCCTTACCCCCATTCGTCATTACTATTTCGTTCGTTATGTCAAATGGAATCAGCACGACCCTCCAGTCACAAGAAACGATCTAGAAGAAATGGAAATCCTAGCAAACACAATGCTTGGCACGCTCCATGATTACCGCAAACGCAAGGCATACAAAGGCCCCTTGTCATAACCTATAGACAAGAGGCCCTTTTTAACTACCAAACATTTGCCTGAGATAAATAACATCCATCCTAGTAGTCTGCGGCAGTAAATAAGCGGACTGAACAGCCCCTGGCCGTCTTCTGGCATTTAATTTATCGATAATCTCTGCAGCTGTTAAGATCCCAAGCCCATGCCCATAATATTGATCTTCCCCTAAGTAAATCACATTTTCTCCGCGCCATTGAGACTGTTGATAGCTAAACTCTGGATTCTCGAAATATAGGCAATCCCCATAAATAAAATCATTTCCGCGCTCTGTATAAATGGACAATGTATCATAGTGCCAGTCATACAGCGTTAAACTTCTAAGTCTTCGATTGAACTTCTCGTCTCCTACCGTTTGCAGGACTCCCATATAAAACACAATGACAATCGCTGTGGCACATTCAAAGGCATATTTTGAGCCATTTTCAAAGATGTCTTTAATCCCCGTAGATGGCTCGACTTGATAGCGCAGTTCTAACGCTCCGGCCTCTGATACACGCCAATAGGCGTCATTCGCACGGGACCTTTGAAAGATAGCAAATGAGGCACCGCTCTTGTTCAAATCTCTTGCCGCATTCATGATATTCGATCGTAAAGTCACCTCAAATAACAAATCAGATGCCTGCCTATAACGGAACGTATCATTTGAGGCTTGTAACTGCATCAAAATGATCCGCTTTTGTCCTTCTAGCTGAAACGATGCCAGCTGCTCATTTGTTACTGGCTGTCCTGAAAGGATAATCATATGAAAAGCGCCCCCTTTTGTATTAGCGTATGCGGGATGCTTGGGCAAGGAATCAATTTGTGAAAATAAACAAAAAGACATCCTTTTTATTTGAAAAACATGAAAATAATATGAAGCTGTCCGATATAAAACATAACGTTTAAAAGGAGGAAAAACATGAAAAGTATCATAAAATGGTTGAAAAAACCATCGATTTCTAAAAGGCTGATTATTTCATTCACACTTGTTCTCGTCTTGCCTATCATTACACTCAGTACGATTTCATATCAGATTGCTAAAGAAGAATTAGATCATGAAATCATGTACGGAGCCAACGCAAGAGTCAATGAGCTGAATGACATGATCGAGCAAAAGCTTTTGAATAAGGAGAACGCAGTCAAACTGTTTACCGAAACATCCAGTGCTGCAGACTTTAAAAAGAAAAACCAGGACGAACTGTATGAGCATTTCGAGATATACAGTAAAATCAATGAAGATGATGTAGTTGGATTTTATGCAGCAAGTAAAAATCGTGATTTTATTCAGTTCCCTAAAGTGGACATGCCAAAAGGCTATGATCCAACAACTCGTGATTGGTATAAAGCGGCGATGCAGGACGAAAAAGGCGAACCTGTGGTCACCAATCCATACATCTCTGCCACAACAAACGGCATGGTTGTCACAATCGCTCAGCGTCTGAAGGACGGGTCGGGAGCCATTGGGATTGATATTGATGTTCAAGATATCGTCGATAAAATCAAAGATATTAAAATTGGACGAGAAGGATACCCAATTATTGCAAATAAAAACAAACAGATTGTAGCTCACCCAGAAGAAAAATCAGGCTCTGCAGTTACAGAAAATATTTCATCAATCCTTTACAGCGGCAAAGAAGGAACATCAACTTATGAGAATAAAGGAGAGCAAAAACGCCTCGTTTTTGTGACAAATGATTTAACAGGTTGGAAAATTGCTGGAACGATGTTTGTATCAGAAACAGAAGAAGCAGCACAGCCAGTTTGGAATTCTGCCATTATTCTTTTAATTTCTTCTTTTATCCTTGGCGGTATTGCGATCTTCTTTATCGTTCGCTCCATCACAATTGGACTTAGAAGGCTTGTTGATTTCTCAGAAAAGGTGAGTGAAGGGGATCTAACGGAAACCCTCGAAACCAAATCGAAGGATGAAATAGGAGACCTCACAAGAAGCTTTAGTAAGATGAGTGAATCTTTGCGTGAAGTTATTCGAGCGGTCCAGCAATCTGTCGACAATGTGGCTTCAGCTTCAGAAGAGCTGACTGCTAGTGCCAGCCAAACAAGTCAGGCGACAGAGCATATCACAATGTCGATTGAACAATTCTCAAATGGGAATGAAGCACAAAATGAGAAAGTCGAATCTAGCACGAATCAGCTTGTCGCAATGAATGAAGGATTACAAGGTATGTCACAAACTTCATCAGAAGTGACTGCTGTCTCCATTCAATCGACAGAAGCGGCTGGACAAGGCGGACGTATCGTTGAAAGCACAGCGAATCAAATGAAACATATCGACACATCTGTACAAGAAGCAGAACAAGTCATGAAAGAATTAGAATACAAGTCTAAAGATATTACGAGCATTTTAAATGTCATTAATGGCATCGCAGATCAAACGAATTTACTTGCACTCAATGCAGCCATTGAAGCAGCAAGAGCAGGTGAATCAGGGCGCGGCTTCTCTGTCGTAGCAGAGGAAGTCAGAAAACTAGCGGTCCAATCCGCAGATTCAGCGAAAGAAATTGAAAAGCTGATCCAAGAAATTGTGTTGGAAATTTCCAAATCTCAAGAGATGTTCAAAGCTGTTAACCGAGAAGTAAATGCAGGACTTGGGATGACAGAAGAAGCAAAAGAAAGCTTCCAAAACATCTATGAGGCGGCAGAAGGTATGTCGAAAAAGCTCACTCAATTAAATGATACAGCGGTTGACCTATCAAGCGGATCAAAACTTGTGTCACAAGCTATGCAGGAGATGCGTCAAGTTTCAAGAGAAAGTGCGGCGAACATTCAAGATATTGCGGCATCTGCTGAAGAACAATTGGCATCTATGGAAGAAATTTCGTCCTCTTCTGTCACACTTGCCAATATGGCTGAGGAACTAAAAGAGCTGACAAGTCAATTTAAAATTGATTAAAAAACGATGAAAAAATATCCAGAATTGTCTGGGTATTTTTTTTATTTTTAAACGTCATTTCCAGCCCTCTAAAAATAAACCTTTCATCCGATAATAACTTTAGAGAAGTAAAGGGGGAAAGAGAAAATGGGAAAAATGATCCAATGGTTCAAAAAACCATCCATTTCTAAAAAATTAATTATTGCCTTTTTGGTAGTCCTCATACTGCCAACCGTCGCACTCACAATCAGTGCATTTTTTACATCAAAAACAGAGTTAGACAAACAGATTATGGGCAGTGCGATGAGTCAGGTCAATGCATTTGATACCTTAATCGATGAGAATATTGGGAACAAGGCAGAGGCTGTGACCCTGTTTACAGATGATCTCAAAGCGGCTAATCTTCAAGAAAAAAATAGAAAAGCTACCATTAAAGAATTGCAGCAATACGGAAAAATTAATGAAAAAGATGTCTCAGCCATTTATGCAGGTTCAGAAAAGGGCTTGTTCATGCAATACCCAGTTCAAAAAATGCCTGATGGCTATGACCCGCGAGAGCGTCCATGGTATCAAGAGGCCATGAGTGCTGATGGTAAACAAGTCATCACGAAGCCATACGTCGCAGCATCTACAGGTAAAATGGTCATCACCATTGCCCAAAAAACGAAAGATGGCTCAGGGGTAATTGGTCTTGATATGGAAATTGACAGCCTCATTCAAAAGCTAAAAGAAATCAAAATAGGTCAAAAAGGATATGCTTTCATCATGGAGAAGGATAAAACCGTGTTAGCAGATCCAACCCAAGAGGCTGGAAGCAAAGTCAATGAGAATTTGGCGAACATTATTTTTAAAAACAAACAAGGAAACGGCAGCTATACACTCAATGGAACAGATAAAAAGGTGGCGTATGTCACCAATGAACTAACCGGCTGGAAAATCGGCGGAACGATGCTCGTATCAGAAGTAGAGGATGCAGCTAAACCCGTTTTCAATACAGCCATTATTGTGTTCAGTGTGACACTGATCGTAGCAGGAACCCTCATCTTCTTTATTGTCCGCTCTATTTCAAATAGATTATCCAATCTGGCCCGTTTCTCGAAAAAGGTCAGCGATGGTGATTTACGTGATAAACTTCAGATTCAATCAGATGATGAAATAGGACAAGTTGGTAAAGGCTTTAATACGATGATTGACTCATTAAGATCCCTCATTGGTGCCGTCCAAACCTCCGTTGAAAATGTCGCTTCTTCATCAGAAGAACTGACCGCAAGCGCAGGACAAACAAGTAAAGCAACAGAGCATATTACATTAGCCATTGAACAATTCTCTACTGGTAACGAAAGCCAGAATGATAAAGTGGAATCAAGCTCAGAAGAGTTAGAAGAAATGAACAGAGGCCTTCAGCACATGAATGAATCGGCTGAATCGATTACCGCTTCATCCATCAAATCAACAGAGATTGCAGGAGAAGGCGGACAGCTAGTAGAAAAAACAGCCTCTCAAATGAACGTGATTGATCAATCAGTGAAAAAAGCAGAGAATGTCATCAGTGCGCTAGAAAGCAAATCAAAAGATATTACCCAGATTCTTGGTGTCATTAATGGCATCGCAGATCAAACGAATTTACTTGCGCTGAATGCAGCGATTGAGGCAGCAAGAGCTGGCGAATCTGGTCGAGGCTTCTCCGTTGTAGCAGAAGAAGTAAGAAAACTTGCTGTTCAATCTGCCAACTCAGCGAAAGAAATTGAAAACTTAATCAAAGAAATCGTTCAAGATATTGATGTATCACAAGAAGTATTCACAGCAGTAAATCAAGAAGTTCAATCAGGCTTAAGCTTTACTGAACAAACGAAAGTCAGCTTCCACAATATTTTCGACATGACCAAAGAAATCTCAGATCAGCTCCAAACAATGAATCGAACAGTTGTCCAGTTGTCAAAAGGATCTGCGCATGTTTCTGAGGCTGTCCGTGAGATTGCAGACGTATCACGTGAGAGCTCCGCCAATATCCAAGACATTGCCGCTTCAGCTGAAGAACAGCTGGCATCAATGGAAGAGATCAGCTCATCCTCTGCCACCCTTTCTTCAATGGCAGAAGAATTACGTGATTTGATTAGCAAATTTAAAGTCGAATAAACCAAATGAAAAGAACCTCCAGCTAGGGGGTTCTTTTTTGAACTGAATAAATCGAAAGGAATAGGTAAATATGCTTATTTTAATGGTTTTTTGAACATTACACCTTGAAAAATAATCCGTATTACCTAAGAATAGAGGGGGATGATCCCAAATCATAAACCAAAAGGAGTAGAGTCATGAAAAAAATCAACTTTTTTAAGCACTTTACGATGTCAAAGAAATTAATTACTGCATTCTTAGCGATTCTCCTAGTGCCCATTCTTGTGTTGGCCGCATTTTCCTATGAAGTGGCGTCTAAGTCTCTCAATGATGAGATTATGTCTAGCGCAGCAAATGGTGTGAATCAATTAAATGAACTGATCAACAAAGATGTACAGCCTAAAATTGATATTGTTTCATATTTATCTAAATCGGTGAAAAAAAAGGAACTGGCCTCTAAAAATAAGGATTTACTTAAGGTGAAATTAGAGCAACTATCGGAAACAGACGACGATGTCGTAGAAGTATTTGTTGCAGATCAGAATGGTAAACTAACTGAATATTCCGAGATTCATAAAGGTAGTGCCAAAAGCGCAAAAAATGAACCATGGTTTCAACAATCAATGGGAGATGACAAACTCATCATTTCAGATCCTTTTACAGACAAGTCATCAGATGACCTGCTCATCACAATATCAGAACAGTTAGCAGATGGTTCTGGTGTTATCGGCATAAATGTACGATTGAACACAATTGTGAAAGATACAAATAGCATCAAAATTGGTCAAGAAGGTTATGCGTTTGTCGCTACCTCAGACCAACGTTACATTGCTCATAAAACGGAAAAGGCCGGGACGAAACTGACAGGCGATTTCATCGAAAAAATGTATCACAATAAAAAAGGAAGTTTCGAATATGAATTCAACGGACAGCCGAAGCAAATGTTTTATGACACAAATGAAGCGACAGGCTGGAAGCTCGCGGGAACCATGTATGTCAACGAAGTGAAGGAAGCTGCACAGCCAGTGCTTGACTTAACCATGATCATCCTAGCTGCTGCGATTGTCATCGGTGGAATCGCGATTTATTTTATTATTAAATCGATCCGAAAACCACTCATAGAGCTCTCTGAATCGGCTGAGAAAATCAGTCAGGGGGATCTTACCCAGCATATTGAGGTGCGCACACATGATGAAATCGGCAAACTTGCACAGAGCTTTAACGATATGTCGGCAAAGCTGAAACAAGTCATTCAAGCCGTTCAGAATTCAATTGAAAATGTTGCTGCTTCATCTGAAGAATTAACAGCTAGTGCAGGACAGACAGCCCAAGCAACTGAGCATATTACCTCATCTATTGAACAGTTCTCAAACAGCAATGAACATCAAAATGAGATGATTGAAAAAAGCTCTGTCCAGCTAAACGATATGGATCGCAGTTTATCACATATGGTCAACACGACTTCTCATATGATGGAATCATCTATTGAGTCTAGCAAAACCGCTCAGGCTGGTGGAGAGCTCGTTCAAAAAACAGCAGGTCAAATGCAAACGATTGAACAAGCAGTGAAAGAAGCAGAGCTTGTGATTGCAGGGCTAGAACAGAAATCTAAGGACATTACAAGCATTCTTGGAGTCATCAACGGCATTGCAGATCAGACGAACCTCCTCGCTTTAAATGCAGCGATAGAAGCCGCGCGTGCAGGTGAGGCAGGAAGAGGCTTCTCTGTGGTCGCAGAAGAAGTCCGCAAGTTGGCAGAGCAATCAGGCAGCTCTTCAAAAGAAATTGAAAGCCTAACGAACGAAATTGTAGATGAAATTGAAAAGTCGCAGAAGATGTTTAGACAAGTAGCAGGTGAAGTTCAATCTGGATTAAACATTACAGATGAAACGAAAGTGAGTTTTGAGAAAATCACCCATAAGACATCAGAAATGACAGAGCAAATGAAACAAATGAACGGATCAGCCCAAGAACTTTCTCATGGCTCAAACGATATTTCACAAGCAGTCAATCAAATCAAAGAGCTTTCACGTGAAAGTTCCGCAGGTTTCCAAGATATTGCGGCTTCAGCAGAAGAACAGCTGGCATCAATGGAAGAGATCAGCTCATCTTCCGCCACTTTATCTCAAATGGCAGAAGAACTGAGAGAGCTCATCAAACAATTTAAAATATAAGAGTCATAGAGGAACACCTGACGTTTTGACGTCAGGTGTTTCAGCGTGTAGACAAACCCTCGCATTCGGTGTCAGTCCTGCGTACTGGTGCTCACGAATTCAAATTCGCTCCGCGCCAGTACTCGTTCTTCCTAGGGCTGCAAAGGTTTTCTATCACGCTGAAAAGAAGAAAAGGGCTAAAATCAAATTCATTTTAGCCCTTTGTCAATAATTTGGAACCCCTGACGTTTTGGCGTCAGGGGTTTTTCCGTTATTTGCACATAATTTGGGTATTTTGGACTTATCTAGACTTTAATAAGTTAAAAAAGTAAAGAACCTAGTAGTACTTCCGATATATATACTATCTTACTAAAAGGAGTTTTCTTTTTTATGAATTTCATACAGTATTTCAAAAAACCATCGATATCAAAAAAGCTCGTTTTCTCTTTCTTATTTATTCTTTTATGCCCAATTATCGTATTGGCATTCTCTTCATATCATACGGCGAGCACCTCTTTAAATGATCAAATCATGCAAAGTGCAAAGGAAAATGTAGAACAGCTGGACAAAAACATTACGAAGGTTGTAAAAGTAAAAACAGACGCAGCCGATTTCTTTAGCAAATGGATTACGAAGAAAAAGCTGGAGCAAAAAGGAACGACTGATATTCAAGGGCGCTTTGAGCAATTCATGAGCATGAATGATGACACAGAAGGCATCTTTGTTGCTTCAAGTGATGGAAAAGTATTCTCAAGATATCCAAATCAAAAAATGCCTGCTGATTATGTCGCAACTGAGCGGGATTGGTACAAAGATGGCTGGGCGAAAAACGGTGAGCTGTCTGTTTCCGCTCCATATCCAACCGCATCAACTGGTACGCTTGTTGTGACGATTTCTAAAAAACTAGAGGATGGTTCTGGTGTTATTGCCATGAACCTGGACATTGCGAATCTAGTAAAAGAGTCTAATAGTATTAATATTGGTAAAGAAGGTCATGCTTTTATCGGAAGCCCAGATCGAACATACGTGGCACACCCAACGAAAAAAGCAGGAACAAAATTAACAGGTGATTGGGTAGACAAGCTTTATACACAAGACAAAGGTTCAATGAGTTATATGTTTGAAGGAAAAGAAAAGCAAATGGAGTTCACAACAAACAAAGCGACTGGTTGGAAAATTGCCGGTACAATGTTTGTCAATGAAGTAGAAGAAGCGGCGCAGCCAGTTTTCAACATGGCGGCCATTATATTAGCTGGTGCGCTCATCATTGGCGGGATTCTCATCTTCTTTATCATCCGTTCTATTACAAAACCACTTTCCATGCTTGTCTCCTCTTCTAAGAAGATTAGCGAAGGAGATTTAACAGAAAAAATTGATGTTAAATCAAAGGATGAAATTGGTCAGCTCGGTACAAGTTTTAATGAAATGAGTGAGTCACTCAGAGACGTCATCCAAGCTGTACAGACATCTGTTGAAAACGTGGCGTCATCGTCGGAAGAATTGACGGCAAGTGCAGGTCAAACGACAAAAGCAACCGAACATATTACATCATCCATTGAAACATTCTCGAACGGAAACGAAAATCAAAGTGAAATGGTGGAACAAAGTGCAGCCCACTTGAAACAAATGAACGAAGGGCTAAATGAAGTTGCGCAAACATCTGATGTCATTACAGAATCATCGGTTCAATCAAAAACAGTCGCAGAAACAGGCGGACAGCTTGTTGAACAGACAGTTGGCCAAATGAAAACGATTGATCATTCAGTGAAAGAAGCTGAAAGTGTGATTAACGGATTAGAGCATAAATCAAAAGATATCACCAACATTTTAGGTGTCATTAACGGTATAGCAGATCAAACGAATTTACTGGCTCTGAATGCAGCCATTGAAGCAGCACGTGCGGGTGAGTCAGGCAGAGGCTTCTCGGTTGTAGCAGAAGAAGTCCGTAAACTGGCAGTTCAATCATCAGATTCTGCAAAAGAGATTGAAAAACTCGTCAAAGAAATTGTCTCTGAAATTGAAACGTCTCAAAATATGTTCAAATCTGTGAATGAAGAAGTAAAAAATGGTCTATCAATTACAGACCAAACAAAAGAAAGCTTCTCACAAATCAATCAGCAAACGGCAGAAATTGCGACAAGAATCAATGAAATGAATACGACAGTTCGTGAGCTTTCAAAAGGATCTGAGCAAATTTCTAAAGCAGTGAATGAAATTGCAGATGTATCGAGAGAGAGTTCAGCAAGTATTCAAGATATCGCAGCATCAGCAGAAGAACAGCTGGCATCAATGGAAGAGATTAGTTCTTCTTCGACGACGCTTTCCCAAATGGCGGAAGAATTGCGTGACTTAATTAAAAAATTCAAGATCAGTGAATAATGGAAAGTGGTTCTCCTCAAGGGGAACCGCTTTTCTTTTTAAGAGATGATCTCGTACAATAGAGGAAATCCGAAGAAAAGGAGAGATGTTATGCGTTTATCAAATAAGAAGGTCATTGCGTTAGTCAGTGATGATTTTGAAGATTTAGAGCTATGGTATCCCGTTTTGCGATTAAGAGAAGAGGGGGCAACTGTCCATCTCGTAGGCGAAAAAGCAGATCATGAATATATCGGGAAGTACGGAGTGCCGGCTGTATCAGATGCAGACTTCTATTCCATTCAAGCAGATGATTATGATGCGGTTCTCGTTCCTGGGGGATGGGCGCCCGATAAACTGCGCCGATATCCAGAAGTATTAGACATCGTTCGTACGTTTGATGCAAAGGGCAAACCGATCGGACAAATCTGTCATGCCGGCTGGGTGCTCATTTCAGCTGGTATCCTGAAAGGTAAAAAAGTAACGAGTACACCTGGTATTAAAGATGATATGACGAATGCTGGAGCAGAATGGTTTGATGAAGCCGTTGTGACAGATGGTCATATTGTATCTAGCAGACGCCCGCCGGACCTTCCGCCATATGTGAAAGCATTTGCCGATGTATTAGCGGCAAACTAGATTCACATGAACAAACAAAGGGCTGTAAAACGCCCTTTGTTCATTCAATGCCTCATTACATTTGTCTGTCGGCTGGATAGATAATGCCCATTTGTCTTCTCGCCTCGTCCATGACGGACATGGTTTGAACGGATAAGGCAAATGTATTGATTGGAGACTGTCCCTTTTTTTGCTTGATGCATTGAATGAAGTGATCGATTTCATAATACATAGCCGGTTGATCATCTTTGATAGAAATATCGGTTTGCTGTCCATTCCGATCATGGATGATGATACGAGAAGGGCGATGGAATTGATCAATCACCATCGTGGCATCCTCCCCTTGAATTTCAGCAGATACATGAGATGTTGAGATTTTTGAATGGAAAAGAAGTGCTTGATGTCCTTCATATTGTAAAAGTAATGAACCGCTCCCATCTACTCCAGAAGAAAGTGTATAGCCTCTCGCGGTGATTTGATGTGGCAGCCCGAATAAATAAATGATGGGAAAGACAAGATACACGCCGATGTCCATTAAGGAGCCATTGGATAATTCCGGCTTAAAAGCGTTTGGAATCTCACCGTTTCGGTAGGCATCGTATCTTGAGGAATATTTACAGTAATGAGCGATCACTTGCCGAATGGGGCCTAGTTGATCAAGATGCTGCTTGATTTGAAGAAAATTCGGCAGAAATGTGGTCTTCATCGCTTCCATTAAGCACACCTGATATTTTTTCGCAGCAGCAATCATTTCTTCAGCCTCTTTACGGTGAGAGGCCAATGGTTTTTCACATAATACATGTTTTTGATGCGCCATCATCAGCATCGCTTGCTCTTTGTGAAGGGCGTTTGGACTTGCGATATACACAGCATCAAACGCATCACTTGCCGCCATTTGTTGTAAATTAGTAAAGACGGTATCAATGCCATACTTGTCTGCAAATGCCTGTCCTTTTTCAGCAGACCGAGAATAGACGGCCGTACATGTAAAATCCGCCACTCCTTCACCAGCCTGTAAGAATCGATCTGTAATCCAATTCGTTCCGATGACAGCAAATCGAATCATCACATTCCCTCCTTCTGCTTTTCTCTGATTATACATGCTTTGAAAGCGTTTGTATGAAAGAATCTTCTTTTTTATTGAAAAGCGGATGAAACCTTTACCTTAGCTGATGCGTCTTACATAAAGAATATAAATGTACGAAAAGTGGATAGTTTCCTCCTTCATTCGGGTAATACTTGAGAAGGAGGGAGGAGGAAACGAACATGAAGCGCATCCTACATATAGGAAGTACATACGCATTCGCGCTTTTATTTATAGCAGCCGGTGTTTTTCATGTGATAGAGCCAAGCGGCTTTGCCCGCATGATGTCTGGATGGCCATTTCCCTATGGCATCATTTATGCCACCGCATGCTTGGAATGGCTGTTGGCCGTATTACTGCTTCTTCCAAACGTAAGGATTGTGGCAGCAAAAATGATCGCTGTCTATCTGGTGCTCATTTTCCCTGCGAACCTATTTGCTGCGAGAGAAGGGATTCCATTTCCAGGGCAAGAGAGCACAGAACAAGCCTTGTTATGGATGAGATTAATCGGACAACCGATTTTGATTGGATGGGCCATGTCCATTGCGAAACGTGAAAAAAAGCTAAAACAATGATCACAAAATGATGATCAAGTAGTGTACAATTTACTAATAAAATAGCCCGTGTTTGGAGGAAAGATATGAATTCTATGCAAATGTGGAGCAGTCGATTTAGAAAATTTTTTCTTGATAACAAGTTTGTTCTCTTTTTACTCATCCTGCTATTAATAGGGTTGAATATCCTTGTTTTCATGAAAGCATCTTTTATTTTCACACCGCTCATTGTACTCATCAAAACCATTGCCTTACCGATTATTTTAACGGGGGTTGTGTATTATTTATTAAATCCAATTGTGAATTTATTAGAGAGATTTAAGGTCAAACGGATCTTTTCGATTTTGCTTTTATATATCGTCATTATTGGGATCATTACTGTGACCATTGTATCTATTATTCCTTTTTTACAAGCACAAACGATGAGTCTGTTTCATAATCTGCCAAAATACGTTGATACGGTAGAAGAACAGATTAGACAATTAACTGGAAGCAACTTTATTAGTCAAGTGCAGAAAACGATGAACTTTAACGTCTCTGAATTGGTAAGTAAAGCGTCAAGTCAAGCAACGAAGATTTTGGAAAGTACTTTTACCGGAGTCGGCACTTTCTTAGGGGCGCTTACTGAAATTATCATCTCGATCGTGACGGTTCCGTTCATTCTGTTTTATCTATTAAAAGACGGCAAAAAACTGCCTGACTATTTCTTGAAATTTATTCCGAATAAGTTTAGAGAGCATACACATATCGTGCTTCACGAAATGAACCATCGTCTAAGTTCTTATATACGCGGGCAGATCATTGTCAGCTTCTGTATCGGTATTCTTCTTTTAATTGGCTATATGATTATTGGACTTGACTATGCGCTGCTGCTGGCGATTATTGCGGCATGTACAAGTGTAGTGCCATACCTTGGTCCAACCATTGCGATTACACCAGCGATTGTGATTGCGCTTGTGACATCACCAGTGATGCTTTTAAAACTCATCATTGTCTGGACAGTGGTTCAACTTATTGAAGGGAAATTCATTTCTCCTCAGGTCATGGGGAAAAACCTTCATATCCATCCGATTACGATTATTTTTGTTCTATTAACAGCAGGTAAATTGTTCAGCGTAGTCGGCATCATTGTCGCGATTCCGACGTATGCCGTTCTGAAAGTGATCACGACCCACCTGTTTGATTGGTTCAAAATGCGATCCAATTTGTATAAAGAAGAAAAGGTTTGATGTCATAATCTTTTTTAGAAAAAAATATAGTATCATAAAGACGAGCTTTCGAAAAAGAAAGCTTGTCTTTATGTGGACATAGATGTTTGCCTTCAAAAGATCAGAATTGAAAGGAAAGAAAATCATGAATCTATGGGATTTATTCGTGGCACTGGTTTTAGGAATTGTCGAAGGATTAACAGAGTATGCACCTGTCTCGTCTACAGGGCATATGATCATTGTTGATGATCTTTGGCTAAAATCAAAAGACATCATTACGCCAGAGGCTGCAAACACATTTAAAGTCGTGATTCAGTTAGGTTCTATTTTAGCTGTCATGATCGTGTTCAAAGATCGTATTTTGAACTTGTTAGGCTTAAAGAAAAATATCACAGAAGAACAAAAGCGCAGCGGACATAAGCTGACCATTGCTCAAATTGCTGTTGGACTCGTCCCAGCCGTCATTTTAGGATTCTTATTTGAAGATTATATTGATAAATATTTGTTTGATGTGAGAACGGTCGCTGTCGGTTTGATTTTGGGGGCTGTGCTGATGCTTGTCGCTGATTGGATCAATAAACGTAAAACAGAAACAAGCTCTGTGGATAATATGACGTACAGACAAGCGCTGTATATCGGGCTATTTCAATGTTTAGCACTATGGCCAGGCTTCTCGCGTTCAGGTTCTACAATAGCAGGTGGTGTTATTCTTGGACTGAATCACCGAGCGGCGGCTGACTTTACGTTTATTATGGCCATGCCGATTATGGCGGGAGCAAGCCTCTTAACACTTGTTAAAAATGCCGAATATTTAACAACAGACATGCTTCCATTCTTTATTGTGGGCTTTGTGAGTGCGTTTATTGTGGCTCTCTTTGTTGTTCGATTCTTCCTAAAACTGATTAATAAAATCAAACTTGTGCCTTTTGCGATCTACCGAATCATCCTAGGTCTGATTTTATTTATCCTGTTTATGTAATGATGGAAAACTACTCTTTTAAAAGAGTAGTTTTTTGTTGTTTTGCCCTTTTAAACAGTAAAAATGGCCTCTTAATTGGTAGAAAAAGAAGTTTTTTCTTAAATTAGTGTTTAAGTGACAAAGAAAAGGGTAGTACATAAACATACCAATTAAAGGAGGAGTTAGAAATAATGAGGAAAACAAGTAAATTTTTTGTTAGCTCTATGATTGCTACGTCAATGGTTGCTGTCCCTTTATCTCTTACGACTTTTGGTCAAAAGGCTGAAGCTGCTACGACAACAGGTGTCGATGGAAGTGTCTCGATTGATCCAGTAGCCATTGCCGATAAAATTGAACAAGCAGTAAAATCATCTCAAAATCGTGATGGATTTGTAAAAAATGCGGCATACAGTGCATTTTATGAAGCAGGTCAAAATTACAACGTAGTTGTTCAAAACTTAAGCCAAGATCATGACTTTAGCGGACTGAACAATGTTGTCTATTATGATAGTGTTGAATATGACGGCATTACGTTTGGTATTTGGGTATTTGAAGATGGTACGTTTGTCAACAATGGTGACGGCGGCTATATTAACTGGACTTTTGTTGGCAGCTTTGACCGCGAAGAAGGAAGCGGTACTGTCGATTTCCATAAAAGATTCTAATCTCAACGTCTAAAGTCTGCCGATTCATCGGCAGACTTTTTTAAAGCGCACATTCTTCTATTTCAAAACCTAAATCTTCAATGATGTGATGATCGGTTTGAACTTGCTGTCCTTTTGTCGTTAAATAATCGCCTACAAAAATAGAGTTCGCTGCATATAATGCGAGAGGCTGAAGCGTTCGTAAATTAAACTCTCTTCCCCCAGATACTCGAATTTCCTTAGCCGGGTTGATAAATCGCATCAGTGCCAAAACCTTCAACGCTTTGATCGGATGTGTGCGTTCTTGATGTTCAAGAGGCGTTCCTTCAATTGCATGGAGAAAGTTGACGGGAATCGAATCCGCATCAAGGGCTCTAAGCGCAAAAGCCATTTCGACAATTTGCTGATTGGTTTCGCCCATCCCAATAATAATCCCTGAACATGGTGACATCCCTGACTGTTTGACCTTCTCAAGGGTCGATACGCGGTCATCATACGTATGGGTCGTTGTAATTTGAGCATGATGATCTTGATGTGTATTGAGATTATGATTATACCGATGAACACCCGCTTCCTTCAGCCGCTTCGCTTTTTCTTCATTTAATAACCCAAGGCATGCACAAACTTTCAAAGGCATTGTCTCAGTAATTTCCTTCACTGCTGCGGTGACTTCATCTAATTCACGGTGCGAAGGTGCTCTCCCGCTTGCTACAATACAATAAGTCCCTGCTTTTCTTTTTAACGCCTCACGCGCACCGGCCACAATGGTTTTTTGGTCAAGCATTGTATACCTCTCAACAGGAGCTGTTGAAATCACCGATTGTGAACAATACCCGCAGTTTTCAGGACAATATCCGCTTTTGGCGTTAAAGATCATATTTAACTTCACCTTTTTTTGAAAAAAATGAAATCTCACCTGATAAGCTGCATGCATAATAGGCAGCAACTCTGCGTCGTCTGCTCCAAGAATTTTTAGACCTTCTTCCATCGTAATCTGTTCATGATTGATGGCTTTCTTCACGATCGTTTCCCAAGACAAAGACGTTATTTTTCCCATCATAAGCCCCTCTCAATATGTAAACTTATTTTTATTAAAAGTTAACATAATGGATAGAGATTGGCAAGCACTGGTAAGCGGCTTAATTAAAAAACACAAAAAGGCGATGAACATGTAGTCATCGCCTTTTCATATGAAAAAAATCGCTTAACGAACAGTAATATAGTTAATGACGAGCTCACCTAGTGAATTATAGTAAGACACTGTAACAGAACCGCGTTGTACAGCACGGATCCAAGTGAAATTTGGAGCAGTTTGGTCTAATTGAATGGCATACGTTGCGCCTGAGACAGAAATTTGACTTGCTGGAAGTGAAACAGCGATCGAAGAACCTACAGTAAGTGTGCGGTTCACTGTAATCACTTTATTCATAATAGGAGCTTTTGCTATAACTGGTTCTTTAGGCTGTGCAGCTGCATGAGCACCTTCAGTTTGGAAGAACGTAAGAGCACCTAAAGCAGCTAAAGACAATGTACAAGCTTTCATTAATTTTTTCATCGGTAACACTCCTTTTTTTGGTATATACATATATTAATAATAATAGAATTATATGTCAATAAAAATAAGTGGAAAAATGAGTATTTTTGGTGAAAATTGTCACATATTATGTAGGGAAAGACGATTTTACCCAAAAAACACATGATTTTTTATTCATATGTCATTCTTTTTTAGGAGGAAAAAGAGACATAAAAAAAGCTGGGTATCTACCCAGCTATGTGATGCTTTATAAAAAGAGATCTTTTATTTGTCGTCTGTCTGTTTTGGCTGACGGCCTTTTTGTTTCTCTTTCTCTCTAATGTAGTTAATAAAGTCGATGGTTTGTCTTCGTGCTTCTTCAGAAAAATCGGAGGCAGCTTTAAACGCAATTTGCAAATCAGGATCATCTGCAAGATCGTCATCAGAGGCGTTTTTGTCTTTACCTGTGAGAAGATAATCTGTTGAGACCCCGTATAACTCGGCGATTTTCACAATCATTTCACCATCTGGCTTTCTCAATCCATATTCCCAGTTAGCATAGGTTGACATCGCCTTTAATCCGAGTTTTTTGGCAACGGTAGACTTACTCCATCCATGTTTCTCTCTTAATTCAGTTAGAATCTTTCCAGTCAAATTATCCATCGGAAACACCTTTTTTCATATTATGTGTAAATTTTATCATGAATTACACGGAAAAGATAAATAAATACACAAAAAGAATAAAAATATGATTGACTTACTCGTTTTGTGTATATTATCATAATGAATATAACTTACACATAATGAGTAAGAGGTGGAAACATGAAACTTGAAAATTTACGAGAAGAACGAATATTACAAGGAAAAACACAAACGTATATGGCAAAAAAACTTGGATATAAGTACACGAGTGGCTATGCAAATATAGAAATGGGCCGAACAAAGCCCAGCTTAGAAATAGCCAAGCATATTGCAGATTTGCTAAATATCGGTGTTCAAGAACTTTTTTTTGGTCAAAAGTTACACAAAAAGAGTAATAGTCTTGAGGAAGACCGTTCTTAAAAAGGGGAGACAAACAGAATGAATATCGAACATCCGATGGTGACACAAATGAATGATTTCGGCTATCCAAAACGTTACTGGCCATATGAAATGTCCCGAAATGGTTATCGATTAGAGGACGAGGACCGTGAGAAAGGATTTGATGATGATGAGACATCAGATGACATTTGATGCCCGAAAAGAAGCACAGCATTGCCTAGTACAAGCTGGCGGCTGGATCACTTTTCATCAAAAAGAGCCGATGTTTGCTTTCCCCACGGCAAAAGAAAAACGCACATACATGACCCTCATGGCAGAAAAAGCCGTTGATGACAAGAAGAAGGAAAGGATGAATGCGACATGAATCGATTGAAGCAAATCATGACATTCCTGAAATGTTTGCTCAATGCGGGTCAAAACGAACAAGACATTCGGCAGTGGGCGAAGGATGACGGGAGATCGTAGCATGGTCCTTCATTTTATCATTGAAAAAGAACATTTATGCACAAAAGAGACATTGATAAACAGAATTCAAGCAGCCGCAAAAGCGCAATGCTCAAGCAGAATAAAAGGCGCATTATCACTCGACATTCGCTTATTTTACAATATGCCCATTGATCTAGCGAACAGCCAAGACACGCGTACATCTGCTGAAAAAGGCTTGATACGCCCAGTACACATCAGCATTCTTCAACCAAGTTTGCAGTATATACAAGAAGCACTTCATGCCATTGCCGATGACGCCTCTTTACAGATTGTAGAATTAAGAGTTTCACAGTTTTATAGCATGCGTCCTCGAATGGAAATCATTTTAAATACGATGGGTGATGATATGAGATCCTCACCACCAAATAAGGAGACAAGCATATGAACGAGCCAAAACAACTCATGATTCAAGAAAACCAGACATTTGTCGGTGAAATGGAAAAAGGAAAGATTCAAGTCATTGTGTTAGATGGAAACGTAGGAACGGCTTATATGATGGATGTACCTGAGCATGGAAAAACGATTATTCAAACAGCAAAAGGGCATTTTGCAAGAGTCGATCATGAGATTGGTTTTAAAATCAGCTAGTCTGATGAACAAGAACAACTGAATAAGTCCAAGACGGAAAGCCTGCGGACACTGATCAAGACCCTATAAAAAGGGGCTGATTGGTGTCCGTTTTTTATTTTCTTAAAAAAGGGAGAGAGCATAGATGCAAGATTTACTGATTGAATATAAAAGAAGTTTAAAAGATGCCAGAAAACGATATGAACAATTGAAAGAAAAAGAAGAGAAACAGATGTCAGATCAGGACAAACATGATCAAAAAATGATCGCCAGTATGGTCAGTGATTTAGAATACGTGGTGGAATGGCTTCAAATCGGTAGAGAGCCAGGCGCACGCAGAGGATTAGATAGACGGTCTGTGTATCAGCGCACCATTCTTGCTAATCAAGAGGTATTAGAGGCTTTATCACATGAATACACCCTCATTCAAGAGAAAGAAAGAGAGGTAAGTGAGCGGGACAAAAGGCGAATTGACGAAGCCTTATCCGTTTTGACAGATCGAGAGAAGGACGTATTTTTTATGCACACAACGCAGGGTCTGTCATTTAGCGAGATTGCGATCATGCTAGATGTAAAAAAAGGAACAGTCCAAAAACATATGGAAAGAGCTCGGACCAAAATGTCCAAAAAAGTACAAGAACGCCTATTCAGAGCTGCTGAATAGGCGTTTTTTCTTTCATCACATCAATCTTCAAAAGCTTGTCTTACAGTTGCCACCTATAGTTAGAAAGACCAAACGAATGTTTGCTAGCCCGGCACAAATGATTTCTCATCAGGGAATCATTCGAACTAAAAGGAGGCGGCAGGTGAATGTAAATGAAAGATAAACGGATAGAGGCTAAGCAGGATTATATGAAAGGGATGACGTACCAGCAACTAGCCGATCATTACAACGTCTCCATCCATACCGTTAAATCATGGAAAAGACGATACGGCTGGCAAAGACAAAAAACACCGTCAAAGCAGGCGCACTCGATCTTTCATCAATTTCTTTCAGATGAAACGATTGAGATCATGGAAAAAATGGATGGGCGCACATCTCTTGATATCATCTGGGATCAAATTCAAATTCAATACGCAGCCATTATTCGAGCGCAGCGCATCATGCATGTAGCAGATCAAGATGACATGATCAAAGAACTGAAAAAGGCGACGTACTTGCCTTCTTCATTAGAGGAAGAAACAGGCGAAGGTATTCATCCAGAGCCAGAGATCACGGCAGAGGAATTTTCGTTTCAATTTTCATGGGATCGGCATGCTACTTTTTTAAATGCCCAATCTCGTGCAATGGGAGAACTAAGACGGCTGATTAAACAGTTTGAAGAGCTCGCTCATGCGAAAGATGAACGAAGATTAAAGCTGAAGCAAATTGAGCTAACAATCGAAAAAACAAAAAAAGCAGTTCGTGAGGAAAAAGAAGAAGATCTTCATATCATGATCAAAAGAAAAGAGGACGATTCATGACGCCGTTGATTGAAAAAGAAGTCAATCCTCACTTTGAACACTTTTTGTTCGATTGGAATCAAAAGTTTCAGTTTTTAGTAGGCGGTTATGGCTCCTCCAAAAGCTATCACATTGCTTTAAAGCTGATTTTAAAACTGCTTGAGGAAAAACGGACAGCACTTGTCATTCGAGAAGTGTATGATACGCACCGGGAGTCGACCTACTCTCTTTTACAAGAAATCGTCAGCGATCTTGGCATCGATCATCTAGTAAAGTGCCGCAGTTCACCGCTTGCACTCACTTTTCGCAATGGGAGCAGCATTTTATTTAAAGGACTGGACAAGCCTGAGAAATTGAAGTCGATCAACAACATCTCAATTATTTGGATTGAGGAGTGTTCCGAGGTTTCTTATGAAGGGTTTAAAGAACTGCTTGGAAGGCTGAGACATCCGGTTTTACCTCTTTATATGATGTTATCGACGAATCCCGTTGGTCAGGATAATTGGACGTACAGACATTTCTTTCGAGATGAACAGCTGAAACGTTTTGTCCTTGATGACGAAACCTTATACAAACA
Organism: Bacillus sp. XT-4; assembly: GCF_050864245.1. Lineage (NCBI taxonomy): Bacteria > Bacillati > Bacillota > Bacilli > Caryophanales > Bacillaceae > Bacillus > Bacillus sp. XT-4. The sequence goes on from NZ_JBPAFI010000004.1 coordinate 313,538, forward strand.
GCGAACCATCGTGATAAAAGATACGTACTATCACCACTCAACAGCAGAAGACAATCTATTTCTTCCTAAAAGCTATGTCAAGCAGCTGGATGAGCTAAAAGAATACGATCCAGATCTTTATCGAATTGCAAGGAAGGGATACTTCGGTATCAATGGCACAAAAGTGTTTCCGCAATTTGAGGTCAGACAGCATGCTGACGTATTAGAAGCGATCGGGCAGATTGAAAGACCGCTGAAACGGGCGGGGATGGATTTTGGATTTGTCGAATCCTACAATGCGCTCATTCGGTTAGCTGTCGATCATGAAAAAAAGTACTTATATATTTATTGGGAATATTACGACCGCGGGAAAACGGATGATGAAACAGCTGTTGATCTGAAAGAATTTGTTGAATCAAAGGAACTCATTAAGGCAGACGCAGCAGAACCTAAAACGATTCACTATTTTCGGCAACGCGGATTTCAAATGGTCGCTGCGCATAAGTTCCAAGGGTCACGTTTGCAATATACAAAGAAAATCAAACGATTTAAGAAAATCATTTGTTCCGATGCTTGCCCTTATACCATCTATGAACTTCAATCACTAACCTATAAGGCAGATAAGAACGGCCGCTTAGAGGAAGATGAATTTCAAATCGATCCACACACATTATCTGCCATTTGGTATGCGCTAGATGATTATGAGGTGACCGATTTGAAACAGACTGCTTCAGAGCGTGTCCGTCCAAACCGAGAGAGGAGGTCCATACAATGAAACAATTAAAAGCAACGATTATGAAGGCCAACATGTCTGATCATACAAAACAAATGTATGAGGATGAATTTTCATACGAAAAAGATGACATTGTCCCCCCGCCCTACCATATCAATGAATTAAAAAGCATGGCAGAATACTCAACGATTCTTCAGCAATGTATAGATGCGTATCGAACAAACATTTTAGGTTTTGGATTTGGGGTGGAATACGCCTTTGATTTTAATGCGGAAGATGTGAAACCGGTCAAAAAGAAGACAGCCGAGAAGGAATGGACAAGACTCGAAGAGTTTACGAAATACATGAACTATGATGAGTCTGCTGACGTAATTCTTGGTTATGTCCTAGAAGACCGGGAGAAAACAGGAAATGGCTTTTTAGAGGTGCTGCGGGATGGACAAGGAAAGCCGGCAGGAATCGAGTATTTGGATGCACTCCATATCCGCATTTGCAAGCTAAGTGAGCCAGTCGACGTCGAATTCCGCTACACAGAAAACGGCGAATTAAAGACGATGAATCGCAAGAAACGATTCCGAAAATATGTGCAGGTCATCAATGAGAAGAAAGTCTTTTTCAAGGAGTATGGTGATCCGCGCATATTAAATTGTGAAACAGGCAAGTACGATGATGCTACACCAGAACCACTTCAAGCAACAGAAGTCATCCATTTTAAAATTGGCAGTGGGACGTATGGGATTCCCCGCTGGATTGGCAACATCGTCAATATGTATGGCGCACGAAAAGCAGAAGAGCTGAATTATCTTTATTTTAAGCAAGGACGGCATGTACCTGGTGCCATCATTGTTGAAAACGGCATGCTGTCAGAGACTTCTTATCAGCAGCTACAAGATTATATGGATGATATTGAAGGCTCTGACCATGCGCATAAGTTTTTATTGCTTGAAGTAGAAGGACTTCCGACAGAAAAAGGATTAACAGGTGAAGAAGATGTATCAAATGTCAAAGTGAACTTTAAATCCTTGGCGGAAATCCTGCAAGAGGATGCGCTCTTTTTAGAATACGATGAAAAGACGAGAAATAAAATCCGCTCCGCTTTTCGTCTGCCGCCTATTTACACAGGAGAGTCACAAGATTATAACAAGGCTACAGCAGATACCGCGCGAAAAACAACGGAGGAGCAAGTGTTTCAGCCAGAGCGGCATCTTATTACAGGGAAACTCAATACTCTTTTTCTCCCGGATTTAGATATATGGCATGTCCGCTTTCTATTAAATGGTCCTGACTTTAGAGATCCATTAGAGATAGCGAAGGTTCTAACACCATTTATTCAGGCTGGGGCAGTATCGCCAAATGATTTACGAGATCTTGCGGGGCGTATTCTTGGTAAGACGTTAGAGGAATGGCCGGAAGAATTCTACCACCGACCTTTAGAAAGCCGCATAAAAACAGCTGATGGGCTGTCTCTATCCGAATCAAACCAGCTGGAGAAATAAAAGGACGTGAGCTTTTTTGAAAGGGGGTGAACATATGCCAAGGGAATTAAAAAACGCAAAAATTACACATGTTTCCTATGTGGACAAGGCCGCCAATCAAAAGAAATTTTTCTTTATGAAAGCAAAGAAAAAGCAGCCTGACTTTCAAAAAGAAGTCAGTGTCCTGACGAAGGCAGAGGATGCGCATCGCCTCGTATATGGTGTCGTGTATGAACCGAATACACCTGATGCACATCAAGACTTTATGTCGGCCAAAGAAATTGAAAGGGCAGCACACGGTTTTATGAAAGATGCCCGTCATATTGATAAACAGCATGATTTTCAAGACGGTGTTGGCGAAGTCGTCGAATCATACATTGCCCCAGCGGATTTTGAAGTAGGCGGGGAGCTGATTCAAAAAGGATCTTGGGTACTTGTGACAAAGGCATCACAAGATATTTGGGACCAAATTCAGCAAGGCCATATTACAGGCTACTCAATGGCTGGAACAGCAGACATCATCGCAATAGAGGAACACGATCAGCTCCTATCTCAAGAAACGAGCGAGAGAGGGCTTTTTTCTTTGCTGAAAAATTTCTTTTTGAAAGAGGAAGGTGCAAATATGCCACAACAATTTTGGAGCGTTTTAGATCATCTGCTGGAAACGTTGCAGTCAAGTGATGGTGATGAGTCTAGCGTAAGAGCGGCACTTGAACAATTGATTCCAATCGTGCAGGATGTGTTGAAAACAAATGATGTCCTCCAAACGATTGGCGAAAGACCAGCATCCGTTCAAAAGCAAGATGCCGGATTAACGACTGATCAAGTACGCGAACTAGAAAAAGCAAAAATGGCCATCGACAACGTTTTACAAGCGGATAAACAAGGGACAGATCAAACAGGTGAAGAAGAACCTGTACAAAAAGTGCTGGAGCAAGTGGTTGCGCCAATTCGTCATCAGCTCTCTTCCTTAGAGAAATCAGCAGGCAGAGAAAAAGCAGCGATTCAGGATGTGCTTCAGCAGCAGCTACTGCCTATTTCAGAGCGGATACACATGCTTGAAAAAGCGCGGGGCATTTCTAAACAAACAAATCACGATACACAAAATGATATGACAAAGCCCATATGGGATGGCTTACTATAAGCCTAAATAAGGAGGAAAAAGTGTGAGAAATCAAGAGTTGATTCGCAAGGCTGAAATGACACTTGCCAGCTTAAAAACAGGCGGTCTCATGAACGCAGCCCAATCCAACACATTCATTAGAATGATGCAAAATACACCAACCGTTTTAAATGATGCACGTATCATTCCAATGGAAAGTGATTCACAAAAAATCGAAAAAATCGGCTTCGGTCAGCGCATTTTACGCCCAGCAGAAGAAGGCAAAGCGCTGGATGCAAAAGACCGTGTTGTCCCAGCGACAAGCACTGTTCAGCTTAATGCAAAAGAAGTCATTGCTGAGATTCATATGACGTACGACAGCATTGAAAACAACATTGAAAAAGACGGGATTCAGCAGACTATTATGCAAATGCTGGCGGAACGAGCGGCAGTCGATATTGAAGAACTGATCGTTAACGGTGATACAACATCACAAGATCCATTTTTAGCTCAAATGGATGGCGTACGAAAACAGGCAGTTTCTCATATTGTCGATGCAAATGGAGCGGAAATTAGCCGTCAAATGTTCAAACAAGCCTATAAAGCGATGCCGTCAAAATATTTACGTGTACCTCAGGATTTCCGTTTTTATACATCCCCAAGTTTAGAGGTCGAGTGGAAAGACCAAGTAGCAAACCGTCAGACAGGTCTCGGAGATGCGGCGATTCAAGGCGGACTTTCTTCTGCATTCGGTGTTCCGGTCAAAGGTCTTGCCAATATGCAGCCATATGATGAAGAAGGAACAGACGTATCAGATATTTTACTGACACACCCGAAAAACATTATCGTAGGGTTTTCTCGCAATATTCGTATTGAAGTAGAAAAAGATATTCGCAGCCGTAAGTTTATCATTGTTCTAACAGCGAAGCTCGACAGCAAATTTGAGGAAGAGGATGCTGTAGCCAAAGTAATGAAAGTGAAAGAGTAGGTGACAGCAGGCTATGATCATTTCTGCTGAGGAACTACAAGCCTATTCTGTATTTGATCGCGTGAAAAATCGTTCTGTAGAGAGACTAGCGGCAGATATTATTGAAGCAGAAGCAGCGGTATTTCAAATGGTCGGGCACGATTTTACACATGAAAAATATCAGCCCATTCCTGAAAAAGCAAGGATCGCCTTATTAAAAATGGCCCAGTATTTTGCCATGCTGAATGATGACGAATCCATGATGAAAGGCTTGACTTCAGAAAAAATGGGTGATTATTCATATGCAAAGGCAGCGGACAAAGTGAAAGGCAGACCTTATGTGTATGCCCTTCTTGTTGATTATATTGAACCTTCATTAACTGGCGGCAGCGCCAATTTAAAGGTGAGATCATTATGAGCTATGATTCTCTATTAACGGATCGCTGTGATCTTTTTCACTTGGAGAATGAGGAGGCAGTCCGCGGCAAATTTGGTATACCAGCAGGGGATCTGCAAACGGATCTCACGTATCCTGATACACCAAGTATGAGAGATGTGGCTTGCTATGTTGTAGAAAAAAGCCAGTCACTCGTGCAAGAAGAACCGAATACAGTCATCTATCAGTCCTATCTCGTCCATTTCCCTTTAGCAAGCGACATTCGTTTGCATGACAAAATGGTGTGGAACGGCATCTCACTCAAGTTGCAGCAGCCAAAAAGAGTGAAAAATCATCACATGGAAGTGATGGCCGTCAGAAAGGAAAACCTATGAAAATTGATGGACTTGACCGGCTGCTATCTCAGCTCCAACAGGCAAATAGTGGCGGCTTAACGGCGCAATATCAAGAGTGGTTACAGGAAATGGGCTTACAGTTTTTAGACATCATTCAAGATGAAATCATCAAAGAAAAGGCTGTTGATACAGGCCGTCTCCTCAATTCCTTTCAAAAAGGTGACAAGGAGAATCACTTTCTCACTTCCCGAGGCGGGCTCACGCTAGAAGTAGGGACACAGCTTGATTATGCCTCTTACGTGAATGATGGACATGCCATTTCTTCAAATGGAGAACGAAGATGGGTGCCTGGCAGATGGAACGGCAGCCGCTTTGAATATGATCCGAATGCCAGTACTGGCATGATGCTTTCATCTCAATGGATTGAAGGAAATGGGTACTGGGATCATGCCGTCATGCTCTATGAACAAATGTTTGAACACTCGCTGGATCGAAAGCTTCAAAGCTGGATCGATCGACATTTTGGGAGGTGATGGAATGAATCAAGAAGTCGGGGCAATCATGCATTATATATACACACACTTTCCTGTGAAAATGTATGATCGTCTTCTGCCAGAGCGTTTCCAAGTGCCATCTGTTTATGTGCCGCCAGTGACTGTCATTAGTGGTCCAGATACAGTGTCTACTTTTATGAAATCTTATTCGCTGCAAGTGAAAGTGTTTCATATGGATACAGAAAAAGCGCATGATGCGGCGGAAACAGTCGTCGATGCATTGCTTGCTGATCGTCAAATCATTCAAATGATCAGTGAAGATGGAGAGGTGCTTGATGATTATGTCCGCATAAAAAGAGTGGAAACAAGAATCATAGATCAAGGTGTAGCAGCGATTGTCCTGACGTGGGATAGCAGCTATTGGTACAACCGAGATAAACAGCCAAGCCTAGAAGATATCAATTTTTCAGATGGGGTGATCAAACGTGAGCAAGACTAAAAAAACACAGCTCGATCAAACAGCGGGCGAAGAAAAAGAATTTGGCTTTTCATTTGAAGCCTTAAAAGAGCACAGCAAGGATCTTTTTGGGGTAAAACCAGAAATCCTTGAAGGTGCTCTTTTTTATATCAAACATCAACCAATTACAAAAACAGAAGCAAAGAAGCACATCGATGCTTTTTTGTCCAAGGAGGTTTAAAGGATGAACGGAGGCACTTTTACACCAGGTACAGAGAAAAAGCGTCCTGGCATTTACTTTAATTTTAAAACAACAGCAGAGCAGCGAATTACTTTAGGCGAGCGAGGAACAGTTGCACTTCCTCTTGTCATGAGCTGGGGAGAACCAAAAACCTTTATTTCCGTTTCCGATATGGAAGACTTAAATAAAAAGGTCGGGCTCAACATTGATGATAAGTCACTTCTTCTTTTCCGTGAAGCGAAGAAAAAAGCGCAAACGGTCTTGCTTTACCGCCTAAACGAAGGAGAGCCTGCCAAAGCGGAAATCGCAGAAAACTTTGTGGTCACAGCCAATTATGGTGGTCAAAAAGGAAATGAGATCACCATTCAAGTAGCAGAAAATGTACTCGACAGCACAAAACGTGACGTCATCACCTATCTTGGAACAGATATTGTCGATAAACAGGTGGTCAAAGATGTCAAAGATCTTGTGAAAAACAAATACGTTCAATTTTCTGGAGAAGGTGAAGCGGTCATTACTGCTGGCGCGGCTTTAAGCGGCGGGAAAAACGGTGTGGCAAGTGTCGCAGATTATACAGCTTTCCTAGAAGCAGCTGAAACGGAATACTTTGATGTCATTGCACTCCCAGTCGATAATAGTGAGCAATTAAAAGCAACATTCGCGTCATTTATTGAGCGTTTACGTGATAAGCAAGGACGTAAGGTGCAAGGCGTTGTGGCTAACTATGCAGCTGATCAAGAAGGAATCATCAATGTCACAAGCGGTGTTGTTTTAGAAGACGGAACAGAACTGACGCCTGCTCAAACAACAGCTTGGGTCGCAGGAGCAAGTGCAGGAGCGACTTTTAATCAGTCACTGACCTTTGTTGAATACGAAGGCGCAGTCGATACATTAGAGCGTCTTGATAATGATCAAGTAGAATACCGTTTATCACAAGGAGAGTTTCTTTTCACTTTCGATGCAAGAGACCGCACGGTGAGCGTTGAAAAAGATATTAACTCTTTGACAAGCTTCACGGTTGAAAAGAACCAGCAAATGGCGAAAAACAAAATCATCCGTGTGCTAGATGCAATCAACAATGATTTAACATTTGAACTGAAAAATTTGATTAAATTACGCAAAGCCAATGGCAATGACATTCCAGCATCTGATGATGGAGTGCAGCTTGTGAAAACACTGATTACACAGTATCTCACACAACTTCAAGATGGAAGCGGCATTACAGGCTTTAACTCAGAAACAGACATCGTCATTGGCCTCAATGAAGATCGTGATGGATTTATCATCGATTTAGCAGTACAGCCAGTAGACGCAGCAGAAAAATTCTATTTCAATGTGGAGGTGAAGTAAGATGGCTTTTAAAGCGCAAAATACAATCTCAGGTAAAGAAGGTCGTCTTTTCTTAGAAGGTGAGGAACTTGCCTTTATCAAAACGTTTGAAGCAAACGTGGAGAAAAATAAATCAGAAGTGAACGTAATGGGCCGCCGAATGACTGGTCATAAAACAACAGGGGCAAACGGAACAGGAACGGCAACATTCTATAAAGTTACGTCACGATTCGTTCAACTCATGCTCAACTATGTGAAAAAAGGGGAAGATCCTTATTTCACTCTTCAAGCGGTAATTGATGATAAATCATCAGGCCGAGGCACAGAGCGTGTGACATTATTCGATGTCAACTTTGATTCAGCTAAAATTGCTGGACTAGATGTCGATTCAGAGGCACTTGAAGAAGAAGTTCCATTTACATTTGAAGACTTTGATCTGCCTGAAAAGCTGAAGAATTCTTTCTAAGTAATGTGGAGGAAATTAGCTAATTAATTAGCTAAATAAAAACCAAATATGCTATAATGCAAATGTAATGAAAAATGAATGCATTTGTAATGCACATTGCATTCAATAACACACAAAATGATGTTTACATGCAAAGCGATTTGCATACAATAAAAAGAAGCCAGGATGCGCTAACATCCCGGCAATGTACAATGAGGCCCTTCAAGGGGCTGGCTTATCAATTAGATAGTTTTAAGGATAGACTTTCCCTTTCACCTACCAAAGCTCAAGGGGGAGTCTATTTTTTGTTTATATACGTCAACAAAGCAAGGATAAACATCCCGAATAAAAGCATTAGGGAAATCGCTTGGAACGTTGACATGAGCATCACCCCCTTCCTATCGGGGATGAGCCAGACACCCTTGAGCAAGCCGTTCAATTGTACGAGTTATATTATACATGAAAAGATTGGAAAGCACATTCAAAAATGGATGTGCTTTTTTGTATTCAAAAAACAAACAAAAGGGAGTTTTTAAACATGAGCGAAAAACAAACATTTGATCTTTCATTTTTTATGCCAGGACAAACAGTAGAAGCAGAAGAGGTCAAAGTACCAATTTCTAAGCGTTTTGTTGATAAAAAAGGGAATGTCATTCCTTTTGTCTTCAAAGCGATTACTACGGAACGTATTGATGAACTGGAAAAAGAAAACACCACGTTCAAAAATGTCAAAGGCAGAGGCCGCGTAAAAGACTTAGACAGCCAGCGCTTCTATGCACGAATTGCCATTGAATCGACGATTTATCCAGATTTCCGCTCAAAGGAATTAAGAGAAGCCTACAGCACACAAGATCCAGTTGAAGTTGCAAAACGTGTTTTATCTGTCGGCGGTGAATACGCAAACTGGTTAAACAAGGCCATTGAAATCAATGGATTCGAAGACGAAATTGAAGATTTAGAAGACGCAGCAAAAAACTAATAAAAGATGGGGATAAGGAAGCGGTGTTTTTATATTACGCCATGCACGAGCTTCACTATTCCCCATCAGAACTCCTCGATTTATACGAAGCACCAAGACAATTTAAGGCATTCTTATTCGGACTCATCAGCTACAAACTCGACATGCTAGAAAAAGAAGCAAAGAAAGGAGGGAAATAAACTGGCGAAGCTCACTGCACGATTTGAATTAGAAGACAAAGTATCAAAGAAGCTATTGCGCATTCAAAAACGATTTCAAACGTTTGAGAAGCAGCTCAAACCATTTAGAAAACCGGTGAAAATAAGCCTGGAAATGGATGAAAAGAAGCTAAGGAACCTCAATTTATCGATGAGAAGGTTTTCTGTATTGTCCATGAAGCTAGATCAAGGAATCTATCGTGATCTCAAATCATTAACAAACCAGCTGAACATGATACCGAAACAGATGGTCATATCGATTCAAGCAAAAGGACTAGATGTCATTAAATCCAGTATAGATCGATTGAAACAATCCGGAACAAGTCCAATCCTGGTGACGTTCAAACTGAATGATCAGTTGTCAGGAAAAATGTCATCAATCAAAAAATCAATCCTTCAGCTCATGAACAGAACGTACTATATGAGATTAAACATGGTTGACCAAGCCACTGCTGCCATTCAACGAATCAAAAAGACACTCAAAAGCTTGACAATGGCTAAACATGAGATCAGAGTGTCTGTTCAAGACAATGCAAAGAGTAAGTTGAAAAAACGAGATCAGGCAGAGTCAGTTGTGAAAGAAAAGAAAATCAAAAAAAAACCTAATGCGACAGCTGCTACAAAAACGCAGGAAAACAAACAAAGCTGGCTGGGGAATTTGGGGAACAAGGCGTTAAAAGAAATTGAAAAATATGCAGGTGACGTCTCAGATAAATTGAAGGAAAAATTAAGCCCAAGGAAATTTTGGGATGAGAAGGCGCTACCTTGGGTTGAAACGAAAATAGACGAATACAAGCAAGAAGTAATAGGACGAATTAGTGAGAAAATTAAAATCAATCCTGAAGAGTATCTAGATAAATGGTTTAACAAAGGATTAGATTTGATACTTGGTCCGAAAAACCAATCGAGCGAAAACAACACTAACTCATCAGCTCAAAATCAAACGACAGAAACCCCAACAAATCCAACTCCTAATACGCAGCAAAATAATCGAAATGGAAAAGGTTTGTTTCGTAGTAGTTGTTGCCCTTGTTGTGCTCGTGGTTTAAGTAGGCGTGGCTCTAATAGGACAAGAAATAGAAATGGTCGTTCACAAAGACAACCCTCAAATCCTACCGCCACAACAAGAACGGAGAGGTATAGAAGACCTCAAGGTAGATTAGGAAAACTTAAAACAAGTGCAGGTAAGATTTTTGAAAAAGTACCTAGTGGATTGAAGAAAACCACAGGCATAGTAGCCTCTGTAGCCGGACTTGCGGGCTTGATGAAAGGTAGTGGAGGGCTAAGTGGATTAGGAGGTGTACTTAAAAATATAGGAAAAGGAAGTAGCCAGCTTTTAAAGAGAGTACCTATCTTGGGGAACTTATTAAGTGCTACAGATTTGATAGGAACAACGAAAGAAAACGTTGGAGAAAAAGTAGGTGGATTCTCTGGAGGGCTTGCAGGAGGAATCAGTGGAGCAGCAATAGGCCAAACTCTAATTCCTATACCGTTTGTAGGAGCTGCTGTTGGGGGTGTTGCTGGGAGCATCGCCGGAACTTTAGGTGGATCAAAACTTGGGGAATTATTTGATACCTCAAAATTAAAAGAGAATATTTCAAATACGTTATTTAGTGAGGATTGGTGGAGTGAAAAGTGGGGAAGTGTTAAAACCTCCGCAGAGAAATCTTTAGGGAACTTAAGTGAAAAATGGGAAGATATAAAAACAACAGCATCTAATACACTATTTAATTCAGAATGGTGGGCAGAACAGGCCGGGTACGTTACTGGAGCTTTAGAATCTACTGTATTTAATGGAGAATGGTGGAGCGAGAAATGGGATGCTATCAAAGATTGGACGCAAGAAAAATGGGACGGTGCAGTCGAGATATGGAATTCTATCACAAAAAAACTTGGTGAGACCGTTTTTAACGGAGAGTGGTGGGGAGAAAAATGGGATAGCGTAAAAAAATGGACCAAAGAAAAATGGGATGGTGCCGTTGATATATGGAACTCAATTAAAGGAAAAATCCGTGAAACTGTCTTTAATAAAGATTGGTGGGGCGAGAAGTGGAATGATGTAAAAAATTGGTCGAAAAATAAATGGGAACAATCAAAAACAATTTGGTCAGCTGCAAAAGCAACTGCTTCTTCTACCCTATTTAATAAGAACTGGTGGACAAATAAGTGGAATGATGTAAAGTCTTGGGGTAAAAATATTTTAGGAGATACATGGGATTTAATTAAAAGTAAAGGCGCGGAAGTTATTGGTAAGCATATTGTGAAATTTGAAAAAGGTCGGGAAAAAGGGCGGAAAGATTTTAAACCTGATCAAAAAGCCACAGGCGGCTATATCACCCAACCTACCTTATCATGGATTGGTGAAGCAGGTAACGAATTTGTCATTCCAACTCAAAATAATCGGGGACGTGGGAAGATGCTGCTTGCACAGGCTGCTTCTCATCTTGGAATGTCTGTTGTGCCAAGCAGCAGCGGAGCAGCAAGTCCAGTTTCTAGCTCTCCAACTCCAATAACGCCAAATGCTCCAGCAGCTCCAAATGCTTCTGCCGGTTCGATTGGTGGAACGGTTTCAATGAATGGAAACATCCAAGCCGCCAGCATAGGCGAGCAATTTAATCATGATTTTGAACAAGGGCTGAATCAAAAGGTGGTTTCACTTGATCAATGGAAGCAAAAAAACATTCAGCAGCCATTTAATCAAATGACATCAGATTCAGGAAAGTACGGACAACAAACGGTATCGGCATTTGCTACTGGCCAGCAAATGACACCAACAGGAACTGACAGCTTTTTGCAAAGTCGTGTAAAAGCACCATACCAACAAGTGATGACAGCATCACCAACTTGGGGTTCTGGAACTGTTAGTGGCTTTGCATCAGGTCAAAATGCCACATCAATTGGCACAAACCAATATGTAGACCAACACGTCAAACAACCATTCCAGCAAGCCAAACAAGAATCACCAGGATGGGGTTCAGGAATGATTGACGCCTTCAATAGCGGCATGCGTTCAAAAGCAAGTGAAGTCACACAAGCTGCCAAAGAAATGGCGAAGAAAGTGGAACAGGCGTTTAGAGAAGAACTAGACATTCATTCTCCTTCACGTGTCATGATGAGTCTAGGGAAATTCGCATCGATTGGTGTCGTCAAAGGGCTCGATTCAGTTGATGTGAAAAAGTTTGCTGAAAATCAAGCGGGTTCATTAATCGGAGCGTTCAGCGGTATGGGTGCTTCAGGTCTTAGTGTTCAGCAATGGCTCATGGCAGCTCTGATGGCCACTGGTACATCGATGAGCTGGCTTCCAGGTCTTATGACAATCGCTCAGCACGAATCAAATGGTAACCCGAAAGCCATCAACTTGTGGGATTCCAACGCCAAGAAGGGAACGCCTTCTAAAGGGTTAATGCAAACCATTGGACCGACCTTCCATTCCAATAAAGGCAAGGGCATGAATGATATTTGGAACCCAATTCATAATGCCGTAGCAGCCATTAACTACATTAAGGGCAGATATGGAACAGTCTTCAATACACCGGGATTACGGAGTATGAGAAGAGGCGGTCCTTATAAAGGCTACGCCAATGGCGGTCTGATTACTCAGGAGCAGGTAGCTAGAGTCGGTGAAGGAAACAAACGCGAATGGATTATTCCAGAAGAAAGAGGCATTCGCGGGAGATATTTATTGACGCAGGCAGCCAAGGCACTTGGGATGCAAGTCTATGATCCATCAAATGCATCTGCTCCTTTACCAGAATCACAGATGCAGCAAGTCACCTCAGCACAGTCAGCTGGGACTGCAACAACGTCTAGTAATAAACAAATCACCATCCAGTTCAATGGTGATCAGCATTTCCATAATGGACAGGATCAGCAATCGCTTGTCGAAAAAATTAGACAAATGCTTGTAGACGAATTGGAAGTAGAGCTTCAGACAGGAACGAAAGGGGTCGTGATCGATGGGTAAATCAGTGTATCAATTGTGGATTTCCCAAGGCAAGGAGAAGTTGCGATTCCCTGTGCTTCCATCCGAACTTGAGATCACAAATAATGTACAAAATGAAACAGTAAAGGTCTCCTCCTTTGGAGAACTGACTTTTATTGATGTACCATCGGCTAAACAAGTATCATTCACCTCATTATTTCCTAAGAAATATTCGCCAATTGCTGAATATAAAAGCATTCCATCACCAGAGAATGCAATAGCGAAAATTGAACGAATGATGCGTTCAAAGAAGTCAGTGCGACTGATTGTGACAGGGACTAAAATCAATATGACGTGCAGCATTGAGAGCTTCACACACAAGGAAGGGTCTTATGACATAGGCGATCGTGAATTTACGATCGAGTTAAAGGAATATAAAACCGCATCGCCTAGGAAAATCAAGCGAAAGAAAAAAGCGAAACAAACGAAAAAGAAAAGACCCTCAAAAACACCACCAAAATTGTACACTGTCAAAAAAGGAGATACTCTTTGGGCCATTTCAGGCCGTTTTTATGGCGATAGTACAAAATGGCGGCGTATTTGGAATGCCAATAAAGCAGCGATGATCAAACGAAGTAAACTCAATATTAAACAGCCGGGATATTGGATTTTTCCAGGGCAAAAATTGAAAATACCACAATAGGGGGGCTGACATTGATTGAGCTTTTTGCCATCAGAAGCGGCACGATGTATGAGCTTGTCACAGAGAGTGTGACACTTCAGGGGCAAAGGTATCAGGCCCCTCGCTCTATTCAGGCGAATATTATCACAAAGCAAGGCAGTCAAACATATTACCGTGTCTCAGAAGGAGACACGGTTCTTTTTAAATGGAAAGGAAAAGAGCTGTTCAGAGGCATCGTGTTTTCTAGGACGCCTGTTGAAGGAAAGCTGACCTTTACCGCATACGATATGCTCCAATATTTAGTGAAAAACCAAGATGTATATGTTTTTTCAAATCAACGGGCAGATCAAATTTTGAGGCGGATCGGGGCAGACTTTCAAATTCCTATGACATCCATCACAAATACAGGACATGTCATGAAGTCTCTCGTCTTTAAAAATGACACGAGTTTATATGACATCATTTTAAAAGCATTGAAGGAAACGAAGCGGCAAACCGGTAGAAATTATCAAATTTATTCTGCTAAAGGCAAGATGGGGCTGAGAGCTTGGCCCGATCCAGAGGACGTGTGGGTCATTGAATCAGGCGTCAACCTCATCGGTTATCAGTACAGCACCTCCATTGAAGAGACAGCAACACGTGTGAAGATGCGCACGTCTGTAGACGAACAGGGTAAGAATAAGAAAAAAGGTAGCAAATCAGATATTGTGGTGATCGAACAGGACAAAGCGGGTCAGAGTCAGTACGGCATTTTACAGCATGTGGAGACGGTCACAGGTCAAATCAACCAGCCGCAGCTTCAAAAAAGAGCGAAAGTACGCCTAGCTGAAAAAAAAGGCGTCAAACAAGAAGTGAAAAGCATACAAGCACTCGGAATCCCTGAACTGCAAAGCGGTTTGCCAATCTATTTGAAAATCCCTGAAATCAACATCAAAAAAACTTACTGGATCGATCAAGACAAGCATGAATTCAATGGAGTGAAGCACACCATGACAATTGACGTCGTTGAGAAAAATTCCATGCCAAAGGGTGATCAAGCATGAGATTAAGTGAAGCAATTAAACGACTCGCTGTCAATGCAGTAGACGCAGCTTCTCCAATTGATCTGGTGATTGGAGAGGTCACAATGGCTTCGCCTCTTCACATCCGATTAAATGAAAATAGTAAGCTGATCATTCCGGAAGAACTGCTTATTTGGCCTAAACGCTTAAATAAGGGTGAGGATGATGAGTTGAAAAGGGGAGACAGCATTATGGTACTTGCAATGGCAGGAGGGCAGTCCTTTTACATCATCGACAAATTGTAAGGGAGGTGATGAACGTGGCACTTTCACCAGAGGAAGAAATCGAGGAAACAGAGGAAGATGAAGAGGTAGAAACCTCGACGACGTATCGCATAGATTTTGAAAATGGCAGGCTGACAAATGAAGCCATTACAGGCATTGAATCGATCCGTCAATTTATTTATATGACATTGCGAACAGAGCGCTATGCACATCCCATTTACAGTCACGATATTGGCACTGAAATTCAGGAGCTATTGACTGATACTGAAGCAACTGATGAATACAAAGAAATGGAGATTCCAAGATTGCTTGAAGAAGCATTGGTCGTTGATGAGCGGATTGATCATATTGAAGAGATAGAGGTCACGAAGCAAAATGATGCCTTTCAAGTCAAACTAACCATTGTCACAGATGAAGGCACATTAGAAATAGAGGAGGTGATGGAGGGAGATGTTTGAGGAGCAAACGTATGAGGCGTTGATGGAAAGAATGCTGGACAGGCTGCCAGATGACATAGATAAAAGAGAAAACAGCGTCATTTGGAATGCCTTGGCGCCTGCTGCTGCTGAACTGGCTCAGTCGTATATTTGGCTTGATCAAGTGTTTGAGCTTGTCTTTGCTGATACAGCACAGGGGGAATTTTTAGATCGCCGAGCGGCAGAAGTAGGGATTGAACGAAAGCCAGCCACCAAAGCGGTGTGGTCCGTAACCATTCAACCAGAGAACGTAAACATTCCAGCAGGATCAAGATTCTTTATTGAAGACGTTTATTTTCAATTTTCAAAGGACGGTACACTAGAATGCGAGACAACTGGTACAGCCGGCAATGGGCAATTAACAGGTCAGCCGCTGCTATCGCTTGATACCATTCCAGGTCTAGAGTCGATGATCATGAAGGAATTGGTGATACCAGGGCAAGAGGAAGAAGATGATGCGTCATTATACGATCGGTATTTAATACGCGCAAGGCGAGAGGCTGTCAGTGCCAACAGAGCACATTACAAAAAGTGGGCCGAGGAAGTGGTTGGTGTCGGCAGAGCGAAAGTGTTCCCGCTATGGAATGGAGAGGGAACGGTCAAAATTGTCATCACAGACGGCAATCTAGATGTAGCCTCTGAGCTTCTTGTCAAAAGGGTCCAGGAGTATATCGATCCTGTACCGGGAGAAGGAGAAGGGCAAGCTCCTATTGGCTCAAAAGCAACTGTGGAAAGCGCCAAGTGGCTGGATATTGACGTAGAAGTGTCCGTCGAACTTCAGATGGACTGGACACTTGAGGGTGCGCAAAAAGAAATAGAAGAAAAGGTCAAAGCACTGTTAAAATCAATCGCATTTGAAAAAAGTACGATTCGAATGTCCGCTTTAAATGATATTTTGTACCATTCAGAGAGTGTGTCCGATTATGCAAACGTCTTATTGAATGGGGAGTCAAAAAACTTAGTATTACAGGACATTGAGATACCACGTCTGAGGCAGGTGAAGGTTATTGAGCAAACTTGATGAAATGAAAAACTACTTGCCGCCATATTTCACAGAGATTTATGATGTGGATCATTTACTAAAAACGGAGGCGCCAGAGTTTGAACAATTGGACGAATCCATTTTTGATGTAACGGATCAGTTCTTCCCTTTAACAGCGACGTGGGGATTGAATCGGTGGGAGAGAATGCTCAAGGTGCAGCGAGAGTCAGATGATTCGATTGAGCTGCGCAGGGCACGATTACTCAATATGATGTCGAACATTCCACCAATTACGTATCTTTCATTAGAGAAATCTGTGAATCGATTTCTTAAAAATCCAAGTGCGATCATCCGTCTTACAGTCAACCGTTATCATTTTGCATTGCGTGTCAACCTAGATGACCTGCAAAACACAAGATATATCGTCGAAATACTCGAAACGTTAAAGCCAGCACATTTGGCGTATACGTTCACCGCCATTCATCATACAGATGTTCATGAAAAAAATGATCATCACCAGCGGCTCACACTGCGAAGCAGAGTGGGCTTTTTCGATCATATTCCAATTTTACTCAATGGTGAATTCGTATTAAATGGAACGTTCTATCTTAGCGGGATACGAGGTGCTACGGAGGTCCCAGCTCGTTTTCGGCATTCATTAAAGATGAGAATGCCGCTTCAACAAGAGAAAGAAACAGCATATCGTATGAATTATGTCATGACTGGAGCATCTCATGAAACGAAGCAAGCAGCTACGCTGACTTTTCGCGCAAAGAACCAGCTTTTACATCAAACAAAAAAGAGGATGACGTTCCGCTTACCAGTACATGTTCAAAATGAACAAGGCGGCAGTTTACTGATTAAGGAGCATTACTGGATTCTCGATGGATCCGTTCCACTTGATGGATCAAAAATGCTAGCAGCAACTTCTAAAAAAATAGACCTATAAGGAGGATCACAATGGCTGATCAATTAACCGTAACCACACTATATGCACGTCAACAAATGGCAAAGGCACGAGCAGAAGGAACAAAACTCACAAAAGTCGTCAAAATGGCGTTCGGAAGTGGAGGAACAAAGGATGGAAAACCAATCTCTCTTGACGGAACCGAACAAGCACTCAAAAAAGAACTGATTCAAAAAAATATTGACTCGTTTACCTTCATGGAACCGGCAAAAATCCGCTACACCTGCACCATCGCTGAAGGAGAACTCGCAGGCGAAGTCATCAATGAACTAGCCCTTGTCGACGAAGCGGGCAAATTCACCGCCATCCGAACCATGACAGACAAACAAAAAGACGGCGACATCGAATTTGTTTTTGAGATTGATGATATTTATTAATGGAGGGGAAAAGAAGTGGACATAAAATCACCTTTACCGTTTGAAACCTCTGACAAAGCCCATGCCAACTTATTTAACCGGATGGTCAACACACTTGTGGAGAATGACAATGCGCTCAGTCAACAAATAGCAGGGATCACGAATGAAAGTTTATTCAAATTAACAGGCGATCAAGCCATTCAAGATGCATCAGTCAGCGGCGAGGAATATCCAATAGGTATTACGTTTATGGATATTGGACAAGCGAATGATACCGGTTATCCTACGAGATTTGGCTTTGTGAAAAATGAAAAATATAGTAACTTTCGATTTATTCAATATTACTATGGAACTGGAAACGAAGCAGGCAGCTATTTTGATAGTACAGGTACGTGGTGTCGTCACTGGTGGACGGGGTCTGGCTGGACTGAATGGCACAAAATCTCAGGGTTTTGTCATGCCAATATAGGTACAACTGGAAAGCAGTTATTAACCAAAGGAGAGTATCAAAAAGTCCTTTTTAATCGAAAAATTAAAGACAGTCATAACAATTTTGATATCAAAAATAATCGGTTCATCTGCCCTGAAAACGGAATGTATTCAGTGAATGCAGGTGTTTATATTGAAAGCTTTCAACGATACGCGAACTTTGAATTATCGATCTATTTGAATGGAAAAAGATATAAAAATATTGCTCACCATAGACAAAGCCCTGCAAGCCCATCTGATACATTGAGCTTAAGTACCGGGCTTTATGGTGCTGCCAATGTGCCAGCGAATAAGGGAGACTATTTAGAAATGTACCTATATGTAGGGTATGACGGAGACGTTAGTCGATATGTGTCGGAAAATTCAGGCTGGTACAACTATTTCGACATTACAGAAATAGGCGGACGAAATTTCCCGAGAGTATAGGAGGATTCTGATGATTTTATATGAAGCCATTAAGTATAAATACCCCGATGCAGACCCGCAAAAAGATTTTGAACTTAGAAATGACGGAGACGGTTCGTATATAAACGAGTGGCATCTAGATGTGCCCGAGCCAACGGTAGAAGAATTGAAAGAATGGTGGGAGGAATGTCAAATCAATCCAAGATATCAACCACCTCTGCCGCTAGATTATCTAGCACAAGAAGTAGCTAAAGAAAAGCTAATGAGAAAACAGCTTGAACATCAATGTAATCATTTAACAAGCGAACTAAAGAAGCTAAAAAATGAGATCCTTTTATTTAAAGGAGATAGTGAATCATGAATTATTGGGTAATGGCATTATATTTTAAATGGGTGACCCCTGAATTGGTCAAACAAGCAGTCGAACTAGGTGATTGTTCAATGGAAGATTTAAATGAAGGATATGAGCAAAGAATTCTTACTCTAGAGCAGCTGAAAGAAATGGCACCAAGCATCAAAGAAAGGGAGTGAAAATTGAATGGAAGTAAAAGAACCAAAGCCTTTTGAAGTAAATGATAAAGCACATGCTGATTTGTTTAATGACATGGTCAAAGTACTTCTTGAAAATGATCATAGATTAATAGAGCAGTTCTTAAAACATACAAATGATGCGAAAGTACACGCATCTGAAATAGAAAAGAAAAAATGGAATGATTCACAGAGCTATAAAATCACAGCAGATAGTGGAAGACAGCTGATCAATGTGTCAACTGATGGAAGAATATTTGATGCGATAAAAGATAAAGGAACTTGTACATTTTATGCAGCTGCTGGTGTGGAGGATTCCCCGGCTTCATCGAATGTTTCAATCAGGGGACTGCAGACAGTAGGACAAGAAAATATCGGCACTGGCTTTGCGGTGGATAGTTCTGGGATTGCTTATTCCTTTTATTATCAGACCGGTCATACATCGATTACTTGGACAAAGCTGCCTACAGAAAGCGATAGAAACAGGTGGGATAACGGTCAATTAGTAAAAATCACTCAAGATAATGGAAAGCCCTTTTATCATGGATTTTCTAGCGAGACAGACTACAATACCCTTACTGAGACAGGGATGTATCTCATATATAATACAGGAGTAAACGGTCCCTCTTCTTCCTTGAATCGAGTGTTTTTATTGGTCATGAGTTATGGCAATACATTAGTTCAAATAGCTTATGAATCTGTTTATGGGAAGAACACCTACTTTAGAGTTCTTAAACACAATGCAGAATCATGGACACCTTGGGAGAAGCAAATAACGCTTTCCGATTTATTAGATGGTGCTTGGGAAACACCTAAAGAAATTAAAGGCAACTGGCAAGAATATGATCCTGTTAATTTACCAGTTAAATATCGAAAGAATCTCTTAGGGGAAGTCGAGATCGTAGGTGCGATAAAAGGTGGGATTTTAGGAAATAATCCAGTGTTTAACTTGCCTGCACCATATCGGCCGCAGCAAGCGATGCATTTTATAGGAGTTGCTTCAAGTATAGGGACACCAGGAGTACCTCAATTTCATCGTACATTAATAGATAAGAATGGAAATGTATGTGTGCAGTCTTCTTCAAATAATGCCAATCCCACTGAGTTTATTACATTTGGTTTTAAGTTCAGTACAAGATAATGTAATAAAACTGAAAGGTGAAAGGAGAATCTGATGGAGATAAAGACACCTCGTATTTTCAAAACCAGTGACAAAGCCCATGCGGAACTGTTTAATAACATGGTTAAAGTAATTCTTGAAAATGATGCTGGACTATTGGACCAAATCAATCAACACAAAAATGACACAACATCTCATGCAGCTGAAACAGAAAAGCAGAAATGGAATCAATCCCAGCTCTATAAAATGACGAATGATAACGGGGCCCAGTTGGTTAATATCCCTGCTGGCGGGAGTATTTATAATGGAATTAAATCTTTAGGTGCCTGTTCATTTTATGCGCCAGGAGGTTCTGGAGTAGTCGATTCTCCCGCAATCGGGAATGCGGCTTTAAGAGGCTTTCAGTTAGTAGGTCAAAATAACATCGGTGTAGGAATTGCAATTGATACATCGGGCAACGCATTTTGTTTTTCCTATCATGTGAATGATGTCGGAATCAACTGGCTTCAATTACCTACTCAAAATGAAAGAAATAAATGGGATGCAGGACAATTATCTAAAATTACTGCTGATGACGGAAGGGCTTACGAAAGAATTAATGCAAATGATCCTAGTATTTTAGATAAGCTCACAAAATTACCAGGCGTCCATTCGTGGTATATCCATGAAGCACACCCTGATCTGCCAACAAGAAGTTCTATGAGAGCCTTATCTGTTTTTAGTGAAAATACCTATGGCTGGATTATAGGGGCAAATAATACAGGTGATATGTACATCAATCGATCAACGACTGATGTCACGGGCACTCAGCAAGAATGGAGCGGGTGGAAGAGGCTGAACGATCATCCATTATTAAATGCAAATGGAACTAGAATGCTTATTCCAACTGGCACAGATATACTCACCTTGCCCTCTGGTTTTTATTATGTCTCTGGAACGAATGCAGTGAATATGCCAACGACGACCGATGCCTCGTGGTTTAATGTAGATATTCTAGAAGCAGCCGGTAAACGTAAGACTCTTCATATCATTAGAAGTTATGACAATATGCATTGGTTTGGAACAGTGCATACTGATGGTGTTTTTACTGGCTGGAAACGTTTGTTAACCGACACAGAGAAAATAGAATGGAAGTCCCCAACCACTCTATTAAACGGATGGAAACAATATGGCACTCAAAAAGTGCAATTTTATAAGAATCCATTTGGAGAGGTGGAGTTAATTGGAGCTATGACAGGAGGTACTATAGGTTTTGAAGTACCTGCTTTCACATTGCCAAGTGGTTATCGTCCTATACAGGGGATGCATTTTATAGGGGTAGCATCAAGTATTGGTGCTGCTTCAACACCGCAAACACACAGGACACATATTAATACTGATGGTAATGTGTATATACAAAGCGTTTCCAATACGACAAATACAAATGAATTTATTACTTTCGGCTTTAAATTCATATCGGCACAGGAGGGATAAAATTGAAATGGATATATAAATACGATGATAAATTCAATTACATCCCGGGAGAAGAAATAGAAATTGAAGAAGGCGAAGACATCCTAAAAGGGCATACAGATGTAAGACCTCAAGATGGTTTGTATAAAGGTAAATACAATGAAGAGAAAAGGGCATGGTATGAGTCGGCAACTCTAGAATACATTGATCACTTTCAGGTAAAGCCGCTGCCAACATCAGATATGGATCTATTAAAACAGCAAAACGCCGATTTGCTTGAGCAGCTGGCCGAGTCAGAAAAGAGAGCAAAAGAACAATCAAAAACAACATCAGAACTTGTCATGCTGCTGACTGAAAAGGGGGTTATGTAATTGGATTGGTTCCGTAGTATTTCATTGTTCTATCAATGGAAGTGTTATGAAAATGAAGATGTAGCAAAATTTGTTCGTTTCGAGAAGATTACGCCGGAACAATACAAAGAAATAACAAACGAAGAATATGCAACTAACGCTGAATAGGCGTTTTTATTTTGCCTTCTTTTAGAATGTGCAAAGTGAGGGAGTAGGTGAGTGTAGTGGAAATGGATTTGACTCAATATTTAATGACACAAGGACCGTTTGCGGTGTTGTTCTGTTGGGTGCTGTTTTACGTATTAAACACAACAAAGGAAAGAGAAAACAAACTCAATGAACAAATCGAGGCGCAAAATGATGTGTTAGCAAAGTTTAGTGAGAAGTATGACGTCGTGATCGACAAGCTCGATAAAATTGAACGGAATTTAAAATAGGAGGAAAACATCATGAAAACATTCGACAAAGGCACTGTGATTCGCACAGTGCTTCTTTTTATTGCGCTTATCAACCAAACGCTTGTCATGTTTGGACAAACAGTGCTGCCGATTAGCGAGGAGCAAGTGCAAACCGTAGGAGAGGCACTATATGTGGCAGGTTCCACAATTTTCACTATGGTCACTGCCGTGATCGCTTGGTTTAAAAATAATTATGTGACCTATAAAGGTCAATTGCAAAAAGATGCCCTGAAACAAAGAGGGTTAACAAAATAATTTTTGAAGGAGAAACAATATGGTGAAGATCATTCAAGCACTCATCCCAAAACAAAATCGCAACAGACCAGGAAACAGGATGAAGCCGCTCTATATTACGGTGCATAATACATCGAACACTGGACGGGGGGCTGATGCGGCAAATCATGCAGCATTTGTTGCTCGGGCAAGTACCGGGGTTAGCTGGCACTACACGGTCGATGATCAGGTCATTTATCAGCATTTACCTTTAAACGAAAATGGCTGGCACGCAGGAGATGGCAGGGGAACCGGCAATATGAAATCAATTGGAATTGAAATTTGTGAAAATGCAGGCGCTAACTTTGAACAGGCTGTTAAAAACGCCCAATGGCTTATTCGGAAACTGATGGAGGATTTAGGAATTCCTTTATCTAACGTGGTGCCACATAAGCATTGGAGCGGGAAGGAGTGTCCGCGTAAGCTGTTAAATCGGTGGGATGGCTTCAAAGCTGGTATTGCATCAGCATCTACAAGTCAAATGACAACAGCTAAACCTGTGAAAGAAACATCTATCAAAACCATATCAACGAGATCAACATCTAAAACCAACAAGGTCAAAAAAACATACAGTTTGCCTGCAGGTATTTTAAAAGTGACGAAGCCTCTTACAAAAGGGTCAGCTGTAAAAGCTGTACAACAAGCCTTAGCATCGATTTATTTTTATCCTGATAAGGGAGCGATCAACAATGGAATCGATGGGTACTACGGACCCAAAACTGCGAATGCAGTGTCTCGATTTCAAATGATGCATGGGTTAACCCCGGATGGCATATATGGTCCAAAGACCAAAGAAACATTAAGTAAGGTCATAGAAAGTTAACACATATGGAATGAATCAACCCTTATCCATTATAAAAAAAGTAAAATAAAACCATTTTTGGCGTTATTTGTTGTATAATGGTAAAAATGAATGGAGGGGTTGTATGAAGCGGATATGTGTAATGATGTCTCTTTGTTTCATTGTCATGTTCCATTTTAATATGGAAAAGGTTGCAGCTAAGACCATTTATCGAGAAGTAGAAGTTGATTTCATCATGACGGAACAGGAAAAAGATCTGTGGGTACCAGGAGGTCAAAATAATCCTGAACAATATCCATCTACTTATGGCTACCAATTTTCTATACTAAATGCAGAGGGTTGTACTTTAGAGGTGACACTCTACAGAACATCCTTATCAGGAACGGATTTTCCGTCATCAGTCAAAGAGTATACAGGTAACCAATATGATCTAAGTGCAACAGACCGAATTTTATCAAGTGGGCGCTACATTTATAGACCCCATGGTATTAAACTGACCAAAAAAGAAGGCTGTGGGGATGTTGAGATAAAAGGAGTCTTTGGTTATCAAATTCAAGAACCAGACAAATAAGCTTTTATGAGTAAAATCAAATGAAAAAGCCTATCCATCATTGGATAGGCTTTTGATAATGGAGCATAGCGGGATCGAACCGCTGACCTCTACGCTGCCAGCGTAGCGCTCTCCCAGCTGAGCTAATGCCCCGAAGCATTACGACATAACTTATTATAATCAATCCTCCTGTAAAATTCAAGCTGTAAAACACAAACACTCCGGCTATTTTTCTTTCTGATCAATCGGAATATAGTCAAAGATTTCTCCCGAATGAACCGAGTGGGCTAATCGTCTAAGCCAGTCGTAGTAGGCTTTTGAGCTTTCAAGCTGTTCAATGAGCTGTTTCGCTTCCTCTCTTTCATGTTCCTCCGCCTGATCATCACGAGCTACACCTTGAAGGCGTTCTTGCGCTTCTTCAATCGCTGCTAGATTAACCTCGACCTCTCGTTCCCATTTTTGCGGGAAGAAGTTCATGAAAAACTTAAAAAAGTCTTTCTCAGCAACAAAGCTGTGTTTTCTTCGGCCGCGGTGAAAGGTCTTTTTGACAATATTCATGTCTTGCAGTTTTTTCACACCCGTACTCATACTAGGCTTACTCATTTGCAGCTCTTCACGCATTTCATCCAGCGTCATTTCCTCATTTAAATACATCGTCCCATATAGAATACCCGCACTTCTAGTAATGCCATAGAGATCCATTGTTTCAGCGATGGAATCAATGACGAGATCTTTAGCAGCTAAAATGCGTTCTTCTGCTTGTGGCTGTTCCTGCTTTTTCATCTTGTCCCTGCTTTCTATTAAGTGAATTCAATACGTTCAAAAAAATCTTTATGGACTATATGTTAACGAAAGAATGCAAAATGTCAAAATAAAAGAAGCATATCCCCCTTTGACAGAAAAATTTGAACATGTTAAGTTAATTATGTTCAAAACGTTAAATTTTTATTTAACAAACTTACCAAAGAGAATCAGAGGAGGTTCCTTCTATGAGTCAAACACTATTTATCGATGGACAATGGGTTGGCGCTAAGAGTGGCGACACAAGAGATATCATCAATCCATTTAATCAAGAAGTGATCGCGACAGTCAGTGAAGGATCAAGAAATGACGCGCAGTTAGCCATTAAGGCAGCGAGAAAAACCTTCGATCAAGGTGATTGGGCAAACATGCCTGGACTTGAAAGAGGAAATATTGTGTTTAAAATTGCTGAATTGATTAGGCGAGACCTAGATGAATTAGCCAAATTAGAATCACTTGATACCGGCAAAACATTAGAAGAAAGCAAAGCGGATATGGACGATATTGCGAACGTGTTCCAATATTATGCGGGGCTTGCTGATAAGGATGGCGGGGAAATCATTGCATCGCCTATTCCAAACTCAAAAAGTGAATTAGTCCGAGAACCTGTCGGTGTATGCGGTCAAATTACTCCTTGGAACTATCCATTGCTTCAAGCGAGCTGGAAAATCGCTCCTGCACTTGCAGCTGGAAATACAATCGTACTAAAGCCAAGTGAAATTACACCATTAACCACGATCAAAGTTTTCAAACTTATGGAAGAAGCGGGTGTTCCAGCAGGCGTTGCCAACTTAGTACTTGGACCTGGAGCAACTGTTGGAGATGAGCTGGCTGTCAATGACCAAGTCGATTTAATTTCATTCACAGGCGGTATTGAAACAGGTAAGAAAATCATGCAGGGAGCCAGCGGGAATGTGAAGAAAATCGCCCTTGAGCTCGGCGGGAAAAACCCGAATATCGTCTTTCAAGATGCTGATTTAGACGTAGCGGTTGACCAGGCAATGAATGCTGTGTTTTTCCATGCAGGGCAAGTGTGTTCAGCAGGTTCACGCTTGTTAGTGGAAGAATCTATTCATGATGAATTTTTAGAAGAACTGGTGAAGCGTACGAAAAAAATCAAGCTAGGCAACGGCTTTGATGAAGGAACCCAGAGCGGACCGCTCATCTCAGCTGAGCATCGAGAAAAAGTAGAAAAATACGTCAGCATCGGTTTAGACGAAGGCGCAACATTAGAAACAGGTGGGAAACGACCTGAAGCAGAGGAGCTTCAAAAAGGGTTCTTCTACTTGCCGACGATTTTCTCAGGCTGTACATCAGACATGCGAATTGTACAGGAAGAAGTGTTTGGACCAGTCCTCACTGTCGAATCCTTCCGATCAGAGGAAGAAGTCATCGAGCTGGCAAATGACACGATTTATGGTTTAGCAGGAGCGGTGTGGTCTTCTGATATCGGCAAAGCCGAACGAGTGGCTCGTCAATTAAGATTAGGCACGGTATGGATCAACGACTTCCATCCTTATTTTGCCCAAGCACCGTGGGGCGGGTATAAACAATCAGGTC
This sequence comes from Bacillus sp. XT-4, assembly GCF_050864245.1. Lineage (NCBI taxonomy): Bacteria > Bacillati > Bacillota > Bacilli > Caryophanales > Bacillaceae > Bacillus > Bacillus sp. XT-4. The sequence continues at coordinate 340,126 of NZ_JBPAFI010000004.1, forward strand.
TTGGACGTGAATTAGGACGTACGGGCCTTGAAGAATATACGGAACTAAAACATTTATATCGAAATACAAAACCAGAAGCGGTTCATTGGTTTAAATAAATATCACTTATCTGGAGGAGATTCTATATGACTTTAAATATGAAAATTGAAAGCATGCAAAAATTCCATACGTTTGAAATTCCGACTGTCATCAAGCATGGCATTGGGGCAGTGAAACATGTTGGGGAAGAAGTGAAAGCATACGGCGTTTCAAAGGTATTGCTTGTCACAGATCCTGGTATTTATCAAGCGGGTGTTGTAGATCCAGTGATTGCTTCATTAAAAGAAGCACAAGTTGATGTGGTTCTATTTAATAAAGTAGAACCAAACCCGCCAGTCCGTTTAGTGAATGAAGGATCTGCGTTATATGAAAAAGAAGGCTGTAATGGTTTAGTTGCAGTAGGCGGCGGAAGCTCAATGGATACAGCGAAGGCTATTGGTGTGGAAGCGACTCATGAAGGATCAGTTCTTGATTACGAAGCGGCTGAGGGGAAAAAACCGCTTGAAAATAGAATCCCTCCGTTAACCACAATTCCGACAACGGCTGGTACAGGTTCAGAGGTCACGCAGTGGGCAGTGATTACTGACGAAGAAAGGGAATTCAAATTCAACACAGGTGGCCCACTCATTGCAGCTCACCTAACAGTGATTGACCCTGAGCTTCATGTATCTATGCCGCCGCATGTGACGGCTATGACGGGTATCGATGCGCTTGCGCACGCGATCGAATGCTATACGATGAAGTTTGCTCAGCCAATTACAGATGCGGTAGCGCTCATGGCCATTGAATATGCTGCTCATTATATTCGCCGTGCCTTTGCTGATGGAGAGGATTTAGAAGCAAGATATGGAATGGCACAAGCTGCGATGCTTGCAGGACTTTCCTATGGAAGTGAATCAGCTGGTGCAGCCCATGCGATGAGTCAAACGCTTGGGGGGATTATTCCTGTCGCACATGGCCAATGTGTAGCGGCAATGATGGGACCTGTCATGGAATATAACTGGAAAGGGTACCCAGAGAAGTTCGCTCGAATTGCGCAAGCATTCGGAATTGATACAAGCAGAATGACAACAGAGGAAGCTGCAAAAGCAGCAGTGAATTGGATGTATGATTTAGTGGAAGACCTAGAAGTTCCTTCATTAGAAGAACAAGGTGTACCAAAAGATATGATCGACCGTTTATCTAAAGAAGCAATGAAAGATCCGCAAACAGTTGGAAACCCAAGAGACCTCAACGAAAAAGCATACAACTGGATTTACGCTCGCTGCTTTGATTTAACACCTAAAACAGTGTAACAATGAAAAAAGGCTCCCAAAAGGGAGTCTTTTTTACATCTTATAGCTGTTCTTTAATTTCTTTAATTTGATGAATATGGCGCTTTTCATGTGCGCCGATAAAATCAAGGTATTGCTTTAATGAAAGTTCTTCAAACACAGGATGTGCAATCACGCGTTTGAAATCTTCCTCTGTAAACGTTGATAAAATTTGATTTAATTTCTCACGAGCTGTATCAAGCTCATCTTTTAAATGTGTAGGTGTCACATGCTTGCGCTCTGGCTCAACAATACTAGGCGCAGTGGCTTTTCTTGAACGATCCTCTGCCATTTCCACCGGCTTTGGCTCATATTCTTTAATCGGTGCTTTTTTCCCCTCGGCAGCTAGATGTTTTGCTGCAACTAGGTCCATCTTCTTTAAATGATCTGCCACCTCTTGAATACTCCAAGTATCATCAGATAATTTTTGATTCAATTGTTCTTCGTTCAAACCTTGCAGCTCTTGCCACAATTCTTGTCTTGCATCATGTAATAAACTCATTTTCATCACCTCAAGATCAAATTTTAACATACTGGTACATGACAATCATTCTTGAGCTATCGTTGAATTCCTTTGAAGAATTGTAAGGAAATTTGAAACCTTTACAAAAGTGGTTCGTATTACCTGTTAGAAGGAATACACTTGGATGTGAGCATGGTCTAAATGAATGAAAGGCTGCTCATTTCATAAAGAAAGGGTGAGGAAGATGGATGTGTTTGGGCTGCCTCTTCAGACGCTGTACTTATACATATTGATGGTATCAGGAATCCTGACGCTTGTTTTCGTCTTTTTTGGCGATGTATTTGATGGATTGTTTGAAGCGATTCCTGTCCCGTTCCTTCAACCAACATTGATCCTCGCATTTCTTACCTTTTTCTCGGCTGGAGGATTTATCTCTGAAAAAACAGCAATTGTAGGAAGTGGACTTGGCGCAGTATTATCTACCATTCTCGCAGTGGTTCTCGTTACTTGTTTAAATGTATTTGTCTTAGTCCCGCTTTCCTCTGCTGAAGAATCCCTTTCATATACGGAGGCCGACCTAAAAGGAAGAACTGGGGAGATCATTGTATCTGTACCAAAAGATGGGTTTGGAGAAGTGCTGTTAATTAGTAACAGCGGGAAAATCTCAAAGCCTGCCGTCAGTTTCGACGAAGAGGAGATTCCATATGGAACCCGGGTGCTGGTCGTCGAAGTGAACAAAGGCGTGTTATCTGTTATACCAAATGAAGAAATCTAGGAGGGAATGCTATGCCAGGAACAACCATATTAATTATTATTGGAATTGTGCTTGTGATTCTCATTGCACTTATTGGTGTATTTGTTTCGAAATACCGGACAGCTGGTCCAGATGAAGCATTAATCGTCACAGGAAGTTACCTCGGAAGTAAAAATGTCCACGTGGATGAAGGTGGAAACAAGATTAAGATTGTAAGAGGTGGAGGTACCTTTGTACTCCCTGTTTTTCAACAAGCAGAGCCGCTCAGCTTACTATCTAGCAAGCTAGATGTTTCAACGCCTGAAGTCTATACTGAACAAGGTGTACCAGTCATGGCCGATGGAACGGCGATCATTAAAATTGGCGGATCAATTGAAGAAATCGCCACTGCGGCAGAGCAGTTTTTAGGGAAAACAAAAGAAGATCGTGAAAATGAAGCAAGAGAAGTACTAGAAGGACACCTTCGCTCCATTTTAGGGTCAATGACAGTTGAAGAGATTTATAAAAACAGAGAGAAATTTTCTCAAGAAGTACAGCGTGTCGCTTCTCAAGATTTAGCGAAAATGGGTCTTGTCATTGTATCGTTTACAATCAAAGATGTCCGTGATAAAAATGGCTATTTAGAATCACTAGGTAAACCTAGAATTGCTCAAGTGAAACGCGATGCAGATATTGCAACAGCAGAAGCAGATAAAGAAACACGTATCAAACGTGCAGAAGCAGATAAAGATGCGAAGAAATCTGAGCTTGAGCGTGCCACTGAAATCGCTGAAGCAGAAAAAATCAACGAGCTGAAAAGAGCAGAATTCAGACGTGAACAAGATACAGCAAAAGCAAGCGCCGACCAAGCGTACGATCTTGAAACAGCTCGTAATCGTCAGCATGTAACTGAACAAGAAATGCAAGTCAAAATCATTGAACGTCAGAAGCAAATTGAATTAGAAGAAAAAGAGATCCAGCGTCGTGAGCGTCAATACGATTCTGAAGTGAAAAAGAAAGCAGATGCGGACCGTTATGCTGTTGAGCAGTCGGCTGCGGCGGAAAAAGCGAAGCGTCTTGCAGAAGCAGATGCGAAGAAATACAGCATTGAAGCAATGGCAAAAGCAGAAGCAGAGAAAGTTCGGATTGACGGGCTTGCCAAAGCGGAAGCCGATCGTGCAAAAGGGGAAACAGAAGCAGAAGTCATTAGGTTGAAAGGACTTGCGGAAGCAGAAGCGAAAGAGAAAATTGCAGAAGCATTCGAACAGTATGGTCAAGCGGCGATTCTTGATATGATTGTAAAAATGCTACCTGAATATGCGAAACAAGTATCTGCTCCACTTTCTAACATTGATAAAATTACAGTTGTTGATACAGGTGGTAACGGGGAAGGCAGCGGCGCCAACAAAGTGACCAGCTATGCGACAAACCTTATGTCCAGTCTTCAAGAAAGTCTGAAAGCTTCTTCTGGAATTGATGTTAAAGAAATTATTGAGAATTTCTCTGGCAAAGGCAATGTGAAACAAAGCATCCAAGAACTGACGAATGAAATCAAACAGCCAAGAAAAAAAGAAATCGCTGATCGTCAAATAGAAGAATAAAAATCAAAAGACACCTTCTGATAGAGGGTGTCTATTTTACTTGGGGCACATGCCGGTCTCTTTTGATAGATGAAGAAAGATTCACAAGAATGCCTGCGGATATCATCATGAACACCAATGAAGACCCGCCGTAGCTAATAAAGGGGAGGGGTATGCCTGTAATGGGGAGAAGCCCGAAGACAGCTCCTAGATTAAAGCCTGCTTGAATCATGATTTGAAAAGTAAGCCCGATCGTTAATAGCTTTCCAAATGGATCTTGTAAACCTTGAACGATTCGAACGGCGCGATACATGATGAGTAGGTAGGCACCCAACACAAACGACAGCCCCATGATTCCCAGCTCTTCACTGATGATGGCCATAATAAAATCTGTATGGGCTTCAGGAAGAAACCCTAGTTTTTGAATGCTTCCGCCTAAACCATTCCCAGTCAGCCCTCCTGAATTCATGGCGAGATAAGAATGGATTAGCTGATAACCATCTCCATCCTCATACATGAAAGGATCACGAAAAGAAGTGATTCGTTTCAAGCGATAAGGAGTGGTCACAGCAAAAAAAGTGATCCCTGCCGCAGCCGTCGAACCTAGTAGAATGAGGTGGCGTGTTTTAAGTCCAGCACATAATAAGACGATACCGCAGCTCAATAAAATAGAAACTGCTGTACCTAAATCTGGCTGTTTTAAAATCAATAAAAAAGCTAGACTTAAAAGAAGAAGTGGAGGCAGTACTCCTTTTTTAAAGGATGTAATGTACGCTTGTTTCCTTGCATATACATAGGCAAAATAGATGATCATCACTAATTTCACAGCCTCAGACGGCTGGATGATCAGAGAGCCCAATTGAATCCATCGCTGTGAATTGTTTTTGACAACACCAATTCCAGGAAGCAGGACAAGGATAAGACATAACAATGACAGCATCACAAGCCACCGAATATATTTACGGTAAGCTTGATATGGAACCAGGGCCGCAGCGATGAAAAAGAAGAACCCAATCAAAAGCCATTGCCACTGTTTCATGAAGAAGTAGCTGCCCTGTCCATATTTTATTTCGCCTAAAGGATAACTCGCACTGTACACCATCAGTAATCCAAAGAAACAAAGACAAACAATCGTCCCAGCAAGAATGTGGTCGATTTTTTTTAGGTGAGAAAGAATCAATGACATCACCTTCAATCCCAGTTACGTCCAAACATGTAGGATGAGGACCTCAGATTGACACTAAACACAAGGCCAATGGCGATCATATTGGTTAAAAGCGCACTGCCCCCATAGCTGATAAAAGGAAGGGCAAGACCAGTCACGGGCATTAGCCCTACTGTCATCCCTACGTTTTGGAAGACTTGAAAGACGATCAGTCCAACCACCCCAGCACATATATACAGCCCATAAAGGGTATTCGCATGCATAGCCACATGAATCATTCGATAGATCATCATAAGATATAAACAGATCAATAGGGAGGCGCCGATAAAACCAAACTCCTCACCAATAACTGCAAATATAAAATCTGTATGGGCTTCAGGGATATTTCCCCCTTGTACTTGATTTCCTTTTGTATAACCGCTTCCTGATAATTGTCCTGACCCAATGCCAAGCATTGCTTGTTTTAGTTGATACCCATATGTCGAATCAAATTCATCTGGGGAAAGCCACCCATAAATGCGATCAAGCTGATGAGGTTTAATCACTTTTGTAAAGTGCTCAAAATGTTCATTGTGCAAGTAGGTCAAAAATGCAAGAAGCGCGAGAAAAGAAGCGATTAATGCAGCGATCATTTTACTTGAAATGCCTGACACAAGCATCAGTGTAAAAGCGATAGACAAGATCACAAGTGCCGTCCCCAAATCTGGCTGAATTAAAATCAGGAAAAAAGGAACAGCGGTCCAGCATATGATGTTCATTGTAGGAATCATGCTTTCTTTAAACGAAAAGCGCTGATGTTTGTATCGATTTAAAATAGCCGCTAACAGAAGAATGACAAAAATTTTCATAAATTCTGATGGTTGCACTTTCATGGGCCCCAAGCTGATCCATCTTTGGGAGCCATTTTGATTCGTGCCAAAAAAATGAACGAGAATGATGAGGAAGAGACCACCTGCAAATAATCGAAAAGATAACCGCTCAAGCAGTTCATAATCAAAGTAAGCAACTGCCGCCATAAGGCCAAAGCCGACGATATACCAGAAAACTTGTCTTTTGACGAAATAAAACATATCTTGCGTTTCATACTGTCCCGATCCGCTATACACAGCTAGTAGGCTGATCACAAAGAAGCAAATGACAGTGAATAATAATGCGAAGTCAATGCTGTTCTGTTTTTTCATGTCTCCGTCACCTGCTATGACCTATTTGTCAGCTGGTTTAATACGACCTGCACCGCTGCAGCGTCATCAATATAGCCGATCGGAAAAATATAATCTGGTATTAAATCAACGGGCATAATGAAGTAAAGTAATGCGCCTCCCATCAACATCAATTCTCGAGAAGTCCCCCGTCCGCTCATGAACGAGCAGTACATGCTTTTCAATTGATCAAGAAATGGCCCAACACCACTTATCGTATCTATCTTTTTTTCAAACTTTGCTGAGATTGTTTCTTTTCCCTCATCTGATTGACTATAGGTTTCATATTCATTTAACTTCTGTTTCAATTCATTCTCGCTGAACGTCCCGTCATAGACATCATGATCTTTCAGCGTTCGCTCAATCTCTTCTACTGCTTGAATGAACGTATTACCGTGAACTCTTTCGTTTTTAATTGAGAATCCGGCCGTGGCCAATAGATGATCTAAAGAAATGTGTAGAGCATCTGAAAGCCGCTGTAAATGGTTCAAAGTCGGTTTTCTTTTTCCGTTCATGATTCTAGACAGTGTCGCTTTATCAATTTCTGTTTGTGTACTGAGTTCTCTTAATGAAAGAGAACGTATTTGCAGTTGTTCTTTTAAAAACTGCCGAAGCTCAGTTGTTTTAAATTCCATCTCTTTCTTCACCCTTTCCATAAAGTTCAACTCTTCAATAGAAGAAGTCGTACCCAATATATAGGGGTGTTGACAAAATGTCAACGAATATCCATTAGGGATTGAATTTTATAAAATAGCAACTTATCATATGAAACATAGAGTAGGAAATGGCTAAAAGGGGTGTGCAGATGAAGGTTAGACATGCAGTACATAATGATATTCCTAAAATTGCCGAAATTCATGTGAAGAGCTGGCAAACGACTTATCACGGCATTATTTCACAAGAGTATTTAGATGCTTTGAATGTAGAGGAGCGGGAAGAGAGCTGGAGAAGCAGGTCGCTTGAAGGCACGTTTGTCGCAGAGGATGCTGACGGAGTATTTGGTTTTGCTTCCTTCGGAAAACAGCGTGATGAGAGATATTCAATATATGATGGTGAGCTTTATGCCATCTATTTGTTGCAGAGAAAACAGAAATCAGGAGCGGGTATGGCTTTGATTGCAAAAGGTGTGGATTATTTAATAGAGAAAGGCTATCAGAATATGCTGCTCTGGGTATTTGAGCAAAATTCAGCTAAGCAATTTTATCAAAAGCTTCAACCCAGTTTTGCCGTCACCAGCCAGTTCGAGATGGCTGGTGAGAAACATGAGGAAATAGGGTATGGATGGGAACTATCTGTCCTAAGTGATCATGTTCAACAAATTATATCGTCAGCTTCCAGTAATAATGAGAGAAAAAAGTAAAAAGGGTGGCGAGTAAAATATAAGATATAAAAGGAGAAGCCTCTACTTTTCCTTTCACACCTGCTATTTTTAATGCCTCATAGAAACTGGCCAAAAAGTAGGCGAGACTGAGGATGTAACAGCACAGCATAATGGAGTAAGGATTCATTGTCGTACCTCCAGCATGAAATCTTCTACTATTAATAGATTCAATAGAGCAGCAAATTATGCATAAAAAAATAACCCGCTGAAACAGCTGGGTTATTTTTGTCGAGGAAAAACCAAACGAGACGCACTAGGGATGAGTAAACAAAGAACAATACTACAAATGATAAATGAAGGAATCATATATGTGCTGTTATAAACTAATGAATACACCCATCCTGGTGTTCCTTTTGGTGCATAATGAGAAAAGAAAACTACACCTGAAATAAAGAACGTCAGCAGTCTGAAGAAACTGGCGACAAATACAGCTAGGATAATATAGAAGAATTGTTTCTTTCGCTTTTTATCCTGAATGGCTTTTTTAATTGATCCTGAGAATAGCCCGCTTAAACAAATCACAACAGATGCGACAAAGTAATCGAGAAATCCTTGTACAGGTGTAGCAATAATAGGATTGTTCATCAGCTGCAGTCCTGCGATTAACACACCGATGATAAATCCAGCAGACACGCCCCATCTAATGGACATGAGGATGACAGGAATCATGATCAGTGCAATTGACCCGCCGTTTGGCATTCTTAAAAAGAGACCTGATAAATAATCTAAAACAAGTGCAAGAGAAGTCATGATGGCGATCTCCATCAGTCGTACTAATTGATTTGATTGCTGCATAAAAAAATCCCCTTTTCACGAATTGTGCAAGGAGAGACCATGTCAGGATGAGTATGTGATTCATAGAAAAACATATCGGCTTGAATACAATGCATGTATGCAAGTGATTCCACATTCCTACTTCAGTATTAACTGACAGGTTCAAAGGGTCAGAACAACGAATTGTTCACTCTCAGCACGAAGCTCCCCCTGCGGTTATTTAATTTCAATCTATTATAAATATACTAAAGACCTACAGGATCAACAATAGTGAATTACTGAGAGAAGCCCTTTTTGTACGAATATATAGAAAGAGATAAGGAAAAATAAATTATTTAGAAAAAATACTTGTTTCTTCTTTTAAAAGGTGTTATATTTGTATTCGCCGCTGAAACAGCGCGGTTGAGAAATAACATTCGAGAAAAAAGTTGTTGACTTCATTTTGATAGAATGTTATATTAATAAAGTCGCTTCTGAGCGATAACGAAGATGATCTTTGAAAACTAAACAAGACAAAACGTACCTGTTAATTCGAGTTTTTATAAAAAAATCCTATGATACATCATAGGTAGTCAGTCAGACTGACGAGGCAGGAAATGATCACATGCTAAGTTCGCTACATCGTGTAGCAACGCATGTGTGATATGCATCCTGCATACCTCGGAGAGTTTGATCCTGGCTCAGGACGAACGCTGGCGGCGTGCCTAATACATGCAAGTCGAGCGGACAGAAGGGAG
>NZ_JBPAFI010000005.1:0-120429 GCF_050864245.1 Bacillus sp. XT-4
CTCCCTTCTGTCCGCTCGACTTGCATGTATTAGGCACGCCGCCAGCGTTCGTCCTGAGCCAGGATCAAACTCTCCGAGGTATGCAGGATGCATATCACACATGCGTTGCTACACGATGTAGCGAACTTAGCATGTGATCATTTCCTGCCTCGTCAGTCTGACTGACTACCTATGAAGTATCATAGGATTTTTTTATAAAAAACTCGAATTAACAGGTACGTTTTGTCTTGTTTAGTTTTCAAAGATCATTTTCGTTATCGCTCAGAAGCGACTTTCTTAATATAACATTTGAGCACCGTGTGCGTCAAGTGTTTTTCTGAATTTCTTTTTGTCCGCTTTTCTTTCAAAGCAACTCAGTTGCTCATTAGCGACGTTTAATAATATACCATCATAATATTCATACGTCAATATCTTTTTTAACAAAATATCCTCGATGATAGATTTTTTGCCCCTTCGTCTCAATTGGCTCTACTAGCACAATTCCTTTTTCCACAAAGAAATCAATCATCACACTAAGATCAGGCGTGAAATGTTTGAGATCAGGATGTGCAAGAAGCTCGCCAAACAGCCAAATTTCCTGCTGTTCCATGACATGACGCAAATGAGCCGCACCAATTTCTGCTTTTGAATGAATCAAGAAATCATTCGCTAGGAATAAAAGTTCTAACCGTTTATGAAGACTTTCGTGGCTTTCAATCAGCTCTGAATAAAGTTTATATACTTCCGGCTCCATATGACGTACTTGGTTCCAAACGGTCACTTCTGGGTGGAAGCCTTTATCAATCACTTCAATACGCGCCAGATGATGCAGGGCATGCACAATGGAATTATATGCATCGAGGAATTGATTTGATTCAAAAAATGCTTTTCCTTCTATATATCTTCGAATGAGCTTGCCATATTCTAAACCAATTTTGAGCTTGCGGTTAGAAAACGGGAATGTACTCAGTTCATCAATCAAGTTGAAAATATATTCATTTCGATCAAACAGGACTTTTCCGTTTAAAATCCAATCAATAATCCGTCTGTTGGTACCTAAGGTAATCCATTCCTTCAACTGATCATCTGTGACAACATTTAAAGAAGCTGTTTGGTGACCGGATTCATAGTGCTTAATAAATAACGGTTCTTCCGCATCCTTTACGATGACTAGAAGCGCTGCATCAAAGTTATCCGTCTCAGAAGATACTTTATGTCTTCTTTCTACTATAATCACAGCTAATGTATCTGGATGACTTGCTCTCTCTTGATAAATAGGACGGAGAAGATTTTCCATAGTGATTCCTCCAATACTCGGGTGTAAGGTTCTTCTCTAATGCTATGTATTTCTCCTCATAGAATCAAAATTCCTTCAATACATGAAAAAAGATCGTTGAATCATTATAAGCAATTTATTCACAAAACTCTATAACTAATTCAAACAGAAAGGTAAAATGTGCTATATTGGAGATAAGGGGGACTAGGGATGGCGAAATACTCCAGTAAGATTAATAAAATCAGAACATTTGCACTTAGTTTGGTTTTTGTTGGTTTTTTGATCATGTATATCGGTGTGTTCTTCAAGGAATCGGTCTGGCTGTCGACCTTCTTTATGCTACTCGGCGTGTTATCGATTGGATTGAGTACAGCCGTTTACTTTTGGATCGGTATGCTTTCTACGAAGGCAGTCCGGGTCGTATGTCCAGGCTGTGAGAAGGAAACAAAAGTGCTTGGGCGGGTGGACATGTGCATGCATTGCAGAGAGCCACTTACACTCGATCCAGCATTAGAAGGCAAAGAGTTTGATGAATCCTACAATCGAAAAAAGTCATAAAAATAAGCTGACCATTCAACTGGTCAGCTTTTTCATTAATGATTTTCTTTTTTTGCACATTCTTGACAAGTGCCATAGATCTCCAAGCGATGATGACTTACTGTAAAGCCTGTCACATGGGATGCAAGCTGTTCTACTTCATCAAGGCCAGGATAGTGAAAGTCAACGATCTTTCCGCAGTTTTCACAAATCGCATGGTAATGGTCAGATGTCGCAAAATCAAATCGGCTTGAGGAATCCCCATACGTTAATTCTTTTACTAATCCAGATTCCCGGAAGACTCGTAAATTGTTGTAAACCGTTGCTACACTCATATTAGGAAATTTTCCTTCAAGTGCCTTATATATATCGTCCGCGGTTGGGTGTGTCATAGAATTTACGAGAAACTCCAAGATGGCATGGCGCTGCGGAGTAATTCGAACACCGGTTTCTTTTAGAGCGTCTAAAGCATCTTTTAGTTCGTGAGCAGCCATTTCATCATGCACCTCTCTTTTCAAAAATATTCTTATATTATAATCTTTATAAATAGTGTACCCCCAGAGCCGAAACTTTGTCAATTACAATCCTCTTTTTTACCTATTCTTCTATACAAAAAAGACCGGCACGACTGCCGATCTCATCACGTCAACATATTAAGCGTGAGCTTTCAGTTCCTCAAGCGCTTCTTCCACATGATCTTTCACCTTTACTTTACGCCACTCTTTCACAAGCTTTCCTTCTTTATTAATAAGAAACGTTGAGCGTTCAATTCCCATGTATTCCTTACCAAAGTTCTTTTTCAGCTTCCATACACCGAAAGCTTCAGACAATTTTTGTTCGTCATCTACAAGAAGCAGGAAAGGTAAGTCATGTTTTTCTTTAAACTTTTGGTGCTTGTCTTGACCGTCTGGGCTTACGCCGATGATCACAGCATCTAATTCCGCAAAGCTTTGATGGCGGTCACGGAAATCACAAGCTTCCGTTGTGCACCCCGGCGTCATATCTTTTGGATAAAAATAAAGGACAATGTGTTTCCCTTTAAAATCAGAGAGCTTTACTTTCTCTCCATTATCACCAAGTAATTCAATATCAGGTACTTGCTGCCCCACTTCGATTGTCATGATACAATCCCTCCAACCTATTTTTTCATTAGCCTATCCAATTTCGAGAAGATATTCAACTAAGGACGCTTGCATCGGCATGTTAAAATAATGATAGACGACGTGATACGTTGAGATAGGAGGCTATTTATGAAATTCACCGAATCAGAAAAATTACATCAAGAGGCGCTGGAGCATATTGTTGGAGGGGTTAACAGCCCATCTCGTTCATATAAAGCAGTGGGCGGCGGGTCACCTGTTGCAATGGAAAAAGGCGAAGGCGCTTATTTTTGGGATGTTGACGGAAACCGTTATATCGACTATTTAGCAGCATACGGTCCAATTATTACGGGACATGCTCATCCTCATATTACAAAAGCCATCACGAAAGCAGCCGAGACGGGTGTCCTTTACGGAACACCAACGAAGCATGAAGTCACTTTTGCTAAGATGCTGAAGGAAGCGATGCCTGCTTTGGACAAAGTTCGTTTTGTCAATTCAGGTACAGAAGCTGTGATGACGACAATCCGTGTCGCTCGCGCTTATACAGGCAGAACAAAGATCATTAAGTTTGCCGGATGTTACCACGGTCATTCTGATCTTGTGCTAGTTGCGGCCGGCTCTGGACCTTCCACTTTAGGAACACCAGATTCAGCGGGCGTGCCTAAAAGTATTGCCAATGAAGTCATTACCGTTCCATTCAACGATATAGACAGCTACAAAGAAGCATTAGACCGCTGGGGTGATGAAGTAGCAGCTGTTCTTGTTGAGCCAATTGTCGGGAACTTTGGCATCGTAGAGCCTAAAGACGGTTTCCTGCAGCAGGTGAATGACCTGACTCATGAAAAAGGGGCTCTAGTCATCTATGATGAAGTCATTACAGCTTTCCGCTTTATGTATGGTGGTGCACAGGACTTGCTTCAAGTAAAACCTGACCTCACTGCATTAGGTAAAATTATCGGCGGCGGTCTTCCAATCGGCGCTTACGGCGGCAAAAAAGAAATTATGGAGCAAGTCGCCCCGCTTGGACCAGCATACCAAGCTGGTACGATGGCAGGTAATCCTGCCTCCATCCTTTCTGGTATTGCATGCTTGGAAGTGTTAAAAGAAGACGGGGTCTACGAACGTCTTGATCAGCTTGGGGCCATGTTAGAAGAGGGAATTTTAGCCCACGCAAAAAAACATCAAGTAGATATTACAGTGAATCGCTTAAAAGGTGCTCTCACCATTTATTTTACAAAGGAAACGATTGTGAACTACGAGCAGGCTGAAAATACGGATGGTGAAATGTTCGCCCGTTTCTTTAAATTCATGCTCGCACAAGGTATTAACCTCGCTCCTTCTAAATATGAAGCTTGGTTCTTAACCATTGCACATACTGAAAATGATATTTCTGAAACGCTCAAAGCAGTAGATCATGCGTTTGAACAGCTGAAACAATCATAATGAAGAGAAAAACAGACGTAAATTCATGCGTCTGTTTTTTTATTTACCAGCTCTTGATTGTCAAAAGCGAGTGAATCTGTTACATTTTTTCTCAATACCTTCTTTTGATGTTTTCATGAACTTTCAAAAATCACTTGAATATTTCGGAAGACCGCTGTATATTACTTAGTTGTTTCATCAAAATATTTATGATATATGACAAGTGGTCATCTATTATCGAAAAGAAAGGAATGCAGGGACAAAACCAATGAAACTTGGAGCCCGTATTTTAAAAACTGGTATTGCCATTGTACTCGCGCTTTACCTGGCAACATGGCTTGGGTTGCCGACACCCGTCTTCGCGGGAATTGCAGCTGTATTTGCTATCCAGCCATCTATTTATCGATCATTTTTAACGATTGTTGATCAAGTGCAAGCCAATATTATTGGAGCAGCACTTGCCATTACGTTCGGTCTGCTTTTTGGCACAGGACCCGTCATCATCGGCTTAACTGCCGTCATGGTCATTGCGATTAATTTAAAGCTGAAGATTGAACACACGATTCCGATTGCACTCGTAACCGTCATCGCGATTTTAGAAAGTGCAGGGGATCATTTCCTTTCCTTTGCCTTAATTCGAACAGCAACTGTGGTGTTAGGCGTACTTTCTTCATTTTTAGTGAATTTGATTTTCCTGCCGCCAAAGTATGAAACAAAGCTTGTTCATCACATTATGGAAAATACGGAGGAGATTTTAAAATGGATCCGTCTGAGCTCCAGACAGTCTACTGATCATTCCACTTTAAAGGATGACATCGATCAAATAAAAGAACGCATGATCAAATTAGATCACATTTACTTGTTATACAAAGAAGAACGAAGCTATTTAAAGAAAACAACTTATGTCAAATCTAGAAAGCTTGTTTTATTCAGACAGGCAATCATGACGTCTAATCGAGCGCTGTACTTGCTGAAAAAGCTTCATAAGTTAGAAAATGAAATTCATTTGATGCCAGAGCATTTCAGAGAGAGCTTAACAGATGAGATTGATTATTTACTTTATTGGCATGAACGTACCTTGATGAAGTTTGTTGGAAAAATGAAACCGCAGGACGATGATTTTCAGAATGAATGCTCTCTTCGTCTTGAAGCATTAACGAAATCATTTATTCAGCACCAGCAAAATCAAGAAAACGACTTGCTGGATTACAATATGCTGAATGTGATGTCGAGTATTATTGAATACCGTGATGAATTGGAGCATCTAGATACTTTGATTACAAGCTTCCAAACGTATCACCCAAAAGATAGTGAGATTGAGACAGAAGAAAAAGAAGCTTAAATACAAAAGCCCGATTCTAAGAATCGGGCTTACATTTTTGACAAAGGGCTAAAATGATCTTTATTTTAGACATTTGTCTTCATTTCAGCGTAGTTGAAAACTCTTGCAGTCTAGGAAGGACGAGTACCGGAGCGGAGCGAATCTGACATTCGTGAGCACCGGCACGCAGGACTAACAACGAATGCGAGGGTTTGCCTACACGCTGAGACCGATTCTTAGAATCGGTCTTATTTTATTTTCTTCATTTTAGGATCAAGGGTGTCCCTTAATCCATCTCCCATCAAGTTAAAGCCAAGAACCGTCAGCATGATCGCAATCCCCGGGAAAAATAAAGTCCATGGCGCTTGTACGAGATAAGGTCTCGCATCTGCAAGCATTTTCCCCCACTCTGGACTTGGCGCTTGTGCACCTAATCCTAAAAATCCTAAAGCCGCCGCTTCAATAATGGCAGTACCAATCGCAAGCGTCGCTTGAACGATGACCGGCACCATACTATTTGGCAGAATGTGACGAAGAACAATGCGGCGGTGTGACATCCCAACTGCTTTTGCTGCTAAAACATATTCTTCTTGCTTAATGCTCAGCACCTTTGAACGAACCAGCCGCCCAAAAGTCGGGACGTTAATAATCGCTATGGCAATAAGGGCATTTTGTAAGGAAGGGCCTAAGATGGAAACGATCGCAATCGCTAATAGAATGCTAGGAAAAGCGAGTAAAATATCAAATAGTCTTGAGATGACAGCATCCAGTAATCTACCGCCGTAACCTGCCATCAATCCAAGCAATGTCCCTAAAATAACCGACCCGAGAACGGAGAAGAAACCCACCCATAATGAAATCCGAGCTCCATGCACGACTCTAGAAAATATGTCTCTCCCGAAATCATCTGTTCCAAACCAATGCGCAGCTGAAGGGGCACTAAATCGTTCGCCTAGTGACTGCTCGTTGATTCCATAAGGAGCAATGAGCGGTGCAAAGATTGCTAGGATCAGAAATAAAAAGACAATCACAGTGCCAATGACCGCCAGCTTGTGCTGAAAGAACAGTTTCATCGATTCAAGAATCAGTGATTGAGAGCGTTCTTCCTTTTGTTTAGGTGCTTGAAGCTCTTTTTGCGCTTCCATGTCGTCACTCTCCCTTCCCTAGTATTTAATCCTCGGATCAATGACTGCATACAAGATATCCACAATGAAATTGATCAGCACAAATATGAGCGCAACAACAAGAATGCCAGTTTGAATGACAGGATAATCACGATAGCTAATGGCATCGTAAATATATCGCCCAATTCCCGGCCAAGCAAAGATCGTTTCTGTTAAAATGGCTCCGCCTAGCAAGAGACCTGTTTGAAGACCAATAATCGTTAAAATCGGAATGAGCGCATTTTTCAGCCCATGCTGATAAATGATGAAAAATGAACGTACCCCTTTTGCTTTTGCTGTTCGAATAAAATCTGAATGAAGAACTTCCAACATACTTGCCCTCGTAATCCTTGCAATAATCGCAGCAGGAATCGTTGCGAGAGCGGTACTTGGTAAAATTAAATGCTTGATGCTGTCAAAGAATTGATCAAATCGCCCTTGCAAAAGCGTGTCCAGCGTATGGATATAGGTGATCGACTCTACCGGATTTCTGACGTTTTCTCGTCCTGTAGTCGGCAAAATACCTAATTCAATCGAGAATAGCCACTGTCCCATTAAGCCTAACCAGAAAATCGGCATGGACACCCCAATGAGCGCAATAAACATGGCCACATAATCAAAGAAAGAATGTTTAAACCACGCACTAATGATTCCGGCATTCACACCGACAATAATCGCCAGCAACATAGCGAAGAAAGTCAATTCTAATGTAGCGAATAAGTAAGGCTTCATTTCCTGGGCAATAGCCGCTCCTGTTCGTATGGAAGTCCCTAGATCGCCTTTTAAAAGCCCCAGCATGTAGTGACCATATTGTACGTACCACGGCTGGTCTAAACCAAGCTGAATCGTCAATTGCTCTACTGCTTCTTTCGTTGCCCGCTGTCCTAAGATGACCTGCGCCGGATTTCCAGGGATAAACCGAATAATAGAAAATACAACTAAGGTCATTCCGATCAGTACTGGAATGAGCATTCCTGCTCGCTTCATACAATAAGCAAACAAACAGCTTTCACCGCCTTTTCATTGTTTGGATAAGGGAGATCGAACGATCTCCCTTATTTGCTTATTCGAAATATACGTCAGTCAATGCTTCGGAACCAGTCGGATGCGGCTGGTAGCCTTTTAAATCTTTAGATGCGGCAAGCATTGGAATTGAATGGACTAATGGGATCCAAGGCGCTTCATCATGAATGATTTCTTGAGCTTCTTGATATAATTCATTTCGCTTCTTTTGATCTGTATCGGTCTGCGCTTCAATGAGGATGTCATGCATTTTATCGTTTTGGAAGAATGTATAGTTGTTACCGCCAATACTGTCTTTATCTAATAATGTGTAGATGAAATTATCAGGATCGCCATTGTCCCCTGTCCATCCTAATAAGAACACATCTGCTTCGCCTTTACTTGCTTTATCTAAATAAGTCGCCCAATCATATGTGACGATTTCGGCTTTGACACCAACTTTTTCAAAGTTTGACTGAATGACTTCAGCTACCTTCATCCCGTCTGGCATATATGGACGCGGCACAGGCATTGCCCAAAGCTTGATGCGAAAACCGTCAGGGAAGCCTGCCTCTTTCAATAGTTCTTTTGCTTTTTCCGGATCATATGGATATGGCTCAATCTCGTCATTGTAGCCTTCTAATGACGGAGGAAGTGGATTTTTTGCTGGTTCAGCAAGCCCTCCATAAAACGACTCGATGATTGATTCTTTATCAACTGCATAATTGAGTGCCTGACGAACCAACTTGTTATCAAGCGGCTTTCTAGTCACTGTCAGCCCGATATAACCTACGTTCATGGATGGTCTTTCAATCAGCTGGAGCGCTTTGTCTGTTTTAATGCCATCTAAATCGGACGGATTGACGCCATCCATTAAGTCGATTTCGCCTGTTTTAAGCGCATTTAAACGAGCAGAGTTTTCAGGAATAGAGCGGAAGATGATTTGTTTCAGTTTTGGTTTATCTTTTTGCCAGTAATCTTCGTTCTTTTCTAAGACAATACGGTCGTTTTGCTTCCATTCTTTAAACTTAAATGGTCCTGTGCCCACTGGGTTTTCTCTAAATGAATCACCGCTTTTTTCAACTGCTGCAGGACTAGCGATACCAAATGGTGACATGGCGATGTTTTTCAGAAATGTTGCCTGCGGGCGTTTGAGTTGAAATTCAATTTCATGCTCTCCTTTAACGATGATGTCTTTAATGACATGCCCTTTATCTTTTTTATAGCCGCCAAACATGCCGTAGTAAGGAAATTTTTCGGCATCTCCATTCATCCAGCGGTCAAAGTTGAATTTCACTGCTTCTGCATTAAAGTCTGTGCCATCGTGAAATTTCACACCTTCTCTTAAGTAGAACGTGTACGATTTTCCGTCCTTTGCAACATCCCATTCTGTTGCGAGGCCCGGATGGATGGTCGTGTCTTTTTCACCGTAATTCAAAAGCTTTTCAAACATATTCTCTGTGACCTTGAAGGTTTCGCCTTCTGTTGTTGTAATCGGATCAAGTGACGTAGAGTCCCCTCCTCTGCCGAATACGAGAGTGTCTTTTGTGGCTTTTTCTTCTGATGTTGATGAAGATGAACAGCCCCCTAAAAATAACGCAAGTGCTAGCACAAGAATGAAACTACTGAATAACCATGTCTTCTTCATTGTGTTCCTCCTTTTGATATAAATAGCACGCAGCTGCATGACCTGTTTCCTCCTCATACAAAGGCGGAACAGCTTGCAAGCATTGCGCCCACCTTTTTGGACATCTTTTATAGAAAGGACAGCCATCTTCTGACAACAAGGTGGATTCTTCTGCTGACACATCCTGCGTTTCCAGCACGTGATCCATATGTGGAATGGATGTCAGAAGAAGCGATGTATAAGGATGAAGCGGCTTGTGAAAGACGGCCTCCGCAGGACCCATTTCTACAATACGGCCAGCGTACATCACTGCAATTCGGTCGCTCATATACTTGACAACGCCTAGATCGTGAGAAATAAACAAGTACGTCAGAGAAAGCGTCTTTTGCAATTCGAGCATTAAATTCAAAATTTGCGCTTGAACCGATACATCTAAAGCGGAAACTGGCTCATCGGCAATCACAAGACTTGGATGAGTAATCAGTGCCCTAGCAATTCCAATACGCTGCCTCTGGCCGCCGCTGAATTGGTGCGCATATCGATCTCCATAGGATGGGTCAAACCCAACAATGTGCAGCATCTCTTTTACCCGCTTTTGTCTTTCTGCTTTTGTTCCATGTTTATGAACAATGAGCGGTTCTTCTAAAATGTCTTTGATTTTCATTCGTGGATTTAAGGAAGCGTATGGATCTTGGAAAATCATTTGAATGTCTTTTCTGAAGGAACGCATGTCTCGTTCTTTAAGAAGCATCACTTCTTTTCCTTTCATTTGGATTGAGCCAGAAGTCGGTTCGATTAATCTCATTAAGCTTTTGCCAAGGGTTGATTTCCCGCAGCCAGATTCGCCCACAATGCCGAGCGTCTCTCCTTCTTTCATGTGAAAGGACACTTGATTTAAAGCCAAAGTCGTCTGTTTGTGTTTAGAAAAAAATGCCGATGTGTCATAACGCTTCGTCAGTTGATTCACTTGCAAGAGTGGGTGATTCAGTGTCTTCTCCTCCTTCCATTAGAAAACATGCGACGCGGTGATTGTGTGAAATGGATTGTAAAGATGGGTCTTTTTCAAGACATTGCGTCATTTGATATGGACAGCGTGGTGCAAATTGACAACCGGACCGAATAGCTCCTGGCTTAGGTACATGACCCGCAATGGACATGAGTTTTTCTTTTTTCTCTTTAAATGATGGAACAGAGGCGAAAAGACCTTTCGTGTAGGGATGGAGAGGTTTTTGGAAAATACGGTCAACGGTTCCTTCTTCTACGATTCGACCGGCATACATAATCATGACACGCTGGCATATTTGCCGCACGACGCCTAAATCATGAGTAATAAATAAAATAGCGGTGTCCATCTCTTCATTTAACTTTTTGAGCAAACGAAGAATTTGTGCTTGGATGGTGACATCAAGTGCAGTCGTTGGTTCATCTGCAATCATGAGCTTTGGGTGACACAGCATCGCCATCGCAATCATCACACGCTGACGCATGCCGCCCGATAGTTCATGTGGATATTTTTTGAGTAATGACGCTGCTTGTTTCAGGCCTACCGTTTGAAGCAAATCTACTGCCTTCACTTTTGCTTCTTTTTGGCTGATGGCCTGATGTGTGAAAAGGGCTTCTGTCATTTGCTTGCCGATGGTCATGAGTGGATTGAGAGAAGTCATGGGTTCCTGGAAAATCATTGAGATGTCATTCCCTCTGACCTCTCGCCATTGTTTCTCCGAAAGTGACAGCAGGTTTTGACCTTCAAATTGTATGTGACCTGTTGTTTCTGTTTGGTGATTCAGCCCCATTAAAGACATCGATGTGATGCTTTTCCCGCAGCCAGATTCGCCCACAATACCTAAGGTTTCTCCTTTTTGAATAGAGAATGAGATGTCATGGACGATCGGCACTCTCTGCTTTTTTTGCTGAAAGGCAATGGACAGCTGTTTGACATCTAGCAATACTTCTTGTTCTTTCACATCTTCACCACCCCGTCATACTTTTTAAAATTGTATTGAGACAAGCTGGGAAATATGTCATGTTTTTGACAAGCATAAAAAAGCCTATCCGCTAGAATCGGATAGGCTTCTACTAATTTAATGTTTGAATGGTAAATAGATGGCGATAGTGGCTGTCTCGGTTCATTAATTCTTCATGTGTTCCTTTTTCCACAATCTCGCCTTGTTCCATGACCACAATGAGGTCCGCATGTGTGATCGTTGATAAACGGTGCGCAACAATAAAAGTTGTGCGATCTTTTGCCAGCTTTTGCATCGCTTCTTGAATGTAATGTTCACTTTCTAAATCAAGTGCAGACGTCGCTTCGTCTAAAATAAGCAGCGGTGGATTTTTAAGAAATACCCTCGCAATTGAAATTCGTTGTTTTTGACCGCCTGATAGCTTTACGCCACGTTCTCCTACCTTTGTGTCATATCCTTCAGGAAGAGACATGATGAACTCATGGGCATTAGCCGCTTTGGCCGCCGACACAATTTTCTCAAAGGATGCTTCTGGGTCTCCCACAGCGATATTTTCTTTAATGGTGTCACTGAATAAGAATGTATCTTGGAGCACCATCCCGACTTGATTCCGCAGGCTTCTTGCCTTGTACTCTTTAATATCAATGCCGTCAATTTCGAGTGATCCGCTTGTGACATCATAAAATCTTGGAATTAGGCTGACGAGCGTCGACTTCCCTCCGCCGCTCATTCCTACAAGCGCAACGGTTTGACCTTTTTCTACTTTCAAGGAGATATTGTGTAAAATTTCTTCCTGTGTATGTTCGTAACGGAACGACACATCTTTAAATTCTACCTCTCCTTTTAAGTGATTGGCTTCTTTTGCATTCGGCTTGTCTGTTACTTCATACGGTTCATCAATAAACTCAAAAATACGATCCATTGATGCTACTGACTGAGTTAAAGTCGTCGATGAGTTAATGAGACGGCGAATCGGGTTGTACATCCGATCAATGTAGCCGACAAAGGCAATCATTGTCCCAATTGAAAGCGACCCGTTAATGACGGTATAACCAGCAAAAGCAATGATGAGCAGCGGCGCAATGTCTGTGATCGTATTGACGACAGCGAATGTTTTGGCATTCCAATTCGTATGATTGATCGCTTTGTTTAAGAAATTTTTATTTTCATCGTGAAAATTCTCTTGTTCGTATTCTTCAATCGCAAAGCTGCGAATGACAGGCATTCCTTGTACTCGCTCATGCAGGTGCCCTTGTACCTCAGCCAGTGCCTGCGACCGCTCTTTTGTCAGCTTGCGAAGCCGTCCGTAAAAATACTTCACTGCTAACGCATACAGCGGAAAAATAATGACAGACACAATGGTGAGTTTAAGATCCAGTGTACACATAATGGCTATCACAATCAGGACGGTCATCAAATCAAGCCAAATGTTCATAAGCCCTGTGATGACAAATTCCTTTGTTTGCTCCACATCGTTGATGACCCTTGAAATAATTTCCCCTGTTCTCGTGTTGGCGTAATAACGAAGGCTTAGCTTTTGAATGTGCGAGAACAGTTTTTCCCGAATATCAAATAATACTTTACTGCCTGTCCACTGCGCACAGTATTGTCTGTAGTACTCAACAGGCGGTCTCATCACTAAAAATAATACAAGCATGATTCCCATAATAATAAAGAGAGTGGATGTTTTTTCTTCAGCCGATCCAGAGCCTTGAATCACATCATCAATGACATACTTTAAAAGCAGAGGCAATGTTAAGGGAATCGAGAACTTAATCATTCCGATCACCATTGTCAATGCAATCTGTTTTTTATACGGTGTTACAAAAGCCATGTAACGTTTTATGACCCCCATGTAAATCTCCTTCCCAATCTATCAGTGCCTCTTATCCGTACGCAGTCAAAAACCTGTTGGCTTTGAAAAGCCAAACAGGTTTTAGCTGCTGTTACTTATTTTGTATAACGCAAAAAACGTTCATACCACATATCCACAAATTCTGGAGCAAACGGTCCCTTCCGCTGGTGAATCCAATGCAGTAATGTATTTAGATGCTCTCGTAAGATACTATCGATTTCTTTTGGATAATTCATCTGCCTCTTATGATCTGCATATTCATCCTCATCCAAAATATTATACGTCATGTCCGGAAAGACTTTGACATCTAAGTCGTAATCAATATACTTAATCGCCTCTTCATCTGTCGCAAAAGGAGAGCTGATGTTGCAGTAATAATACACCCCATCATCTCGAAGCATCCCAATGACATTAAACCATTGTTTTGCATGAAAATAGCAAATAGCCGGTTCTCTTGTCATCCATGTACGGCCATCGGATTCAGTCACCATTGTTCGATCGTTTGCACCAATGATACACAATTCCGTTGCTTTCAGAATGGTGGTTTCATTCCAAATCCTGTGGATCAAGCCATTATGTTTATAGCTTTGAATTTGGATGGTTTCTCCTTCCTTGGGATAGCCCATATTTTCTCCCCTACTTTCTATAACAAACAAACCTAACAGTCCAAAGACCTAATTTCCCAACTAAACATGTCTCTATTATATTATACCGTTACATCATTAAAAAATGAAATGAAAAAGCCATTCAACCCAATTGAACGGCACACTCTTTTACATGACGGTTGAGCTCTTCTCCATTTGTTTATACGAATTGATAACTTGTTCAGTCTGTTTTGTAAATAGTGTTTGGACTTTTTGCAGTTCCTCTCGTTTCTGTTTGATTTGATCACGAAGCTTATGCCGCTCTTCCTTTTTTTCACCTTGCAGCAATTGTTTTTCTGTCTCTAAGTACAGATCAAGTTCTCCTTGTACATCGAGCAGCTGATCCATAAGCTGCATTTGTTCTCTGACAAGCTGATCGAAATCAGACATCTAACTCCTCCCTTTCCTTCGATTCCACTTTTTGTATCTATACCATTTCTTGAAAGAAGGAAGAAGTCCTTTGACTGTTTATGTAGAGGTTTTACAGGTTTTGTCGGATGATGGGGAGAGACAAAAAGAAAAGCACTTCATTCGTAGATGAAGTGCTTCCCTTTGTTTCAGTGATTAGCTGTTTTGTTGTTTGTTTTGCTCAGCTTTTTGGTTGTATTTTTTTACGTGCTGTGCGTCAGTCTCGCTAGCAAATTCAGTGCCATATTGACCGCCTTGTGCAGCAGCTTGGTTTTGTTTTTTCACTTGTTGTGCGTTTGTTTTGTTTTGTTGTTTATCCATCATTATCACCTCCACGCACATTAATTTGTGCAGAAGGTGTACATCTTATTCATCATTTTTTTAAACAAGCAAAGAACGTCCGCCATCGACGATAATCGTCTGTCCTCTAATCATATCTGCTTTGCCTGATACAAGGAATTCTACACTGTCGACCATGTCTTTAATTTCCACCATACGGCCTGCTGGTGTATTTTTCTTAGCGTCTTCTAATAGCTCTTCACGATTTGGGAAGTGCTTGAGTGCATCTGTATCAATGGCACCGCCTGATACGGCATTTACGACGATATTTTTTTGTGACAGCTCAACGGATAAGTAGCGTGTCAACGCTTCTAGTGCTGCTTTAGATACACCGACCACCGTGTAGTTTTCAAGGTAGCGGATGGAGCCTAGTGAGCTAATGCTGACGATATGTCCGCCGCCGTTTTTCTCCATTAATTTGGCTGCTTCTTGTCCGCAGAATAACAAGGCCTTCGCATTGATATTCATGGTCCAGTCCCAATGATTTTCTTCAAGATCCATGATTGGGCGCTGAACGCCAGATGCCGCATTGTTCACAAATACGTCTAAACGGCCAAACGTTTCGTCAATTTGCTGGAACATGTCTTTGATTTTCTCTGGCTGACCAACGTTGGCTTTGACAACTAATGTTTTAACACCCATCGCTTCAATTTCTTCAGCTGTTTCAAGTGCTGCTTTTTTGCTTCTTGCATAGTTAATGACAATGTCATATCCTTTTTCAGCCAGGCGAAGGGCTACTTCTTTCCCGACACCTCTACTGCTGCCTGTAATTAGTGCACATTTACGCTTGTTCATTATGGTTCATCTCCTGATTTGAATAGTTTTCGTCCATTCGCTTCACACTAATAGGAAAGTTCCTATTAGGAGGTTACATTCATGTATGTCGGACGCGATTTAAGCCAGCTTGGCATGATGTCAAAGGATCAATGGAAAGATACTGAGCTTGCTTTTTTTCATCATGCTTTCCAACAAATTTTACCTTATTTAAACGAAGAAGGGCAATCTAAGTATCGAGAAATCATTTCTGAAATTGAAAACCGCGGGGGTCTGCACCGAAATGAAGCCGATTATACCCATGGTACAACGGTTAAATATGACTAGGCTGTTCAAGTGCCATCTTCCATATTTTTTGATGTGAGACTGGCAAAGCATATGCCTCAAATTCTTCTGTTGTGACTTTTTTCAGCATCGTGTCATCTGATACAGAGGTCACACGTCCAAAGAAAACAGAAATATTCCAGATGAGGTGGGTAAATACATGTTGAATGGTGCCTTCTAAATCACCAAGTTCTGCTTGTACACCCGCTTCCTCTTTTAAGAAATCAATCAGCTGCTCTTTTTCCGTTTTTCTTCCCTTCATTGTTTCCATGTTTGGGAACTCCCATAAATTCGCAAGCAGACCTGTACTTGGACGCTTATGAATATAGAGGTGGCCTGCATCATCAAATAACACCACCGCTGCCATTGATTTCGCAGTCGGCTTTTTCTTTTTACTTTTCACCGGCAGCTCATGCTGAACGCCTTCCTCCAGTGCTGAGCAATGCATGTTTACAGGACAAATGAGGCATGCAGGAGAGGTTGGGGTGCAAATAAGTGCACCTAGCTCCATTAGCCCTTGATTGAATTCTGACGGCTTTTCCCGGGAAATGAGCTGATCAACCGCAAATTCGAAAATGTTTCTCGTTTTTGGTTTTGCAATATCATCCCATATGGACAAGATACGGGAAATGACCCTCATCACGTTGCCGTCTACCGCAGGGTATGGCTTGTTATAAGCGATACTCAGCACTGCGCCGCTCGTATACGGACCTACACCTTTCAGCTTTGAAAATTGTTCTTTCGTATCAGGGACAACGCCCTCGTAGGATTCATATACTTCTTTCACAGCAGCCTGTAAATTACGCACTCTTGAGTAGTAGCCCAGACCTTCCCATGCTTTCATGACCTTTTCTTCATCAGCTAAAGCAAGATCTTTCACCGTCGGGAATTGCTCCATAAACCGGTTGAAGTACGGAATGACCGTATCCACTCTCGTTTGCTGGAGCATCACTTCTGATACCCAGACGCGGTATGGATCTTGATTTTCACGCCATGGAAGTGTTCGTTGTTCTTTTTCATACCAATCGATTAAATCATGCTGAAAACCCGCAATATCTTTGCGGTCCAGCTTTTCTTGAATGTCTTTCATCTCTATACTCCTTCTTATCGAACCGAGAGCTAACGTTCTGAAAAGAACCTTATTTGTTGTATACTGTTTGTAGATACGTTAACATGTTACATTAAATCGGGATAAAGCAAAAGTGATTTTGCACATAGTCTTGATGAGAAACGTATACTTTGTATGATTGTTCCTAAGCATGACAACTAGGAGGTAATCAATTGGACACTGGTACTCATGTAGTAATGGGCATTTCTCTTGGGGGACTTGCGCTTTTAGATCCAGCCGTCAGCGCAGATCCACACATGGCACACGCCGTGATGATCGCGACCATCGCCGGCTCCCAAGCACCAGACATTGATACTGTGCTAAAACTAAAAAATAATGCAGTTTATATAAGAAATCACCGGGGATTTACTCATTCCATTCCGGCTGTACTGTTTTGGTCATTGCTAATTCCTGCTGTGATTTTCCCATTTGTGCCGGGGGCGAATTTACTTCACCTTTGGTTATGGACACTATTAGCCGTCGTGCTTCATGTGTTTGTCGATATATTCAATGCATACGGCACACAGGCCATTCGTCCATTTTCAAAGAAATGGGTAGCGCTTGGGATCATTAACACGTTTGATCCGTTTATCTTTTTTACCCATCTTGTCGCCATTGTCGTTTGGGCGATTGGCGGGCATCCCGGCTATACGTTTATTACGCTGTATGCCGTGATTTTCTGTTATTATATCGTCAGGGTCATCATGCAGCTTCAGATTAAACGTCAGCTGCGTGCACGATTCGATGAAATTGAAGACATTATTATTTCGCCTACAATGAAGTTCAGACAATGGCGCATTGCCGTGAAATGTAAATCCTCTTTCCATGTTGGACGCAGTATGAATGGTGAGATCATCATTTTAGACACCTTTAACCGTGTGCCGGTCCCTGATACAGAGATTATGAAAATTGCCAAGCAAGACGAAAACATTTCAGCCTTTCTCTCCTTCTCCCCTGTCTACCGGTGGGAAGTGGATAAATACAAGGACCATTATGAGGTACGGTTCATTGATTTGCGCTACCGCAGCAAAGGTCACTATCCTTTCGTCGCGATCTGCCATATCGACATGGACCACCAAATCAAAAATTCCTATACCGGCTGGATTTTCAGTGAAGAAAAACTGCAAAAAAAATTAAGACTCGGCTCTGTGTGAGCGAGTCTTTTTTTGTGCTTACAACTCTTACAACTTCGTCATATATTCCACAATAAACTCCCAAAATCCAGGTCCTTCTTGGTAAATCAGCCAGTCTACTTTTTCGATGAGTTTGATATAGAGTTCTTGTTCGAGGTCTTCTCTTTCTTGATATGCCGTGTTTTGTAGTTTCTTTTTGATCATGGGTGTGAAGGTTTCAATGAGTTCTTCCATTTCTCCATTGGTCATTTTGTCTTCGTGCACGGACATCTCCCCCTGTTTCTTCTTTTAGTTTATTGAGTGCTTTTTTGTGGATATTTGAGATGTTTTGTCTTGATTCACCCAGCCGATCGGCTATTTCCTTCATCGTTTGACCATCGACATAGATTTGGGTTAAGACCATTTTTTGTTTGTCTGTGAGCTGCTGGTAGGCCTTGTACAATCTTTTGTCTTGCAGGTGCTCCCCTAAGTCTTGTTGGTTAAAGAGCACAGCTTCATACATATCTGTTTGAACAGGATCTTTCACTTCTTGCGTATCAGGATGATCGAGTATGAGCGGAAAACGCTGCTGCTTTTTTTTCACTCGTTTGTCAAAGTCGACTGAAAAAATGCGGATCATTGTGGAAATATACTTGATGATGCGGATTTTTTGATAAAACTGCTTGAACTCGGAATCTAGTTTTTTCGCATTTTCCTCGTTTGGCTCTTCCATGACTTGCCGGAGCAGCTGCTGGTTTTTAGGATTGCTTAAAAACTGCTGAATGAGCGGGTGGTCAACGATTTCCTTCCATTTTGCTTTCAATAACAGCCGATAATCCATGTGCATCCTCCCCTTTGTTCTCTCTACTTGCATTAAGTGGACAAAAGTTAAAAAAAGTAAACTTTGTGAAACGGGTCTAATGGTTCATTTTCTCCCCCTTTGATTTCCTATTTCTTCTTTCATACCACTTATAGAGAAGACGAGCATCCGCTGGGAGGTGAGACAAATGGAGACCTTTTTTTCGGAGGAATGGCTGAAGCAGCTCGGTCAGGCTGGCTTCCCTGCCATTTTGACGGTTTATTTGCTGACACGTTTTGAACGAAAGTTTGATGAATTAAGCAAACTCATCCAACGATTGGTCGCTGTTCAAAAAAATGATGAATCAGATTGACATCTTCTTGATTCGTTTCACCTTATGAAAGCGAGGGCGAAATGAAAGGCCTTTTGTCACCTCACACAATACGATGTTGAAAGGGGATTTTATCATGAGTGAAAAGCAAAATGGTGTACCGCAGCCGATTCGAGGAGAAAAAGGAGCAACGGTCAAAATTCCACGTAATCTCGAGCGAGACAGACAAAACCCAGATATGCTCACGCCACCAGAAACCGATCATGGAACGGTTCCCAACATGAAATATTCTTTTTCTGATACGCACAACCGTTTAGAAAAAGGCGGCTATGCCCGCGAGGTAACGGTGCGTGAACTGCCAATCTCTAAAAGTCTTGCCTCTGTGAACATGCGGCTAAAGCCTGGTGCGATTCGCGAGCTTCACTGGCATAAGGAAGCGGAATGGGCGTACATGATTTATGGGGAAGCCCGAATTACATCGGTTGATGCAGAGGGGCGCAATTTTACAGAGGATGTGACTGAGGGAGATTTATGGTACTTCCCTTCTGGCTTGCCGCACTCTATTCAAGCACTTGAACCAGGAGCTGAATTCTTACTTGTGTTTGATGATGGTTCCTTCTCTGAAAATAGTACGTTCCAAGTGACTGATTGGCTTGCGCATACGCCAGAGGAAGTTGTGCTCCAAAACTTTGGAATGACAAAGGAGCAATTTGAGAAGCTACCAGAGAAAGAGAAGTATATTTTCCAAAAAGGAATTCCTGGTTCCCTTGAATGTGACAAGGTGCAAACAGAGCAAGGGGAAGTCCCAAATTCTTTTAAATATGAATTGTTAAAGCAAGAGCCGATAACGTCAAGCGGTGGACAAGTGTGGATTGCGGACTCTACCAATTTCAAAGCGTCTAAAACGATTGCATCCGCTCTTGTGAAAGTTGATCCAGGTGCCATTCGTGAGCTGCACTGGCATCCAAATACGGATGAATGGCAATATTTCATTTCTGGAAAGGCACGAATGACGGTCTTTGCTTCTGATGGACATGCGAGAACCTTCAACTATCAGGCGGGAGACGTTGGCTATGTGCCATTTGCGATGGGGCATTATGTAGAAAATACAGGTGACGAACCGCTTTATTTCTTAGAAATCTTCAAGAGTGATCATTATGCAGATATCTCACTCAATCAGTGGCTTGCGGTCACACCGAAACAGCTTGTTTTGGATCATTTAGATCAAGGTGAAGAATTCTTGAAATTGCTTGATACTGAAAAACATCCTGTCATCGCTGCACCTAAAAAAGAGGATTAATTCTACCTTCCTGCAAAAAGGCTGTCCTTTTTGCAGGTATCTTCATGTAAAGGAGTGTTGTTTACCCATGCAACAATCTGTTCACGCTTTATGGCAAGGGCTGAAATGGCTCATGGCGCTATCAGCTGTCTGTTACATATTTTTGTTGTTTTGTGTGCTGTTCTTTCATTTGACCGGTGCTTTTTACCAATCGGTTTTATCGCTGCTACTGTTTATGGGCATCTACGTCGTACTCGGGATCTCTTTTGAACATCTGGAACACGTGCTCATGCGGTTTCTTCGTAAGTGTCGGTCCAAAAAACGATCCATCGTTTTCTATACCGTTTTATTTCACCTTTTGTTTATTTGGGGTGCTGTCTACTTATCAGATGAATTGGTTGACGGCATTTTGCTGACTACTTCTGAAGAAATTCTCTTTGCGCTAAGTCTTTGGCTATTTCATTTTTTGTTTGATTATGCGTCGTTTTCGTTTGATAAGGAAGCTTCGTGAGGCGCTATCGTCTTTCTGTAGAGAGCGCTTGTTTGACCTGCTCCATATGATGGAGATCATGTTTAATCAAACCTTGAAAATAACTTGATAACGTCAGCTCGGTTTGACCGATCAGAAAGGGTGTAGCCCAGCGAGATGCTTCGATTTTCTTCATTTCTTGAAGCAATTTTGTTCTAACAGCAATAAATCGCCCGATCGTCTCGCTTCTCTCTTCCTTTCTTGCTCTTTCGGCTGACTGCTGATTCATTTCATGCACATCAGGTGCCTGAGGTAACGCTTTATTGTTCCAAAATTCCTTTAGGCGATCGTGTAAAATAAATTCATCCCATGGAACGAAATGTGCGATGATCTCAGCAATGCTCCACTTTCCATCAGCGATGGCGCTACGCCATTCTTCTTCTGTTACTTCCGTTAGTGACTGTACCCATTCAAGGGTGTGTTCATAGTGTTTTATCACGGTGTCTTTGTTCATGTTTTGTTATCCCCTTCATGTTTTTAAAAGAAGTTGATCAGAAATTGGTTAGTTTCATTCTTGCTAAATCATTTATAACATATTATCATATACTTTAATTACCAAATGAAAAGGGGGAATTGTGATACGCTGTCCTATATGAAAAAGCTTATTTTTTTGCGCCAAAATAAACCGACCGGTCTGTTTATAAAAAGGGAGGAAAAATGATGAAATCTCAAAATGTGATCATTATCGGCAGTGGTGTAGCAGGATTGGCTACTGCTTTATTTTTAAAAAAGGCTGGAATGGAAAGTACGATTTATGAAAGCAGGTCAGATGAAGAATTAGAAACAGGAGCAGGTTTTTTACTATCTCCGAATGGGGTAAAGATTTTGGATGGAATCGGGTGTAAAAATGAAGTGATAGCAAATGCAACAGTGATAAAGAAGATCCAGCAAATAAACAGTGAAAATGAAATAGAAGCGATCTTTCACAATTATAGTGAAAAATATTATGATGCCCCTTTACTGAACGTCATGAGAGACCAAATCATCAAATCACTTTTAAAAGAAGTTCACCGCCAAGGAATAGAAGTGAAATACAACAAAAAGTTAACCTCGATCAAACAGCAGCCTCATTCCGTTCAGGCTCTTTTTGAAGATGAAACTGTGATAACAGGTGATATCGTAATAGGAGCAGATGGAACTTTTTCTAAAACAAGAGAGGCTATTGCGTTTAATGCTAAATTAGACTATAGCGGTTTTTGGGGACTACAAGGAGTATCGTTTGTGAAGGATTTTGTATTGGATGAGGCAACAAGTTATTTTTACAATGACGGAAACTTTCAATTCATTTTTGGGAAAGCGCATCCAACAAATAAAATGAATATTTTATGGCAAGCTTTCTCTCAGTGTCCTGAGAAGTTACCTACAAAACATTTTGAGAAAGCCAATCAAGAAACCATCCGACAGTTATTATATAAACAAATGGAACATTGGAACATTCCTAAACACCTTTCTGACATCATCGATCATACAAACATGTTCTTTCCAAGAAGTATCTATGAAATAAAGGATTTTCCTGTGTGGTCAAAAGGACGTGTTGCTCTTATAGGTGATGCGGTACATACGGCGAACCCTTTTGTTGGTCAAGGAGCATCGTATAGTCTAGAAGATGCCATGCTCATAGCAAAGATGCTAAGGGATCATGATTATCGAGATGCGTTCTATTATTATGAAAAGGATCGAAGAAAGAGGACAGAAGAATTGAATGCGCTATTTCAGCACATGAGTATTCAAAACGATATTGATAAAAAAATGAACGAATACACGATTGAATGGGATGAAGAAACTTACGTATGAGATGAAAGATAAAAAAACACCACTTATGATGAAAAGTGGTGTTTCTTGTGTTTTCTCCGTGCATAGAGGATCGCACCGATCAAACTGACGAGTGAAATCAATGCGAGAATTCTGATATAAGGCGGATAGTAGGTTAGCACGATCTCGTTTTTTCCTTTTTCTATTGGAAAACCGATAAACGCATAATTGGCTTGTTCAATATCGGTTTGCTGGCCGTTCACCGTGAGCTCCCAGCCTTTTTCATATGGAACAGGCAGAATCATATAATCATCGCCACGCTTGTTATCATAAGAAATCGTAAAGCGGTTATTTTTAAGTTTCACCTGCTGGCTGCCATCATCCTGTTTTTCTTTTTCATATGCTCGCTCAAGGATGCGGTATGGCTCATGATATAGCTTTAATTGACTCAGCTCATACGTCCCTTTTGGAACTCGAATGGAAAGGATTTTTTCAGCTGGGACTCGAATCGTCACGTCATTAACGCCTGTTTTGTAGATAGACGTATTGCTTTTACGTGATGTGACGTAGTCATCCACAGATAACTGAAACCCTTCGTTACGGTCGGTCCGCTTCACATAAAAGCTCACATACACATCCCCCACGCGAGCGATATCATCTGGAAGGGTGATATTCAGCCCGCCCGTTTCCCCGTATACATCAAGCACGCCATTTTCGTATATCGCTTGTTCTGTATGAATGTTTGTATCCTTTATTCGATCAGGCGATTGGTCAATTTCAGCATTTCCTTTTTTGTTTAAGATCACACCTTGCAACATCGCATGTTCTTTATCAAGTGCTGACGCATGCTCTAGTGACTTTTCTGAATAGACGGTACTCGTTGTTCTTGCAAATGGGAGCGGACGTGTATTTTCATACACTTCATAATGTTCGCTTTCCAATATTGGCTTAAAATAAACCGGCGGTGAGAAAGACATCGATTTGTCTCTCATATAATACTTCCCGTAGGTCAGGCTGTATAAATTCGCCCTGTCTCCCATTGATGCATACCGGCTGACACTTTCCCTCCCCATATCAATTTGCAGGTCATTCCAGTAGAAATGGAGCAAATGCTGATTCAATATACTTGAATACGCACTCATGCCTTGAAAGCCTTCAAACAACGGGGTGTTGTTGCGCACGCCGTTCATCCAATCAATCCGGGCAAGCGGATCTTTTGAAGAGCGGCTTTGAATCTGCTGAATGAGCTTCATTTGCTCATGTCCAGCATACGCCTCACTATTCAGATACGTATCTGATACGCTCTTAATATTGCTTCTTTCAAATAAGTAGCCCTGCTGATACACGCCTGCTGTCAGTAAGCTCACAACGATGAGCACGGCTGAAAAGAGACGAAGGTGCAGACGTTTCCCAGCATGTATCGAGAGGAAGAACAAGCTGATCACAAGCAGTCCTATTCCGGTAAATACAACAACATCCATGTTTCCCTTTGCTCGTTCTGAAAGGGCGACAGCGAGAAGGAACACGATCCAAGCGCCTAAAACCGCACGTTTTTTCCACTTCCACTCAATTTGCGAGAAATGCTTGATGGTGATGGCTACGACCGCTCCAACTGTAAAAGCAAGAATGTATTCAAACCTGTATTGCGGTGCTGAAAAACCATTAAACACGCTCGCCATCTTTGGACTGTAGTGAAAAACAATGAGCAGAACGCTGATCGATGTAAACATGAAAAACCACCTGTTCCGGTAAAGCGGAACGAGGAACATACAAATGAGAAAGATCACAGGTAATAAATACACCCTGCTTGTAAACATCAGATGATCATGCAGCTCGAACCAAGGAATTGCCTGTTCATACGGCGGTCTTACATTATTGAGAAAGCCGTAAACAGACGGAATAAAAAAGGCAGCACTGATCCCAAACGATAACAGCGTAGAGATCGCAAGGGTCCAGAACACCTTCCAGCCTCGCTCCTCGCTTTGAAGCTTGATCATATATCTGAAGACGAGATAAATGGCTAAAAAGATAAAGTGAATGTAAGCAAAGTAAAAATTATTGATCAGCATGAGACTGCAAGCCGCAATAAACCAAGCCGGCTTGCCTGTTTTAAAAATCCGTTCAACCCCGAGCACAAGCAGCGGAAGCCACATCATGCTGTCGGTGAAAAACTCCCAAAACGTTTGATGCCGAAAGTACACAATAGACAGTCCGTAAATACCGGCACCTGTCAGCGCCCCCAGCCTATGTTGCACAATCGAAAGGAGCACACGATATGCGATGAACAGAATGACTGTCAGCTTGATCACACTAAGCCAAATAACAGCATTTGCCCAAAAGTGAATATCTGTTGACTGTATAAGGTGAAGCGCATTCAACAGCCAGACGACAGCAACTGTGACCATAAAAACAGTCGATGTTGTGAAATAATAACCTAATTGCGTATATGTACCGCCGCCTAGACCGAATTGATAGGAATAAAAGAAGTTCCCTTTGACGTATTCATCGTAAAGCAGCTTTTTAAATGGGAGCATTTGCGAAATGCCATCCCCATCTCCCGTCATATATCGGCCTTGCGTATATTCATATAAGAAAAAGGAGTGTCCTAATAAAGCAAGAATGAGGCACATTCCAATGAGTATCCATCTACGTTTCATCATCTAAATCCTTTCTCCAAAAGATCCACTGTTCATTGAAACAAAACAACCCAGCAAGCGTTTCGTGCTTGCCGGTTATTTGACTCCACGTTATTTAAATAACTGCGTTAACACTCGGTCTTGTTCTTTTGAGCTCGTCTCTTGTTCCATGACATTTGATTCTTGAATTAAGTAATGCGGCCTCTTTTTCGTTTCATAGTAAATCCGGCCAATGTATTCTCCGATCACGCCTAGACTCAAAAGCTGGACACCACCGAGGAAAAGCACAGCTGAGATTAAAGTGAAATAACCCGGTACCATGATGCCCGTTCTGACGATTTGAATAAAGGTCGCCACGATGTAAATCAAAGAGAGAAATAAGATCAAAATACCCGTATAAAAACAAATACGCAGCGGGCGGTTGTTAAAGGAAATGACACCATCAATCCCGTAGTTAAATAATTTCTTCAGTGACCATTTTGTATCACCGTGCTGTCTTTCCACATTTTCATAATAGATGACCTTTTCTTCAAAGCCAATCCAGCAAAAAAGCCCTTTTGAAAAACGATTTCCCTCTTTCAGCTGAAGCAATGCGTCGATCGCTTGACGGGAAATTAAGCGGAAATCTCCTACACCATCACGCAAGTCCACTTCGACCACCTTGTTCATCACTTTATAATACATCGATGATAGGTAAGAACGAAGCTTGCTGTCCCCTTTACGGTTTCGTTTGGCAATGACTTGATGATAACCTTCTTCGTAGCCTCTAACAAAATCCTGAATCAAATACGTTGGGTGCTGTAAGTCGGCGTCCATAATGATCGCAGCTTCCCCTTTTGCATGCTCAAGACCTGCTAAAATTGCAGCTTCTTTCCCAAAGTTACGGGAAAAGGAAATGTATTTGACTTTTGCACTTTTGTGAGAGAGCTCTCTCATGTATTGAAGCGTATTGTCTTTGCTTCCATCATTCACAAAGATGATTTCAAAGTCATAATGAAAATCGCGAAACTCTTCCTCGAGTGCCTCAAAGATTCGTCTGATGTTTTCACCTTCATTGTAAGAAGGAATTATAACAGAGAGCAGTTCCCGTTCCATATCGCACCTTCTCTTCACTTTTTTCACATAGTCTGTTATGTTCATTATTCCTTTTTTATCAGAAAACGAAACCCTTTTTTATTATCCATAAATTTCATGTATCCTTAATCGTTACATTATATCAGAGTTTTATTTCCAGTGATTTTCACCAACATGAATTTAATGTAATTTGTTTATCCATTGTAAAAAGCCTGTAATTTTGATCACAGACTGGGTATTGTTTCATAAAATTGTTTAGTTATTTATATATTTTCCTGTTTATTGAAAAAGATGAGTAGAAGTGAAAAGGGCAACCCTTTTAATGCAGTAGCCCTTTGTTGTTTTGTTGCAAATGCTCATTTGCCTTCGATTGTTTATTTTGAAATAAATGCAGCTGAGCACCATAGCTTTCGATCCATTCTTGGACAATCCGTTCAGTCGTTTCCTGTCCTTTATATTTGCGGCCAGCCTTTGCATAGGTTGTTTCAAAATCACTCCAAAGGAGCTCTACCCATGTACGTGCTTCTTCATATGTGAGCATATTGTTTTTTTCCATTAGTTGTTCGGTTAATCGCTCAAAATATTGTTCCATACTGGTTCCTCCTTCATCTAGCAGAAAGTGCCTTTTTAAAAAAATCTCTTTTTTCATATACTACCCTTACGTCTTCAAAAGACGCAAATGATTTGTATTGTTTGGAGGGAATCAGTATGCGTAATAAAGCAAAGGGCTTTCCAAATCAAGTGAATCACAAGTTTGAAGGCGAACCAGGGGCCACAGATGCTTATGCATCTAAAAGGCCGAACGGTGAGACGAATACACGTCCACAGGAACGTATGAGGGCATCAGGGAAACGCTAATTTTTCCAAAGGGAGTGCTTGAGATATGAGTTCAAATGGGAAATCGTATATGGAAGACTTTGTTCAATTAAGAACAACCGCTTACCCTCAACCATGGGCGAATGCTAAACATTCTGCCTCTCAGGTCAACGGAGAAACGCAGCAAACGCAGCACGACATCGTACTTCAGAACAACGTCCGTAAACAACGTTCGAAGTAAAGAAAAGGACTGATCTCTAGGGATCAGTCCTTTTTCTTCTTACCTCAGCAAATGGCTATTGATCAGTCCTTTTTCGTAAGCATTGAAATCGGCAGGGCATCTTCTTTATTTGGCGCTGATACTCTGTAGCCCCAAGCAAAAACACCATTTAAATACTCCACATAAAACTGCTCGTCTGTATCTTTGATTTGATAAGTCGTTTTGGTCTGAATAGTAGCTGGATCTAATAAATAGGCTTTCGCCATGTCAATTTTCCGCTCCAACACGGCATATTCATTCACAATGCCTAGCTGCTCAGCCTTTCTTGCTTTTTCAGAAAGAGCGGCAATCTCCTGCTTTAATTCGTATTCTGTCATTTCACTATAGCGTTTTTCCATCTGTCATTCCCCTTTGTCTAAAACGTGATCAATTGTATCAAGATCAAATCCTTTTCGGTAAAGGAATTGCTTCACTTTCATTTTTTTCTCAAATGATCCGTCATAACCTACCTTGCGTTTTGCCTTCTCAAGCATATAGTGAAGGGCTTCTTCTTCCTTTCCCTCTTCTTGTCCATCATAGGCTTCTTGAAGGGCTTTATCAATGATATCAAATGAAAATCCTTTTCGCTGAAGCTGCAATTTGATACGCTGTTCAATTTCTTTTGCGGACCGGTTTTTCTCTTTCTTAACCAGCTTCAGCACTTGTTTCACTGCTTCCTCTAGCTGCAAATCATTCGGATATTGCGATAGTGCTTGTTCGATGGTGTCATCGTCTATGCCTTTCAGCTTTAATTCTTTTTTTAGCACTGACGGGCCTTTGCTATTCGTTTTTCGGTGGGTGCTTACATACGCTTCTGCAAATTCAAGATCATTTACATACTTATAATGCTTTAATTTGTGTATAATTTCACTAATAGAAGGTGCTGGTATGTCTTTTTTCGTCAAATAATCGGTGACTTCTTTCACTGATCTCATCCGATACGATAAATAATCGACGGCCTGCTGAAATCCTTTTTTTACTGCATCACCGAATTGAATCTCTATGATATCGGCTTCATCCAGCTCTTTTCCCTTTTTCAAATCATGCTGGATGAGCACATCTAGATCAACGCTAAAAGCGTACTTTTCATCAAGAAAGATGTTCACGCGTTCTGTATTGTTTTTCTGAGCAGAGATTTTCGTAATATAGGGCATCCTGTGATCACTCCTTTTTTCCAACAGTCAGGATGTTTCTTCTGATTCAAAATCGTGAAAGATATAGGTATGTATATGAGAGGAGAAGATGTCAATTGAATATCGCCATTACCGGAGGAACCGGGTTTATCGGCCAGCACGTCACAAAGGTGCTCGCAGCTGAAGGACATCATCTATATATTTTAACAAGAAATCCAAAGGAATCCGAACAAAATCATTTACATTACGTCCAGTGGCTGACAGAAGGTGCTAAGCCTGAACATGAATTGCCTGCGATTGATGTATGGATTAACCTTGCTGGAAAATCCATTTTCACACGCTGGACGGACAAAGCAAAAAAAGGCATTCTCTCCAGCCGTATTCAATCCACACAAGAAGTGAGACGCATTATAGAAGCGCAGGAATCGAAACCGTCTGTGCTCATTCAAGCAAGTGCTGTCGGTATCTACGGCACTTCCAAGACAGAGGATTTTACGGAGGAGGCCCCTCCAGCCGATACAGATTTCTTAAGTTATACGTCAAAACTTTGGGAAGCTGAAGGTCAAAAAATTGAGGCGCTCGGTATTCGCACGGTTTATACACGCTTTGGGGTAGTGCTAGGAGAAAAAGGCACACTTCCTCTTATGACCTTGCCATACAAGCTGTTTGCCGGTGGAACGATTGGCTCTGGCTCGCAATGGGTATCATGGGTTCACGTGGATGATGTAGCACATCTCATTGCGTATGCCATTCACCATGAACACATATCAGGTCCACTCAATGTCACGTCTCCAAATCCTGTTCAAATGAAGCAGCTGGGGCAAACCATTGCATCTGTCCTTCATCGCCCTCACTGGCTGAAGGTGCCGTCCTTTGTCATCAAAACCGCACTTGGCGACATGTCATTGCTTGTTCTAGAAGGCCAACGTGCTCTGCCGAAAAAGGCACTGCTGTCTTCTTATGAATTTTTACACCCTGAGCTAAAAGAAGCGATTTTGCATTCAGAGGAATAAATGTTGTCAAAAACACCCATCCTATTAAAAATGAGATGAGGGGGCGAAATTGATGAAGAAAAAAGAACACCAGCCGACTTCAAAACTGAAGAAAACCCAGGAAGTTCTGTATCAGCAGGAATTCAAAAAAGCGGAAAGAGCAGCAGAAAAAAGAAACAAATAAAACGGATATTCCTCTTTTACAAGCACATAACTAAAGTGATCTTGTAAAGGAGGGAAAAGCTTTGAAAAAAGACCAACACAAAAAATCCAACCACCAGCTTGCGGCACAAGAGACGGATGGCGAATATGTTGAATTTTCCAAAGAACTTGCAGATCCGAATGACGTAAAAGCGATGGCACGTATGAAAGCAGCCGATCAGCGTGCCAAAAAACAATAAGTAAAAAGAAACAGACCTTTTGATAAGGTCTGTTTTTATTTGATTTCAGTTAGCAGGCTTGATGCCTTCTGACGTGACTTTTCCTCAGGCACCTCTTCTGGATAACCAATGTGAAGAATTGCGGCAAAGCGCTCGTTTTCCTTTAATCCCATATCCTGTTGAAACCCTTTGTCGTATAAAATACGGCCGCTCTTCCATACCATACCGATTCCTTGATCCCAAGCCAACAACTGGAAGTTTTGAATGAGCGCACTCACAGCGGCAAAATCATCATTTCTCACAACTGGGTTTTCGTCTTCTTTTAGAACGACAAGTAAAAGTGCTGGTACTTTAGAAAAATAATCTCTGTACTGATTGATCTTTTCTTCTTTTGCGTCTGGGTTGTTGCGTTTAAAGAAAGCAATGAACCGCTCAACAAATACCTCTTTTGCTTCATCCGTCACTGCATATAAAAAACGCCACGGTTCCGTGATTTTATGATTGGGTGCATAGACTGCGTCCTCTAATAATGGCTGAAGCTGTTCAATGCTCACCGGCGTTTCTTTGAATTTTCGAATCGATCGTCTATATCTGACAGCGTCTCGAACCGTTAACGCTTCTGTTTGTTGTTTTGTTTCTGGCATATATGTCATCCTTTCAATCAACCTTAATTGAAATTGATTCTCATTCACATTATAAACATGATCATGTGTTGTTTGCAAATAGGACCTCACCTCTCTGCTAAAAAGTTGTTTGACTTTTTCAAGTAATGTTACAATCATATTACGTTTTAAACAAATTTTGAGAAAAAAGCCAAGATGATGAAATGATTTCAGGTATTTCCACTTTGTCTCATGCGGCTATTTTTTCAAAAAGCTTTCAACCCATGATTGGAAGGGAGGCTTCTGGATGGAATGAAAATCAATATTGGGCAAATCATCAAACTCTATCGTTACAAACAAAATATGACCCAATCGGAGTTGGCAGAAGGAATTTGTTCTGTCTCTCATTTAAGTAAAATTGAAAATGGCTCAAAAGAGGCCAATCAAGATACGATCAATCTTTTGCTTGAACGGCTTGGAATTAGTCAAGAAACGCTGTCGCAAAAGGCGCGTCACCTGCTGTCATTGCTCGATGAGTTTCAAATGAACATGTATTTCTATGCGCTCGATCAAGCAGAGCAAAATGCAGAAATGATCATTCATCACGAGGAACAGTTCTTTTCGCTAGATTTAGGGATTCAGTATCATTTGTCCTTATTTCAATTTTATTTATTAACAGAAAAACAGCAGCTTGCCTTAAAAACGCACCGCGTGCTTAAGAAGTTTGAAAAAACCTTTATTGACACAGAAAAAGAAACGTTTGAATATCTAGATGGCATCCATCAGATTAAAATCGGTCAGCTCGAAGAAGGATTGAAAAGACTTGAAAGCTGCTTTTCTTACGCTTCTGTTGAACAGAGTGACCTGTATTATCACTATGCAAAAGCACTTGGAGCTATGGGGCATCTCGGTGATGCGCTTGAGGCCACACATCAAGCAATGGATTTGTATAGACAAAAAAATAATTTCAAGCGGGTCATCCATTGTACACTCATTCATGGGGTCATCTCACTGGAATTAAAGGCCTTTCAAACAGCTAAAAGATATTTAAAAGAAGTGATTTTACACACGTCGCTTCACCCTGATGCTTATATTAAGATGACAGCTTATTTTTATTACGGGGTTCTCTTAAAACGCCAAGGAGATTTCTCATCCGCTGTGCCTTATTTACTAGATTCACTCAATTATTTTAATCAAGAACAGATAGAAGATCGTTACTGTGAAACGCTTTATGAAATCGCGACATTGTATGCGGAATATGATCGCAAAAAGGCGCTTCCATACATACACGAGCTGCTCAAACAGCCTCGTATTCAACCAAACTGTTTATATATGATTAAAATCTATAAATTGATGATTGAAGAGAATCCTCATGATTTGAAAACTTATTTAGTAGAAGCAGCGATTCCTTACTTTGAACACAATCAGCTCCACAATGAGTACTTGTTTGCTCTTAGAACCTTGCTTTCCTATGCGGCTTCTGAGCTTGATAAGCGTGCATATATGTCTTACACAACGAAGCTGCTTGATCACTTAGCATCATTTATCCCATATTACAAAAAAGCATGACCTTCTGCCGATCGAAGGTCATGCTTTTTCTATGATTAGATGGTCTTTTGTTGATCTGTATCGGGACGGGTGACTTGTTCGACAGAATGAATGTACCGTTTTCTCGCAAAATAATCGTAAGCATGCTGCCCAAAGCCAAGCCAAATGCTGAGTACAATGAATGGGACCGTTCCCCATAATGCAGGGATATGACAAGCCATTCTCAGCCACGTATAAATCCCTGAGTTTTTTTGATTTTTCGCTAAGGAAATAGACACGATTCGTTTCTCTGCCTTCTCTTCACTAATTTTATTCAGTCTCAGCAGCTGTGAGTGTCTAAATGATTCAAAGTGAATTCGGTTTTTCCAATCGAGTGATTTCAACAGGTCAATGGCTTTTGCACATGAAGGACTTTGTCCGTCATAAAACACAAGCAGTCTGAGTGATTTGATGGAACGCTGTTCTCTTTTCTTTGATTCAGCGAGCTTCTTTTTTTCTTGATCGAGATAGATGATTTTTTTCATAAATTGATCGCCAGCCCTTTTCCTTCATTTATTTTCTTTAGTTCGTTCAAAGGAGATTACAACTAGATTACTATAGTTGCTGGGCCTCTTGTATTGGGAAAAAGCCATCCGACGTGCGTTATATGAGCCTTTAGATAAGGGCAAAATAGCTGTTTTCATGGCATATATGAGGTTTTTCAACTAAAAGTGGTTGGGAAAATCGTGATGCTTTGCGGTTTTCTGCGGTATTTGATAGAATTCTGCGGTTTTTCTACATCTTTATGCGGTGTTTTGTAGGTGAAACGCAAAAACAAGATAAAAAAAGACTACTTCCCATTGCGGCGAAGTAGTCTTTTGGTTTATATTTTTGCCAAAACTTCTACTATTTCTTTCTCAATATCTTTCCATAAGTAACGATCTGTCGTATAGTGATGTGCGGCTTCTTTCGCAAACACTTTAAATGCCTCCTCAAAATCGGGTGCATCTTTATCCGGCTTTTTCTCGTCGACAAAGCGCTGAGCTTCTGCTGAGCGAGGTCCCCATTTCCCCACTTCTTTCCCGTCCTGATCAATGATGACGATAATCGGAATCGATCTTGCGGTCCCGTTCGTTAAATACTGATCCATCAGGTCTAGGTGCTCGTCCCGAATGAAATAGCGCGCATCAATCAGTGCTTCATTTGCAATACGCATGAAAATAGGTACATTGACCATCGCATCACCGCACCAATCTGCCGTGATCACAAGCGCTCTGAGCTTTTTCTTTTGAAGTTTTTGAAGCAGCTCTTTTTCCTTTTGATGAATTGCGTACTGGTTGTACACCGTGAGTAAGTTTTCACGATTTTTCTCCATGTTGTGTACATATGTACGTTCAGCTAATCCCTTTGTAAACCATTCATTTAGTGTCATGTGAACATCCCCCTTACCCTTCAACTTTACCACTTTTGCTATTCTTTTGTCTAAAAAAACCTTCACCTAGTGAAAGGTAAAGGTTCTCTGGACTTATGGACGCCGTTTTCGATTTGGGTCCATTCCTATCAGCTTAGTGACGAGCACCATTGTGACAGGCAGTGATGTATTCTTTTTATACGCTAAATATTTTCCGCGCCATTCTGGTTTATATTTCTGTTTAAACGACCGTAAGCCGCTGAAACTATACATATATCTGACGTTATTGAAGATGACACTCGCCAAACGTTCTGTCAGAAAGGACTGGTGGAACGTGCCAACATTCGATAATGGCGCCATTCCCATGTTAAAGGATGTGTAGCCTTTTTCTTTCGCCCATTGAAAAAGGTGGATAAAGAGTGCATCCATCATCCCATTCGGTGCATCATGCATATGACGCATGAGGTCGATGGATATCTCTCCTTTTTGGTACATCGGCATTAAGGACACAAAAGATATGATCTGTCCTTGTTCATCCTTTAAAATCGCAATCGGTGCTTTTTGAATGTAGTCTTCATGGAAATAGCCTAATGAAAATCCTTTTTCTTTTTTCTTGCCCAGCCAGCTGTCAGAGATTTGTTTTAAGGTTGCAATCAATTCCTCTGAAAAGGGTGGCTCCAGCATTTCAAACGTATAGCCTTCTCGTTCAAATTTATTTGCGACAGCCCGTAAGTTTGATTTTTTCTTTCCTGACAAAGAGAACGTTTCTAAATCGACCATGGCTTCTTCTCCAAGCTTAAAGAAGTGAAAACCTAGGTCATGATAAAGCGCCATTCCTTCACGTTCTACTTGATAAAAAGCGACACGATAGCCTGCTTTTTCTGTCTGCTCCAAAAATTCTTCTAGTACAAGCGGATAAGAGGCTTTACGGCCAGAAGGATCTCCAAGCACAATAACGCAACGGCCAATCCGGCCAAACTGAAGCATCGCCTCTCCATCACTTGAGAAAAACAGTTTTTTGTCTCCCAAAAAACCTAGATGACTAAGAGCATTTCCTCCCTTTTCTTCGAGAAAAGTTTTTAATTTTTCTTCATCGGCTTCTTCGCCGATTGGAACTGCTTTTTTATTAAAAATCAATTTGCTAATGAAAAAGAAAAGAGGGACGCCAATTAAAGCAATCATACTGGTCATCGTGATATGCCGTTCATTATGAACCAAATAGTCCTTGCTT
The DNA here is from genome assembly GCF_050864245.1 of Bacillus sp. XT-4. Taxonomy (NCBI): domain Bacteria; kingdom Bacillati; phylum Bacillota; class Bacilli; order Caryophanales; family Bacillaceae; genus Bacillus; species Bacillus sp. XT-4. Next base: position 34,710 of record NZ_JBPAFI010000005.1, read on the forward strand.
AGAAAATGACCAATTTTCATCCAAATGAAGTTTCCAATGACATTATAGTTAAACAACACGAGTAAATATCCGGCGGCGGCGGCCACAAACTGATTCAAAGAATAAGGCGCCTGCTGCTTCACAAATTGATTTCGAAGCGAGAAAAATACCACCATGATGACCGGCAATATAAAGATCAAACTCAGGTTAAACCCTTTTAGTAAAGTAAACACAAAGCCGCCTGCTAGGGCAATCATTGTCAATAGATAAGACCGTTTTGTTCTTTTATACACTTCAATGGACAAAATCATTAAAATGATCCCGAACATTAAAGAAAGACCATTAAATCCTGATAACAAAAAGCGTGGAATGGTTGTAATCACACCTAAACGATCAACAGGAAGCACAACGGAAGCCATAATGAGCAAACCGCTTCCAAACGTTAAAATGGACAAAGATCCGTACAATAAACGGATGAGCAGCGCTCGGTGCAACACAATTAAGACGTTTGTTGTTTCAATAGCAGGCGCCATTCTCGGATTGCCTTCAAGACGCCTGAGTGTTGTTCCAGTTAAATCGTATGCCGCTAGACAAAGTCCAAGAATAAACGGGAAAATGGAGTAAACGAAGCGGTACAAGACAAGCGCTGTCAGCACCATCTCTTTATCAAACCCAATGTATTGCATACTGAGTAAAAAGATCAGATCAAACGAACCAAATCCGCCCGGAACCATACTAATTAAACCGCCGATTGACGCAATCGCAAAGACGCCTAATACAATTCGGACATCAACGTTCATCCCCATAGAGACAACAGCCATGTACATGACAAGACCAGCTGCCAGCCACTCTAAAAACGATGCACCAATATAAGCATAGATCGGGTGCTTCAGTCCGTTTTCACCGCTCTCAATCGAGCTTTTTCGAATGGACGCCATGATGATGTAAATGGGCACAATACAAGCAAAAATAATGACAAATGCCCATAACCACGGCTCCTGACTAATAATACTTTCAACTGGCAGGACCCTAACTAAAATCAAATCACTGAAAATAGATAAGCCTAGCAGAACGGAGGATGTTAAAAGGGCTATGCCTTTCAGCAGTTTTTTCGTATCGGTTATGTATTCCTTGTATAGAAGCGTTCTAAGCCCTGCTCCTGATAAACCACCGAATCCAAGTACACTGTTAAAGGAGTTGGCGATCCAAGAAATTCGGATCGTTTTCCAGCCGCTGATGGGCATATCAAGGCTTTTTCTTAAAATAAAATCATATAAGGACATGGATAAAACAGCGACAAGTCCAAGAAAGACAAGAATAAACAAGTCCATTCGATTCAAGCTGTCAATAATATAAAACGTCTTTTTAATGGAAAGGCCGCTCAGCTCCTGCTTGGCGACAAAAATTAAGACAAGGATGATCACGATCGGAAAGAGCATTTTTAAGATCGTCATACCCGTTTTTTTGTTCCACATGTTTTTCCCAACTTTCTAAGTTGCTTCATTAATTTCAACTGACCATTATTATACAACAAATACCACTTAATTCATGCAGTTTAACATTCAAAAGCTTCATGATACTTTCAATTAGAAGTAAAAATCAGTAATATAAAGAAAAGAGCCGCTTAAAGGAAGTGAACAAGCGTGGAATATAATATTCATGACACCACCGTACTAAAAGAGGAAATCCTATCTCCTGAGGAAAAAAAGACATGGGTGCTGTATATGAAAGTGCTCACTGCTGCAGGACTTGGAGATGTTTCTGAATGGATGAAGCTTGATATGAGTATGCCTCAAATGAAAGTGCTCATGCTGCTCAATAACCATGGCTCTCTTAAGGTGTCCGAAATTGCTGAAAAAATGGGGGCTTCTTTGTCCAATATGACAGGGCTGCTTGATCGGTTAGAACAATCGAACTTTGTGGAACGAAAGCATTCTGAGCGTGACCGTCGAATCATTGTCGTAGAATTGACAGAGGAAGCGAAAAATATTTTCAGAAGTATTTATCAAAAAGGGCATGAAAAAATTAAAAATTCCCTGCAACGGCTCAATGACGAAGAAAAAGAAAAAGTCAATGAAGGTCTAGCCATTTTAGAAAAAGCACTTCGTCCTGAACGTGGCTAAAAAAGGAAAAAAGACGGTCACTTGAAGTCCGTCTTTTTTATTTCTTCTTTTTCTTGTTTATCTGGGGTGAAAAGATATTGACGAATGACTTCCCGGTCATCCCACAAAAGATAACCTAAACCGATAATGAGAAAAATGATGCTGATCCACGTACCGCCTGGGAGTATATCTTCCAGTTCCTCGATCGTTCTTACTGTGCTTACATTTCCACCATAACGAATCTCAAACAAAACGAATTTTGCTATATAAAACAATGCCGCCATGCAGATAAACATAGCGCCGACAATTCTTCTACTAGACATGTGTTGACTCCTTTACTTCCACTGATTTCTTTTGATTAATTCCGTGATATGGGCGAGATGATGCTGTGAATGCCAGACGTACATTCCTGTTGCATCATATAAGGACACCGTTTGTTGATCGGCTGGATGGTAATATGCAGCGTTGAAATCTTCCTCTGTCATCTCGCGAAGTAATGCGACCCACCTGCGATGCAGACTGCTGATTAACGGCAGTGATAGACTGATAGACGCCTTGCTGTCAGGAAGTGAAGCAAATGCCTCCTGATCATATGGACGTATGTGCGGTGTTTCTTCTGTCAGCGCAAGTTTAAATCGCAAGTAGGCGTTCAGATGGCTGTCCGCTACATGGTGAATGAGCTGACGAACGGTCCATCCTCCTGGCCGATATGGGGTATCCAGCTGATCATTTGTCAATGGGACAACTGAATCTTCATACTTTTGAGGAATGAGTGCCAGCTCATCAATCCATGCCTCCAGCTGCTTTTTCGTTTGTTGGTCCACCGGTTCGTATAAGCCAATCGGATATTGTAATGATGTCATCTGCTGCCCCTCCTTAAAATCCTTCTAGAACAAATTTACCTATCATCTTCCCTTGCTCAAGTGTTTGATGTGCCTGCTTCAAATTGGCGGCATTGATGGGGCTGAGCACCTTTGTTAATGTATGTTTTAACTTCTTCTCTTCAAATAATGTACTCGCTTCTTTTAAAAGCTCATGCTGCTTCATCATATCCGAGGTTTTGTACATCGGCCGTGTGAACATGAATTCCCATACAAATGCAGCACTTTTATTTTTGAGTAATTGAATGTCTAAATGGTGCTGATTTTCAACAATGGTACAGATCGTCCCTTGAGGTTTAATCGCTTCTGCCATCCCTTTGAAATGGCCATCTGTATCATTTAAGCATAAAATGTAATCCACTTCGCCAATCCCTTTTTCCTGAAGCTGCGCTAAGAGCGGCTGGTGATGGTCAATGATATGATCAGCCCCTAATGAGAGACACCATTCATTTGTTTCAGGTCTTGATGCAGTGGCGATCACAGTCGCCTTTGCTAATTTGGCGAGTTGAATGGCGATAGAGCCCACTCCGCCTGCACCACCGATGATCAGCAAGGTCGAGCCTTCTGCATTCCGCTTCATATGCATTCGGTCGAATAGCGCTTCATATGCCGTAATTGTTGTAAGAGGCATGGCAGCTGCTTCAGCAAAAGAGAGATTTGCAGGCTTTTTCGCCACAATTCTCTCATCCACAAGCTGGTATTCACTATTTGAGCCTTGTCGCGTGATATCTCCTGCGTAATAGACGTGGTCACCCGGCTGAAACAACGTACACGCTTCGCCCACTTCCACCACCGTACCGCTTGCATCGTAGCCAAGAATTTTCAATTCATCTTCTTTCTGATTCTTCGGTGACCTCACCTTTGTATCCACTGGATTCACCGACACAGCCTCTACTTTCACCAAAATATCCTTGCCAGCTGCTTTGGGCTTTGCCACCTCCTGATCGATCAAGCTTTGTTCATGCTCAATTGGCAAATACTCAAATAATCCAACTGCTTTCACTCGCTCGCACTCCCTTTCTCCATGCTTCTTTTCCACATTTTATCATACATTTCTGCTGCTGATGGATCAGTCAGCAAGCGATTGCACATTTAGGATTTCTTCAAAGCCCTTCGTTCCCTCATGATGTAAGAAGGACGAGCCTTTTGTAAAGAGAGGACATAGGTGAACCAGCCGCTCGATTTAAAAAAGTACTGAACATAATAAAACTGAATGTGCTGTAAGAAAACGACGATGAACAGAAAAATTGTGAATAATAGCGTCACAATGTCTCCCTGCATCCATCCACTGATCAATACCATCACAAAACCGAGCATCATGAGCTGTTCGAGCCTCTGCATGATCTGGACAACGAGATGTCCCCGTTTGGTTAGGTCACCTGATTGACGCTTTCGAATGTTTCTTGATTTATAAAACCATACGATACTTGTCACTAAATGATGAATGATAAAAAGAGCGATCATGACCATAAGTAAAGGAGTTGATTTAAAAAGATCTTTTATAATGAATGGGATCACCAAAAAATAAAATGCGGTAAATGCGTGTCTACCTGATAAGAGAAATAGTTGTTTTTCTATGTATCGCTGCATGTGTCTCACCTCTATATGTAGTACGTCTCATTTGTCATAAGGTTCCTTCTGCCTATCAAAAAAGGATGCCCTGAAAAAGGCATCCTTCATGAATCAAGCTTAAAATGCAGCACTCAGTACGACAGGGCCTTGCGGAAGCTTGTTATCCTTTTTTGGTTCAAGGGTGACAGCCACAGTATCCCATGATTCGTTTGCTTCTTTTTCAGATAACGCATAGGTGACGGTGCCCTCCCCTTTGCTATCTGTTTTAAAGGCACCGGCCGGAACAGGCTGATCTCCTTTAATGAGCCATACTTGATAAACAGCTGATGAATCAAGCTGATCTTTTAATCCGTCGGCACTCACGACAAGCTCTTTTTTGCCGTGATGCTCAATCACTGAAAAAGCACCCGTTGTTTTTGCTGATTCGGCAGATGCCAGTGATTTTGTCGCAACAACTTTGATAGATTCTTCTGCTTGATCTGTTCCATTTGTTAAGAAATAAACGTTCCCAGCTGCAGAAATGAGAAGCAGTGCGGCAACGAGAGGCAAAAGCCATTGATTTTTTTTCTTCATTGGCGGTTTCATCTCATTTGCATCACGAACCATTTTGAGATCTTGAGGCGGGTTCGATGTTGCAGCGATTGTTGTCTCTCGTATCTCTTCTTCAAATACCCTGGATAAAATGCGGTCTTTCATCCCTGCCGGAGGCGTTTCGTCCTCTGCTAGAAACGGAATATCAGACATGAGCGATGTCAGTTCTTCAAGCTCTTCTTTGCAATCCGAGCAATGTTTGATGTGCTCTTCAAACTGCGCCTTTTCTTCTCCTTGTAAATGCCCGTTAAAGTAATCAATGACTTGATGTTTACACTGAGTCATGCCTCTTCCTCCTTTCCTCCGCGAGACAGTTTCGTTCGTAAATGCTTCAATGACAATCGAACTCTTCCCTTCACCGTTCCAATAGGAATGCCTAGTTTTTCCGCAATGCTCTTTTGTGTCATTCCTTTAAAATAGACATCTTCGATGATGGTTTGCTGTTCTTTCGACAATGTTGATACTGCTTCACGTATGATTTGTTTTTCTTCGTTCCATTCTACTTCTTTTGACACATCTTCTTGATGATCTGCCAAGTATTCAATATGCTCATCTTCAAGAGCTGTTTCATTTCGGTGTTTCCTTAATAGATCGATTGCCGTGTTTCGTGACATCATAAATAACCATGAGGAAAATTTCCCTTTATCTGTATTGTATTCTCCTATGCCGCGCCAGAGCTTGATAAAGACTTCTTGAAGCACTTCCTCCGCCAGCTCACGGTTTCCAGTCATTTTATAAATAAACGAATATAACACACGTTCATAGCGATCGTACAATAATTCAAGCGAGGGCTTATGTCGATCATGTTTGATCTTGTGATACAGCTCAAAATCCTTCAGTGTGTCCATGGTCATCTCCTTCCTTTTTCATGAGAAAGAGCATTATGCATTCATCATGAAATCTTCACGTATGGCTCATCACTCAAATTGCTGAGATAAGCCTCCTTTGTACTTTACTCTTTTTTCAAGAAGAAAAAAAGGGCGCTGAAAAAGGAAATGTGTTCCTCATGAGAATGTACATACTCAACGGATGGATTGACCATTTGGATCACCCGCCTCATTGAAAGTCAAGAATCCATGTGTTTCATTCACTGTTCAGTTGATTTTAGCAAACTCTCATTCGTCTCTCAATTTACATCAGGTAGAACGCACCCTTTCAACATGTCATAATAGAACGAAACAGGAGAACTGGAGTGTCCGAAAATGATTGTAACGATTGTTCTTTTTTTATTAGCTGGTCTGGCTGAAATAGGCGGCGGTTATCTTGTCTGGCTGTGGCTGCGTGAAGCAAAACCCGTCAGCTACGGAATCGCAGGTAGCCTCATCTTGGTCGCTTACGGCGTCATCCCTACATTCCAGCAGTTCCCGACCTTTGGGCGGGTTTATGCGGCCTATGGCGGTGTTTTTGTCGTTCTCGCTGTGTTTTGGGGCTGGTGGGTCGATCGCAAAACCCCTGATATGTACGACTGGATGGGTGCTTTGATCTGTTTAGCTGGTGTCAGTGTGATGTTATTTGCCCCCCGCAGTTAATGGTCGGATGATGATCACACGCTAAAAAGCCGGCAATATGCCGGCTTTTCCTCTTTTACATTCTAAATTGTGTTTCATACAAACGCCGGTACATCCCGTCCATTTCCAGCAGGTCTTCATGCCTGCCTTGCTCCTTGATGCCCTCTTTTGTCAAAACCACAATCCGGTCAGCATGCTGGATGGTCGCTAGGCGATGCGCAATAATAAACGTGGTTCGTCCTTCAGATAGTTCTTCAAGTGAGCCCTGAATAAAGGATTCTGTCTCCGTATCCAGAGATGATGTGGCTTCATCTAAAATAAAAATTGGCGGATTTTTAAGGAAAATACGTGCAATGGAGATACGCTGTTTTTGTCCGCCAGATAACATCATTCCGCGTTCACCGATAATCGTATCAAGCCCATTTGGCAAGCTATTTACAAGATCCTTCAGTTGGGCTTTCTCCACTGCCTGCCACACTTCTTCATCAGATGCATCGAGTTTTCCGTATAAAATGTTTTCTCGGATGGTCCCATGGAATAAATAAATATCTTGCTGGACGACACCAATTTGTCTCCGCAGCGAAGGCAGTGTCATCTTTCTTGTCTCTATGCCATCAATTGTAATGGTACCCTCCTGCCATTCGTAAAAGCGTGGCAGCAAACTACAAAGCGTCGATTTCCCAGCACCAGAGGGACCTACGACCGCAATGGTCTCTCCTTGTTTCACCTCAAGATTGATGTCATGAAGAACCGGTTTGTCTGATTCATATTGAAAAGACACATGCTCAAAAACGATATCCCCATTTAACTGATCAACTTCAATGGCATCATCCGCGTCCTTTTCATCAGGTGATTGATCGATGAGTGATGCAAATCGTTTAAAGCCCGCTGCACCTTTTGGATACATTTCAATGACTGCATTGATTTGTTGAATGGGGCCTAAGAAGATGCCTGTTAATAGTACAAATGACACAAATTCCCCATACGTCATATTTTTTTGCAGCACAAACCATGCGCCGCATACAAGGCCAAACACTGTCACACTCTTAATAAGAAAATGACTAACAGCGGTATGCACAGCCATCATTTGATATGTGGTTAGCTTTGTCTTTCTAAATTGCTCGTTATGTTCAATAAATCGGTCCATTTCATGTGATTCATTTCCGAATGCTTTCACAACCCGTATGCCACTAATATTGTTTTCCACACGTGAATGGAATTGACCAATACTCGAGAACATTTTATCAAAAGCAGCAGACATTTTTTTCGTAAAGTAGACGGATAATCCGATCAAGAATGGAACGACAATAAATGTGAGAACTGCCAGCTGCCAATTAATCGACAGCATCAAGCCAAAGGCACCCGTGAGTGTCATGATAGCGATAAATAAATCCTCCGGGCCATGATGCGCGATTTCTCCAATATCCATTAAATCATTTGTCATACGGGACACGAGTTTTCCCGTTTTCTTTTTGTCAAAGAAGCGAAAGGACATTCTTTGTACATGAGAAAATAGCTGATTCCTCATATCCGTTTCTATATTAATGCCTAATTTGTGCCCAAAATAGGTCACGACATAATGCATCGTAGAGCTGATCACGTATAAACTGAGGAGCAGAATGCCCCAAAACCAAATGGCATCCCAATCACCATTTGGCAGCAAATCGTCCATCACTTTACTGATGGCAAGGGGAAAGGATAATTCGAGTAAGGCTGCCAGTACCGCACAGGAAAAATCTAATATAAACAGCCCCATATATGGTTTGTAGTATGAGAAGAAACGCTTTAACAATTGACAGACCTCCTACCGATCAGACATTTCTGTCAATATGTCAGCAAACTCTTCCGCTTGATTGGCTACTGCAATCGGATCGTAAGGCCAGAAGAACTCTGTATCCATTTGATAGGTCTGCTCTTTTTTGACAGATTCTAGACTCTTCCAAATAGAATTGTTTTTATCAAATGTTCCGCCGTTGCTTTCATCAATGAAAATGTAGTCTCCTGCATATTCAGGAAGGGTTTCATAAGAAATGACTTCATACCCTGTTTTACTTTTTAAAATTGTATCTCTGACCTGTTTTGGCGGGTTTACCTGTAATTGCTGATATAATGCCTGCCCGCCTCGATAAATTCCGTTACCATATACATAGACATCATTTTTAAAAGCGCCCATGATCGAGACCGTTTCATTCTCTTTTAAAGCAGACTTCACTTTTTTCCTAGCAGCCTCAATTCGTTGATCGAAGGCGGTGAGGAATGCTTTTCCTTCCTCTTCTTTATTTAAAATTTTTGCCAGCGTCGTTAATTCTTCATGTGCATCTTTGAAAGAACCGTAAGGATACACGATGGTAGGGGCTATTTTTTTGTACACATCATAGACTTTTTCATCCTGTACGGCTGTGATAATCAGATCAGGCTTTAAGCTAAGTGCTTTTTCAGCTGAACGCTCGTCACTGATGTCCTCTATTCCTTTTATCTTGCCCTTTAAGTGTACGTTCTTTAAATCCTGCGTTGTCGATCCAACAGGCTGAACGTCAAGTGCAATCACACTCCCTAAATATCCATCTACGAGAATTCGTTTAGGTTCAGCTGGAATCTCTATCTTTCCTTTCACTGTTTCAACCGTTTTCGTTTCTTGCTTTGATTCTGCTGTTTTGGCCTGTTCTTTATTGCCACAAGCCGTCAATATCATTAGAAGAATGACAGCACATATCCAATACGTCTTTTTCATCTCCATATTCCTCCTTCATTTTCGCCACTACAAATGAGAATAGTTATCAATTACTAGTCTCATGTATTCTATCAACCTCATCTGTCGTGGTCTATGGAGGATTCTCGCAACTTACATATGGACAATTGTTGGATAGGCTGACTGTGTCAATTGAGAGACAAACCGGTCCATCAAAAGAAGTGCACGCTCTCCTTCATCAAATCGAAACTCCTCCAGTTTTACTGGATAAAAGGTACCATTTTTCACAGCCGATAATTGACGAAGAACATCACTTTCTTCCATTCGCTTGTCCATTTGCTTATACCACCCATATTGGTCAGAGACAATAAAAAACATATGATCCGCCTCGTATTCTCCAAGTCTCTCTAAAGGAATGACTGTATGTTGATTAGGAAGAAGAACTTCTTCTAAAATGGCTTTTGGAGGTTTTAAGCCAAGCGTTTCGTAAAGATAGAAGGCGCCTCTTGCCTCATAGGACCACATATACACTTTGTCATGTCCTCTCATTTCATAGATTGCAACGGTCTCGCCTTTTTCTCTAAAGGAAGACAGGGTGTTTCTTGCCTGTTGACTATGCTGTTCAAATCGTTTCACCCAATCGTTTGCCTCATCTTCTCTTCCTAAAAGGCGTCCTATAGACAGTACATCTTGTACAGCATGATGACCGGCGTATGGCAGAACAAGAACAGGTGCGATTTGCTCCAATCGCTTGATCAATGCAGGTTTTGAATAATAATAGTTAGGGACGATGATGACATCTAATTGAAGTGATTTAAAGACGTCATCAGGCGTATGTTCATTTATGATAAGCGAACTGGCCAGATGTTCTTTGAGTATATCTGAATGGAGATCGGTTTCTTCGTCAATACAAACAGGCTCAATGCCTATTGCAACCAATAACCCGACAAATTGAAAAGCAGCAATCCGCTCTGGTCTTCGGTTCATTCGAAACTGACTGGGCGTTCTTCCTGTTTTTTGACGGAACTTCCTGCTGAAATATAAACTGTCTGCATACCCGACTTGCCGTGCTATGATTTGAATTTGATCGTCTGTTTGCAGAAGACGTTTTTTGGCTTCGTCTATTCGAATTTGTGCAATGTATTCTGTCACACTCATCCCCATACTTTGTTTGAAAAAGGTAGAAAAGTAACTCTCATGAAACCCCATCTTATGAGCTAAGTCTTTTCTTGTTAGTTTTTGATCATAATGCTCAGCCATATACTGCAAGATCATGTTAATCGAATAATGCACTTTTTCGTTGTATGGCTTGGATTGTTTGCGGAAAATGAACATGATTTCTTCCAGCCATTTCGCCTGTTCTTGTATGATTTGGCTCGTCTGTATTTGTTTGATGTAAGAAAAAAGGACGGCAGAGCCTTTCACAACTTCCCCGTTATCAGGGAGATGATCGTGATTCACCTTATAGACCAATTCATTTTGTGCATCATGTGCCAGAGTGAATTGGTCAAATGTGACCGTATAGATCACTACTTGCTCGCTGGATAAAGATTCAACCATGACATCTATTCCTGAGCGGATCAACACACTGTCTTTTGCATTTAGCTCATATCGAATTCCTTCCATGTCAACTCTCACCGCACCGTCCGTAGTCAAGAACATCAGTGAAGATGTTTGCCATGAGTCCGTTTGTTTCACAGAAAGAGATCGTTTACTGCTTTCTTTCATGCGAAGAATTGTATGAGTATAGGCGGTCATTTTCTCTTTCTCCTTCCATATAAAAAAGTGCTAAAATAAACCATTTTAGCACTTCAATGTCTGACTGAATGGTGATTATCGCGCTCCAGCCGTTTGTAATTCTTTGTTTTTCTCTTTAAAGCGTTCATTATGTGAAGACACGTACGCTACTTTTTCTGCTTCTGGTTCGATGTATAGCTTTGCGCTATTGAGTGCATTGACTCCATCAACAAACGTACCGGCAATTAAACGCACTTTACTTTTATGTGTGCATAAGTCGCCAACTGCATAGACGCCAGGTAAATTGGTTTCCATCTTTTCATTGACCTCGATGAGTCCCCACTCACCTTGCTTGAGTCCCCATTCTGATAGAACGCTTAAATCACCTTTCATGCCATGGTTGACGATGACAGCATCGGTTTCGATTCGTTCGATGTCGCCTGTTTCTAAGTGCTGAATGGTGACGGCTTCAATTTTGTCACCTTGACCATGAAGCTCTGTGAGTTCATGCGGTGTGAGAATGCGAGCACTAGATGCTTTCATGTTGGCGACGTTTTTTTCATGTCCACCAAACATATCACGACGATGCACAACGGTCACACTTTCAGCAATTGGAACGAGGGCATTGGCCCAATCAACAGCTGAATCTCCGCCTCCAGAGATGACCACCCGCTTTCCTGCAAACGTCTTTAGCTCCTGCACAGTGTAATAAAGGTTTGTTACTTCATAACGGTCTGCATGCTCGATTTCAAGTTTTCGCTGAACTGGAATTCCGTGACCCATCGCTAAGATGAGGGTCTTTGTCAAATGACGGTCGCCATTTTCAGCCGTCAGCAGGATATGACCATTCTCATCCCGCTCGAATTGCGTGATTTTTTGATTCAACGCAATCTCTGGTTCAAATGTTTTCGCCTGCGTTTCTAGCTGCTGGATCAGCTGTTCACCTCTTGTTGGTGGCAAACCACCCACATCCCATATGACTTTTTCAGGATATAAGAGGATTTTTCCGCCAAGGCTTTCGTTATACTCCAGTACCTTCGTCTTTAAATCCCGCATCCCACTATAAAAGGCGGTGTACATTCCTGCTGGACCGCCGCCAATAATGGTAACGTCAAACAATTCAAGTTGTTCTGTCATTTGAGTCCCTCCAGTTTTTCATCGATTGATCTATTTATAAGTGATATTGATTCTCATTATCATATGTACCTATTGTAGTCTACTCTGGTGAAGGGAATCAATAGCTTTCTGCAAAAAAAGAACAGGACGAGCGCTTTCTCGTCCTGTCAGCCATCACACAATCGTTAATCCAAGGTCCTTTAATTCCAGCGAAACAAGTCTTGCAATCGCATCTGCCCCTTCTTTTGTAAAGTGCGTGCGATCCTCTATACCTGTTGACAGCATAAAGTAAGAAGTCGTTTTCTCTATGCCGGAAATTTGATAAAACTGGAGACTAACTGTATTTAAATCAACGAGAAGAACTTCTTCTTCATCGGCTAGTTCTTTCATCGCGGCACAGTAGTCAGGGAAATCATTGATATATTCTCCGTCTTTTTCATGAAAGCGGCCGACTGGCGTTAATAAAAGCGGTGTAGCTCCTTTCGCTCTTGCTCCGTGAATATATTGAGACAAATAGCTTTTATACGTTGTGAAAGGATCTGTATGCCGTTCCGGCTTCTCCGTTGAAGCATCATTGTGCCCCATTTGTGTAAACAGCCAGTCCCCAGGCTGAATGTCAGCTAATATTTTATCAAGCCGTCCTTCTTCAATGAATGTTTTTGAGCTTCTTCCACCGATTGCGCGGTTGTCGACGCTCACACCCTGCGCTGTGTAGCGATGTAAAAACTCTCCCCACCCTCCTTGAACAGGACGATCTGGGTAAGATGAAACGGTTGAATCACCAGCTAAATAGATGGTTGTCATGTTCATACGCCTCCTTTTTCATCTAGCCACTCTAATAAGCGATGCGGACATCCAAGTGGCTGCTGAAAAGATATGAAACAATCAGCATCGCTACTTCATTCATTCTCTTTTTAATGATCAAAAACCTGCTTACCTGTAGATGTGAATACGTTAAATATGCGGCGGAAGTTCTACTTTTGTCTCAACGGCTTGCTTTAACGCCTGAAGCATATAGCCAATTCCTTTATATGGAGCCAGCGGATAAATCGCTGTCTGATGAGGAAGTAATAACGGATCGATCACCTTTCGATATTTCTTTCCACCTAGTATCACTAATTCATCATATGCAGTGAGATGTTTTTCATGAAATTGCTGACTTAGTGCTTCTCTTGTTATCTGATCAGTATGCGGTGTACCAAAAGCCACATCATAATTTTCATGAATAATATCATCTGCCTTTAAGAATCCATGCTTCGCTGAAATAATTAGGTAGTCTGAAAAGAACGTTCGGGCATAGCTTTTCGTACGCTGATGCAGCGGACTTAAATAAACGAGGTTCGCCGGCTGGCTCCCTGCCTCTGGATGGACGTCCCATATTTTCTTGGCGCCACATGGAATGATACAAACTCGCTTCACTTGATTTTCTCCTTCCTTCGTTGATACATCCGATACAACATACAACCTAGCGCTGTGCCAAGTGTATTTAAGAGAATATCATCTATATCGCTGCTTCTTGTAATCATACCAGATTGTGAGAATATCCATTGAAGGATTTCGATGATCGCTGACAAGATCAACCCAGCCAGCACCGCCTTTTGAAAGCGACATGTCCGAAAGGCTTGATATAGAAAAAAACCGAGCGGCACAAATAAGAGAATGTTCCCTGCCAAATTTAACAAGACAAGGTTTGGATAGCCATGCTGAAAGGCGTGTAGGTTTTGTTGAATGGAGTGGAAGGGAATCAGATTGACGCTCACTTGATCTTTTGGTGCTGAAAAGCGATTCGGAAAGACCGTTAAATAAAAGAGAACATTCGTATATACAAATAGAAAAGCAAGGACCATTTCTGTTCGTAAATAGATAAAACGTTGCTGTTTTTTTGCCAGCCTATATCTCATAGTTAGATAGAACGGGACGAGCAGAAGAAAATAAGCCATTGAAAACATAGCACTGGATGTCATACAAATAGCTGCCCCTTTCTTACACCATGCTTGACCATATTACAGGTTATTCAGGCTTTCCTGTATCTATTCATCACTTATTCTCACAATTCATGCGATATTGACAAATCGTCATTTTCTCGGTATACTGACTGACATTCAGTCATTTTAAGGTCGGTGATCCTGTGTCAAAACGAGAAAAAATTATGCTTGCTGCGATTGATGCCTTTAAAGAGAAGGGAATTGAAAAGACGACTATATCGGATATTGTGAAAACAGCAGGAGTAGCGCAAGGAACTTTTTATTTATATTTTCCTTCAAAGCTGTCTGTCATGCCTGCCATCGCTGAACATCTGATCGCACAGATGGTGCCTGCGATCGAAAAGGAATTAACTCAGCATGCAGATGTCCTCGATCAAGCAGATGCGCTTGTTGAATTTATTTTCTCTTTTACAAGACAATACCGTGATGTTCTTGCCCTGACGTATTCAGGTTTAGCTGCCACCGAGCATTTAAAGGAATGGGAAGATATTTATGAACCGATTTACAAATGGGTCGCTTCTTTTTTAGAAAAGGCAAAACAAGACAAAAGAGTACGTGCGAACTTGAACTGTCAATATGCTGCGAAATTCATTATCGGTTTACTTGAATCGTCTGCTGAGCAAATGTACTTATTCACAGAAACAGATACAGAAGAGGTTCTGATTCAAAAGCGAGAGGTGAAGCAATTTCTCCTTTACGCACTTGGCATAGAGACACCTTAACTTAGTACAGCACTTGCTGTACGCTCTTTTTTGGTTTCAAAATGACGAATCGTCAGTTTTCAGTTTTAGGAGGAAATACGATGAAAAAAAGCTGGATGTATGTTGCACTCACATGTTTATTTGAATTACTTTGGGTGTTTGGTTTAAATAGAGCTGATGCTGTGTGGGAGTGGGCGATCATTATCTGCCTGATCCCGGTTGATTTTTATTTTTTAATGAAAGCCTGCGAGAAGCTGCCGACAGGGACTGTGTACGCCGTGTTTGCAGGAGTTGGAACGATTGGTACATCTTTGATGGATTATGCGCTGTTCGGCGGTTCGTTTTCATTAGAAAAGCTTTTATTTATGGGCATTTTAATTCTCGGAATTATTGGACTGAAGGTGTCTGATGGAGATGCACATGAGCAGAAAGGAGAAGCGGTATAAATGGGCTGGTTTTTTGTACTGTTGGCCTCTGCCTGTGAAATTGGCGGAACCATTGGTCTCAATATGTTTAGTAAGAAAAAGCAACTCACGACAGGCATGTTATTTGTCGGCGGATTTGCCTTATCCTTTTTGTTTTTGTACGCCTCGTTCTCTTCCGTTCAAGTCTCCGTTGCCTATACGGTTTGGATTGGACTTGGAACAGCGGGTTCTGTCTTGTTTAATATGATTCTATTTAAAGAGCCGAAAAACATGATTCGTATCCTCAGCTTGCTGCTGATTGTGATTGGCGTCGTTGGGCTGAAGTTATTTGCGTAATAGAAAAAGCAATGGAATAGATTATCCATTGCTTTTTAAGTTAATTTTTATACTTTTCTTGGTACGCTTTAAATTGTTTTTCGTATTTTTTCAACTTTTCCCCATCGACTTTTGAATTTATTTTCGGTTTCCGCTTTCCAATTACCATTACATCTTTATCTACAATAGGACTTGATAAAAAGATGTATGGCGCAAAACGATCACACTTCGTATTTGGAAGGGTGACGGATAATCTAGCGTATTCTTCTGTCGGGAATTGGTTTGAAATGTCAAGTTCCTTGAGTCCCTCTAATGCCGATATTGGCTCTAAAGACTCGTCCTTCACTTTTATATTTGATAAGCACAGATATTTTAAATTCTTGAGGTATCTTAAAGGTTGTAGAGTATTTAAGTTTAATGTATTCCAAATCCCGCCTGACAATTGCAACCATTCTAAACCAGTGTTTTTTTGCAAAGGAGCTATGTCATTCAACTTTGAAAAATCTGTTAAGGATAAAGATTTTAAAAAAGTGTTTTTTGATAGATCCCATAAACTTTGTGCCTTTGTATTCCATTCAAGTGCCAATACCTCAACATCTTGAAGAGAACTGATGATTGATAAATCTTCTACTCTCAGTTCACGCATATAGAGCATTTTAGGGTTAACTAAGCTCAAGATCGTATTGAATTCCTTTTGGCCCACTTTGTAAATCCACAATTTCGTCAGGTTAGAGAAAGAGTTCAACCTTTCAATATTTTTTGTTTTTCCTGTGATTACTAACTCAGTGGCATTTTCATCTACGTCGGCTAAATCATGAACAGCTTCTGGTCGTGCATCATGACGAAAAATATATTCAGGGTCTTCTTTTAACATTCTTTTACCTCCACACCTACTAATGATGGATATCTAAATGAATTTTATCAGATTTTTTCCGAAGAAACAGGGAAAGGGATAAAATCGAGATGGTCTTCTTTAGTCCGTTTAACCACAATCCGCCGATGATTAAGTCTATTTTCAATCCATTTTATAAAATCTTTATCATCTAAAATATGGAGCAACAACATATCAACGACTTCGCTTTCACTATACTCCATATATTCTGCACAGGTCTTGACGATAGCTCGTACTCTTTCATATAAACAAATAAAAGAACTCCAATTCATATACGAATTAGAGTCCTCATTATATAACTAATACAATTTTCCCACCTTAAAACCGAACCCGTTCATTAAAGATCTTGCTTTTTTATTTCTCGTTTAATGTGGATCATGCTGCTCAAGCAAGAGATCCATTGCGTAAATCGATTCGCCTTTTTCATCCAATAAAAAGTATACAATCAAAGGCTCTCCAAAGGACCCTGTCTGCTGCGTGAACAAAACACATGTGAATTTTTCAATACCTGCCGGAATCTTTCTTCTTAATAAAGGATGAAGAATAGGCGAAGTCCGAATTGTATCTATATCCACATCCCAACGTTCGTTTTTTAAAGTGGGATAATGCTCTGATAACAATTGGTGTAACATGTCGGTCGTGAACGCTGCTTTTCCATCAAACTCATCATCTATTATGTTGGTGTTATACATCCGACGGTTGCTTATCCTTTGAAGCATTAATTCGTATTCCTTTTAAGACAAATCGTTTCTGGCCATCAAGAGTACAAGTGATCAATGTCAGTTCATTTTTCCCACGATCCTTTAGTACATCAACATCCGTCGGTTCTATCGTAGCTGAGCTGACAATTTTGTATTCGTATGTTTCTGCTTGATGATGTAAGACGACTTTTTCCCCTTTAGGCACCTCTGGCAGCTGTCGGAAAAGCCGGTCGCCTCTATACCCTCTATGGCCTGCAATCGTGAAATTTCCTTCACCTGGCATTTGATGAGATTTGATTTGAGTCAGTGCAATACTTAAATTTTCTTTTGATGTAACAGGTAGCACTTTTTCATTTAAATCAATTGACGGGATCTCAAGCTCCATCGTATCTCGCAGGTCTTCTTCTGACACAGTTAAATGTGGAATAGAAGAAAGGGCATCACTGTCATTTTCTTCAATCATTTTCAATGCCTCTTCCATGGCTGCTGCCTCTTGAGACGTTCGCCACTCATATAGAAAAGGAACGGAGATGAGCATTAGTCCTGCGACCACCAAAAAGCTGCCTAATAAGGTTCTTTTTTTCATCAATACACTCGTTCCTTCCTTTTACTGAATGGTCCTTCTTCTGACTACAAGAAGAACAGTTCCAGACACTACTAGTAAAATCCCTGCATACATCAAATAACGTAGCCATTCTTCTCCCGTCTTTGGCAATTCACCGTTTGAATCATGAGGTGGATGTTGATCCCCTTGATCTGAGGCTGGAGGATTCGTGTGGTCCTCTTCATTCTTCATTGGAGCATTTTTTACAATCAATGTCTTGATCTCCACTTCGCCCATTTGAATTGTAAAAGCGATTGGTTTTTTTAACGCTACATAACCATTTGGAGCTTTCGTCTCTGTGAGTGTATATTCACCAGGTTTAAGCCCTTTGACAATGGCTTCTCCGTCTTTTCCTGTTGTCACAGATTTGATGATTTTCCCGGCTTTTGTACGAATGTCAAAGGCTGCACCTTTTAAGGTTCTATCAGTCTGCTGGTCTACCTTTATGATACGCAGACTTCCTAAAATCAAGTGATTCTTCGCTGTTAATTGAAGAGGCTTCTGCTGATTTTTCTCAATCGTAAACCGGATCGGCTGATCATCTAATTCGTAGCCGTGAGGCGCTTTCGTTTCAACGAATTGATATTCTCCCGGTTTTAGATCGTTGATGTGAAGCTTTCCTTTTTGATCCGTTACAAGTGATTTCTTCAGCGTTTTCCCGTCTTTACTCTGAAGAGCAAACTCTGCGTTTTCCAGCGTGTGTCCTTCAGCATCCACTTTGGTCAGTTCCACTGCTCCCGGCGTCAGTTTGTTGATCATTTCTACTTTTGTGGGTTTGTCTTGACCTAAACGAATCGTAAATGAGACAGGTGTCTGATCCAATTCATAGCCGGCAATGCTTGCTGTTTCGACAAATTGGTAGGTTCCTGGCTTCAGTTGATCGACTGTCAGTTGACCGTTTTTGTCTGTCTTCAAGTCTTTCTTCACACGCTGATCATGCGCATCAATCAGGTCAAAGGTCACGCCAGCGAGCAACTGACCATCCTCCCCTTTTTTCTGAAGCTTCACAGCACTTGTCGTGCGAATATTTTCTTTTGTCACTTTCACCAGTTGATTTGGGTTGAAATCAATCTGAAAGTCTACTGGTTCTGCATCTAGTTTATGTCCAAAAGGAGCCTTCGTTTCAACCAATTGGTAAGCGCCTGGTTTCAAATCGTTGACAGTGATGATGCCTTTTTCGTTGGTTGTTAAACCTGACAGCAATTCTTTACCATTGTCATTGAAAAGGGTAAATTCTGCGCCTTTCAATCTTTCTTTTTCTTCCCCTATTTTAGTTAGTTCTACAGAACCTTTCTTGAGCTGATTGATTGCCTCCACTTGAATCAAGTCTTTTTGACCTAATTCAACTTCAAAGACAAGTGGTTTCGCACTCAATTCATAGCCTTCAAGACTCTTTCTTTCAACAAATTGATAGGTTCCAGGTTTAAGACCTGTGAAGGTAATCTTTCCATCCTGATTGGTTGTAATTCCTTCTCCTCCTGCCACAATCTTTCCTTTGGCATCAGATAGATCAAAGACAACCCCTTCTAATGATTTCCCATCTTCACCTTTTTTGTGTAACAGCACTCCGCCAGTTGTGCGGCTATTTTCTTTTGTCACACTGACCAGCTTCTCAGGGTTAAATGGAATAGCAAAAGTGACAGGTGTTTCGTCAAGCTCATGACCGAATGGCGCCTTCGTTTCAACAAACTGATAGGTTCCAGGTTTCAGATCGTTGACGATGATCTTCCCGTTCTCATCTGTGACAAGACCTGTTTTTATCTCTTTTCCATTTGCATCTACTAGCTTGAATTCTGCTCCTTCAAGCGCTTCATTCTTTTCACCGAGCTTCGTGAGCTGGACAGCTCCAGTTTTGAGATCATTGATCACTTTGATCTCTGCCGGTTTTTTTTGTGCGATTTCGATGGTAAACGGATAAGGTTTATTTTTCTTTTGGTAACCATCAATACTCTCTGTCTCCACAAGCTGATATTTGCCCGGTTTGAGGTCATCGACCAACAGCTTCCCATCTTCATCTGTTGTCAAATCTTTACGCACGACTTTGTCATTTTGATCCAAGACTTCAAATCGAACACCTTGAAGCTTCTTGCCATCTTCCCCTTCTTTCATCACTTCTAATGCACTTGTTTCATAGAGGTTCTTTTGTGAAATGATGACTGGTTCTTTTGGATCGAGTGGTACTTCAAATGTGATGGGTGTTTCATCTAATACATAACCGTCTGGTGCGTTTGTTTCGATGAGCTGATACGTACCCGGTCTTAGTTCATTGATCGTGATCTTGCCATCTTTTCCTGTGACAAGCGCACCATTTAGCTCATGCCCATCTTGATCTAAGAGCTTGAACTGTGCACCTTCTAGTCTCTCTCCGCCTTCACCTATTTTGCTCAATTCTGCAGAGCCTTTGATGATGTCATTTACTGCGGTGACAACCGTTGTTTCTGTTTGATTTTCTTTAATGGTGAACGGCCATTTTTGCTGATTTAATTGATAGCCTTTCGGTGCGTTTGTTTCAACAAAATAATAGGAACCTGGCTCAAGATGTTTGAATAGGATTTCTCCTTTTTCATCCGTTTTCAAATGGGTTTGGACGGTATCTCCAGATTCATTTTTCAGTTCAAATTCTGTATTTTCTAATGCCGCACCCGTTTCTTTATCTTTTTTCGTAAGTTTCACATGCTGGCGGATTTCTTGGTTTTGCACCGTCATGCTATTTCCTGTTTTCGTTTGATCTCCTGATTCGTAAGGCTGATCAATCGTGACATTGATCGGTTCCTTCGTTTTCAAATAACCATCAGGTGCTTTCTCTTCTGTCACGATATAGTCACCATACAGAAGACGATCAAATCGAAGAGCTCCTTCTTCATCTGTTGTCTTTGTTCCAATGACGATACCGCTCGCAGCATCTGTCAGAGAAAAGCTTGCTCCTTTTAGCGCTTTTCCACTACTCGCATCTACCTTATGAATGGTTAAAGTGCCAATCGCTCCTGTGCCATCTCCCATGCCAGCGGTACGTTTGACCACAATTGAGGCTTCGGATTCCTTTTTGATTTCTTTTACATTTTCACCTCTAAACGTTACTTCGTTTTGAAGTGTACTTCCCACCTTATCTAAAATGAGAGATTGGTATTCTAAAATATAGGGTCTCGTGATTTCTTCTTTAAATTTGATTTGAAAAGAATCTGGATCGAATTCAAGGTCTAGTTCATAATCCTTCCCTTTTTCCAGCTCATCCTTTTTAGTCACTTGCCCCTTTTCATCTATTGTTGTCGAATAGAGATGAAATGAGTTTTCTATTATGGCTTGGTTACTGCTCGGATGGTCTATAATCGTCGCATCTTGGACTGTTGATTGACCAAAGTTGATATTCAGTTTCCAATCAATGACTTTCCCTTGTTGATTTCCTGATTTGCTCGTGTATTTCCCTCCATTTGGAATAGACACCACAGCATTCACGTCTGATTCTTTCGTCTTTCCATCATAAAGGGTCGCTTTATTTTCGTAGGTTTTCTGTACTAAATCCATTCCTTCAACACTTGTTTGATACGTGATTTTGTATGGGGAATCAATGGCATGTTTGAAAATGACTTCGAAGCCTGATTCTCCCTTTTCATTTTCAAGGAATTTGATGTCATAATGTTCTTTCGCTAATACTTCTTTTTCTTCCGCACCATTTTCTCCGCCTTGTAAATCAAGCGAGTAGACGATAATTGAATCTTTAAGCAAACGCTGATTTCCTTGAATGAAATCCTCGATTTTCGCCTCTTCTAGATGCTTCAAATTATAGTTCACACCGATATTCCATGTGATCTCTTTTTGCTTTGCATCATATGTTCCATTCTTGAACCCATTGGACTGCGTGTATGTGTCAGGCGTAAAGACAGATTGGTTTTCCTTCGTCAAATCCTTGCCATCTTCATTTACCCATTCAAGTTTTACATGGTTACGCAGGTTCTTTTGATCTTTATCTGCTCTTTTTTCATAATCAAAAGACGTTGTATATGTGATGGTATGTTCTGTCTTGATTTCTTGCGTAAATTGAATATCAAATCCATTTGCATGTTCAACGATTTGATAATCTGTGCCTTCTTCAAGCACTGTATTACCTGTCGTCACCTTTAAACTATCTTTTTGCAGCGTCAATCCTTCGTTTGTAAACGAATCTTTTAATATTACGTTGTTCATGGTTTGTTGATCTTTGTTGAAGATGATACGCCATGGAATGGTCTTGTTCTTGTAATCCGGTGTTCCATGATTTTTCGTTAGGATTTGCTGGTCAATTCTTTGCTTCCCTTGTTCGCTCTCTTTGCCAGCTGTTACAGTATTGATAATGTCTTCAGCTTCGAAAATTCGCTCGGTTGCTTTTGTTTGATATGTGATCAGGTAAGCCGATTGGATATCTTGATTGAATTGCAAGGTAAACCCGTTTTGTTCATCCTTTTTTTGAGGTTGAACCACATAATCTTCAAACGCTTTTGTTCCTGATTCTTTGCCATTCTCATCAATTGTGACTTCTTTGACTTGAATTGAATCAGATATTAGCGCCTGTGTACCGTTAAAGAAGTCTTCTATCAAAGCATCCTTTTGAGCCAGCTTTTTTTCGTTATAGTTATACCGAATTTCCCAAGTAATCGTTTGAGTGACTGGATCGTAGTGGGCGGCTTTTTTATTTAAAGGACTGCCTCTTGTCACATTCACGGTTCCTTCTGCTGAACTAATCTCTTTATCAGCAGAGACAAGGGACGCTTTATTACGAAACACAGACTGATCTTGATTCGTAATGTCCGTTTCATACATTAAACGGTAAGCGAGATGCACGTCATCTTTAAATTCGATCGTGAAATCTTGACCATCTGCTGTTTGGCCGATGGTGTAGTGATTTTCGTCAAGCAGCTGTCCAAGCGATGTTTCACCATTTAGCTTTGTATCTACACGATAAAGCTTGATTGAATCTTTTTTTAACGCTTGACCTTCTTGAATCGGATCTAACAGTTTCGCTTGTTTCACATCATCTAAGTCCATATTAAAATCGACTGTCCATTGAATGGTTTCAGCATTGTAAGATCGATTGGGTTCTCCCTTTTTAGAGACATTCGGACCATTTGGAATGTATTGAATCGGAATCGATATCGTATCTTTGCCTTCAATCGGGGTAATCACCACTTCTTTTTCTTCAGTGATCACTGTTTGTTTATCTAATTGTGTCCAAACTTGAAGTGTTCCTTGGATATTTGAATATTGTTTAATAAAATCTGTGAATTCGATAGAGGCATTTCCGCTTTCATCTACAGAAAAATAACCGATGATCGATTGATTAAATTTCATCTCGAGACGATCGATTTTTTCGTAAATGACTAATTCCTCTGGAACCTTGAAATGGAATTCATCCCCGCCATTATAGTTATGACCATTCGGGATGGCCCACTTATAGTTAATGGAAATCAGTGAGTTGACGTCAGGCTTATCAACTGAATTACCTTCCTGATCTTCAAAAATTAATTTCGCGTCAGTAAGGAGATTTTCTTGTATCTGCATTTGTTTTGAAACACTTTGCAGCCCTACACGCTTAGACACGTTCACTTTGTTTTTTAGTAACTCATCTTCATCGCTTTGTGTCTTTTGAACAGTTTCTTGATTGTTAGCAGCTTTGTCTTTCTCCGATGAGGTTGAATCATCTTTTGAAAGATTTTCTTTATGCTCATTTTGCTTTGTTTTCTCTTTTTTCTCAGCTATACTGGTGACGTCAATATCTATAGATCCTTCTAAATTCGGATCAAGCTCAATATCCTTATTGAATGTGACCGTCACTTCATTTTGTTTTGAAACGGTATACTCACCAACAGGGATGTCATCGACAGTAATGAGTTCTTTCTGCTCTTTCTCTACCTGAATGACTGAAGGAAGAGAGAGAATATACGGATATTGCTTTTTGAGATCAATTCCTTTGATAGACCAATGCACAATGGCCTTTCTAACTTGCTGATCTTCTATGTTTGATAACTTGTTGCCTTCGCTATCAGCAAACTCAATATTCCCATAGATATTCTCTTGAATGTCTTTAGCTTGTGCCCCTGCTAAAGGCAAGATTCCTAATATACTAGACTGTATGACTAACACGGTCATCAGTGCCACCGATAATATTCTTTTCAATACATCCACCCTTTTCTACAATTATTTTTCAACAACAATTAAAAAATCATTTGTATACTGTCTGATCAATCACTCCGCTTCTGATCAAATTTTTCTAAAAATTGCATCTTAAGACCCTATGAATAAAATGAGTTGATCAACCATGAGTTTGAAAGGTCATCATGAGTAGTAGATATAGTAGCTGGATAGGGGTCTATAGCAATGGGGAATAGTGAGAGGGAACATGAAAAGAATAAATGTGAATTTTTCTATTTATACTGGAATGAACAACAAATGATTAGTACATGCATATATAAGCATGTATTCACATATAGAACGTTCATATAAAACAAGCATGACTCATATGGTATGTATGGTGAGATAGTTCAGCATCATATAGATCGCATTCCTTCTACTCCCTTCCATATGGTAATCAAAAAGCCGATGCTTTTTATTCTTACATTTACCGTTTGAGCAGCAAAAAAATAAACAAAATATCTAAAATGATCCATTTTTATAGGATTCTTGGCATATTTATCACCTTTCAATAGAAAAATATGGAGAATCAGGGCATAACATTTGTTTTCGTCTAATTTTTTTCTCTTTTATCATGAAAAGTGAAGACAAAACGATTTAGCCTAAACATTACAATCATTTCATGCCTATTTTGAGAATCAAATGTTCTTTAAGTGAACTTCATAATATAGAGGCAAGCTAAAGGAAGGAGTTAGTTGTTTGATGGAGCTCATTGATAATAAATCAAAGAGATGGATAAACATTTTAAAATTGCTTGTATCCAAAAATAAGTGGTGGAGCCTTCAAGAGATATCGAATGAACGTATCGGCTCGGTTCGTGCGATTCAAAGCGATTTAGAACAAATGAAATCGTTCCAAACAGAGAATGGAGAACCGTTAATCCACATAAAGCCAAGACAAGGCATATCCATTTGTAATACGCAGACGATACGCGTGGATTACTATATCAAAGAAATTCTAAAGGATACGATTGAAATTCGATTGATTGACGGCATTTTTTTTGAAGAAAACAGATCTTTCTATGAATGGATGGAAACGCTGAATATCAGTAGATCCACATTGTATAACACGATTCATAAAATCAACTCGATCCTTACATCCTATGACATCGAGTTACGCCCAGATAGTATGCAGTTTCATGGAAATGAGAAGGAGATTCGTCAATTCTTTGTTGAATTTTTATTTGAAGTGTATGGAAGCCGCCTTTGGCCATTTGATGATATTCAAAAACAAGACGCAGTGAATTTATTACAAGAACTATTTCAGGTGCTCGAAGTCAATGTACCAGATGTCGCGATAGATAAATACTGCCTGTGGCTCGGCGTTTCCATTCACCGAATGCGAAAAGGTTTTACAATCAGCCGTAAATATACATACTCAATGAATGAAGAAAAACAAACCTCTACAGCTAAAGGAATCTATGATCAAATTAGAAGATGGGAAGAGCACATCTGCCGAATGGCCAAAGACGTATTTGATGTGACGCTGGATCATCATGAATTTGTCTTTTTGCTATTGATCGAACCAGCTATTGGACACTTTAAATCAATTGAGTCTGTCGAAGAAAAATTGACGTTCTTTCAGTCGCATACACCACGCCTCTATGATGCCATTCATTCATTTATCACCCAGTTGGAGTCGATTTTTCATCAAGAAATAGCGAATCGTAAGGTGATGACACTCGTTCTTCTCCAATATTATGTGTATTCCAATGAAATTACCGTGAGAGATGGATTCCTTTTCAAAAAGAAATCGAGCTATTTATCAGAGGTGAAAAAACAGTTTCCCTACTTCTATTCGAGGATTAGTCATATCATCCAAGAGTTAAAAACAGACGATATCCTCGCTTCTTTTGTGAAAAATGAACGGGAATTGATTCGTATCATTACATCTTCCTGGAGAGGGCTTGTTCATTTGGAGATGGAACGGAGAAACGTGCTGAACATTTTTGTTACTTCAACATTAGGTTATTATCATAGTTTGTTTATTGCTGATTTAATTAAATTAAGTGTGCCTCCTCTCATTCACATTTTCACAAGTCCAGAAAATACGTTAAATGATGTCACGATGGATCAACTTGGGATTGATATGATTGTGACCGATACTGAGCTTCCTCTTCAGTTCGGGCGATCTACGCTGCTGATCAGCTCTTTTCCAACAAAAAAAGAATTGGACAACTTGCACCGCAGATTGGTTGATATGACAAACTGATGTTCATCATAAAAAAAGCTGCTGAGACAAGCTCAAGCAGCTTTTTGGTTCTGTATTAATGAAGCACGATTTGTTCATTCATCAAATCAATGGCGTAAAGCGATTGCCCATATTCATCTAATAGAAGGTATACTTTGAGCGGGGCAGTGGTTTGATCTGTTTGCTGCGTGAATAGGACACAAGTGAATTTTTCAATCCCATCTGGCAGCTTGCTTTTCAGAAAAGGATGAAGAATAGGAGAGATTCGAAGGGTATCAACATCTTTCAGCCAAAGCTCATCTTGTAACGCAGGATAATGGTCAACCAAAAACTGACGAAACACTTCCAATGTACTCAAGGTAGATATCCTCACTTTCTTCTAACTTGGCTTCAAACTCACCTAAAAACAAACGGAACCAACTCATCATATGATCTCGGTACACGTATTTTCGCATACGGCTTGAGACATGATCACTCACTTTTTAGACTTGATACTGTAGATCAACTGTACTGTCACGAATGTTCAATATGTATAACGTTTCCTATGTCTTCTCATTGACTCCACCACGAATCCAAACAATGGACCTATGATCATATTCTTACCTGTTTTCTTTCGTGATGAAATGACAACTTCCTGCTACAATATTCCATTTTACTTCAAAAAATAGGTGGATGAGACAAAAAAAAGAACAGCACCTGACTGTTCTTTCAATAGCGTAAAGTGCCAATTCAAATATCCTGTAAAGGAATGACTTCCCCGCTCACTGCATCCACTCCATCATGACAATCTAGTTTTCCACATAAGACATACTGCTTTTCTGTAAAATCATATACATAGATGGGGGTCAGCTCTAACCGATCTTTTAATTTTTTGAAGGCTTCTTGTTTTGTCATGGTGATTTTACCAGGAGGTTGGAGTTCATCCAACATGCCACACTCCTTAAACATTTCTTTTCTATCTATGTAATTAACGGCTTCAAATGTAAGGGCATCAATGAATATCAAGATTTTATCTGTAAGCAAGCTTCTCTCTTGTCTATTTGCTTTTACTGTTGCATGAATGTAATGATCACGATGAAGAGAAATGCAAACCCATTTTCCGGTGTCGTTAGGATATTCCTGACTCAACAAGTTTTGAACTGCTTTCAAACACTTATCTTTTTCTTCCTCTGTTATGGGCATTGTATCTGGTGAGGGTTCAATTGAAAAGGCTTGATCATCTGAGATGTCTTCTTGAATATTTAATTCCTTTCTTACAAAAGGTTCCGTTATTGGTTCATCCCATTTGATGATTTGGTTGATATTGAGACATTGGTGTTCCTGTATCGTACCTTCAAACGGGAGGATTCCGGTTCCATCATTCTTTACATACACTTCTTCTAACGCATAAATTGGACGAATTTTATTCTGATCAAAGGAAGGCCATTCGATTCGTTGCACTTGCTGAAGGGCTAAGCTTTCAATCTTCTCAATGAGCAGCGTATATTTTTCAGCCCTGTGCTTTTTTATAGAAACAAATGGGCCGTGAAGAACAAAGTAAATGAGTTGTCCATGTTCATCCCATTTCACATCAATCATGCCCGAAGGGGTCACTGGTACACCAGCAATTTTTTCTTCAAAAATAAGCTCCCCTTTCTCCTCTTTATGCAAGTGAAAGTGCTCTCCATATATCAACCCTGTTTCTTGTTCAATCCATTTGATGGCGTCATTCTGGGCGCTATCAAAGCACACACCCTCCTTTGCATATGTCTTACCCATGACAAAAACAGCACTCTCAACCTTTCCTGTATTCAAATTCACTTCTATCACGGCTGTGCCATCCGGGTTTAAATCTTCGTCCACAGGTTCCGTTTCATGTGGAGGAAACCATTCCATACACAATTTATAAATTGTTTCATTAAACATATCCACATTTCGGTAATACTCGTAGTTTTTTAAACGATAATCATCTAACCCGAACTTCTTTTTTGTATCATCTATTAGATGCTGTAGAGTTTCATTCATTTGTTTCACCTCAATCTGTTAAGTGATTATCTTATGGAAGGACGAAAATAATGATAAAGCCGAATAGGATGATAGCTGATAAAAGGCCTAAAACCAAACCCATCATATTTGATTCCTTTGTATACCCTTTTAATTCGTGTTCCTCAGTAGATCGATCAATTTTTCTAAAGCGAAAAAGCATGCTTACATTCATAATAACTAGAAACATAGCCACTAAGAAAAATAGAAATGCAGGTTGTATTTCAAAGAATGGGTTCGTTACATCTCGGAAGCTAAATGACTGAAAAAACATTAGACCACTCAACACTACTCTCGAAATATTTTCTGTTCTCTGTTCTTTCTCCCACTCTTTTCCTAACTTCTCTTTTTCATAAATAGCTACCTGCTCAAAAATGGGAATGAAAGATTTTGTTGATTTCCTTTTAAAAAATCCTAAAATACTTTGAAAGAGCATGACAATTCCTAGACAAAAAAACAAATGAGTTAATTGAATATGTAAGATTTGAAAAAAGATTGAAAACGTCACGATCATGATGCCAGCTATTAAATTACATGTGATCAATTGTTTTGTTCTCATCTTTTTCAGTGCTACTTGTTCCATACAATACTCCTCTCCGTCTCTATTGGTTCTAATAAAAGCTCTATCTGTACTACGTTTTTATCGAAAAAATGTTTCAATATTTTTCCTTTCTATTGTGAATTTGGTTTTTCACACGAAAAAAGTAAAGAGTAATCCCCTTTACTTTTTCGCTTGCCTCTATGGGTTTAGTCCTATTCTCAAACCGCTGAATTGACTGCTTACTCATTTTCATGGACTGTCTAATCAGTTGATATTAGTGTTTAAAAATTCCCCTTCACAATCGTTCTTTTGGCTTTCTTGACAATTCTGCTAGTTGCTTTTGTATCAGAATCTTTTAACCACTGTTCACACAGGGTTATGACCCAATTTGGTTGTGTTTTACTAGCGTCATTGAGCCAGTTTCCTACAGAATCTTGAACATATGTTGATGGATCAGATTTGAGCAAGTCTAGAATTGGCTGTGCCCTCATTGGCTCTTGTTTTAATGACTCAATATGCTTTGTCCAAACACCTCTTGGGCGAATAGCTTCTACTGAGAATCGGCGAATATTTTCATCTTTACTTTTAGCCCATGCTGTTAAATGTTCTATACTTTGATCGAGCTGATCCGTTAGACTTTCTCTCACTGACATCCACGCAATTTCTCGAACTCCAAAATGATGATCAGCTGCAAATGGCTGAATGTACGCCAATTTCTCTTCCAAAGTTGATAAACGTTGTTTGTTCATATAAGCAGCCCAACAGCGAACGCTATCAGATACGTGGTGAGTAAACGCCTGTAGCACTTCCGTTTGTTTTTCCCCATTCTCTTTCTGCAACACTTCATCTAACAATTGACCGATGAGACGAATTGCTTTCATTCCAGACTCAGCCTTTTGTTGAGTGATCTTAGATGTTAAACCGTCTAAATGATGGTCTAAACCAACTGATGGCAACACATGATGTAATAACGTCAGATGATTGACAGCCAGCCATTCAGTTAAATTCACACTCTCTATTTTTCCCTGATTCAAAAGGAACAAGACGTCATGAGGGATATCAGTCCCCTTTCGAGCACCTTTTCGATTGATGATCTCCTCGCTTATTTGCATTTATTTTCTCTCCTCGCCTAGTGGTGCTTTTGTTTGATATTCATCGTTTTTAAAAGAAATATATGAATGCCTTCAATCTTTGGATATTGCCCCCTATTGTATCAAATAAACAACTTTACTGGTGCATTCTTCAAATCAAAAAGGAACTACCCAAAATAAGTAGTCCCTTCCATACAAAATTGAATTTAAGTTACCTTCCTTGCTCGATCACCTTCAAACTCTTATGTTGAGAAAACCGGTCAAACGCCACCATGAGAATGGTCATGAGTAACGCAAGGAAAACCGTACCAGCGCTGATCCAGCTTAGGTTCAATACAGAGGTTCCGTTTAACACAATCCCCCCTAAACCCGACCCTAAAGCAAATCCGAATTGAATAAATGATGTATTGACACTTAATGCGATATCAGGAGATTTCGGAACAAGGGTTACAAGATATAGCTGCTGAGC
This sequence comes from Bacillus sp. XT-4, assembly GCF_050864245.1. Classification (NCBI taxonomy): domain Bacteria; kingdom Bacillati; phylum Bacillota; class Bacilli; order Caryophanales; family Bacillaceae; genus Bacillus; species Bacillus sp. XT-4. Next base: position 64,983 of record NZ_JBPAFI010000005.1, read on the forward strand.
TGGTGATGTACTCCATGTAGCGATCATCCATATCATGATAACAGCCACCATGACCACGAGATTCCCTGTGACAAATGCTAGTAGCATGAGCATCATGATTTGCAAAGTGATGCCAGAAAAAATCGTGAAGATTGGCCCTTTTTTATCTGCTGCCATCCCTCCAAGGCTTGATCCCAAAAAGCTGCATATTCCCGCTAGTAACAAAATGCCACTGATTTCTGTGATGTTAAGGTTTGCTGATGCTTGCAGGAAGGGCGTTAAATAGGTAAATAACGTGGAATATCCCCCTACATAGAATAACGTGACTGCCACTGCAAGTAATATACGCTTGTCTTTTAAAATCGATAATTGCATACGAAGCGTCACCGGTTCTTGTTCTTTCATAGAAGGGATCCGCCTATACACCACAATCAGCGGAATAAGCGTGATCACTCCAATGGCTGCGAATAATGCTTTCCATCCGATCATACTGCTTAGAAATGTCCCGATTGGAACGCCTAAAACCAAGGAGCTGCTTAATCCCATTAAAATGATGCCAATCGCTGTTCCTCTTTTTTCCCGTTCTACAAGACGAGTTGCAACCGCCATCGCCACTACAATCGCCGTTCCCCCACTGATTCCTTGTAAAATTCTTGTGATCATGACCATTTCAAACGAATGGCTGATACTTGTGATGAAGTTACTTAAAATAAAAGTGATCAGCGTCCATGTTAATATTTTTCTGCGGTCCATATTGATGGTTAGTGCGATGACAATCGGTGCACCGATTGCGGCCGAAAGTGCTAAAGATGTGACCAATAAGCCAGCAGTAGACGTTGTGACATGTAAATCATGTGCGACCATTTGAATAATGCCAGTAATGATGTATTCGATCGTTCCGATTAAAAAAGCTGCTAAAGCAAGTAAATAGACAACGGTTTTATTTTGCATCGTGACGTTTCTCCTTTGGGCCATGTTTACGATTTGATTTCATTTTTAATAGGAATTTGAATTTCAATGAGTCTGCCTTCTTCATTTTCTGACAATGGGTAATAGATTTCTCGGCCCGGCTGATCATCTTTCACGCGGTATCCGTTATGTTCGATCCATGTCGCCAGGTCAACACAAGCAGATTGTGCAAATGGGGATTGTGAATGAAATAATAGTGTCGCCATGGTTTCTTCAGCTGGTAACGTGCGCATCGTAATTCCCTGAGGAAGAGAGCCCCTTAACGCTTTAGCGGAATACCCAACCTCAAATTCGAACTCACTTTCTTTAGCAAGTGATTCCCTCCACAGCACGATTTGTGGCTCTGAGTTCAATTCTTGCGGGTGTTTATGTAACAAATGATGAAACGTTTGAAAGAATGATGGGATTTCATCAACAGTTCCGTTGGATTGAAAAGACATGATGCGTTTGCTTTCAACCGATTTGATGATGACCTCCTGTTCTTTTTCAACACACCCCTCTCGTTTGATGAGGTGCATCCGCTCCTTAATACGGGCTAATTTCTGTTGTTCTTTTTCGATCAATTGCTGAATCTCACTCTCTTTCAAGAGAAACATGCCCTGAATTTGCTCTACCGAAATATCTTCACGAAGAAGCTGCCCCATTTGCTTTAACGTAAAGCCTAATTCCTTATAGAGAAAAATTCGATTGACCTCAAGCAGCTGCTCAGCTGAGTAATAACGGTATCCCGAATCTTGATCGATCTGCTTAGGCTTTAATAAATCAATTTGGTCATAATACCTTAAGGTTTTGACAGGCACTTTACTTAACATAGAAAAATCGCCGATCTTGAACATCCTGCATCTCCTCCGATTTGTTGATCTGATCAAAGTATAAACCTTTCAGTAAAGGGGAAAGTCAATAGAAGATTTTCATTTGCATAATCATTTGATGAAGTTGAATAAATTTTTCAAAAGCGCAAAAAGCCTAGATTTCTCTAAAATCTAGGCTTTGCCCATTATCCTAACATTTTTTCTAACAATCCCATCTGCTCAACAATCTTCATATCATTCATAAATCGTTCCAAACTTACTTTATTCTCTTTTTGTAAGTCTGTTGAATAACCTAAGCATATATTAAAAATACGATCTAACCTTTTTCCGTCTCCACTATAAAAATAATTCGTCACTACTCCATTATTTTCACTTGCAAGAACCACAACTGTAGCCATCTCTAATACATACTCAATGTCTTCTTTAGAAATCGTTCGATCCTTTTTATTAGCATTCTTGAATTCATGACTATGAATAGAACGAATCCTACCTTCAAGTAAATTGAGTATAGATTTCTTATAAATGACATACACACTGTGAATATGACTTTTATCAGGACAATAGGGATCTTGTAAAATGAATTTTATACGTTCATCTTCTTTTTCAATTTTTATTGCATCAAGATCATATAATAAAATTTGATCAATTTCTTCTATTTTCATAGTAGGAAAAGTATCGACTGCATCTGTTTTATTTTTCATATGATCACTCCAATAATTGAAATAAACCGCTCTTACTCCAAACAATCCAATCTTTCGAGACACTTCAACATGTTTCCACTTTTAAAGAAATTGAATATGGCTCCCTCACTAAACCGCTCAGCTCTCAAAACCCCCATGATGAGAGCAAGTACACACTGCGCATTTAAATTTGAAATGTCCACATGCTCCATATCGTTCGTTCCCCATTCAATGCCATTTTCTTTGAGGATTTCTCTATAGTGGGTAAGTTCCATTTCTTGATGCTGTTCTGCAAAGGTATAGACATCTTCAATAAAGCGTTGGACCGTTTCTGAATAATTCACAAAAGGCATCTGGATTGGGCGTTCAGCTGTTCCATCATTTTCTTGATCGATCACCCATTCTCCGATATGATCCTCCTGAAGCTTCGGTATGTATTTTGTCAGAATCTCAAATTGACTCATCGTTATCCTCCTCTATTTTTTTAGAATGCTTTCAAGTCCGACAATAATAAAAGGAAACATTTTCAGGCCATGTATCGTGCATACAGGAATGACATTAGTTCAGAATTAAGCTGGAGCCTTCAAATAGATCGAAGGCTCCATTTCCAACTAAATTGCTTTAGCTAAAATCATAAATCGGTGTTGTTTTGCGTCAAAATAACCCTTTTGTTCAATGGTTTTATGAATGGTGTATAATTCATCCTTGAAATTACTTATTTCAAAACCTGGCACTTGCCAAGGAATTGCTTTTAGATAATACACCAATGCTCCGATATCATAAAATCTTAGAATGGGGAACTCTTCAGCACTTTTCAACACCTCAAAATGATTCTCCTGTATCTCTTTTAAAGCTAGCTTTAAGTTCCAATCAATAAATTCTTCATTTATTGGTACCCTTAGATTCTCATTAATCTCTATGCAATCGAGTCCACCGACTTGTTGAGTTAGAAAAATACCTTCTTTCGAGATAATTCTTCTCACCTCTTGAGATGAAAATGACTCATGTTGATTGATGATAAGATTAAATTTTCCAGTCTCAAACGGCAAATTTTCATCATTAGAAATTTGAACTACCTTAACTCCTAAAGGGGTTAATCGTTCTTTTGCGACAGGTACATTAGGTAAGTAACCTTCTGTAGCATAAACTGATGTTGGAAAAGGTCTTAATTTTGATAAAAACTCTCCACCACCTGTTCCCATGTCCAGCATTGATTTTGCACTTTGAACAAGAGAAGTAGCTATACTACCATATGACCATGAAAGCAACTCACTTTTCATTCTTCCAGTTTCAGATATGAATGAGAAATCCCACCCAACAAAAGGTTCATCTGCTTGTTTTATAAATGAAGAAAACTGTTTGTCATTCATCATAATCCCTCCAATTATCATTTTGCAGTTTTAATGATTAAATAATAGGTGGGCCTCTTACGAATATATAAAGTTGTTATATTTCATGTTCTTTTAGTCTCATATTCAATAACTCCCTGTAAGAATCTTGATTTTTGACATTCATTCCAAAATTCATTCAACTGATATTTGAGTAAGACATGATTTTGTTTGAGAATCGAGAGTTCATGATGGATGTCTCATTATAGAGGTCTAAGTACAATGATAGAAGAGAATACGAAAAAAGAGCTTAGGAAAAAATAGATTGTTAGTTAAAGTAAAACCCCTCCTGTTGGAAGGGTTTTTTCATTTAGTTACTGCCTTTTCTATTGCTGTTTTCGGTCCACCAATTTCGTCTGCTGTGGGTCCATATATAGTTGGAATCGTTTGAATGCATTTTGGTCTATCATAGCTGTCATTCCCTTTTTATTTAAGAGATAAAGACACTACACACTCCACATGCGCCGTATGCGGAAACATATCCACTGGCTGCATGTATTCGATTTTGTAGTCTTTTGACATGTATTCGAGGTCTTTTGCTAGTGTAGATGGGTTGCAAGAGACGTAGACAAAGCGTTTTGGTTTGACTTGTTTGACGGTGTCTAAGAAGGTGCGCTCGCAGCCTGTTCTTGGCGGGTCGACGACGATGACGTCAGGACGGAAGCCTTCTTTGACCCATTTTGGCAGCCAATGTTCCGCTGTTCCTGTGACATAGGTCGCGTTTTTCATGCCGTGTTTTTTGGCATTTTTCTTCGCGTCATCAATTGATTCTTTGATGACATCCATTCCTCTTACTTCTTTTGCGCCATCTGAGAGCCACATCCCAATTGTTCCAACGCCGCAATACGCATCGACGACCTTTTCTTTGCCAGTCAGTTTGGCCGCTTTTTTCGCTTCGTCGTAAAGCTTTAATGTCTGCTTCGGGTTCAATTGGAAGAAAGCCCGTGCACTCAATTCAAAGGAGACGTCTCCTAAAAATTCTTGGATGACCATGTTGCCAGCTAGGTGCGATGTTTTATGCCCAAAGATGACTGACGTTTTTTCGCCATTGATATTGTGCATAATAGACGTCACTTCTGGCAGACGTTTTTGAATGGCTTCGGCGATTTCTTTTTTCTTTGGAAACTCAGGCTTTGATGTGACAAGGACGACTTGTACTTCACCTGTTTCAAAGCCGACACGCACAACAATCGAGCGCACGTCGCCTTTTCTTGTCCGCTCGTTGTAGACAGATACGCCGAATTTCTCTAAAATTTTGCGGACGACGCCTGTTGTTTTGTTCGTTTTCGGATGCTGGACGATACATTCCTTGATCGGAACAAGTTTATGAGAATTCAGCCCATAAAGCCCTGCGATGATGTCGCCACTATGTGATCTTCCGACTTGGAACTGACTTTTATTCCGGTAGTGCCATGGATCTTCCATACCGATTGTTGGTCTAATGTCGATCTTTTCAACCGACAGCTTTGTATGACGCTCCATTGATTGAATGACAATATCCCGTTTTTCCTTTAACTGCTGCTCGTATGCCAAATGCTGAAGCTGACAGCCTCCGCACTCTTCGTATACTGGGCACGGCGGTTTCACTCGATGTTCTGAGCGCTTGCGGACTTTCCTCACCGTACCTTCTGCATATTTCGCTTGAACATTCGTTGCTTCAACTACTACTTCCTCACCTGGAAGTGCACCTGGGACAAAGACCACTTGCTTTTTAAAATAACCGACCCCTTCCCCATTAATGCCAAGGCGTTTAATGGTAAGCGGGAACTGCTGCCCCTTTTGCAGAAGGGCTCCTTGCTGTTTTTCTTTCACGTTTATTCTCTCCGTTCTATTTAAACCTTTATCGGTTGTCCTCATTTTATTCCATCTGAATAGTATATCACGACTTGGACGAAGAGAGAAAATGCCTTTCAATTATTTGTCTGTCTCAATACTTCTCCATAAATAAAGGGAGGCGTAGCTTAAATACGGTGCCCACTCCTTGCTTAAAACTGCCATCTCTTCTTTTGTTGGCTTTTCTGGCAGGTCAAAGTGACGTTTGATCGCATTTTGAATCCCGATATCTGCCATTGGAAAGAGATTTGGTCTTCCAAGTCCATTCATGAGGACATTTTGAACCGTCCAAGGTCCAATCCCTCTAATCGGAAGCAGACGTTCTTCAATTTCAATATCCGGTAAGTCGTGTAATTCTTCTAAATCCAGAGAGCCGCTCACTATTCGCTTTGAGACATCAATGACATATTCCGCTTTTCGCTGACTGAATTGCAGTTTTCTCAAATCATCGGTTTCAAGTGATGCAATGGTTTCCGGTAAAGGGTCAAACCAAACGCCGTCGATTTGCTCACCATACGTATGAACAAACCGTTTCGTCAGCTCATAAGCAAATGCAAGATTGAGCTGTTGATGAATGATGCATTTCATCAAGCAATGATATAGATGGAAATCCAGCATAAGCGGCGTTCCGATATGACGTTCAAAAATGGGCGCAAGATTTGTTTGAGCAAAATGCTCATGCACGGCATGTAATTGATGCTCCATGCCAAATATCCGCTTCACCTCAGAAAGGATGGCTTCCTCCGGCCCGTTAGCCTGTACCCGGAACGAAGGTGCTTCTTTTGTTCCTGTCGCTTGAACGACTGCAATGTACGGTTTATGATTCAGCCTCATCGGTACTTTGATTTCTCTTTTATCCAGATCGACCGCCTTTAATGGATCGCTCGACAAACGTCTCAGCACTTGATCGAAGTGATAGGGCGGTTCAACCAATAGGTGTTTTTCCCACATGTTTTTCCTCTTCCTTTCTGTCAACACACGCAGATGTGATTGTTTCACTTTGCATGAATGATTCTCTATATTGAATACTTTTAAATATAAAGAGTACAAGAATTTATCAGTTATATCTTCCTTATTTATGGTCATTCTCCTTTTGGATAGATGAAAATTTTTAGTCGAATTCAGCTAAAATTCGACAGCAATCTTCAACATTTTAGGATCATTTTCCTTAAATTAGAAATAGAACCTATGGGTGATATCTTCTATTCCAAAAATATTTGTATAATTATGACATATCAAGGAGGTGAACAAAGGAATTAGCGGATTAGGCAATCATTTGTTTCATCTTGCAGGAACATATTTACCTCATTGATAACCGGCTTCACCTAGTTTCACGTTTTACTAAAAGAAGACCCAAAATTTAAAAACAAAGGAGATCCGACCAATGAAAAAAACAATTCTTTCTGTTGCCCTTGCCACTGCTGTTTCTTCGACACTACCAGTATTCGCTGACGCTGCTGAGCAAAAAACTGCTCCAGTTTCAACAACTATTCAGCAAACTGTGTTAAACAAAGCTGCTGAAGGTAAAGCAACGACAAATGCGACAAATGTTAACATTAACTTTGACGTACTTGGAATTGCCAATGCATTAATTAATGCTGCAAATGCTAACACAAACCGTGAAGGCTTTGTCAAAGGATTAATGGAGTCTGCTTTCTATGCTGCTGGCGCAAAATACAATGTTATGGTATTTAACTTAAGCCAAGGCTATGAGACTCGTTTCAACGGTGTTAAAACGTTTGCTACTGTTAAATACGGAAGCATTACGTACGGAGTTTGGGTATTTGAAAATGGATCTTTCACAAACAAAGGTGATGGCGGTTACATCAACTGGGCATTTAGAGGTTGGTTCGACCGTAACGGTGGTTTCGTCAACTTCCGTCGTCCTTAATTCTCGCTTTATCCATCAATCATACACGCACATTGGACCGATCTCAGCGATGAGATCGGCTTTTTTATGGTGAAAACGTATAAGTTCACCGCTGCTGCTTCATGATATAATGCAAGTCTGGAGGGGTGCACATGCTGAAAAAACTTGCAGTGACAAAAAACGGCGACTTGATTGAACATGCAACATTGCAGCAGCTTTCAAGCCCCGATATTGCCTGGTATTGGATTGATTTTTATGCGCCAACGGAAAAGGAAGCAGCACTGTTAAAGGAATTTTTTCAGTTCCATCCGCTTGCGATTGAAGATTGCTTCCATTATTTACAGCGGCCAAAGCTTGATTTTTATGAAGGGTATTTATTTTTCGTCCTTCATGCCCTCAATCAAAAAACACTTCGATCTGAAGAAGTCGACCTGTTTGTTGGAGAAAACTATATCGTTACTTTTCATTTGAAGGAAGCGCCCTACATTGATCGAGTCATTCGAAAGCTCAAAGGGTCTGACAAAGCACGAGAGAGCGGTCCAGAGCATATGGCTTATATGCTGATTGACCAGCTCGTCGATGATTATTTTCCTATTATTTATCAAATTGAGGACAGGCTCAATGAAATCGAGGATGAAGAAGGGCATAAAACGTATGGTACATTAATGAACGAAGTATTCGGTATTCGATCCGATTTGCTCAAACTGCGCAGAACCATTATCCCGATGAGGGACCTCTTATATCGAATTGTGAACACGAATATGATGAAAAGCGATGCAAACCGGCAAGCATATTTTAATGATATTTATGATCATCTATTGAAACTAACAGAGATCGTTGAGTCAAACCGTGATATGACAGCCGATTTACGAGACAGCTATCAAACACTAAATTCCAACCGAATGAATGCCATCATGATGACACTGACCATTGTCTCGACGATTTTTATTCCACTCACCTTTATTGTTGGGGTGTATGGGATGAACTTTGATAACATGCCTGAATTACACTGGAAATATGGCTATTTTGGCGTACTGATTTTCATGGGTTTGCTTGTCTCAGGGATGCTTTTGTGGTTTAAACATAAAGGATGGTTTAGGATTTTCAAATAGTTTTTTGAGAGAAGTGCTTGAAAGGGAGATACTATGGAAAACTGGATTCCACTGACAGACAAAGAACTAAAGTACGCATGGAAAACATTTGATCAAGAGTTTAAATTTAACCCAAGCATCTCTCGCTTTCCCGGTTTTCAAGCACCATCTTCTTACATCACATATGATATCTCTGCTTATTTCGAGGACCCTTCTCTCCTAAGTACGGATGAAGACCTTGAAAAGAAGGCACTGCTGTCTTTTCAGGAGAATATCACCGGAACCGGCGAATATATGCAGGTACTTGATTGGCAGCACGAATGCTATTGGATCACACCATATGGCTCATTTGAAAAAGATGAATTTGGAGAATGGAGAGTTCCTGTGCTCCCAAATGGGGATTACTATTTCTTTTTATCAAAAGAGATGACCTGGGGTTTACTAGGACATCCTTGGGAGCAAAGCATCACGATTTTCGGTGAGGGCTTGATTGACTCCTTTACTCGTCATCGTCCCCTTTTGTTCCAGCGTAAAATAAGAGAAGGATAAGTCAAAAAGCTTGCAGTGTCTGCAAGCTTCGGATTGTTGACAAAGGGCTAAAATGTTGTTTATTTTAGCCCTTTGTCTTCTTTTCAGCGTGATAGAAAACCTTTGCAGCCCTAGGAAGGACGAGTACTGGCGCGGAGCGAATGTCACATTCGTGAGCACCAGCACGCAGGACTGACAAAGAATGCGAGGGTTTGTCTACACGCTGAAGCTTGCAGATGTCTGCAAGCTTTTTTCTATAGCTGAGGGAGATGCCATACTTTTTCAAGCATGAGATCGTCTAAGCTTTTAAAGGTATATCCTTGTTTTTTTAAAGCAGTGATGGCATCATCAAGTGCCTCGGCATTGTCCCTTGAGACGGTATGAAGTAAGTAAATGGCACCCGGATGCGCCTGTTTCATCATTTGATTGTACGCATACTGTTTTCCTTTTTGATGGTGGATATGCCAATCTACAAACGCTACTGACCAGAAAACGGTTTGGTAGCCAAGCTGTTTCGTTTCCTTTAGTACCCTTTCACTGAACACCCCGCGCGGTGGACGAAGGTAGAGGTTATCTTGTTTTCCTGTGATTTTGTATACCGCTTCATTGACACGATCTAGCTCTTCTTTGATTTCTTTCGTACTCTTTGTTGTTAAATCTGGATGGTGATAGGAATGGTTGCCAATAATATGACCTTCCTCTGCCATACGTTTGACGAGCTTGGGCTGGTCCTTTACGAAGTGCCCAGTCACAAAAAAGGTGCCGGGTACTTGATGCTTTTTCAGCACGTCCAAGATTTTGGGTGTGTACCCATTTTCATAGCCATTGTCGAAAGTAAAATAAATCTCTTTCTTTTTCGTATTTCCTAAATAGAAAGCATCATATTTCTTTAAGAGTGTCGTCAGTTCCTTGCCGGCATCTGCTGGCTTGTGCTCTTTGCTTTTAGCAAATCCCCAATGAATCGGCTGATTGGACACGGCTTCTAAGTTTGAAAAAGGCATCGATACAAAAAGCACACATAGACAGATCAGTATGCATTTTTTCATTTACGTCACTTCCCGGTTTTTCTTCTATTGTGCAGAATATACCGGGTACTCATACACTTTTTGACCTGCCAATTTAAAGAAAAAAGCTCGCATCAGCGCGAGCTATTCTTCCTTCCAATCGGTTTTAAATCGTTCATATTTCGCTTCTAGGTCGTCAATCATCTGGATGAGTCTGTCTATATCCTCAACGTCTGTGGATTCAGGATCTAATGAATCAATCACATTCATAAACATATCTAATCGGTTCTTTAAATAATCAACCTGCTGTTCTTTGCTGTCTGCTGCCTTGCCCATAGATACACTCCCTTTAGCATTTGTTTATAGCTTATCTTTTTTTCCTTTGTAAATCAATTGTGTCCCCTCTTGCGTATAACGGTGATGGGGCTTAAAATTAACTGTTGGCGGGTCTATGTTTGCCCGAATGAAAAGGAGATAGATACCATGAACCAAAAAACAGCACTTCGTCCGATTACACCTGCATTCGACCCTTGGGAAGCCTATCTCGATGTGCAGGATTACGGAGAAATGAAGCTGACAAATATTGAATTGACGACAACGACGTTGTGTAACATGAGATGTGAGCACTGTGCGGTTGGCTATACTTTGCAGCCAAAAGATCCGAATGCACTGCCACTCGATTTACTGCTTCGCCGTTTAGATGAAGTACCGCTCTTGCGTTCCCTTAGCATCACAGGCGGAGAGCCGATGCTGTCTCTGAAATCTGTACGGGAATATGTCGTTCCTTTATTAAAGTATGCCCATGAACGCGGCGTCCGTACCCAAATTAATTCGAATTTAACACTTGATTTGGCTCGATATGAAGAGATTATTCCATACTTGGATGTCCTACACATTTCACATAACTGGGGAACAGTCGAAGAGTTTGCTACGGTTGGTTTTGCAATGATGGACCGAAAGCCAACCTTTGAGCAGCGCGAGAAATTGTTTAACCGCATGATTGAGAATAGTCAAGCCCTTGTGAAAGCGGGTGTAACCGTATCTGCTGAAACGATGCTGAATAAGCGTACGCTTCCTTATATTGAACACATCCATCGTCAAATCGTGGACGAGATGAAATGCCAGCGCCACGAAGTTCATCCGATGTATCCAAGTGATTTTGCCAGCGCCCTTGAATCATTGTCGCTTCCACAAATGCGGGATGCGATTCATCAGTTACTCGATGTTCGTGATGAGAACACATGGATGCTGTTTGGCACATTGCCATTTTATTCATGCAGCACAGATGAAGAAGACCAGCGCCTCTTGACTCGATTGCGTCAAGCGAAAAATGTGACAGTACGAAATGACCCTGATGGCCGTTCACGGTTGAATGTGAATATTTTTGATGGGAATATTATTGTGACAGACTTTGGCGATACACCACCATTAGGAAATATTGAAACCGATACGTTGCAATCAGCTTATACACGCTGGATGAACACAAAATTGGCAAAAGAACTGAATTGTCATTGCCCAAGTGTGCAATGCCTTGGTCCGAATGTTCTTGTGAAAAACAGTTATTATCAAGATGTTGATTTTACTTCTCGTACAGCCAGGGGGTAACCGATAGATGGACGAAACATTTCTGACAGTGGTCAAAAACAAATACATTGAAATTCTCCTTGTTGGACTCATTCTTTGGCTTGCCGTCTTTATGATCAACAAAGCGCTTCAGATTTTCTTCAAACGAACTGAATTCATTGAAGATAAAAAGAAAAAAACGATTGAGAGCTTGGTCAAATCGGTTTCAAAGTATACAGCTTCCATATGTTTTGTCTTATATGTGATTTCTCTATTCTTTCATGACTTTGGGAAAATCCTTGCGGGGGCTGGTGTTGCTGGAATTGTCATTGGTTTTGGCGCTCAGACCTTGATTCGTGATATTTTAGCCGGCATCTTCCTTATTTATGAAAGGCAAATTCATAAAGGTGACTATGTGACGGTCAATAATCTTTTTAACGGAACCATTGAAGAAATTGGTCTCCGGTCTCTGCAAATTAGAGAATGGAGCGGCAAGCTGTTAACCATTTCAAACGGAGACATTCGTCAAATCCAAAACTACAATATGCACTACATGCGTATCACAGAGTCAGTCTTGATCAGCGCAAACCAAAATCCTGACATTGCTTTCAAGGCGCTAGAAACAGCATGTGATCAGTTAAATCAAACGCATCATGATTTACTGAAAAAAGATGAATTCCAAAACGCCATTGAACCTTTTCAGGTTCATGGCATTATGGGGCTCAATAAATTGAATCGCGGGATTGAGATCACCGTAAAAGGAATGGTCGAGGATGAAAAATACTTCGAAGCCGCCCTCGCTGTGCGAAAAGAAATGATCACACAACTTCATCAGCATGATGTGAAATTGCTTGAGGATCTCGTCTATCCACAGCCTACAAAATAACCTCATTTGTGATGAGGTTATTTTTTTGATTGTTTTTAGTTAACCAGTTAATTATAATATTATATAGTTCACCGGTTAACTAAAAGAAAGGATGTTTACATTGAGAAAAACTGAAGCGATTTTTTTTATTAAGCAAATGTATCAAGAGGTGTTAATCCAATTAGATATAGAAAAGGTGGAGACTTATTTTTCTTCAGATTATCAGCAAGTCACTGATGGAAAGGTCTCTTCCCTTGATGAATTTAAAAAGCATCTCTCCACATTAAAAGTCATGACCAAACAGCTCGACATCCCCGCCTTTCATGATATGTTGTTTGATGAAGAGACTCAGCAAGGGTGTTTTCGTTACACTGTACATGTTGAGCTGTCCACAGGAGACCATGGTCTAATAGATGTGATGGCGTTATTTACTTTATTAGATGGTAGAATCATTCGGTGTGATGAGCTGACTAGACCGCATGAGAAAAATAAGACGCTTGAACAACTTGGACATATCAGCTAAGGAATTCTTTTCTTTTCAGCCCTCTTACTTCTATCCTCTTGACTGATTCATGTATAATAGAAAGCAGATTGATTTCATGCAGCATGGGGACCCTCATACTGTGTATTTACTAATTGAAAGAGAGTGAATAAGATGGGTCGTAAATGGAACAACATTAAAGAAAAGAAAGCATCAAAGGATGCCAATACAAGTCGTATTTACGCAAAATTCGGGCGTGAAATCTATGTGGCTGCCAAGCAAGGTGAGCCAAATCCAGAATCAAACCAAGCACTTCGTTTTGTCCTAGAACGTGCAAAAACATATAGTGTCCCAAAACACATTGTGGACCGTGCGATTGAAAAAGCCAAAGGCGGCGCAGAAGAGAACTTCGATGAGCTGCGTTACGAAGGATTTGGTCCAAACGGATCTATGGTGATTGTTGATGCCCTGACCAATAACGTCAACCGCACAGCGTCTGATGTTCGTGCAGCATTTGGGAAAAACGGCGGAAATATGGGCGTCAGTGGATCTGTTGCTTACATGTTTGACCAAACAGCGGTGATCGGTGTCGAGGGGAAAAGTGAAGAAGAAACGCTTGAACTTTTAATGGAAGCAGACATTGATGTACGTGACATTATGGAAGAAGATGATACGGTGATCGTCTACGCTGAACCAGATCAATTCCATCAAGTTCAAGAAGCGTTCAAACAGGCAGGCGTAGAAGAATTTACTGTCGCTGAAATCACAATGCTGCCTCAAAACGAAGTGACATTAGATGATGAATCGAAAGCACAATTCGAGAAACTAATCGATGTATTAGAAGAGCTTGAAGACGTGCAGCAAGTTTATCATAATGTGGATTTAGGGGAATAATCAGCTAAGCCATCGTAGTTGTTGGGTTCATTCAACTTCTGCGTTGGCTTTTTTATTGTCTAGGTAAGGTTTACGTTCTACTCAAGACCATGTAATATGAAGAAAGAGTCGTTTCCACAAATAACCAAGGAGCTGAGTTTCATTTTTAAAACATGGTGGTTTTCGTATTATGGCTTTATGATCCTCCCTTTTATTGGCCTATGCTTAATTTTCAACAACTTGACGATATTCACTAAAGTCTTTCTCTTTCTTTTCTTTGTATGGGTTTTATATAACGCCTTTGATTTTTACATTCATGAAATGAAAAAGAAAAAAGATAGGACATCTTAATCAAAAAACAGTCATCTCCCCTTGGTAAGAGGAGATGACTGTTTTTAATTCATCCCTTGAAACCCAAACGTCAGGTGATCCTGAACAGGAATCCAAGCGCCGATTCCTTGTGAGGTCACATTTTTCACGACAAGTTTGCGTTTATTTCCCTTGAGCACAAGATACACTTCTCCGTATGTGACCTTTCCTTTTTCATTAATCGCTGGTGCATAGGCATGAAGCGATGCTGCTTTTTTCGGAGATACGTGGTAGGACTGATCTCGCTTTGTTCCTGCACCAATCACTGTGTCGAAGGCGAGCGGAAGTTTTGTTTTTTGGATGGCTTTTTGCATCATCAATGTTTTCACATCTTCTGGGTTTGGTACTTTTGCTGTGAGCCCTCCACTTACTTTTACTTGTTGCTTTTGCACATATTTGCCGATGGCTGTTTTGTTTCCGCCTCTATTATCAATGTGATTCGTGTTCACTTTTTTGTATTCCCAATTGGCGACGGTTTCGTTTGAATCATAGCTAAGTGCCCATCTTCCAAGAAAAATCGTTGCTCTGTAGCCAACTGCTAGCGGTGTACCTGAGATACTGGATTCATTCAGCATTTTAATCAAATGTGTATTTTCAATTGGTACACTTGTTGTTTTAAATAATTCGGCCGTCAGCTCGCTCGGCTGGAGCAGCGGTTGATCCTGTGACGCATTTGGATACGTATTTTCCTTTGAGATACTGGCGACAGACGATGGCACCTTAAACGGCTTTGCTGCCTCGGCTGGAAAACTGTATAGAAAACTTAAGGATAAGAGAACAACAAACATGATGCGGGGCATCTTTTTCATATCATCACTCTTTCTCATTCATTTTTCCATAGTATTTTCCCGAAAGACGTCCCTTATCCACAAAAGATTATAAAAGGAAAAATCCAATCGCCATAATGAAATAGGCAGCGAGCAATGTAGCACCTTCAAACCAGTTCGTATCCCCATCATTTGAAAGGATGACCGTTAGTAAAACAGAGGATGCCATGGCAATGAGCTCTGGTAATGAGAAGATCAGTGGCATTTGCTTTTCAAAAAACAGAGAGCTGATCACAAGGATCGGTGCGACCATCATGGCGACTTGAAGCGTAGAACCGAAAGCAATTTCGACCGCGACATCCATTTTGTTTTTATACGCCATAATGACGGCAGATGCGTGTTCTGCTGCATTACCGACAATCGCAACAATGATGACCCCGATAAACAGTTCACTCCAGCCAAACTGTTGTCCGACTGTGTCAAATGTATGGACGAGCCGCTCTGAAATATACGCCACAGCAATTGTCGCAAGGAGTAAAATCGCCGTGGCAAACTTCCCCGACCATTCTGGTGTTTCTTCTTCCGTCGCGGCTTTCCCTTCCGCAATTTCCTGCTTGGCAACATAAACACCTCTGTGGCTGACCAGTTTGAAATAGAGTGCTGCGACATAAAGCAAAATCATCACGATGCTAATGCCGATACTTAAAACAAATTGACGATCTTCTGCCATCCCCATGGAAAAGACTTCTGGAATGACAAATGCCACAATAATCGCAAACATAAGCAGCCCAGAGTTATGCCTTGCATCGTGGACGTTGAACTCTTGTCGTTTAAATTTCAATCCGCCAACGAAAAAGGACAGTCCAGCCACGAGCAGTAAATTGCCAATCACTGAGCCAGTGAGTGAAGCAAGGACAATGGCAGTGAGTCCTTGTTTTAATGCAAAAAATGAAATGATTAATTCCACTGCATTTCCAAAAGTAGCGTTTAACAAACCGCCAATTCTTGGTCCCGCTATAATGGCAAGACTCTCTGTCGCTCTTCCCATATAACTTGCAAGACCGATGATGGCGATACAATAGACGGCGAACATGACAGCCTGCGGGAAATGAAGAAAACTGCCAATTACAGATAATGGAACACCGATTGCGACAATCACTAGAAACAAACGATTCATACAGCCAATCTCCTTTACATCATATCTGACTGTTATTCTTTCGTGAGTGCCGGCATCATATACATTTAGATTCGTTCGTGTGAAAGGGTGATATCGATCGTTCCTTTCACGGATTGCACCATGGAACAATGCTTCAACGCAAGTTTCATTACTTTTTCCAGCTGTTCATCAGAGATGCTGATGCTTTCAAAGATCATATGTAAATGAATATGAGTGATTTTGTTTACAGTTCCTTCTCTTGTCGTTTCAGGTGTAATGGTCAGCCCTTGATAGAATATTCGTTTTTTTCGGCATACATGAATGACCATTTCTCCAAAACAGCCCGCAATAGCCGAGGTGAACAATTGATACGGCCTGTATCCCGCTTCTTCATTTCCCGAAATAGACAGCTGCCTTTGATCAGCATTTGCGACCCACCGATCATTTTCGTATATCAGCTTCATTCCTTTTCCACCTTTCTATTGAAACCCCTATGGTTCCATTGTACGATGAAAGCATGAACTTGTAAGGAGCTTCTTATGTCGAGAATTCATTTTATGATTTTAATTTTACTTGTATCCGTATCTGGTTTTTCACAGGGAGCGTTACTGCCAGTTATTTCGATTATTTTCGAACATGCCGGCACTTCCCCGACGTTAAACGGACTGCATGCCACCGGTTTATATATCGGCGTGCTGCTTGCGTCTCCTTTTATGGAAGCGCCGCTGCGCCGCTTCGGATTTAAACCATTGATCGTCATTGGGGGCGCTGCTGTCTTTTTAAGTTTGTTTAGCTTTGTCTTTATTGAATCTTATGTCGTCTGGTTCTTCTTGCGGCTGATGATCGGCATCGGTGATCATATGCTTCATTTCTCCACACAGACGTGGGTAACCTATGCCTCATCATCTAGAAATCGCGGGCGAAATATTTCATTGTATGGGTTATCCTTTGGACTCGGTTTTGCCGCTGGCCCTTTTTTAACACCACTCATTGAAATCAATCCATCCTTGCCGTTTATTGTGTCTGGTGCAGTTAGTTTGTGTATTTGGCTGCTTGTGTTTGTTTTAAAAAATACATATCCTGATACAGGTGAAATGCAGACGTCAGAGCAGACAAATAGTTTGAAGCGCTTCAAGAAGGCGTTTCAATTTGGCTGGGTAGCGTTTATGATGCCGTTTTGCTATGGCTTTTTAGAAACGACGCTCAATAGTAACTTCCCTGTGTATGCGCTGAGAAGCGGGGTGACGATAGATGCTGTTGCGTTTATTTTACCTGCGTTTGCGATTGGGAGTATTGTTTTTCAGCTTCCTCTCGGGATGCTGAGTGACCGTTTCGGCAGACGCCGCATGATTTTAGTCGTGACACTCGTCGGTTCATTCTTTTTCCTTTTAGCAGGGATTTTCATTCAGTCCGTTTTGGCTGTTGCGATCTGTTTCTTTATCGCCGGTATGGCTGTAGGTTCGACCTTCTCACTTGGCATCAGTTATATGACGGACTTATTGCCAAAGCATCTGCTGCCTGCTGGGAATTTGATGTGCGGGATGGCGTTTAGTGCAGGAAGTATTCTCGGTCCGGTTCTTGGCGGATTCTTTGTGCAGACGTTCGAGGGCATGAATTTACTTTACCTTGTCAGCATTGTGATTTTATTTGTGTTTTGTTGTGTTCGATTTGGAAAGACGCTGGCAGTGGTTGACACTCCAAACGAATCCATTTCTCATTAAAAACTCCCCTGCACCTATGCAGAGGAGTTTTTTCATCTAGTGATACCCATTTTGCCCATTCGCACTTCCGCTTGTTTTGTGCTTTGGCTGATGGCCTTTGTTTTGTTTTGTGTTGCTTCCGCCTTTTTTCGATTGTTTAGACATTCGGTATTCCCCCATCCGTCAAGATTGAACATGTTCGTTCTCCTTTAGGATGCCCGGATTTCTTCACACCTTGCCTGGTACGATTTTACGCTTATGTAAAAGCGCATTGAGCTCGCCGCCGAGGATGATCATAATGCCGGTTAAATAAAACCAGATCATTAATATAATGATTCCCCCAATGCTTCCGTACATCGCACTATAGTTGGCAAATTCGCCTACATAAAATGAGAATAGCATGCTGACGAGAATCCAGCCAACAGAGGCAAATATGGCACCCGGCAGCACAAATTTCAATTTCAGCCTGATGTTAGGGGCAAAATAATATAGGGATGTAAAAACAATCAGTAAAATCAGTGGACTAATAATCCATCTCATGGCGGTCCAAATGGTGAGAAACGCATCTGACTGCCCTACTAATTTGGCAACGAATAAACCAAGCTCTTTTCCAAAGACAGGCAGCATCAAGGCAAAAATAATCGTAAGCACCATCGCAATGGTTAAGATGATCGATGTTAAACGTACGAGAATGAAGGAACGATTTTCCTCAACTTCGTAAGCGTGGTTAAATGCTCTGACCACCGCATTAATGCCGTTTGATGCAGACCAGAGTGCCGCAATAATCCCGAATGACAACAATCCGCCGTTACGGTTATTCAGCGTCTCTTCGGCAATGGATTCAATCATCGAAAGCGCTCCCTCTGGCGCATAACCAGAAATGACACTTAGAACATCCTTTGATGTCAGCGGCAAATAACCAACAAGCGTCAGCACGAAGATGAGAAACGGAAATAATGAAAGCAAAAAGAAATACGCAAGTTCAGCTGATTTTGCTGGTCCTTCATGCAGCAAAAAGCGTCCTATTAACGCTTTAACAAAACCCATACGCCTCATCTCCAATGATCAATCTTTCTGTTTCTTTTGAAAGTGATCCTTTGTTTCTTCAATAATCTCTAATACCTTTGGTGTTGTTTCCTTTAACTGATTCACCTGTTCATTCAGAAAAGACAAATCATCTGAGACCGTTCTCATCAATTGCTTCGTATCTTCCATTTTTTCCTTCACGCAAGCAGACATCTTGCCAGGCTCTAGGCGGTATTCATCCAGCTTTTGCTGGCAGTCATTCCATTTTTCTTTCAGTGCAGTTCTTGTTGGACGATGAAATAATGTCAGCAATATGCCGCAGGCTGCGCCTATAACAGCTCCCCGAAGCACGATTTGTTTGTTCTCTTCCATCTCATCTGATCTCCTTTCAGTTAAAGGTGTTTCTCTTTTTTTACATACGTCAAAAAACGATCAATTCCTGTTTCAATTAAATCATGTACTTCCTCAAAGTTCCCAGTGTAATAAGGATCTGGCACATCGTCTCGATCGTCGTCTTCTACAAAGTCAAGAAGACGGCCAATAAAGTGATGTTTTCCATAGCCGGCTAAACTGCGGAGGGCGCCAACATTTTCAGCATCCATCGCAATGATATAGTCGTATGTGGTGATATCCTTATCCATGATTTGTCTTGCAGTCATTCCTTCATAGCTGATACCCTTTTCATCAAGCAGCTTTCGTGTTCCTTCATGCGGAGGACTGCCTTGATGCCAGCCACCAATGCCTGCTGAATCAATCACAAAGTGTTCACTCAGCCCTTCGTCTTCGACTCGTTTTCTAAACATCGCCTCTGCCATCGGTGACCTGCAAATATTGCCGAGGCATACAAATAATACATGAATCATCCTTCATTCTCCTCCTATCTTTTCCCTAAGAGTCCCTTTGGAAAACCTTTTCTCTATCATATCAAGCCCTTTTTCTTTTGGAAACTTTGCAAGAAAAACTCCCATCGGCATTGACAAATTACACAAAAACAGGAGAAACTTTAGGAGAATTACACAAACAAAGGGGGACATTAGATGGGAATCATTGAGCAATTTGTCACGACGATGAACAATTTTTTGTGGGGGCCTCCCCTGTTGATTTTAATTGTTGGTACTGGAATCTACCTCACCTTTCGCGTTCTCTTCATTCAAATTAGATTACTTCCTTATTCTTTAAAGCTCGCTTTTTCAAAACAAGACAAAACATCAGAAGGAGATATCTCCCATTTCCAAGCATTAATGACGGCTCTTGCTGCAACTGTCGGTACAGGGAATATCGTCGGTGTTGCCTCAGCTGTCATTGCAGGTGGTCCTGGTGCAGTATTTTGGATGTGGTTTGCTGCATTTTTCGGGATGGCCACCAAGTTTGCAGAAGCTGTTCTGGCTGTGAAATACAGGGTCAAAAACGAAAAAGGCGAAATGTCTGGCGGACCTATGTATTATTTAGAGCATGGCTTAAAACAGAAATGGCTAGGGGTGCTATTTGCTGTTTTCGGTGCCAGTGCTGCCTTTGGGATCGGCAACCTGGTACAGTCTAATTCCATCTCAGGCGTCATGAATTCTACTTTTCAAATTCCAACTTGGGTAACAGGTATCATCATTACCGCCTTTACGGCACTCGTGATTTTAGGCGGAATTAAAAGTATCGGCCGAGTGACATCTATTTTTGTACCAGTCATGGCTTTATTTTACGTCATTTGCGGGCTCATCATTCTTGTCATGAATGCTGATCTTGTTCCTGGCGCAGTCAGTCTTATTTTCTCAGATGCTTTTACAGGTCAAGCCGTGGCAGGTGGTGCGATTGGAACCGTTATTCGCTGGGGTGTTGCACGAGGCGTCTTTTCCAATGAAGCTGGTCTTGGATCAGCACCAATTGCTGCTGCGGCTGCGAAAACGGATATGCCTGCCCGTCAAGCTCTCGTCTCTATGACACAAGTGTTTATTGACACCATCATTGTTTGTTCTATCACTGGCATTACGATTGTCATGGCAGATATGTATTTAACAGAAAAAAGTGATGCGCTTACTTCGTTATCCTTTGCTCACTTCCTCGGTCCAGCTGGCTCAACCATCGTGGCAATCGGGCTGCTCCTGTTTGCTTATTCAACCATCATTGGCTGGTCCTATTACGGGGAAAAATGCTTTACATATTTGGCGAAGGATTCGTACGTCATGTATTATCGTATCGTGTTTGTGATAGCTGTCTTTTTCGGTGCCGTGTTTAAGAATGACTTCGTCTGGGGCGTAGCAGATATGCTCAATGGACTGATGGCCATTCCAAACTTAATTGGACTCATCGGTTTATCAGGTGTTGTGGTGTTTGAATCCAAACGAATCATTGATAAGATCAAAGAGGAGAAAAAGGAAAAAAACATTTCAGTGTCGTCATAATAGCCCTTTTATTCTTTTGCTTTTCTGTTAAAATAGACATATTATTCGACACATGCAGGAAAGGACGTGCCGCCCTTGTCACAGCAAAAAGCGGCTGAAGTCAATCAGCTGATTGAAGACATTTCGCAAAAGCTCAATATGCTGAATATTGGAGTCATCAAAGCAGAAGACTTCAGTCCAGATAAGTATGAAGATATTGAATTTCTTCACCAAATGGTGATGAAAAAATCTTCATTCAGCCCAAGTGAAATGCAAGCCATTGCAAGCGAGCTGAAAAGCTTAAGAAAATAATCGTGCACCTGATACTGAATTGCGGTTGACGCCGCTTTCTTATATCCATGCACAGAAAAAGCCAGCACCTCGCAAGGTGCTGGCTTTGTTTATCCTGTCAAAACTACTTATTTGGCGAGCAGTTTTAATGATTCACGGTTAAATGCTGGAATGTCATCAGGTGTACGGCTTGTGACAAGCTGATCCTGACAAACGACGACTTCTTCATCTTTGAATTTGGCGCCTGCGTTTTCCATATCTACTTGAATGGATGTATAGCCGGTCGCGCCTCTTCCTTCCAGCGTCTTCGCTGTAATAAGCAATTGCGGTCCATGACAGATCGCAAATACTGGTTTTTTCTCGTCCATAAAGGCTTTTGTGAATTGCACGTAGCGATCATCCGCACGCAGAATGTCTGGTGAGAAGCCGCCAGGAATCAGAAGTGCATCGAAGTCTTCTGGTTTCACGTTATCGATAGACGCATCGACTCTTACTTCTGCCTCTCCTTGCTTTCCTTTCACTGTTTTTCCTTTTTCGTTTTCAATGACTGTGATCTCATGGCCTGCGTCTTTAAAGGCTTTTGCAGGCTCGGTGAATTCAACATCCTCAAAGTAATCTGTTAAGACAACTGCAATTTTCTTACCCATGAGAAACCCTCCTGCTTGATTATCGTTTACACTACACACTATACCCCCGCCAATTGAAATCAAACATCCTATCCCTATGAGAAAACCCCCTTTCAGAAAAATAAGCATTTAGACTCATTCACATTCCCTTAACAAGGTAATTCGTATGATTTATGTTATCTTTACAATAATCTGCAAAAAATAACTACAAAAGTTAACGAAACATTTCTACAATAGGTATTGTGGTCAAAAAAATTAGAAAGGCGGAGATCAGGTGAAGAAGCAAGCACATAGGTCTAAACGAAGGAAAAACCTGTCTATTCTGCTCACTTCCATTATGTTGATTAGTCTCATTCTCCCAGCAGTACCTACTCATGCAGAAACAGAAAGCGGCAGTGCCGTAAAGGTCAGTATCTTAGCCACAACGGATGTTCATGCGAACATGATGAATTATGATTACTACAGTGACAAAGAAACAAATGAATTCGGTTTGGCAAAAACAGCCGAGCTGATTGACAAGCACCGTTCACAAAATCCCAATACACTCCTTGTTGATAACGGAGACCTGATTCAAGGAACCCCTCTTGGAGAATACGTTTATAAAAATGAAAAAGACAGCATCATCAATCAAACAAAGGTTCACCCCATTATTCATACACTCAACAAATTAAAATATGATGCAGGTACACTCGGCAATCATGAATTTAACTACGGTTTATCTTTTCTTGACGGTACCATTGCGGGCGCCAACTTCCCGATTGTCAATGCGAACGTCAAAAAGTTAAACGGAGAACACCGATTTACTCCTTATGTCATTCAGGATAAAACCTTTAAAGATGCAAACGGAGCCTCCCAAACTGTGAAAGTCGGTTACATAGGATTCGTACCACCACAAATTATGACGTGGGATAAGAAACATTTAGATGGACAAGTTCAAGTGCAAGATATTGTGGAGTCTGCCAATGAAACCATTCCAGAAATGAAAGCAAAAGGCGCAGATGTCATCGTCGCTCTTGCTCATACAGGAATTGAAAAAACAGCTTCACCTAAAGGATCAGAAAATATGATCTTTGACCTTGCCACGAAAACAAAAGGCATTGATGCGATTGTGTCTGGCCACCAGCATGGCACATTCCCAAGCGCTGAATATAGCGGCGTCGACAAATTTGATGTCGCAAAGGGAACCATTAATGGCATTCCTGTCGTCATGTCAAAAAACTGGGGAAGCTACCTCGGAGTCATTGATTTAACACTAGAGCCAGACGGCAGCAACTGGAAAGTCACAGACGGAACAGGCAAAATCGAATCCGTTGCCGGGGTGACATCTCAAAACAGTACAGTGAAAAATGCCATTCAAACAACTCACCAAAACACCCTAGATTACGTCAGAAAGCCAGTTGGAAAAACAGAAGCAGACATTAACAGCTTTTTCGCTCAAGTAATGGATGACCCTTCTATTCAAATCGTGACAGATGCCCAGAAATGGTATGCACAAGAAAAAATGAAAGATACTTCGTACAAAAACTTGCCGATTCTCTCTGCGGGTGCGCCATTTAAAGCCGGCGGACGCAACGGTGTGAACTATTATACAAATATCGCAAAAGGTGATTTAGCGATTAAAAACATCGGCGATCTCTATCTTTACGATAACACCGTACAGATTGTAAAACTAAAGGGCAGTGAAGTAAAAGACTGGCTTGAAATGTCTGCAGGTCAGTTTAACCAAATCAAACCAAATACTTCAAATGAACAGCCTATTTTAAACGAAGAATACCGCTCATATAATTTTGATGTGATCGATGGTGTGACGTACCAAGTAGATGTCACACAGCCTACTAAATACAGCACAACGGGCACACTTATTAACGCTAGTGCGAACCGCATCAAAAACTTGTCTTACAACGGAAAACCCGTTTCTGACAATCAAGAATTTTTAGTCGTGACAAACAACTACCGTGCATCTGGCGGCGGAGGCTTCCCGCACCTCACACAAGATAAAGTCGTGCTTGCCTCAGCAGATGAGAACCGCCAAGTGCTGATGGATTATATTATTGAACAAAAAACCATTAACCCAAGCGCAGATCAAAACTGGTCCATTGCACCAGTAAAAGGCGCAACAGTCACCTTTGAATCTTCTCTACTTGCAAAACCGTTCGCAGAGAAATCAAGCAGCGTCGACTTTATTCGAAATGCCAGCACAGACGGACTTGGCGTGTACAAGCTAGCGTTTAAAGATGATGGTACAACAGAACCACCTGCAACAGACAATTGGCATTTAACGGTGATGCATACAAACGATACACATGCCCATCTGGATGATGCAGCAAGACGCGCAACCAAGATCAAAGAAGTTCGCGCCCAAAGTGAAAACAATATTTTATTAGACGCTGGAGATGTCTTCTCTGGTGATCTCTATTTCACAAAATGGCAAGGACTTGCCGATCTGAAACTGATGAACTTAATGAAATACGATGCCATGACGTTTGGGAATCATGAATTTGACAAAGGTCCATCTGTCCTTCGTCAATTCCTGACAGGTGATGCATCCAGCGTAGATGCTAAAAACCGTCACCAGTTTGAAAAACCGAACTTCCCGATCGTGTCATCAAACGTGAATGTCTCTAAGGAAAAACAGTTAAGCGATTTAGTGAAAAAACCAGCAACATTTAAAGCTGGTGAGAAAAAAGAAGCTGGCATTTACCCTTACATTCTACTTGACGTAAATGGTGAAAAGGTCGCTGTATTCGGTCTAACCACTGAAGACACAGCCATTACATCCAGCAGTGGTCCCAACATTCAATTTCAAGATGCATACAAAAAAGCAAAAGAAACAGTCAAAACCATTCAAACTGAGGAAAAAATCAATAAAATTATTGCGCTCACACATATTGGCTATAACCGTGATCTAGAACTGGCTCAAAAAGTAGATGGCATTGATCTCATCATTGGTGGTCACACCCACACCCTTGTTGAAAAATTAAAGGTCATCAATAAAAAAGAACCAACGATTGTTGCGCAAGTAAAAGACTACGGACAATTTTTAGGAAAAGTAGACGTGGCCTTTGACAAAAAAGGCGTCGTACAGCCAAAAGAATCTTCTTTTGACCTCATCACGATCGACGACTCTGTGAAAGAAGATGCGGACGCAAAAGCGATTCTTGATCAGTACAAGGCAGATATCCAAGATTTAAAAACCGAAAAAGTCGGGACGTCAGATGTCTTTTTAGATGGACAACGTGAACACGTCCGTGCAAAGGAAACGAACCTTGGAAACTTTATTGCAGATGGCATGTTAAAGAAAGCACAAGAATCTGCTGGGGCTGACCTTGCCATTACAAACGGTGGCGGTATTCGAGGCAGCATTGAAAAAGGAGATATCACATTAGGGGATATTTTAACGGTGATGCCTTTTGGAAACACACTATATGTCGCAGATTTAAAAGGCAGTCAAATTAAAAAAGCGCTTGAACAAGGTCTTTCAGGCATTGAAGAAGGCGGAGGCGCATTCCCTCATGTAGCTGGCATTGAATATACGTTTACACTGAGTAAACCGGCTGGCAGCAGACTGATTGATGTCAAATTGAAAGATCAAAATGGCAATCTGACTGACATTGATGATCAGAAAACATACCGCGTGGCGACTAATGCATTTGTCGGCACAGGCGGTGATGGCTACAGCGTCTTTACAGAAGCGTCTCATGGTGAAGACTTAGGCTATGTTGACTATGAAATTTTCAAAGAGCAAATTGAACAGGCAGACGGTCATATTTCTCCAGTCATCGACCATCGAGTGAAAGAAGTATTCCTTCCTCGCTTGAAAGGAAAAGGCGCCTATGACATTCAAGATGATGAGAAATTCCAAACGTATGTGCAGCATACGAACAAAGCATTGCTCTATTTAGACAAAGCAACCGAAGCGAAAAAGGTTCAATTGTCTCTATCAAAAGGGCAAGTAGCTGAACTGAAGAAACGAGAGCACGATCCAAACGTCACCATCTATCATGACAAAGTCGGTCTAGCATTACCGCTCTCCAATTTGTCAGAGCAACAAGCAGATATATCAATGGCAAAAACAAATAAGGTGAAAAACGCATTAACCGACACTTACGATTTCCAAATCAAACAAGATCAGAAAAATGTGTCTACCTTTAAAGATCCCGTCACACTGTTCTTTACATTAGATGCGCCTGAAAAAGCGAAAAAACCAGGTGTCTATTATGTCGATCGTGAGAAAAACCGCTATGCCAAAACAAGTAACGGTTCATTCGTAAACGGGATTGTCTCAGGTAAAACGGAGCACTTTAGTGAATACACCGTACTCAATCAAAGTGAAGCGGCTGGAACAGCTCCAGACCAAACTGGCGGAGACGGTGGAACTTCTGCTCCAGGCGGTTCTGATCCAAATCAGGATGGAAGCGGCTTACCAGGCGGCACACTGCCGAATACCGCAACGATGATGTATACAGCGGTATTAATTGGCTTGCTCATGCTTGCCTCAGGCGGTATCCTTTATTACTACCAGCGCAAGCGCACACGAGACAAAGTATCATCTTAATAGAAAAGGACAGAGCATTGGCTCTGTCCTTTTTCCATCTCACTATCAATCTTGGGATAAATACATCCAATGACGGTCATCAAATTCTTTCACATCCTCTGACCCTATATGACGCAGCATTCTATTAAAGAACGTGATATCATCTTCATCATCAACGGCATATAAATCCTTTTGAACATATTCTCTCGTAATGAAATTCGTTAAGTTCGTGTTATTCACAAATTCAGCAAAGTAGGATTTCACAAGGGTTAAATCTTCTTCATTTAATGTTTCATCACTGATAATTGAAATATGAAACACATTCAAAATCGCTTGAATGTCTTCTTCATCCATATCACATAATGGCTCTAATTTTCTATCTTCTTCCGTAAACGGTTTTCGTGTGTCTTCAATGATGACATAACATAAAATCCTGTGATCTTTCATCACGCTAAAAATTTCTAAATCTCGTAATTTGAGTGGTCTATTCAGTCTGATCATTTGTCCTCCTAGAATGTTGCTCTTGTTTCCCTAAAACCTGAAATAGACAGAGCCTCGGCCCTGTCTACTTCTCTCTTCTAGCAAAATCCACGAATCTGAAACGATCTAGCCGGTGGCGGCTTTCGGTGTATTGGAATAGACTCGTATCCTCCAAGAACACATAATTTTTCACCACCACCACATGATCAAACCCGTTCAAATCGAGATACCTTTCATCCTCTTCTGTACATGGCTCGACCACAAATTCCTTTTGTGCGTAGCTAATCGAAACCCCAAGTTCTCCTTCAATATACTCGTAGATCGATCCTTCACAAATGTCCTTAGACAAGACCTGCACATGTTTTTGCAAAAAGTAATCTTTGTCTAAAATGACTTCTTCTCCGCTAATATTGCGAGAGCGAATGACTTCCCAAACGTCCTCCTGCCCACTGATTTTCAGCTGAGACTGAATATACTGATCTGGCTTGATTAAACCGAACTCATGAACCGTTGTTACCGTCTTGCGTCCAAGCGTTTGGGAAAGCTCTTTAAAGCTGACAAGACCCGAAACTGGGAACTGCATTTTCTCTCGGTTCAGCAATACTGAGCCTTTCCCACGAATTTTTTGGATATAGCCATTTTGCACAAGGATGTTTAATGCCTTTCTCACCGTCTCACGGGATGTGTCATACATGACAGACAGCTCATGTTCTGATGGGAGGATGCCTTTATCCTGCCATTCACCTTGTTCAATTCGTCTTGCGAGCTGATCATAGATCACTCGAAACTTATTCTCTTTCATTTTCCTTCCGCCCCATTTACTAGCGTTTGGTTAAATGATAAACGATTGACTCATATGGACGCAACGTAAATCCCTTGATATCTGCCGGCACATCCTCATAATTGGACAGCAGAACTTGCCCTTCCATTTCATTGACATCCTTTGCAAGCTCATCTGGAAGAGTAAAGTCCGTCTCGCCTGCATAAAAATGGTTGATCACGAGAATCTTCTCATCTTTGCCTTCTCGGACATACGCAAACACCTTTGGATCATCTGCCAGCAGTAAAGTAAAGCTCCCATAGGTGATTACATCAAGTTCCTTACGAAGCCTGCAAAGGGCTTGATAATGATAAAAAATCGACGTCTCATCTTTTAAGGCAGCTTCTACTGAAATGCCGTTTTGAGCTGGTTCAATCCAAGACGTACCTTTTGAGAACCCCACATTTTTTTCCGACGTCCATTGCATAGGTGTCCTTGCGTTATCTCTTGATTTGACCTGTAAAATCGCCAAAGCTTCTTCCTTTGTTTTCCCTTTTTCAAGCATGACTTCGTACATATTGAGTGATTCGATATCGCGGTATGACGAAATATCCTCAAAGCGAGGATTCTTCATCCCAATTTCTTCACCTTGATAAATATAAGGAGTGCCTTGCATCAAATGAATGGTGGTCGCCAGCATCTTCGCTGATTGCTGATGGTACGTGCCATCATCACCGTATCTAGACACGATGCGTGGCTGGTCATGGTTGCACCAAAAGAGTGCGTTCCAGCCGCCACCCTCATGCATTTTCATCTGCCATTCTGACAGAATGGATTTCAACTCTAGAAAATCAAATGGCGCAATGGCCCACTTTTCACCGTTAGGATAGTCGACTTTTAAATGATGA
Organism: Bacillus sp. XT-4; assembly: GCF_050864245.1. NCBI lineage: Bacteria > Bacillati > Bacillota > Bacilli > Caryophanales > Bacillaceae > Bacillus > Bacillus sp. XT-4. The sequence continues at coordinate 93,908 of NZ_JBPAFI010000005.1, forward strand.
AAATTAAACGTCATATCCAGCTCCTGCCGATCAGGTCTTGTATACCGAATGCAGTCTGCGATATTCGTTGAAGACATTTCCCCTACGGTCATGCTATCGTATTTCGAAAACACTTCCTGGTTCATTTCATGCAAAAATTCATGAATTCTCGGCCCATCTGTATAGTACATACGTCCATCACCTTGCACTGATTGCCCGGCATCATCTAAAAAGCGTTGATCCTTTGAAATGTTATTGATGACATCCAGTCTGAATCCATCGATCCCTTTTTCAAACCAAAAGTGCATGATGTCATATACTTTCCTGCGCACTTCATCATGTTCCCAATTGAGGTCTGCCTGGGTAACATCATATAAATGAAGATAATAGTCACCTGTCGCTTCATCTAATTCCCACGCTGGCCCGCCAAACTTTGACTGCCAATCATTCGGAGGAGAGCCGTCCGCTTTCGGCTCCTTCCAAATATAATAGTCTCGATACGGGTTCTCCTTGGACTCTCGGGAGGCTTGAAACCACTCATGGAAAATCGACGTATGGTTCACGGCTAGATCCATGATGACACGAATCCCTCGTTCATGTGCTTCTTTCAGCATGTGCTCAAAATCGGCCATTGTGCCGTACATGTCATGTATTTTTGTATAATCACTAATATCATAACCGTTGTCATGCTGTGGTGACTCATACATAGGGGTCAGCCAAATACAATCCGCCCCTAGCTCTTTGATATAGTCGAGCTTTTTCGTCACGCCATTGATATCACCTGTACCAGAGCCTGTTGTGTCTAAAAAGCTCTTCGGATAGATTTGATAGACCACGGCTTTTTTCCACCACGGTTCGTTTGTTTGTTGATTCAATTTCCTTCACCACCACTAGTTAAGTTCTTGTGATACATCCTTCTTTTTAAGTTTTGCATATAAAAGGGTACCAATGAATGGGACGATCAGCACAATCACCATTCCGATGGCAAATGCCCCCCAATATTTCGGAATGATCGAGAAGATTCCTGGAATGCCTCCAACGCCGACTGAACTTGCCAGTACCCCTTGTGAGGCAATAAACATACCAGCTATCCCTGAACTGATCAGGGCAAAAATAAACGGGAATCTATAGCGCAAGTTCACCCCAAACATCGCCGGTTCAGTAATGCCCAAGTAAGCAGAAATACTTGATGTCAGCGAGAGCCCTTTTTGCTTTTCATCTTTTAAGACAAACATCATCGCAAGTGCCGCTGATCCTTGAGCAATATTAGACAAGGCGAGCATTGGCCATAGGAACGTGCCGTGCAGTTTTGAGTTAATCAGCTGAATATCGACTGCTAGGAACGTATGATGCATCCCTGTAATGACTAACGCTGCATACAATCCGCCATATAAAAGACCGCCAAGTGCTGCGAATTGCTGGAATACGGTGACGAGTCCAGATGTTAAAACGTTTCCGATCGCAAATGTAACGGGACCAATGACGATAAATGATAAAAATCCAATGAGTAATAATGTAATTGGTGCAACAACTAACAGCTGAATACTTTCAGGTGTCCGTTTTGTTATAAATAATTCGAGCTTTGCGAGTAAATAGGAGGCGACGAGTATCGGAAGAACCTGCCCTTGGTAACCTACCTTTTGTACTTCAAGTCCAAACAAATTCCAAACAGGAATGTCACCTGTCTTTTCCGCCGCTCCATACCCCCACGCATTCAACAGATCTGGATGTACAAGCATCAGTCCAAGGACCATCCCTAAAAGTGGATTACCTCCAAACCGCTTGACAGCCGACCAGCCGATTAATGCTGGCAAAAAGGTAAAGGCAGTACCTGCAATCAAGTTGATCATATTTGCTAAATCCGCCCATGCCGGATACACATCCACAATGGATTTTTGATCAAAGAAAATATCAGGAGCTGTTAAAATATTATTAATCCCCATCAATAAACCGGCTGTCACGATAGCTGGAAGGATTGGAATGAAGATATCTGCAAGCGTTTTCACCGCACGCTGTAAAGGATTTAATTTCTGATCAGAGGCACGCTTGACGTCCTCTTTTGTCGCTTCGCCGATTCCCGTCTGTTTGACCATTTCGGCATAAACCCGATTCACCACTCCTTGACCAATGACCACTTGGTATTGGCCATTCGCTGAGAAAGATCCCTTCACTTCATCAATTTGTTCTAGTGCTTTCTCATCCACCTTACCTTCATCTTTTAGCACAAAACGAAGTCTTGTCACACAATGTGTGGCTTGATCAATGTTTTCTTTGCCGCCAATGGCTTTTACAATCTGATCTGCCGCTGCCTGATAATCAGCCATGCTATCCCCTCCGAGATCGTTTTTTTATAAGAAAAAAGAATCAAAACTTGTATATACATGTTCACCTCATATTTTATATTTGTATATACATGTAGTCAATAAGAAAATGTAGCGCTTTCATAAAAAAAGCTCCCTCAATGTGCTCAGAGAGGCAGCGTGTCATCATCTTTTTTTATGCTCCGTTAGTTTTTCGTAGACCCTATTCTTATAAAAGGAGGAGGCTGGACGAGCAAACGTTTGGCGCTTGGATGTGAGTTCATCGAGGCGTTTCTGTTTTTCCTCACATATGAGAGAGAGTTTTTTTCTTTCTTCTCCATCTATACTCGTTTTCAGTAATTCTTTGACCGTCATTAGTTCTTTTTTCAAAGCGGTTTCTTCCCCGGCAAAGCCTGCATTTTTCATGATTCGATAGCCCATCCTCAGCTCTTCAGGTACATGAGCAGCATCATCCTTTGGCAGAGGTTTCCCAAAGCCTGATAGTCTTTCAAAAGCTCCATGGTCCATCGCCTGCCTTTTTGATCCGTTCTTCTGACAATCTCTGCGCAAAATCCATGACACGTCTCCTTTCAGATCGTCTGATATTTGGTTAAGCATAGCAAAAAAGCTGACTCTCTCACAAGAGCCAGCTTTCTCGTTATTTTTTGTCGATTTTAAAAGTAGATACCATTTGTGCCAAGTCCTCTGACATGTCAGAGAGCTGTTCAATCGCACTTGAAATTTGCTGCATGCCAGCACTTTGCTGTTCTGTTGCTGCCGCTACTTCTTGAGAGCTTGCCGCATGTTCTTCTGACACGACCGAAATTTGTTCAATCGATGTAGAAATTGTTTGATATGCTCGTTCTACCTGCTGAATAGATTGAAGCAAATTGTTCGTTCTGCTTGCAAATTGAGACACTCCATCATAAATACCAGCGAAGTTCTGCGAGGTGCCTTTCATTTGCTCCCGGCCTTCTTCCACCGCTTTACTGCTTTCCTCCACGCTTTCAAGGACACGCTGACTATTTTCCTGTGTGCCAATGACTAAGTCTGAGACCGTTTTAGCTGCATCAGCTGACTGTTCAGCTAACTTACGGACTTCATCAGCCACAACAGCAAATCCTTTTCCTTCTTCTCCTACACGTGCTGCTTCAATAGAAGCATTCAGTGCAAGCAGATTCGTTTGCGCTGAAATGTCCGTAATAATGGAGATGACACTTTCAATTTCTGTTGAATGTGATTGCAATTCTTCTGCCGCTTGCTTGGAGCTTGTCATCATGTCGTGTAACATGTTGAGATGTTCAAGCACATGCTGCACCAATTTTTGACCAGATTCTGACTGCTCTTGTACTTTTGATGAAACAGATTTCATTTCATCCACTTCTTTTGTCACGCCTTCGATTTGAGTATCGATTTCCGCAACAGATGTTGTGCAGTCTGTAATGTTTGCAACTGAATCATTGATTCCTTCACTCATATTCGTCATCGCTTCTGACACTTGTTGTGCACTTTGACTAGATTCCGTTGTCACTGTGCGAAGCTGTGAAGACATTTTCGACACTTCACTTGATGAGTTTGAGATCTGTCCAATAAGCTCTTTGATCCGTCCCTGCATTTTCTGGAAGGAAGCCGCTAATTGACCGATCTCATCTTTACTTTGAACTTCTACCATGCCAGTTAAATCACCATCTGCAATTCGATCCGCTGATTCCATTAATGAGCGTGCTGGTTTTGCAATTCTTCTTCCCATGAAGAATGAGAAGAGTAATCCGCCGATGAGCACAATCGCAGATGCTACTGTGATATAAATTGTCAGCTTTTTCGTTGTTGCTGGAACAACAGAGGCATCTAAGTCAATTCCTAAAATCCCCGTGAGTTCACCGCCTGAATCTTTAATTGGTAAAAAGACGGATTTATGAGTCCCATACGAATCAACGTAAATGTCACTTTTGACCATTTTATCTTCAGAAAGAGCTTGTTTCATTTCATCTGAAAAGACATAATCTTGATCAAAATCATTGTCTTGCCCTGTTAGTACGATGATTCTTTCTTTGCCGCCCTTATTTGATAACACGTATAAGTTCTCAAGCGTATGATCTTTTTGTAGTTCTGTGAATTTCTTTTTGATCTCCACATAAATGGGATCATCCTTCCCGCTAATGCTAAGGACATTTCCATCAATATTATCGATTTCTTTTTTCGCTGTATCAATATCTGTTGTTAATCGATAATCAAATTGCTTTAATAATTGGGAAGATAAATCCTGGCTAACTAAATAAAATGTTAGAACGAATAATGCAACGGTTGCGAGTAATGTTACGACAACGACTGACATGATTTTGGAGGATATCGTAAGTCCTCCAAACTTCCTTTGTTTCGCCATTTTTTTCTACATCTCCACTCTCAATTTTAATTTAAGCCTCTACACTTTCAAATTGTCCACAAACAGATGCAATGACATCTTTTAAATAAGATACGATATGAGGGATATGCTCCGGTAACGTATAAGGTGAAATCACAAAAAATTTACTCACACTTAGATAGAATTCTTGACCTTCTTTGGCATTGACTTGTAAAAACTTCGTTGTATCACCAAAGAACATTTCGTCTCTTTTCTCTCCAAGCTTTTCAAAGAGGATTTTGTTCAAATCATTGTTGCGCTCAATTTCCATAGCAGTTGCTTCTCCAGATATTTCTTCCTTAAAACGAGGAGAGCCGTCTAGGTAAATTCTAAACAATGTAGCCATTCCGACATTGTCATCATTGACGACTTCTGCTTGTGGAATTTCCTGACGAAGTGCTTCTCTAAATGCAAGGTTCACCTCTAAAAATTGACCGAGCAAGCGCTGGTATCCTTCAACTCCAAACGTTAGCAGCACACTTAGCATGCTGATGGAGCTTCCCATTCTTGAGCATTCCAGTGTATAACCCGTATGGTATTCGCCGTATCCTCTATGTCCAACATATGGTGTCTCTTGTTCTTCCAGATCTAAACGCTTTAAGTCAGCAGCGTTTTTCACTAAGAATAAACTAGATGTGTATGGTGTTTGTCCGAGTTTTTGAAAGTCAAAACACATCGTGTCAGCAAGAGAAAGATGCTGGAATTTCGCTTTGATTTCTTTTAGCATACGAAGAACACCGTCTGAGAATTGCAGCGGGTTTTCAGATACATCATACTCATTAAAGAAAGCAAAGAATCCACCAAGCGCCGAATCTGCATGAATATGCGGCACCTTGAGACCATACTTCTCAGCAATGGCTTCTGCCGTTTCACGCACCCCTTTTACATCATCAATTGCAATGGCATCTGTTGTTCCGGTTGTTGCCACAATATAAACGGGAATTCCGCCATTTTGTGCAACACGTTCCATTTGACAACGCAAATCTTCCATATCCATCGAATGATCTTTATTCGTCTTAATTCTGATTAAGTTGTCTGTGCCAATCCCTGTTGCTTCCATTGACTTAAATAAGCTGTAATGTGCTGCATCAGAACAAAACGCATAAAGATTTTGCGGGACGCCTTTTCGTAATGACTCCGGTGCAACTTTCGCAATCGCTAAACGAAGCCCCGAGAAAATAGCCCCTTGACCTCCCCATGTTGTGTAGCCCCCGCTCACATTTGGATCATATCCGATGAGCTTAGACATCATTGAGACCACTCTGACCTCAGCTTCCGCACCTGCTGGTCCATACACATCCCAAAGGTTGTTTCCGTTAACCAGCATAGCCGTCAGCATGCCTAGAATTCCTGGTGTACTTGCCATTGGCAAAATGTTCGTGAAGAAATACTTCGTGTGGTATGGATGATTATGTAAAAGCTTCAGTAATTCTTCATTCACAAGTTCCGCTTGTTGTCCGTTCATCGGAATTTGACTTGTTTCAGTGAGCTTTTTGTAAAAGTCCTCCTCGCGATTCTTTTCACCTTTTAGGTGAGCACGGTTCGGATCCTTCAGGTCATCGACCCCTGAAATGATCTGTTCCATTAATTTAATGAGTTCTTTCCGCTCTTCTGCATTTCCGTCCTCACTCGGAAACCAGTTCTGAACGAGGTTCTGTGCTCGTACAGTCATATACTATCAATCCTTTCAATGGAAGATTTCCTGTCACTGTCTATATCGACCCCATTTCAAAAGTTTATAGTGTCGAACTGTTCACTTAAGTATATTTAGATAATTTGTTCACCCTTCAAAAAGAATAAAACCCTTACAATACACATCAAAACCATTATGTTTGTGAAACAACAATATATATCAATATACTTTCTTGAAGGAATTATTATCCAGACAATTCAGCGGTTTATTCATTCATTTTTTTTACTTAACCTGCATAAACATTAATAAACACTGGAAATACGCCTAAATACACCATTGTAGAAATCAAATTAATTCTTTAGACTTGTGTCTTTTTACCTGTTTTATTGATATAGCAACAGGAAAAATACAGAATTTTCTGTAATTATTAGGATGAATTTCACAAAAAGTTTTTCGGAGATCGAATATTTTCGATGTCTTCCCATTTCTAGCTCGGACAGGTTGCCTTAGGTGCTCACCGGTTATGACTTTTCTATTTGTGCATTTCATGGTATATTCTAATGGTTCGTTTTCTTTCGTTCCGCCTCTTCCGTTTAACGGAGAAAAGGAGTGTTTAAATGAAAACATTTATTCAAAAAAGGGGCCTCGGCTTCTTTGTAATTGCAGCCATCTTGTTATGGCTCAAGACGTATACAGCTTATTTAATCGAATTTAAACTTGGTATATCAAATGTGCTTCAGCATATTTTGCTTTTTGTGAATCCTATTAGCTCCAGCTTGTTCTTTCTTGGCTTTGCTTTATTGTTCAAGAAAAAATGGCAGCCTGCCGCTATCATTGTGATTCACTTTTTCATGTCTTTTTTACTTTACGCAAATATCGTGTACTATCGATTCTTCAATGACTTTATCACGCTGCCTACAGTGATGCAGGCAGGAACGAATGGCGGACAATTAGGTGATAGTGCATTTTCACTCATGCGTTGGACTGATATGTTTTACTTTCTCGATACCATCATCTTGATCGTACTCGCAGTCCGCATGAAAAGACAGCAGCAAACAAGTACAGCGACAGTACCTGTTCAAAAAACAAAATCGTTTAGACTCGTTCTTGTGTCCTCTGTTCTGATTTTTGTTGTCAACTTAATCGCAGCAGAAATTGATCGCCCAGAGCTTTTATCAAGATCGTTCGACCGCAATTATTTAGTCAAATACTTGGGTGCTTATAATTTTACGGTGTTTGATGCCATTCAAAATGTGAAATCAAACAGCCAGCGTGCCCTGGCAAATTCAAGTGACGTAACAGATGTAGAGAATTATCTAAAGGCGAATAGCGCTGATCCAAACCCGGCTTATTACGGGAAAGCGAAAGGCATGAACGTCATTACAATTTCTCTTGAATCACTGCAAAACTTTGTCATTGATTACAAGGTGAATGGAAAAGAGGTCACTCCTTTCCTCAATTCATTAGCCCATGACAACAAAACGTTTTATTTTGATAACTTCTTCCATCAAACAGGACAAGGAAAGACATCTGATGCGGAATTTATGATGGATACGGGGCTTTTCCCATTATCACAAGGCTCTGTGTTTATTAACAAAGCTCAAAACACATATCAGGCACTTCCTGGCATTTTGAAAAAGGACCAATACACGTCCGCAGAATTCCACGGGAATACGAAAACGTTCTGGAACCGAAATGAAATGTTTAAGTCCTTTGGATATGACAGATTTTACGATTCTGAGTACTACGATATGAATGAACAAGATACGAAGAACTATGGATTGAAAGACAAACCGTTCTTCAAAGAATCCATGCCAATGCTTGAAAATCTGAAACAGCCGTTTTATTCAAAATTCATTACGCTGTCAAACCACTTCCCATTTGGTATGGATGAAGGTGATACTGATTTTGAACCTGGCGACTTCGGAGACTCCGTCGTTGATAACTACTTCCAATCTGCTCATTATTTAGATGAAGCCATTGAACAGTTCTTTAATGACTTGAAGACATCTGGTCTCTATGACAATACCGTCGTCATTATGTACGGTGACCATTACGGCATTTCAGAAAACCATAATGAAGCGATGGAAAAAGTGACTGGCGAAAAAATTGGAGACTATGAAAATGCCCAGCTTATGCGTGTGCCGCTCTTTATCCATGTGCCAGGTGTAAAAGGCGGACAGATTCATAAATACTCTGGTGAAGTGGATGTTGCGCCTACCCTTCTCCACCTGCTCGGAGATGATACAAAGAACTATTTAATGTCTGGTTCTGATATCTTATCGAAGAACTTTAAAGAGCTTGTGCCATTTAGAAATGGAGACTTCGTGTCTAAGGACTACACGAAAGTAGGCAACAACTATTACAGCAACAAAACAGGTGAAAAAATCGAGCCGACTGAAAAGGCATCACAAGAAAACGAAACGGTGAAAAAGATGCTAGAGACATCTGATAAGATTGTCACGGAAGATTTACTCCGTTTCTACAAACCTAAAGGCTTTACACCAATTGAGCGAAATGATTATGACTACACAAAGAAAGTACAGGATGAAAAAGATTCCTCTTCCGCCAAAGATGAATCCAGCTCGTCTTCCAAATAACTTTCTCATTTAAGGCCCCAGCCGATCCAAGATCAGCTGGGGCTTTTTACGTTTGATCCGCATGACACCGGGTATAGTTGAAGAAGGAGGGATTGATTAATCATGAAAAAAACAGCAGCTTTTGTTGTGACCGCTTCACTCGCTTCTTCCACCTTATTTGCTTTCAGCCCATCGATTTCAGCGCACGCCATGACCCAAACGCAGGCAGAACAGTCCATTCCTCAAGGGCCGAATGCAGCGCTAAACAGCATCTATCAGCTGGCGCATAAAGGACAAATGCCATACTATGCAGAAGGACTCAAAATAGGGGTTCAAACAAAAAAAGACGTTCGGCATAAACTAGGACAGCCTTATCCAGAAACGGGTCAAAGCGGCTTTGATTTGTATCATGCTGAGATGGGCAACCCTGGATTTGCTTTTCACTATGACAAAAAAGGCAAGATTAACGAAATCCGTTATTTTGGAACAAATGTAGAAAAAGAAACGAATATCGGAGGAATGACTCCTTCCCTATTAAAGAAACATCTTGGACCAGCAGATTCAGTCAGCACCATCCCACAAACAAAAGAGAAGAAATACGTTTATCAGACCGGTGATTATGAGCTCGAATTTATCGTCGGACATGATCCAGATATCAGTCAGCACGAGCTGACTGTGGTGCATATTAACCTCATCAAAGCCAGTTCCTAAATAAAAAGCATCCTGAGTTTTCGCTCAGGATGCTTTCTTTTATTAAGATGCCACTTCTAAATGCGGCTTTCTTTTCAGTTTTCGCTTAAGGACTGGACCTGCTACATAATCAAGGCCAAGTTTTCCGGCATTTCCTTTCGCTGCCATAATGAAGACGGCGATCAGAAGAAGAAGCGGGTTAACAGAAACGGTTCCAGCTAGTAAGAAAGAGACATTCATCACGCTTCCAAAAAAGGCTGCTGTTGTTGTGAACAATCCAACAATTAGTCCTAGACCAACTAAGATTTCTCCCCACATGACCATGGCACTGAAGAGTCCGGCATTTGGCAACGCGACATTTTCTAAAAACCAGACATAGAACGGATAAACAAGATGTCCATCTTTCACAACAGGTTCAGCTATGGCAAATTGCAAATATCCTGATGCATCGAATCCGCCTGTTAGTTTTCCAATACCAGATGTCAGCCAAGTCCATCCGATATAAAGTCTTGCTGCCAAAAGGATAACCGCTGCCCATACATTCGTTTGTAAGAATTTTGTAAACATGATGATGCCTCCTTTTAAATTATGTGAAATATTTCACATTTTCTTTATGATCTTATTATACTACTTAATATACATTTGTGATCCTTTTCACATATATATTCACAAATTGTTCATGAATATCTAGTCGAGGTAAACTTTTCTCTCGTTATCACCGTCTCAGTAATTCAGACAGTGAAAAGGGGTTACATTTTGTATGAAAACATTATTGCAGAGGCTGGGATCTGATCTGGATTGAAGATGATGAGGTAACTAATGAGACTTTTGAAGTCATTGCGCATTGGCTGTTGGTATCAATAATTAAATAGTTGCTAAGGAAAAGCAGGCTGACTGGAGCCTGCTTTTTTGTCTTTGATAACAAAGATCTTATTAATTAAGATTTACTATGTTTTTTTCTTTTATTTTTATATTAGATGACTTTTCAGAATCTTGATTTTTCCACTCTATTTCTATTTCTAATTTGTGTCCTTTTATTTTTTCTTCTGGTATGAAATCAAATGTTGTTATATGATCTGGAGCATTTTCAGATTTATCTGTGGCATATTCCGCCAAGTCATAGTTCTCATTTTCTTCATATACTTTTCCATCTATTTTTAGTTTTAATGTTTTAATTTTTATTTCTTTTTCTATATTTTTGTTTCCTTTCCAATAAAGTTCCAAATAATAGTTTGGGCCTATACTTGTCTTGTCACTTCTCGTTAGTTCTGCTTTCCAATACTGATCTTTACTTTCACCCATGAATTTTGGGTAATTGTTTTTCGCATAAATTATTACGCATGTTGCGGTAATAAATAGAATGAATATGGTTGATAGAAGAATGACTTTTTTAATTTTCATATTTTTCTCCTTAAATTTAATCAAAATAAATACAAATATACCAAAGTTATATTTAAAATATAAGGGTGAATGAGATTTTTTTGCTCCTAATTGTTGAATATCCAAAAACAGCCGTTTCCTTTCAGGTCGGTTCATCGACCTTTCGCATGCCGCTTGTTATCTCGTTTTTGCTGATTGGCTTTTTTATTTGGGTGGCCGAAAATGTCACGACCTTTTTAGGAGCATGGCAATATCCAAATCAGCAGCATGCTTGGTCTCTCGTCCATCTTGGTAAAATCAGTTCATGGTTTTTACTTGTTGTCATCAGCATTGTACTGGTGATCGAACAGCGAAAACAAAAAAACGTTCAGCCCATTTGATCTGGCTGAACGCTTTTTTTAGTCCCGATCGACTTCCTTGCGAAGATCATCGGCGACAAATTCGACATTTGTTCCAATGATGATTTGTACGGAAGTTTTTCCTGACGTCAGTACCCCTTTGGCACCTGCTTTTTTCAATGTACCTTCATTTAATAAATCGGTATCTTCTACTGTTAAACGAAGACGGGTCGCACAATGGTCAATTGTGGTGATATTGCCTTTGCCGCCTAGTCCCTCTACGAGCATACTTGCTCCGGCAGTATGTGTATCATCCCCTGAAATATCTTCGATGTCATCATCTTCCCTGCCCGGTGTTTTTAGCTTTAACAATTTTATCAGGAAATAGAAAACAACAAAGTAAATCACGCCATAGATGACCCCAACCACAAGTAACAGAATGGGTTTTTGCGCAATTCCAAAACTTAAAACGTAATCAATCGCACCCGCTGAAAAAGCGAAACCGCTATGAATGCCTAAGGTGTTGACAATAAAGAGCGAAAGACCAGTTAATATCGCATGAACACCATATAAAAGTGGAGATAAAAACATAAATGAGAATTCAATTGGTTCTGTGATTCCTGTAATAAATGACGTCAGTGCCATTCCAATCATAAGACCGGCTGTTGCTTTTCGTTTTTCAGGCTTTGCGGTCACAACCATCGCGAGACATGCCGCCGGCAGCCCGAACATCATCACTGGGAAGAAACCAGTCATAAAGACACCTGCACTTGGATCGCCTTTGAAGAACCGCGCTAAATCACCTGTCGCTCCGCTGAATTCACCGAATTGAAACCAAAATAGATTATTCAACACATGATGAAGTCCTAATGGAATGAGCAGGCGGTTAAAGAAGCCAAACAGCCCGGCACCCGTTGCTCCAAGACTTAAAATCCACTCCCCTAAATCATTGATCACACTTTGAATTGGAGGCCATACATAACCAAAAACGGCTGCTAATAGAATGGTAAAAAGTGCTGTCATAATAGGCACAAGCCGTCTTCCACTAAAGAAACCTAAGTATTCAGGCAGTTTCGTGTCCTTAAATTTATTGTAAACGTAACCTGCCAAAAGTCCGCACAAAATACCACCCAATACCCCCATATTGTTGGTCGAATTGATCGACGTGGTACCAGCTGACAAAATAAAATAAGAGATCGCTCCAGATAACGCCGCTGCCCCGTTACCGTCCTTTGAAATACCAATCGCTACACCCATAGCAAAAATTAAAGCCAAATTCGCAAAAATTGCATTTCCTGCCGCATGAATAAACGGGATGTTGAATACATCTTCTCGCCCAATAGCCAAAATGATACCCGCTGCAGGAAGCACAGCGATTGGAAGCATAAATGATTTTCCTAACTTTTGAAAAAACTGAAACACCATCTTATTTCTCCCCCCTTCGTCATCACCATGAACAAATCTCTCATGATGTTCATAAAAAATATATCATATGCACATCTAGTTATCTATACCAATTTGTCCACACCTCACCCGAATCTCAGCCTTTACTCTTTTGGCGTAAAATGTGGTAAGCTATTGAATAGAATGAAGTTATAGAAAGCGGGAATGAACAGTGATTGTCAAATATGATCATGAGTTAGAAGCCTTAAAAAAAGTCGGCCGAATTGTCGCTTTGGCAAGAGAAGAAATGAAAAGCCAAGCGAAACCAGGCATGTCTACAAAAGAATTAGATTTGATTGGGAAAAAAATATTAGAAGAGCATGGAGCCAATTCAGCTCCTGAAAAAGAATATGATTTCCCCGGTACGACTTGCATCAGTGTCAATGATGAAGTCGCACATGGCATTCCAAGTGAAAAAACCATTTTACAAGAGGGCGACCTCATTAATATTGATATCTCAGCAGAGCTTGATGGATATTATTCCGATACTGGGATTTCATTCGTTTTAGGTACAGGAGATGCTCGTCTTGAAGCATTATGCCAGTGTGCAGAGGATGCATTCCTTGAAGGATTAAAGCATGCGAAAGCCGGAAAAAGACAAAATCAAATTGGCCGTGCGGTCTACAATACGGCGAAAGAACAAGGATTTACCGTCATTAAAAACCTGACAGGACACGGCATTGGGAAAAGCCTGCATGAAGCACCTAACCATATTTTGAACTATTATGATCCATTCGATAATGCTTTGTTTAAGAATGGGACAGTGATCGCCTTTGAACCTTTCATTTCAACAAATGCTGAATCGATTTATCAAGCAGATGACGGCTGGACATTTAAAACACCTGATAAGAGCCTGGTCGCACAGATTGAACATACGATTGTGATCACAAAAGACGAACCGATTATTTTAACAAAGCTGTAAGCAAGCAGGTCCCCTCCTTCACTGGAGGGGATTTTAGCGTGTAGACAAACCCCCGCATTCGGTGTCAGTCCTGCGCGCCAGTACTCGTCCTTCCTAGACTTCAAAGGTTTTCTATCACGCTGAAGAGAAGACAAAGGGCTAAAATCAAGTTCATTTTAGCCCTTTCTCAACAATCTGCAATCCCTTTCACGAATCTGTCACGACTAAACAAAAATGCCTGTGGTAAAATAGGCAAAGATATGCGAAAGGGGTCTTATTTGATATGTGGTTCATCATCATCGGTGTTATCTTCTTTATTGAAAGTATTATTTTAACGGTTGTAGGTATTAAGAAAAAACAATCCATGATGACCTACCTCGGTATTGTCATCATGATTATGACAGTGGGCATGATCATCGTTACCCTCAACCCGCCAAATTCATAAATAATTATTTCCAGCATATACATGGATCATAGGCAGATAGAATCAGTTTTCATTTCTAAACACCTGCACACTTTTCACGTCCTTTTTTGAGATGTTACAATGCAGGCAGTTTCCATTGAAAGGAGTTTTCTATCATGCATTATGGTAGCAAAGGCTGGTATGTCGAAGAATTAAAGAAGCTTGGTGTGACCAAGCATGAAGGAAGAAAGCTTCAAAGCTTTAAAACTTATTTCCTTGCAAATCTTCTTGAGCAAAAGAAAACGAGCTCTTAAATGTTGAAAAGCCGTACATCCATAGCAGATGTACGGCTTTTTTATATGGGCTGAACACGTTTTTCTAAAGATTTTCTGACCACATCTGCTAAGGCATCTACTTCAAGAACTGCTTTCAGCCTGTTTTGATCTACTTGACGGTATTTGACTTCATTGACTTCGTGGACTGTGATGGGATGGGGCGCTTTTTCGACTAACACAAGAGCTTCATCAGGAGAGACCATTCCTTCTTTCAGCACACGCAAATAAAAACCGGTATATCCCGTTTGCTGCACTTCCTTCACAAGCTTCATGTTTCCATGCTTAAGAGAGAGCTTCACACATGGCTGTCTTGGCTGGCTGACCTCAACAATCGCTTCCCCAAACTGAAATACATCACCAATACGAACTTCTGTCTCTACAAGCTGATGCACGGTCACGTTTTCACCGAAGGCTGCCTCCTGTAACGGCACCCCTAAAAATTGCTCAAAGTAAGTATAGTGATCATATGGAAAGACGCAAATGGCTTTATCATCACCTCCGTGATGGACCAAATCACCCTGGCCATCTCCATCAAAATTGAGCTTACTCAAATAAACAGGCTCGTGAATACGCTTTTTGTTGATGGCTGTTTTGATTTCTTTACCATTCACATAGGTGGTGATAGGTTGTCCTACTTGAATTCCTTCGATGTCGTACCTTGTCTGCCCCACTCTCGCCATCTCCTTTGATTGTCTGATTGCTTTTATTTTACATGGTTTGACAGTCAAATCATAGTCGGTACGTGAAGGACCGAGACAGGTTATGGTACGATGAGAAAAAAGGAGAGATGACATTGGTTCATTATCACGCTATTGTAAAAGGACGAGTGCAAGGAGTCGGTTTTCGATATTTTGTTCAAGGAGAAGCCGTCAATCGAGGGATAAAAGGCTGGGTCCGCAACACAGATGAGGGTCACGTGGAGTTAAAAGTAGAAGGAGAGCAGCAGGAGGTGTTTGACTTTTTAGAGACCGTCCGTAAAGGCAGTCCTTTTTCAAAAGTCACACATTTGGACATGGAGCCGCTCACCAAGTTCGCCCATTATCAAGACTTTCGGATTAAAGGATAGTTGATGTGTATCCTTTATTTCACAACAGTAAATGAGTTTGCAACATAATAACCAATCAAGGTTGTACGTGAAGCATCTTTGTAGAGACTCACATGAACATCATAGTTGACTGATCCACTGTTAGGAAGTAATAAACGAGTAGGTGCTGCGAAAGCGTTTTGTCCAGAGATAGACCCTTCGTGTGTAAAGACTGGTGTCACTGGGAAAGTAAGTTTTCGAATAGCAGCTGTATAATAAAGTGTTTCATTTGTTATTGCTGTCATGTTGACGTTGACCTGAGGATGAAGCGAAGTATAAGTTGAACGATCGGTTGTCACCTTTAAATCGATGTCATTCTGAACCATTGCTCCAGTCGTTGCTTTAGCTCTTTCATCACCTAGTGGTAGAAATCCGTTGAAACTGAATACAGCCAAAAATATGAGCAACGTCATTTTTTTCATCTATATTCCCCCTTTTTGATTTCACCGCCATTAAACCATCATTTTCCAAATCAAACAACATTCCAAAGACTCATTTCATACAAAAAAACCTAGCTTTTCGCTAGGCTCTTTCCGTCCCGTGGTAGGGTTTTTCCTGATAAAAATAATTCGGTTTCACGATCGTATTGTCATAGTGACGATGGAAGATATGCGTAGCAGCTGGTGATACTGGCGGAATCAGCCATGTCCAATCACCAGTCAGCTTACGATCAGCTTTTTCTTCCTGTTTTTCAAACTGCTTGAATTGATGGGCTGCTGTATGGTGATCTACAATGGTTACCCCTGCCTCGCGATAAGAGTGCAGAACCGCGACATTCAATTCGACAATGGCTTTGTCTTTCCAAAGTGACGAATTTTTTGTTGTATCGAGCCCTAAAATAGAAGCGACTTTTTTCAGCATATTGTAGCGGTTTTCGTCAGCTAGATTTCGTGCGCCAATTTCTGTTCCCATATACCATCCATTAAACGGTGCCGCATTGTAATGAATGCCGCCAATTTCTAATTTCATATCAGCAATGATCGGAACAGCATACCATTTCAGTCCTAAATCACCGAACCCATCATATTCAGGATGAGTGATCTCTACCTCTTGAACGATTTCTTTCGGAAGATCATACAAAACCGGCGGCTGATCTTTTAGCTGAAACATAAGTGGCAGAAGGTCAAAATGCGTGCCTTCGCCTTTCCAGCCATGCGCTTCACACAACTTGGTTAATTCAAGTGATGCCTCGTCCCCAATGATGCCATATTCCGACTCATATCCCGCATAACGAACGAGCTGATGATTATAAATAACGACTTCCTTCCGTCCCTTGTTCTCTGGTGGGAAGATGGTAATGGACGGTTTGATTTTACCCCCATTTGTCGCATACTCAATATGATGAAAGAGTGCCTCTTTCACCTCATCTTCTGTTGTCACGTGCCGGCAGTCATGCACATGCAGTGTTGACCAAAACAAGCGCCCAATGCACCGGTTGCTGTTGCGCCATGCCATTTTTGCCCCGTGAGCTAATTCTTCCTGCGTATGAGTATACATGCCGTCAGACTCAATTTCTTGTTTTATTTCATGCAGACGTGCTGCTTTTTCTTCATTTGACTTGCCTAATTCTTCATAGCATACAGAAATAAAAGCTTCTGCTTCATTCCACAACGCTTCTTGGTTACTCAAACATACTCGCCTCACTTTAATACGAATATATCCATTGTAGCGGTTTCTATTGATAAATTCACTTGTTTCAAACCATTTTTTATCATATCGTGCGACGATTGTCCTTAGACAATGGATGAATCAATGACTTCAAGGGTCTTTTGGAGCCAGCGAACATACCCTTTTTCCCTTTCAATTGCTCTTGTCAGCACTAAATAATGCCCGAATTGTGTTGAATGCAGTGATTGGGCAGATGGATCTTCTTCTGTTAAAATGTTCAGTTTCTGTTCAAGCATCTCTACTTTCTTTGTTCGCTCCTGCAGCTGATGTGAGAAGAGACCGGCCGCTTCTTTTTGATCCATAGATGAGATAAAGAACGTTTTTAGCATAAATTCATCTTTTGTTGTGTCTGGAATCGGGCCTTTTTTCCTTAACCACTGATGCAGTTCTCTTTTTCCTGCATCAGTGATTTGATAAACCTTCTTCTCTAGCTTCTTTCCTTGTATGTGAATATCAAATTCAATAAAACCCTCTTCTGTTAGCCGCTTTAATTCAGGGTATATTTGACTATGCTTCGCACTCCAAAACTGTCCAAGGGAATCTTCAAAGTGTTTCTTCATATCGTATCCTGTCAGCTCACGCTGATCTAGTAAGCCAAGAATGGCATATTTCAGTACTCTCATGACATGCCTCCAACGCATATTCTTTGACAATAGTATACCATACACCCTAAAATAAACATGTAAATCATGACATGTTTGAAACAACATCATTTTAATTGAAAGAAGGAATAAACATGGATCAATTCGTTGGACTTCATATGATTTATACGTATGAAAATGGCTGGGAATATGAGATTTACATTAAAAACGATCACACCATCGATTACCGCATTCATAGCGGAATGGTTGGAGGCCGCTGGGTTCGTGATCAAGAAGTGAATATTGTGAAGCTGACAAAAGGGGTATACAAAGTTTCCTGGACGGAACCGACTGGGACAGACGTGTCTTTAAACTTTATGCCTGAGGAGAAACGCATGCATGGGGTCATTTTCTTCCCAAAATGGGTGCATGAACGTCCAGATATCACCGTTTGCTATCAAAATGACTATATCGACCTCATGAAAGAATCCCGTGAAAAATATGAAACCTATCCGAAGTATGTCGTACCAGAATTCGCAGACATTACGTACATCCACCATGCTGGGGTAAACGATGAAACGATTATCGCAGAAGCACCGTATGAAGGCATGACCGATGAGATCAGAGCTGGACGAAAATAGAAAAAGCGGCACGCACTGTGCCGCTTCTAGGATGGTTGACAAAGGACTAAAATGAACTTGATTTTAGTCCTTTTTATTTTATACCTAACGTCTTTTGAGATAACAGGAATCGGTAAACTGGTAGTTCATCGCCTACTTTTGATGCAATAAAACCTGATGACATATAGCTGTCTTTTGATTCTGGTTCAAGGGCAAGTGACAACAAATTGGTCTCTGGCTGTGCAGTCACATATACCTTTGTTCCTTTTGGCAGCTGACGTTTCTTTTCAACGAGTCTCGTTTCAAGCTGAATATCTGTTTTGCTTGTTTCCACTCGTTTTGTTACCTGATAGGCTTGTACAGGTACTTTCATGCCAACAGGAAGTGTCACACTTTTTAACCCTAAAGTTCTGAGCTTTCTATCTACTCCTTCATGTCCTGGGAGAATAAGATAAGCTGTCGGCCGTTCTCTTGTCAATACAGGAACCGCATCACTTGCACTATGAAAACGTACCGGGACATTGGTGGTTTGTCCTTTCTCAATATCCACCATTTCAAGTGAATCGTTCACAGGCGCCTTGAAAGCATCTTGAATGACCACTTGATCATCATCGTTTGATTGAAGACCTTTTTTCACAAGTTTCAGCCGCTCCGTCACCATTTGCTGCTTCACCTGCTTGGCATGCTTCACTGTTGTCTCAATGATTTTTTCATGAGTGGTGACTTGTGCTGCCACGCGCCGGGTAAAGTCCTCTCTGCCAATTCCAATCCCCCTACTTTCTACAAGAAATGAAATAGCTGGTGAAAGCGCTAGGGCATTTCGGCCAATTCGTGCATCAGTTCCGCCTTCATAAAGATCGATTTTTCCGTCCTTCCCTCTTGTGTTTGTATAATATAAATCGTTGGAAAATCCCTTATTCGTCAATGTTTCACGCACTCCGTTGACGTACAATTCATTTGACGTGAAACGAATACTTTCAGGAATGTTCAAATTCTTACCGGATAATATCAGCAAATCGTGATACTTGAGAGCACCTGATGCACCGATGTCTTCAAACTGCTTTTGACCGACATCATATTCATGGGCATCGATGACGACCTCGGGCGCAAAGCGATTAAATTCTTGATGAAGGGCTGTCAGCTCTGGAGATTCTAGTGTCATGTGGTCACGGTTGCCATCCATTCCGTTTGCAAGCCTGCGGTCAAATGCATAAGAACCATCTGGGTTGATTCTTGGGACAATGATGACGTTGACATGGCTCAGTATACGCTCTCCTTCATCACCTGCTAGTCGTTTGGCGATGACAAGGGCAGATTCACCGGAGGCTGGTTCATTTCCGTGTATTTGTGCTTGAAGCCAGATCGTTGGCTTTTTTGACAGTGGAGAGATGTGACGATCCTTTGTAAAATAGAGGGCTGGAATGGATCTGCCTTCAATGGATGTTCCAATCTGTTTCTGCGTGGCGTAAGGACTTTTACTGACAATGTCACGTAAAAAATCTTGAAGCTCTTCTTGTGTGGTAAATGCTTCTCCTTTTTTCTGAAAGGCAGGGGTATCAAACGTTTCGTCAGGCTCAGGATACAGTTTTTGAACCGTGGCTGGCTGCTCATAGCTTTTTCCATAATAAGGGGTCTCTGCATTCGCTGAAGCTGGTGTCACCATCGACAAACTTCCTGCCATGAGGCATACAGCAGCAAAAAGAATGGTACTTTTCTGTTTGGACATACTATCCTCTCCCTTCGTTGATTTGCATTATAAAGAAAAAAACAGCAAAAGTGTCAGCATTTTTCAAAAATATATCTTTTGGAGGAATCATGCATGTCTTTATATAGGGCAAATGAATGGATGTTGCCCTGCAATAGGACCTAAAAAAGAGTGCCTGCATGAGCAGCAGACACTCTTCTCATTACCAGATCGAAATGGCCCCAATGAGAACCGCCATCACTGTCATGGCGACGACTGCAAGAACCGCCCATTTCATGCCAAATTTCTGATGCTGATCTAGTGATACCCCAACGAGTCCAACAAGTAAATGAGTTGATGGAACAAGTGGGCTTAACATATGAATCGGCTGACCAATGATAGATGCTCTCGCAATCTCAATTTTATCGACACCGTATGCTGCCGCTGTTTCTGATAGGATCGGCAGTACCCCATAAAAGTATGCATCATTCGGCATAAAGAAAGTGAAGATCCCGCTTGTTAGCGCGACAATGACTGGAATAAACCCGCCAAGCTGCTCTGGAATAGCCGAAACAATCGAAATCGCCATTTCATCAACCATTTTCGTCCCAGTTAAGATGCCTGTAAAAACACCTGCTGCAAAGATCATGGAAGCAATCGCTAAGACGTTGGTTGAGTGAGCCGCAATCCGCTCACGCTGCTGCTCTAAATTCGGATAGTTCACGATAATTGCCACACAGAAAGCCAGAACAAATAGAACCGTTAAGCTGACTTTTCCTGAGACAAGAAGGAGCACCAATAACAACGTAAGCGTTAGGTTAAACCACCAAAGTTTCGGTCGCTTAATATCATCTTGCAGCGCTGCTGCCATTTCATTTGCATGAATCGGCTGTTCGAGCTCAATAACACCAAGACGTTTTCTTTCAGACTTCCCAAGAAAGTATGCCACCACAATCATGCTCAAAACCCCTGCACCAATGACTGGAATCATCGGGCCAAATAAAAGTGATGGATCAACGCCAAGTGCACTTGCCGCTCTAGGTGTTGCCCCTCCCCATGGTATCGTATTCATAATCCCCATGCCGACTCCGGCAATACCCGCTAAAATAATCGGACGAATGCCAAGCAGTGTAAATAGTGGAAGCATGGCTGTTGTTGTAATCATGTACGTTGTGGTTCCATCACCGTCAAGTGCGACAAGCATCGTCAGGACGGCTGTTCCGACAACAATTTTTAATGGATCGCCTTTGACGATCTTTAAAATTTTCGCCACCATTGGATCGAATAAACCTGCATCAATCATAATCCCGAAGTACAAAATGGCAAACATGATCATGACCGCCGTTGGTGCAACTTGCTGTACACCTTTGACAATCATGTCTGAAATTTCTGTAAAATGAAAACCTGCAATAAGAGCAAATGCAATCGGTGTTAATACCAATGCCGTTAGAACAGACATACGTTTCGTCATAATTAAAACCATAAATACAATCATCATAAGAAATCCTAAGATCGCTAACATTTCGTTCACCCCTTATGTTGTATACGCTTTCATTAAATGTTGGTATCCCATTTCCAACCCTTTCTGTCATGATATCTGACGCCTTAATTGAAGTAAATATTATGAATTTTAATTCTTTTTTGGTCGATAAATGCTTTTTGTTCATTTTGTGCAATTGTTGTTCTTTGTTGGTTCCATGAAAAAAAGCGGTCTCATTTGACCGCTTTTTCTCCTTGTATAAATTGCTCATAACGCCTTAATTGATCTTCCATATAGACCTTTGCTTCTTTACTATTCATATAACGGCCTGTCCAGCCTTTTTGTTTTAACTGCTTTTTCCATGACTTCGTTTGCGTCATTTTTTGAAGAAGCTGATCCCATGCTCGAATGTCGTGCTGATTCATTTGCTTTGGTCCCATCACACCACGCCAATGAGAGAAGATGAGCGGAATCCCTTGTTCTTTCCAAGTGGGCACGTCTTTGAATCCTTCTAAACGCTGATTCGTTGTGGTTGCAACGAGCTTCAACCTTTTCTTTTCATAATCATGGCGAACTTCTGTAATGGTTGTAGTCGCCGCATCTACCTCATGGTCAATGAGTGCTTGAAATAAATCATCTGCACTGTCAAATTTTAAAAACTGAATGCGGTACGGATCTATCCCTGCCATTTCGGCAGCCCGTGCGAATGAGATTTGATCATCATTTCCAAAGTCCGGGGCAAACCCAATTTTTAAGGAATCCGGTTTCTTTTTTAGTGCGTGTAATAGCTCTTTTCCATTTGAGAAAGGAGAATCAACTGGCACTGCGACTACCTGCCACTCTTCCGCAAGAATAGCGAGCGGGGTAAAATCATTCATGGTCACGTTACTGCTGCCCAGCAAATTACGGCTTAATAATAAGCTTGAATTTAAACTGATATAATTGGCATCTCGCTCCATCATATAGGTCCAGCCTTTATCAACCGTTCCGCCTCTTTGATAAAGAATATGCACAGGCTCTTCCACTAGCTTTTCTTGTTCTAGTACGGTTTTCATCACTTGAGCCGTTTGGTCAAATCCGCCATCAGGTACACCTGATACCACAATATATAATGGGCTGTGCTCCAGGAAAGAATCTTTTGCTGTTTTTTCATTAAAGGTGAGCGTTGTACAAAGACAGACCAAAATGAGTAAGAGTATTCCTTTTTTCATTTTTATGACTCCGTTTGTTTTTTGGCGGGATAATATTTTCGTTCTGGTCTACCAATGATTCCATATGCCAGCTCTGCCCGGCATTCTCCCGTTGTCACAAGATACTCTACGTATCGTCTTGCTGTTGTGCGTGATGCGCCCATTTTTTCTCCGAGTTCTTCTGCTGTAATTCCGTTCATCTCTGCTGCCATGAATGTTTTCACTTTGTCCAAAGTCAGTGAATTAATGCCTGTTGGCAAGTCTCGCTCATCCTTTTGTTGCGATTCTTCCTGTATTTGACCAAAAAACAGATCAATCATCGTTTGATTGACTTCCTCTTTTGAATTGATTAACTCTCTCTTCTCTTTATATTCGGTTAACACCTGCGTGAATTTTTGGGCGGTCACTGGTTTGATTAAATAATGAACGACTCCATAATGCAGGGCGTCTCTTAACAGCATCGTTTCCGTTGCAGCCGTGATAATGATCACATCCACTTCAGGATGGCGCTCTCTTAACAGCGGCAAAAGGTTCGTGCCGAGCTCATCAGGCATGTAGACATCAAGTAAAATGAGATCCACTTGTTCTTTTTGAAGTGCCTCCCACAGATCCTTTGCACTCTTTGCCTTGCCGGCCACTTGAAAGCCTTGTACCTTTTGTATATAAGATTCATGAATCGCAGCGATTCGAAAATCATCTTCCGCAATGAGTACCTTGATCACAACCTATTCCCCCTTTGTGCCTTTCGGTATGTAAACAGTGAAGATGGCACCACCTTCTTTTTGGTTCGCAACTTCAATCCAGCCCCCAAGTTCATCTAGCACTTCTTTGACATTGGCAAGTCCATAACCTCGCCCTTCTCCCTTTGATGAATGTCCTCTTGTGAAAAGTTGTGAAATGGCTCCTTCATCTACACCGTCCCCTGAATCAGACACCTCTATGATAATATCAAATCCAATATCTGTGATGAACAAGCTGACTTCTCTTGTCTCCTTATTCAATACAGCCTCAAACGCATTATCTACGAGATTGCCAATGATGGTAATAAAGTGAGATAAACTCAAATGGGCTGGGAGCGGCTCCAATGAACTATTTTCATCAATGTGAAAATGGACCTTTTTCTCAGATGCCTTTCCTAACTTCCCAAGTAAAATCGCTTGTATCTTCGGAGAGCGAATTTGCTTCATGAGTAAATCATGCTGGCGATTTTGAAGTGTATACTCTTCTTTAATTAACTCAATGGCTTCATCCACTTGTTTCAACTCAAGCAAGCCTAAAATAGCGTACAGCTTATTCGAAAATTCGTGTGTTTGTGCTCTAAGGTCTTCTGAATATTGACTGACCTCTGTCAATGTATCCAGCAGCTTTGTCAGCTCGGTTTTCTCCCTGAAGCTCACAATTCCTCCAAATACTCGATTGTCCTGCACCACTTTTTTGACATTTAGCACGAAGGTTTTATCATTGACGACTGATTCTATGTTAGGTTCAATCGTCTCTACCTTTAGATAGGAAAGAAGATTGGCATTTGGCAACACTTGATCAATATGAAGAGGCAGCGTTGAAGAGACGCGTAGCATCTGTTCAGCTGACGTATTCATCATCGTAATGGCACCTTTACGGTCAAATGCAATGATTCCCTCTTTAATCGCATGCAGCATCGCTTCTCTTTCTCGATATAATGAAGCAATTTCATGCGGTTCAAGCCCTAATATATCTTTTCGAATACTCCTTGTTAAAAAAATGGCTCCAAATACCCCAGGCAAGAGCACAAGAAGGGCAATATAACTTAATTTGAAGAGTTGATGAGCTGTCGCTTGATCGATATCTCTTTTTAAAAATTCGACGCTGACTGTCCCAATAATTTCTTCATGACTGCCTGTTTCTTTCATGATCGGAGCACTTCCTCTGACAACGGTTTCACCATCAGAATCACCCATTGATATGGAAGTTCCTCCAAATAGCAGTGTACTTCTTCCTTCCGACACACTGATGGTTTTCCCTACATCCTCATGATTCGTATGAAAAAGAACCTTTCCTTTTTGATTGGTGATAAAAATGGCATGCGCTCTTACTTGCTCCTTCATTTGCTCAAGCACAGCCTGTTCTTCATTTTGCGAATCTCCCGTGGCCACCGATGTTTTAATAGGCGGCATATAAGATATCGTTCTAGCAGTTTGCACCGCCAGCTGTTCAGCTTGGCTCTGCCTTTCTGATGTCTGCAAAAAACCAAAACAAATGGTCAATAAGGCAATAACAACAAGTAAAAGACCAATAATTAACCCCAAAATTTTTGTTTGTAAAGTGACTTTCCTTTTGCCCATCCTCACCGCCACAACCCCTAATTCAGTAGATTCACCCGAATAGACTCTAAGAAAATCATATCATTTTTTCTCATGAAGTTAAGAGAAAATTCACACAGACAAAAAAGGATGACTCAGTATTGAGTCATCCCTGTGTGCCTATTACGTGATGGATAAACCAGCACTTGCATAGCCTGCTACAGTATTCACTAAGGAAAGACCAGTAGCTGTTGCCGAGAATACGACAAGCAATCTTGTTTCTGGTGTGACTGGTACATTTAAACCAGTAGCGATACCGTTTGTAATAGCCCCTATCGTTAAAATACCGGTTAATGCCGGTGCCAATGTAACGCTCGCTACTTGAGTGAAGCTGTTATCTGGTGTTGGTGAAGCAAACAGACTAGCCGTCACAGTAATATTTGTGCCAACTAGAGAAAGGGCTGCTGTCGTACTAAAATAGCCCGCAAATGACGTAATGGTTCCTGCTCTCGGAACGGAGAATGCCATGTTTAACAATGTTCCTGCGGCTCCGGTTAAATCAATGATTCCACCTACGATACTGACACCAGTGGCTGAGTTACCGAATCCTACCAAGCTAGATGTCCCGACCAAACCGCCAGCGATGGTTGTTAAAGCGACAGGTAAACCTGATGCAAATGGGATAATCGCACTCGATCCTGTTGCTCCTGTAGCTCCCGTTGCACCGGTTGCTCCCGTGGCTCCTGTTCCTGTAGCCCCTGTTGCACCCGTATCTCCTGTTACACCTGTCGCACCTGTGGCGCCTGTTGCACCGGTTGCTCCCGTGGCACCTGTTCCTGTAGCCCCTGTTGCACCCGTATCCCCTGTTACACCTGTGGCGCCTGTGACTCCGGTCGCTCCTGTTGGACCTGTATCTCCGGTGACACCGGTTGCTCCCGTGGCGCCTGTCACACCTGCGGCTGCCAATAACGTATAATCTGGAGACGTATCTGGTGTGCCGGTTGGTGGTGCTGTATTTACGACATAAGTTCCACCTTCATATGTCACCACTTGACCTACTGTATAGGTTGGAGCTGTTGCTGGGTCAAATGCCAAAATACCAGCTAACCCTACTCCGGTTGCTCCGGTATCTCCCGTTGCACCTGTGGCTCCGGTTACTCCGGTCGCTCCCGTATCTCCCGTAGCGCCAGTGGCTCCGGTTACTCCAGTCGCTCCCGTATCTCCTGTTGCACCTGTAGCTCCGGTTACTCCGGTCGCTCCCGTATCTCCCGTGGCGCCTGTCACACCTGCGGCTGCCAATAACGTATAATCTGGAGACGTATCTGGTGTGCCGGTTGGTGGTGCTGTATTTACGACATAAGTTCCACCTTCATATGTCACCACTTGACCTACTGTATAGGTTGGAGCTGTTGCTGGGTCAAATGCCAAAATACCAGCTAACCCTACTCCGGTTGCCCCGGTATCTCCCGTTGCACCTGTGGCTCCGGTTACTCCAGTCGCTCCCGTATCTCCTGTTGCACCTGTAGCTCCGGTTACTCCGGTCGCTCCCGTATC
>NZ_JBPAFI010000005.1:121090-261250 GCF_050864245.1 Bacillus sp. XT-4
CCCGTTGCTCCTGTGGCTCCTGTCGCTCCGGTTGCGCCTGTATCTCCTGTAGCACCGGTCGCTCCTGTTCCTGTGGCACCCGTGGCACCCGTATCTCCCGCAGCTGCTAACAATGTATAATCTGGAGACGTACCTGGCGTACCTGTTGGTGAAGCTGTATTCGCCACATACGTACTTCCATCAAATGTCACCACTTGACCTTCTGGATAGGTTGGGGCATCCGCTGGATCAAATGCCACGATACCGGTTAAACCTACACCGGTGGCGCCTGTTGCGCCCGTTGCTCCTGCTGGACCCGCTGGGCCAACTGGACCCACTGGACCCACTGGACCTGCCGGACCTGCTGGGCCTCTCCTTCCTCTTCCCCCTGGCGGTCCTTGAATGACACACACACAAGGATCTTTTCCACAGCATGGATTTTTTACTGGTTTCCTTGGTTTGTCT
Source organism: Bacillus sp. XT-4 (assembly GCF_050864245.1). Lineage (NCBI taxonomy): Bacteria > Bacillati > Bacillota > Bacilli > Caryophanales > Bacillaceae > Bacillus > Bacillus sp. XT-4. The sequence goes on from NZ_JBPAFI010000005.1 coordinate 121,535, forward strand.
GATTTACCTTTCTTACAACTATCACATTCCCAGCCATCATCCTTATACGCATCATACCAGCTTCCTTTTTGGTAGTGGTCTGTCGAATGAGTTGGGTATATCTTTCCGCATTGTCTACATTTTCTCATAGAATCACCCCAATCCATCGTATTCATCATGATCGATAAAGGTGTATGTACAATTTTATTTTTATCAAAAAATTTGAAAGGCCTTGCACTCTACGTGCAAGGACCTCTCTCCATCGTTAAAATATCATCGTCATTTTTAAATCTTTTCCTACCATACTATATTCAATATTCGCTGGACGGATCGCCTTTTTTAGTTTTTTTACACCTTCTCCTTCAAAAAAAGTAGGTGCATCTTTCCCTCCAATCAACAAAGGTGCCATATAGATAACAGCTTCGTTCACAAGGGATGCTTCTAAAAATGAAGCACTCACACTGCCTCCTGCCTCTACAAGCACTGACATCACAGAGCGCTTCTTCAACATGCGTAACACATCTTGAATATCTGTCCGGTGTTCTCCGCTTGTGACAAATACTTGATGACCTTTTTGTATCAACTGTTGATACTTTTGATGATCATAATTTTGTGATGTACAAATCATGGTTTCTGCCATATGATCTGTTAAGCATTTGGCATGAAGCGGTATCCTTAATGTTGAATCTAAAATGACACGAATGGGCTGATGGTTCAATGAATCCTTTACAATTAAGCCGGCATCATCTTCAATAATCGTCTCCACTCCTGTCAGCACCGCATCTGCTTCTTGACGTAAGCGCTGCACTTCTGTTCTCGCTTCTATTCCAGTGATCCATTTGCTTTCTTGATCAGCCGTGGCAATTTTCCCATCTATTGAAATAGCTGATTTTAAAATGACATATGGAAGGTTCGTTTGCATTAAATGAAAAAAAGGAGCATTTAAACGATCTGCTTCCTGTTTGCATATTCCTTGCACTACTTCAATTCCAGCCTTTTTCAAAAAAGCAATTCCTTTACCTGCAACAACCGGATTCGGATCTTGGGTGGCAATCAGCACTTTCTTCACTCCACTTTTGATGATCGCTTCGGTGCAAGGGCCTGTTTTTCCGTGATGTGTACAAGGTTCGAGCGTTACATACATGTCTGCTCCCTTCGCCTTTTCTCCTGCCATTTGCAGCGCATGAATTTCAGCATGAGGCTCTCCCGCCTTCAGATGAGCACCTATTCCAACGATCTCACCGCTCTGAACAATTACTGCACCAACAAGCGGATTGGGTGAGGTTTGTCCTTTCATCGCCTTCGCGTTGGCAATCGCCAGCTTCATATAAAAAACATCGTCTTTCATCTCGGACTCCTTTCTTCTCTCAAGGGAAAGAACTCCTTCAGAAAATGAAGGAGTTCTATTCTCATGGGCTATATTTTCTCCATCCGTTTCTTTTCAGTTCGATCATAGTAAGGCAAGGAATAAAACAGTTTATATGATGCTCGTTGTTTACAAAAACAGCATTTGCGACATTCATATTTATTAATGAGGAGCACATGCGGACAATTGAGTACAGTTAGGCCTTTTTTCATATGTTCCTTGCAAACACTTATCATGAGAATCCCCCGCTTACATTCTTTTTCTTAATGAGAGATTACTTCTTTCGGAAATTGTTCAAATAAGCGCAGTACTTCTGTATGTGTACCATCTTCTCGAATATGATAAATACCACCGTCATATGAACTTGCATACACATCATTTCCTAGTTGCCTAATGGCACTAATACCATTCTTAGCAATTCGAATCGGACCAGTATTGACATCTAGCTCTGGATTCCATGCCACAATATACCCCCAATAGTCTCCGCTCACGATATAGCCAGAGTCTGTCACAGTGATGGATTTAATGGAATATTGATGCTCGTTGTGCTGATTTAAAATTCTGCCTGTATGCAAATCAAACAATCGGACGTTTTTATCACGGCTGACAATGGCAATACGATCTCTTTTGCTATCAATAAATACATCATTTAACAGCTCTGTCGCCCCGATATATTCTGCTGTTAAGGACAAGCTCTTTTTATCAAGAAGACAGATGGTTCCTTCAACTGCCGCTGTGATGATATGATCCCCTTCTACCTTTAATGCTTTGACCGCGCAATCATGTGCTTTAGAACGGCCGATTTCCTTTAAGTGTTCTGTCGAAATGACATGCACATAACCGCCATAAGTGCCGATATAAAATTGACGATCCTCTTCATGAAAATACACACTATTGACAGGACCTGTGTTGAGATCAAAAGAGACCATTTGCTGCAATGACTCGTGTACAATATGCACCTGACTCGCATGATCGCCCCATGCATAATAGCTTCCATCCCGAGCAACAGCCACTCCATTTGTGAGAACACCTGTTGATTTTGCGATTTCGATTCCATTTTTTCTGAATTTTCCGTCATCTGATGCAGTAATAATATCACCCGCTTCAGTCAACGCAATATCATTAATAGAAGGTGTCGCCAATTCCTGCTCATCAGAGATCACTTTTCCTTCTTGAATGGACCATTCACAATACGTTTTCCCAAAGCTGGCGCCTAAAATGGCCTGCTCATCTTCTGTCCAAACAAGCGAGCGCTCCCATTGATATTTATGAGGCAGCAGTGTATCAATTAAATCACCGGTTTCATAATTCCAGAGCTTAATTAAATGGTCATATCCCGCTGTGAGCAAGTAGTTACCGCTCGGTGAAAAATTCACACGTTTCACGCCTTGTAAATGAGCTTTGATGATTTTTTTCTCCTGTAATGTAGCGGCATCATAAATGATGACCGTGCCATCGTCTCTGCCGAGGGCGAATACTTCTTTTTGATTGCTTCCGCTGATGGTATCCAGCTCATAATCAAACGGGCCAATTTCACCTACAATTTCTCCTGTTTCATAGAGCCATACAAGGACATAGCCATCGTCACCAGTTGTATAAGCTTTATCCTCATGAATCCATACAGCTAATACATCCTTGCTATGTCCATGAAATTCTCTTAAAATGGCTCCCGTTTCAATATCCCAAACTAAGCATCTTCTATCTCTGGACACCGATACAAGAAGCGTATCCTGCTTCGCAAATGCGACAGCTTCCACATCATCCGCATGACCATATAGCGTACGAATTCTTGTATGGGTGGCAGTATCATATAATTGAATGGTATAGTCTGACGATGCACTCGCTAAATACGTTCCATTTTCCGAAAGGGATAAAGAGTTGATGATATGCTCGTGACTGCCAATGAATGTTCCTTCTCCCGTGGCACGGTCCCATTTATAAATACAGCGGTCATAGCCACCTGTGTAGACAATTTGGTCATGCTGAGTTGATAAAACGGATGTAATCGGTCCTCTATGCATGGTTTTACACTCCCACCTTTATATGTTGTTTTTGACGAGTAACTAAACGAAAACCAGTAAATCGAAAAACAGGGTCTGGGTGTTTCCCGTGTCTTCTTGCGACTCTGCATAAATCTCCGCCTCTTGCGAAGGAGCCACCTTTTAAAATGTAGTAATCACTGCCGAGTGTCTCGGTTAAATCATCTACAACCTCAATCCCGCCTTCATATATGTGATACTTGGTGTTGACCCATTCTTCGACATTGCCACCCATATCATATAGTCCAAATAGAGATCTTCCTTTTTCGTAATGACGGACAGGTGTCGTTTTTTCAATATTTGATTCGTGCGTATTACAGTAAGAGGGATCAAACTCATCTCCCCAAGGATATTGATGTCTCGTATTGCCCCGGGCAGCATATTCCCATTCTTCCTCAGTAGGGATCGATACCTCATATCCAAGCTTCCCGCTCAGCCACTGACAAAATGAGAAAGCTTCCTCGATGTCCATGCCCCAAGCTGGATGGTCTTTTCCCCCGCCAAGTTCTAGGTTCGTCAAGCTCTCTGGATAAGGCTTTCCTGTCTCGTCGCAATAGCTTTGATACCATTCATTGGTGACGACCGTATCTGAGATGAAAAATTCACTCATATACGGCTGATAAGATGGAAATTCTTTGTACAGCCATTTTTGAAATTTTTTCTCACGGCCATAGGCTGGATTCAGAAGTTTGTCCTTCCAAAATTCTGATGCCTTTTTCATATCTTCTTCATTACTTCCAATCGTCGCATAGCCGCTTGGGATTTGAATCCAATTGATATCAGGTTTCACGCTTTTCTCCCGCCTTCTTTAAATAAACTCATCTACTGATTAATTAATTTCTTCTCATCGACCATATGCCCTGATGCTGCTTTTGCCTTTAAATACGCCTCATTATAGAGAGAGGCTTCTACCGTATGATCAAACCGTAAAACCGGAAGACCGTAAGCAGCAATGGAATCGACTTTATCTGGATTATTGGTTAAGAGATGCAATGGTTTCCCTTTGTTTAAATAGTGCAAGACAGCCGCTGCTTCCTCGTAATGCCGATCATCATCTCCGCAGCCGATCAACCTGTTCGCCTCAAATGTATCCAGTTTCATTTCCTGTAATTTATACGTGAAGGCTTTGGCCATTAGCCCAATAGAGCGCCCTTCTTGATTGGCCATATACACAAGCATGCCTTTTCCGTAATCGGTGATTTTTTTTAGCGATGATGCAAGCTGTGGACCGCAATCACATTTCAGTGACCCAAACACATCCCCTGTTTGGCAGACACTATGAATTCGCACAAGCGGCGGCACTTCATTTTCAAAGTCGCCAAAAAGGAGACAAGAGGAAAATGTTTGCTGCTCGGTACTCATTTGTACAATAGACTCAACCGTTGGCGTTGTATCAGCTTCTACAGACGCAAAGGCATACCATGTAAACTGCACTTCTTCATGTTCAATAGAGATCGGCAGGTTCACTGGCCCCACGAGCAAATAGTGTTTTTCTTGAAATGTAAAATGATGAATCATTGATTGTAGTTCAGCTACAAACTTGTTCATTTGTCTCCCCCTATTCATCACTGCACCCCATTGAACTCTCTCAGCGCAGTGATGGCGTGATGAATATGTGTATGCACTCCCTTTGCATCCTGAGCACCGGTTCCAGCTAGAATCATGGCTCAGGAGAAATTTCCTGTCATACTGGCTGAATAGATGTGCGATGCCAATCATCCATCAGTACCTTTCATAAAGACTCTTTTTAGACTGTCACTTGTCCAGTACAAAGGAGCAGAAATCGAGCTTCATACGCTGTATTCTCTGTAAGAGAGCAACACCATTGGATGATTCTTGAATGGAAACTGACATGCTCTTTCTCTAAAAGAATATCTCTGCTAGCTTCGAGCTGCTTTCTCCTTTACTAGAAGCTCTGGTTCTTCAAATGCACGTCATCCGGTTGTACCCTTTGATTGGATGAATAGTCCGTACTTCAATTCAGCTACATTGATTGAAGCATGACACCCGCCTAGGTATGCACCAAGAACCATCACATCAAACATCGCGTTTATCCTCCTTTGCACTAGATTTTGACAGCAATGACATGATGCTGGCTGATCCCAGCCTTCGCTTGTAATGGTGTAATCGAAACGAGCTCAAGTCCTGATGTACAAATCTTTTCTCCAAGCTGAGTATCTGAGAATGAAAAATGGAAGCGTCCATCTTCTCCGATTAAGCCTGTTTTCCACTCTTCTCCCCATACAACAAGGGAAAACACACCACCTTCATGAAGCAGCGAGGAAATCTGCTTTAAGTATCGTTCGTGGTCATCAGGGTGCTGATGGTGAAAGCAGCCATGATCTAAAATCAGATCAAACGTCAGCTCGCGCCCTTGATTCATCGACCAGGACATAAAATCTTGATGATAAAAATGGACAGGAACCTCTTTTCTCTTCTTTAATCCTTGCCATTCCTCATGCTCATAAAGATCAATGCCGGTATATGCCGACAGTCCTTGTAAATGTTCAAGAACCCTGCCGTTCCCGCAGCCGATATCCAGCACAGAAGCAAGTGCATCCTTTTCCCTGGAACGCCATGCCTTCAGAGACATCACAGCAGCATCTGTTAACGATGGATCAGTGGACCACATATCTGTTCTTTGCTCATAGTGTTCTTGAAAAGCCATACGCATTTTTTCTAAATACAACCCGCTGTCTTCATGATACAAAGCCTTTTTCATCACGTGACCTCCTTCAATTCACAATCACCTTTCCTAACAAAGGTGGTTTTCAAGCAAAAAGCCTTATGATAAAATGAAAGATGGATTTTTTAGGAAATCTGTTTTCTGAAAAAGGAGAGAAGCATCCCACATGTCACTCTTCTTTTTCAGCACTCATCTTCACATACAACCACAGCCATTCAACTGTTACAGCGCCTCAGTTTGTTATACATTTTCTTCATATGGGTTCACCTCCTTAACATCGTTTAGAAAGCGCTTTCTTTATGATGATCCTCTGAATACCTTGAACAATATTATTGAGAAATAGGCATAGTAGAAAGACGAATCTACTATTCTAAGCTATCTTTCATCTATTCTTTTTTGTCTAATAGATATTTCTTCCGTATCGCTTTGCCCCAGAAGTGCTCTTCCTTAGGTCTTAATGCATCATCATTTACAGAATTGATCCTGAAATCCACCTATCAAAAATTTAACAACTACTTCCATAATGACTTGATTAAGCCAAATATATTGTTTTTAGATTATTTTGTCAACAAATTATTTCCTAAACATTAGAATGATTTTCTAATTGAAAATACAGGTATATTTCGTGGTTTTTTGACCTTAAAACACTTATTTCTACACAAGAATACAACTTAAACCAATAGAACTAAGAAATTTATCTACTAAATTACACAAGATTTTTATTTCATTTTGAGATAAAAATAAAGATATCATAATTATTTCCCGAATGGTTTTTTGTGATATTTTCACTACTTTTTTCATTTTTTTGATGGTATCCTTTGATGTTTCTATATTTTCAATTAGACATTTTACTGTTTATCCCAATTTTTCAACCTTTCTTATTATAGTGAAAAAGACAGATGGTAGATTTTAATTATCGCAGCATGAAAAAAAGCCCCTTACAAAAGTAAGAGGCTTTCAGCGTGTAGACAAACCCTCGCATTCTTTGTCAGTCCTGCGTGCTGGTGCTCACGAATGTGAAATTCGCTCCGCGTCAGTACTCGTCCTTCCTAGACTGCAAAGATTTTCTATCACGCTGAAAAGAAGACAAAGGACTAAAATCAAGTTCATTTTAGCCCTTTGTCAAAAATCTGAAAAAAGCCCCTTACAAAAGTAAGAGGCTTTTTACGATGGCGTTTATGCCCAATTTTTCACTTTTTCATGGTCAGTCACAAAGAGAAGAACTTTTCCTTCGTCTAAATGTTCTTCGAATGTCTCAGCTTCTTCTTTTGAGAAACCAATTTCGTGAATCTTATTGCGGAGTTCATCTCCCTTTTTGCTAAAGATGTTTCCAACCGCATGCTTGAGTCCAACTTCTTTTGGACCTATCGTATTGGCATCTGCGTTGCTTGCAATACGCTCAGTTCGATCATCGTCATGGGACAGAACATAAATGTCCTCTCTTGCAACACCGAGTTGTTTTAATTGCTCCACATCTCTTTGAAGTGTTTCATCATTTGAATACTCTCTTACAACAGGTTTCATTTATTATTCCTCCTTTAACGTCTTACGAATCTTTTACCCGTCACTTTTGTCATTAAACCTTCCTCCAGCACATCCATTTTTACTCTGTGAACTTAATGCGTCTATGGACTTATTTTTGACAAAAAGACTGCGAATATGACTAAATTTTCTGAAAAATTGTATGCTTTCCTTGTCATTTGTTGTACAATTCTTATACTGGAGGCTAGAAATGGGGTGGAGCTGATGTATTATTTTTCAGCTGAGCAGCAGTTTAATGCATGGGTTGTCAGTGATTTGGTGAAACAGCTTTTTCAAAAATGGAATCCTGAAGAATCAAAAGCAAAGCCGCTTACTTTGTTTGCTGAACAGCACTTTCACATCTGCATCGATTATCTCTTTTCTATTATTATTAACATTGGAGATATCGAGTCAATCGAACAAGATCCACAAGACCTGTTGTCCTCATATTTAAATATCCTTTTTCCTTTTGTGACGCACGATATGATGAAAGCCTCCATGCAAAATGCAAATGAATATTTGTTAAAAGAACGTGATGCGGATGAGTATCAACTGTTTGGTTGTCTCCCGCCGCTCCTTTCTGTCTCTCTTCAAAAAAAGTAGTCCCCTTCTTTTAGATGGTGGCTGCTTTTTTGTATGTGCTTGGAAAAGACCGTATGTTTTGAACGAAAAGAAGCATCATGTTAATGTAAATCTAGGTTGCAAGTGAAAGGGAGGATTTGACATGAGTCAACAAAAACAAATTCAATTAGCAAAACGTCCAAAAGGGTTACCTACTAAAGATGTTTTTCATTTTGAAACAGTTGATATACCAACGCCGCAAGATGGCGAAGTCTTGATTCAAACGAAATATGTGTCTGTAGATCCTTACATGAGAGGAAGAATGCAAGATACAAAATCCTATACACCTCCGTTTAAACTCAATGAAGTGATCCAGGGTGGTGTGGTCGGAGAAGTCGTCGAGTCCAAATCTCCTCAATTTGAGAAAGGTGATTTTGTACTTGGATTCCTTGGCTGGCAGGAATATTCTACTGCCAAAGCAGAGTCTCTGACAAAAATTGATCCATCCATTGCGCCGTTATCTTATTACTTAGGGATTTTGGGCATGCCAGGACAAACCGCCTATTTTGGACTTCTTGCGATTGGTCAGCCAAAAGAAGGCGAAACGGTTGTCATTTCTGGAGCCGCAGGTGCCGTTGGTTCTGTTGTCGGACAGATTGCTAAAATCAAAGGTGCCCACGTCGTTGGAATTGCCGGATCTGATGATAAGCTGGCTTATTTAAAAGAACTGGGCTTTGATGAAACCATTAATTATAAAACAACAAATGATTTAGATGACGCCATTGCAAAAGCCTGTCCAAACGGTGTCGATGTGTATTTTGACAATGTGGGCGGCGACATCTCTGATGCTGTGATGAATCATTTGAACCGTTTTGCACGTATTCCAGTCTGCGGCGCCATTTCTTCTTATAACATTAGTGCAAGCGAAGACATTGGCCCTCGTGTGCAAACAAAACTCATTAAAACAAGTGCATTAATGCAGGGCTTCATTGTTGCCAACTACTCTGATCGTTTTGAAGAGGCGGCAAAAGATCTCGCACAATGGGTAAAAGAAGACAAACTCACATATAAAGAAACAATCATTGAAGGCTTTGACAACATTCCTGATGCATTCCTTGGACTATTCAAAGGGGAAAATGTCGGAAAACAACTTGTCAAAATTTCATAACAAAAAAGGACCCTGCCAATTATGGAGGGTCCTTTTCTTATGCCTGCTTGGGCGCAAGGTGCAGCTGGCCTTGCTTATACACAATTTCTTCAAGCGAAAGATTCAGCTTTTTCGCCATTTTTTTCAGCATTGATTGCTCTTGAGGTGTGACAAGACTGATGACTGCGCCTTCTTTTCCTGCGCGTCCGGTTCTACCTGAACGGTGGATGTAGCCCTCTTCATTTGGCATATCTGCATGAATCACATATGGCAGATCATCAATATCGATTCCTCTTGCTGCAATATCTGTTGCAAGGAGGAGCGGGAATTCACGTTGTTCAAATGCCTTTAAGATGACAGCACGCTCTGCTTTTTTCGCTTCACTGTGAAGCACACCAAGGTCGACATGGTGATACGCTAATTTTTCTGCATAAATGCTCAAATTCGTAATATCTCGCACAAAGACAAGTGCCTGCATGTCCTCAAGCCGTGATAGCTTTTGCAGTAATTTCACCTTGTCGCGCTGATCACATAACAGGTAATAATGCCCTACCTTCTGCGCTTCTTCTTGGCTTCTGCTAATTCTCAATACCTCTGGTTCAGATGCAATGTCTTTGATCAGTTGAACGGTTTCCTCTTTCAACGTCGCAGAGAAACAAAGGATTTGTCTTTCTTTTAATGTGGATTTAATGATCGCTTGGATCGTTTTCATATGCTCTGGGACAAGAAGCTGGTCTGCCTCATCTAACACGATCGTTTTCACTTCATGCATTTTCAGTTTCTTGATTTTAATTAACTCTTGTACGCGACCCGGTGTCGCCACCACGATATTCGGGTGTTTTTTTAGCTTTTCCTGCTGCTTCTTGATGTTTGCCCCGCCTATTAAGGAAATAGCTTTGATGTCTGAACCTTGTTTGAATTCTTGCACGACATCAAAAATTTGCATCACAAGCTCTCTTGAAGGTGCCAAGATTAAGACTTGCGGGTGTTTGATAGTCACATCAATTTTATTTAAAAGCGGCAGAACATACGCAAGTGTCTTCCCTGTTCCAGTCGGTGATTCTGCGATCACATCGCGTTTTTCCGTAATCCACTCTGCTGTTTGTTCTTGTATCGCTGTTGGCTTCTCAAAGCCAGCCGCTTCAAAGTTCTTTTGAATAAATGGCTTTGCTTCTTTCAAAAATGCCCAATTTTCCGTCATGTTGATCTCCTTTATCCTCATTCAATCTATCCTTAAGTATCTCAAAATCAGCTTTGAAACGCAATTTTTCTTTTGATGCTTTTATCGAGCCGGACAGTTCGATATAATCATGAGAGGCACTAGCCGTTTTGAATCTATTTGAGGTGTAAAAAATGATATTATCTGTTAAAGATTTAAGTCATGGCTTTGGCGACAGAGCCATTTTCCACGAAGTCTCCTTCCGGTTATTAAAAGGCGAGCATGTCGGCTTGATCGGCGCCAACGGTGAAGGAAAGTCAACGTTTATGAATATTATTACTGGCAAGCTTGAGCCAGATGCAGGAAAAGTCGAATGGGCAAAAAATGTCCGTGTCGGCTACCTCGATCAGCATACCGTGCTTGAAAAAGGAAGAACCATTCGTGAAGTCCTTCAAGATGCATTCCATTATTTATTCTCGATGGAAGCCTCAATGAATGACATTTACGAAAAAATGGGTGAAGCAGATCCTGATGAGCTAGAAAAGCTTTTAGAAGAAGTAGGCGTCATTCAGGATGCCCTGACGAACAATGATTTTTATATCATTGATTCCAAGGTAGAGGAAATTGCAAGAGGTCTTGGGTTGACAGATCTCGGGCTCGATCGTGATGTGACAGAGCTGAGCGGCGGACAGCGTACAAAAGTACTGCTTGCGAAATTGCTGTTAGAGAAGCCTGAAATTCTTCTTCTTGACGAGCCGACCAACTATTTAGATGAACAGCATATTGAGTGGCTGAAGCGCTATTTGCAGGAATATGAAAATGCGTTTATCCTCATTTCACATGATATTCCGTTCCTAAACAGTGTCATTAACTTGATTTATCATGTCGAAAATCAAGAACTCACGCGCTACGTTGGTGATTATGATCAATTTAAACAAGTGTACGAAGTGAAAAAGCAGCAACTAGAGGCAGCGTATAAAAGGCAGCAGCAAGAAGTGGCTGAATTAAAGGATTTTGTCGCGAGAAACAAAGCACGTGTCAGCACTCGAAATATGGCGATGTCTCGTCAAAAGAAACTGGATAAGATGGATATGATTGAACTGGCGGCCGAAAAGCCAAAACCAGAATTCCACTTTAAACCGGCACGTACGTCTGGGAAACTGATTTTTGAAACGAAAGATTTAGTCATCGGTTATGATGAACCGCTCTCCCGCCCATTGAATTTGAAAATGGAACGCGGTCAAAAAATTGCGTTATACGGTGCCAACGGTATCGGAAAAACGACACTGCTCCGAAGCCTGCTTGGAGAAATCTCCCCCATTTCTGGTGAGGTGGAACGCGGAGAATTCCTGCATATTGGCTACTTTGAGCAAGAAGTAAAAGAGCAAAACAGCAATACTTGTATCGAAGAGGTGTGGAGCACCTTCCCATCGTACACACAATATGAAGTCAGAGCCGCCCTTGCCAAATGCGGTTTAACGACAAAACATATTGAAAGCCGTGTGTCTGTTTTAAGTGGTGGTGAAAAAGCGAAGGTCCGCCTTTGTAAGCTGATCAATGAAGAAACCAACCTACTTGTTCTCGACGAGCCGACAAACCACTTGGATGTCGATGCCAAAGAAGAATTAAAGCGCGCATTAAAAGAATATAAAGGCAGCGTCCTATTGATTTCCCACGAACCTGAATTTTATCAAGATGTGGCCACTGAAACTTGGAATTGCGAATCTTGGACAACAAAAGTATTATAACGACAAAAAAGCCTTATATCGTTTGCAGATATAAGGCTTTTTTCTATTAATGACCTGCCTGGATATTCACCAAATGCTTACGGCCAAGAAGCAGGATGACCATTCCTAAGAGAACAACAGCCGCCCCTACATAATAAGGGGTACTTGCTGTGTAAGTTTCAGCGAGAACTCCCGCAATCCAAGGAGCAATCGCACCACCAATAAATCGTACAGCACTGTATGAGGATGATGCAATTGAACGCTCAACAGGAGCTGATCCCATCACAGCCGTCGTCAGCACCGTATTGATCATGCCTAGAATTCCCCCAGCAATCACAATACCGCAAATGACCACGACCACATGTGATGTCCATATTCCAATGCCGAATAAAATCACAGCAAACGAAGCAAAGAGAACAACAAGAGCTATTAATGTACCCAATTTGCGATGAATGACCGGCGCTGAGAAGACAGATGTCACAGCCAAAAATAATCCCCATCCAAAAAAGACGTAGCCAAGACCATGCTCATCAAGATGAAGCACAAATGGCGAATAAGCTAGAAGAACAAAGAATCCAAAGTTATATAAGAAAGCAGCAGATGCCATCGTTAAAAGCCCCTTATATTTCAAGGCTCCAACAGCTTCAAATAACTTCACCTTTTTCTGCGGCTTTTGTATAGGTGGAAGCATAAAAATAATAGCTAAAAGAGCAACGAGCATTAACACTGCCACACCAAAGAATGGCCCGCGCCAAGAGATCGTTCCAAGCTCACCGCCAAGGAGCGGCCCAACAGAAATCCCAAGACCTAGTGCCGCCTCATATAAAATGATGGCTTTCGCACTTCCTCCAACAGACACACCGACAATCACTGATAATGCCGTTGAAATAAATAAGGCATTCCCAATGCCCCATCCGCCTCTAAAACCAATTAATTCATTAATGGTTGAAGAAGTACCGCCTAAAGCAGAAAAGACAATAATAAAGATGAGTCCTAATAATAACGTCCATTTGGCACCAATACGACTAGAAATAAAACCGGTAAAAAACATCACAAAGCCAGTCACAAGTAAGTAGCTCGTAAACAAAAGAGACACCTGACTTGGAGATGCATGTAATTGTGATGCAATGGCTGGCAAAATCGGGTCTACAAGCCCTATGCCCATAAATGAAATCACACAAGCAAAGGCCACCGCCCAGACGGCCTTCGGCTGTCTAAGCAGACTCGTACGCTGTTTCAAAACTTCTTCTTCCTTCATTCCATCAGAACCTTTCCTACAGTTGTTTAACAAAATAAAATAAACACGCTGAGGTGTTTATTTTATTTTGTTGACAAAGAGCTAAAATGAACTTTATTTTAGCTCTTTGTCTTCTTTTTCAGCGTGATAGAAAACCTTTGCAGTCTAGGAAGGACGAGTACTGGAGCGGAGCGAATTTGACATTCGTGAGCACCAGCACGCAGGACTGACAAAGAATGCGAGGGTTTGTCTACACGCTGAAATAAACACGCTGAGGTGTTTATTTTTGTAATTGCTCAATGGCATGAGCCGCTCTTTCTTTCATCATTTCAAGATCCTTTTTAAAGGATTGAATCGTTTCTAGCTTTTTTGTAATCAATTGATGCTGCACAGTCAGCTGCGCATCAATATCTAACAGTTTCTCTAATCGTTCCTTCGGGTCAAGAGATAACAGGTAGCCTTCTTTATTCAGCTCAAGCTGTTTTCCTATTTCCATAAACGACTGAAGCTCTTGTAAAGAAAAGCCAAGTACTTCTTTGGCCTGCATCACTTTCTCCAGTTCTTCCATGTCGTCCTCTGAGTAAAGTCTGACACCGCCCTCTGTCCGCTTTGGTGCTGATAATAAACCAATCTCTTCATAGAAACGAATGGTCCGTTTCGTCAGACCGCTTCTTTTCGCCACTTGATCAATTTTCATCCATTCCATCACCAGTGCCTCCTGCTCATCAATTCATGTTTTATTATACACCTTTGTGACCTTAACGTAAACGTTAATGTTTGATCACTTGATTTCTATTGTGGTTTGATGCAGAATAAATAGGAATCATTACGTTTTAAAGGAGGTACCCTATGTGTTCATTTCCATCCAAAAAAGAACGACACGCACAATTCGGTTCTGTCCCGCCAAGCGCTAGAACAAAACCTTGTCAAAAAGAGGACATGATAGACATCCAACAAACCGAACAGGACTTTTATTTTGATCTGGAACAGGTCGGAATTTGCCGTGTGTCGTACCCTGTACATATTTTGTCTAAAACGGCTCCACAGCACCAAACCGCTTCCGCTGATTTTACGCTGAGTACATATTTGCCAGCTCATCAAAAAGGCATTCATATGAGCCGTCTCACCGAGCAGCTTCACTCATTTTATGAGAGCGGAAAGCCGGTTGATGTGGATTCCTTAAAAGAATTGACAGCACAGCTTGCCAAGCATATGAATCAGCCATCTGCCTCGATTCAAGTTTCCTTTCCGTGGTACATGGAAAAAAAGAGTCCCATCAGCGGAAAGTCCGGTTTGATGCATGCAGACGTGCAATACGACATCCACTTTCATGAAGAAAACGGATGGATTTGTCATATTGGCTGCACTGCTCAGGTGACAACGTTATGTCCTTGTTCAAAAGAAATCAGTGAATACGGCGCACATAATCAGCGCGGCACTGTATCGATTCAGGTAGAGCTGTTTGAACAAGGTCAACTCCCTGATGACATGAAAGCAGATCTACTGCAGATCATCGAGTCTAATGCGAGTGCGCCTCTTTACCCTGTACTCAAAAGACCAGATGAAAAACAAGTGACAGAAGAGGCCTATGAAAATCCACGTTTTGTAGAGGATGTTGCGAGATTAATTGCAGCAGAGCTATATGAACAAAACTGGATCAAAGGCTTTCAAATTGAGTGTCGAAATGAAGAATCCATTCATCAGCACGATGCTTATGCCAAATGTTCTTATCAAAAAAAACTGTAGATCGTCTCTACAGTTTTTTTGCTAACCTTTATTTTTCATTACTTTCTAATTCTTCAATCATCATCGACAGTTCTGTCCAGCGATCCATCGCTTGTTCTAATTCTTCAGCGACGGCTTTTTGCTTGTCCATCAGCTCTTGAATTTTCCCAAAATCACTGCCAGCCTCTGCAATGCTGGCTTCGAGCTGTTGGTGTTTGTCCTCTAAAGCTTGTATCCGATCTTCAATGCCATCCCATTCAAGCTGGTCCTTATAGGATAGTTTTTTCCTCTTTTTCGGTGCAGCTTCTACTTGTTTTTCTGCAGGTTTTGTCTCTGTTCGCTTCTGTTCTTTTTCTTGTTCCATGTAATCGCTGTAAGCACCTTGGAAGTGTGAAATACGTCCATTCCCTTCAAACACAAGCAGACGATGGACGACTCGATCTAAGAAATAACGATCATGCGACACGGTGATGACTACGCCTGGGAACTGCTCCAAATAATCCTCTAAAATGCTCAGTGTCTCTGTATCCAAGTCGTTCGTCGGCTCATCTAAAAAGAGAACATTCGGCTCTTCCATCAACACCTTCAATAAATACAATCTGCGGCGCTCTCCGCCTGACAGCTTGCGAATAAACGTGCGCTGCATGGATCTAGGGAATAAAAATCGCTCCAACATCTGCTCTGCTGTCACAATGACGCCATCTGCCGTTTTGACAATTTCAGCTGTTTCTTTGATGTAATCAATGATATTCAGCTCTTCATTCATTTCGTTATGGTCCTGCGTGTAATAGCCAATGCGGACTGTTTGTCCAATGGTCAATTGTCCGTTCGTCGGTTCTATTTTACCCGCTAGGCAATTGAGTAAAGTTGTTTTGCCCACTCCATTTGGTCCGATAAATCCGATGCGATCACCTGGCACGACTAAATCGCTGAACTGATCCACAAGGGTTTGACCAGCAAATGTGATGCTGATCTCTTCTGCCTCAATCACTTGTTTTCCAAGCCGGTGAGAACCGATCGCAAAATCAAGCTCTCCCTTTGCATCAGGTCCCTTTTGATCCTTCAGCTCTTCCACTCTGCCGATACGCGCTTTTTGCTTTGTCGTTCGAGCCTTTGCCCCTCTTCTCAGCCATGCAAGCTCACGTCTAAGCAAATTTTGACGTTTCGTTTCTTTTACTTGAGCTTCCGCTTCTCGTTCCGCTCTTTTTTCTAAAAAGACTTCATAATTTCCTTTATATGTGTAAAGCTGCCCCTGATTTAATTCATAAATCCGATTGGCGACACGGTTTAAGAAATAACGATCATGGGTGACAAGAATGACAGCCCCGCTGTATTGACTCAAATATCCTTCAAGCCATTCAATGGTTGCGTTGTCTAGATGGTTTGTCGGCTCATCTAAAATCAGCAAACCCGCAGGCTGGATTAAGTTTTTGGCGATCGCCACACGCTTTTTCTGTCCGCCTGATAACGCATGAACAGATCGGCTCACATCTTTGACGCCAAGCTTTGTCAAAATCGTTTTCGCCGAAAGGTTCGCATCCCATGCGTCGTCCTGATCCATTTTATTTTGCATACGCATAAGCGCTTCTTGTTTTGCCTCGTTTTGTGGATCATGCTCTAAATCAGCCAGCGCCTTTTCATAGGCTTTCATCGTTTGAATCATTGGTGCTGTTCCTGAAAAAATATAGTCGAGAATCGTTTCATCCCCGCTCATTTCAGGATCTTGCTCGAGAAATTCGATATCAAGTGTCCCTGCCTTTGTGATGTCGCCTTCCTCAAATGATTCAAGTCCTGCAATGACTTTTAAAAGCGTTGACTTCCCTGTTCCATTCGGTCCAATTAACCCGATGCGTTCCTTTGGTTCTATATGAAAAGAGATATGATCAAACAGCGTTTTTTCGCCATAGGTTTTATATAATCCTTCTACATTCAATAAACTCATTTTATCAGCCCTTACATAGATTCTTCCTTTATTTTAAATCAGCCAGTAGCAGAAAACTAGTTTTAAAAAAACCCGCTGCTGAAAAGAATGTTTCCTTTTGATGCTCGATACACTATGAAGAGGTGATCTAAAGATGATAACCATTAGTTTATGTATGATTGTGAAAAATGAAGAGGAGGTTTTGGCTGACTGCCTATCTTCTGTTCAAGACATTGTAGATGAGATGATCATTGTTGATACAGGATCAACGGATCAAACAAAGGACATTGCTCACTCCTTTTCAGCAAAGGTGCTCGACTTTGAATGGGTCCAGCATTTTGCAAAAGCACGCAATTTCGCTTTTTCCCATGCGACTAAAGAGTATATCTTATGGCTGGATGCCGACGATGTCCTACTTGAAGAGGACCGGCAAAAACTGCTTCAGCTCAAACAGACGCTAGATCCCGCAGTAGATGCCGTCTCGATGTTTTACCACGTTGGATTTAGCGAGGACGGTCAGGTGAATTTTAAATATAGAAGAAATCGGCTCGTCAAGCGTGCCTTGAACTTTCAGTGGTATGGGGCCGTTCATGAATTCCTTCAAGTGTATGGCAACATTTTTCCCGCTGATATCGCCGTCACCCATCAAAAGCGTAAGAAAACAACCGCCGGAGAGCCCGGACGCAATCTGCGCATTTATGAAAACATGCTTGCAAAAGGCGAAGAGATGACGCCTCGTGATCTCTTTTACTTCGCTAATGAATTACGAGATAACAAGCAGCATGTGAAGGCGATTCGCTTTTATCACAAATTTTTAGCCACAAAACAATGCTGGATTGAGGATGAAATTCGCACATGCCAAAATTTAGCTGACTGCTATTATGCAGTCGGATTTGAGGAAGCCGCCTTATCCTCCTTACTGCGATCCTTCTTATATGATCAGCCCCGTCCAGAATTTTGCTGCCGGATTGGGGATCATTTCAAAACACAAAATAAATACAAAGCGGCCATCTATTGGTATGAGCAGGCACTGAAGGCACCTGAAATCGAAACAGCCTTTACACTGACACAATATAAAACATGGTATCCTCACCTTCAGCTTTGCTATTGTTATTATCAGCTCGGTGATTTGGCTCAAGCCAAAACCCATCATCTTGCATCCTCAGCCCATTACCCAACCCATCCGAGTGTGCTGTACAATGAAAAAATATTTGCTGAAGAAACGTAAATCTCCTGTTATCACATCCGCCTGTCACATGACGGCGGATGTCTTTTGATACACATTAGACTTTTGTGACATTTAATACTTTAGTGATTTAAAGCGTTTTTCAACCAATTGACTAAATTGTCATTTACGCATATACTAACATTCGTCTTACGAAAAGATTTATCCATTAGGAGGTCAACATGAGTTCTTTATTTAGAAAAAAGTCTCTCGACCAGCTCATGCTTGAAAGTCAAACGAAGCGGCTGAGCCGTTCTTTGAATACATTTGATTTAATCTTGCTTGGCATTGGCTGTGTGGTCGGGACTGGAATTTTTGTGATAACGGGGGTTGCGGCTGCGAAAGATGCGGGACCTGCGATTATTATATCTTTTATTTTGGCTGCGATCGCATGCGCCCTTGCTGCTTTTTGCTACGCTGAATTTTCCTCGTCCATTCCAGTGTCAGGAAGTGTCTATACGTATTCTTACGCAACACTTGGAGAATTCCTCGCCTTTTTAATGGGCTGGGATTTAATGCTTGAATATGTTGTTGCGCTCTCTGCTGTGGCAAGCGGATGGTCATCCTATTTTCAATCACTGCTCAGTGGATTTGGTCTGCACATACCGAAGGCTTTATCGGCTGCACCCGGAGCCGCTGATGGGGCCATCTTCAACCTGCCAGGCGCACTCATTATTTTACTCATTACCTTTATTGTCTCAAGAGGCGTAAAAGAGAGCACGAAGCTGAATAACATCATTGTGCTCATCAAAATTGCCATTGTCCTCCTCTTTATCATTTCAGGCTTTGCTTACGTTAAACCTGAAAATTGGACACCTTTTATGCCAATGGGCTTCCATGGCGTGATTGCAGGAGCGGCAACTGTCTTTTTTGCTTACCTTGGATTTGATGCAATCGCTAATGCATCAGAAGAAGTCAAAAACCCGCAAAAAGCGATGCCAATCGGAATTATTGGCGCGCTCGGTGTTTGTACAATTTTATACATCGGGGTGTCCTTTGTCTTAACCGGCATGGTTCACTATACGAAACTGAATGTCAGTGACCCTGTCGCTTTTGCTTTACAAGTGGTTGGACTGAATAGTGTCGCTGGTATTATATCGGCAGGTGCTATTATTGGGATTACGACCGTGTTAATTGCACTTGTCTACGCTCAGGTTCGTTTAACCTTTGCCATGAGCCGAGATGGACTCATGCCAAAAATCTTTTCAAACGTTCATCCAAAATCGAAGACACCGGTTGCCAACACTTGGCTGACAGGCGCTGTTGCGGCATGTATCGTTGGTTTCGTCAACTTATCAACACTTGCTAATTTAGTCAGCATCGGTACACTTGCGGCCTTTACGGTGATCTCGATCGCTGTGATCATACTCCGGAAAAAACATCCGAATATGAAAACAGCGTTTAAAGTACCCTTTGTTCCTGTTCTTCCCATCATTAGTGCGGTCATTTGTATGATCTTGGCTGCCACACTGAAATGGGAGACATGGCGAGCCTTCCTCATCTGGGTAGCCATTGGTGTCGTTGTGTATTTTACCTATGCAAGACGCAAAAGCCACTTGAATCAAACACAATAGAAAAGAGACACGGGGAATCCCGGTCTCTTTTTTGTTTAAATCACACTGTTTTTCACTGAATTCGAGTCCACCATATCTGGATCGAGAACGCTTGAAATTGGAATGACAAGCGGTGAACAATCTCCATTGTCCTCACCAAAACCCTGGTTCAATTTCATCGAGAGAAAATAATCGATCTGCTGATAAGGTCCTAGCGTCAGTGATGCCCCCCGATCCATTGCATTGATTTTAAAAGCACCGACATTGACGACTGAGGGTGAGAATAACATCACACATCACTTCCTTGGAATAGGTTTAGCTGCTGGCGAAAAAGAGGCAGGTGAGTCCACTTGATCTCGATCATCTACATGGCTCTTTGTTCCGACAAAACCGCTGGCATCTCCAAAATTCTGTCCGTACCCCTGATTTTTTTTATCTGAGTTTTGCCACTCTGCTAACAAATTTTGTCCGACATTCACCGCCGACGCATTTTCAAAGGAATTAATTTTTAACATGAAAATATTAATATTGATATACGGAGTTGGTTGAACCACAGATAAACCTCCTTTTTATAGGTATATGCGAGCACCCATCAAGTATGTTAACAGGAGGTCTTCACATGGACTTCGAAAAAATGAAGCAGTGGATGGACATTGCCCAGCAAATGCATGGAGATGATTTTTGGAAAATGATATTCGATGATGAGCAAAGATCTCCCTTTATGGCAAATGGTCCGTCTCCATTTACATTCTCGCAGCAAGATCAGCGAGGAACAGATGCATCGTTTCCACCAGTCGACATTGTGGAAACCCCTACTGAATTTCAGTACTTAATTTATCTGCCTGGCTACCGGAAGGAAGATGTTCAGGTGCTGTCATATGGTGAATATTTAGTTGTAAAAGGACAGCGTTTTTCCTTTTTTAACGAACAGGATTTTCGCCAAAAACAAGGAAAGTATGGTCCGTTTGAAAGAAAAATTCGGCTCCCAGATATGATTCTTGGTCAAATGAATGCGGCCTTTAAAGACGGCGTGCTATACATTCGCCTGCAAAAAGATGAAGGTAAAGCAACTGCGATTATCATAGATGACGAATATTGATACTGACTGCGTCTATTAGATCACGATCATCAATCGTTTCAATCGGCAAGATCGTGATCACGCCATCGGCATTTTGTTCACCAAAACCATTGTTTCTTTTGATCGTCGAGCAGTGATTTCGTACGATCGTTGAGCCGAATGTCATCGAGGACCCTGTACCAATCGTATTCGTCTTCATATGGGTAATCTGAATGCGTGTAGGCAGCATGCCCTTCTCCCCTTTCATGTATCTCTATAAGTATATACCGGGCAGCTTTTCCATAGACTAGAGCAAGGCGAAAGAAAAGGTTGTGGTCCACTTGAAACATTTCATTCAATCACTCTTAAAAAAAACCGAAGCCAGTCCATCCCCCTCTGTCGTCGAGCTGGAAAAAAGACTCACCGCTCTTGAGCAGAAAATGTCTGCACCTGCTCCGCCTGTCTCTGAGGATACGCACATTCACATTGAATCACTGCATGTGGACAAAATTGATTACCATTTAGAGTTTGGTGAGCTTTCCATCGACCAGCTTCAAGGCAGACTTAATATTGGGGCCACCTATTACACACCAAAGAACACACATCTCAAAAAGTCCACCCCAGTACCGAAGCCAAAAGAAACAAAAACACCAAAAGTCTCCATTCGATCAAAGTCTTCATCTCAGCACGACCGGCAGCCAGAAATAAACCGCAAGCACAATCGCTACAATACTGATCACATTTAGCCAAAAGCCAGCCTTGACCATATCAGATATTTTCAGCACATCTGCACTAAAGACAGCCGCATTTGGCGGTGTGGAGATTGGCAGCATAAACGCACATGAGGAAGCTAACGCAGCCGCAGCCATTAAGCCGTACGGCTCCATGCCAATTGCAAGTCCAAGCCCTACTGTAATCGGAATGATCATGTTCGCAACTGCTGTATTAGACATAATTTCGGTCATAAATAAAATTGAAGCCGTTAAAATAATCAGCAGCATGAGGTAAGACAGCCCATTTAAATGCTGTAAATTTTCCCCGATCCATCCTGTTAGATTCGTTTCCGCAAATCCTGTAGCGAGCGAAAGCCCGCCTCCAAACAAAAGCAAAAGCCCCCATGGCAGCTGCTTCATATCCTGCCATTCTAGTATTCTCTCTCCATTTGTCGCTGGAATAAGAAATAACAGCATCGCCCCAAAGATTGCGATCGACGTATCCGAGACAGGAAGCCCGCCAAACAAAAAAATTTTAAAGATCCATAAAAAAGCCGTCATAAGAAAAATAGCAAAAACCCATTTTTCTTCTTGTTTCATTTTGCCTAAATCCTCTAAACCCTTCCGTATAAACGCTGCTCCCATTTCCCCTGTGTGCTCTACCTTGAACTGTATCTTGGTCAAATACAGAAATAAGAGAATAAGCAGAACAGCCGCCACCGGAAAACCAAACAAAAACCATTCAAAAAACATAATTTCTCGATCTAACAGCTTTTTTGACATCGCCGCAAAAACAGCATTTGGCACAGACCCAACGAGTGTCGCCAGTCCGCCAATTGAGGCTGAATAAGCGACCGATAATAGGATGCTTTTACTGAATCGGTCAAGAGATGCACCTGACAAAATATCGTTCGCCTTCACCTCTTTAATCACAGCCAGTGCCACAGGCAGCATCATCAGTGCTGTGGCTGCATTTGAAATCCACATAGATAAAAAAGCCGTTGCTATCATAACCCCTAATACAATGCGGTCACTTCTTGTGCCAATGATGTTTAAAATATGTAAAGCCATTCTTCTATGTAAATTCCATTTTTCAATGGCAATGGCAATCATAAATCCACCCATGTACATAAAAACAATCGGGTCTCCATAAGCTCTTGATGTTTGCTCCATCGATAGCCCGCCAAGTGTAGGCAAAAGGATGATGGGCAATAAAGAGGTCGCCGGTATAGGCAAAGCTTCTGTGACCCACCATGTCGCAGTCCATGCTGTAATGCCAAGTACCACTCTCGCTGCATAGGTCAATTCACTTTCTGGAATGAGCAAAAAAATAAGCAAAAAGAAGATTGGTCCAAGAACAAGTCCAGTTAGATTCACTTTTTTATAAACGATCTCAATTCCTCCTTCATGAAAACGCTTTTAATTTTTTCTAATTTTTCACATTCGATGATCACATAAAAAATCCTTTAAATCATAAGAAAAAATGAAGAGATTCTTCAGCAGCAACTGTGTCTTGATTCATATTTCCACTTCATGTCTTGGTCTATTTTCATAGGAGAAACTATACAAATCCTACACAGTAACTGTAAACTATAGAGGATCTAATCAAAAATTGAGGTGTTTTCATTGTATACAGATCAACGAAAATCATTTTGGAAACAGAAAAAAGTCATCATTCCCCTTCTTAGCATCATCGTGATTGCTGCTGCTCTCTTTTTCTTAAAAGATTCGCTTTTCTCAAAAGAAAAAGAGGCGCTGAAAGCCGCTGAATCCTTTACGAAACATCTGGAGAAAAAAGAATTCACGAAACTGGCAGATGAGGTCACAAGTGGCTCTCTGAAAGCCAGTGACTTTTCTAAAAAACAACTTGCCGAAAAATACGATAAGATCTTTAGCGGCATTGGTGCAAGTGATCTAAACGTCTCAAACGTCAACGTAGAAAAACAGGACAAAGGAAATGGGTATCAATTCACCTATGAAGTCACGATGAAAACGTCACTTGGAAAACTGAACAAACTCTCTTACAAGGGCGTTCTCTCCGAAGAGGATAACAAGTGGAAAGTAGATTGGAAACCAAATCTCATCTTCCCGCAAATGGAAACGGGTGACACCATCAAAGTGACAACGGATCCTGCGGTACGCGGAAATATTGTAGATCGAAAAGGGCGCACGTTAGCAGAAACAACTGGTGGACACGCACTTGGCATCATCCCTGGAAAGCTCGGGACAGGTACGGAAAAAGAAAGCAACATCAAAAAAATCAGCAGCGCTTTTGATATAGATGAAGAGCTGATTCAAAATCAGCTGAAACAAGCATGGGTCACAGATGACACATTTGTCCCGCTAAAGTCTATGTTAGAGCAAAAGCCGATTCCAAAAGACATAAATGGCGTCACCTATCAAACGAAGGAAATGCGCTACTATCCATATAACGAAGCCGCTGCTCACCTGACAGGCTATGTGGGAAAAGCAAATGCGGATGATATCAAAAGAAATCCAGCTTTAAAGGCGGACCAAATCATCGGCAAAACCGGCCTTGAATTCACATTTGACAAGAACTTAAGAGGACAAGATGGCGGAAGCATCCTCATTATCCATGATGAAACAGGTATTGAAGAAACATTGCAAAAAACAGACCGAAAAGACGGAAAAACAGTCAAGCTGACCATTGATGCATCTTTACAGAAAAAAGCCTATCAACAGCTGAAAGGTGAAAAAGGGGCTGTCACCATTATGAACCCATCATCAGGTGATTTATTAGCGCTTGTTAGCACCCCTTCTTACGATGTCAATTTAATGACCAACGGGATCACGCCTAAACAATATCAAGCATACAGTGAAAATCCTGATCTCCCATTCCAAGCTCGATATGCGAGCAGATATGCACCAGGATCTACATTCAAAACCATTACAGCAGCGATTGGACTGGAAACAGGTGTCACAAAGCCTAATAAAGTACGCACCATTCATGGACTGAAATGGCAGAAGGATCAATCTTGGGGAAATTATCGCATTACACGGGTTCATGACAAAGAACAAGTCAATATGGTCGATGCCCTCGTGTACTCAGATAATATTTATTTTGGACAGGAAGCCCTTGAAATCGGCAAAGATACTTACGAGAAAAAAGTGAAAACATTTGGGTTTGGTGATGATTTAAACATGCCGTTTACAATGAAACCGGCACAAGTGTCTAACGACGGAATCAAATCAGACATCTTACTTGCCGACTCAGCATATGGCCAAGGAGAATTACTCATGTCACCAATTGAACAAGTACATGCCTATTCTCCATTTGCAACAGGAGGAAAGCTTGTGTACCCTCGAGTCATTCAGGATGAAAAAACAGCATCACCAAAACAGATCATCAAAGAAGATACAGCAAATACGGTGAAGGACGCACTCACTCAAGTCGTCACCAATTCAAACGGAACCGCTCACTCGTTGCAAATAAAAGGGGCTGATATAGCCGCTAAAACGGGAACAGCGGAACTAAAGAGCAAACAAGGTGCGACAGACGGTACTGAAAATGGATTTTTACTTGCTTTTAATCCTAAAAAAGAAGATTATGTCCTCGTCGGTATGATTGAAGGTGTGAAAAACCGTGGAGGCAGTGGACTTGTCATTCAAAAAATGAAGCCTGTCATCGCTTCTTTCTATAAATAACCCTTTAGAGACACACGCTCCATCAAGCGCATGTGTCTCTTTTTTTCTAAATCATGACAATTTGCTATTGTTTTATAGTTCACCTTATGAATAAAATGAGGAGAATGAAAAAAGAAACAAGTTGAATGAAAGGAGGAAGTCTCATTGGCTATTGCTGCTCAAACAAAGGATAAACCTCAAAAAGCGGTCACCGGTTCAACGGTTTATCCTATTTTATTGATTATTGGTATTTGCCATATGCTCAACGACACATTGCAAGCCGTGATTCCTGCCATGTTCCCTATTTTAGAACGCTCAATGGGGCTGACCTTTACTCAATTAGGGCTAATCGCCTTTACATTAAATATGGTCTCCTCTGTCATGCAGCCTGCGATCGGGTGGTACACAGATAAACGGCCGATGCCCTATGCACTGCCTATCGCATTATTTTCAAGTGCTGTCGGCATTTTCGGCCTTGCGTTTGCGCCATCATTTGCGACCATCCTGCTGTGCGTCGTCTTTATTGGACTCGGCTCTGCGATTTTCCATCCAGAAGGCTCACGGGTTGCCAACATGGCAGCTGGTCCTAGACGCGGTCTTGCTCAATCCATCTATCAAGTCGGTGGAAATACAGGTCAAGCCTTTGCTCCGCTAATCGCTGCATTCATGCTCGTCCCTCTCGGTCAGCCAGGTGTGGCTTGGTTTACGATTGTTGGAATGATTGCTGTCGGTTTCCTTCTTTATATTTCGAGATGGTACGCAGGAAGACTTCAAACCATTCGAGCACAAGCGAAAAAAGCGCCTGCAAAAGCAGCAAGATCTGAACTTCACCGCAAATCAGCGCTCACAGCACTTGGCATTATCGTCTTTCTTATTTTCGCACGTTCTTGGTATGGAAATGCGATCTCGAATTTCTATGCGTTTTATGCGATTGAGCAATATGGTTTGACGATTAAAGAATCACAAACTTATATTTTCTTATTTCTTATATTAGGTGCGATTGGGACATTTTTAGGCGGGCCGCTTGCAGACCGCTTCGGCAAGAAAACCGTCATTTTAATTTCTTTATTAGCATCCTTTCCGCTTGCCCTGCTTCTCCCATTTGCCGGACCAGTTGTTGCTTATGTTTTACTTGGACTTATTGGGGTCATTCTGACTTCAAGCTTCTCTGTCACCGTGGTCTATGCCCAAGAACTATTTCCCGGGAAAATTGGCACAATGTCTGGTTTAACTGTTGGACTTGCGTTTGGTATGGGAGCGATTGGATCCGTTGCCCTCGGCTCATTAATTGATGCAGTCGGTTTAACGCCTACCATGATCGGTGTCGCCTTTTTACCGATATTAGGCATCCTAGCCTTCTTACTGCCAAGCGATCAGACCATAGCGAAATGGAATGAATCGTAAAATGAAGAACCGCTCATTTACTGAGCGGTTTTTTTCATATCTCATAAAAATGTGTGTCGGGAACATGTTTCTTTGCTATAAACCCCTGTTGAAAGTCTGGAAAGACCTTTTGCACCTGTTTAATTTTCAGATGAATCAAATCCGCATACGGAATATACAAATGATCCACAAGAGTGTGTTCTGTCATATAGTAATACCAATTCAGATTAAAGTTCTTTTCATCAATGATCGTAAAGGCAGAAAAATGATAGAACAGCAGTGGACATTCGTCGAGATACATATCTCCTTTCACAACGGAAAGCTTATAGTTTTCAATATTCCAAATTGCTGCATTGGCACCTTTAGATGCC
Source organism: Bacillus sp. XT-4 (assembly GCF_050864245.1). Lineage (NCBI taxonomy): Bacteria > Bacillati > Bacillota > Bacilli > Caryophanales > Bacillaceae > Bacillus > Bacillus sp. XT-4. Next base: position 148,550 of record NZ_JBPAFI010000005.1, read on the forward strand.
ACCACATGGACACCCTCAAAATCATCGACCCATCTTTCAACATACCGCTGATCACCATATGTCTTTTTTTCCGTATCCATTTCTACTGTACAGTGCGCAATGCAGTTCTCTTTCCACTGCGTGACTGCCTGTTTGGCAATATCTGTGTTACGACAGCCTACAAACCCAGTATTAAAGCGGCCAGACAACTCGTAATAACGATAGAATCGCTTGGAATTCATATGATCTGTCAAAAATACATGAGCGAGTGGATTTTCTGCAAATATCGCCTCTGGATCATGATAAAAATACAAATCCGTATCCAAATGAGCGAGATAATCTGCATCAGAGGACTCAAGAATTTTGAGTAGAAACGCAGGCTTAAGCGTCCAGCAATACTCATGGAACGTACGATCCGCCTTTGCTTTTCGCAGCGAATCATCTTCCACATCTTCAAGCTGTTCATATTGGACATGTGGATGAGGAAACTGACTTAACACCTTGTAAGCCAAAGGATCAGCACATAAGACAGAAAGTTTGTATGATTGAGCCGTCTGCTCAAGTGAATGAATCAGCGCCAGCAGCTTAAATACATGGGTATTCGACACAATGGTTGTGAAATGATAGGATGCCATCTACAACACATCCACTTGGAACAAGTCAACATGCAGCAGCTCTTTTGTGAGCCCTTGAATGGCTTCTACCAGCACCGTGCATCCATGTTCCTGCTTGGCAAGCTGGGCCGCCTCTGACAGCTTTTTCAAAGGGAAATGCTTTGCCGTCAGCACGTCCTTTTGATCACGTTTAATGCCCACATTCCGCTCTGTGATCATATGAAGCAGCTCCAAAAAATAAGCAAGCAGATCATCATATGCTGCATTCTTACGCAGCTGGCGAATGTCTTTCACGATATCATTTGTCACGGTATGAGAAAACGGACCAGAGAAAGCCAAATGAACATCAATCGAATCAATATTGTTGTACTTCTCGCACATATACAAAATGTTATATTTGATGTCATCGAATGACGTTAAATTACTTGGATGTTCCTGATGCACACTTAAAATATCCTCACGCAACTCAAATGAGAGGCCAAGCTGATGCAGACGAATGCCTAAATCATAATCCTCAAACCCGTATCGAACGATTTTTTCATCAAACATCCCTAGTTCCATGACATGCTTTCGCTTGACGGAAGAGTTATTTGTGATAAAAAATCGCCACGGCAATTGATAAGAACTTAAATCATAGTCGTACGTGTTTAAAATGTCTTTCAGAATATCAATAAATTCGGACTGCAAGTCGAAGCTTCTCTCTAGAAATGCTCCGTTTTTTATTTCCTCCATCGACACAAGAGACGTTTTGTCTTTCATTTTCCGCTGATACAGCCCTTGTTTTTTTAATCGTTTCACATGATCTTTATCAAAACCGGTGTAAAAATAACGGTAGATTCGCTTCCAGCATACACCGCAAATGACACGGTCCTCATGATCAGCATGTGCCTCTGCGTGCTTTTGAATAAATTGGGGCTCTGCCAACATATCGCTGTCATGGAATATTAAGAGGTCTCCCTCTGCCTCACGAATGGCATGATTGCGCCCCTTGGCAATTCCTTGATTGACAGGAATACGCACCTTTTTGAATGGAAAGTTCACCTCAATGTTTTCGAGCATTTCCATCGTGCCGTCCGTTGACCCATTATCAGCAACAATGACCTCAAATGGAATATCGGTTTCCTGAAGCGTTAAGGAAAAGAGGCTCCCTTCTAAACGCTCTTTCGCATTATAACTCGGAATAATGACGCTGACCTTCGGCTTTTCATTCATGCGCCATCCTCCTCCAGTTTGGCATAGCCGTTAAACATCGGATTGACTTGTTCTACCGATTCAATCACATGACGCAGCACTTCTCGATAGGCTTCTTGGAAAAATGGCAAATCATCTCTTCCTTTTTCATGGATTTGCTGCATATCATCTTTGCTTAAGATCCGAAAACCACTGAAATGATAGCAAATGAGTGGGCTTCCATCCTCAAGCAAAATACGTCCATTCTCTTCCTGATAAGAATGCTGGCCATAATTCCAGTGACCAATATTCACACCCTTTGTTTGAATATCTTCTACTTTTTCAAACAGCATCGGCATATGATCCAAATACCCTTGATCGCCAAATTTTCCTTCTCCAGGCGCATTTTTGCATTCCTTTAGACATTCTTCTTTCCACCAGCTAAGGCACTTTCGGCCGGCTTCATCTCCTTTAAAATGCAGGAAGCCTGAGTTATAACGCCCTAAAAGCTTCTGAAGCATCTTCACTTCCTCTGGATCAAAGCTTGGAATGACAATATCCCCTCTTGATAGCAGCACAGACGCATCAGGCTGATTTTGAAAAATCACTTGTGGACGCTCATAAAAGAACAAATCCGCATCAAGATACGTCACTTCCTCCGCCTGGCCCTGCTTAAATAGCCACTCAATCCAAATCGGTTTTAATGTCCAGCAATATTCCGAATCATTTCGTTCCTTTTTGATCTCTAGAAGCTCCGGCGTTTCAAGCTCACGCACATGAACAAGATCGACATGCTTGAAATTCATTTGATGAAGCAAATCAAATGCAGCATCATCCATACATAACGTCTTGATGACAGCATCATCTTCTACTTGCTTCAACGATAAGAAAAACGCAATGGCTTGATAAAGTCTTCCACTTGATAGAACCGTACAATATATGCTGTTCATCTGTATACACCTCTATTTTTGAAAGAATTCGCGATACCATTCAATTGTCTTTTCTAACCCTTCATCAATGGAGTAATCAGGCTTCCAATCAAGCAGCTTTCTCGCCTTTTCTGCTGATAAATATTGATGCTTAATCTCATGCGTTCCTTGATTCAAAATACACGGCTTCAGTTCACTGCCCATCGCCTTTAAGATTTTATCAACGAGCTCAAGCACGGTCAGCTGAATTTCATTACTAAAGTTAAATGCTTCTCCTGCAAGCCCTTTTTCCTCCATTTTTTCAGCTAGCAGTAAATAAGCCTTGACCGCATCTTCAATATAGAAATAATCACGGATAAAGGTTCCGTCACTTCTAATTTCTGGCGCCTTTCCCTCTAACACAAGCTGGATGGTTTGCGGAATGATTCGGTTAAAATTCAAATCCCCGCCTCCATATAAATTACCGCAGCGCGTAATACAAACCGGAAGACCATATGTGTTGTAGTACGTGTGAGAAATTAAATCTGCACAGCTTTTTGACACATCATATGGATGCTTGCCGTTAAGCGGCATGTCTTCATCATAAGGAAGCTGCTCTTGATCCCCGTATGCTTTATCACTCGATGCCACAATCACTCGTTTGATAAGCGGCTGCCTTCTGCATGCCTCCAGCACATTCCATGTTCCTAAAATATTGGCTTCAAATGTAGAGACCGGGTGACGATTTGCGACCCCAACAATCGCTTGGGCGGCCAAATGAAAGACCGTATCAATCTCATATTCTCCTAACGCACGTTCTATCGTTTGCATGTCCTCAAGTGCGCCTTGGACGACATTCATCTTTTCAAATTGACTGCCTTGATATAAGTTCGATCTTGGCACCTGATCACGTACAAGCCCTGTTACGTTTGCTCCTTGATCTATCAATTCCTTGACGAGGTAACTCCCTAACAATCCCGTACACCCGGTCACAAATACGTTTTTCCCATTCCAAAATCCGCTCATGCTGTCACCAAACCTTCCATGGTTGTTTTCCTTCAGTCCACATGCCGTTGATTTCTTTCAAGTTTTTATACGTATCAATTGCTGTCCAAAATCCGTGGTGCTCATAGACTGCAAGCTCGCCATCATTCGCCAAGTTCTGAAGAGGCTCTGCTTCAAAGACGCACTGATCATCATCTGTTAAATAATCAAAAACCTTTGGAGACAACACAAAAAATCCTCCATTGATCATCCCGATACTGTCTGTCTTCTCAGAGAAGGATTGTGCCATCCCGTTATACACCTTCAGCGTGCCGTACTGTGATTTCTTTTCAATTCCTGTGACAGTGGCAGCTGCTCCAAGCTCTTGATGGCGCTTGAGCAAATGAAACATATTGATATTGGCAAGTCCGTCACCGTACGTCATCATAAATGTCTCATCACCAATATAATCCTGTACCTGCTTTAACCGCCCGCCTGTCATCGTATTCTCACCCGTATCTAAAAAGGTGATTTTCCAATTCTCCGAATTCCCTAAAAGCTTCATTTCCCCTGTCGACATATCCAGCTGCATGCTGTGATGCCGCCAGTCGTAGTTGAGAAAATACTCTTTGATTTTCTCTCCTTTATATCCAAGCAATAAGATAAACTCGTCTACACCGTAATACTGATAGATTTTCATAATATGCCATAGAATAGGCCGATCTCCGATCATAGCAAGTGGTTTAGGAAGCGCTTGTGTGACCTCACTCATTCTCGTTCCCTTTCCTCCGCAGAGAATGACTGCTTTCATCTTCTCCCCTCATCTCTCTATGAAAATTTTTGATTGAAAACCCTATCTTCATGCGGAAAATCAGTACATGTACCCTTATACTTTGTCCGACATCAGGTTTTGAATCTACTCTATTCATATGTTGGAATAAGAGAGGGTGCCACCTAGCATTTAACTATTTTTACAAACAAAAAAGAGCGAGATTTGCATTCTCGCTCTTTCAAAGTTTAAATTGTATATTTTCAGGGTAGATGGTATGATAAACATGTGCATATACAGCACAAACAGCCTCTTTCAATAAAGAGACTACTAGATTGAATGAACTCAAGTGGCAGCTTGCTTCATTCTTAATATGAATCACGGAGGTGAATTCCCATGGCACAAAATGTACTTTGTGAAGTGAACTCTTGCCGTTTTTGGGCTGACAACAGCTGTACAGCCTCTACAATTAAAATTGGTAAAAGCACAATGACTGACGTGACTCGCAATGCTGAAACAGATTGCGAAACATTTGAAACAAAATAATACATGATTTTCTGAGATGAAGGAACTGGCAGGTTCCTTCTTTTCTTTTATCATTCTATCAAGAATGATAATTATTATCAAGCGTTTTTCACGAAACATTTCTCGGGAAATAATGACACGATATTTCTCCATTCGTTGACGATTTTCACTCCTTTTTCTATACTCAACATATCCAAAGAAGAAAAAGTGGTGACCAATCAGTGGATTTTACGATACGTTTCCTATCATTCTATGTGGTTGAAGTAGAAGGCAAAGAGGAACAAGCAAATAAACGGTTTAAACATTACCAAACATTAAACCAAGAAGAATTTGAACATAGTGAGCTGAAGGACTTTCTAGACGGTGAGCTAAAAAAAATCGTCAAACGAAAAGTGGACAGACACCCTAAGTCTGAGCAAGTACCGACTAAAATCGGACGTTTCATTGTCGAACCCGGCCATGAACTCGATTCAAATCCAAACTACAATTTATTTCATCAGACGAGATTTGCAGATACAAAAGAAATATTTAACGAATGCAGTGAACAATTTGTTCGTACCTATTTAGATACAAGTGCTGTCAGAGGCGGCGTGTTTTTGGTTGCATCTGCGGTTCCTAAAAAGTATTTCGATGACTCTTTTGTCTTTATCATGAAATGCGATTTTGAACAGAAAGTCGCTTCTATTGCTGATACATCTACCTTGATCAAAAAAGTAGAAATGGCGATTACAACAAAAAACATGAAATCGATTCAATACCCGTTTATGCCAGAAGAAGGTATGACAGAGGAAGCTGAAGTGAAAATTCACCAATCCTCCCACGCTCGTTATTTTGAAGACTTTCTAAAATTCGTCGAATACGGAGAATCAATGCCTGAAATCATGAAATCACAGGTCATGAATATGGTGCAGGAACACGTATTTGAAACATTACAGGATGAAAGTGAAGAATTAAAACAATTTGAAGAGGACCTTGAAATATGGGAAGCAAGTGAAAAGCGGGAGATTCGGGAAACACTAGATACAGAACAGGTCACACTAGCGGCTTCACATATTGTGGAACAAACCCCTGATATCACAATGAAGATGCGTCTAGGCGAAACAGAAATCAAAGGGCTTTTAGCCGACTTCGGCCACTCGATTCATATTGCAAAGGTCAACAATCGATATGTCGTGCTCGTTGAAGCAGATCAAATTGTATTTGAAAAAGGAAGCACACCTGTTGAATTCCATAAACCCAATGGATTGAAAGAGGTCGTCAGCCAACTCACGCAAAAAGCCTATGATTCAGACTTAGAATAAGAGAATATGACTGCCTCCTGCGATTAGCTGCATGAGGCAGTTTTTTATATAACGCTTTATTTTTTACACTGCACTAGAAGAAACATGCTGCCCGCTTCTTATCCACATGCTGACGAGCATTAAGCTTATGATAAGCATCAGCCAAAAGACGCTGTTTGTTCCGAAAAACTGGATCAACGTATACCCACACAAAGGTCCTAAAGCAGCCCCCATATCTTGAACAAAAGAATAGCTGGCGAGAAAGCGGTTCTTATCTGTTTGAGCAGAAGCTTTTTGAAAGGCAAGTGTATCGGTGAACGTTGTGACAATTGTTGCCATTAGTTGAATCAAAAGCAGCATCAATAGGAACCAGCCGCTTACCTTCAGCATGATCACAAGAAAACTGAGCCCTCCAAATGAAAGAAGCATCCAGCATAACATTCGTTCCTTCATCACAAGACGATCAAACCATTTGCCCGTTCTCGGTGCGAGAAATGGTTCCCATCCCCACCTGAGTGCTTGAATAACACCGCTTAAAGCCGAAGCTCCGATGACAAAGCCAAACAGAGTCAATTCATCTTGGGCAATCTTTGCTTCAATGACATGACTCAGCGTGGATGCGAATAAACCTTGGATGATCAGTGCGATCAGCATGCCTGTTATCAGTACTTTTACCACATCTCGTGTCAACCACTTCTGTTTGATGCCGTGATACACCTGCGTGCCTTCTCTCTTTTCAATTTCATCCAACGATACATAAAAAATGCAGCCCATTAATGTGAGTAAGCCAAAGACAAGCGTCATGGACTGAAAACCGATCAAGCTGGCAAGGATTCCACCAAATAACATGCCAAATAAACTGCCAAGCCGGTAAAGCCCATTATAAAGACCCGTCAAATGTCCTTGTGAGCCTTCGTCCATTTCAGCCAAGACCCTCATCCCACTCATACGGAGTAACGTCCAAGCGAGACCCCATGCACAGCGGCAAATCAATAGCAGCCAAAATCCACTCATACCATATAATATTGTGGTCACTGACGCGATCATAATTGCGATCAGTACACCGGTCTTCATTGGAATATATCGATAAAGCCACCATACGACAGGTGCTAGCGGGATACGAATGAATCGGTTGATAGACAGCAGTAACCCCACCTCCCAAATGGATGATAAACCAATCTCTTTCCAATAGACCGGGAGAACAATATAGAGCATTGAATCCCCAATAAGGGCAAATGCTGTGATGAGCGCAATTGACACCACTTGCTTTTGACGACGATCCATTTTTTTCTTCCCCCTTCGCTACCTTTACGATAAGGGATACCTTATAATAAATCTAATGAATGTTTTTGATTGAATCATCAAAATAATTGATAGGCGGTGCAAAGATGAATTTACATGCCCTCCGTATTTTTGCAAAGGTAGCCGAAACAAAAAGTGTCACACAAACGGCAGACGTGCTGTCTTTGACGCAGCCGGCTGTGACGGCACAATTACGAAGCATTGAACGAGAGATCGGCTTTCGTCTTTTCAAACGAAACGGCCGGGGGATTACACTGACAGAGATGGGAAAAATCCTGTATCCATATGCCCGGCAAGTATTCGAGGCGGAAAAAGAAGTAGAATATCAGATCACCCTTCTGCAAAACGGAAAAAAAGGAAGACTTAGAATTGCTTCTACCTACGTACCACTTAACTTTTTACTGCCTGATTGGCTTGCCTCTTTTAAAACGGCATCGCCACAGACAGACATTGAATTAAAAAGCGGAAACTCCGCTCAAGTGATCGAAAGCCTGCTTCAATATCAATCAGATGTGACAATCGCCGTAATAGAGGACCTGCACCACGAAGATCTTCACACCTCTCACTTAACTGATTTAAGTTATGACTTTATCGTGCCTGTGGATCACCCGTTAAATGGACAAACCGTCCCCCTAGAACGCCTAAGCCATGAACCTTTTTTAATGCGAGAAGAAGGCAGTTCGACGAGAGACAAACTTTTTTCCCTTTTTACCGCTAAAGGAATTAAAAAACCGACCGTTGATTTACAATTCAGTGGTGTCCACGAAGCCATTCAAATGATCAAAGCTGGCTATGGCATTACCCTTGTTCCTCGTGACGCCGTTCAGCGAAGCTTAGAACGCGGAGAAATTGGGCGCGTGTATATCGAAGGAATAGACATTATCAGACCTGTTGTGGTCTGCAAACGGGCGAATGACCTTGAGGAAAATAGGACGGTGAATGCTTTTCTGCAAATGAAAGACATCGGACCCTTTATAGCACCTGACTCCAATTAAAAAAGTGCCTGCTACAGCAACAGGCACTTTTTCTATTCGGATGGCTGAACAAGATCAAATGGGACCGCTTTTGAGGCTTTTACTAGTTGTTCTGGGGTCATGAGGATTTCATTTCCCCATTCTCCCGCTCCAACGCCTAATATCTCTTCTTCTAATAGCGATGCTTCGATAATCGTGCGGAACCCTTCAGGCTGCCAACAAAATGGCGGAATCGAGCCAATCCGATAGCCCGTCACTTCAAGCACTGTGTCTGGTGAAGCCATTTTGATATTGCGAGAGCCTGCGGCTTTCTTTAGTTTCCCTGATTTGATGTGCTGGTCAGCACCCACCATTACAAGCAGCTGCTCCCCTTCCCCTGTTTCAAAGATCAATGTCTTGATCATTTGTCTTTCTCTAAAACCAAGAGCAGCCGCTACATTCGCTGCGCCCTTCTCTGTGTCGGCAGAAAATGTTTTGATGTCATACGGGATGCCATACTTGTCCAAAAAGTCATGTGCTGGTAATTTTTTCAATGGATTGAACCCCTTTCCTTACGATGTTCTTTCATTTAGCTTATCACAATCCTCTCATCCTTAAGATGTATTTTTCAATGGAAAACCTCTGCACACTTCGCCAACATGCTATACTGAACTTGTTTTTGAAAAGGAGTCGGTTGGATATGGGAAATAAGTTTTGGTTTTATACAGGCAGTAAAAGCCTTCTCATGCTAAGTGATATTCTATTTTTGATGACAGTCACATTGGTTATTTATCAAGATACACAATCTGTCGCCTATGCGGCTGTATTTCCGCTCATAAGAACACTATGTCAGCTATTGGCTGGGCTCCTCTCTCCTGTTTTGACAGAACTCTTTCAAGCCAAGCGTCTATTGAAATGGGTCCCTCTTTTACGTATTGGAATGCTCGTCGTATTCACGACCCAATTTGATTTCTTTCAGCAGCACCTGATCTGGCTGTTTAGTGCGTTCGTATTGATTTCCATCACAGGCGGGTTCATCAGCCCTTTATTACAGGCCATCATGCCGATGCTTGTATCAGCAAATCAGCTTGTGAAAGCGAACAGTACAGCCTCCGTTTTTTATCAATCTGTTCAAATCGCCGGCTATTCGTTTACTGGAATGCTCGTCCTGTTGATTGGTCCATTTTATTTAATGTGGGCCTCTTGTTTCATGATTGTGTTGTCCTATCTATTGATCATCCCTGTTTTTCCTCTACTCAAGCAAGAAGACACGGTTCAAAAAGAAAATAAGATGAACGGGTTCAAGGATGGCTGGAAGATCATTTGGACAAACAAAACGGTTCGCATCCTGACTTTCATGGATGTTAGTGAAAATATTGCAGGTGCTTTGTGGGTCGGACCGGTTACGCTTGCCTTTGTCACACTTGTTTTAAATGAAGGTGCGGAATGGTGGGGATATATCAATGCCGCATATTATATAGGTGCCATTATAGGCGGACTCATGGCCGCATGGCTAAGTCAGTTTATTCAAAAACAACTTCTCCTCTTTATGGCAGCGGGCTCTTTTATTTATGCAGTGCTGACGATCCTATTTTCGCTAAACAGCCTGCCATGGCTTGCATTGCTGCTCTGTATTTTAATGGGGCCTGCCTATCAAATTCGGGATGTTTCGCAGCAAACCATCCTCCAAACGGAAACGCCAGTCCATGAGTTATCAAAGGTGTATTCGGCTCAATACGTTCTCTCTTCTATGTCTGTCAGTTTATCTATTTTCTTTGTTGGATTAATTGCGGATACATTCGGAGCGAGATTTGTGTATTTGTTAGGCGGACTGTTTGTACTCATCTGCTCAAGCATTGCCATCACCACTTTCATGATGCAGAAAAAAAGAGCCGCTGTTTAAGGCAGCGACTCTTTTACTTTTCTTTTAACATCGCAAACATGTCACGCGCCATTGCTTCTAGGATATAGACAACGGGTGTCTGTGTAGTAATGTTGGCTCTATGGACTCGTTCGTCTGTAACGTAATAAGCAATATTTAAGTCAGAAATACGAGAAATTGTACAGTGCTGATTGTTTGTAATACTAATGATCGTGCTGCCTTCTCTTTTTAGTTTCGAAATATGATCAATCGTAATACTGTTCTCTCCTGATACCGACAGCACAATGGTGACACTATTGTCTAAATACTGCATATTCATCGGGAAAAACGGATCGTTGATGTAAAACGAAAATTTCTCCAGACTTGAAAAGTACCTTGCCCCATACTGCGCCAAAATACCAGAACTGCCCGTCCCAATAAACAGCACATTCTTTGCATCCGCAATGAGCTTCGCTGCCTCTTTAATCTTTTCCTCAAAATCTCCTTTAAGTGTCCGTTCGATAAATTCATACAGGAAATGCTGCGTGCTTTTCAAAGAAGGTGTTTGTTCTGCTTCTAAATACATTTTGAGCTTCACCTTAAATTCTGAAAAGCCTTCACAATTCACTTTTCGACAAAAGCGAAGGACAGATGAGGTCGATATATGTGCGGCATCTGCCAAATCACGAATTCTCATATAGACGACTTTTTCACTGTTTTCCATAATGTATCGGTATAAAGCGCTTTCTAGTTCATTAAAGCTGGAAATGACCTCACTTGAAAACATCTGACTTCCCCTTTCTCCAACAACATGACACAACACGTTTCTTTTATGTAACAAATCTCTAAATAGGGCACCCTTGCCTAAAGACGCTGAAACCGTTTACGCACAAGGTACTCTCACGATAAGCTATAGATGTACAAACAAATGATAAAAGATTGATTCACTCTATTATAACATTGTGCGTTACATTATTCGGAGGTGCAGAACATGGCAAAAGGATTAAAGGTTGTCACAATCGGCGGAGGATCAAGCTATACACCAGAACTTGTCGAAGGATTCATTAAACGGTACGAGGAATTTCCAATTAGCGAACTTTGGCTCGTCGATATCGAAGCAGGTAAAGAAAAGCTTGAGATCGTCGGAAATCTTGCAAAACGCATGGTGAAAAAAGCGGGACTTCCAATCGAGGTTCATTTAACTTTAGATCGCCGGAAAGCACTGGTAGACGCTGATTTCGTCACAACACAATTCCGCGTCGGATTACTGGAAGCACGTATGAAGGATGAACGTATTCCTTTAAAATATGATGTCATTGGTCAAGAAACAAACGGTCCAGGCGGTCTATTCAAGGGTCTGCGCACCATCCCTGTCATTCTTGAGATTGTGAAAGATATTGAAGAATTATGCCCGGATGCTTGGCTTGTGAATTTCACAAATCCAGCTGGTATGGTCACAGAAGCCGTACTTCGCTATTCAAACCACCGCAAAGTCGTCGGCTTATGTAACGTACCAATCGGCATTCGCATGGGCATCGCCAAAGGACTTGATGTCGACGCAAGCAGAGTCGAAGTCAGCTTTGCTGGATTAAACCATATGGTCTTTGGACTGAATGTGTTCTTAGATGGCAAAAGCATCATGGATCAAGTGATCGAAGACATGGCAGATCCAAACTCCACCATGTCCATGAACAACATTCAAGCGATTCCGTGGGATGCAGATTTCTTAAAAGGGCTTGGTGTGATTCCTTGTCCATACCACCGCTACTATTACAAAACAAGTGATATGCTGGCTGAAGAGAAGAAAGCAGCAGAAAATGAAGGAACTCGTGCAGAAGTCGTCCGTGCACTAGAAAATGACCTGTTCGAACTTTACAAAGATCCTGATCTTGATATTAAGCCGCCACAGCTTGAAAAACGAGGCGGTGCTTATTACAGTGATGCAGCATGTAACTTAATCGCATCCATTTATAACGACAAGCACGACATTCAGCCTGTAAACACAATCAACAATGGCGCCATCAGTGACATTCCAAATGATTCTGCCGTTGAACTGAACTGTGTCATCACAAAAGACGGCCCAAAACCAATCGCTGTTGGTGAAATGCCGGTTGCTGTCAAAGGACTTATTTCTCAAATTAAATCCTTTGAACGTGTAGCCGCTGAAGCAGCTGTAACAGGTGACTACAACACAGCCCTTGTTGCCATGACCATCAATCCGCTCGTCCCATCAGATGCCATTGCAAAAAGCATCCTAGATGAAATGCTAGAAGCACACAAAGACTACTTACCACAGTTTTTCAATAAAGTTGAAGCATAAAAAGAAGCCGCACTTGTCAAAAGTGCGGTTTTTCTTATTTCCCGGCAAACAACTGATCCATCTGAGCACGGTCATAGTCTAATAGCCAGTGCTTTAAACCTTCATAAACTGGACGCAGATGTTCTGGATCTGCCGCAATAAGATCACAGCCTCGATCATCATATAAGTGGAAAATCATCTGTTTTGAGAGATTGATGAGATAAATGTCATAACCAAGCTTTCCTTTCAAGATTTGATTCGGTTTGTAGAAATCCTCTTCGCATATGGCTTGTAGAAGCGGGCGCAATCGAATATCTTGCAGCTGACACTTGAGTGTAAATCTCTCTATTTTCATTGTTTCTTCTTGTTTTGGTTGTATATAGGTCAAACGCTCGTGACGCAATCGGTGACGCACTTGTCGGTCGGCATATTTTTGATAAACAAGGAGCTTTTGCCTCGTTAATTCATGTTCATGCTGCGTATAGACATCCGTGACAAGTAGAATATCGTCTTCTGGATCAAAAGCATATCTAACGATTTTCAAAGCCCGATTGCCTGCTTTTTCTAATACAACCGATTCTTCTCCTAATGACCAATCTGCCACTTCAAAGCGAAGACCAAAAGGCCACTTATAAAAAAGAGGCGGTGTGAGGACAAGTTCAGGAAAATGACTTTTTAAAAAACGATTGGTTTGATCGCTCATCTCATGTCCTTCCATTGGTTTTATTTCTTATTTTACCGTTGAAACTAATGGAAATTCAATTGGAAATAAACTGTCATTTCTTATATGATAGAAAGAGATGGAGGTGTGGCCAATTGAAAAAATGGTTTTTACAGGTGTTCCTCACCGCATTGATCACGATGTGGATACAGACTGGACTTGATCAGGCGAACATCATTCAAATCACCAATGTATGGGTCGATGTCAGTAGCTGGATCCTAATCTTCTTTGTCATCTACGCACTTTTTGAATGGACTGCTCACGTCTTAGCAAAACGGAAAATCGCTCATCGCTGAACATCTCTTTTTACAGAGATGTTTTTTGTTGAAACTCTTCCTGCACAAGTTCATGAATCACGCCCATTCCTGCCTGACTTCCGGCTGCTGCTGCAAGAACAAGCTGAGCAGGCCCGCCTAAATTATCACCACATGCAAAAATACCGCTGACGGTTGTACGCCCAAGAATATCTGCTTCAATGCCCCCATTTTTCGTCATTTGACAGCCTAGTTTTTCAGCAAAAGGGGTTGACTGCTTGAAATCACTTGCGACAAATCCGCCTTCTCTTATCACTATCTCTCCATTTGCAAGCTGAAGAGAGCGTAGCTGACCATTGTCATGATGGATCGCTACAATTGGCACATCAATAACTTGAATAGAATGTGCTGATAACAGTGCTTTCTCCTCTTCAGCTAACACTTGCTGTCCATTTGTAAACACAATCAAATCCTTTGTCCAATTGGAAAGAAGTTTCGCCATATGCAAAGCACGCTGGTTCTCTGCAATCAGGGCAAGTGGCTTGTCCTTCAGCTCCCAGCCATCGCAGAAAGGACAGCTAAACAACGTCTTTCCATACACATCATGAATCCCGTTGATCTTTGGCAATATATCCTGAAGTCCAGTTGCCAAAATGATTTTTTTCGCTTCGAATCTTTCTCCTTCTTGTGTCAGTAACGCGAAGTTGTCCTCATGATTTTGTATCTCCACAATTGTGCTTCGTTTGATTTGGATATTGGGGTAGTTTTGGAGATCCGCTTCTCCTGCTTGTCTGATCTCAAACGGTGTCATTCCATCGTTTGTAATAAATCCATGTGATTCCTGAGTCACTCGATTTCTTGGCATCTCGTCATCGAATATCATGACCTGTTTTCTGCCCCGCCCCACAACAAGAGCTGCATTTAATCCGGCTGGCCCGCCTCCAATAATGGCACAATCTAATAACATGTCAATCTCTCCTTTTTATCCAAGACTTTAAAGACTCTTAATATCTATAATTTACTCAAAAAAATCACATCTTGAAAAATGGATTTTTTTCTGTCTGCTCTATTTGGCTTGCAATATCAACTAACCGCTTTTGACTTAACGTCTCCTGCATTTTCATTTCAACATCCTGCATGACTTGTTCAATCAAACAGTCATCATGAGACATGAAAGAATCATGTGCTAAGGAACAACGAAATAAATTGGTTTGTCCTTCTACCGCCTGAATGACGTCTAAAAACGAAATGTCCTCTTTCTTTTTCAGAATGGTGTAACCGCCTTTTGCGCCAGATGTTGATTCAATCAATCCCGCCTTCACAAGCTTTGTTAAAATTTTGGATAAGTAGGTAGGTGAAAGATCTTGCATCTTGGCGAGAGGCTCAACGCCTATTGCTTTCCCCTTTGGTGCAAGGGTTAAAAATACCATCGTATGAAGCGCATAGTTGGTCGCTTTAGAATATTTCATCGAAACATTCCTTTCTATCTATTGTAGACCTTTTATATCTGTAATTGATCATAAAAGATTCAAGATGAAAAAGCAAGTATTGTCGATCTGCTTCTTTTTTCATTCCACATTTCGCATTTCCTTCCGATAATAGAAGTAAGCACGAATAAAGCTTGATGAAGACTAGAAGGAGTGAAAAAAATGTCAGATCAACAGCACAATGCAGCACACGAAGAAGAAGAGGAATTTAACGTATATGACATGCTTCCACCCGCAGGAACAATCATTGGCGAAGCAACAGAAGAAGAAATGGAAGCTGCGGCAGCATTAGAAGTGAGACATTACGCCTTTATGCGTCTGCAAGACTCGTACATTCAATTTGATGGATCTTCTTATAAAGAATTGCTTAAAGACTTTCAAGAACTAGAATTTGATTCTGCAAAGTTTTGGCGAGCCATCGCACGACGCCTGCAAGTCCCATACGAATGGCCCATCCGAATCGACCATGCAAACGGTCCTATTTATATTGGTGAAACAGAAGATAGCCGTGATGTTGAGGAGAGTGCGGAGTAAGGACATGGTGACCCCCTTTTGGTGAGGGGGTCTATTTTAAAAATAATAGATACTTATTCCTCTAAATCAAATTCCAATGCGATTGATATATTAAAGGCAATGTGGGGCATTTCATCTATTTCTGATTGACTCAAATGCTTCGCAAAACGACGTGCATGCTCGACAACATCAGCATGCTGCTTAATCATTTCGTCATTCATTATAAAGATCGTATTGATTGCCCAGCCAACAGTCGTTAACATTTCTTCGTCCTGAAGGGTATCCATATATGTTTCTACTTCAGAAAAAATCCACTTAACATCATCTATTTGTTCCACTTGAAAATTCGCGATTTTTGAAAGCTGTTCAGGGTCTTTAGTTAAGAATATGTCTTTCACTTCTTCTTTTGATAATGGCGGATTCTGCTTTTCATATTCAGCCTGCCACTCTTCATCTGACATCCCATCTTCTTCGCTATCTTCTGCGGTATAATGCCCTGCAATCAGTTCATCAAACGAATCCGCTAATTTGAAATCCGTCTCATATTCTAGATCAAAGTAATGAATCGGCGGATGCTCCTTTGTTTCTCTATAATCCAAAGCGATCCACGTATGACCATCCCCACAAATAAGCACAAGCCCCTCAGGCAATTCCCATTCTTCTATTAAATAATCACTATCCATAATACCTTCGCCTTTGGCAATTCCTCTTAAATGATCAAATGACACATGATCCTCTGCCCATCCATTCGGCTGGTCTGTTGGAAAAGCATTATGCAAGGTATAACCGCCATTTTGTTCGAGGATAAGCTTCTTATATGTATCAGGCAAGATGACGCCTAGTTTCTTTTCTGCTTTTGCAATGCCTTTTTCATTGATTTTCTTAAATGTCTCTTCACTTTCTCTGTCTGTATCCCAAAATGGTTTCAAATAAAATACCTCCAATTGTTATTTCTATCTCATTTTACCATTCGAGAGAACTAGTTTAATAGTCCTATTCATAAAAAAAGAGAAGGGTTACCCCTCCTCTTTTTGATTATGATTGTTCCTGATTTCTCGCCTCAAATTCATCCAACATCTCACGCACTTCATCTGTTGACGATGTATTCATTAATTGATTTCTTAAGAAACTCGCTCCTCTGAACCCTTTCACATAAATCTTAAAGAAACGATGCAACGCCTTAAATGGACGCAAGCCTAATGAGGAATATTGATCATGAAGATCAAGATGCAATCTTAAAAGACCAAGCAATTCATCACTCGTATGCTCCTTCGGCTCTTTTTCAAAAGCAAATGGGTTATGAAAAATCCCACGTCCAATCATCACTCCGTCCACTCCATACTGCTCAGCGAGCTTTAAGCCCGTTTGACGATCAGGAATATCACCATTGATCGTCAAAAGCGTATCAGGTGCTATTTCATCACGTAGTTTTTTAATTTCAGGAATGAGCTCCCAATGCGCATCTACTTGGCTCATTTCCTTTCTTGTACGAAGATGAATCGATAAATTCACAATGTCTTGCTCCAAAATGTGTCTGAGCCAACTACGCCATTCATCGACCTCTGTAAACCCTAGTCTTGTTTTCACACTAACAGGTAATCCCCCTGCTTTTGCCGCTTGAATCAGCTCTGCCGCAACGTCTGGGCGAAGAATTAATCCACTACCCTTCCCGTTTTGCGTGACATTTGGGACAGGACAGCCCATATTAATATCAAGCCCCTGAAATCCTAACTCCGCCATTCCAATACTCATTTGTCTGAAGTTCTCAGACTTATCTCCCCAAATATGAGCAACAATCGGCTGCTCATCCTCTGTAAATGTTAAACGGCCTTTCACACTTTGAATGCCATCAGGGTGGCAGTAGCTCTCACTGTTCGTAAACTCTGTGAAAAACACATCCGGTCTCGCCGCCTCACTCACAACATGACGAAACACAACATCTGTCACTTCTTCCATTGGTGCTAATATAAAGAATGGCCGTGGTAAATCACGCCAGAAATTTTTACTCATCTTTCATCCAATTCCTCTCATGACATAGCACCTAAAGGGCATGTCCTTCTATAAAATATCATTATATACTTTAGTAAGAAGCCAACGCAAACGTTCATTCTTGGTGTTAAAAACCTTATTATAACAGGCCTTGATCATAATCAACTATGACCAATAATTGCAAATCATTTTGCAGTTAAAAGTATTCTTTTGGGTAATATTATGTTTTTTTTATAAGCGACAATGCAAAAGAAGCGTAAAACAAACGTTAACAAAATACGATCAGCACTATATAAAATATCAAAAATTTCAGAAGGCGTAAACGTTGTTCAAAAAGGAAACTTTCGGGAATCGTGTTATACAACGTGCTGTCAATAAAGCACATGGCAAGCTTGTGAGAACGTACACCTTTTCAAACTGTTCCACTTGTTATTTGAACAACTAGTCTTTATCACCTAAGCAAATCGGTTCAACTTCATGAAATTAAGTATTTATTCCCCAATCATTCTCCGTATAATGGTAAAATCTCTATTGATTGCGACCAAGCATTAAAGGAGAATACCATGAAAACGTTAGATGTTAAAACTTTGCACCATGCAATTGATCAAACACTGACACAGTTAAAACAACAATCACTACATATCAAATCCCTTGAAAGCCAAATCAATCGAATCATTTCATTGGATGGCGCACTAAAGGGGGAAGCTGGAGAAGCGATTCGAGCGTTTTACTCAGAGTGCCATATCCCTTTCTTGCAATTCTTTCAAGTCACGATTGGAGAATACACCTCCGTACTCCAAAAGGTACAGAATGCACTTCATGCATTTGAATCAAATGAAAATGGCTTTATCTCACAAGCATTTCTCGAGCATGAGCTTGATCAAGGTTTAAAAAATGCCGAAACAGCTGTATCTGATATCATGTCAGATGTGAGCAGTGCCATCGGCAAAGTCAGCCATATTATTCATTTACCAATTGTGGACGAGTCTGCTTTTCAAGTCAGTTACCAAAAAGCCTGGATGAACATCTCAAAAACCATCGGTACGCTCCATGCCTTTGACAGAGAACAAGCCAGTGCTTTGAATGAAACCAAGAACTCCATACAAACAATGAAAGAATACATAGACACTCTAGGCACAATGTTCACTGGTGCAAAAATCGGGATCACCACCTATCAAAAAGGGTCCATTCTCAAAGATAAGGAAGACAAAAAGATCAGCAGTAACCTAAACGAATTGAATAAAAAAATAGACAATCCCGATGGAAATCCAATGGCGATCATGCTGAATAAGCTGAATGATAAAGAGCGATCGAATGTGGATACGGTTGTAAATAGGAAACCCTCTAATAAAATTAATCAAGACGCCGTGTTCGTAAATGGAAAAGTATATAATACAGATGAAAAGATTGACTTCGCAAATGCCAAAATAGTTGACGTTATTCGAGATGGAATGCTCTATCGGTTACGAATAACGGACCAAAACAAAGTGAATATTGAGAGCATCACAAAGATTTCCGACTTAAAACAAACCCCAAAAATCTTAAATACAGCGGTTGAATTTACAGGAATAAATGATGCAATTCGAATCATAACAGGGAGAGACCCTGTATCAGGTGACAAAGTCGCTGACATGGACCGTCTAGTATCAAGCTTGTACATGATACCCGTAGCTAAAATCGCTAAAGTTGGAAAATACGTATTTAAAATCATGAAAGGAGAGAAAGTAGCCAAGAAGATTGTCAAAACACCTTCCTTCGGCAAACACTCCGTACCAAAAGGTCCGTATCGTGAAGTAAATGGGTTCCCGGCAAAAGTAAAACCAGGCGCTCAAGAGAAACATATTCCTGATGCACCTAACTATAAGCAAGAAGTTGCGAATGGTAAAACCAAGAGTATATTCTATGGAGACAATAAAAAGGCACAAGAATTACTAGATAAATTTGCAGGAAAAGGTGATATGTTCACTAAAAATAGAGAAAGAATAAATTTTGGTCAAGTAATAGGAAAATACTATGATCACAAATCCAAAACGTATCTAGAAACTACTAACGGATTGATACATTACGGAAAAGATGGAGCTCACATAGTACCAGCGAGACCATAAAAATCATTATCAGAAGGGGATATACATGGGATACGATTCATTAATTAGAACATTAATAGATTTTGAAAAAAGTGATATGATACTAGAATGGGAAAATGGTTTTAGAATTATCGGTAAACTAGATACTGTTTATGAAACAGACAATGGATTAGAAGATGACGATGTAAATTACACGGAATACCATGCTGCTGGATTTAAAGCGAATAAAATATTAGCTAATCCTACCAATAATTGTGGTATTGTTTATGAATGGCTGAAAGAAGGTAATGCTTTTACTGAAATTTCCCTTTATAACGATCCACCAACAGCAGTATATTTACCGGATGGTCAAAAAATATGGGATTTGGACAATGATAAATAACAGACGGATAACAAAAGAAAGCCCCTCTAATAAAGAAGAGCTTTCTTTTGTTTTAACTGAACATATTTCGTAAACTTTGTTTTATTTGAAGATACCTTTTTAAATCCAACGGCTATTTATCGTAATTCCTTTCGCATGCCCCTCGGCCAACAAATCAAGGAAATATTCTTATTTGATCAGCGCATCATCTCTTTTCGATCAATAAAAAGGTTTTCTGTCAAAATTTCTTGCATTTCCCGCGGTCTGCTGTTTTTTCTTTAATTTTGTTATAAATCGTAACTTGTACACTCTTAAACCCTTATTTATATAAAGACGCCACGCACTCCACATGACTCGTATGCGGAAACATATCCACAGGCTGCACTTCCTCCGTCACATACCCACCATCTTCAAGAATACGCAAATCACGAGCAAGCGTCCCAGGATTACAGGACACATATACAACACGGTTTGGTTTCATCTTTAAAATCGTATCAAGCAGTGCTTCGTCACAGCCTTTTCTTGGCGGATCAACCACTAGCGTATCTGCTTTGATGCCTTCTTTGTACCAATTTGGGATAACGATTTCTGCTTCGCCGACTGCGAATTCAACGTTGTCAATCCCGTTTAAGGTAGCGTTGCGTTTTGCATCTTCAATTGCTTCTGGCACAATTTCCACGCCATATACTCTGCCTGCTTTTTGTGCGAGAAATAAGGAAATTGTACCGATTCCGCAATACGCATCGATCACGGTTTCTTCTCCTTGCAGCTCGGCATATTCAAGGGCTTTGTCGTAAAGCACCTTTGTTTGAGCTGGATTCACTTGATAAAACGAGCGGGCTGAAATAGCAAATTTGATGTCGCCAATCGTGTCATAAATGTATTCTTCTCCCCATAAAACGGTCGTTTCGTCTCCGAAAATGACATTTGTCTTCTTTGAATTCACGTTTTGCACAATTGACCGAACGTGTGGGAAGCGTGCTATAATCTGCTCAATCACTTGTTGCTTTTGCGGAAAATCAGACGTTCTTGTGACAAACACAACCATCATTTCACCTGTTGCCATGCCGTAGCGAACCATGACATGACGCAGCCAGCCTTTATGCCGCTCTTCGTTATATGCTTTTATGCCAAACGCATTGCAGATGTCTTTTACTGCCTGTACCACTTCGTCATTTTCTGATTGCTGGATCAAACATTTTTCCATATCAATGATTTCATGGGTACGCTGCTGATAAAATCCTGCAACAAGTCCGCCTTCTCGTTCACCAACTGGTACTTGTGCTTTGTTTCGGTAATTCCAAGGGTCTTCCATGCCGAGTACAGGATGAACTTTTACACGGCTCATATCAAGCTTGCCGATCCGCTCCAATACGTCCTTTACTTGTTTCTGTTTAAAAAGCAGCTGGCCTTCATAGCTCATGTGCTGAATTTGACAGCCTCCGCACTGCTTATAGATAGGACATGGCGCATCTTGCCTGTGCTGACTTTCCTTTGTCAGCTCCATGAGTCGTCCAAAAGCAAATCCTTTTTTGACACGTGTGACTTTGATTTTCCCTTGCTCGTCAGGAAGGGCATTCGGTACAAACACAGGGAAACCCTCAATTTTCGCTACACCTGCACCTTCGTGCGTTAAATCTTCGAAGGTTACATTGTAGTATTCATTCTTTTCAACAGGCGGTTTCATTTTCACCAATTTTATCACCTCATTTGCAAAGAAAAACTTGGTCGCCATAAGGAACCAAGTTTAGTCTTCACCCTATTTTTTCAGCTGTTGCTTTTGGCACAATAAATTCAATATGGCGATACAGATTTTCAAATTCACCTGGCAGCATGCCGCCGTATTCACCATCTAAATTCAATTGCATTTTATCTTTTACATCTACCTTCACGCGATTCGCTTTTGCGTAGATGACATTGTTATCATGAATATGCTCGCCTCGAAGTGCAAGGCTGACCACTCGAATGGCTTCTGCTAGATTGACCTTCTTTAGAATGATCAGGTCAAACATCCCATCATCTAGAATGGAATCTGGTGCCAGCTTTTCAAAGCCGCCTACTGAGTTTGTTAGTGAAACAAGAAACAGCATGATTTCTCCATGAAACAATTTGCCGTCATATTCAATTTCGACTTCTGTCGGGCGAATGGAAGGAAGCATCTCCATGCCTTTCAAATAATACGCAAGTTGTCCTAGCATGGTTTTCAGCTTACTAGGCACTTCATAGGTCAGCTCTGTTAATCGGCCGCCTCCCGCAATATTAATGAAATACTGTCCATTCACTTTACCAATATCAAGCGGCTTTGCTACACCATCAATGATGGCATCTGTCGCTTTTAAAATATCTTCTCTTGGAATGCCAAGTGCTCTTGCGAAGTCATTGGTCGTTCCAACTGGAATGATTCCTAATTTTGGTCTTTTTTCAAGCGGTGCTAATCCATTGACGACTTCATTAATCGTGCCGTCTCCACCAGCTGCTACAATTAAATCAAAATCTCTCTGTGCGGCTTTTTCGGCTGCTTGTGTTGCATCTCCTGCACATGTCGTCGCATGACAAGATGTTTCATAGCCAGCCTGTTCAAATTTTTGCAAAACCTGCGGTAAATTCTTCTTAAAGAGTTCACGTCCAGATGTCGGATTGTATATAATTCGAGCACGTTTCATTCATCATCATCCTATTATCATTATGCAATCTATTTTCACCACTAACAACCTTTAATTATACTATGAGATTTGAAAATGGCAACAGAACACCCCCCTAATATTTGAAATCTCATGGTACGTTTCCCTCAGCAGATCAGCATTCTGATAAGATAAAAGAAAACGATGAAAAGGATGGTATGCCATGAAAAAGCCTGTCTATTTCAACCATGACGGCGGTGTTGATGATCTCGTGTCCTTATTTCTGCTTCTTCAAATGGAACACCTGAAAGTGATCGGGACGTCTGTGATTCCTGCTGATTGTTATTTAGAGCCTGCGCTGAGCGCCTCTCAGAAAATTATTGATCGATTTAGCCCATATGAGATTGAAGTTGCCGCTTCCAATTCTAGAGGTGTGAATCCATTTCCAAAGGAATGGCGTATGCATGCCTTTTATGTAGATGCCCTGCCGATTTTAAACGAAAAAGGTGCTGTTGATACAAAAGTATCTAAGCTTCCTGCACATCTTCACCTGATTGAAACGGTGAAAAAGTCAACCGAACCTGTTACGCTGCTCTTTACAGGACCGCTCACAGACCTTGCACGCGCCTTAGAAGAAGATCCTTCCATCTCAAATAAAATTGAGAAACTGGTGTGGATGGGCGGCACATTCCTTGAAAAAGGCAATGTCGAAGAACCCGAGCATGATGGAACAGCAGAATGGAATGCTTTTTGGGACCCTTATGCTGTGAGCACCGTATTTCAAGAGCGTTTTCCAATTGAAATGGTCGCACTGGAAAGCACGAATCAAGTCCCACTCACACTCGATGTGCGTCAACGATGGGCTTCCCTTCGCTCTCACATCGGGATTGACTTTATTGGACAATGTTATGCCTTTTGTCCGCCTCTCATTCATCACGAAACGAACTCGACTTACTACTTATGGGATGTGCTGACAACCATTACTCTTGCTTCCACCTCATTTATTCGTTCAAAAGAAATGAATGCAATTGTTTATACCGAATCGCCAAGACAAGGACGTACCGAAGAACATCCAGATGGAAAATCGATTCAAGTCATTGACCACGTTGATCGAGATGCCTTTTTCGAGGCCTTTGAAGAGCTTATGAGAAAAGCGGTTTGTCAGATTTCATCATAAAAAAGACCCGCTTATTAGCGGGGCTCAAATTGTTGACACAGGGCTAAAATGAACTTGATTTTAGCCCTGTGTCTTCTTTTCAACGTGATAGAAAACCTTTGCAGCCCTAGGAAGGACGAGTACCGGCGCGGAGCGAATTTGACATTCGTGAGCACCGGAACGCAGGATTGACAAAGAATGCGAGTGTTTGTCTACACGCTGAAGCCCCGCTCATTAGCGGGGCTTCCTCTTACTCTTCTTCAGCGTACTTTTTCTTACGTCTAAACTTGCTTAAGATTTCATACACGATTGGCACGATGACCAATGTGAGAAGTGTAGAACTTGTTAAACCGCCAATAACGGTGACGCCAAGTCCTTTTGATACGATCTGACTTCCGCCTTCAAAACCTAATGCGAGTGGCAGCAATGCACCAATTGTCGCAAGTGCCGTCATTAAGATTGGGCGTAATCTTGTTGTACCTGCTTCAAGTAAGGCTTCTCTTGTTGAAAGTCCTTCTTTTTCTTTATGAATCACTCGGTCAATCAAGACAATGGCATTTGTTACAACGATTCCGATCAGCATCAGCAATCCAATCATGGCATTTAAGCTGATGGTTTCTTTCGCTACAAATAATCCAACGAGTGCCCCAATAACCGTAAATGGAAGTGAGAACAGAATCGCAAATGGTGCAAGACCTCCGCCAAATGTAATGACGAGAACGAGGTATACAATCGCAATCGCTGCAAGCATTGCGAGTCCTAGCTGTGTAAAGGATTCCTCAATATCCGCACTTACACCGCCTGTATCAATCGTAACGCCAGATTTCAAATCAAGCTTGTCAACTTTCTTCTGAACATCTTGTGTCACACTTGATACGTCGTCTGTTGTCATGTCACCAGATACTTCAGCGTAAATCTTCCCATCACGCTTTGTCACAGTGTTTGCTGTTGTGCCATCTTTCACTTTCACCACATCGCCAATTCGGACTTGTTGTCCTGTTGGTGTTGTGATCTTTTTATTCTCTAGATCTTTTTTACTCTTGTATTCATCTTTTTCTGTTTGAAGCTTCACATCTAGTTCTTTGCCGTCCTCTGTTACTTTCGTCAACGTTGTTTCATTACTTTGAGGAGCGATCGCCTGTGCGATTTGTGAAGCGGTCAAGCCTAGTTTCGCCAGTTTTTCTTGATCTGCATTAAACGTATATTCGTCATACTTCTCAGATAAGCTTGTGCTGACGTTTTTCAAGTTCTTCTCATCTTTTAAAATGTTCTCGACATCTTTGACTGTGCCTTCAATATCACTTGCTTTGTCACCGTACACATAGTACGTCACTGTATTGCTTGCGCCAGCAGATGAGAAGTCTTGTGATTTCCATTCCCCTTTAGACGTTTTGTCTTGAAGGGCTTTAACCACACGATCTTTTTCTTTATCAAAGTTCGGTGTGTCCTCGTCGTATTGTACGAAGAATAATGCACCGTTAGAGTTTCCACCAACACTTGCTGTCAGTGCATTTGAAGAGCCTAATGAATATTGAACCGTATTGACATGATCACGTTTCATTAAGTAATCTTCTGCCTTTTTCGTTTCAGCAACGGCTTGTTCTCTCGTTTGTCCAGGCTCTGGCGTGTATGTCACCATTGCCGTTTTTTCTGCTTCCTGTGGTAAGAAGCTGACACCGACAAGTGGTGCGAGGAATAAGCTTCCGACCAGCATCAGAATCGCAATTCCTGACGTGATCCATTTATGGTTCAATGTCCAATTGAGTACACGTCTATAACCACCAGCAAGTTTGCTTGGTTTGTGTTCTTTCACCTTTTTCGCTTTGCCATACAGGTTCTTTTTAAATAGGCTGTGAGCCATCATTGGAACGATTGTAATGGCAACAAGTAGTGAAGCCATTAGAGCAAACACAATGGTTAATGCAAATGGGATGAATAGTTCACCAATCATTCCACCCACTAGCGCTAATGGCAAGAACACCGCAATTGTGACAATCGTCGAAGACATAATCGGAATAAACATTTCTTTTGTGGCTTCTCTAACGAGTGCTTTGCCTTTTAACGGTTCATCTTTTAACGCCATTCGTCGATAGATGTTTTCTATGACAACAATCGAGTCATCGACAACACGTCCAATGGCGACTGTCATGGCACCAAGTGTCATGATATTTAATGTGATATCTAGCTGATTTAATAATAAAACAGCAATCAACAGGGATAACGGAATGGAGATGACCGAAATTAATGTTGATTTGATATCTCGAAGGAACAACATGATGATAATGATCGCAAAGATTGCTCCGATGATCGCCTTGTTCAGCATTGTGCTGACAGATTCTTTAATCGGCTCTGCTTGATCATATGTCGTGCTGACTTTGATTCCTTTATTGTCTTTTTTGAATGTTTCAAGTTCTTTTGTGACTGCTTCTGCTACACTCACTGTGTTGGCATCAGAGCCTTTGACAATTTGCAAACCGATACTGTCTTTTCCGTTCGTTCTAGAAATTGATTCTGCATCTTTCACGACTTTAATATCTGCTATCTCAGAAAGTTTGATCGTCGGCAGTTCTACAGATTGACCGCTTGCTGCACCAGTTTGTTGCTGAGCTGCTGCTGCTTGCTGCTGACTTGCACTTCCAGCCTGCTGATCGGTACCTTGAGCACCTGCATTTCCTGAGCCGCTAGCAGATGCACCAGCTCCTGCGCTTGCACTTGGTGTGACAGGAATTCGCATGTTTTTCAAATCTTTAACACTTAAAATATTGCCATCCACTACGACTGATTTTTGCTTGTTGCCAAATGTGTATAACCCTAAAGGTACATTGACATCAGAGCCTTTGATCATGTTTTGGACAGTTTCTTCATCTAAACCATATTCCTTCAATTTCTTTTGTTTAAAAGAAAATTCTACTTCTTTGATTTGTTGTCCAGAAGCTTCGACAGACGAGACACCCTCTAAGCTTTGAAGAGAAGGAATAAGGTCATTTTCCACTTTTTGTGTCAGGTCTTGTAATGATTCTTTATCACCGGAGACACTTAGAGCTAAGATTGGAATCGCATTGATGCTAAAACGTGTGATTTTTGGTTTTTCTGCATTTTCTGGAAAATTGATATTGCTAATGGCATCTTCAATTTCCTTCTTTGCTTCATCCATATCTTTATTGTAATCGTACTCGATTTGAATCGATGAGGCATTTTCAAAAGAATTAGAAGTGACCACATTCACCCCATTGAGATTTTGTATCGACTTCTCAATTGGGTCTGTCACCTTATCTGATACTTCGTCCGGCGTTGCGCCAGGATACGTTGTAGAAACCGTAATGACTGGAGTGTTGATATTCGGGATTGATTCTTGTTTCATATTCA
Organism: Bacillus sp. XT-4; assembly: GCF_050864245.1. NCBI lineage: Bacteria > Bacillati > Bacillota > Bacilli > Caryophanales > Bacillaceae > Bacillus > Bacillus sp. XT-4. Next base: position 175,746 of record NZ_JBPAFI010000005.1, read on the forward strand.
ATCCGGCATATAGACCAGCAACTGTTACGATAATCGTCATGAGCCATACAGCGAACTTGTTCTTTAATACAAAATTGATGATCGAATTCATTATGTCCTCCATTTTCCTTTATGTATTGACTGACTGGTCATTCTATATCATAATAAACGGTGATATACAATGCCGTCAACCATTTCACTTGCGTTTGACGTAACATTCTAAAGCTGAAGGGGCCTTATTTCATGAACGAAAAAAAAGAAAAAATCATTAAAGCAAGCATTCAGTTGTTTGCGAAAAAAGGTTTTTCTTCTACGACCATTCAGGAAATTGCAGATGAATGTGGAATTTCTAAAGGTGCATTTTATTTGCATTTCAAATCAAAAGAACAGCTTTTCAACAGAGCGTTTGAATATTATATCGACACGTCTATGCAAAGTATTGAAAAGATTCGAAAAGAAAATCAACATCTTGCGCCTAGAGATATCTTTCAGAAACAAATCGCTGAACAGTTCCAGCACTTTGCTGAGAATAAGGATTTTATCATTTTGATCCTTAGCGAGAACATTATTCCGGAAAACCAGCAAATTAAAAAGTATTCCAAAACGGTTAAAAAGCAGATGAATGATGAAATCCAAATTTCTATTTTGACCACGTATGGACAGGAGATCGAACCATACATAACTGACCTGTCAGTCATGATTCAAGGAATCATCCAATCTTATGTGCAGGTACTGCTTTTACAAGATCAGATGCAATTATCATGTGATGAGCTCTCATCCTTTATTCTCGACCGATTTGATGATTTGGTGCATGGGCTTCTCCATTCTCATGCGAAGCCGATTCTAAAGCAAAACATTTGGGATGATGAAGCGCCAAATGCCGCTACTCTTCAAGAAGAGCTTCGATTGTTAAAATCTGAGCATCTGCTTTCGGATGATACCCTTGTATCCATTGAAGTTATTGAAGAAGAATTGGCCAAAAATGAGCCTCGCAAGCCGGTCATTCAAGGGATGCTGACAAATTTAGAAACGTGTGAGGACTCCGCTGTCCAAAGAGCTGTGGAACAATTGAAGCTATTCCTCCAATGACAATACGTGGCGATGTTCACTTTAGTTCACCTTTATCCCCTTCGAATATGTGCTAAAGCTTATGCTTCATTATAAAAAAAGAACCATTGAATTGATATACGGCGGTGGTCTGAATCTGTGATAAGACCCTGTCATATCCATCAACAAAAAAACCGCCTCAATGAAGAGGCGGTTTTTGCGATTTATCGTTTTTTAATTTCTTCAAGAAGAATCTTGTTGACCATCGGTGGGTTTGCTTGTCCCTTCGATGCTTTCATGATTTGTCCGACTAAGAAACCAATTGCGCGGTCTTTTCCATTTTTGAAGTCTTCAATGGATTGCGGGTTGTTATCAAGAGCTTCTGTGACAAGTTTGAGCAGTGCACCTTCGTCAGAAATTTGGACAAGTCCTTTTTCTTTGACGATTGTTTCTGCGTCGCCCCCATTTTCGATAAGCTCTTTGAATACCTTTTTGGCAATTTTAGAAGAAATCGTTCCTTTTTCGATAAGCTTGATCATACCAGCCAGTCCTTGCGGCGTTAGCTTCGTATCTTCCAGCTCTTTTTGGGCCGAGTTTAAGTACGCAGATACTTCACCCATGAGCCAGTTTGATGCTTGCTTCGCTTCTGCACCTTCTGAAATGGTCGCTTCAAAGAAATCAGACATTTCTTTTGTCAGCGTCAGTACCATTGCGTCATATGCAGGAAGTCCTAGTTCATCAATGTAGCGTTTGCGGCGCTCGTCTGGAAGCTCTGGAATGGATGCTCTTACACGTTCTTTCCACTCGTCATCAATATACAGCTCCACCAAATCTGGTTCTGGGAAGTAACGGTAATCATCAGAACCTTCTTTGACACGCATGAGGATCGTCTTTTTAGACGCCTCGTCATAGCGGCGAGTTTCTTGTTCGATCAAGCCGCCAGAAAGCAATACTTGCTCTTGACGTTTTTCTTCAAACTCAAGACCTTTTTGGACGAAAGCAAATGAGTTTAAGTTCTTCAGCTCTGTTTTTGTTCCAAACTCTTCACGACCGATTGGACGAAGAGAAATGTTGGCATCACAACGTAGTGAGCCTTCTTCCATCTTACAGTCAGAAACGCCTGTATATTGAATAATGGATTTTAATTTTTCTAAGTAAGCATACGCTTCTTCTGGCGTACGAATGTCAGGCTCAGATACGATTTCAACAAGTGGTGTACCTTGACGGTTGAAATCGACGAGTGAATAACCGTCGCCTGTGTGCGTCAGTTTTCCTGCATCCTCTTCCAAATGAAGACGTGTAATACCAATTCGTTTTGTCTTGCCGTCTACTTCAATTTCAATCCAGCCGTTTTCACCGATCGGTTTATCAAATTGAGAAATTTGATACGCCTTTGGGTTATCAGGATAGAAATAGTTTTTACGGTCAAATTTTGTATCAGTTGCAATCTCACAGTTCAGTGCCATTGCTGCTTTCATCGCAAAGTTCACCGCTTCTTTGTTCAGCACAGGCAGTACGCCTGGATAACCAAGATCGATGACACTTGTTTGCGTATTGGCAGCCGCACCAAAAGGCGTCGGTGAGCTTGAGAAAATTTTTGATTGTGTTTTGAGCTCTACGTGGACTTCAAGTCCAATTACCGTTTCAAAGTTCATTCTGATTCACCCCTTACAGTTCAGGTTTTGCTTTATGATGATCTGTTGCTTGTTCGAAAGCGTGAGCCACGCGGTAAACGGTTCCTTCATCAAAGTGTTTACCGATGATTTGCAGTCCTAACGGAAGACCATTTGCAAATCCACAAGGCACACTGATTCCTGGGACGCCTGCAAGGTTAACAGGGATCGTTAAAATGTCGTTTGCATACATCGTCAGTGGATCGCTTGTCTTTTCACCAATGTTAAATGCCGGAGTTGGTGTTGTTGGTCCTACAATGACATCATACTTTTCAAAAACATCTTCAAAGTCTTTTTTGATCAGCGTACGGACTTTTTGCGCCTTTTTATAGTATGCATCGTAATATCCTGAGCTTAGAGCGAATGTGCCAAGCATGATGCGGCGTTTGACTTCGTCTCCAAAGCCTTCAGAACGGGTATTTTTATATAAATCAATCAGGTTGTCTGCATTGTCTGTACGGTAGCCATAGCGAATACCGTCAAAACGAGCAAGGTTTGCAGATGCTTCTGAAGATGAAAGCAAGTAGTAAGTCGCAAGCGCATATTTAGAATGCGGAAGAGACACTTCTTCCCATGTCGCACCAAGTCCTTCTAATACTTTCAACGCTTGAAGAACAGACTCTTTTGCTTCTTCGCCAACACCTTCGCCAAGATATTCTTTTGGCACAGCGATTTTCAAACCTTTGATGTCGCCAGTTAATGAAGAAAGAAAATCTGGGACATCGACATTTGCACTCGTTGCGTCCATTTGATCAACACCAGAAATCGCTTGAAGAACATATGCGTTGTCCTCAACATTACGCGTAATCGGCCCAATTTGATCTAATGATGAAGCAAATGCGATTAAACCGTATCTAGATACACGGCCATACGTTGGTTTAAGACCAACAACACCACAGAATGATGCCGGCTGGCGAATGGAGCCGCCTGTATCCGATCCAAGAGAGAATGGTACTTCTCCAGCTGCAACAGATGCTGCTGATCCACCACTTGACCCACCTGGAACTGTGTTTAAATTCCACGGGTTCTTCGTTGCTTTGAAGCCCGAGTTCTCCGTAGAAGATCCCATCGCAAATTCGTCCATGTTTAATTTACCGATTGTGACAGCTTCCGCTTCTCTTAAGCGGTTCACAACGGTTGCATCGTAAATAGGATCGAAGTTTTGCAAGATTTTACTTGATGCCGTTGTACGTAAATCTTTCGTCACGATGTTATCTTTGACACCGATCGGCATACCGAACAATAGACCAAGCTCGTCCTTTTCACCAACGGCCTCGTCCAATTCTTTTGCGTACGCACGTGCTTTCTCTTCGTCCAGCGCTAGGAATGCTTGTACTTTCCCGTCTACTTCATGGATTCGTTTGTAAGACTCGTCCACTAGATCAGAAACAGACAGTTCCTTTTTATGTAAAAGCTCTTTTAATTCAGAAATTTTGTGGTCAAACAGTGACATGCCTCAGGCCTCCTTTAGTCCAAAATTGATGGCACACGAATATAGCCGTCTTTATGATCAGGCGCGTTTTTAATGACTGCCTCAATGGAAAGACCTTTATTCGGAACATCTTCTCTCATGACGTTTTTCATTTTTAATACGTGTGTTGTTGGTTCAACGTTTTCCGTATCTACCTCGTTTAACTGCTCTGCAAATGAAATGATGCTATCAAGCTGTTCTGTAAACATCTCAGCTTCTTCTTCTGTAATCGCAAGCCGTGCCAAATGCGCAACATGCTTTACTTCTTCTATTGAAATTCTTGACATGCAGGTTCACCTCCAAAAATGATACGTGTTCGTGGTCATGATCATAAGTCATATACACTTTATCATATCAAATTTTACTGTTCTAAAGCAACTTTACGAGGACGCCTAGAAAGGCTTTGTCCACCAATATGTCATTGTGGTGCAGCCAGTGTCTAAAATATTCATCAAGTTGACTTTTTATTTTTCAGAAAATTTTTTCTTTTATTTAATTTAGTAAGCGCTTACATATAGACGCTTATCACGCATACACGTATTTTTTTTGTCTGATGAGGATGTTTAAGAAGGTTGATCACTTGGGAATACTCTGATAGGTTAAGTAACCATAGCAGTGAGCAGACAGTTCAATAGGCTGTTCTTTGTATATTTTGATTGAGGTGATGTCAAATTAATACGAAAAAGGTGATATGGAAACATGAGTATTGAGATTGTAATTTCTCTATCTATTTATTTTATTGGAATGCTTGCCATTGGCTGGTATGCATTCAGAAAAACAAACGACTTGAATGATTATATGTTAGGCGGACGCGGGTTAGGTCCTTATGTAACGGCTCTATCTGCTGGTGCAGCTGATATGAGTGGGTGGATGCTGATGGGGCTTCCAGGCGCTATGTATACAACTGGTCTTTCATCTGGATGGCTTGCTGTTGGTTTAATTAGTGGGGCTTACTTAAACTATCTATTCCTAGCGCCACGATTGAGATCGTATACAGAAGTTGCTGATGATGCGATTACCATTCCAGACTTTTTTGACAAACGGTTTAAAGACTCATCTACTTTATTGAAAGCCGTCTCAGCTGTCATCATTATGATTTTCTTTACGCTTTACACCTCATCAGGTATGGTATCAGGCGGACGCTTATTTGAATCAGCGTTTGGTGCTCATTATATGTTTGGTTTAATCTTAACTTCTAGTATCGTGATTTTGTACACACTATTCGGCGGCTTTTTGGCAGTTAGTTTAACTGATTTTGTTCAAGGAGCTATTATGTTTTTAGCATTAGTGCTCGTGCCGATCGTTGCCTTTACTCAATTAGGTGGACCTGTTGCCACATTCAATGATATTCAACAGATTGACCCTAAATTGCTTGATATTTTTAGAGGAACGAGCGTCATTGGCATTATTTCCTTCCTCGCTTGGGGACTCGGTTACTTTGGACAGCCGCACATTATTGTTCGCTTTATGGCGATTACGACTGTAAAAGATTTAAAGCCAGCACGTCGTATCGGTATGAGCTGGATGATTGTGTCTGTCATTGGTTCACTATCTGTCGGTTTAGTCGGCGTAGCGTATGTTCATGAAACAAGCACCACTTTGGCAGACCCAGAAACCATCTTTATTGTGTTTTCTAAAGTGTTATTCCATCCATATATTACTGGATTTTTACTTTCTGCCATTTTAGCTGCGATTATGAGTTCAATTTCTTCTCAGCTGCTTGTCACTGCAAGTGCGATGACAGAGGATTTATACCGTACGTTCTTTAGAAGAAAAGCCTCTGACAAAGAACTTGTGATGATTGGACGTATCTCTGTACTAGTCGTAGCGATTGTTGCCATTGGTCTCTCTCTAAACCCAAGTGATACGATTCTTGACCTTGTCGGTTATGCTTGGGCTGGATTTGGATCTTCATTCGGTCCCGTCATCTTGTTATGTCTATACTGGAAACGAATGAATCATCATGGCGCTTTAGCCGGAATGATTGTTGGGGCTGTTGTCGTTCTCGTTTGGATTTCAACAGGCTTAAACAACACGACTGGATTGTACGAAATGGTTCCTGGATTTATTTTAAGTGGTTTGACTGCTATTATTGTCAGCCTCTTAACAAATAAACCGTCTAAAGCTTCTAAAAAGCTATTTAGCAAAATGGAAGACCATCTCGAAGAAGAAACAAAATAACTAGACATGAGGAGTCATCTGCATTATGCGGATGACTCTCTTTATTTTTAAATAAAATGCTTTTCTTTCTCCCGTTTCTGAATAAAATAGAAGTTGTGCAGCCATATGGGCTGTGAGAAGATCATATACATGATGTGAAACGTACATGAAGTGAAAGGAGCGATACGCATGTTTTGGACAATTGAATGGGATACGGTCTTGAAATTAGCCGTTGCCACCTTAATCGGTTTGATCATCGGTCTTGAACGCGAACTTAAGAAAAAGCCGCTTGGGCTGAAAACGTGTATTGTCATTGCTGTCAGCTCCTGCGTATTAACCATCATCAGCATTGATGCAGCCTACAATTTCCCTCGAGTCTCTAAGCTTCAAATGGACCCACTCAGGTTACCGGCGCAAATTATATCTGGTGTTGGTTTTATTGGAGCAGGTGTGATTCTTCGCAAAAGCAATGACGTCATCTCAGGTCTTACGACATCTGCGATGATTTGGGGAGCAGCAGGACTTGGGGTTGCAACAGGTGCAGGTTTTTATAAAGAAGCCTTCCTCAGTCTTTTCTTTATTCTTGTCAGTGTGGAATTTTTACCTTGGCTCTTCCAGCGGATTGGACCCATTCGCTTACAGGAAAAAGAAATCCGCATCAGAATGTCACTTTCTGACCGAAACCGCATGACAGAAATTTTAAAAGAAATGAAAGCACTCAATATTCGTATTCATTCTGTACGTATTGATGATTTAAAGGAAAAAGACTATCCGATCATGGAAGTACGTGTTCGCGTACATAAAGACCGCTATACAACCGATGTGTACTTTGATATTAAAGATTTAGAAGGCGTTGTTGGTGTGAAGTGTGATACGGTTTAGGATCAAAAGCCCCTTGCTATGTGAAACAGCAAGGGGCTTTTGATTTATGTTGTTAGCTGATGAAAGTCAAAAGGCGTAATTGGGGTTTTGTCCTCAATCTCCTTTCGAAAACGCGCCAGCATGGCACTTTCGTCAGCACTTAGTGTTCGGAGATCAAATGCTTGATGTAAAAGCCCATAAATAAGCATATGACGCAGCATAAGGAAATCTGGTATTGTCGCCAGCCATGCGTCATCAAGCTCATTCTCCTGTCGATAGCCTTTGAGAAAATGGCTCATAAATTCACCCGTAAATTCAGCTTTATCCTCATACGGAATCACCGGATACCAAAGAACGTTGTATAGCAAAATGCTCATATCGTTGATAAACCAGTGATACCCACAATCATCAAAATCAAATGCAATGATTTCTCCATGATGATAATGGAAGTTCCCGTGATGTAAATCCGCATGCACCAGTCCATAGACATCCTTGGATATTCGGAGCTGGTGAAGCTTTTGCATCAGTTCATCTTTTCTCTGCAACACAACCGTTTGATCAGAAGGAATATACGTTTCAAGCTTTAATTGCTCCTCCTCATACCACTCTTGACGCTTATAGCGAGGATCTTTCACTTGATATTGTTTAGTCGTTTGATGCATACGCCCTGTATAGGCTCCTAACGCTTGAAACAACTGTCCATTCCAATCTGCTTCGGTCACTTTTCTGCCAGGCGCCTTTTCGTACACTCTCAGCAAAAAAGCGCCTCCTGCTTGATCGGGAATCGCTTCAACATCTTTTCCTCTTGCGGATAAAATCGGTTTAGCTACTGAGATTCCATGTTGAGATAAGTACCGAATCCAGTCCATTTCTCCGAAAATATATGTGCGGGAGCGGCGAATGGTATGGGTAATTTTCAATATATAACTCGCCCCTTTTTCATCCGTATATTCATACACATAATTTTCTGCATCGGCTAGAAATATGACCTGTTCTGGCTGAAAATGATAGAGTAGAGCCGCTTTCTTTAAGACCATTTGTTCATCGTATCGTGCTTTTACTTCTTTATGCATGCTGATTCTCCTTTTATCGTCTTTTTACTTATACATGACGGTAATCAGCATTTTTATGAGCATCAACATACCTGCCTTTCCTTTTGATTTCCTCACATTCTTTGACAAAAGTTGAAAGATTCCTCTAATTAGAAATAAAAAACCGCCAAAAGGCGGTTTTTATTTAGTCATATATATGGACCGTTGGTTCTTTGTCTTCTGCATTTTTTGTGATGAGGGCTTCTTGCTGATCAGAAGAGGTGATGTTGATTTCTATATTGGTGCTCTTATAGTAATCCATGACTTCACCTGTTAAGTATTGCGTGAATGCCACGACTTCTGTTTTTCCGTAGAATTGCATTGGAATTTCTACTTTCATTTTTTGCAAGTTCCCGTTTTTATAGAAACCTTTGCCTACCACACCTGTGTAATTCGGGAAGTAGTCTTCTACCTTTGTCTTGAAGCGGTCAAATCGCTCTGAATCATCTTTGTAGCTGCTCTTGGCATTATCTGAAGGGAAGAAGACATTCTCTTCTTTAATCGTATCCCAACTGCCAATATCAGCTGATCCTGCTTTTACATCAGTTTTAGCGATGAAGTTTCCTGGAACAATAGATGATTTTGGTGCTTGTTTATAAAGGGCAATCATGACTGGGACTTTTTGCAGTCCGTCCATTTGACGAAGTCGTTTAATGACTTGTTCCGCAATTTTTTCGCCCTCTGCTAAAAGTTTCTTTGAATTTTTCGATGAATCGATGGTCACCTCTTGCTGAGGATCCCCGATATTTTCGCGATAATAATAGACAGAGTTAAGCGCAAGACCGATGACAACCCCGCCAAGCTGTAAGCTATTTTTATCTTTTCTGATTAAGTAATTATGTTCTAGCATGGAAGCTAAGTAGATTGGACTATTTTCATTTTTTGACTTTGTTGAACCTGAGTTTGGAAGAGCAGGGTTTAAGCCTAAGTTCTTAAAGTCTTTGTCTTCTTTTTCAGCTTTTTTCAGATCACTGCCTGTTTTTTTACGGGCAAGCCAGCTGAGAACAGTATCTTCATCTAAATGCTGTCCTTCTTGGAACAGATAGTCGTTTGTATTGAATGATTCTGTTGCCAGGCGCATGAGTCCTGTTTCAAATTCATCAATGTCTAAGCGTGTATTGAGACGCTCTGCTGTTAGTCCTCTTGCCGCTCCTTGTTTAAACGGCAGCACCATTTTGTAATAGGAATCAGAGATGTTGTACATTGGGATGATCGCTGTTTCTTTCGTTTCATCCGTTTTTTGTGTGACCTCTTCCTCATCCTTTCCCCCAAAAGGTGCACACGCTGACAATACCAGTGTGAGCATTGTCAGCAGCAATAGCAACTTTTTCAATAGAAAACACTCCTCTTATTTCTTTAGCTCCTCGAGCATTTTGGCTTCGTCCCAAATTTCAATATTGAGTTCTTCTGCCTTTGTCAGCTTACTTCCAGCTGCTTCGCCGGCAATGACTAAGTCTGTTTTTTTACTTACGCTACCTGCTAACTTGCCGCCTAATGCTTCGATCGCTGCCTTTGCATCATTACGAGACATTTCTTCTAATTTCCCCGTCAGCACAATGGTTTTTCCTGCAAAGTAGGAATCACTTTCTTCTACTTTCACCGGTTTTGGCCCTGTGTAGGTCATATTGACCCCAAGTTCTTTTAGTTCATTTAGCAGATCTAGTATTTCTTCTTTCTCAAAGTACGTGACGACTGCATCGGCCATTTTTTCACCAATTTCATCTACTTCAAGTAATTGTTCTTTCGTTGCTTGTTTTAACTGATCGATATCCTCAAAGTGCATGGCCAACGTCTTCGCTGCTTTAGAACCAATAAATCGAATACCAAGTCCAAATAATAACCGTTCAAGAGAGTTTTCTTTCGATTGCTCGATCGAACGCAGTAAATTATCGACTGACTTTTCGCCCATTCGTTCTAGCTGAATCAACTCTTCTTTTGTTAAACGGTAAAGGTCTGATACACGAGAGACAAGCTGTTCTTTGAAAAGTTGTGTAATGACTCGCTCGCCTAGCCCATCAATATTCATCGCATTACGAGACACAAAGTGAATGAGTCCTTCACGTATTTGAGCGGGGCATTGTGGATTGATGCACCGCAGCGCAACTTCTCCTTCAATTCTGACCAGCTCACTATGACACTCTGGACATTCAGTCGGCATGTGAAACGGCTTTTCTTCTCCTGTTCGCTGATCAACAAGAACCCCTGCAACCTCTGGGATAATATCGCCCGCTTTTTTGACAATCACTTGATCAAAAAGGCGGATATCCTTCTCTTTGATCAAATCTTCATTATGAAGAGAAGCACGTTGCACTGTCGTTCCTGCCACTTTTACAGGCTCAAGAATCGCTGTTGGGGTGATGACGCCAGTACGCCCCACACTTAGTTCAATATCAATCAGCTTCGTCACGACTTCTTCGGCCGGAAATTTGTACGCAACAGCCCAGCGTGGACTTTTTGCTGTGAAGCCTAGTTCTTCTTGCTGAGCCAATGAATTGACTTTAATGACAATGCCATCGATTTCGTATGAGAAATCAGCACGCTTTGTTTTCAGTGTTTCAATGAGGTCGATCACTTCTTCAATGGTTTGGCACATCCGTCTTTCTTTGTTCGTTTTAAAGCCAAGCTCATCGAGAAGATCAAGTCCTGCGCTTTGCGTTTCAACACCAATTTCATCAAGCTCCGCTATACTGTAGACGAAGATATCAAGGTTTCGTTTCGCTGCAATTTTCGTATCGAGCTGACGAAGTGAGCCAGCAGCCGCATTACGCGGGTTCGCAAACGGCTCTTCTTCGTTTTGTAATCTTTTTTCGTTAAGGGCTTCAAAAGAAGGTTTTGGCATAAATGCCTCGCCTCTCACTTCAATCGACAGAGGCCGATTGATTTTGAGCGGGATGGAACGAATGGTTTTGAGGTTCTCGGTAATATCCTCACCTGTTGTCCCATCACCCCGCGTGGCACCCCGGACAAACACGCCATTTTCATAACGGAGAGAAACAGCGAGTCCGTCAATTTTCAGCTCGACATTGTAAGCGACGTCGTCACCGACTGCTTGACGAACCCGGCGGTCAAAATCAAGAAGGTCCTGTTCATGAAACGCATTGCCGAGACTAAGCATCGGTGTACCGTGACGTACTTTTTGGAAGGCGTCTAAAACAGCACCTCCTACTCTTTGCGAGGGTGAATCCGCTGCTTTTAAATCAGGGTATTCTTCCTCCAGAGAGATCAGCTCACGCATCCGCGCATCATATTCAGCGTCAGGAACACTTGGACGATCCAGTGTGTGATATTCGTAGTTGTATTGATTCAAAATCTGGTGTAGTTCCTCGATCCGGCGTTTCGCTGCTTCTTTATCCATCTGCTTCTTCCTTTCACTTCATCCGTTTTGTCAGTCCTATCAGTTTATTGCTTTTCGATTGGCGCAAATGCGGCAAGGAGACGCTTAATGCCTGTAGGGCTTGGGAAGGCAATATCAAGCTCTGTACTATCTCCACTACCTTTTACACTCACAACCGTGCCAACGCCCCATTTTTTATGAGCGGCTTTATCACCGACAGCCCAGCCAATGCTGCCGCCGCCTGTGTTTTGAATGGTTTGCGTTTGTGGACGTGAGACAGGCCCTCGTCTTTGCGGTCTTTCTCTCGTTTGGCCAAACGGTGTTTTCGTTTCTTTTTTCTCATTTAGGTTGTCCAATAAATCAGCTGGTATTTCTCTGATAAATCGTGATTCCAGATTCATGTTCGTCCGGCCGAATAACGTTCTCATTTTTGCACTTGATAAATAAAGCTCTTCTTCGGCCCGTGTGATCCCTACATAAGCAAGACGGCGCTCTTCTTCCATCTCTGCATCTTCCATTAATGAACGGCTGTGCGGGAAGACGCCTTCCTCCATTCCCATTAAGAACACAACGGGGAATTCCAGCCCTTTTGCTGCGTGGAGCGTCATTAAAATAACGGCATCCTGATCTTCTTCCTCAGTCTCATCCAGCTTATCAATGTCTGCGACGAGGGCGAGGTCTGTTAGGAAGGTGACAAGTGATTTATCTTCATTTTGTTCTTCAAAGTTTTTAGTGACCGATAGAAACTCGTCAATATTTTCTAAACGGCTTTGTGCTTCAATCGTTTTTTCGATCTTCAGCGCTTCACGGTAACCTGTTTTCTCTAGGATCTCTTCCGTTAATTCAGTGACAGATAAATAATCCTGCATATTTGTCATTTGATCAATGAGCTGTTTGAACTCATCAAGTGCATTGGCTGCTCTTGCACTGAGTCCAATGAAATCCACCTGACCAAGTGCTTCAAACATAGAGAGATCATTCATTTCTGCGTATGCGGCAATTTTATCAACAGAAGTCGCCCCAATTCCACGCTTTGGTACGTTGACAATGCGTGCAAAACTAATATCGTCATCTGGATTTGCCACAAGGCGTAAGTATGCCAAAATGTCCTTGATCTCTTTTCTGTCATAGAACTTCGTGCCACCGACGATGTTGTATTGAATGTTCGCCTTCATTAACGTTTCCTCTATGACACGTGACTGAGCGTTCGTTCGATAGAGGATCGCAAAATCAGATAATTTACGCTTGCCGCTCTGATGAAGCTGACGAATCTTTCCAGCGACAAATTGACCTTCACCGAATTCATTATCCGCACGGTAATAGGCAATCTTCGCTCCTTCGTCATTTTCTGTCCAAAGGTTTTTTGGCTTGCGGTTTGAATTGTTTTGAATGACCGTGTTTGCGGCATTCAGAATACGTTTAGTCGATCTGTAATTTTGCTCAAGCAAAATCACTTCACTGGACGGATAATCTTTTTCAAAGGAAAGAATGTTTGTAATATCCGCTCCACGCCAGCGGTAGATGGACTGATCCGAGTCACCGACCACACATATATTTTGAAAACGCTGCGCGAGCAATTTCACAAGCATGTACTGCGCTCTGTTCGTATCCTGATACTCATCGACATGAATGTATTGGAATTTTCGCTGATAGTGTTCTAATACTTCAGGAATTCGCTCAAACAGACGAATCGTCATCATAATAAGATCATCAAAATCGAGTGATTGGTTTTTGAGTAATCGTTTTTGATAATCTGTGTAGACATCGCTCACGACTTGATCGTAAAAGTCACCGGCTGTTTTTGCGTATTCCTCTGCGTCAATGAGTTCGTTTTTTGCACTACTGATTGAACCTAAAATGCTACGTGGATCAAACTTTTTAGGATCGATATTTCGTTCTTTTAAAATGTTCTTAATGACTGAAAGCTGGTCAGATGTGTCTAATATAGAAAAGTTGCGATTCACACCAATACGGTCAATATCGCGTCGTAAAATGCGTACACACATGCTGTGGAACGTAGAGATCCAAATGTCATCCGCACCAGGCCCTAAAATGGCTTGTACACGCTCACGCATTTCTCTTGCTGCTTTATTTGTAAAGGTAATCGCTAAAATATTCCACGGTGCCACATGCTTTTCTGCCATTAAATACGCAATTCGATGCGTGAGCACTCGTGTTTTTCCACTACCTGCTCCTGCCATCAGTAGCAGCGGCCCGTCTGTTGCTTTGACCGCTTCTTTCTGCGCGTCATTCAGCCCTTCTAATAGATGATTCGATATTTCATTCATTTCATTCACCGCCAATTCGAACTTATGTTCTATTTTAACCCGTTTCGTCTTGTTTGACTATGATGACTTTTTCACTGCGTCGACTGTCTTTAACGCTTCTTTAAAATTGTCATAAATGACGTTCCCCACGACGACAACGTCTGCATGCTGTGCAAAGTCTTTCGCCTGCTCTTCGCTTTCAATACCGCCGCCATAAAATAGAACCGTTTCATGTAGCACTGCTTTGGTTTCTTTCACAAGCTCTATGTCTCCAAGCGTCCCGCTGTATTCTAAGTAAAAGATGGGTAGTTTCATCAAGTGCTCTGCCACTCTCGCATATGCCCTTACGTCATCTATATCCAGTGCCGTATTTGCCTCTGTCAGCTTAGCCGCTTTACACTCTTCGTTTAAGATGACATATCCTTCCGGCACAATCTCTTCCATTGACATCAAATCACCGTATTCCTTCATCGCATCCTTATGCAGACCAACAATCCAATCAGGATGAGCGCTGTTTAACACAGTGGGGATAAAATACAGGTCAAAGCCAGGCACAATCATCTCATGTGTCGAGATTTCAAGGACACATGGCACAAGAAAGCGGCGCACCTTTGACATCAGTTGCAGCACGTTGTCTTCTGTCACGTTGTCACTGCCGCCAATTAAAATGGCATCCGTACCGGATTCACAAATCGCTTCAAGTTGTTCATCGGAAATCTCTTTATTTGGATCGAGTTTAAAGACATGCTTCCACTCGGTAACATCATACATGAAAAACGTTCCTCCATTCGTTTCATTCCATTTAAATATTATAACAAAATCAGACACCGCAAAAAATGGGTAACCTCCTTCAGCTAAAAGTTTCATTCTTTTGAAAATAGTCGATTTTCACTTTAGGCGAGGTGAATGGAGACTATATGAAAAGCTCCACTTCAATAGGAGCTGAGTGAGATCAATAGATGGATACTGAACTGAAATGAGAGCTACTTCATCTCATCACATGATATTATACATGAAAGGAACATTTGACTATCGACCAAGCAGGTGAATGATTTGAAAAGAACCATCACATATGATCAAACGATCGACATCGGATACATCTATCTCATCCCGCCTCGAATCGGGACAATCAAAGAAACCATTGAATTAGACGTGAATGAATGTGTGAACGTAGACATCGACAAAGAGGACCGAGTGGCTGGGCTGGAGTTATTTGCAGAAGAAGCAGAGGTGTTGAAACACACACCCGTTTATGAAGACGAGCTTTCCTTACGTTTTACGGATCAGGAAGTTCTCTCAACCTATCATTTATCGGGCATTGAATTTCTTTTCTCGACGCCTGATCACGAAGGGTTGATCGGTTTTACGATTGTCGATCCTCTTCGATATCACATCAAAAAAAAGACAAGAAAAAACCGTTTTGAATGGTCAAAACGGTTTTTTAAAGCTATTGTCTCACTTCATTAAAATAATGAACAGATGTCATGGCCCCTTCATCGACCATCTTGTTGTCTTGAATATCTAATGGATCAGGGTGTCCAGCTTTTTCAGGAACCTTTTCATCTGATCGGAACATGCTTGCCCATTTTTTGAGATGCTGTTTATTTTTCACTGCTAATAACACTGCACCACCAACCCCTAATCCTGCAAGTACATACGCATTCGGACGCTTATTCATGTATGTTCCCTCCCCTTATGATCTTATTTGTAAGTTACCCCGCCTTTTCATTTCTAAACGTCACAATCTGTTGAAGTGGTTTCTCTTTCAATGAAAAGTGGAATAACAACAGTAATGATAGAGAAAAGAGGGGATTTTCGTGACAACAACTTTCATTGTCATTGGCGCATTATTAGTGATTTTTTTCATCATACCAATCATTTTATTCATCTGGATTTGGATGCGAGATGAAAAACAGGAAGAGCATTCTGTCCTACGAAATTATCCGGTCATTGGAAAATTGCGGTTCATTTTTGAAAAAATAGGACCTGAGCTTCGTCAATATCTGTTTCTAAATGATCGAGAGGAGCTTCCTTTCTCAAGAAGAGAATACGAGCAAGCTGTCATGTCTGGGAAGTACAAAAGCCGGACAATGGGCTTTGGATCAAAACGTGATTTTGACAAGCCTGGTTACTATATTCGCAACGTCCTATTTCCAAAGCAGCGAGATGAGTTACGCATCGATCAATCTGAAAAAATCCAAACAAAAGTGTATCAGATCGATCAAGACAATTTACTGAGAAGAAGTGAACACACGAAAGAAGTCGAAGCAAAACCTTATTATCTCCATGAAGAAGATGTACAAATCATTGGTGAACATACGTGCCAAAAACCCTTCCACGTCAAAGGATTAATCGGTCAATCAGCCATGAGCTACGGCTCATTAGGCGACCGGGCGATTACGGCTCTATCCTCCGGCTTAAAAATGGCTGGCGGCACATGGATGAACACAGGTGAAGGCGGGCTTTCGCCTTACCATCTCAAAGGGGGCGCCGATATCATTTGCCAGATTGGACCTGGTTTATTTGGGGTTCGAACGGAGGATGGCGCATTTTCGTTTGAAGAGTTTAAGAAAAAAAGTGAGCATGATGAAGTAAAAGCCTTTGAACTCAAGCTAGCACAAGGAGCGAAAACACGCGGGGGACACATTGACGGTGAAAAAGTCACAGAAGAAATTGCCCAAATCCGTAAACTGCCGCCACACCAATCCATTGACAGTCCGAACCGGTTCGAGATGTTTCACTCCATTCCTGACATGCTTGATTTTATTGAACAACTGCGAAACATCGGCGGAAAACCAGTTGGAATCAAGCTAGTTGTTGGACATAAAGAAGATATCGAGGAGCTTGCTCTCTATATGAAAAAAAGCGGAAAACATCCTGATTTCATTACAGTGGATGGCGGAGAAGGTGGCACAGGTGCTTCCTTTCATGAACTGGCTGATTCCGCCGGCCTGCCCATTTTCACCGCACTGCCGATGGTCCATCAAATTTTGAAGAAATACGGGGTTCGAGATCAACTCAAGCTGTTTGCGTCTGGTAAACTTCTCTCCCCTGATAAAATCGCCATTGCCCTTTCCATGGGAGCGGATTTTGTGAATATCGCACGGGGCTTGATGTTCTCGGTTGGCTGTATTCGGGCGCAAGTATGCCACACGAATAAATGCCCTGTTGGGGTTGCCACCACAGATCCAAAGCTGCAAAAAGGTTTATCCATTGAAGAAAAGAAATACCGCGTCTGCAATTATATCCTGTCCCTTAGAGAAGGTTTGTTTAATTTATGCGCAGCAGCTGGAATTGAATCACCTATTCATTTTAACGAAAAACATATTATTTTTAGACAAGAAAACGGTCAGACAAGTGAAGTCCCTATGTTCTCAGGCACAGAGCAGTCTGTCTAGTTTAAAAAGGTGCGTTTCCGCACCTTTTTTCGTTGACATTCTTGCTCAATCACGTATAAAGAACTTAATAGATCTATGATAAGGAGAAAGAGTATGCGTGAAAAAAAGGTCCGCGGTATGAAACGAAAGACTCAACAGATCATAAAAGAAATGAACGCACATACGCAGTCGTTTCCGGCGAATGTTTCTGACTACTGGCACCTGCCTCTACCAGCGGCTTATGATTTTATGACGTCCAACAGAACACCGAAAAAGATCAAACGTCTATGCATTCAAACTCTATTGAATAGAGCGGAGCATCTCATTGATTTGAAACCAAACGACGGGGACATATATCGTGTCGTGGTCGCAGTCGATCTGCCTGGATTATGGCATTCACAAATCATTGTGTTTAAAGGGGATTCTTATGTGAAAGATTTCTTCAACAGACAAGATAAGTATCAGACATGGCTTCCCCTTTCTGATCAGAGAAATATTCAAAAAGAATGGGATTTATCTGTTGCACAAAATATGCGAACCATCGGTTTTAAGGAAGTAATCACTGATGACGATGAAGTGTCCTATGAAGGTGAACGATGGTTTATGGGGGAACTTGATGATATCAAAAAGAGCCATTTCAAATGAAATGGCTTTTTTTGTTCAACTTCAAAACGACAAATAATATTTGCAGTGAAAGCTGCTTTATTTTGTTTCGTCCGTTGCTTGTTGCTCTGCTACGCGGTCAAGTGCCATCGTATAGGCATCATTTCCGTAGTTCAAGCAGCGTTTGACACGTGAGATAGTGGCTGTACTTGCACCTGTTTCCGTTTCAATTTTGTGATACGTATTTCCCTCGCGAAGCATACGCGCTACTTCAAGACGCTGTGATAAAGATTGGATTTCATTGATGGTGCACAAATCATCAAAAAATCGATAACATTCTTCCAGGTCTTTAAGGGATAAGATGGAGTTGAATAGCTGATCTAAGCTTTTGCCCCTTAATTTATCAATTTGCATCTTTATACATCTTCTCCTTTACTATTGGCACACCGCTTCGCAGTGACTTTTCCGAGAAAGCGGTATCTTTCCTGACTCATTTTTTTCAACCTCAGCAATGAGCTTTGAACGAATCATGACAGGTTTGGTTCTACGCTGAAAATGCTATCAGGTTCTTTCGTAAGCCGAAGCTTCTTTATCGTAAACAAATTCGACAAGTTTTGTCATATTCCTTGTGCGACAATCTGACAAACTTGTTTGCCTCCGATATCTAGAACACTTCTGCTCTGTTAAGTCTTTCCCTAAAAAAACAGTATGTGTAGAAAGCTTGGCGAGACGACAAACCTGCGCCCCGCCTTGCTTAATTATTCAAAATATGTTGGTCGGCCAGCGTAACCGACAGATTCATTTTACAATTGGGCACTTCATTCGTCATGTCAAAGCCCTATGCTTTGTCACCATATCTAGCAGCGAAGAGATCTCTTGCTCACTTCTGCCCTATAACAGCGGTCAGAAATCTAGCAAATATGATACAGCTCCACTCTGTTATATTTTAACGCATTATAGACGGAAAGAGTACAGTTTTTTTCATGACATCAAATATTCCTCTTGGTGTCACTCGAATATACGGCAAGTGTGTGCTTTGGAAAAAGACAAGTGTATCAATCGGGCAGTCAAATGGATACCCTCGCTCAATGAGTAGCTCGCGTAACGTTTGCTCCTGCTGAAGAACCGTTTCAAACGGTTCAGCTGATGCACAGCCTGATAATTGCAGCGGGATTTCATGCAAAATCTTTCCGTTTTCTGTGAGCACAATTCCCCCGCCAATTTCTTTCATTCGCTTATGAGCAAGCATCATATCATCTTTATTTTTCCCAATCACTAAAATGTCACCAGTGGTTGAAAATGAGCTGACAAACCCTTGCACCTTGTTTGCAAATCCTTTTAACATTGTGTTCACGCGCCACTCGCCTTTTCGATCAATCAGACTGAAGAAGCTTTGATCATGGTCACAGGACAGCTGATTGACAGAGTTATCAATCTCCACTGTATAAGGCTCCATAATGACAGCATTTCGCATTTTGACACCGAGCGGCATTGAGAATTGCAAGTCACTCATCGTCAGGTCATAGCTTAAATCTAATGGTTCGAGCCCGCCATTTTCCCATTTTGTCTCTTGGAATTGATGCTGGTTCTCCCCCTCTAATTTAAGGATCACCCCTTTAGAAATAACCGTTTCTGGATTTGGATTCATCGGATCATCTAAGATATTCAAAGAAGCCAATCGACCAGGACCGACCACGCCTAATAAGTCATCAATTTGATAGTATTTCGCAATGTTAAAGGTCGCCATATTGTACGCATCAATAGTAGGCACGCCTTCTTCAAGGGCAATGGAAATGAGACGATTGATCATGCCTTCTTCATAAAAATGAGGTGCTGATCCATCTGTTGTATAGAAAAAGTGATCGTAGTGCCTAAAGTCACGCTCATGCAACTCTCTTAAAATGTTCACTAAATCTGGGCGGATGGAAGAATGACGCAAGGACACATGATAGCCAAGAGACAAGCGTTTGAGCACATCGTCTGCATTCATTGCTTCATGATCACTGTCCGCTCCAAACAGCTTCATTTTTGTTAGCGTTTTCTCAGAAGCCCCAGGGAAATGTCCTTCAATTCGTTTTCTCTGCTTCTTCGTTTCTTGCATGCAATATAAAATGAGATCATCACCGTCCATTAATCTTGGCCAGCTCGTTAATTCGCCGCCTTGAAGGACGTCGGGATGATCAATCCATTCTTTCCGATAGTTAATAGGAAGCATCTCATCTTCATACCTGACCTCGGTTTGAAGATCGTATCTGGACCACCAGAAATACTGAAATGGCTGCTTTTTTAATTCACATAGAGTGGAAAGCGCTTTCTTTTCATTGCTTTGCAAAAGAAGAAATAAGTTATCGCTGACCATCGTTGTTGTGCCAAATTGAGACACATATTCTGCAAGTGATTGGGGATTATAAATATGGAACGGATGCGCGTGAGGTTCAATATACCCCGGCACAATGTATTTACCTTCACAATCAATCACACGTTTAGCTGATTTATTTTGAGGAAGCTCTGCTCCGACATAAACAATTCGATCATCATGTATCCAAATATTTGCCTTCACCCATTGCTTCAAAAACGGGTTTAGCACGAGTCCATTCGTTAAAAGGAGTGTTGGAACTATTTTTGAGTCGACTACATCGATTTGTGTGCGGATGTCATTGTTTCTCCAATTAAAAGTACGTTCGGACATTCACATACTCTCCTTCATTTGTATTAGCCCTATCGTAACATAACGAACCACGTTACGCATTAATGAAACGTTACAATTTCTTGAAATCACACTTAAAATAATTTAAAAAAGGAGAATTACTTGCAATGAAACCTAATCTTGGCTTAATGGAAGCGCTCATGAGAATTGCCTGCGGAATGACGATATGTACTGTAGCTGGATCCTTATATGCTCGAAAACCATGGAGTAAAATGCTGCTTTTTGGCATCATGCTCGGCGGATTAAAATTGGGTTCTGGTATTCTTCGTTTTTGTCCAGTGACCTATATGTGTGAACAGCAGAATACACATAAAGAGAAGGCTGAGTAGACAGCCTTCTTCAGATTGTTGACAAAGGGCTTAAATGAATTTTATTTTAACTCTTTGTCTTCCTTTCAGCGTGACATGAAAACCTTTGAAGTCTAGGAAGGGCGAGCACCGGAGCGGAGCGAATGTTACATTCGTGAGCACCGGCGCACAGACCAGCGGGCGAATGCGAGGGTTTATCTGCACGCTGGAGAAGGCTGAGTAGACAGCCTTCTTTTTTTGTGTGTGAATCACTCCGCTGCTTCGCACCATTTGACCAACGTACCAGCAATGATTTCTGCTGCTTCAATGACATGTTTGATTTCAATGGATTCATTCGGGAAATGGGCAAGCTCTGTCGTTCCAGGTCCAAACACAATGATTGGGATATCCGCTGCTTGTGACAGTAATCCGCCGTCTGTCCCCCAAGGGGCGGCTTCCACCTTTGGCGGGTGCTGCATGACCTCTTCATATTGTTCCTTCAATAGACCTAAAAGCGGGTGATCAGAGTCGATTGACCCTGGAAGCCATCTAGCACCAAACCACTCCACCTCCACAGGATGTTCTTGAAACCAATCATCCTTTTCAGCGAGTCCAGTCATCCAATTTTCTAATTCCTTCTCTGCCTGCTCAACTGTCTCACCTGGCATCACACCAAGCCTGCCTTCCATTGTGACAAGATCTGCGACAGAGGACGGCCAATCACCGCCTTGAATTTTCCCAATGTTGATAGGAATTGGAATCGGGATATGCTGAAACAGCGGCTCCGTCACTCGCTGATTTCTTTCTTTTTCTAGTGCCGCTAAATGAGAAAGGACCACCGTGCTCTTTTCAATAGCAGAAACACCGTGATACCTTGTTCCGCCATGAGCTGCCCTTCCTTTAATATGCAACCTAAACCACTTTGACCCTTGCTGAATCGGAAAAATGTTCATATGACTTGGCTCTGGAATGATGGCAGCATCCGCTGTGTACCCCTTCAATATTGCTGCAAGTGTGCCTGCTCCGCCGCTTTCCTCTTCGACGACACTATGAAACACCACATCTCCTTTCAGGGGAATCTGAAGCGCATGCAGTGCCTCAAGCGCAAAGAGTAAAGAAACGTTTCCACCTTTCATATCTGTTGCCCCGCGTCCATAAAGTCTCCCGTTTATGATATGCCCGCTGTAAGGCGGATATGTCCATTGATTCTTATCTCCTGCCGGAACCACATCTACGTGCCCGTTTAATAAAATCGATTTGCCGCCACCTTTTCCTTTCAATCGCCCAGCAACGTTGGGACTCCCTTGAAAAGATCGGCGCGGGGAATAAAAATAAGGATGCTCTAGTAATTCATCGCCACCAATTTCCCAAACGTCTACATCAAAGCCAATGGCGGACAGTTTATTGGCCACGATCTGCTGAACCTCTTCTTCATTTCCTTGGGTGCTGTCACATTGCACCATTTGCTGAAGAAGCGTAATGGCTTCATCCTGATGCTCTTTCATCCAGTTTCTGATACGTGTCATTGGCTGCAAGTCGTTCATCCTTTCTACACAACAGATTTGACATCAGGCGCTAAAATTAATGGCGCTTCAGTCGCCCTGATGACATCTTCCGGCTGAAATGGCGGCATGACTTCACGTAAAATGAGCAGCTGAGACTTGACCTCAATGACCGCCATATCCGTAATAATCAAATCGACACACGCTTTAGCGGTTAATGGCAATGTACAAACCGTTTTCACTTTAGATCGACCGTGTTTATCAAGATGGCTCATCACCACGACCACTTTTTTCGCTTTTTGCGCCAGCTCAATCGCTCCGCCCATACCTGGTACTCTTTTCCCCGGTACAATCCAATTGGCAAGATCCCCTTGGCTGCTTACTTCAAGTGCACCCAAAATCGTCATATCCAGCATTCCTTTTCGGATGATGCCAAAAGCAGTCGTACTGTCCATGTACGAGCCGCCCTTTGTCAACGTAATGGGAAAACCACCGGCATTGCACAAATTCGAATCTTCTTCCCCTTGCAGAGGCGAGGCTCCTGCCCCCATAATGCCGTTTTCTGCATGCAGCCACACCTCGTAATGTGATGGAATGTAATCTGCTGCTAGGGTCGGAATGCCGATCCCAAGATTCACAATCATGCCATCTTCAATTTCTTGTGCTGCTCTTTTGGCAATGCGGTGTCTTAAATCGATGTCTCCCATGCCCATGTCCAGTTCACTCCTTTTGATTGCACGATTTGATTCACAAATACGCCTGGCGTCACGATTTCTTCTGGATCGAGCTGCCCCGCTGCCACAATTTCTTCTGCCTCCGCAATGGTCCAGTCTCCTGCCATCGCCACAATCGGGTTTGTATTCCGTGCGCTTTTATCAAAAATGAGGTTTCCCACTTCATCTGCTTTGTAGGCATTGACGATGGCAATATCCGCTGTGAGCGCAGGCTCTAACATATAATTCTTCCCATTCAGCTCAACCAATTGTTTCTCATCGAGATTCAGGCTATCCATCCCAACATCTGTCACAATGCCCGCCAGCCCCATTCCGCCTGCTCTGATTTTTTCTGCAAGAATGCCCTGCGGATAAAAATGAACGTCTAATGTACCAGCCTGCATTTTCTGTCCGGCAATGGGATTTGAGCCGATATGAGAGGCGATGATTTTTTTCACTCTTCCTTCTGTGATGAGCCTGCCCACACCAATTTGCGGGAAACCTGCATCATTTCCGATCAATGTCAGATCTTGAATATTTGCTTCCAAAATGGCATCAATCAACGATGGTGGTGAACCCACGCCGCCAAATCCGCCAAACATGATGGTCATGCCATCTTTTAATCGCGGCATCACGTCATCCAAACTCACGGTTTTGTTCATATTCGTTCCTCCTTACATAGCAGATGGGAAAAATCCTCGATTGATCACTTCTTGTTCGACTTGTGTGATGGTTTGCCCGAATAAATCAATGAGTTCATCCATTTCCTGCTGTGTGATGGAAAGCGGCGGTGCGATCATAACTGCTGCGCCTCCGACTCCATCCTCTCCAGCGCTTGCTGGATACACAAGCAGTCCATTTTGTTTTGCCGTTTCAACGACGAGATTGGTTATCTGAGCATGTGCAGGAAATGGCGTTTTGGATAAACGATCTGCGACAAACTCAATGCCAATCAGCAATCCCTTCCCTCTCACATCTCCTATGATGGAATGATTGACTTGCAAATCTTTTAAAGCATTCATCAGATATCGCCCAGAAAGATCAGCCCGGTCGGGAAGCTGATGCTTTTTCATATATCGAATGACCGCTAATGAAACGGCTGCTGAAAGCGGATTGGCACTATATGTGTGCCCTGCCATGACAGAGCCGGAGCCGCTGATAATCGGTGCCATCACACGATCCGTTGAGACAACTGCTGCGATTGGAGAATAACCTGCGCTCATGCCCTTTCCAAGAACCATGATATCTGGTACCGTGCCCCAATGTTCCATCGCAAACATTTTTCCAGTTCGTCCAAAGCCCGTCATGACTTCATCTGCGATCATTAAAATGTCGTTTTCTTCACAGACACGCTTCATCGCTTCGAAATAACCGTCTGGCGGCAGGAGCGCCGCTCCCGCTGCGCCAACAATCGGTTCGGCGATCAATGCGGCAATCCTCTCTTTTCCTATACGCTGGATGACGGTCTTAAATTCCTGAACATACCACTCGACCTGCTTGCTGTCTTCCTTTGGCAGCCATGACCGGTAGCTATAGGGCGGAGACAGCACTGGATGCTTTTCAAGCAGTGGTTCAAAGCGCTCTCTCCTTGCAATATGACCTGACATTGACAGCGCCCCTAATGTAATACCGTGGTAACTCATCCACCTTGAGATGATATGATTTTTTTCCGTCTTCCCCTGCTCCTGCCAATGCTGAATTGCCATTTTCATAGCAGTCTCCGTTGCCTCTGAACCGCTCCCTACAAAAAAAGACCAGTTCAGATCACCTGGGCAAAGTGTACTCAATTCATACGCTAGTTCTTCCGCTGGTTCATTCGTAAATTGTGACCTGTACGTAAAGCTCACCTTGTTCGCTTGCTCCGTCATCGCATCAATAATCTCTTGTATGCCATGTCCAATACTTGCCGTGACTGCCCCTGATGAGCCATCTATATATTTTTTTCCGTCCCGATCATATAAATAAATCCCCTCTCCTCTCACAGCCACAGGATATTGCTGATTTAACATCGGTTTGATTAAGTAATCCCGGGTCTCCACTTTGTCATTCCTCCCTCTCTTGTCAGCAGCTGCACTTTCTTTTTACATGAATCGCAAGAAAATTTTGTATACTTGGTATAAGATTAGCTTAATCAAGAGGGCAGTCATCCTCCATTCGCCATATGCCCGAATTTCACATGTGTTTTTTATACATGGTGTATAAGAGTGTTCAAAAGGAGGTCATGAGTCTATGGCGATTCTCGTCAAAGATGCACTCTCGCTCGATATGATGAAAGAAGCCAAACTGCTTGCTGGAGAAAATGGACTGGATCGTCTTATCCAGTGGGTGACCATTGTGGAAATTATTGAAGACACGTCTAGACTTTCCGAAGGAGAATTACTTGTTACAACTGGGTTTGGACTGACAGAAAATAAAGAAAGACGCATCCGGCTTGAAAAATTGATTCAATCTCATCGTCTTTCAGCCATTGCCATTTATAAAGGCGTGTACTTAACGGAAATTCCCGCATCACTCATTGAAGCCGCCGATAATAGCGGTATTCCGCTCATCGAGATTCCGCCCCATGTCAATTTTTCAGACATCACAAAAGCCGTTCTAGAACAAATCGTCAGCAGTCAGCTCCATCAGCTCAAATATTCTTCCGCAATTCATCAAAGACTGACCCATTTAAATGTGAGCAATAAAAATGTCACGCAAATTACAGATGAACTGGCACATCTCACAGCAGCAAATATCGTCGTACTGGATGTGTTTTTGCACCAAACAGCAGCTCATCTCGAAACAGACGAAGTGACCTATTCTCCTGCTTTTGGCTTTCTAACAGATGACGAACCGATTGAAACCTCTTCTCTGCTCAAGCAGGCAGAGGAAAAAGGCCGGCTCGTCTATGACACATATGGTGCGTTTGTTCTAGCAGCATGCCCCGTGATTGCAATGGGGGATATTTTCGGGTTCATTGTGGCGTTAAAGAAAAAAGAGACGTGGCACCATCTCGATGCCATCGCCATTGAGCATGCCGGTGCGGTGTATGCGATTGAATGGTTGAAACAAAAAGCCATTCAAGATACAGAAAACCAAATGCAGGGGCATTTATTGGATGATATGCTGCAACAGCAATACACAGAAGAAAGTTATGTCATCGAACAAGCAAGAAAGCTGCAATATGATATGAGCGAAGAACAAGTCGTCATCTACTTTCAATTTCAGCATCAGCACACACAGCTCGACCATCAAATGGTGCAGCGCCTATCCCAATTGCTCACATCCATTTTTGAACGCAGACAAATTCCTTTTTTATTAAAAGCAAGGCTTGATTCCATTTTCGTTCTGACACCCGCAGGAAAAAACACATATCAAGAAACAAATTGGTATCGTGCATCAGAAGAATGCCGCAGTACTTGGTCTTATTTTTTCCCCGTCCATCCCATTGTGATTGGCATTGGAAGAGCCTACGACCAGATCAGTCTCTTTGCTAAAAGTGCAAAAGAAGCCCAGTATGCAGCAAGGCTTCTTCCTCTTTTGAAAACAGATGACAGCATCATTCATTATCAGAAGCTCGGCCTATATGGGATGCTGCTTGAAATGAACGAAGCCGGAATGAATTTGCATGACTTTTATGTGGAGCTGTTAAGCCCGCTGCTTTATACAAAAAAACAAGGAGCTGACCTCATTCATACACTCGAAGTGTATTTGGCACACAATGAAAATATTCAAAAGTCAGCGGGGGAATTGTTTATTCACCGGCATACGTTAAGCTACCGGTTGAAACAAATTGAAACGAGAACAGGCTGCAGCCTCAAATCCACTGATGATCGGATGAAGCTGCAGCTGAGTATCATGGCGTACCGCCTATCTGGTCTGCTTGATCAGATGAGAACCATTTCATG
Source organism: Bacillus sp. XT-4 (assembly GCF_050864245.1). Classification (NCBI taxonomy): domain Bacteria; kingdom Bacillati; phylum Bacillota; class Bacilli; order Caryophanales; family Bacillaceae; genus Bacillus; species Bacillus sp. XT-4. The sequence continues at coordinate 202,705 of NZ_JBPAFI010000005.1, forward strand.
ATTCATTTGGCGTTTTGACCCATAGATTCATATCTTCAATTTTGTCAAAAATATAGCAGTTGTTTTGAAAGCGTCCGGTGTATGTATACCCGAGCTGATAAAATACTTGATTCATTCCATAGGACAGTGCACGGGCGAGAGAATAAAAGACATAAATGTGCATGGATTGAAGCTCTTGTTCGAGGGCTAGAATCAAATGATGCATGAATCCTAGTTTTCTGTATGTGGGAAGGGTTGCACAATCTGTTAATTCTGCATGACCATACGGTACATTGATTTCAGCGGATGCGGCACTTACAAGTTGACCGTCATGTTCAACGGCATAAAAAACCGTCCCTTCCTCCATTACCTTTCGGATGTAATCTGGCTCGTTCATTGGTGTGGGGTACGTTTCAAAGACCGTATCATAGAGCGCTGCTAGCTTGTGCACATCCTCTGGACCAGCTTTCCTCATCACATACTCATCCTGCCATGTGCTTTTGTCTGTTTTGATCGGCTTTTCTTGAATAGACGCAACGATTTCATCTTCCTTCAGCCAAAACGGGCTGTTCATTCGGTCTTCGGTCAGAAAAAGCGACATGCCGTATGCATCACTTCCGAGGAAATAATGAGAAAACACGCCTTCAAGCCGAAAGCCTTTTGCTAAAAAAAGCGGCATATGCTCACGCCTTACTTTTACAATAACCTTAGACGCCTTGCAGTCCCCCGCTTCCTGAAGCACGGACTGAATCACATCCTGCACCCTGCCGCTATAGTCATCCAAACGAATTCGCTCATTGAATGAATCCATACAGATCAAAGCAGAAAAACGCTCGTTTGCAAGTTTCTTCAATTGCACCATACACTCATTCCCCTCTTAGCTAATAAAAAACTTCCAAATTAAAAATGAAGAAATAGCAATGCCAGAAAAAATGGATAGGATCATATAACTAATGGCAAAGCCTTTTTTCAATTTATTCTGCTTAATGGCAGTCACCATGATGTTATTTATAGTTATGAGATATAAAACAAGCATGACGTTTGCAAAGATGATAAATGCTTTGATTTCCATGTTTCCTCCCTAAATCTATTCGTAATCCCATACTACTTCTTCATCATCTGCCCGCATCCCTCTATGAACAGAAGAAGAAAAAACACCTTTCCATCTCGTCAGATAGAAAGGTGTTTTGATTAAACGTTTTTCCCCGCAGCCTTCAGCGCACGGGCGCCAATGTCACGGCGATAGAATAAACCTGGCTGAATGATTTCTTCAACCGCTTCATACACTCTTGTTCTTGCCGCTTCGAATGTTTCGTCAAATGCGGTCACATTCGCTACACGACCGCCATTTGTGACGAATTGATCGTTTTCCTTTTTCGTTCCTGCATGGAAGGTCACGACATCAGAGACCGTTGTTTGCAAAGCACCGATTGGCGTGCCTTTTGCGTAGTCTTCCGGGTATCCTTCTGATGCAAGAACGACACTGACAGCGGCTGTGTCTTTCCACTGCAAGTCCACATCTTTTCCATCTAAAATGTCGAGGAATACTTGGACTAGATCTGATTCAAGACGAGGGAGCACTACTTGCGTTTCAGGGTCGCCAAAGCGTGCATTGAACTCAATGACTTTTGAGCCTTCTGGTGTTAGCATTAAGCCTGCATATAAAATGCCTGTAAACGAACGCTCTTCCTGCACCATCGCGCGAGCTGCTGGTTTGACGACGTCTTCCACCGCTTTTTGTACCACTTCATCAGAAATTTGTGGAACCGGTGAATAAGCACCCATCCCGCCGGTGTTTGGTCCTTTGTCATCTTCAAATGCCCGTTTATGATCCTGTGCGATCACCATCGGATACACCTTTTCTCCATTGACAAAGGCCATCAGAGAAAACTCTTCACCCGTTAAAAATTCTTCAATGACAACCGATGCACTCGCATCACCAAACTTTTCATCCTCTAAAAAGTCATGCAGGCAGTTGATCGCCTCTTCAAGCGTCATTGCCACAGTCACGCCTTTTCCTGCGGCAAGCCCATCTGCTTTAATGACAATTGGAGCACCCTTTTCTTCCACATATACCTTCGCTTCTTCAAACGATGTAAAAGTGGCGTAAGCGGCTGTCGGGATATCATAATTTTTCATTAAGTCTTTTGCAAATTCTTTTGAGCCTTCAATGATTGCGGCTTTTGCATTCGGTCCAAATACCTTTAGACCTGCTTCTTCAAATGCATCGACGACACCTGCAATTAAAGGAACCTCTGGACCGACAATTGTTAAACCGATGTTATTGTCTTTTGCAAAACGAATTAACGCCTCATGATCTCCCTCGTCGATCGGGACAAGCTTCGCAGCGTCTGTCATTCCATCATTGCCGGGTGCGACAAATACTTGGCTGACAAGTTCGCTTTGATTCACTTTCCATGCGATGGTATGCTCTCTTCCGCCTCTGCCGATAATTAATACGTTCACACTGTCATCCCCTTAATGTTTGAAATGTCTAACGCCAGTGAAGACCATGGCGATGCCGTATTCATCTGCTTTTTGGATTGATTCTTCATCACGAATGGAACCACCTGGCTGGATGATCGCTGTGACGCCTGCCTTTGCAGCAGCTTCCACTGTATCGCCCATTGGGAAAAATGCATCAGAACCTAGTGCGCTTCCTTTCGCTTTTTCACCTGCTTGCTCAATCGCAATGTTAGCCGAGCCAACACGGTTCATTTGACCAGCACCAATACCTGCTGTCATTTGATCCTTCGCTAGAACGATGGCATTTGATTTCACATGTTTGACGACTTTCCAAGCGAGCTTTAAGTCTTTCCATTCGTCTTCAGTCGGCTCTCTTTTCGTTGGAATAGAGATCGTTGCTTCCTCTAAGCCGTATGTGTCGATATCCTGAACGAGTAATCCACCATGAACACTTGTGAGCTGCTTTTCTTTTTTCCCAAGATCTGCTTCTACATCTAATGTTAGTAGACGAAGGTTCTTTTTCGCTGTTAGCACATCAAGTGCTTCTTGGCTAAACGATGGTGCGATGACGATTTCTAAGAAAATCGTATGGAGCACCTCAGCCGTTTGCTTATCTACTTCACGATTAAGCGCCACAATGCCGCCGAAAATAGATGTTTCATCTGCTTTAAATGCACGATCAAATGCTTCTGCAATCGTTTCCCCTGTCCCAACACCACATGGGTTCATATGCTTTACAGCCACAGCCGCTGGCTCCGTAAATTCACGTACAATTTGAAGAGCTGCATCTGCATCTTTGATGTTGTTGTAGGAAAGTTCTTTTCCATGTAATTGCGTTGCAGTCGCTAAAGAGCCTTTGCTTGGAAGCGCATTTTCATAGAACGTCGCCGCTTGGTGCGGATTTTCTCCATAACGAAGAGATTGTTTTTTCTCAAATGTGACTGTGAACTGTTCTGGCTCTGTTTCGCCAACAAAGTTCGTTAAATAATCCGCAATCAGGGCATCGTAAGCAGCTGTATGACGGAATACTTTTGCTGCAAGCTCACGTTTTTTCTCTAGTGATACGCCACCTTCTTTGATTTGTTGAACGACAGAATCATAATCACGCGGGTCCACAATCACAGTGACGTCCTGATGGTTTTTAGAAGCAGCACGAAGCATACCCGGTCCGCCAATATCAATGTTTTCAATCGCTTCTTCATACGTGACATCGTCTTTGGAAATGGTCTCTTTAAATGGATATAGATTCACAACGACAAGATCAATCGGCTGAATGCCGTGCTTTTCAATCTGTGCCATATGCTCATCGTTTTCTCTCACTGCTAACAGTCCACCGTGAATGTTCGGATGAAGCGTTTTGAGTCGTCCGTCCATGATTTCTGGGAAGCCAGTCACTTCAGAAATACCAATGACATCAATGCCGTTCTCTTGAAGAAGTTTGTGTGTACCACCAGTTGAAATCACTTCAACGCCAAGTTCTGTTAGTTCTTTCACAAAAGGTACAAGATTTGTTTTATCGGAAACACTGATTAATGCGCGTTTGATCGTCATGCCTTTGTCACCTCATTAAGATAATTCTAAAAGTGATTTGATCACTTTTGGATATAGTGTATGTTCTAATTCATGCATTCTTTTTTCAATGGATTCAAGGTCTTCCCCTTGTTCAATATGAATGGCTGCTTGGTCAATAATCGGGCCGGTATCCATGCCTTCGTCGACATAATGAACCGTGATGCCAGCCACTTTGACTCCTGCTTGATAGGCTTGTCCAATCGCATCGAGTCCAGGAAATGCTGGCAATAAAGAAGGGTGGATATTCACGATTTTCCCTCTAAATGCATCAAGCAATGTCGGACCGATCAGTCGCATATACCCAGCGAGGAAAATCCATTCCACTTCATGCAGCTTCAGCTGTTCAATGATGGTTTGCTCAAAAGCGGCTTTACTCGGGAAAGCCTTCGGCGTAAAAGAAAAGGACGGAATGCCCTCTTTCTCTGCCCGCTCCAGCACCTTCGCACCCGGTTTATCACAGATCACAATGGCGGCTTTTGCCGGCCACTGTTCTTCTTTTAACGTATCAATAATGGCTTGAAAATTTGTCCCGCTTCCAGAGGCGAAGATCGCAAACTTTTTCATGAGAGGCTTCCACCACCGAAAGTGACGCCTTCTCCTTTTTGAACTCGTCCGATAAGAAAGGCTTTCTCTCCGTCTTGTTCAAGTCCGCTAATCACATCGACGAGATCATCCTCTTTGACGGCTAGGACAAAGCCGATACCCATATTAAATACATTGAACATCTCTTCTGCTTTCAATTGCCCTTTTTCTTGAATAAAGGAGAAAATAGGCGGAACTGGCCATGAACCATTATCAATCTCAACACCAAGTCCTTCAGGTAGCATACGTGGTAAATTCTCAATAAAGCCACCGCCTGTCACATGTGCCATACCGTCAACTTTGCCAGCTTTCACTTGTTTAAGAACAGGCTTGACATAAATCTTCGTCGGTTCAAGCAGCTCTTCTCCAAGTGGTCTTGTAAAAGGTTCATACGTTTGGTGAAGATCTAGACCCGCATCTTCAAGCAATACTTTTCTTACAAGAGAATAGCCATTGCTATGAATTCCGCTAGAGCTGAGTCCAATCAGCAAATGCCCTTCCTTGATGTTCTCTCCTGTGACGATTTCATCTTTTTCAACGACACCTACAGAAAATCCAGCAATATCATATTCTTCTTCTGTGTAAAGACCCGGCATTTCTGCTGTCTCTCCGCCGACAAGCGCTGAGCCAGACTGCTCGCATCCGTCAGCTACACCTTTGACGATGGATTCAATTTTCAAAGGATCTGCTTTTCCAACTGCTAAGTAATCTAAGAAAAAGAGCGGCTCTGCCCCTTGTGCAAGTACATCGTTCACACACATAGCAACAGCATCTACACCGATCGTATCGTGTTGATCCATTAAAAAAGCGAGCTTTAATTTCGTACCAACACCATCTGTTCCTGAGACAAGTACGGGCTTTTTATATGGCAGTTCAGATAAATCAAACATCCCGCCAAATCCGCCTAGAGCCCCCATGACACCTGCTCTTTTTGTACGTTCTACGTGTGTTTTCATTCGTTTAACGGCTTCGTATCCTGCTTCGATGTCGACACCGGCGTTTTTATATGCTTCTGACATCCCATTCACTCCTTTTATCTGCTTGTCTTCCATGTATTTTCGGCAGAATGAAAGAGCAGCATATCAAATCACGTTGACTGCTGCTCCATTATTCGATTATTTCGTCAGGACTGTTTCCTTCACATGAGGAAGGACAGTATCTTCATAAATTTCGGTCGGGTATTTTCCAGTAAAGCATGCTAAACACTGACCGCGCTGCGGATCATCATACTTTCTGCCAATCCCGTCCATTAAACCGTCTACAGATAAAAATGCAATGGTGTCTGCACCGATTTCCTGTCTAATTTCTTCCACTGAATGAGATGACGCAATCAGCTCTTCGTGTGTAGACGTATCAATTCCATAAAAACACGGATGAGCAATTGGCGGTGAACTAATGCGTACATGCACTTCCGTCGCACCCGCTTCTCTTAGCATCGTCACAATTCGGCGGCTTGTTGTTCCACGTACGATGGAATCATCCACCATGACGACACGTTTGCCTTCGACCACCCCGCGCACAGCAGACAGCTTCATTCGCACGCCCTGCTCACGCAATGCTTGAGACGGCTGAATAAATGTCCGGCCGACATATCGGTTTTTAATTAAACCTAGCTCATATGGAATACCTGTTGCTTCGGCATAACCAATCGCTGCAGAAATACTGGAGTCTGGCACACCTGTCACGACATCTGCTTCGACATGTGCTTCTTCTGCAAGCTTCTTGCCAAGATTCTTTCTCGCACTATGCACGTTGATGCCATTGATATTGCTGTCCGGTCTTGAGAAATAAATGTATTCCATGCTGCACATGCTGCGGTTAATGTTCATCGAAAAGCGCTCAGATTTTAAGCCTTCATCATTAATGATCAACATTTCGCCAGGCTCTACATCTCGTAAATAGGTAGCACCAACGACATCAAATGCACATGTTTCAGAAGCGACAACATAAGCATCTCCAAGCATACCAAGTGAAAGTGGGCGTAATCCGTTCGGATCAAGTGCTACGATCATTTCTGTTTCCGTCATGATTAGGAAAGCATAAGCTCCTTTTAGCATGGACAGAGCATTTTTGATTTGATCCTTCAAATCCATATATCCACTACGCTTAATTAAGTGAGCGAGCACTTCGGTATCAGAAGACGTTTGAAAAATACTTCCTTGGTTCTCTAACTGCTGTTTTAATTGCGTTGCATTGACCAAGTTTCCATTATGAGCAAGGGCAAGACTGCCATTGTTTTGCGAGCGGAAGAAGAGGGGCTGCACATTCTCAAAGCCGCCTCCGCCTGCTGTCGCATACCGAACGTGTCCGATCGCACCTTTTCCCTTTAAATCCTTAAGCTCACCGTTTTGGAACACTTCCGTAATCAGTCCAAGGCCTTTGTGTGACGTCAGGTTTTCACCGTCTGTTGCAATAATTCCTGCACCTTCTTGTCCTCGGTGCTGAAGGCTATGCAATCCGTAATATGTGATTTGCGGGGCTTCTTCGTGTCCCCAAACCCCAAAGACGCCACATTCTTCGTTTAAGCCTCTGATTTCAGCAAGCATGGGATCGCTCCTTTCCATGCGCGTTCAAGCTCGTTGACTGCCGCATGAATCCATTGTTGTCCTTCTTGATTTTTGACAGTGAATACACCATCATTTGTGACCGTTCCGACTTCTTTTGCATCTTGCACAGCCGCAGCAAACGCTTCGCGGTTTTCTGGTTTCACTGTGACGACAAAACGTGACTGTGATTCACTGAATAGTGATGCTGCGCTGTTTAGATCGATCTGGATATCAGCGCCAAGACCATCTGTTCCAAATGTACTTTCAGCTAGTGCTACACCAAGACCGCCTTCAGACACATCATGTGCTGACTGAACAAGTCCGTTTTGAATTGCTGCTAATAGGGCTTCTTGACGCGCCAGTTCTACATCCAAATCAATTTCTGGTGCTTTTCCGTAGATACGGCCTTCTGTCATTTTTTGAAGCTCACTGCCTGCGAATTCTTCCTTCGTTTCACCAATGACGAAAATCACATCGCCTGCCTGTTGGAACGATTGAGTCGTAATATGAGCTGTATCTTCAATCAAACCAACCATGCCAATAACTGGCGTTGGGTAAATGGCTGTACCATTTGACTCGTTATATAAAGAGACGTTACCGCCGATGACCGGTGTGCTTAATGTACGGCAAGCTTCGCTAATGCCGTCAGCAGACTTTTCAATCTGCCAGAAGATTTCTGGTTTCTCCGGGTTACCGAAGTTCAAGTTATCTGTTACTGCAAGCGGACGAGCGCCTGAGCAGACAATGTTACGTGCAGCTTCTGCAACGGCGATCTTCCCGCCAACCTCTGGATCAAGGTAGAGATAACGTGCGTTACAATCTGTTGTCATCGCAAGAGCTTTTTTCGTCCCACGGATTCTGAGCACACCCGCATCAGAGCCAGGTGCAACGACAGTGTTTGTACGAACCATATAGTCGTATTGATCGTAAACCCATTCTTTACTCGCAATCGTTGGCTGCTTTAACAGCTGTTTCAATGTATCTGCTGCATCTGTGATCGCTGGAGCTTCCACTTTTGTTTCTAAAAACTCACGATAGTATGCAGGCTCACTTGACGGCTTGTGATAAACCGGTGCTTCTTCTGCAAGTGCATCAACTGGAAGCTCACACACTACTTCTCCTTGATGGAGTAAACGAAGCATTTTATCATCTGTCACATGACCGACTGAGACTGCTTCAAGGTCGTATTTTTCAAAAATATCAATGATTTCTTGCTCACGGCCTTTTTCAATGACCAACAGCATTCTCTCTTGGGATTCAGACAGCATCATTTCATACGCTGACATGCCTGTTTCACGCTGAGGGATCAGGTCTAGGTTCATTTCGATACCTGAACCAGCTTTACTTGCCATCTCTGCACTTGAGCTAGTTAAGCCAGCCGCTCCCATATCTTGAATGCCCACAAGCGCATCATTTTTGATGACTTCAAGGCATGCTTCAAGCAAAAGCTTTTCCATGAACGGATCGCCGACTTGAACCGCTGAACGTTTTTCTTCTGATTCATCAGAAAATTCTTCAGACGCAAATGTTGCACCGTGAATCCCGTCACGTCCCGTTTTAGCACCAACGTACATGACCGTATTGCCAACACCTTTTGCCTGCCCTTTCTTGATGTCTTCATGGTTGATTAACCCCACACACATCGCGTTAACGAGCGGATTGCCTTCATAACTTTGATCAAAATGAACTTCTCCGCCGACTGTTGGAATACCGATACAGTTTCCATAGCCTGCAATCCCTGCCACTACTTCTTCAAACAAGTACTTCACGCGCGGTGAAGTCAGTTCACCAAAACGAAGAGAGTTTAATACCGCAATTGGACGAGCCCCCATGGAGAATACATCACGGATGATTCCGCCGACACCTGTTGCCGCTCCTTGATACGGTTCAATTGCAGATGGATGGTTATGTGATTCGATTTTAAATACAACCGCTTGGTTGTCTCCAATATCAACGATTCCAGCGCCTTCCCCAGGACCTTGAAGAACATGCTCTCCTTTTGTCGGGAATTTACTTAAAACAGGCTTTGAGTTTTTATAACTGCAATGCTCTGACCACATGACAGAAAAGATACCCGTTTCCGTGTAGTTTGGCAGCCTGCCAATAATGGATTCGATTAAAGCGAATTCTTCATCACTCAATCCCATTTGCTGATACAATTTCTCTTCTTTAATTTGCTTGTGACTTGGTTCAAGCAGTAGTGACATGAGTGTCCCTCCAATTTTTCACGATAGATTGAAACAATTTAAGTCCGTCTGCGCTGCCTAGTAATGAGTCAACCGCGCGCTCAGGGTGCGGCATCATGCCGAGTACATTGCCCTGTTCATTCGTTACACCTGCAATTCGATTGACACTGCCGTTAATATCGTCACCGTAAGTGAAAGCGATTTGGCCTCGTTCAATCAGCTTCGCTAACGTGTCTTCGTCACAGTAGAAGTTACCTTCACCGTGTGCTACAGGAATCGTAATCGATTCACCTTTTTGATAACCGCTTGTAAATTGCGTTTCGTTGTTCTCTACAATGAGTTCAACTGGACGACAGATAAATTTTAGATCTTTATTCCGTCTCATTGCACCTGGCAAAATGCCAAGCTCCTGAAGAATTTGGAACCCGTTACAAACACCAAGAACAGGTTTTCCTTCCGCAGCTGCTTTTTTCACAGCCGGCATGATGTTAGAAAAACGAGCAATCGCACCGCATCTTAAGTAATCCCCATAAGAGAAACCGCCTGGTACGAGTACACCGTCAAAACCATCAAGACTCGTTTCGTCGTGCCATACATATTCAACTTGTTCACCTAACTCATCTTGAATCGCATGATACATATCGATATCACAGTTAGAGCCAGGCAAGACGATCACTGCAAACTTCACTGTGCGACAACCTCCTCCACCTCATAGCGGTAATCTTCAATCACCGTGTTGGCAAGCAATTTTTCACACATTTCTTTGACCACTGTATCTAAGTCACGATCTGATTTCTCAATGACTAGCTCCATATATTTCCCGATACGGACATCCTTTACTTCCTGATAAGACATGCTGTGCAAAGCGTGCTGCACGGCACTTCCTTGTGGATCAAGAACGCTCTCTTTTAAGCTGACAAAAATTTTCACTTTATACATGTTTATGGCCTCCAAGTCTTTTGAAAATTTCTTCGTATGCATTTGTTAAGCCGCCCAGGTTTCGTCTGAACACGTCTTTATCAAGCTTTTCGTTTGTGTCTTTGTCCCAAAGCCTGCACGTATCAGGTGAAATCTCATCAGCTAGCAAAATACGATTCTCGTGATCTATTCCGAATTCAAGCTTGAAATCAATTAAATTCACATGGCAATCTGAGAAGATTTGCTTCAATTCTTCATTCACTTGTCTTGTGATTTGTTTCATTTCCTCCACCTGTTCAGGTGTCGCTGCATGTAAAATGCGAATATGATCTTCTGTAATGAGCGGATCGCCAAGTGCATCATCTTTGTAGTAAAACTCGATCAAAGGTGTGTCCAGTTTCGTTCCCTCTGGAATCCCAAGACGTTTTGACATACTGCCTGCCACCACGTTTCGCACAACGACTTCAAGCGGTACGATGTCTACCTTTTGAATGAGCTGTTCTGTTTCAGATAGGCGTTTCACAAAGTGATTGTTGATCCCTTTCTCATGTAGCATTTGAAAAATCAAGCTAGATATTTCGTTATTCAGTCTGCCTTTGCCTTCAATTTCCGCTTTCTTTTCACCGTTAAATGCTGTAGCTGAGTCTTTATATTCGACATATAAAATATGCTCGTCATCGGTCTGATAGATTCTTTTCGCTTTGCCTTCGTAGAGAAGTTCTTGTTTCACAGTCATTCAGATTGGCCTCCTAATTTGAATGTTGGCAATTTTCAGGATTAGACGCCTGACTAGCAGGCGGCCCATTTCTTACGCAAGACCTAGACGTTCGAAAATCATATCGACATTTTTCAAGTGATAGTTGTAATCGAAGCAGTCAGCGATTTGTTCAGGTGTTAAGCGTGAAGTGATTTTCTCTTCTGCTTCTACTAATGTACGGAATGGTACTTGTTTTTCCCAAGCTTCCATCGCTTTTGGCTGAACCGTGTCATATGCTTCTTCACGTGCCATACCTGTATCAATAAGTGCAAGAAGAACACGCTGAGAGTAGATCAAGCCAAGTGTGCGGTCCATGTTGCGTTTCATATTCTCAGGGAACACCGTCAAGTTCTTCACAATATTAGAGAAACGGTTCAGCATATAGTTCAGTGCAATCGTTGCATCTGGTAAAATGATGCGTTCAGCAGATGAATGAGAAATATCACGCTCATGCCAAAGCGGTACATTTTCATAAGCAGTCAGCATATAACCACGGATGACACGGGCAATTCCCGTCATATTTTCAGAACCGATTGGGTTTCGTTTATGCGGCATCGCTGATGATCCCTTTTGTCCTTTTGCAAAGAATTCTTCTACTTCACGTGTTTCACTCTTTTGAAGACCACGAATTTCAACAGCAAATTTCTCAATGCTTGTTGCAACTAAAGCAAGGGTTGCCATGTAATCTGCATGACGGTCACGCTGCAAGGTTTGGGTTGAAATTGGTGCAGCTTTGATGCCAAGTTTCTCACATACATATTGCTCAACAAACGGGTCGATGTTCGCATATGTGCCAACAGCACCAGAGATTTTGCCGTATTCGATGCCGGCTTTTGCTTGTTTAAAACGTTCTAAGTTACGCTTCATTTCCTCGTACCAAAGACCAAGCTTTAGGCCAAATGTTGTCGGTTCAGCGTGTACACCGTGTGTACGGCCCATCATGACGGTATATTTGTGCTCTTTTGCTTTTTCTTTTAGTATGTCAACAAATCTCTCAATGTCCTTGAGCAAAATATCGTTCGCCTGTTTTAATAGATATGAAAGCGCCGTATCCACTACGTCTGTAGATGTTAACCCGTAATGAACCCACTTTCTTTCTTCTCCTAGAGATTCAGATACAGCACGCGTAAAGGCAACCACGTCGTGGCGCGTGTCTTGTTCAATCTCTAAAATACGATCAATATCAAAGCTTGCATTCTTACGCATAGTCACAACGTCTTCTTTCGGAATGACGCCAAGTTCTGCCCAAGCTTCACAAGCGAGAATTTCTACTTCAAGCCATGCATTAAATTTGTTTTCCTCTGTCCAGATTGCTGACATTTCTGGTCGTGCGTAACGTTCGATCATTTCCCGTTTCCTCCATCTCTTTCAGTCCATGTCTTTGTGATGTTTGCCATCCATTCATCATCAAGCTGTTTCATAAATGTCATATGCCCCATTTTGCGGCCGGCTTTTACTTCATGTTTGCCATATAGATAAAGCTTCGCTTCCTTTAAAAGCTCAGGATGTTCTTTTGGGATGTCCACTTCATCGCCCAGCAAATTCACCATCATACCCTCTGATAAAAGAGCTGTTCCGCCAAGCGGCAAACCGCATATGGCGCGAATGTGCTGTTCAAACTGACTCGTCTCACATAAATCCAATGTGTAATGTCCAGAGTTATGCGGGCGCGGTGCCAGTTCATTGACGAGCAGCTTCCCTTCATTTGTCAGGAACAGTTCAACAGCAAGCGTACCGACCAGCCCTAGCTTTTCAGCAAGCGTTGTTGCCAGCTCTTTTGCTTTCTCCTGAATGCTGCCATCTACCCGTGCAGGCACGATGCTTTGGAATAAAATATTGTGCTTATGAATGTTCTCAGCGACTGGGAATGTCGCAATTTCCCCATGAACAGACCGCGTCACAATCACAGACAGTTCCATTTGGAAAGGAACCCAGCTTTCTAAAATACATGTCCCATGCGTGAGAAGTGCAGCCGCTTCATGAAGCTGATCCTTCTCTTTGATCACGTACTGTCCTTTACCGTCATAACCACCTCTGCATGTTTTCAGCACAGCTGGCAAACCAAGCGCACTTACTGCATCTTTCAGCTCCTTCTCATCATGAACGATGCGATAAGGGGCGACTTCACAGCCTGCATCTACAATCCCTTTTTTCTCGGTTTCACGGTTTTGGGTTAAAAGAAGAAGTTCGCTTCCTTGCGGTAAATACGCCTCTTCCTTCAGCTGATTGAGTGCATCATAGTCAATGTTTTCAAATTCATATGTGACCACATCACTGATGTCCGCCAGCTGCCTTATTGCTTTAAGGTCACTGTATGCGGCTGTAATTTCTATATCAGCAACCTGTCCACAAGGTGAATGTGTGACGGGGTCAAGAACTGCTGCACGGTAACCCATTTGCTTTGCACTGACGGCCATGTATCTGCCAAGCTGTCCGCCGCCGATGATACCAATGGTTGCGTTTGGAAAAATGGTCTGCTTAGCCAAGCTGATCACTGCTTTCTAATACAGTTTGTTTTGTTTGCTCTCTTCTTTCTTCAAGGCGTGCTGCAACGGCTTCATCGAATGCTGAAATCATTTGTGCAGCTAAAAGGCCTGCATTTGTTGCACCGGCTTTGCCGATTGCCACTGTGGCAACAGGTACACCGCCTGGCATTTGAACAATGGATAATAAGGAATCCAGCCCGTTTAATGCTTTTGATTGTACGGGCACACCAATGACCGGCAGTGTCGTTTTTGCTGCGACCATCCCCGGTAAATGTGCTGCGCCTCCAGCACCGGCAATAATGACCTTGAGTCCTTTACCTCTTGCTTCAGTCGCATATTCAAACATCAAATCAGGTGTCCGATGTGCGGATACAACCTGTTTTTCATACGGAATGTTTAATTCCTCTAAGATATCGCACGCATGTTTCATTGTTTCCCAATCAGATGTACTTCCCATGATGACACCTACAAGCGGCTTCATTTTGTCCCCACCTTTAAGCTATTATTCGATTTTGTATCGTTTGACACGCTTCCCAAACCTAAGCAGCTTGTCAAACGCCGAACAAAAAGGCCCGGTTTGTATTGCATTGTTAGGAAGCAACACAAACCGGGCCATGGTAAGCGCTGTTCGCTTTTAAAACGCCATGTCAGTTTTGTTCACTATCCTGCATAGTCCAGTCATTTACGGTAACTGGGTAGAAACTTATGGGCCATATTCCCAAGATTATATGAGGCTCGTGTTTTGATTTCATGTTTATCTTAACAACGGATGTTCATGATGTCAACGGATTTATCGAACAATCTATGAAGTCGTCGTTTTAATGTTCGGATTTAGAGTATTTTTCCCTCAAATACGATTTTTTTCCCAATCGGAATGATCTGAATCGACCCATTTTCCTTCTTTTCCTGAAAGATCGGTTCCTCCATTCGTCGGACAGGTGAGTAGCCTTCCTCCGCCATCTGGGACAACACTTGATCAATCGTCATGTTGTCTTCCACGTAGAATTTCTTTTTCTTTGGTTTTGCGGTCATTCTTTAATTCTCCTTTTCTTCACAGCCTTCACCCAGAAGCCGCCATGAATCGTTTTGGGCTCATACGAAATGATAAACGCCTTTGAATCAAGCGTTTTAATCGTTTCATATAATTGCAGTTCATATTTTCTCGGTGTTAAAATTTGCATCGCTGACCGGTCTCCTTCAAGACCTCCTACTACCCAGTTGGTGACGCCATATCCTTTTTCTCTCAATTGTTTTGGGAGATCTAGATCGATTTCTTTTGTAATCACGTTCACAGTAATGTAGCCTAGTGCCAGCTTCTCTTCAATTTTCATCCCGACAATGATTCCAATCCCATAACCTAGCGCATACGCAATGACATTTTGTACTTGATCTAAGTTATCTAATACGATACTCAAACCAATGACATAAATCAGCATCTCGACAGTACCAGCAAAAGCGGCTGCATACCTTCTGCCTTTCATTGTTAAAATTAAACGCATAGTGGAAAAAGAGACATAAACAATGTTAATCACTAAAATAATCAAAACCATGGTGAACGCATTGGATAAAAGTTGTTGAAGCACGATTCGAACCCCCTGCACTAAAAATCAAATAAAGCACCCCATATTCTACTAGAGAACAAACCTTGATACAATCAAATTTGCGCGAGAAAAACACATATATCTTTCGACAACAAGGGGTGGTCTTTGTTACCAAGAGTTTACCCGTTTTTTCCTCTTCTCAACATGAAAAACCTCCTTTTTCAAAAGGAGGCTTTAGATGGTTGATAAAGGGCTAAAATATACTATATTTTACCCCTTTGTCTTCTTTTCAGCGTGATAGAAAACCTTTGAATTTTAAAAAGACCGAGTACACGCTGAAACGTGTTTTATCCAAACCGAACTGGAACAAGTGATGGGATCAAATACTCTCCGACAATGCCCCATAAAAGGGCAATGATGACGAGCTCAATCAACAAAAAGACCCAGCCGGCATACATCAAGTCTCCCCGTACAGCATCTTGCTCTGATTGAATGGAGCGGAAGAGCACAATGGCAATCAGCTGAAGACCAAAAAACATCATCACGGATAAAATCACCGTTACATATGGAATATTCAGCATGGCAAATACAAGCCAAAGGATAGATAAAACCAAAACCGGCACAAGCACAGCACCGAACTTCATGATCACTTCTTTCAGCGATATGTTTCCTTTCAGCATGTACTTACCGAGCACCCAAACCGTCAGCATCATCAGTGTCAACAAAATGAGTGTAAAGACCGCTACCTTTAAAAAGGCGTCACCAAAAGAATAATGAATACCAAAACCTAATAAACGGGTCTTTGACGCCTTTAATTGAACGTAGTTGCCTAAAGCAAAAAACACACTGAATAACACAATTGAAATCCAGGCGTACTTCATGCGTAAAGTGTCCGCTTGATGGATCGCACGACTCGGTGATTTTAACATCGCGAGCCCATATGAGCCGTAGCGCTTAAACGCACCTCCTACACTTCTTGCGATGCGCTGAATGGCTGAACGCTCTTCATCAGCTGGCTTAGCCGTTCTTCCTCGTTTTGCAGCACTGCGGCTGAGGCGGGACTGCCTCGTTTCTTGATCTATTGATGGCTCTTCGTTTTCGTTTTTTGTTTCGGATGTGACCTGCTCTTGATCTTTCTCTAACATCCCATATCAACTCCTATCTCAGACAATCCGCACAGGCTCAGGTGACCTGTCCGGATGACTCCTATTAAAGTAGCGGAGTCTCTCTATTCAGTCAAGATTCCTTGACGTTCATACGAATAGACGGATAAAAGAATGAAGAGGTTTTAAATGGAGAGAAAATAAGACAAAACAAAAAAGCTGATGAGTGGATCAGCTTTTCATCATCTTTCATCACTTTTCATGAACGATAGCGCGCCTGCTTTGCTTTCTGAATCCGAAGATTCTCTTGGTGTGCGGGGAAACGAGTCTTTTCTGTCGTATCGACTTGTGTAATTTGTCCATTATGAATGGTGATCACCACCGACCCGTATTCAATCCCTTTTAAGGCAGATAAAATAAAATTCAGCTTTTGTTCATCCATCGCTCATCCCCCATCCCACTAATTTTGCTTTCGCTCTTTTAAATAGAGAACCTCATTTTCCAGCTCATGAATCGTATAATGCATGAGCGCTTCATGTTTTTCTTCATGCCCCCATAATAGGAGCTGCTCAATCAATACCTGCTTTTTCCGCTCAATCACCTGCCTAAGCCAGCGTGACAAGTCATCCCCTCCCGTTATGATGAATGCAAGAAAAAAGGCACTCTGAACCCTTCTATAGAAAAAAGGAAATCAAAGCGCCTTTGGTGATCCAATCAGCGAATTATGTCTTTTTATCATAAACATATAATTCCTATAAGTCAACTATGTTTTTGAAATTTCCCTACAAAAAACAGCAGCCTCCATGAGCTGCTGTTTCAGACAAACCATTAATGATTTAAGAAAGCAAAATATAGAATAAAGATGACAAACAGTCCGTACATAATTGGATGCACTTCTTTTGCTTTTCCTTTAAAGATCATGGTGATCGGGTAGAAAATGAAACCAATCGCAATCCCTGTCGCAATACTATATGTCAGTGGCATCATAATCATGGTTAAGAAAGCCGGTACCGCAATTTCAAAACGATCCCATGCGATCTTCGCAAGAGGTGCTACCATCAGTGCACCGACAATGATTAAAGCAGGTGCCGTTACATTTGATGTCACAACAGATAATAGCGGCGAGAAGAACATCGCAAGTAAGAAGAAAATACCTGTCACGACGGCTGCAAACCCAGAGCGGGCACCCGCAGCAACACCTGAACTAGATTCAACATAAGACGTCGTCGTTGATGTACCAAGAACAGAACCGACGACGATAGAAGAAGAATCCGCCAGAAGCGCTCTTCCTGCACGAGGCAGCTCATTATTTTTCATTAAACCAGCTTGTGTCGCCACAGCCACAAGTGTACCAGCTGTATCAAAGAACCCAACGAATAGGAACGTTAAAATGACCACAAGCATTTGAATGGAGAAGATGTCTGGCAAGTGAATCAAAGCTTGACCAAAGGTTGGAGACAAACTTGGAATGCTTCCGATAATTTGAGATGGAACTGGCACAAGACCAAAGATCATTCCAGCAATGGCTGTCACAAGCATCCCAATGAAGACACCTGCATTCACTCGAAGAACCATTAAAATGACAGTCACAACGATTCCAAATACCGTCAACAATACCGGACCACTATGAATATTTCCAATCGAAACGAGCGTATTATCGTTATTTGCAATAATACCGGAGCCTTGAAGACCCACAAATGTAATGAACAAACCAATCCCTGCACCAACAGCCAGCTTCAGCTCACTCGGAATGGCATTGATGATTTTTTCACGAAAACCTGTTAAAGAAAGAGCAACGAAAATCAATCCTGAAACAAACACACCGGAAAGTGCTGCCTGCCATGAGATCCCCATACCAAGAACCACTGAGAAAGCGAAGAACGCATTCAGTCCCATACCTGGTGCAATCGCAATCGGGTACCTGGCGATCAATCCCATCAGGAAACAACCTGCCGCAGAAGCTAACGCCGTAGCTGTAAAGACAGCCCCCTGATCAATTCGTAATTTATCTGGAAAATCCGGTACTGCTACTAAAGCAAGTGTGATCGGATTGACAAACAAGATGTAAGCCATCGACAAAAATGTCGTTAAACCGCCGATGATCTCTCTGCGATAATTCGTACCTAACTCATCAAACTGAAAAAACTGTTTCAAAGCCAACTGACTCCCTTCATGTCCTTTTGCTTTAGTCTGCCCCATTCACAAGTCAAATAAAAAACGCCCCAACAGTTTTTGGGACGCTTGACTACAATGTGAATTCAGACCGTGACATCAAACAAGAACAATGCATGATTTATATCAAACGAGTGTGAATTGACGTAGTCAAGCCATTTACGGTAGCTTGGTAGAAACTTGCGGGCCATATCCCCGCCATTATACGACTTCTATCTATTTGATTTCTGTGTCTATTGTACCAACTTCATTTTTAAAACACAATACGAAAAGCGAACATTTTTCAAAGAAATGTCCGCTTCATTCGTCTTATTACACGAATTTGGAAAATCACATCTAGTTCTTTATACACCCATCACTGAATTCTGGCAAAAACCGTTTCTGCTACATCGAAAAATGCCTTCACAGCAGGAGAAGCTTGCGTGAGCGATGGACAGGCAAGCGCCACCTCACGATGATGCGATACATTCAGATGACTGATCTGCACAAGTTGTTGCGTTTTTAGGAATAATTCAGGACCTATCGTCACACCAAGTCCTTCCCCAACCATGCGGGCAATGGTCGTACAATCATGCACTTCAAATAAAATAGACGGCTTGATTTGCGCCTCTGAAAAAATATCCTCTACATGGGACTGATACATGCCAGTTGGCATAATAAACGGTTCGTCCGCTAATTCTTCCATATCTACAATTGGTTGCTGCTTAAAACGATGATTTTCGTGATAGGCGACCACCATTTTATCTTTCATAAGTGGCAATAGATCAAACGCTTCATCCGCTTTACCTTTTACAACAAACCCAACATCAATAATGCCAGAATCGAGCCACTCCAATATTTCTTCATATGTCCCCTCATAAAATTTAAATTCAATCTTTGGATGCTTTTTCTGATAGCTCACAAGCAGTTTTGGCAACAAACAAGCGGATGCACTGGCAAATGTTCCAATCCGAATCAAGCCAGATTCAATATTTTTGGTGAGCGCAATTTCCTGCTGAATTTTCTCTACTCGATTTAGCACTTCTCTTATATGCGGAAGAAGGGTTTCACCGATGTCTGTCAGCGTAATGCCCTTTTTTCGGTCACGCACGAATAAAGACACGCCCCACTCCGTCTCTAAACTTGCCACCGCATGACTCACGGCAGACTGTGTCATATTTAATGCTTCAGCTGCAGCGGTAAAACTGCCTAGCTCGACCACCTTAGCCATCGTTTCGAAACGAACAAAGCTCATGAGTAATCACTCATCCCTTTCATGAAAAACATCAATTTTACTTATGTTAGCACGGAATTTAAAATGAATACAACGTTTCAACATAAAGGAAGGGTTCAAAATGAAAAGTACATCTTATCCATTGCTCATATTTCTTTTAGCCGTCGGTTCTTTCGTCACAGGCACTTCAGAATTCGTCGTATCAGGCATACTGGACATCATTTCTGACGATCTGCACATCTCCATCCCGGTTGCGGGACAGCTCATCACCATCTATTCTCTTTTTTATGCGGTGGGTGCCCTCTTTTTAGTCATGGCCACATCGAAATTGAATCGAAAAAAGGTTCTTTTATCGGCAATTTCCATGTTTATAGCAGGGAATGTGCTCGCCTTTTTTAGCCATCACTTTATGCTGCTCATGCTCTCACGGGTCATCATGGCCATGAGTGGCGGCTTATATATTGTACTCGCAACAAATTATGCAGCGCAGCTCGCCCCGCCAGAAAAAAAGGGGAGTGCGATGGCAACGGTGATCACTGGATTTACAGTTTCACTAGTACTCGGTGTACCGATTGGAACATTTTTAGCAGGATATGTAGATTGGCATGCCATTTTTCTCATTATTGCAATAGGAACCGCTTGTCTCTTGTTTCTTCTGTATCGATTATTACCGCCTATGGAGGGACATTCCCATGTGCCATTCAAACAGCAAATGCAAATTCTTCAAGACCGTAGGGTGTTAAGCGGCTTAGCCACGACAGCCTTTTGGATTTTAGGTTACACGATGGTATTTGCTTACATTTCGCCATTATTGCGGCAAACATCCGGATTTACGCTTGAACTGACAAGCATTGCCTTGCTTGTCTTAGGCATCTCCGCTTTTATTGGCTCGCGCTTTGGTGGATACGCTGTCGATCAATGGGGACCAAACCGAACCATTTTAACCAGCATCACGGTTCAGATGCTCATGCTCTTTGCATTATCTTTTACACAATTTTCTGTAGTTGGCGTCTTCATCACGCTCGCCATTTGGGGCACCGCCACATGGACAACAACACCAGCGAAGCAATTTTATCTCATCTCCCTAAAACCCGAAACATCGGAAACCGTGCTGAGCTTTAATACAGCGATTATGAATATCGGCATGATGCTCGGCTCGTCAATGGGTGGTCTGATTATTCAATATACAAATGTAACGAATTTAAGTTGGATTGGCGGGCTAGCCAGTTTTGTTGCGTTGATGTTGATTCGGTACTCGTTCAATCTCAATCGACTGGCACATCAACAGATAAAAAGCGAACATGTGTAATCATGTTCGCTCATTTATTTATCGATTAGCTTTTGATGTTTCTTTTTTGACTGGAATGGTTACCGTTATTTCTTTTTGTGGTGCCAACATATTCAGTTCTGATAAATCAAGATAAAGCCCATATTCTTTAAATGAAAAATGGTTTAATGATAAAGTATCTAACTCCTTATCATCAAATTCAAAGGTGGATTGCATGGAAGCTGTCTTTAAATTCGTTATCTTCGCATGGTTCCCTTTCAAGTAATACCCGCTTTCATAGTCTGCTTGTGGATCCTGCCATGATTTCATCTTTTCAACATCACCTAATCCAATGAATTCACCTATATTCTCCATCACATCCTGATCTAATTCTTTTTGATCTATTCCAGTAAATTGATAATCAACAATCACAGAACGGTCTTTTTGCTCTATCTTATTGATTTTGATTCCGATGCCATGGTGTTTTGTTTTAAACTGAACAGGCAGCTTTGTCTGAAGAGGAATGATTTTGCTTTCTTCCCGTTCGATATTCACATATGTGTCAAATGTCAATTCAGTCGCCTTTGGATTGATCGGCTGATTCAAAATCGTTAAATGATCTTTTCTAGTTTTGTCAGAAGACATTTGTTTTTTTCTTAAAACGGTTCCAATCTCAAGCTGATACTCATTCCCTAAATTATCCTTCATTCCATCTATACTGACTTTATCATCTTTGGCAAAACCATTGTAATCAATGGCATATTGAATTGCAGAGCCATTCACTCCGTTTTCTACCTTTACATTTCTTATTTGATAACGTCCATTTAAAATAGACACGTCTTTTTGTCCCACTAATAAAGTGGTTTTTTGCTTGACCACAGGTAACTTGAAGCGCCAATTCCCTACAATATCCCCAATCTTCGAAATAACAATCGGTACTTGCTGACCTTGTTTGATCGTTTGTCCATTTGTATAGACTTCCGTCTGCCCAACATAGCGG
Source organism: Bacillus sp. XT-4 (assembly GCF_050864245.1). Taxonomy (NCBI): domain Bacteria; kingdom Bacillati; phylum Bacillota; class Bacilli; order Caryophanales; family Bacillaceae; genus Bacillus; species Bacillus sp. XT-4. The sequence continues at coordinate 224,493 of NZ_JBPAFI010000005.1, forward strand.
CCATCTTTCATTTTTTTCAATCCTTGATTGTCGTAACTCGGTTGGAAAGTGTCATTTATATGATCGAAGTTGTTGACTATGAATGGTACAGAATCTTCCTTTGTATTCAAATTCTCCACAGTAAACGTATAAACAAGCCGCCCTGCATCATAATACACACTGCTCACTTTCACAGTAACCCCTCTTGATTCAGCCCCCTCATTGACATGCTTCACCAACTCACTCTGAAAAAGAGACATTCCTACTTTATCGTGAAACATCATATATAACTGTCCAACAAACGGCACTCGAGCCATCGCTGTATTAAGAGAAGGAAAAATGAAGCCTGATGAAAAGTAAAGGACAACAAGGGCGATAACTGAATAGATTGGCGTTCTCCAATTCCATGTGAACCAACGTCTTTTCTTTTCCGCTTTCACATCTCCCATTGCTTGACGAATTGCAGAGGTCAATTCAACTTTTGGTACATCAATCTCTTCATAAAGCTTTTTCATTTCTTTTCGTTCCATCGACACTCTCCTCCTTCTCCAATGTTTGCTTTAATAACTTTCTTGCTCGATACAAATGAGTTTTGACCGTTCCTTCGGGCACACCCATCTGTTCAGAAATCATTGAAATCGAATAATCTTGAAAATAAAATAGCTGAATCACGAGCTGATATTGCTCATCTAATACATCTAGTGCATTTTTTAAATCGAGCTTGTCTTCCAAAAAATCATGACGCTCAACGCTTTCATGATGCTGTTCAAACGGAACAACATCTTGCTGCTTTTTCTTCATCGCAAAAATCGTATGAATCAAAATCCTAGTCAGCCATGTAGAAAAATAAGCCGGTTCTTTTAATCCAGATAAATGCTTAAATGCTTTCATGACCGTCTCCTGAACAGCATCTAACGAATCCTCTTTATTTCTTGTATAGAGAAAAGCCGTTTTATATAAACGCTCTTGATACATCAGCATTAATGTCTCAAATGCCGGGACATTCCCTTTTTGTGCTTTTTTAATTAGACGCACTTGCTTCATCTCATTCACACCTCCTACACCTGTTAGAGCAAGGTTTCTCTCAAACGGTTTCAACAATCGGAAATTTCTTTTACTTAGCATATGTCGGACAAAAACAGAGAAAGTGAAGAATAGGCCGCAAAGATCGTATTGAACTTTTGATATAATGGAAGAAATATCTGCAAAAAGGAGGATATTGATTGTTTCTATTTGAAGAACCTGCTTGTGCTAGCTGCCAAAAGAAAATAGAAGGTAACGAAGAAGTGTACGTTAAGCTGATCTATCCAAAGAGACGAGGGATGACAGAAGTGAAGGCTTGGCTAAGGAATGAAGGGGTTTTTTATTGTAAGGCATGTACAGAACAAAAGACATCACATGGAGGATAAACACATGAACAAAATCACTTTTCCACAATCATTTCCAACGATACATACCGAAAGACTGATCTTAAAAAAAACAACGATCACAGATGCTGAGGATATGCACATCTATTTATCCAATGAAACTGTCTGCCGCTATATGGGCATTGATGCACATGAAACCATCGAAGACACAAAAGGAGAAATCAAGTGGTATGACAATATCTTCAAAGAACAAACAGGCATCCGCTGGGGCATTTCTTTAAAAAACAACCCCACCATCATCGGCAGCTGCGGCTTTCTCAATCTAGAAAAACAGCACCGCCGTACGGAAATTGGCTATGAATTACACCATGATCATTGGAGAAAAGGCATCATGAATGAAGCGATTACTGCGGTGTTGCGGTATGGATTTCAGGAGATGAACTTGAATCGGATTGAAGCGATCATTGATCCAGCTAATACGTCCTCTGTTCAATTATTGGAGAAGATACATTTTGTACAAGAGGGTTTATTAAGAGAGTATGAATTGGGTCAGAAGGGATTCGATGATGTGTATATGTATTCAATTTTGAAGAGAGATTATGAAAAATCCTATTAAACAGAGGAGAAACAAATGAAAACGGATATTCATTTCATCCAAAAGCCGCAACCAGAGTATGTTTCTTTTCACATTTATGAACTCAATCCAGCGATTGAAAAACTTGTCCAGCAAGTGGAGCAGTCAGCCCCCTATTTCTTAGCACAAGAACCCACGAAAGAAAGAGTGAAAAAGGTCTATTATCACGACATTTTATATATAGAAAGCGTTGATAAAAGATCGTTCTTGTATACGTCAGATGGAGTGTTTCTCTTAAAGGAAAAGTTATTTGAACTTGAAGAACGGCTTGAAGCGCACGATTATGTCAGGATTTCAAAATCGATGATTCTGAATATAGATTCTATTGCCGCTATTTCTCCTAAAACGAGTGGCCGTTTTGAAGCAAGCCTTACAAATAAAGAAAAAGTAATGATTTCACGTTTTTATATCCAAGCATTAAAAGAGAAACTTGGGTTACGAAGGAAGTGAACAGGATGAAACGTTATATCACAAATCTTTTGATCACATTTTGTATAATCTTTACTGCACTCGTATTGATTTACTGTTTCACGTTTGGAACGATGCCCATCTATATTTTACAAGCCATCATGTTCAATTCCTTTTTTTCAAGCGCCCTGACCTTCTTGCTATACCCAAAACAAACGTACAGCCATCAACGGATTCTTTTTCAACAAATTCTATATATCGTCCTTGTGATGTGTATGATTATGACCACCATCATTATTGTGAGCGGTCAAATCAGCCCCCTTTCGTTTATCGTGAATTTCCTTGTGGTCATGGCTTTATTCTTTGTGATCAAGTACCTATTGTATAAAAAAGATCAAGCAACCGCTGAGGAAATCAACGATCTTTTACAGCAGCGAAAGAAACGAACAACATCTTAATATGCATCTTAGGGCTAAATATTGACATGTTAGGAAGATTTCATTGTGACTTCTGCATGATTCCACTACTCTGACATTAGAGGGGGAATCAACAATGAAACCAATCACAATCATTCGAAAATCAGTACTTCTACTGCTGTATTCTTTAATTATTCCAACAAGTGCAGGTGTCTATATATCCATAAAACAAGTGACCGATCCAATGACCATCTATATCATCAATGGCAGTGCCATGCTAGCTGGGTGTCTTTTACTTCTATTCATTATTCAAAAAAGTCGTTTTCACTTGAAAGAAATAGGTTTTCGAAAAGGCTCTCTCGGTATGTGGATATTTCCGATCCTGATCATCGAGGCCATTCCGTTTATTGCTGGATTCAACAAGGATTTAACTGTTTCTTCCTTTCTAGCACTTTGTTTCTTCATGGTGTGTGTCGGTCTTTTTGAAGAAGGAATCTTTCGAGGCATTCTGTTTCAATATTTAAAACAAATTAACTTGAGCACTGCCATATGGGGCTCCGCCGTACTATTCGGTCTCGGTCATGCTGCGAATCTACTAAGCGGAAAAAGCCTCACCTTAACCGTCGCACAAATCCTATTCGCCTTTTTATTTGGATTCGTTGCAGCTGAAATCGTGGCACTCACGAACAGTCTGCAATGGGTGATCATATGGCATGCTGTTCATAATATCGTGGATCAGATGACAAATGGAAATACGCCTGTCGCAATGCAAATGCTTTTGCTCTCGATTCAATGTGTCATTCTGCTTGTTCTTGCGGTGGTGTTGTGGAGAAGATTAAGAATGAAAAAAGTGTTCAATAGATAATGAAAAGAGGAGGAAAGAAATGAAGGGGAACACATGGATAGAAGGCTGGTTTGAAAAGTGTGAAGAAGTTGAAATCAAGCCTTGGGAATGGGATTTTAAGCAAAGCTATATCAAAGAGCCGATCAAAGATACATCATCAATTAAGATCATGTTAGAGTATAAAATGGGTAAACTCAAAGCTAAAGTTAAACCGCGTAGTAAAGCTGATTGTGATAAAGAACCTTTTCATATTTATCAATTACTATGGGGTACAGAGAATGATCCTGAGCTTAAATCAAAACACCATTTAGATTATTATGATTTGCTCCGCGGCGAAACAATGAATTCGTTTTGGACAACTTATAAAAACAGTGTGATAAGCTCAGAAAATAAAAACGCTTTATACAATGAAATTGGCATTAACCCCAAAAACCCTCTTATAGATCAATGTCATTTATTGATTTCTAATGAGAAATTCAAAGAGTTTAAACAGATCAAAGATAATATTGCAGCGTTTGAAAAATTCGCTACTTCTTCTCATTATATTGGAAATTTCACTGTATTACCTCATTGGATGAACACTGGTCGATACAGTTTCTCTCAAGATTATTGGGATGTGACATTACAATCATTCTTTGGCTTTTTTAAACCATTAGGCTGTTGGAAACAGTTCGTCGAACGATATTTCCTTCAACCTTATGTGAACGATGATGAGGAATGGACAGTGAGTGAATTTTGGGAAGGTCATTTTGCAGGTATAGGAAATTACAATCAATTAAAACCTCAAAATGAACAAGAATTAAGTGAGTACCTACATAAAGTAAATCTCAGAATCGAAGAACGAGGCAAATGGATGATCAAAAAAGTCTGTGAAGAATTGAAGTTACAACACTTCACATTCTATGATGAACTAAAAGATAGACAAATTCGATTTTCCAACGAATTGAATTAACCATAATGAGCGAGCTCAGTGTTCGCTTTTTTATTTTCTAAAAGGGTTCCGATAAAAGAAAAATGAGATCATAAAAAGCTGATATCTTAAACGCTATATCAGCATCATGTTATCAAGCTTATTCACTCATGTAATTCACTTTCAGCATGCTGTATATTTCTACATCAACAACTCCTTTGCCAGACCATAAAACAGCTTGTCTAAGCAGTCCTTCTTTGATAAAACCATTTTTCGACAGGACTTTTTTTGATACCTCATTTGCTGGCATGACTTCCGCTTGAATTCTATTGATATCAATCTCTTCAAACAGAAATTTCACTAGTGTAGAGACAGCTTCTGTTGCGATGCCTTTTCCCCAATGTTCCTCTGCAAAGAAATAACCAATCGTCACCGCATTCACTTTTTGATTGATGTCCATTGTTTCGATGATACCAACTAGCGTATGAGGATTATCCTTTTGAAAGATTCCCCATTTCACTCTGCTTTTCTTCGTATAATCTCGTTCAAAATGTCCAATCATTTTTTTTACCGTTTGGAGATTATGTTTGGGAATGATCCCACAATACTGAAAGACTGTGTCATTGTCGTAAATTGAAAATAACTCTGGCAAATGACGTTCTTCCACCTTTTTTAACAATAGATTCTTTGACGCAACTACAGGAAAAGTTCCAAAAAGACTTTCTATTTTCATCTCTTAATCCCCCTTATTCCTCGATAGGAATATAGATTTTCATTTTGATATCGTTCAGACCATTTGAATGTAGGACATCTGTTATTTCAAAATCTGGTCCACTCGTTCTTTCATAATTAGAATTTGGGAGCCAGCTACCATAGATATATCTTCTAGTGTTTTGCACCATTTCATGAGAGCCACTCACTTTAAATTCTGCATATCTCCCCTCAGGAATCACTATTTTTACAAACCCTTCATTTAAATCTATATCTGATTCCTCCACTTCTTCCCCTACCACAAACGAAAAACGGCCATCATCATGAAAAGAAGTAGATACACCATAAGCCATATGAGGTGCTTTTCTCTTTGGAATCTGTTGATAATACTCCTTTTTTCCAAAATCCATATAAAACAAAGGAATGTCCGTGAAATATTCCTCACTTTGAAGATTCGTTTGATACTCGTAACCAATAATATAAAATTTGTTTAATTGAGTCATGACAGGTTTATTCATATTGAATTCACTGTCTAACATAGATTGGTATGCTAAAAAATCCATTTTGTTTTGTTTCTTTAACACTATTTCCTCTTTTCGAAACCTGCCTGGTGTCACCCCAAAGAATTGTAAAAAAGCACGGGCGAACGCTTCTTGAGAACCATACTGGAACGCAATCGCTATGTGTAAAATATTCTGATTTGTTTCTTTCAGTAACCTAGCAGCTTCAGAGAGCCTTCTATTTCTGATATACTCTTGCACTGAAAAACCTGTAATGGCTTGAAACAGTCGCTGAAAATGAAACGCTGAAAAGCAGGATTTCGAGGAAATATCCTTTATACTTATATTGTTTTGAAGATTCTCCTCAATAAACTCAATCGAATGCTGTATTCTCTCATAGTAATCCATTGTTTCTCCCTCCTCTACCTTTTATTTTATTACTTCCCTCCTCCTTTTTTTGATCATTTGTGCTATTTTTAAATAACCTTCCACAAAATAATCATTCAATTTCCATAGCACAAAAAGTCAAGTTTCTTAAAAATGATTTCTGTTATATTAAACTCGTAAGGTAAAGATGTGCTCGGTTGTCCTATCAAGAACATGAGAAAACGATTCAAGGACCATTAACATCTGAAAGATGAATTGCCGCTTCAAACTCTAGCAAAACACGCTAGTTATTCTAGAATTCACTTTCACCATTAAAACAGAAGTAAAATGAAGACAAGACACCCATAGAACAAAAAAAATCAATTAAAAAAGACATCCCTACCACTATCACTTTTTTGTCATCTTGGTATAATAGAAAAAATCAGAAAAATGAGAATGCGATGATAAGGAATAGTACTTGCCGAAATGTTTTCAGAAAGTTGCTGGTTGATGAGAAGCAATAACAAAAAGGCAGGGAACTCACCTTAGAGTAGCCTTAGTGAAATGAAAAAGATTGATGTAGTTAAGGTCGGCACCCCGCCGTTATACGGGAAGGATATAAGATCAAACAATCTGTATCCGAATAAGGGCATGATAATGTAAAGTTATCATGAAACAGGGGTGGTACCGCGTAAGAAGAAGTCTTTCGTCTCCAAGTTCAATCTTGGAGATGATAGGCTTTTTTTATTTCCATTTACAGGAGGAATCGATGATGTTTAACCACAAAAAATACGAAAAAAAATACTTTTTGCCACCGAACCTTACTTATGATTGGGTGAAGAAAGAAACATTAGAACGTGCTCCGATATGGTGCAGTGTGGACTTACGGGATGGAAATCAAGCATTACCTATTCCTATGAACTTAGAAGAAAAATTGGATATGTTTCAGTTACTAGTAGAGATCGGTTTTAAAGAAATTGAAATCGCATTTCCAGCTGCTAATGATACGGAGTTTAAGCTATTACAGACACTGATTGATCGTCATATGATTCCAGACGATGTCACAATTATGGTGATCACGCAAGCGAGAGAGCATATTATCCGCCGAACCTTCGAAGCCATTAAGGGGGTACCGAAAGCGATTGTTCATTTATATAATTCGACGTCAGAAGCGCAGCGCAGACAAGTATTTAAGAAAACAAAAGATGAAATTAAACAAATTGCCATTGATGGCGCTATTTTAGTAAAAGAACTGGCCGAAAAAACAGAAAGTGATATTTATTTTCAATATAGTCCTGAAAGCTTTCCAGGAACAGAAGTGGATTACGCGTTAGATATTTGTAATAGTGTTTTAGATATTTGGAAACCGACACCACATCACAAAGCGATCATCAATATTCCGACAACAGTTGAATATTCAATGCCTCATATCTTTGCAAGTCAGATTGAGTATATACACAAAAATCTGTCTTACCGAGACAGTGTGACATTGTCTGTTCACCCTCATAATGACCGCGGGTCTGGGGTGAGTGATGCAGAATTTGGTGTGCTAGCTGGTGCCGAAAGAGTCGAAGGAACATTATTTGGTATCGGTGAACGTACAGGGAACGTAGACTTGATTACTTTGGCGATGAATATGTACTCACAAGGTTATGATCCACAATTGAATTTCAATAACCTAGAAGCGATTCGTAAAAAATATGAAAAACTAACAAAAATCACTGTTCATGAGAGACAGCCATATTCTGGGGAGATGGTTTTCACCGCATTTTCTGGGTCACATCAAGATGCGATATCTAAAGGGATGAAATATAGAAAGGAACATCATGTTGATAAATGGGACGTTCCGTATATCCCAATAGATCCAGTTGACTTGGGGAGGAATTATCAAACGGATGTGATTCGAATCAATAGCCAGTCTGGAAAAGGCGGCATAGGCTATATATTAGAAACAAATTATGGCATTCAACTTCCTTATCAAATGAATGAAGCCATGGGATATGCAGCGAAGAAAGTATCTGATCAGACAAATAGGGAATTGTCTGTCGAAGAAATATATCATGTTTTTAAAGAGCAGTATGTTGATTTTCACCCTCATTTCCAGCTGCTTGATTATCAATTTCATAAAGGAGAGAAGCAAGAAGTCACCTTAACTTTGCTGAGAGATCATCAACAAATTGACATACAAGGAACTGGCACTGGAAGTTTAGATGCAATCAGTAATGCGTTAAAAGCACATTTTCATCTCGAGTATGATTTGGAAGTCTATGAACAGAATTCTTTGGGCAAGGATTCTCAAGCAAAAGCCTGTGCACAGATTGGTATTTCATATCAAGGAAAAATGCATTGGGGTGCTGGAATCGATAAAGATATTATAGAAGCAACAGTGAAGGCCCTGGTGGTTGCAGTAAATAAACTAGAGGTTTGGATGTAGATGGAAACAGATACACTTGAAAAACATGAAGCGATGCAATATTTAAGAGAGTACAACGAACAAGAAATCTTTTATCAACAATACCAACAGAAAAAGCATGACAATCAATCATTGCAATTACTTTTGAAGGATTATGATCATAACAATTTCATGCAAAAGCAAATATATATAGAAGAATTTTTGCTAAGAGGGCAGAACGAATTTGAAAAAGAGGATACCATGTGGTTAGGTCAGGAAAAAGATATAGAAGTGAGAAAGTATAGCCGTTTTATGCCTCAATTGTCGGCTATCCATGATTTCTTTGAGATGATCTATGTTCTGGAAAATGAGATGTATGTAGAAGTGGAAGATAAAAAAATCGCTTTAAAATCAGGAGATATTGCCTTTATTCCACCTGACACAATACACAAGCCACTTGTAATGGAGAATACAATCGCAATCCAAATCATGATCCGCAAAAGTACTTTTCAAAAAGTGTTTTTTAAAATGTTAAAAGGAAATCATGTCATTTCTGAGTTCTTTTTGAATGCATTGTATATAAAAGAAAATAAACATATTCTTATTTTCCATAGTCACATGGATAAAAATTTGCTAGACTGCTCTCTTCAACTATTTATAGAAAATCACAATCGATTTCCTAGTTACCAGTTGATTATGAATAATTTGTTTGAGATATTATTATGTCTCTTATTAAGATTCAAACCAAATCATATGAACGTCATTCAGGTCAAACCATATAGTGATATACGTATGATTCAAATGCTTCAATATATTCAGCAATGTTGTGAGCATATAACACTCCAAAAGATGGCAGAGAAATTCAACCTTTCACAATCTTATCTGTCTAGATATATAGCTCGTAAACTCGGCAAATCATTTCGTGAAATTCGACAAGAAATAAGATTGGAAAAAGCCTGCGAAATGCTAACCGGTAGTAATTTACAAGTGGATCATATTTCGGGAGCCGTTGGTTATCAAAATGTAGAGCATTTCATTCGTTTATTTAAGAAAAAGTATCGCCTAACACCACATCAATATCGTTTAAATAATAGATCATGTCAAATCAATACGAATAAAAAGGAGAAATCATCATGTCAATCAAGCAAGTAAAAGATTATTTTAAACAATATGAAATGGATACTCGAATTCAGGAATTTTCAGTATCTAGTGCAACCGTAGACTTGGCTGCTTCTGCATTGGGCTGCGAACCTGAAAGAATCGCAAAAACACTCTCCTTTCTAGTAAATGGACAAGCTATTTTAGTTGTGACCTCTGGCGATGCAAAGGTTGATAACAAAAAATTCAAGGAATATTTTAAAACAAAAGCGAAAATGCTGCCTACTCATGAGGTCGTTGACTTGATCGGTCATGAAATTGGCGGAGTATGTCCTTTTGCTATAAAGAATGGCGTTTCTGTTTATTTAGATATGTCACTCAAACGTTTTGAGACAGTCTATCCAGCCTGCGGGAGCAGTAACAGTGCTATTGAACTAACAATCAAACAATTAGAAAAACACTCCGGTTATACACAATGGATTGATGTGTGTAAGGGATGGAATGATGAATTCACACATTAAAACGAAAGGAAAGAATTAAAAATAAAAAAGAGCTAGAAACCCTTGATACACAAAGGTTTCTAGCTCTATTATAGCTATTCCCATTCAATCGTAGCAGGCGGCTTACTCGTAATATCATACACCACACGGTTAATATGCTTCACTTCATTCACGATACGAGTTGAGATCTTTTCAAGCACATCCCAAGGGATTCTTGCCCAGTCACTCGTCATACCGTCAATAGACGTAACAGCACGGATACCGATTGTGTAGTCGTATGTTCTTGCGTCACCCATGACACCTACGCTGCGGATGTCTGGGAGAACCGTGAAGTATTGCCAGATGTCGCGCTCAAGGCCGAAGTTGGCAATTTCTTCGCGTAGAATCGCATCCGATTCACGGACGATTTCTAGTTTTTCTTCAGAAATTTCACCTAGTACACGGATTCCTAGTCCTGGACCTGGGAATGGCTGTCTCCATACGATGTCGTCTGGAATACCTAGCTCTGATCCTAGAGCACGAACTTCATCCTTGAATAGTGTATTGAGTGGCTCAATCAATTCAAACTGCATGTCTTCTGGAAGACCGCCTACGTTGTGGTGAGATTTGATTGTTTGTGCCGTTGCTGTTCCGCTCTCAATAATGTCTGTGTAAAGTGTTCCTTGCGCTAAGTAGTCGATTCCTTTTAGCTTGTCCGCTTCGTCATCGAATACATAAATAAATTCGTTACCGATGATTTTACGTTTTTGCTCAGGATCAGACACACCTTTTAGCTTGTTTAAGAAGCGATCTTTCGCATCTACTTTAATCACGTTCATGTTGAAACCTTCGCTAAATGTTTTCATAACCCCTTCTGCTTCGCCTTTGCGAAGAAGGCCGTGGTCAACGAAAATACATGTCAGCTGATCGCCGATGGCTTTGTGAATCAATACCGCTACAACAGATGAATCCACACCGCCGCTTAGTGCGCACAATACTTGCTTGTCGCCTACTGTTTGACGGATTTTCTGCATTTCGATTTCAATGAAGTTCTCCATTGACCATTTGCCATCGCAATCACACACGCCGAAGACAAAGTTTTTCAATAGGTCATTTCCATACTCAGAGTGACGAACCTCTGGGTGGAACTGAACGCCATAGAAATTCTTCTCAGCTAAGCTCATGGCTGAGTTTGGACAATGTGCACTTGTTGCATCGACTGTAAAGCCATCTGGTACTTCAACAACGAGGTCACCATGGCTCATCCAAACGACTTGATCAGTTGGAAGGTCTTTGAATAAAGCAGGTGTTCCGTTAATATGGATATCTGCTTTTCCATATTCACGCTGGCTGGCCGCTTCTACTTTCCCGCCTAAATAGTGAGTCATGAGCTGCATGCCGTAGCAAATGCCTAGAACCGGAATGCCTAGATCAAAAATCTTTTCATCACAGCGGAAAGATCCTTCATCATATACACTGTTTGGTCCACCAGAAAGGATGATTCCTTTCGGCGCCATTTCTTTAATTTCTTCAGCAGTTAAAGTGTGCGGATGAAGCTCACTGTACACACCAAATTCACGAATACGGCGAGTGATCAGCTGATTGTACTGACTACCGAAATCGAGAACCAAAATCATTTCATTTACTAAATTTGTCATGGTGTCACCTCTATGTCCAATATAGTTTTTATAAACGCACAGAAAAAATGAGAGGAGAAAACCTCTCTCAGTGTAAATCACGCTTTTGAAGCGCCCAGACTCACATCCGAACGCTTCAATTTCATGTATTTTAGAAGGTTTTAATATTCACCTATTCTAACAACAGGAAGGTACGTGGTCAAGACTATCTCCTGTTTATTAAATTTTCCCATAACTTCACCGACTGCCGCCAAAGCGCCGACGCATCTTCTCGCCTGTAGAGCGCCCGCTCATAGAACTGCGTTAGTTCAGACATATGATGATTCCCTTCCTTGTCATCGATCAAAGAAGCGAATTCTCTTAGCGTCATGCCTGGCTTTTTCTCGATCCCTCTGCGCCTTAGCTGTTTTAATAGAGCAGCATACGCGTAGAAAAAAGCTTCCTCATCTGGCAGACGTTTTACCTTTCTCACAATAAAGATTGGCAGCCACCTTGCTCTGAACCGGTAAAGCATCCAGCCTATGAAGCCAAGAAGGACAAGCACACCTGCTACGTAACCCAAGATTGAACCAACATGAACCATACTTGGCTTTGCTTTAGCAGCTTGTTCCTCTTGTTTTGCCGCCTGTTCTGGTTCTTGTTGCTGCGGCTGTTGTGTCTGTTCGTTTTCTTGTTGATCAGATGCGGGCTGATCTTTTTCATCCTCTTCATCATCTGTTTGGTCGTTGTTAGCCGTGGTTTCATTCGTAAATGTCTCTGGGTTCGTGAACCCTTTTGTCGGTTCAAAAGTCACCCAACCACGGTTTGGAAAATACACCTCTACCCATGAATGGGCATTGTTATTGGTCACTTCATACACATTGCTTCCATCCATCTGTGTTTCATATAACTGACCAGACGTATATCCTTTCACCCATCTCGCCGGAATTCCAATCGAGCGAAGCATGACAATCATCGAGGTTGAAAAGTTATCACAATAGCCAATCATCGTATCAAATAAGAACTGATCCACATAGTCTTCGTTACGCCCAGGTACAGCGACATTTTGGGTTTCATATGAAAACTTCGCAGACCCTAAATAATCCTCAATCGCTTTTGCTTTATCATACATATTATCCTTCGTTTCCGTTAAGCTGTTCGCCAATGTTTTCACACGCTCTGGCAACGAGGATGGGAGCTGCAAGTATTCACGTCCGACCTGCTGGTTCACTTGCTGCTTGGTCGGTACTTTGATCCGCTGTAAATCCTCTAGGATAAATGTAGGTGATAAGAAGCTGACTCGATAGTTCCCTAAATTTTTGGGCGGGTTTTGAGTAGACGGGACAATTTTCTCCGTTTTGCCCATCATTTGCAGTGGAATGTTTTCCATTGGCGTCAGCATAACCGTACCAATCGGATAAACAGCATGATTAAATCGATAATTTGATTCCATATCGACTCTCGTTTCATGCTCCTCTGTTTTTACGAGATTGGTAAACCACCGGTTCGGCACATCACTCCCTTTTAACCGAGTAGGTTTCGTATCATTTGAAGCATCCTCCCAGCCTTTCCCCGTGTAAATACTTTTTGTTTCTACACGAAAATAAGACGGCTCTTTTCCGCTCCATTTAAATACCGGTGTACGGTCCTCACTAAACGGTCCCCCAAGCGACGAATCATCCGCACTATATCCCACCTTATTCTGCCCGGCGGAACCATCTTGATTCGTGACCGTTTTAAAAAACGGGACTGGGTCAGGCCATTTCGGATCAGATTTTGGCAAAGACGCACCGAGTGATGCTGATACAAGGACAAGCGCCAGCATGGGTAAGAACCAATTGAGACGCGCTTTCTGTGACACCCGCACACCTTCAGCCGAACGAAGCCGGTCGAAATAGAGCAGACCAAGTAAACAAAAGCCAAATACCATAATTCGAAAGATCGCAAAAGTCGCATCATAAGGCGTAAACGTATCAAGAATCGTCACATATACAATCGTCATCAGTAAAAAGAAGAAGATACGCTGCTGATACACAACCCAATAATGAAGTAAATAAACAAGTAGCCAAAGCAAAATATAAAACAACAATGTGCGGAAAGACGGATACATGTCACTCCACATGCCCATGCTCATCAAAGAAATATTATCTTGAATATCAGCAAACAGCGCAGGCAGATAACTTGGCTCTGATTGATAAAAAATCAAGTATAATGCGAGCAAGATCAATCCAGCACAAATAGGAAACGTCACATACCACTTCAATCGAAAGAACGTAAACAAACACGTAAGCCCTATAAAAATGATGAAATAAGACGTATGACTCGTCTCTGTAAAATCTTGAAGCGGACGAAGCCACTCCCAAAGCAGCAGAAATGCGACAGCATAATAGATGAACAACTCAAAACGACTTTGCCGCTGATGCATATGCAGCATAAATGTTTGTCACCTCACAGTTCTTTCATGCAGCCGGTCCTCAAATAAAAGGGTCGTGTATATCCCAGAAGCTTTAAGCCGGTCCACAAGCTGTTTTTCTTTTGCCGTCAATCGATCAACGGCTCTCTTCACTAAAAGAACGGTGATGTTCTTTCTGTTTCGATTCCCAAGTAAAATGGTAGCAAGCTCTTCTTGCAGATGACCTGTCACCACATACTTTCCTGTCTGCTGGTGCTCACTCGCTGTCAATGATTGATAATCAGGTGCACGAGAAGGCTGATACTGCACCTTTGTTAAATAGTAGAGCATGTCCTGTAAGTGCCACTCTCCTTGATCCACTCGAAATAAGTGCTGATCCCCAAGCGGGACAAGGCCTACCGGCACCCCTTTTTTCACAGCCGTTTGCAGAACCGATGCGGCCATAGACACAATCGTTTCAAAAGCGGCTTCATCTGTAAAATCAGCAAACACCACCAGATCCTTTGTCTGATTCTGTTCAAACTCCTTCGTCATAAGCTGACCTCTTCTAGCTGTTGTCTTCCAGTCCACCCAAGCGAAACGGTCTCCTTGCTGGTATTCACGCACACCTGTCGTCACATTTGTCGGTTCATTTAACCAAGAGTGCACCGCTTTGCCTCCATTTTCATTCACCGATGCAGCAGATTCAACAGGAATATCCAACATTTTAGGATACACAAGCAATGTTTTCTCTAGTGGAAGAATCACTTCTTTTTCCACAAACCCAAACATATCACCCGTTTTGATTCTAACCGCCGTCAATTGATGCTCTCCCCGCATGATGTCATTGAATTGATACGAAAATCGCCACGTTTTCCGAAACCATGGAAAGATCATTCGTTTCATTTCAATCTGTTCCTGTAAATGGAAGGTATCCGGCGGGTCATCCTCAAGTATGACGTACACGTACGGAAATAGATTCGTCCGCTTGATTTCAAGGTCAACAGACAGCACATCCCCTGCCTTTAACCGGGTATGCTGTAATGTCCTTTTGGCTGTTGCACGAAGTGGAACAAGGGCAAACAGCAAAGCATACAAAGCATATGGTGAAAATGCATAAAAAAGGAACCAGCTCACAAAGCCGCCCTGAAACATGGCATAGCAAAAGGCTGCTGCCGTGAGGAGAAGGAGCATAAACACCCGTAACCATAGTGAAAAAGCGAAACGGTCACGTGACTTCATTGAGTCATCGACTTTTGAACTGGTACGCCAATATGCTCAATCATCTGTCGCAACAGTGTCTCCGCCTTCTTCCCTTCATACGTTGCTTCTGATGTCAAAATCATGCGATGCGGCAATGTGTAAGGCGCCAAATACTGTACATCATCAGGAATCACATAATCCCGCCTGTTCAACAGCGCATACGCCTGAGCCGCTTTCATCAATGCAATTGAACCCCTTGGGCTCACGCCTAAATAGACAGACGGATGATTTCGCGTCGCTTGGGCAATTTCGACAATATATTCTTTAATCGACGCATCCACATGTACGGTCTGAACCGCTTGCTGCAAAGCATGGATATGATCTTTTGTCATGACTGCCTGAAGCGTGTCAATTGGCGTTTGCTTCTCCTGCAAATTCAGCACCTCAAGCTCCTCCAGCATGGTTGGATACCCCATCTTCAGCTTGAACAAGAAACGGTCCATTTGCGCCTCTGGAAGTGGATAGGTTCCCTCATACTCCACTGGATTTTGCGTAGCCATCACAAAGAAAGGATCTGCCAGCGGCATCGTTTCTCCGTCCACTGTGACACTACCTTCTTCCATCGCTTCAAGAAGGGCTGATTGTGTTTTAGGAGAGGTTCGGTTGATTTCATCAGCCAAAATAATCTGCCCCATAATCGGTCCTTGTCTAAATTCAAACTCGTTTGTCTTTTTATTATAAATCGACACACCTGTTACATCTGAAGGCAAAAGGTCAGGCGTAAATTGGATTCGCTTAAACTCACACCCAATGGATTTTGCCAGAGCACGAACCATCATGGTCTTCCCAACGCCAGGCACATCCTCTAATAGCACATGCCCCTTCGCCAAAATCGCAACAAGGCTTAATATCGCAATATCTTTTTTCCCTACCATCACTTTATTGATGTTATCTACGATTTTTTGTAAATCTGAATGCATCGGTTCATCAAATGCCATCCTGATCCTCCTATCACGTTTCCGTCAATTTTCATATAGTCTAACTTTACCATACAACACGCATTTGCATGAAACATCAACACGTAGAAAAAAGAAGCCTTCTCACGACGGAAAAGACTTCTGCTCCTCTTTAGGCTCACTTGCTGGTTCCATATGAACATGAGAGTGTAGAATATCATGTTCCTGCTTCATTCTGCGTTCAATTTCATCTGCAATATCATGGCTTTCTGCGATGTTTAAATGCGGTTCTACTTCAACGACCACATCCACATGGACGGTGCTTCCAAGATAACGAGCTTTAATGTCTTTCAAATCGCCCACTCCTGGTGTCGCTTCAATCGTCTCTTTATATTTAGACATATCTTTTATATGAAAACCGTCCGTTAACGAATGAGACGCATCTCTGAAAATCTCCCACGCCGTTTTACAGATAATTAAGCCAATCACAAACGCAGCAAGCGTATCAACCCACGCCAGCTGAAATTGAGAGGCGATAATTCCGACAAACGTCCCGATACTCACATAAGCATCTGATTTATTATCAGCCGCTGCCGCATATAGCGCCTGGCTATTAATTCGTTTAGACAGTTTACGGTTATACATATACACGCCATACATCACAACAGCACTTCCTGCTGCCGTCCAAGCTGCAATCATATCAGGCGTTTGATGCTCTGATGAGAAAAGCGACTGGCCTGCGCTCAGCAAAACCTGAAGCCCGACAAGCATCATAATAAAGGAAGCCACAAGTGACGCAATATTTTCAGCTCTAAAATGACCGTATGGATGATCCTCATCAGGTGGCTTCTGAGAAATACGCAACCCAATTAATACGGCAAGCGAAGCAATGATATCTGTCGTATTATTCAAGCCATCTGCGGAAAGGGCTTCTGAATGAAACACATACCCAATGATCAGTTTGACAGCAGATAAGATCACATAGGCTATAATGCTGACCCAAGCACCTGTTTCACCTTGTCTTAATTCGTTGTAGCGCTCCATACCGAACAGCGCCTCCTCACACATTACTTTTCTATATTTATCTTACAAAGCCAAGCCCGTGTGGGTCTACAGCAACATGATTCGCTTGAATCAGCAAAATAGGATACATAGAAATGTGTTGACCTAAGCAAACTTATTTTTATAAGGTCAATTGACCTCAAGACCTACTCCCATCAACGTTTTTCAAAACCACCCCGACAAATGAAAAAGAACAAAATCACTCTACCATACAATTGTCAGAATAGTTTTATTTTAAAACACAACTTTTCTTTCTTCCTTCTTATGCTATTTTTAAGAATGGGCAGAGGAAAATGAGGGAACATAATCTCTCAAATCCTTTATACTTTTTAACATCATGTTAAGAGGTTTGAAATGTCAGTTTGATAACCTGTCCAATGCTGAATGACAATTCAGTATGATAAAATTTAAAATATTCTAAAAACAAACTCTCGAATAAAAGAGAAATGTTTGGAGGTAAAGAAATGTCCAACATGACAAACGGTCTTCAAAAAAACCTTAAGACAAGACATATTTCAATGATCTCCATTGCCGGGGTCATTGGGGCAGGGCTATTTGTTGGTAGTGGTGCTGTCATTCATTCTGCAGGGCCTGGATCGATTCTTTCCTATTCATTTGCCGGACTTCTGGTCATCTTTATTATGAGAATGCTTGGAGAAATGGCATGTGCCTATCCGACAAGCGGCTCTTTCTCACAATATGCGAGCGACGCCATCGGCCCGTGGGCCGGGTTTACAATCGGCTGGCTTTACTGGTTTTTCTGGGTCATCGTCATCGCCATCGAAGCCATTGCTGGTGCTGCCATTATTCAATATTGGTATGGAGATGCACCTGTTTGGCTCACAAGTCTTATCCTCACAATCCTCTTAACTTTGACAAATATCTTTTCTGTTAAATCTTTTGGCGAATTTGAATATTGGTTTTCATTGATTAAAGTCGTCAGCATTATTCTCTTCCTACTCATTGGTTTTGCATTTATCTTTGGTTTTGGCGGTCATCATACTGCAGGTCTTGCCAATTTAACGGGGAATGGCGGTTTCCTTCCAAACGGATTTGGCTCTGTGCTCCTCGGGATTGTCGTTGTCATCTTTTCCTTCATGGGAACAGAGATTGTAGCAATTGCCGCAGGTGAATCAGCAGACCCAGTCAAATCTGTGACAACAGCTACCCGTTCAGTTGTATGGCGTATTATTGTGTTCTACGTCGGGTCGATCGCTGTCGTTGTCACGTTACTCCCATGGAATTCAGCGAATATTTTAACAAGTCCGTTCGTTGCAGTATTAGAATACATCGGTGTCCCATCAGCCGCTCAAGTCATGAACGTCATTGTTTTAACAGCCGTTCTTTCTTGTTTAAACTCCGGCCTATACACAACGTCCAGAATGCTTTATTCATTAGCTGAAAGAGGCGAAGCACCAAAACGGTTTATGAAAATCAGCAAACGCGGTGTCCCTGTAGCAGCGACAGTCGCTGGTACCTTCTTTTCCTATATTGCCGTCATGATGAACTACTTTTACCCTGAAACCATCTTTCTATTTCTAGTCAATGCCTCTGGTGCCATTGCACTTCTTGTCTACTTGGTCATTGCCGTTTCACAATTAAGAATGCGTCGTAAAATCGAAAAAGAAAATCCAGAACAACTCAAAATCAAAATGTGGCTGTTCCCATACCTTACGTACTTTACCATTTTGGTTATCTGCGCCATCTTGGCCTCTATGCTGTTTATCGAATCAATGAGACCTCAGCTCATACTGACAAGCATCATTACCATCAGTGTACTAGCCGCCTACTTCATCTTTAAACCAAACAAAAAAGTGCCTGCAAGTGCAGCGCTTGAAAATAAACACCCTTAATTCTCCCGCTGAAAAGCGGGTTTTTTTATTTTATTCACCTATTTGGATGTCCGCACTTATAATGTATCAAATTGATTTTAAGTGAGGATTAGTCAACATGAACCTAGAAAAGTTTGTTGACGAGCTGCCAATTCCAGAAGTCGCAGAGCCCGTCAAAAAAAACCCAAAACAAACGTATTATGAAATCGCTATGGAGGAGGTGTTCCTAAAAGTTCATAGAGATCTGCCCCCAACCAAGCTATGGACCTATAATGGCAGTTTGCCTGGTCCAACCATTAAAGCGAATCGAAATGAAAAGGTCAAAGTGAAATGGATGAACAAATTGCCGCTGAAACACTTCCTGCCTGTCGATCATACCATTCACGCTGGACACCATGATGAACCCGAAGTCAAAACAGTCGTTCACTTGCATGGGGGCGTGACACCTGCAAGCAGTGACGGTTATCCAGAGGCTTGGTTTTCGCGAGACTTTGAAGCGACCGGCCCCTTCTTTGAACGAGAGGTTTACGAATACCCTAATCACCAGCAAGCATGCACATTGTGGTATCACGATCATGCCATGGCATTAACACGATTAAATGTATACGCCGGATTAGCTGGCTTTTATTTGATCTCAGATGCGTTTGAAAAATCACTCGAATTACCGAAAGATGAATATGATATCCCTTTAATGATCATGGACCGGACATTCCAGGAGGATGGCGCACTGTTTTACCCAAGTAGACCAAATAACACACCAGAAGATAGTGACCTTCCAGATCCCTCTATCGTGCCATTTTTTTGCGGGGAAACGATTTTAGTCAATGGAAAAGTATGGCCATATTTAGAAGTAGAGCCTCGAAAATATCGTTTTCGTATCTTAAACGCGTCCAATACAAGAACTTACGAGCTTCATCTAGATAACGACGCCACAATCTTACAAATTGGATCTGATGGCGGCTTTTTGCCAAGACCTGTTCATCACCAATCTTTTAGCATTGCACCTGCTGAACGTTTTGATGTCATCATCGACTTCTCAGCTTACGAAAACAAAACGATTGTTTTAAAAAATACGGCAGGCTGCGGTCAGGATGTCAATCCAGAAACAGATGCGAACATTATGCAATTTAAAGTCACTCGTCCGCTCAAAGGAAGAGCAGCTAAAACATTACGTCCGATCTTCAAACCACTGCCACCGCTCCGGCCGAGCCGAGCTGATAACGAGCGAACGCTGACCCTTACTGGCACACAAGATAAATATGGGCGCCCGATTTTATTATTAGATAACCAGTTTTGGAATGATCCTGTCACAGAAAATCCTCGACTTGGCAGTGTAGAGGTGTGGAACATCGTCAATCCAACAAGAGGTACACACCCTATTCATTTACATCTTGTTCAATTTCGAGTGATTGATAGAAGACCATTCGATACAGACATCTATCAATCGACAGGTGAAATCGTGTACACAGGACCAAATGAAGCGCCTCCTTTGCATGAACAAGGCTACAAAGATACGATTCAGGCGCATGCCGGTGAAGTCATTCGCATCATCGCTCGGTTTGTCCCATATAGCGGACGATATGTGTGGCATTGTCACATTTTAGAACACGAGGATTATGACATGATGCGGCCGATGGATATCATTTAGTAAATATGAAACCTCCTCTCTCTTAATTGCGTAATATGAAAAGGGCTAACAGCTTTTATATATTAGCCCTCTATTTTCTTTTCAATCTCCATGAGAAAAAACGAACAATGTATCGCATGAATGGCATTTTTTTGAACATTCCACACTTAAAAAGTTGACGAAGTAAACCGATAATACTACTATATACCCATTACCTCTATCAAAAGGCACTTAAGAAACCATGCACGAACAAATAGAAAATCGTCATAAAAAACGGAGGAGTTCAATTTGAATGAAGAAAAAGAGACTTGCCATGTCAAGCAAGAAACAGTGGCAGGTAACAGGGAGAAGCTTTCAATTCATGAAAACGAGAGCATTCGATCAAACATTGAACAACTAACAATTGAACTCGGTGAACAAAAAGAATTCAATCACTTCATATTAGATGAAAAACAGAAGGCCATCAGCACATTATCGGCTCTCATTGCAAAAGGTGATTGTGATGAAGAGTTAAAAGCTCATTTTGTACAAGCATTACATATCGGGCTCTCTGTTATAGAGATTATGGAGATCATTAAGCACTGTACAAAGGTTGCAGGATTCCCTCATTCCATTAATGCCTTGTTTATTTTTCAAAACTTACTAGATGAAAACAATAAATAAGGGAAAACGAGAAGTCTTCTGTCCTCTCGTTTTTTTATTTCCACTTACTTTACTCTCTTACGCTGATTCTGTCACAGTAGCAAAATAGCAAAATATCAAAATACCACTCATTTCCTTGCTTAAAAAGTGATGTTCATTTCACAAATCCGCATTTTTCACCGACACTTTCCATGACAAAATAAAAAAACGTTCAGTTATATGAAATAACTGAACGCGCACCTTTTACCGATTGACAGTGAAATTGTTAACAATCCCGCCTTCTTTCTCCCAAGCGGTTTCTACTGTTTTCTTCTTAATATCATATTCAAAAATGGTTCTGACCTTCGCCTTTCGTCCTGTGTCATCCTTTAATTCCTTTGCGTTCTTTGCAACACCTAAGAAATAAACAGATGTACCATCCGCAGAAAATTGCGGCTGGGCAGCACTTAAAATACGTACATCCTGGCTGTTTTTAACAAGTGTCTTTGTTTTTCCTGTATCTACATCCATCACCTTTATAGATGATTCTTCTTTTTCATTTCGAACCTTCACTTCTGTATAAATGAGTTTTTTATGATCTGGTGAAAAAGAAATATCATTGATGGTTTGAGAAATACGTGCAATTCGCTTTCCCTTCTCACCTGTTTGTAGGGTAATCTTCATGGTCGTTGGTTCAGGATCCATTCCTTTTTCATTTGCCTCATCCGTCTTTTTATAATCCTCTTTTAACGAATAATGCTGAATGGCCAACAGATTTGATGCTGGATCATAAGCAAAAGAACTCACCGTATCATCATCACTTTTTTCTGGATATAACACTTTCACTTTCTGTGTTTTCAAATCAAAAGACGCTACATAAAATTGCTCACCTGAATCCTTGTTATACCTTAGATATAACTGTTTTCCGTCACCAGAAAGTCTCATACTGTCGATTGAATCGTCACTCGTAAAGAGCGTTTTTTCTTTATCCGTTTTCACATTCAATTCCCGTATACTTACTTTTTGTGTGTCTTCATCTGTATACGTGTAGTATAAAAGCTGTTTCGCCTGATCATAAGCAATTGAAGGATATGCTGTCAGTTTCTCTGTATGAAGCGCCTTGTCATGCAAGTAATAAGTATTGTTTAACTTTTGATCCGTAAATGAAACAAGCAATTCGTCTTTTGCATCTTGATTTGTTTTCACTTTTCCTGCATGTTTTGCCTCTTGCCCCGGCTTCATCATGAAGAAGATGACGGCCGCAACTGCGACTCCAATCACTGTGATGATCCACCATGTTGATTTTTTCATTGACTTTCAGACCCTCTCCACAAGAAAAGAAGCCAGAAAATGAACTTTTCCCGCTTCTTTGCATGCCTATGTATTAATAAGTGTAATGCCCTTTGACGACACCTTTACTTGTTTTATACCCAAGTGCTTTGAATGCTTTCGGACTTACGTCTAATACTGCGTTTGGCATTCTACCTACATCATATTTATATACTGTAATCACTTTATGTGGTTTCGCTTTTGTTGTCACTCTTAGTTTTGTACCTTTTTTCGGTACGTCAAATCCCATTTTTGTTGCTGCATCCCAATGACCGAGTTTTTTTCCATCTGCGCCTTTTTTACCGACACCATTATACCATGTAATATTGCCGCTTACTTTTTTTGCACTTGCTCCATGTGAGAAACTAAACGCTAAAAATAAACTAGCTACTGTTACGATTGTCGCGATAAGCTTTTTATTCATTAAAAAATCCTCCGTATTTGGTTTCTGACCCTATTATACATGAAGATGCACCCAGTTATTTTACAGTCACATTACAATTTGAATACAAGTTGACCACTTAATGACCGGTTTTGTTCATAAATTTCACCAAAAACAGCCAGAACATTGTCAGTAGATCCCTCCCTTTTGTTTTATATAATAGAAATGAATCAAAGATAAGGAGGAATTTTCATGAAAAAGTGGTTCATCGTTTTGAGTGTAAGTTTGATCTTCGTTTTGATGCTTTCAAGTATTCCTGCCTCTGCGGCTGGTCCTCGTCACGGCGCCATCGTGACACAAACGGATGAAGCCAAATGGTCAGGTATCTCGGCTGATATTGTGCTGCCAAAAACAGCCACCATTAAAAATGGCTATGCCGACTGGTATCTTGGTCTCGGTTCTGCCGTTGTAGAGAGCGGTATTTCAAAAACGTCTTCCGGCTATAAGGTCTTTCTTGGCAGCGGCTCGCAAGGCGGCAGTCAATATTGGAACAGTGAATATGATAAGAGCATAAAGGATGGCGATCGTGTCAACTTAAAGCTCATCAACAATGGTGATGGCACAGTGTCACTATACGTCAACGGGAAACTGCGTTATAAACAGCCTGTTTTCAACCCTAGTCGTCTGAAAGACCTCGATGTCGTCAAAATGGTACACGGCGTACAAGATAATGGAACAAACAGCTACTCGCAAGCAAGTTTCTCTAATGTACAGCTCCGTGCAAATACATCTGGAAGTGTCTATAAAAAATGGGACGGCACCGTCAAATCATCTCTTTTACGCAAAAATCTAGAATCTGGTGCTCCGGCTCCAAAATTCACGGTCATTTCGTCTATCCCACTTAGTACAACCCTTTCAGCACAATAAAACACGAGCACCCACCTTTGGGTGCTTTTGATTGTTCACAGCTTATCAACACTTCTCTTTTAATCAAAACATCAATTCGTGGTAACATAAGCATACATACTTTGAAGAACAAAGGAGAAAGAACGTGAGAAAAAGTCTACTTGTTTTCATGAGTCTTGTTGCAACCTTCTCTATCCTAGCAGCTTGCTCAAATACGGCAAAAGAAGAAAAAACAGAATCTACGGCACTTCCAACGATTAATGAACGCATTCAAAATGAAACGAAAGAGGTCATGGAGCAGTCTAAGCTCGTAAAAGACACAGCGATCACCGTTGATCAAAAGAAAAAAGTCATTTCCTTAAACGTGACGGCTTCATCTGAGACCAATAGTGATTACGCTGAAGTCATTGGTTTGAACTTTGCCAAAACACTAGCTATTGGTGCATCCACTGAAAAGGAAAACAACCTGCATAAACCGGAAAATGACAGCCTCGGCGCCCTCTACTCCTTTTATGACCTAAACATCACCGTGAAACAAGAAAACGGAAAAGTACTGGCAAAAGGAAAGAAAACAACAAATGAAACAAAGATTACCTGGGAGAGAGCCCAGTAATTGGACAAGAAAATTCTTTATGGATTTTCTTGTTTTTTTTAACAAAACTATTAATATTGTGAAAAGAATGCCGATGAGTAAGATTGTGTTGGTTCTTAAGTACCAATAATTCTTATTTACATATCGGAGGAAAGTATCATGAAAAGAACGACAGAATTTGTTTTAGGCTTAATTGGAGGTATTTTGGGATTTTTCGGTGCAATGTTTGCACTTGCTTTTGGAGGACTAGATGCCGCATTTAATGAATCAGGTACGAGTCAATTCACAGGATTAGGCTGGTCAGCGATGCTTTTCTCTATTCTTGCGATTGTGGCATCTGTTATCGTGAAGAAAAAAGCAAAGCTTGGTGGCATTTTATTATTAGTTTCTGCTGTAGGCGGTATTATTTCTATTTTTGTGTTCTTTATCCTTCCAGCTGTATTAATCATCATCGCAGGATGCATGGGTGTGTTTAGAAAAGAGCCTGTCAAAACAGTTCCTGCTGAATAAAGTTGATATAAAAAAGCTTGTAGAGGGTCGCTCTACAAGCTTCTTTTATTGTATATTTTCATTTAAATCTTCTCTTATGATATCAATCAGCGTGTCAATATCCGAGTGAGCTCTAGATGCTAATCGTACCAGCAAATGATCGATATACTCATACAAATGACGATCTTTCAACATATACTTCCCATAATACGGAATGACAAAGAAATAGAGCAAATCAGCTACTTCTAGTGCAACGTCATCACCAACTTCATTCTTTAGCGCCTCCCCAACACAATGGATCAGCCAATTCAAATCTTCTTTCTTTTCAATCGGAACGTACATCAGCTGATGAATACGGTCCGTATCTCCCGTTTGTAAAATCTGCTCCGCTGCTCCCTTTGATAGAGCACCAATCTCTTTAGAAGATATATTAAGAACCGCGAATTCATTCTCTGATCTGTCTTGATCCATTTGCAGCACGTTTTGGTCCATCTCGACTCACTCCCCGTTCTCAGATACTTTTATTATAAGGAATTCATCTGATTTTTTATGGAAATAGTGGATTTTTTTATGTAATTTTAAACAAAAAAAGAACCTAATGATATGATTCAATCTCAATTGACATAAAAAAACCATTGCACTTTATTTCAATCTATCTCAATATATGTATGTTAGTAGATTGAAAGGGATGAGAGAAATGAAGATGAAACACCCGTGGATCAAAGGAATTATTGTCAGTGTGGTTCTCGTTCTTGGGCTTGGAATTTTTCCTGTCCAGCTGCCCTTTTTACACATGACTCATGTGACACCAGTCGCAAAAGCAGCCGCACCGAAATACGTGACAACAGCGAATGTTCATCTTCGCAAGGGACCTGGAACAAAATATTCAGTGATATTGACCATTCCAAAAGGGAAAAGGATTCCTTATCTTAAAAAGAATGGTTCATGGATTCAAACAAAGTATAAAGGAAAGACGGGTTACGTCAGCTCTCAATATATCAAAAAAGCAGGCAAAAGCTCACCAGCTTCATATGCTGCTCCTTCCACTAAAACGCCAGGTACGTATGTAAAAGGAATATTGGTTGTGAATAAGAAACATAGACTACCATCTTCATACAATCCCGGAGAAAACAAACAAGCGAGAAAAGCTGTAAACGCTATGACAGCAAAAGCAAAAAAAGCAAACATCCGACTCACCGCTTTTAGCACCTTCCGTTCATACGACCGTCAGCGTGTCTTGTACAACAATTACGTCGCCTCTCATGGCAAAAAACAAGCAGATCGATTTAGCGCAAGACCAGGCTATTCCGAACATCAAACCGGCCTTGCTTTTGATATCGGCGGTGCTAATTCAAAACATTGGGCTGAAGATTCTTTTGCCAATACGAAAGAAGCAAAATGGCTGGCCAAACACGCCCATGAATTTGGCTTTATCATCCGCTATCCGAAAGGTAAAGAAAAAGTGACAGGCTATCAATATGAACCATGGCACCTCAGATACCTCGGATCAAAAAATGCGAAAAAAGTGAAAAAGAGCAGCAAAACCCTTGAAGAATATTTGAACATAAAAGGATAACAACAAAAGCACTCTTTTTCTTCAGAGTGCTCTTTTCATATATTCTTTTCTCTCTTTTTCATCGCAGCCGCCATTTCCACTTCACCCTCTGCTTCCAGCTGTTCAATAATACGAGCATAATCTCTTTCATGGCGATTTTGGCTTAACTTAAAAGCAGCTTGAACTTCATCAATGATGATTTTGAAGCCCACAATCCCTTTCATTTGTTTCTCTAGCAGTTCCTCAGACAACGTATCCCACAGCACTGGCTGATCTCTATGACTTTCATATGTCTTCAACATCACTGTTAATTCCTTGACCAATTCTGATTTTTCGAGTAGTGCAGCCTTTCCATATACATGTACAGCTTGATAATTCCACGTCGGTACGGCTTCTTTCTCATACCATGAAGAGGATATGTAAGCATGTGGCCCTTGAAAAATGACGAGCACCTTCTCATTTTCTTCAAACGTTTTCCACTGAGGATTCCCAATCGCCATATGCCCTGAGATCACATACGAATCGCCAATTTGATGAAAACTCACTGGAATATGGGTCGCAATGGGCTTTTTATTCGTTGTCGTCACAACTGTAGCAAATGAATGAGATTGAATAAATGATTTGATTTTCTCCATATCTTTCACTTGAAAAAATGATGGTACATGCATGTTCCCTTCCCCCCTTATTTAATTAGTAGCTTCTCTTTTTGCCTTTTTTCACATCTTCCCAATCTTTTTCGATATTCTTTCGCACCCTTAGAAGATACTCATAAATCTGTTCCGCTTCCTCTTCAGAAAATCCATCCAGCGCTACCCGATTTGAATGATCATGTTCTCGTTTGATCATTGGATAGACGGCTTTTCCTTTCTCAGTTGGAAACAGCTTCTTGATTTTCCTATTCACTGTGTCATCTTTTTTCTCAATAAAACCATGCAGCTCTAATTTTTGAATAGCCCGGGCCGCCGTTGTTCGGTCTACCTTGATCATCTCCGCTAGTTTTTCCTGAATGATGCCAGGCTCCTCACAAATACGCACAAGATACAAATACTGCCCCTTCGTTAAATCATACTCTTTAAATTCAATATTACTAATGGAATCAAGCGCCCGAGCAATCACGCCAATCTCCCGCAAAATTTCTCTCATTTATCACGCCTCTTTTTTATTGTATTTACATAAATTTTAAAAATTAGTATAGCTCATGAATATTGTATATGCAATAAAAAGCCCACTTCCTCTCTGGAAGTGGGTTCAACCTCTTATTTATCACGCCTCTTCGATCCAAACAATCCAAATACGACAGCCAGTGCAACTATAATCGCCACCCAAGTCGTAAAGCCCATATGATCACCGCTTTTCTTTTGAAAATCATCTCTTTATGTTAGATAAAACCAAAAAAATCACTGTCTCTTTAGTTAACGGATGTAAAGCGGTGAAAGTTTCAATTCATTTAACGCTCTTAACCAAAAAATAGACAAAACAAAAACCCCTATATTTCAAGGGGTTTTCGGGGGTGTTACATCATTCCACCCATTCCGCCCATACCGCCCATATCCGGCATTCCGCCGCCTGAGCCGCCTTCTTCTGGTTTGTCAGCTACGACTGCTTCAGTTGTAAGAAGCATAGCTGCTACAGAAGCTGCGTTTTGAAGTGCAGAGCGAGTGACTTTTGTTGGGTCAACGATTCCTTTTTCGATCATGTTTACCCATTCGTTTGTTGCTGCGTTGAAGCCTACGCCAATTTCTTCGTTTTTCAAGCGCTCAACGATGACTGATCCTTCAAGACCTGCGTTGTGAGCGATTTGACGAATTGGCTCTTCAAGAGAACGTAGAACGATGTTGACACCTGTTTGAACGTCACCATCAGCTTCGATGGAAGCGACTTTGTTGTATACATTCACAAGTGCTGTACCACCACCGGATACGATACCTTCTTCAACTGCTGCACGAGTTGAGTTCAGTGCATCCTCGATGCGTAGTTTACGTTCTTTTAGTTCTGTTTCAGTTGCAGCACCAACTTTGATGACAGCAACGCCGCCAGCTAGTTTTGCAAGACGTTCTTGTAATTTTTCTTTATCGAATTCAGAAGTGGTTTCTTCTACTTGCGCACGGATTTGGTTCACACGTGCTGCGATTTGAGCAGAATCTCCTGAGCCTTCTACGATCGTTGTGTTTTCTTTTGTCACAACCACTTTAGACGCACGGCCAAGCTGACCAATTTCAGTTGATTTCAGGTCAAGTCCTAGGTCTTCAGTGATGAGTTCTCCGCCAGTTAGAACAGAGATGTCTTCAAGCATTGCTTTACGACGATCACCGAATCCAGGTGCTTTTACTGCCACTGCGTTGAATGTTCCACGAAGTTTGTTCACAACAAGTGTTGCAAGTGCTTCGCCTTCTACATCTTCAGCAATGATCAATAATGGTTTTCCTTGTTGTACGACTTGCTCAAGTACAGGAAGGATTTCTTGAATGTTTGTGATCTTTTTATCAGTGATTAAAATGTAAGGATTTTCAAGAACCGCTTCCATCTTATCAGAATCAGTTACCATGTATGGTGAAGCGTATCCACGGTCAAACTGCATTCCTTCAACCACTT
Source organism: Bacillus sp. XT-4 (assembly GCF_050864245.1). Lineage (NCBI taxonomy): Bacteria > Bacillati > Bacillota > Bacilli > Caryophanales > Bacillaceae > Bacillus > Bacillus sp. XT-4. Next base: position 253,751 of record NZ_JBPAFI010000005.1, read on the forward strand.
CAAGCTCAGTTGTGAAACCTTTAGATTCTTCAATTGTGATGACGCCGTCGTTTCCTACACGCTCCATCGCTTCAGCAATTAGGCTGCCGACTTCTTCATCTGCTGCAGAAATAGACGCAACTTGAGCAATTGATTCTTTACCTTCGATTGGTTTAGAAATCTCATGCAAGCCTTCAAGTGCTACTTTCACTGCTTCTTCGATGCCTTTACGAACGCCAACAGGGTTTGCACCAGCTGTTACGTTTTTAAGACCTTCACGGATCATCGCTTGAGCTAGAACTGTTGCAGTCGTTGTACCGTCACCAGCTACATCGTTTGTTTTGCTTGCAACTTCAGCCACAAGTTTTGCACCCATGTTTTCAAATGCATCTTCTAATTCGATTTCTTTTGCAATCGTTACACCATCATTTGTGATAAGTGGAGAACCGAATTTTTTCTCAAGAACCACGTTACGTCCTTTAGGTCCTAAAGTTACTTTTACAGCATCTGCAAGTGCATCTACACCACGTAACATCGCACGACGTGCTTCTTCACTGAACTTAATATCTTTTGCCATAATAACGAAACCTCCTCAGTCTTTTTAGAAATATATCTCAATCTTTGTTTATGTGATTAACCAATAACAGCTAAAATGTCGCTTTCACGAAGGATTAAATATTCTTTTCCTTCATATTTCACTTCAGTGCCTGCATATTTTGAGAAGATAATGCGGTCGCCTGTGTTTACTTCTAACGCAACGCGCTCACCACTTTCAAGTACACGACCTGAACCTGCTGCAACAATTTTACCTTCTTGCGGTTTTTCTTTTGCAGAATCCGGTAAGACAATACCGCTAGCGGTTTTTTCCTCAGATTCAACGAGTTCAATGATTACGCGATCGCCTAATGGCTTTAACATAAGAAACAACCTCCTCAATTTTTATATGTAGTCTTTTTTAGCACTCATCATCAACGAGTGCTAACACATTTATTATAATAAAGAATGTCTTCTGCAATTTCAAGTAAAAACCTTTAAAAATTTTTACGCTTTCATGATCTTTTTTCAACTCAAATTCTTTCCTTTTCAACGAAAAAGAAGACTTGTGTTACAATAAATCTAGTTCTTTTAGTAAAGGGGTTTTCGTTACTTGAAAAAACAATATTGGTACATCATCTTAACGTATATATTGGTGCAGGTTTCTGCGTTTCCGTATGTGTTCATCATGAAGTGGTTAGGTTACATTCAGACACCGATGACACAAGCAGAGCTCTCTAAATTGTCAGGAACATGGACAATCATTAGCTTCTGTATCGGATTAATCATTATTCTGCTCATTCTTCGGACTGTACCAAAAGCTTCACTTCGAAATGAAGCACCGGCTTCAGTCGGCGCGTCAATCGCTTGGATCATTGGCGGTTTCTTTCTTTCCCTCTTTGCACAATCCATTGCGGGGGCGATTGAACAATATGCATTTGGCATTAGCCGAGAATCCGAAAATACTCAAAACATTTTAGCCATTATGGATGCAGTTCCATGGCTTGTCATCGTCATCGCTCTGATTGGACCGATATTAGAAGAAATCATTTTTCGAAAAATCATTTTTGGTGTCGTTTATGAAAAAACGAATTTTTTCATTGGCGCACTTGTCAGTTCAGTGGTTTTTGCTGCTGTACACAATGATTTCCCACATATCTTGCTCTATACCGCAATGGGCTTTACATTTGCCTTTTTATATGCGAAAACAAAACGAATCATTGTGCCAATCGGCGCACACATGCTGATGAACTCGCTCGTCATTCTTGTGCAGATTGAGCCAGTAAGAAAAATGATTGAAGAACAATCTCAAACAATGCAAATGATTATTGGAGGCTTTTTCTCATGAGAAACCCTGTCGTATGGGGCATTATTTATTTTGCCGTAGGTGTGGCGTTCACCTATATGGCCATTCAAAATCCAGGTGACATGTGGTCATTTTACAGCATTTTGCTGATGGTGTTTGCGGCCTATAATATTAATATCGCGTTAAAAATGTTTGCTTTTTCTGTCAAAATGAAAAAACAGCAGCAAAAATAAACCAAAAACCATTTTCCGCCGTTTGGAAAATGGTTTTTTTATGGAGGTCATGTTTTCATGGAACACGAAAAACTGAACATCATGAACAATCAGCATGAAACGATTGGTACAGCCGCTCGATCTGATATCCATGCTGAGGGCCTTTGGCATGAGACCTTTCATTTCTGGCTTTTAAAAAAGGAAGATGACACAGTGTTTCTCTATTTTCAGCTGAGGAGTCCCGCCAAAAAGGATTTCCCTTCTCTATTTGATATCACAGCAGCAGGCCACCTTCTCGCAGATGAACAGCCTTCTGATGGCATCAGAGAAGTCGAAGAAGAGCTTGGTCTCTCCATCTCGTTTGAGAACCTTACCTTTGCTGGTGTCATTAAAGATGAAATCCATCTGCCTTCGTTTACCGATCGTGAGTTTTGCCATGTGTATCTTTATATGGATCAAAAAGAGCACATGGATGTCCATCTACAGAAAGAAGAAGTTGCTGGACTTTATAGAGCAAGGCTGATGGATGCACAGCAGCTTTTAAGTAGAGAATGCGAAAAAATGAACATCGAGGGCTTTGAAGTGGATGCAGACGGCAAGCGATGTGAGGAAAAGAGAGAGGTCCGTGTACATGATTTTGTCCCGCATGAACCTGCGTATTATGAGCATCTCTTTCAAGCAATCAATCAATTTCTTTCACAATAGAAAAAGCATCGTGACCCCTATTAGGATCACGATGCTTTTTTATGAGACAACATCATTTTCTTTCTCCTCTGTCTCTGTTTGCTGCATTTTGCGATAGGTCACTCTTGAAATGACAATACTCACTTCATACAAAACGAGCATTGGCAAGGTAACCATGAGGTGAGAAACGAGCTCTGGCGGTGTAATAAGTGCGGCAATGACAAGGAGGACAAAATAGGCATACTTCCGTATTTTCGATAAAAACATCGGTGTAATGATGCCAAGTCTAGTGAGAAACATCAACACGACAGGCATCTGAAACAAAAAGCCAAATGGAAGTGTTAACTGCATCAGAAATGTAAAATACTCATGAATCCCAATCACTTGCTCCACATGTAAATCATTTGACATCCGCATCATAAAGTCGACGACAAACGGAAACAAAATAAAATAAGAGAAAGCCACACCGCTCAAAAATAAAAGCAGTGCAATCGGAATATAAGCAAGTGTCACCTTTCTTTCTTTTTCATATAAGCCAGGACTCACAAACGCCCAAAGCTGATATAAAATTACGGGACACGTCAAAACAAGAGCAATGACAAAAGCGAACTGCATAAACACGTACAGTGGATCTGTGAGCTTAAATGCGTTCAATGTCAGTGTAGCCGCTTCATCGGTATTTTGTAAATACACAATGACCGGCTTAGCGAGAAAAAAACCTGCCACCATAAAAGTGACAAAAAACATCGCAATGATCACTAAACGTTTTCGCAGTTCCACAATATGCTCCATAAGCGGCATATCTTTGACATTCATGAAGCTCATCCTATTCTACTGATCTTCTTTTTTCTTTTTTTCTTCCTGATCATCAGCTAAACCTTTTGTGGCATTTTTGAATTCACGTAATGTATCTCCTGCTGCTCTTCCTAATTCAGGAAGCTTTTTCGGCCCAAAAATAATGAGCGCAACAACCGCAATCAGAACCAAACTTCCAGGACCGATCGGACCCATTTGCTCCACCCCCTTTACCCCTTTTCGTCAGTCCTCCTGTGTAACAGAGTAATGCTTTAAGAAATACACAAGAGACTGAAGTTCAACCGCCAAATCTATATGATGAATTCGAATGTGTTCCGGCACATTCAATCGAGCCGGCGTAAAGTTAAGGATTCCTTTGATGCCAAGGGCAATCAAACGATCTGTAATGGATTGAGCTGCTACGGCAGGCACTGTCAAAATCGCAACAGGAATATCTCCTACCTCTTGCACATGCTCTTCAAGCTTATCCAAATCATAGACAGGCACGCCGCCTATCTCACTTCCTATTTTACTCTCATTGACGTCAAAAGCCATTGAAATTTTTGTATTATTATTTTTAATGAAATTATAGTGTAAAAAAGCAGTCCCTAAATTCCCGACACCGATGAGCATGACATTCGTCATTTCATCTTGGTCAAGGGTCTTTCTAAAGAAGGTCAAGAGGTAATCGACGTTATAGCCATACCCTTTCTTCCCAAGTGCACCAAAGTAAGAAAAATCTCGGCGAATGGTGGCAGAATCCACTTTGACTGCATCACTAAGCTCTGCCGATGACACCCTTTGTTTTCCTGATGCATGCAGATTTTTTAAAAAACGGTAGTAAAGCGGCAAACGTTTGGCTGTCGCTTGTGGAATTTTTGACTGGTCTATATTCATATAAGATCCTCCAACTTAAATATCAGATGCTCTGTGAAAATCACCGTTTTTCCCGCCTGTTTTTTCTACTAGATAGGTCGGGCCGATGATCATCCCTTTGTCTATTGCTTTGCACATGTCATAAACGGTCAGTGCACATACTGAGGCAGAAGTGAGCGCTTCCATCTCCACACCCGTACTTCCTTTTGTTTTCACCTGTACTTGTATGTTCAGAATGTACGCATTTCCGTCTTCCTCCCAATCAAAGGAGATATCGACACCTTTTAATGCAAGCGGATGACACATTGGAATGATGCTGGACGTTTGCTTTGCTGCCATGATGCCAGCTACCTGTGCGACAGACAGCACATCCCCTTTTCCAATGTCATGCTTTTGTATTTGATGAAATACTTCTTTTATCATACGAACGCTTGAAACAGCAACGGCAGTTCTCACTGTAGACGATTTGTCACTAATGTCGACCATCTTTGCTCTTCCTTGTTCGTTAAAGTGGCTAAATTGACTCATCTTTCAACGCTCCCTCACTCAAATCATACACTATTTTTTCCTATCTGTCTTTCATTTGACCATGGCAGCCGTATGTAAGATTTGCCGGTTTACTGCTGATAAGCTACACTTAACATATTATAGCAGAGGTGAAGTTACATGATGATTCTACAAGTGAATCAGCTGTCCAAATCGTTTGGCGCTGATACCGTTTTAACGAATATAAAATTGGAAGTCAAAGCGAGGGATCGTATTGCCATTGTTGGTCGTAACGGTGCAGGAAAATCCACGCTTTTAAAAATCATTGCCGGTCAAATGTCTTACGAACAAGGTGAGATCATCAAACCGAAAGACCTATCCATTGGATATCTAGCACAGCATACAGATGTGACGTCTACACGTACGCTAAAAGACGAACTACTATCCGTTTTCGATCATTTAAAAGAAATGGAACAAGAGATGAGAACCATAGAAGAGAAAATGGCTTCTTCCACAGGAACAGAATTAGATTCTCTAATGAAAACCTATGACAGACTGCAGCAAGCATTTAAAGATCAAGGCGGCTATCAATATGAAGCAGATGTCCGCTCCATTTTACACGGACTCGGCTTTAGTCATTTTGAAGATCATACAACCGTCCAATCCTTAAGCGGCGGTCAGAAAACCCGTCTAGCGCTTGGAAAGCTATTATTGATGAAACCAGAACTCTTGATTTTGGATGAGCCAACCAACCATCTAGATATTGATACCTTATCATGGCTTGAGCAGTATTTGCAAAATTATACAGGAGCCATTCTCATCGTTTCCCATGACCGGTACTTCTTAGACAAGGTCGTGAACCATGTATATGAAGTGTCAAGAACAGCGATGAAAAAGTTCGCTGGGAACTATAGTAAGTATCTTGACCAAAAAGCTGAGCAGCTAGAGCGTGATATGAAGCTGTATGAAAAACAACAAGAAGAAATTTCGAAGCTTCAAGATTTCGTGGATCGCAACTTAGCAAGAGCCTCCACCACAAAGCGTGCTCAAAGCAGGCGGAAACAGCTGGAACGGATGGATCGTTTAGATAAGCCGTTAGGAGATGAAAAATCCGCAAACTTCCATTTCGATATTATGAGGCAAAGCGGAAATGACGTGCTGAAGGTGCATGATCTCGATATTAGTTACGATGAAAAAACGCCGCTCCTCTCCTCCCTCTCTTTTCATATTAAACGGGAGGATAGCGTGGCACTCATCGGTCCTAATGGTATCGGGAAATCAACTCTTTTAAAAACCTTAACGGATACGTTAAAACCAGTAAAAGGCGATATCAGCTTTGGTTCTCATGTGACGATTGGCTACTATGATCAGGAACAAGCCAAGCTGACATCCTCCAAAAAAGTGTTAAATGAACTTTGGGATGATTATCCCCATATGACTGAAAAAGACATTCGGACTTGTTTAGGAAACTTCCTTTTTTCAGGTGATGACGTCTTAAAGCCTGTACATGCTTTAAGTGGTGGAGAAAAAGCACGACTTGCACTGGCAAAGCTGATGCTCCAAAAAGCCAATTTCCTCATTCTCGATGAACCGACGAACCATCTTGATTTAGACAGTAAGGAAATATTAGAGAATGCACTAATTGATTATCCAGGCACCATCTTGTTTGTTTCGCATGACCGTTACTTTATCAATCGCTTGGCAACAAAAGTTCTCGAGTTGTCACCAAATGAAACAAAAGAATACCTCGGTGACTACGACTATTATCTTGAAAAGAAAAACGAACAATTAGAGCTTGAAGCACTCCAAACTCAGGAGACGCATAAAAAACAAGCAGAAAAACCAGTAGAAACAGCAAAACTTTCCTATGCAGAAGAGAAAGAACTCAAAAAGAAAGAAAGACAAAAGCAGCGCCGAATTGAAGAAATTGAAGAGCGTATCGCTGTCATCGAAGACAAGCTCGTTGAAAACGAAGAGCTTCTATGTGATCCTGCTATTTTCCAAGATCACGAGAAAGTACAAGCCATTCAAACAGAAAATGATGCGCTCAATCAAGAGATGGAATCACTTTTTGCGGAATGGGAAGATCTATCAGATGCATAAAGAGTGCCCTAACGGGTGCTCTTTTTTTAAGGTGAGAATCTTTATCCACAATGATACCCACAATAACATCTTGATTATTCTTAAATATTTTAAAGTTATCCACTTTATCCACAGTATTTTAATCACATATCCACATAAAAGATCACATTTATACACATTCTCTTCATTTTAAAACGAATTTTCTAACAATTGTGGATATATAACGTTTACATGTGAATAAATCGCTTTCATTTCAATAGAAAAAACTCCTGTATATCCACAGGAGTTCCAAATTGTTGACAAAGGGCTAAAATGAACTTGATTTTAGCCCGTTGTCTTCTTTTCAGCGTGATAGAAAGCCCTTGAAGTCTAGGAAAGACGATTACTGGCGCGGAGCGAATTTGATATTCGTGAGCACCAGCACGCAGGACTGACAAAGAATGCGAGGGTTTGTCTACACGCTGAAACTCCTGTATCAACAGGAGTTCTTATTCATAGGAGACAAGCGGCAGTCCAGGTTGACCGTTCATTGCCATGTCGCCTCTT
>NZ_JBPAFI010000005.1:262251-265378 GCF_050864245.1 Bacillus sp. XT-4
CCCCGTTATCCGTATAATAATTCTTTCGAATAGAAGCTGGTTTAAAACCTAGCTTTTCATAAAGGGATTGTGCTGGCGTATTTGATACCCGCACTTCTAGTGAAAGATGATCTGTCTTTTTTTCTTTGCAAAATTCCATGACATATCGAAGCAGCGCTTCCCCGTATCCTTTTCCCCGGTGCTCAGGGAGAATCGCAATATTCGTAATTTGTGCATCATCCATGACAATCCAAACGCCGCAATACCCAACAGGCTGACCATCTTCTTCAATGAGGAAATAATGGCTGTATTGGTTATGGAGAATTTCATAGACAAACGACTCTTTTTTCCAAGGCGCTGTAAATGAATGCACTTCAATCGTATATACCTCTGGGATGTCCTCTACTGTCATTCTTCGCATCTCTACTGTGTTGAGATTATTTTTGTCCTTCAAGCCATTTCACTTCCGCTTCTGCCAAACGAATATAATTAGGAACAAGCTGATGGACATCTTCAGCAGGGCGGTCTGCCCCCAAAAATGCGAGCACTGAAGGTCTTGGGTTGTGAAATGCCTCGTCTGCTAAAACGGCGGTTTCTCCAAGTATGGAGAGTATATTCTCTTGATGAAGATGCACATCATGTCCAAGAAATAAAACAGGGTTCCCTTCCTTTTTCAGCTCTTGAAGCCAATCAGTGAGCAGGATATTTTGATCTGGTTTCACTTCTTTTATCTTTCCACCTTCAAATGTATATAACCCTGTATAAACTTGTCCTCTTCTTGCATCAAATATAGGAGAAATCATTCCATTAAAATATCGAGCATTTGCCGCCAGCGTTTCTAAACTTGAAACAGCAGCTATTGGGATAGACAGCGTCCAAGCAAGTGTTTTTGCAATGGTCACACCGATTCTAACGCCAGTGTAAGAACCGGGTCCTTTAGCTACAACAATTTTGCTTAATTCGTTCGGTGCTACGCCGCATTCTTTCATCAGTGCTTCAACTGTTGGCATTGCACGTACTGAATGATTCTTCTTTAAGTACGTAATACTTTCCCCCACCACAGTGTCATCACGGACAAGAGCTATTCCGAGTGTATGGTTTGACGTATCAATTGCCAGTATGGTCAATGTCTTTCATCTCCTTACAAAGGGCCTCATAGCGCTCCCCTTTTGCATAAAACGTGAGATGACGTTCTTCTTCACGTTCTGTTCTCAGCATTTCAATTTTTAAATACGATGAAGGCAATTGAGGTTCAATGAGATGTGCCCATTCAACCAAACATACACCTTCCCCCTCAAAATATTCGCCCAGTCCAATATCTTCTTCCGCATCTTCCATACGATACACATCCATATGATAAAGTGGCAGTCTGCCATCCGTATATTCTTTAATAATTGTAAAAGTAGGGCTGTTGACGATACGGGTAATACCTAAGCCTTCTGCAAAACCTTTTGAAAAAGTCGTTTTACCTGCGCCTAAGTCTCCTTCTAATGTTAAGACATCGCCGGGCATCACAAGTGTAGCCAAGGCAGCAGCAATTCGTTTCGTCTCATCCGCACCTTTTGTTGTCCACGTTAACTTCATGGTGGAGTCACCTCATTTCTTAAAATGATTATATCCTTTTTTCATTAAAATTGTTTGTTGATCATGGTCTTTTAAAATAACGCTGGACGCTCGATCGTCTTTGACTTGTCCAATACGCATGATCTGAATGTGTTCTTTTTTACATTTCATCTCAAATCGCTTCCAATCCGTTTCAGGGATCGTACCAGTTAAGACAAAATCCTCTCCACCGAACAAGACCCATTCAAGCCACTCTTTATGTAACAACGGTAGATGTGGATGTTTTGGGAGCTGATCAGCTTCAATTTCAATCGTCACACGACTGGCTTCCGCTATTTCGTTTAACTCACTCGCTAATCCGTCACTCACATCATTCAAGGTCACCCGGGGGAAGCTTGAACAAATAAGGCCAGCAGCAATATGCGGCTGCGGCATTTTGTGTCGCTCTAGAAAAAAAGCAGTGTCAATCGAATGTGCAGCATTTACTTCATTCATTAAAAGGGATAGCCCAGCAGCTGATGAACCTAGTTCACCTGTGACAAAGACAACGTCTCCTGTCTGAGCACTATGACGGTAACAGGCTGATCCCTTTGGAATCTCACCAATGACCGTTACTGTGATGACAAAGTCACTGCGGGTGGCTACTGTATCTCCACCGATTAAATCCATATGATATCTGTCAGCCAATGCTTTCATTCCCTCGTAAAAAGCTGCGACAATTGCTTCATCCCCATGAGGCGGGATCGCGATTGATACAAGATAATACTTAGGGGTTCCTCCCATGGCTGCGATATCACTGATATTCACTGCCAGCGCTTTAAATCCAACCTCAAAGGGTGTGGAAAAATCAAATCGAAAATGGACATGCTCTACCATTGTATCAACACAAACGACCTCTTCACAATGTGAATGAGGTTGATAAACACTAGCATCATCACCGATGCCCATGACCAAAGAACGCTGATGCGTTTCTTTTGGTGTAATTCGGCGAATAAGATCAAATTCATCCATAAAAGACAGCCCCTTCATACAATCAACTGATTGAGCAAACATGATGTCAGACTCAGTTAGTATTAGTGTAGCGAATATGAGCCTCGGTTCCAACTAAAAATGATATAAAGAAAGCCTGGTATAAAAAAACCAGGCGTTGTTTGTTGAAGTCATGATCTTTTCTTATCACATTTAGTGTAGCCAAACACAAGGAGTTTCATTGCATCTAGGATACTTATTGAAAGAAAAAGACATAAAAAAAAAACGAAACTATACGTTTTCGTTTACAAGTTATAAAAATGGCGGTCCGGACGGGACTCGAACCCGCGACCTCCTGCGTGACAGGCAGGCATTCTAACCAACTGAACTACCGGACCATTTTGGCTGTACTCAATGAGTACTCCCTATTTAATAGGTAAAATAATTTGGTTGCGGGGGCAGGATTTGAACCTGCGACCTTCGGGTTATGAGCCCGACGAGCTACCGAACTGCTCCACCCCGCGACGATATAAAATAACAAGCTTGGCGGCGTCCTACTCTCACAGGGGGAAACCCCCAACTACCATCGGCGCTGAAGAGCTTAACTTCCGTGTTC
>NZ_JBPAFI010000006.1:0-207507 GCF_050864245.1 Bacillus sp. XT-4
ATATGGAGCTCTGCGCCGGCGATCCACGTCGGGAACATCTCCCAAATGGAGGCATCAAAGCCAAAGCCGGCATATTTAGCGGTTCGATCTTGTTTCGTCACCTGGAAGGCATCATTGTGCCAGTAGGCGAGATTGACAAGAGACTGGTGCTCGACCATGACACCCTTCGGCTGTCCAGTCGTTCCAGATGTGTAAATCATATAGGCGAGATCCGTTGGTTTGATAGGAACCTGAATCTCGTGCGCTTCTCCTTCTACCGCCTCTTCTATGAAGAGAGTATGACCTGTGAAAGAAGGTGGTGCAGTGAGCTCTTTCTGAATCAGAAGGACCTCTGCCCCGCAATCTTCCAACATGTAGGCCATGCGCTGCGCTGGATAATCGGCATCAATCGGCACGAATGCCGCACCTGCCTTGAGCACACCGAGAACAGCGGCTGTCATCTCGAGCGATGGACGCGTGAGAATGCCGATGCGGTCTCCCGGTTTTGTGCCGCTGGAAATGAGTCTTGCGGCGACTGTATTCGCCCGGTTGTTCAGCTCTTCATACGTCCAGCTTGTGCCGCAGAAGGCAGCGGCTTTTTGATGAGATACTTCCTGCGACTTTGCCTCAATCAATGCATGAACCGTTTGATCTGTCGGGACATTTAGGATAGGGCCTGACCATTCATCAAGCAGTTTTTGCTGCTGCACTGGTGATAATAATTGCATCTGATCTAATAATTGATCTGGTGCTGACACCATTTGTTCGATCAAGTAAAGGAAATACTCCTTCCACTTCTCAATCGACGACCGTTCAAAGATAGAAGAATTAAAATCAAACACAAGCTCGATTTGATCGTCAGATTCGTTTCCAGTTAAGGTTAAGTCAAATTTCGCTATGTTCTCATTGAACGACTGGGGAATGATATCAAGTCCATCCATCGACAGGTCACGAATATCTGCATTTTCCATCGAGAACACCACATCAAAGATTGGATGGCGGCTTGTGTCGCGAACCGTTTGCACTTGGTCCACCAATTCTTCAAATGGGTAAAGTTGATGTTCATTTGCCGCTAACACAAGCTCATGAACTGTTGACGCAAATTGAGAAAATGTCTGGTGTCCTTCCGGTTTTGTTCTGAGTGCCAGCGTATTCACAAACATGCCGATGACTGATTGAATATCAGGATGAGTTCTGCCCACCACTGGAGAACCGATCATGATGTCTTCTTGTCTCGAAAGCTTGCTTAAAAGTGTACTGTAGCAAGCAAGCAGCACTGTATACGTTGTACCGTTGAGTGATCTAACCAGCTCATCCAATTGCGCTTTAAGCGCACCGTCTATAGAAAATTCGACGCGGCCCCCTTCAAACGTCTGAACCTTTGGTCTCGGAAGATCCTCAGGCAACGCCAAAACAGGCAGTTCTCCTTGTAATTGTTCCAACCAAAACGCCGCTTCAGCCTCTTTTTTCGCAAGAAATTCTTCACTGTTTGACCAAACCGCATAGTCCTTATATTGAATAGGCAATTCATCAAGTTCGTCTCCTCGATACAAGATCGATAGCTCATCAATTAAAATACCGACAGACGCACCATCTGAAATGATGTGGTGCATATCAATCAACAGATAATGAACACTCTCCGATTCAGACACAAGTCCCACTCTAAGCAGCGGCGCTTTTTCTACATCAAATGGACGGATAAAATCATTCATTAATTGCTGAATGTCTCGGCCTTCCCCTTCGATGTTTTCAATGTTCACAGAAACATTCGTTTCAATTCGCTGAACAGGTTCACCCTGAACGAAGTCAAAGCTCGTACGGAATGCTTCATGACGATGAACAAGCTGGTCAATGGCTTTTTTAAATCGTTTTTCATCAAATACACCTTCAAGCTTTAAAGCAGCTGGCATATGATAGCTCTGCTCGGCATCTGTCATTTTTTGCAGAACAAACAATCTTTTCTGAGCAGATGTCACTGGATAAAAAGCCGCTTCTTCCGCTTTCTCCACTCGTCTGATTTCAGTTCGATCTGTTTGATCCACCGCAAGGGCAAACGCCTCTAATGTGGGTGATTCAAATAATGTTTTCAACGTACATTCCACATGCATCTCTTCATAGAGCCTGTTCAACATTTTCATGCCGCGCAGTGAATGACCACCGCATTCAAAGAAATGATCACGTCTGCCGATTTTCGGAACTTCAAGAACTTCCTCCCAAATGTGTGCCAATATACGCTCTGTATCTGATTGAAGAGGGACGTATTCATTTGAAGCCTGCTCACTTACATCAGGTACCGGTAATGCTCGTCTATCTACCTTGCCATTCCCCGTTAGTGGCAGCTCGTCTAATTGCATGAAGAAAGCTGGCATCATATAAACAGGGAGTTCTCGTCCTGCTTGCTCACGTAAATCCGACAGCGGAACAGCACCTTCTGCTGTGAAATATGCACACAATGTATCATTTGATAACGCAATGACAACGGCTTCCTTCACTTGCGGATGCTGCAATAGCTGGTGTTCAATTTCGCCAAGCTCGATACGCTGACCTCGAATCTTGACTTGATGATCGATTCGCCCAATGAATTCAATATCTCCATTTGACAGCCATCGTGCGAGATCGCCCGTTTTGTACATGACTTCACCAGATCGGAAAGGATTTTCAACAAACTTTTCGCTCGTTAGTTCTGGCTGGTGATAATACCCCTTGACCAGTCCGTCACCTGCGACACAAAGCTCTCCAGCTACTCCCGGCGGCTGCACATGTCCAAACTCATCGACAATATAAACAGCCGTTTGACTCACCGGCTTTCCGATCGGAATCGACAGTGCTTGTTCTTCAATGTGATTCACCGGATAATACGTTGTGAAAATTGTGCTTTCAGAAGGTCCATACATATGAATAAGTTTGTCTTCTCCAACCGTTTCAAGGGCTGCCACAACATGCGGCACAGAAGCACGTTCCCCGCCAAACAGCACTTTTCTGACGTTTTTCAGGCTGCCTTTTTTCATATCAATCAATAAGTGAAATAGAGCGGTCGTGATCATTAAAATACTGACTTTTTCCTTCTCAATCGCGCCAGAAAGCTCATTCATATTTAAAATGTGATCCTTTGGCAAAACAATGAGTTTCGCTCCGTTTAATAAAGCACCAAACACATCAAACATAAATGCATCAAATACATAGTTTGAAATGCTCATCACCGTGTCTTCATGATGAATGGTGAGATAATTCGACTGCTTCACTGTTCTCAAAATGTTCCGGTGCGTCACCATGTTCCCTTTAGGTTTGCCTGTCGTACCAGATGTATAGGTTAAATTCGCCAAGTCCAAAGGCGAAACACATACAATTGGATTGCTCTCTGACTGCTGATCAACGGCTTGATCTTCTATTTCTATGATTTTCCCTTCAAACGCAGTAAGCACAGAACGATGACGCAGCACCTGATGGGTCAGGACAAACTGTGCACCACTGTCTGTCAAAAAGTGCTTGATACGTTCATCAGGGAAGTCAGGATCAATTGGCACATAGACACCGCCAGCCTTTAGCACAGCTAAAACGGACAGCACCATCTCATTAGAACGTTCAAAGAATAAAGCCGCTGTCATCCCTTTTTCAAAACCATGTTCGTGTAAATAATGAGCCAGCTGGTTCACTCTGCGATTCAGCTCTTGATAAGAAAGAACCTCATCCTTATATTGCAAAGCAGGCTGATGACCGTGCTGCTCTACTTGCGATTCAAATTGCGTCACAATGGTTTCTTCCACAGGATAAGGCGTAGGTAACGGGTTCCACATCTTCAATTGAGCCGCTGCCTCTTGTTCAGACAGTAAGCGGTATGATTGAATCGCTTGCTCCGGCACTTCGACCATCTGCTCCAGAAGATAAACATAATGCTTGAGCATCTGCTCGGCAGTACTTCGTTTAAATAACGCCGTACTGTAATCGAGAACAAAGGAAAGACCATGACTTGACTCTGTCGCTTGAAGTGTGAGATCAAACTTCGCAATATGGAAATTGGTTTCCTCAACTTCGACTTTCATCTCTCCAATATGCTGGGCTGTTGAATGATCTGGCGTTAGAGAAAAGACCGTATCAAATAATGGATGACGGCTAAAATCTCTTTGCACATTTAGCTTTTCAAGCAGCCGCTCGAATGGATATTGCTGATGCTCAAACGCCCTCATCGTCTTTTCCTTTACTTGCTCAATCAACTGCGTCATTGAACCGTTCGGATCTACCTCTGAACGTAAAGCAAGTGTTTGGACAAACATGCCGATCATGTCATTCAAATCTGCATGCACCCGGCCTGCTGTTGGCGTCCCCACCACAAACTCCTTTTGACCTGTGTATTTCGCAAGCAATGTATAGTAAGCAGAAAGCAACACGGTATACAGCGTCGTATGATGATTCGCTGCAAGCTCCTGCAAACGGCCTGTTAACGTCTCATCGATGTTCCTGAGAACGCGATCTCCAGCGAAAGACTGGACAGCCGGACGCTGATAATCAGTTAACAGCTGCAAAGCAGGGATATCTCCTGAAAATTCTTTCAGCCAGAATGCTTCATCTATTTGACCGCCTTGCTCTGCCTGTTGTTCTTGCCAAACAGCATAATCTTGATATTGAAGCTTCAATGGCGCTTTCACTAATCCCTCATATGCGTCAGACAGCTCACGCAGCATCAAATCAATTGAAAGACCATCTGAAATCAGATGATGCATATCGAAATAGAGAAGATGCTCCCGGTCATGTAAAGACTGTAGACCAACACGCAAAAGCGGAGCCTGCTCAAGATAAAAAGGTCGGACGAATTGACGCATGTTTTCTTCCATCGTACTGCCTGTCACCTGTTCTATTTGAAATGGGACGGATGAAGCTACCCGCTGACGAGGGACTCCTTTGACTGTATGAAAAGAAGTGCGCAGCACATCATGACGTGCGATCAGTTTTTCAAAAGCTCCCTCCAACTTCTCTCGTTGCAGCGTTCCTCTTAATTTCACAACGGCAGGCATATGATAGGCGATGCTCTGCTCCAGCTGAGTCACCATATAAACACGCTGCTGCGCTGGTGACAGTGGATAATCGGCGGCAGTCGGTGCTTTCGGTATGACCACTTGTGAAGACTTTTCCGCTTGTTCAATATAAACAGCAAGTGCTGCAATCGTTTGCTGTTCAAATAAAACAGATAAAGGGACCTCCACTTGAAAAGCCCGCTGAACGAGTGTAAGAACTTTCATCGCTTTGAGTGAATGCCCGCCTATGTCAAAGAATGAGTCGTACACACCTATGTTCTCTTGATGAAGAACGTCTTCCCACAAACGAACAAGCTTCGTTTCTACATCGTTTCTAGGCGCTACATAAACAGCACTGACAGCCTTATCTCCTTTTAATGCAGCAAGCGCACGCCGGTCGACTTTCCCGCTAACTGTCAGTGGAAATGCCTCAAGCTGCTTGAAATAAAGCGGCATCATATAAGCTGGCAGCTGATGTTTGATAGCGGCTTGCAGGGTGTCCACGGAAAGAAATTCTTGTCGTGCTTGATAGTAAGCACTTAAAGCCTTTCCACCGTCCGGTTCATCCACGACAAGCACGACAGCCTGATGGACTCCGTCTACCTGCTCCATGACTGCCTCAATTTCACCTGTTTCGATGCGGTAACCTCTTATTTTTACTTGGTCATCTATTCTTCCAAGGTAATCAATTGTGCCGTCTGGAAGCCATCTCACTACATCACCTGTGCGATACATCCGGTCTTCAGGAAAAAATGGATCTGGTCTGAATGCCTTCTCCGTCAATTCAGGCTGATTCACATAGCCCCGTCCAACTCCGATTCCCGCAATGCATAGTTCTCCCACAGCTCCCTGCACCTGTAGTTGTTCATGTTCATTTAAAATATAAATCCGGTGATGGCCCAGTGGCTTTCCAATTGACACATAGCGCTGTTCTGGTGACTTCTGCATCTCACTGAGATCTAGACGGTGAACCGCCGCATCCACACACGTTTCTGTCGGACCATACACATTCCACAAGGCAAAATCCGGCTGGCTGACACGCACAGCTTCAATCAGCGCCTGTGCTGCTTTCGCAGGGAGTGCTTCTCCCCCAGTCAGCATATGAGTCAGTGCAAGCCCATCCAAATCAGCTGCAAGTAAAAGTTGCACATGTGCTGGCGTTCCATCTGTTGCCTTAATTTGATGTTCTTTGTAATAAGTCGCTAGCTGTACACCGTTTCGTGTCGTTTCTCTTGGCACAATATGAAGCGTATGTCCAAATAAAAGAGCAGCAAAGATTTGTTTAACAGATGCATCGAAATGGAATGGTGCAAGAAGTGCCACTTGAAGCTGATTTGCCCCCTCATACACTTCGTGATGCAGGGCATGAACCAAATGATGCAGCTGAAGATGCTCGATCATCACTCCCTTCGGCTTTCCAGTCGTACCCGATGTATAAATGAGATAAGCCAAATCCTGTGATGTCGTCTGATCGATCAGCTCAGGCAGCGGACGATCTTCTAATTCCATATGCTGCTGGACAATCATTTTTTCCGCAATGGATGAATATCGCTGAACAAACGATTCTTCTGTTAAAACGATAGAAGCACCAGAATCTTCTACAATAAATTGAATGCGTTCCTCAGGTAATGCCGGATCGATCGGTACATATGCACCGCCAGCTTTTAATATCCCAAAAATGGCAGCCATCGCATCTGCCGTCCGTTCCATTAAAACGGCAACTGGTACATCACGCGAGACACCTTTCATCTGTAAAAATCGTGCCAGTTTGTCCGCTTTTTGATACAGCTCTCCATAAGTGAACGTTCCATTTTCCGCTACCACAGCTGCCCGTTCTGAATACGTTTTAGCTACCTCATCAAATAAGTGGTGAACTGGTTTCGCTCCTGGTAAATCAAATGCTTCTCCCTTAGATAATTGAAGCAGCTGCTTTTGTTCATCTGCTGGCAGTAAAGAGAGAGCCCCAATCAGCTGATCTGGCTGAGAGACTGCCGCCTCCAGCAAAATGATCAATCGATCAAACAGCTTACTCATATCGGCTTCACTAAATAGATCTGTACGGTAATCCAAATCAATGGTCAATGTATCTGTATCCCAGCGGTCTTTCACATGAATCGATATATCATTCATTCCGCTTCCACTAAAAATCGGCTCCGTAATGAACGAAAGATTCTCTTTTTTCTGCCACTGCATGACCTGATACTCTAAAGAAATATCAAACAGGCGTCCTGTAAATCCATCTCTTTCCCTTAAATCATTCATGAGCACATTGTAAGGATATTTTTGATGACGCAAGATCTTCATCTGATCCGCCATGACTTGCTTCACGAAATCAAGAAACGTGAGGGATCCTTGCACAGATGCGCGCATCGGAATGGTCGACACAAACATCCCAATCATCTTTTTTTCCTTTGCATTTGTCCGATTGCCCATAAAAGTGCCAAGGACCACATCCTCCATGCCGCTAAATCGGTGCAAGTAAATATAGACAGCGGACATAAACATAGAAAGCATACTGACTTTCTCTTCTTCACAAAAGACTCGAAGCTTCTCCTTTAAAGAATCAGGAATATCCCTTGAAAATCTCTCCGCATGTAAGCTCATCTCGTAACCTTTATGCGGTGTTAAAGAAGCGAAATCTGGAATATTGGCAAATTGCTCGTTCCAAAAAGCTTGGTCTTTCTGAAAACGTTTAGAAGATTCATACGTTTGCTCACTCATGATGTGATCAACGAAGGAAATGTCTTCAATTGGGGAGATGTCTGTCCCCTGCAGCATGTCATGGTATAGATCAATGATTCGGTTTCCCATCAAGATAATTGAAATACCATCAGCCACAATATGATGTGCTTTACAGAACAGCCAGCACTCTTGATCACTGATTTGAAAGACCGTAAATTCAATTAAGGAACGGTCAATCAGTTCCATCGGCTCACGAATCTCCTCGTTCGCCCACGCTCTGACTTCCTTTTCACTCCAGCCTTTCACCAAACGAATCGGCTGTTTTTCATATGGCTTGATATATTGAACGGGCTCCTCCTGCTCATGTCGATACACCAGCCTTAAACGAAGAGAATCAGTTTCACGAATGTACGCTTGAAGCACATCCACGATCAAAGAAGGATTTAGACCTGATACCGATCTTAACTTGGCAAACCCACCCAAATTAGAAATACTTGTGCCTGGATAAAATCTTTCCGTGTAGAATACTCGCTTTTGCGCATGTGTTAAGGGGTAATAAACTGTACTCATTCTCATCCTCCGCTCTTCTATGTTTTCTCCACCAACTGTGATACCCTGCACCCTCTATATCAAAAGAACCAAGTCTATTTCATTAAAATAGACGGAATAACAGAAAAGGAGCCCACCCCGAATAAAACGGAGGGACTCCCATTTTGATTCGGTAACCTGCCGACCATAGTAAAAAAGCAACTTTTACCTTAGGACATGGCTTTGCGTCTCTATGTTTCCATAGATTTGCCTTTTTCTTCTTTTCTTTTAGATATTTTCTATTTACGTCCACTTTATATGAAATTATTGTTTTTTTCACCGAAAAATGGGTGTAAAGATTCATGCGTTATGCCGAAGGGATCACATCATAATTTACGATATTTACCGAAAATAACTAATAATAGTTGCGTTCCACCGAAAATAAATGACCAATTACCGCAAAAATTTCATGTTTTTCCTTAAATTTTTCAAATATGACCGAAAATGTAGGAGAGAGGTCTCCTATCACGCCTCGCATTTTCTTAAATCTTAAGAACTATATTCCCTAAAACTTTGAATATTTTTACCATAAAAACAATACAAAAAGAGCTGTCATTTCAAATGACAGCTCCTTGTTTCTTCATTATATTTACATCACCTTAGACAGACCAATCGTTTTCTCAATAATGAGCAACGCAATGATAGAAATGATAATAAATATGACAGATATCGCATTGACACTCGGATCAAAAGTTTGCTCAATGTAATTAAACGTCCTCACGGGAATCGTAATGGTTTGAGGGGAAGAAACGAACAAACTAATCGAGATTTCACCAAATGATGTCACAGCAGAAAACACCCCACCTGCGATAATACCAGGCTTGATCAAGGGCAGTGTCACACGAAAGAAAGTACGTATGGGCCCTGCACCAAGATTCATGGAAGCTAGCTCAAGACGTGGATCAAGATTTGAAACACTGACACCCACGGTTCGTACCACATAAGGAAAACCAATGATGACATGCCCAATGACTAATGCCCACAAAGACCCTGTAAAGCCCATAGCCGTAAACAAATACAGCATCGCAATCCCTAATACTACCTGAGGAATCATAAGAGGTGACAAAATAAAGGCTTGAACAGCTTCCTTTCCCTTAAAGGAAAGCCTTGCTAAAGCATAAGAAGCCATCGTTCCTAAAAGAACAGTAAGCGGCGTCACAATCAATAACAGAATCACGCTGATACGCAAAGATTCCATCCATTCTGGATTCGACACGACCTCATGAAACCAGCGAACGGAAAACGAAGTCGGCGGGAATTCAGGAAAAGCATTCGGACTAAAAGCAGAAAGAACAATGACAAGAACAGGTACGGTTAAAAAGAGATAAACGAGTGAGCCTGCGCTCCATATCAGAACCGAAAGCAAACGGTCACCTATTGATTTTTTACGCATGCATCCTCGCCTCCCAACGCTTCAATAAATAGCTTAATAGACTGACGACCGCTAGCACACAAATCAATAAAGTAAAGGACATCGCAGCGGCAAGAGGCAAATTATACACCTGCATGACCTGCTGATAAATGGACAGTGGCAAGAGCGGTTGCATCCGTCCGCCGACTAGCAGAGGAGTAATATAGCTTCCTGCTGCAAGTGAGAAGACAATAATTGCTCCGGTGATCATGCCTGGAATCGTAAGCGGCAAGGTCACATGAAAAAATGTCCGAATACGACCAGCACCAAGACTCATAGAAGCCGGTCTTAAGTGAAGGTCCATATCAGTTAAGCTCGTTGCAATAGGCAGCACTGCAAAAGGCAACATCACTTGAACATAAGCAATAATGACCGCATTCATATTCCACAGCATCGATAGCGGTTTCTCAATCAGATGTAAATCGATCAGCATGCCATTGATCAAGCCATTTTTCGAAAGAAGAACGATCCATGCAAATGTCCGAATGACGACACTCGTCAAAAGCGGCGATACAAGTAAGATATAGAAAAAAGCCCGCAATCTTGGGTGAGGTGCTTTCACTAGCACATAAGCTGCTGGATATGCCATCAATAAACAAATCACCGTTGTCTGTAAGGCCACCCACACAGTACTTCCAATTGCTTTCACATATGCATCTGTCGTAAATACATGTAAATATTGAGACAAACTATAGGATTGTAACGTATTCATCATCGAATCCACATCACGAAAACTGAGGACAAACATCATCACAAGCGGAGCAAGAAGGAATACAACTAGAAACAAACAAGCTGGCAGCAGCATAAACCAATGAAAGCGCTGATTCTTTTTTTTGATTCGCATCACGCATGCACCTTCGAATCTAAGAACACAATATCTTCAGGCTGCCAATGAATATGCACAGTTTCTCCAACTTGAGGCAGCTCGGGAAATGCTGCGTCTGATGCATGGACAATGATTTCACCTTGATTAAGCCCAACGACCAAACGTAAAGAGTGCCCAATATAACTGACATCTGCCAACACGCCTGTGACATGATTTGGCTGAACTTCCTCCCCGACAGAAGATAACTTGATTCTCTCAGGACGCAGCATGAGTAAATGCTTCTCGCTCTTCTCTTTAAATGCGGCAACTTTTAGCTGAACTTGCTTCCCGTTTGATTGAATGAAATGTGGAACAGTGTATGTGGAAGTAACTTCATCATATTCCGCTTCAAATAGATTGACCTGTCCGATAAATTCAGCAACAAAACGATTATTTGGCTGACGATATACTTCTAAAGGTGTCCCAATCTGCTGAATTTTCCCCTCACCTAATATCCCAATTCGGTCGGAAAGACTTAAGGCTTCCTCCTGATCATGCGTCACAAGAATAGTCGTAATCCCGACATTCCGTTGAATATTTCGCAGCTCCGTCTGCATATTTTTTCTTAGTTTTGCATCTAAGTTACTGAGTGGTTCATCCAGAAGAAGAACGGCAGGCTGGATGGCAAGTGCCCGTGCAATGGCGACCCGTTGCTGCTGACCTCCACTTAATTGGTGCGGCATACGTTTGGCAAATGACTCTAATTGAACAAGAGACAAACTCTCCATCACCTTTTGCTTGATTTCCGCCTTCTTTTTCTTTTGAACCTTCAACCCATATGCAACATTATCAAATACGGTGAGATGTGGGAAAAGTGCATAGCTTTGAAAGACCATCCCCGTTTTTCTTTGATAAGGAGGTAAAGTCGTCACATCCTGATCACCAATATAGACGACTCCTTTTGTCGGTTCTAAAAAACCACCAATGATATTGAGTAAAGTTGATTTTCCGCAGCCACTAGGGCCAAGAAGGGAGAAAAACTCTCCCTCTTTTACCGTAAGACTGACATCATCAAGAGCAATCTGCTCGCCAAAATGCTGGCTGATATGTTCTAAATTGATTCCACTCATGCGATCACCTATTTTCCTCCGCCTAATACTTCATTCCATCGATTTGTCCATTGACCGAGCTCCGAAGTCGCTGTTTCGTAATCTACCCAAGTCAGCTTGCTATAATAATTTTCGCCAACCTTCACTTTCCCCTTAATTTTGTCTCCGTATTTCACATCAGAATTCGACATGCCATAGTAAGATTTTTCTGAGAAGGCTTCTTGAGCTTCTTTCCCGCTAAGGTAGTTTAATAGCTTATAAGCCGCTTCCTCATGCTGACTTCCCTTTGCTAACGCCCAGCTCGCAACTGCTGCCACAGCGCCTTCTTTCGGATATGAGAATCCAATATCCATCCCTTCTTCTTCAAGTGCAAATGCTCGGCCATCCCAATATGGAACTGCCGTCACGTCACCACGTTCTAACAGCGTTTGAATAGACCCTGGGTTATCAGGAAAAGCAGCTACACGCCCTTTTAATTGTGCGAGGCTTTTAAATGCTTTATCAATATCCTTAGGATTTGATTCTGTCCCTCCTTGAGCATGGACAAGTGCAGAGAAAAATTGTAAGCCCGCTGAATAAGTTGGGGAAGAAATCGCCACTTTCCCTTTCAGCTGATCGCTCCATAAATCTGTCCAGCTGTTTGGCTCCTGTTTGACAAGATCTTTTCTATAAGCAATTCCAAGCTGTCCCATACTAAAGCCTGCTGCATATTGTTTTCCATCAACAGTGAGTTTCTTTTGAACAGAACGATAAAGCTTTTTCACATTCGGTGCTTGATCTTCATCAATTGGCGCAAGAACGTTTGCCGCAATACCTCTTTGAATCGTATCAGGCTGTAAAATAAGCAAATCATACGGTGGATTTTTACCATTAGATGCTTTTAATTTTGTAAACCATTCAGAATCTGCCCCAGAGACCGTTTGTACTTTAATGCCTGTATCCTTTTCAAACTTTTCGAGGATTGGCTTAATATTCTTTTCCCAATCCCCTCCGTAGACACCAACGATCACAGTCTGCTGCTGTTTACTTTGGTCCTGCCCATTTCCACCGCATGCAGACAGCAGTATCATGATGGATAGGACACCTGCAAATATGATCATTAATCTTCTTTTCATAATTCGTTTCCCCCTTTTTGTTGATTCAACTGATGAAGTGCTTGAATAATATCCATCTTTGTTAACGGTTCTTGTCTATGACTAAAATGAGAATGAACCGCATGTTTATAGTGCGTACGCTCATTTGCTGGGTATGAACGAAGCTGCACAGCAAGCTCACTGCTGGCTTCGTCCGTCCACACTTTCTCATAAGCTGCTCTTTGTTTTCCAAAATCCCAAGCGACAGCATCAGCATCATTCATCTTTTCACGAAGCCTGCTCGTCTGTTCGTCATCAATTTTCCATTCATTATGATCTCGATAGACTTTGACGCCATATTGCTGAAGTGCTCTTTCTTCACTTAATAGCCCTGCTTCCACTTCATGAAGGACTTTTTCTTTCGTTCTAGAAAATGGATTCCCCCATCCTCCTCCACTTGGTGAAACCAATTGAACAATATCGCCTTTTTCAAGACGCATGACATCAATTTTCGGCTGGTTTTGTGTCTCCCCATTTGGTTTGGTCAATTTCACCTCACCAATTGCTCCTGCACGTCCGCCCATTAACCCCCAAGGTTGAAACTTCATTCGTTCCATTCCTCGTGCCGTCACCATCGATTCTGGCTTGATCATTTCAAATTCTAAACCAATTGCATGTCCCCCTCTATGTTCCCCTGCTCCACCTGTGTTTGGCAGCAGTTCATATCGGTGTACATGAATATCAATATGCTGTTCCAAGCTCTCAATGGGTGTATTTTTTAAAAATCCTGACGAATGATCAATTCCATCTACTCCATCAGTCCCTTTTTGAGCACCGCCGCCTCCGCCTAACGGTTCGACCACAGACATTTTTCTGCCTCCTGTTTGATCATCAGGAACAGAGAGAACGACGATAGCGGATTGACCTGCACCTGCCGCCGGCACTGCTTCAGGCAACAGCTTACCAATAGCACCTAGCACGACATTATACAGTCTCATTGTAATGGAATGCCGAATACCGACAGAAGCCGGATATTCTGGATGGACAAGCGTTCCTTTAGGTGAAATCACGTCTATCGGATACGTAATCCCACCATTAATCGGAATAAAAGGATCTTTACTAATGATGTAATTGATCAACCCTTGATACAAGAAGGAGTGCTTTTGACCATTGGTGACAAGATTAAAAGCTGTCTTAACTTGCGGGTCACACTCAGAGAAGTCCAGTGTCAGCTGTTTCCCTTTGACCGTCAGCTTGATCTTTAATCGGATCGGCACGTCCGAAATCATATCATCATCCAAGTAATCAGCGAATTCACTCGTTCCATCAGGGATGGCTTCAATGACTTTTCCTGCGCGATCCTCTGCTTGCTTCAGCAGATCAATCATTCCTTGCTTCACTTCGTTTTTTCCAAATTTCTCGATCATTTCTTTTAGTCTGATTTCTGCTGTATTAACAGCGGCAATCATCGCATTAATATCGCCATCATTTAAATGACTCGCCCGGCTATTAGCTCTTAAAAAGGTACGAACAACCTGATTCTCTTTTCCACCTTCATAGATTTTCACTGGTGGAATTCTTAATCCTTCCTGATGAACATCTGTTGCAGTTGGAGAAATGCTTGAAGGGACAAGACCTCCCACATCACTTACATGAACAAAAGACCAGGCATAACTGACAATTTCATCTTCTATAAAAATAGGTTTGATGATATGAACATCTGGCAAATGAGTCGCTAAACCGTCTGTCGTATAAGGATCATTTGTGATGATAATGTCACCCGGCTGCATTGGTCCGCTTTCTTCAATCGCTTTTTTGAGACTCAGCCCTAAAAAGATCGTGACACCGACTGTTTTTGGGTAAACAAAGAAATCTCCAGAAGGTGTGGCTAATGCTGTGGCAAAATCCGCTGATTCTTTTACGAATGTTGTAAAAGATGTCCGCTCAATGACATGTCCCATACCTGATGCAATCGCATTAAAATAACTCCTCATCATCTCAAGCTTTGCTGGATCAGTTCCCATGTAAAGCCGCCTCCCTTGAAATCACCAAGTTTCCTGAATGGTCTATGCTGCCTGCCCAGTTTGGCAAAATCAATGTTGTCGTATCATCTTGCTCAATGATGGCAGGTCCTTTCACAACAGCACCTAATGACAAATTACTCCGATTGTAAACAGATGCTTCGTACTCTTTTTCTTCTATAAAGATTCGTCTGTATGATTGTGGTATTAAAGGCTGTCCACTGCTTTCATCACCAAGAGAGAAAGGCAGTGGAGGCGTTTCCCCTATAACCCGAACTCGCAAATGAGTAAATTCAATGTTCGCCTGATCATCTCTATGGCCATATTGACGCTCATGCAGGTTGTGGAAAGCTTCAATCAGGTGATAGACGTCTTGTTCCTGCTTTAGCCAATCCACCGATAATGGCAATTCAATCTCAAATGCCTGCCCTTGATAGCGGGCATCTGCTAATAACAAAATGGACGTTTGTTTGATATGTTGAATGTTTTGCTGGCTGAACCAATCCGTTGCTTTGCGTGAAAGCATTTCATAATCTTGTTTTAATTCGTCCATCGTATAGTCTTGTAAGCAGATTTTCTTAGACAACACAGCATCATGGATAAAATCGGCTGTAAGTGCACCTAGCGCACATAATGTTCCTGGACTTGGAGGGACGACCACATTTTTCGCATGAATTTCTCTCGCAAGGAAATTCGCGACAACAGGTCCTGCCCCGCCAAATGCCAACAAACTAAAATCTCTAGGATCAAACCCTTGCTGCTCCATGACATTGCTTAGTTCTGTGTACATATTGGCAACAGCCACTTGAATCAACTGGTCAGCCGCCTGTTCGACCGTTTTATGAAGCTGATCAGCAATTGGCTGAAAGGCTATTTCCGCTGCAGACCGCTGCAATTGTAAATGTCCTCCGGCAAACCGTTCTTGATTGAGGTAACCGCATATGAGAAATGCATCGGTTAAAGCAGCTTTTTTTCCCCTTCCATACGAAGCAGGTCCAGGCTGCGAGCCAACTGATTCCGGTCCTGCTTTAAGAAGCCCGCCTTGATCAAGCCATGCAACAGAACCTCCGCCAGCCCCTATCGAATACATTGCAACAGATGGAAGAATGATCGGAAATCCTGAAAGCTGATTCGATTGAGCCATTGTAGGCTGCCCATTTTGAATGATCGAGATATCTGCACTTGTGCCACCAACATCAAACGTAATTAAATTGGGTTCATTTGCAGAAGTTGCAATTCTTGCTGCACCAATTACACCAGCTGCCGGGCCAGAAAAAAGTGTTTTAACGGGTGAAGTAGCTGCACTTTCTGCATCCATTAAACCACCATTTGATTGGGTAATGTATGGAGAAATTGGTACACCTTCTTCTTTCAAGCGGCTTTTCAATGTTTGTAAATATTGTTTGACCTTTGGTTGAATGTACAAATTGACAACAGACATCACTGTCCGCTCATATTCCCTCATTTGGGGCCATAATTCAGAAGACGTCAGGACTTCTAATTGTGGGTAATGGTGATGAATATAGGCTTTAGCTTGTAATTCATGAACTGGATTCTGATAACTATGTAAAAAAGAAATGACAATGCCTGCTAGTTTTTTAGACATGACCTGCTGGACAGCATCATCTAATTGCTGCAGTTGGAGAGGTTTTTTGATCGAACCATCGTGTATGAGCCTTTCAGAGATTGGATATACATGTTTTCGTGGTATCAATGGTTCTGGCAATTGAGAATTGAAGTCATAAGGAATGGGTAGACGTAAACGCTGTAATGACAAAATGTCTTGAAAACCTTCCGTTACAAAAAGGGCTAAATCTGCTCCCTTTCTCTGCAATAATGTATTAAGACCGATTGTCATCCCGTGTACGAGATATTGTATTTTGGATAAATCGACACCTCTTTCTTTTAGAAGTTTCAGCCCATTGATAATTCCTTGAGCTGGGTCATCTGTCACTGTAGGTGTCTTGAGTTCAGTCAGCTCCCCTGTCGCTTCATTCATCAGCGATAAATCAGTAAATGTTCCACCTATGTCTATTCCGAGCCGATAAGAGACATCCGCCATTTGTACTTCCCTCCTGCAATGTAATTGGAATCATATTTTGATAAATTACGACATTTTTTGATATTTGACTCCATATTATTAAAGCATATCGGTCTAGTCAATTTTATTTTTTTGAAATTTCTGTGTGTTAAAATCTTGAAATTAGCCTAAAAACCAATCATAAAGCCATTTTGCATCAGCATATATGTTTTTTGAGCAGCAAAATTAAATTTTTATGAGTTTGTACAACGAGGAAAAGAGCATAAACAGGTAAAAAACGTTTTTCGAACTTTAAAAGACGTTTTTTCAAAACGAGGAGAAATTGGTAAGTAATTCTGCTATACTTCTGTTTACAAAATACGCTAAAGAGAAAGAGAGCTAGCATCTATGAAACTTCTTAAAACCATTCTCTTGCTTTTATTGATTGTCATTGGTATAGCGACAGGCTATGTCCAACTAGGGCAACATAAACAAGAGACGACAAACTCTTCTTATGACAAAACCATTCACTTTCCATCAGATCGATATCCAGAAACCGCGAAGCACATAGAAGAAGCTATTGACGAAGGTCATTCTTCCATTTGCACCATTGATCGAAAAAATAGTGATGAGCAAAGAGACAAATCACTTCATGGCATTCCAACAAAGCGTGGTTATGATCGTGATGAATGGCCAATGGCGATGTGTAAAGAAGGTGGAGCAGGGGCTTCTGTCAAATATGTACGTCCTTCGGATAATAGGGGGGCAGGCTCTTGGGTAAGTCATCAATTATCAGATGATCCTGATGGCACAAGAATCCAATTTATTATCGAGTAGCACGATCTTTCCTTTTTTCATAACAAAAATTTCTGTGTAAGTGCATTCACGTATATCAAACATTTTTTTCATGCCGATAATCTTTAAGGAGGGATACCCTACCTTATACCTAAAGGAGTAAAAAGCATGAAGAAAAAAGGAAAACTGAGGCTTGGCGCCAAAATAATGCTGATCTTTTTAAGTGTCCTCATCGTATTTTCAGCAGTGGTTGGTTATGTAGTGAACCGCGAAATGACAGAGAACATTAAGCAAATGGCCACCGAAAAAGCAAAAGGCGATCTAAAGCTAGGATACGCTTACCTAACTGAAAAGGTTGCTGGCTCGTGGCAGATAAAAGATGGCAAGCTTTACAAAGGAAATACTCAAATCAATAACCATGACACATTGGTTGATCAATTAGCCGAATATACTGGTGATACAATCACGATTTTCCAAGGAA
This sequence comes from Bacillus sp. XT-4, assembly GCF_050864245.1. NCBI lineage: Bacteria > Bacillati > Bacillota > Bacilli > Caryophanales > Bacillaceae > Bacillus > Bacillus sp. XT-4. Next base: position 17,974 of record NZ_JBPAFI010000006.1, read on the forward strand.
ATACCCGTGTTGCCACAAATGTCATGTTAAACGGGAAACGAGCTGTAGGAACCGAAGTCTCACCTGAAGTAAAGGCCGCTGTTTTGGATAAAGACGAGAATTATTACGGAACAGCCAATGTTGCCGGGAAAGACTACCAAACGGCTTATATGCCCATCAAAAATGATACAGGGGAAACGATTGGTATTTTCTATACCGGTGCAAATCAAAGCATGATTTCACAAATGCTTCAGTCTTTCTTTATTCAATTTGTCACGGTTCTACTGTTAAGTTTAATTGTTTCTGTTATCATTATTTCTATTTTCACAAAGCGGATTCAGACACGTCTCAAACATATGGCATCTGCTATTAAGAGTGCAGGCGAAGGAAATTTAACCATCAACGTGACAGATCACACAGGCGATGAACTTTCTGAGCTGGCAGGTCACTTTAATAAGATGCGTGAGAAATTAAATCAAACCATTTTAAATGTGATCAAAACATCTGAATTAGTAGCCACCTCTTCTGAGGAGCTGTCAGCTAGCGCAGAAGAAACGAGTGCAGCATCAGAAAAAATTACCCATACCATTCAAGAAGTCGCTCAATCGTCTGAACAGCAATCAGCCCAAATGACAGCTAGTGAGCACACGATGAGACAAGTATCTAACGAGCTAGTAAACATCACTGAAAATGCGGGACAAATGGCAACAAGAAGCCAATCCGCACAAGAAATGGCCCAAAAAGGTGTACAAAATATCGGTGAAGTCAATTCACAAATGACATCTATTGCAAAATCAATTGAAGAGAACGGTACAGCAATTCAAGCGCTAGAAACACGTTCAGCCGAGATTGATCAAATTTCCAAAGTGATTACAGATATCGCTAACCAAACTAATCTACTTGCTCTTAATGCGGCCATTGAGGCAGCACGCGCAGGTGAACACGGAAAAGGTTTTGCCGTTGTGGCAGACGAAGTGAGGAAACTCGCAGAAGAATCGCAAACATCATCCAACATGATTTCACATCTCATTTCTGAAATACAAAAAGAGATGAATCATTCGACGAGTGCCATTAAACGAGTACGAGAGGAAGCCGCTCAAGGGGCTGTTCTTATATCTCATACAGAGGAATCATTTATTGACATTCAGCAGTCAATGAAGGAAATGGCAGATGGCATTAAACATTTATCAGATGCATCCCAAAAAATCGCAGCTTATACAAATGATGCGAAGCAGACCTTTGCCTCTATCACAGAAGGCGTTAAACTGACGAGTGAACATTCACAACAAGTAGCAGGTTTAACAGAAGAACAATTTGCAGCAATGGAAGAAGTAACAGCTTCATCAGAGGCTCTTGCCCATTTAGCAGGAGACCTAAAAGAAATGGTTTCGCAATTTCACATCTAGATCCCTCAAACAGTAGCGCAAGACGGCGACAATCGTCTTGCTGCCTAACATTCTCTTCAATTATCATACTTTCAAACATTCACTTTTCAACATGATCGCCAGCTGGACAAATTTTATGAATAAAGGAGCTAATCTATATGAATGATTTAAATCAAACGTATCCCTTATCTATCTCCTATCACCAAATCACCGTATACACTGGAAGCACGACGCCACCTGTGATTGATTGGACAGATGACGATATTCTTCAAGGATTCGCAACTGGGGATCGAGGTATTTCTTTTGAAGGCATCAATAACGGAAAGGCTTCTATTATCGTGACATTAAACAGCCATGAGCCTCCATCATTCGTTGATAGAATCATCACAGTGCCATTTACTCATTCAAGTGATCAGGTTTATCTGACAAGCGTCATGGCACAGGTACTGTCTTTCTCCATTCCAAAAGGAGACTATCAACTCACCTGCTATATTTCTGAGCACCCTGATCAAGATCTCTATTATGTTGATTTTCAGACTGCTTAGATCACGCCTGGTCGTACTGCTCAAGCCATTTTTCTGCAAAATCGACTGATTCTCTCATCGGCAATAAATACGAATTGGCTAGCCCGATTTGACTGTGGTTATAACGACATCCTGATTGTAAAAAGTCACGACCAATCTGTTCAAATAGTTCTTCTCTTGTGATGATATCTTGATACTCTTTCCACACCCTCCAACCATTCTCTAAAATGGGGGCCCCTCGTGTCATGAGGTCTTGCTGTGAGATTCGATATTCAGCTAAGTGAAAAGCTGTCACACTCTCGAATGACGTGCCAATTAGCAGCACTTTTGCATCAAGATCGTACATACGTCCAAGAGGTGAATTTTCTCCTAAACCATAAGGAAGCGCATGGTGTTTCAACACTTCATCTTTCCTTTTCCCCCAGGCGGTGAATGAGAAATGAGGATGATTGCTTCTTTCTACGCCTGGGTATTTCCAAAAGGTCTCCGCTACCTTTCCCATTGCTGTTGGAGCTGTGTAAGCCGGATCAAATGCAGGCATCGTGTCTTTGATCGGTTTCCACCAAGAATAAGGAACAGGCGGATTGATCCAATCAGCAGGATCAGACAGCTCTAATGTTTGTGCCGGCATAATCAGTGTTCCTTCATCTGTTAAAATATCCATCATAGCTTGGATAACGGCTATAGCTCCTCCATTCACCCAGCCAATAGATGACAAGGATGAGTGGACACATAAGATCATGCCCTTCCTTACACCAAGTTGAACCAAATCCGCTTTGATTCTTTCCTTTGTGATCGGTTCAGCCTGATGTTCAATTAATCTTTTCATCGGTTATTTCCTCCTGCGCCTCATCTATTCTTGATGAGTGAGACGTTTCACAGCGATAGACAATTTATAATTTGCATGCTTTGTTAGCTCCGTTAAAAATTGATCAAGCTCATCATGACTGGAGAAATGTCCTTCAGCCATATAACAGCCCTCTCCACTTATTTTAAACAGGTTTTTGATTTCTTCCTTTTGATGGAGAAACGATAAAAGCGGTTCATGATCATAACTTCGGGTAAAGAGCTGCAAAAATGTTTGGATGTTCTGCTGTGTCCGCCAGTTAATTGAAATGGTATAGGCTTCAATAATCCCCTCTTCTTCAAGCTTTATAACTCTATTTTTAGCAGCTTGACCGGTTAAATGGACTTTTTCACCAAGTGCTTTCATCGTCAATCGGCTATTCTTTGAGAGTTCTTTTAATATATCCATATCTGTTTTGTCTAGCATTGGCTCACCTCTTTCAAAAATCAAGTCTTTCCGCTGAAAGACTTTCATGATCCTCTGTCACATGAGGCTCTTTTAATATACTGTAAACTTAATGAGAAAAAAAGGAGGCCTTCTAATGAAAATAACACTCATTCGTAATGCTACTTTATACCTTCAATATGGTTCGTCAACATTTTTAATCGATCCCTTTTTAGCAGCAAAAGGAACCTATCCACCGTTCCCGCATACTGCCAATCAACATGTAAACAATCCAATTGTTGAGCTGCCTGCAAACATTGATTTGGACAAGATATTACAGCCGGATGCTGTCCTGCTTACTCATTTACATGTAGATCACTTTGACGACGAGGCAAAAAAGAGATTAGCTCAGACTTTGCCGATCTATACTCAATCAGAGAAAGATCGCACGGAAGTAAAAGAAGCTGGATTTCAGCATGTTACATGCATTGAAGATGAAATGGATGTTTGCGGTGTTCATATCAAACGAACTGGCGGGCAGCACGGGACAGGAGAAACCGCTAAACGGATGGGACAAGTGAGCGGTTTTGTTTTCTCTCATCCTGATGAGCCTACTCTTTATATTGCAGGAGATACCATTTGGTGTGATGAGCCGAAAGAGGTTGTGAATACATGCCAGCCAGATATTATTGTGGTCAATAGTGGGGCTGCCCAATTTTTAGAGGGAGATCCCATTACGATGACAAAGGAAGAGATTGTAGACATTCACCATACTCAACCACAAGCTCAAATCATCGCCTGTCACCTTGAAGCCGTGAATCATTGTTTATTAACAAGAGCGGCATTAACATCTTACATTCAAGAGAATCATGCAGATCAGGCCATTTTTGTCCCTCAAGATGGTGAGACGCTGACCTTTTAACACATAAACAATAAAAACCGGCACCTTGCTGCCGGTTTTCTTGAACTTATGGTCGATGGTGCTGTGGTTTTTTTAGTAATGGAACAAACCCGTTATTTTTTAAATGATTGTAATGTTCATCCATTCGTTTTGTGATGTGCGTGCCTTGTTCCTTCGTTAACACACCATACTGAACGTATTTTTCAATCACTTCTTTTCGTTTAGACAAAATTTGCTGTTCAAGTACTTCAATTTGTTTTTGTTGCTCTGTCGTTAATTTTACTTGATGCGTGACGGGGCGCTTTTCCATTTGGGGTGTTTCTCCATGAGCCGTATTCACTTGAAAACCAAATAATATCACCATCGTTAGTATGATCAAACCACTTGTTTTTTTCATCTCTGTCGTTCCCTCCTTTATACGATTTTAATTTGCGCATCCTTTCCTTTTTTATACATTATTCACACCGTCAAATTGCACATAATATTCTTACTTTTTCGCTTTTCATCTGAAAACGTTGTCCTAACTGAAAAAGCGTGCTATGTTTTGTTTTGTATAAAAAATAGAGGAGGATTCTTAAATGAGTCGTTTTTATCATAGAAAACCTATATGGGTGCTGCTTGTTGTGTCTGCTCTCATGCTTGTCATGTCTGCTTGCAATCAATCAGGCTCACCTCAGTCTGGAGAATCAAAGTGGGATCAGATTCAAAAGAAAGGGAAAATCGTGGTCGCTACTTCAGGCACTTTGTATCCTACGTCTTACCATGATACATCGAACGGCAAGGATCAATTGACTGGCTATGAAGTGGAAGTCGTCAAAGAAGCATTTAAGCGCCTTGACGTAAAAGTAGAATTTAAAGAAATGGGTTATGACGGTATGCTCAGTGCCATTAATTCAGGTCAGGTGGATGCCGCTGCAAACGATATCGACATCACAGATGACAGGAAAGATAAGTTCGCCTTTTCAACACCTTATAAATACTCATATGGAACCGCTATCGTCAGAAAAGATGATCTGTCAGGTATTAAAACGCTAAAGGATTTAAAAGGAAAGAAAGCAGCAGGTGCTGCAACGACTATTTATATGGATGTTGCCCGTAAGTATGGTGCAAAAGAAGTCATCTATGATAATGCCACAAACGAGCAATATTTAAAGGATGTTGCAAACGGCCGTACAGATGTCATTTTAAATGACTACTACTTGCAAACACTGGCGCTTGCTGCATTCCCTAAGCTAAATATTACGATCCATCCAGACTTAAAATACATGCCGAATGAACAAGGGTTTGTGATGAAAAAAGACAATACAGAGCTTCAAAAAGAATTAAATCGTGTATTAAAAGAGATGAAAAAAGATGGAACCATGAAAAAGATTTCAGAGAAATTCTTTAATCATGCTGACGTCTCAAAGAAAATTGATGTTGATGTCGAAGATGTCGACATTTCTAAATAAGGAGCCGCAGCCGTGGGAGATATTCATTTAGAATATATCTTTAATCCTGCACTGGCAAAAGCGTCATTTCCATTTGTCATGAAAGGCATCTGGCTGACGCTGCTCATTTCTTTTGTGAGCATGTTTTTTGGTACGATTCTAGGCTTTTTTATTGCCCTTGCTCGAATGGCAAATACATGGTTCCTTCGGCTGCCTGCACGGCTGTATATTTCATTCATGCGTGGGGTTCCCATTCTGGTCATTTTGTTTATCCTTTATTTCGGATTCCCTTACATCGGCATTGAATTTACAGCTGTCACTGCTGCTATTATTGGATTCAGCTTCAATAGTGCTGCATACATTGCCGAAATTAACCGGGCGGCTCTCTCCTCTGTTCCTAGTGGTCAAGTGGAAGCCGCCAAATCACTTGGTCTCAGCTATTGGCAAACGATGCGCGGAGTCATTTTGCCTCAATCCGTGCGCATTGCACTGCCGCCCCTGACCAACGTCATGCTTGATTTAATCAAAGCTTCCTCACTAGCAGCAATGATTACTGTGCCCGAACTCTTCCAGCAAGCAAAAATTGTGGGCGGAAGAGAATTCGATTATATGACCATGTATATATTGGTTGCCTTGATTTACTGGGGCATATGCAGTGTGGTCTCATTGCTCCAAGACTTTTTGGAAAAACGCTATGCAAAATATCTATAACAACAAAAAGCAGATCCGGTGGATCTGCTTTTTAATGTATCAACCATAACCACACATACAACCCCAATAACGTGATGATCAGCGTCGGTATGGTTAGAATGATTCCAGCTTTCATGTATGCCCCCCAAGAAATATGCACACCTTTTTTCTTCAAGACATGAAGCCACAGCAATGTCGCCAATGAACCGATTGGGGTCATTTTCGGACCAAGGTTTGAGCCGATGACGTTGGCATAAATCAGTGCATCTCTCATCACACCTGCTGTATCTGTGTGACCGATGGCAATCGCATCAATTAAAACGGTTGGGAGGTTGTTCATGACAGAGGATAACACGGCTGCCAGAACCCCCATAAACATCGTTCCCGCAAGTAAACCGTGTGACGCCCCCTGTTCAATCCATGCCGCTAAAATTTCTGTCAGGCCGACATTTTTCAGCCCATACACCACGACATACATGCCGATAGAGAAAAACACAATCGACCACGGTGCTTCTTTGACGACTCGTTTTGTCGCCACTTGTGGACTCCGTTTCGCCAGCCATAAGAAAGCAATGGCAATGCCTCCTACAATGATTGACACCGGAATGCCTGCCAATTCCCCAGCAAAATATCCAACAAGCAAGCATCCTAACACATACCAAGATAACCGGAACATGCGCAGATCACGAATGGCCGAAGCTGGTTCCTTCGCCTGCGAAACATCGTACGTTTTCGGTATGAGTTTCCGATAAAACACATACAACACAAGCATACTAGCGCCAAGCGATACAAGGTTTGGGACGAACATGTTTGCTGTATATTCAAGAAAGCCAATATGAAAATAATCAGCTGAAACGATATTGACCAAGTTACTAATGACAAATGGCAAAGACGTCGTATCTGCAATAAAGCCGCTTGCCATGACAAATGGCAGGATCATACGCTCATCCAGCTTCAGCGCTCTGACCACAGATAAAACGATCGGGGTTAAGATAAGTGCCGCTCCATCGTTGGCAAAAAAAGCTGCTACCACAGCGCCGAGCAATGTTAAATAAATAAACATGCGGACCCCGTTCCCTCTTGCGGCTTTTGCCATATGAAGTGCCGCCCATTCAAAAAAACCAATCTCATCTAAAATCAATGAAATGATGATAATTCCAATAAATGCAAAGGTGGCGTTCCAGACAATTTGGGTAACTTCCCATACATCGCCCAAATGAACGACCCCAAAAGCAAGAGCAAGAATCGCTCCCCCGCACGCTGACCATCCAATGGTTAAACGTCCTGGCTGCCAAATGACAAGGACGAGGGTCATGATGAAAATCAAAATGGCCAAGGTGACTGATCCCAAAGGTGGCCCTCCTTTCACTTTCCTCATAAAATCTTTATCTATCATACAACGAAATAAGGCAATTGTATGCCATTTTATGATCTCGCATAAAAATCCGCAGGTCATCCTTTGCACCTGCGGAGTCCACGCCTATTGATCTTTTTTCATCAGCATCAATTCAATAAATAACTCACATCGCTGGCTAAAATGACTTAAATCAATAGACGTCATTTCAAAAATTTGTTTCATTCGATAGTTTAGTGTATTTTGATGAATAAACAACTGCTCTGCAGCTGGTTTTAGCTTGCAATTATTCAATAAGTAGACCTCTAAGGTTTTTAAAAATGATGTTTGGCTGTCACGGTCTTTTTCCTTTAGGCGCAACAAATCTGGATTAAAGTCGTTTTTCTTTTTTTGGTGACTGTAAATCGAGTCTAAGAACCGGAAGACCCCCAAATGCTCGTAATCGTATGGAATCAATTCCTGTCCGCCGACAATCTTCACTGCTTTCACGACTTCTATCGCTTCAAATCGACTTGTGCTCATTTTCATGACATCTCGATATTCTCTTCCCATCCCAATATATAAAGGAGATGGGTGTGTATGCGTTTTCGATTGAAGATGGGCGACGACATCCGCAGCGGTCGCTTTTGGTGAGTGGCGATCTGACAAACTGCCTAATATCACGACGATGTCTGCTTGCACAGAGTAGACATGATTGACCTTGTCTTCTAGCTGTAAATAGGTTCTAATCACATCCTTCACATCTTCTGCCGTCTCACTTTTGTTATCGGCGGCATGAACAACCATCACAGTAAAGACAGCTGGCAGTGGAATGCTTAAATTCTCAGCTTCCCATTTTAGCTCTTCTTCTGTATAAAAATGATCATCCATGACCTTTTTGAAGAACTCTTCAATCTTGCCTTCCTTTTTCTCCAACTGTTTCTTATTTTTATAAATAACTTTTCCAACCTGAAACGATGCCTCATGTAAGAATTGCAGCTCCTCTTGAGAGAGAGAATCTTCAATGTCCTGCACCCAAATAAAGCCGACAACCTCTTGCTTGTGCTTGGCGCTCACAGCTACTCGTCGATTAAACCCGAGCTCCTCATGACCATTCACATAAAAAGGATTTGAATCTGTATATAGCTGCTCAATGACCCCTGTTTTTTTTAACCAATCCACCACAGCACCCGGACATTCCTTTGAGAAAATGGTTTGCTGATTGACTGGGTCGAACTGCTGGATGCTGTAAGAATTATAAGCAAGCAGCTGACATTCAGTACTTTCTAAAATGACTGGTTTCTTTAAATAACCACTAATAAATGCAATTAATTTATCGACATCAAAAAATGTATGAAGCTTTTCTAATATCTCTTCCATCCCGATTGCTCCCTGAATAAGTGATACATTTATCATACTTCTTTCCAGTCATATTTGTATAGAAACAAGTCGTAGACAGGTAAAAAAAGCATGAACTCGCCTGCACGAGTTCATGCTTTTCCATATTAAAACATTTCGCTGATCGTTTTGGCCTGCATGTGCAGAGCAAGATAATCTGGTCCGCCTGCTTTTGAATCAGTTCCTGACATTTTAAAGCCGCCAAATGGGTGGTATCCCACAATCGCTCCCGTACAGTTACGGTTAAAGTAAAGGTTCCCGACATGGAACTCCTGCTTCGCACGGTTGATGTGATCACGATTATTTGTAATGACCGCACCGGTTAGCCCATATTCTGTGTTGTTGGCTACTTCAAGCGCCTCATCAAAGCTTGAGACTTTTGAGAAAGCTAGGACAGGTCCAAAGATTTCTTCTTGCATTAAACGAGATGTTGGCTCTAGATCTGCAAACACGGTTGGATGAATGAAGTACCCTTCTGAATCATCACTTGTTCCGCCAGTGACTAGACGGCCTTCTTGCTTGCCAATCTCGATATATTCTGTGATCTTGTCAAAGGAAGCTTGATCAATGACAGGTCCCATGTAAACATCAGCTGATAACGGATTCGCTGTTGTTTTCGTTTCTGTGATTTCCTTCACTCGCTCAACGACTTGGTCATACAGTTTCTCGTGGACGACTGCCCGAGATCCAGCTGAACATTTTTGACCTGAGAATCCGAAGGCTGATGTGAAAATGGCGTTAGCGGCTAATTCGACATCTGCATCCTCATCTACAACCACGGTATCTTTACCGCCCATTTCAGCAATGACACGCTTTAAATGCTGTTGTCCTGGCTGTACTTTTGCCGCACGTTCAAAAATACGTGTGCCCACTTCTCTTGATCCAGTGAATGTAATAAGGCTTGTTTTCGGATGATCTACTAAGTAATCTCCAACTTCTGCTCCGCTACCTGGCACGAAGTTGACAACACCTTTCGGAAGACCTGCTTGCTCCAGTTCTTCTACAAAGCGGGCAGCAATGACAGGCGTCGCACTTGCTGGTTTTAAAACAACTGTATTCCCAGTGACGATTGGCGCTACTGTTGTTCCTGCCATGATCGCAAACAAGAAGTTCCATGGTGGAATGACAAGCGTCACGCCAGTTGGTGTGTACACATATTGATTGCGTTCCCCTTCGCGGCTGTTCACCGGTTTGCCTTTCGCAAGCTCTAGCATTTGACGGGCATAATACTCTAGGAAGTCAATGGCTTCTGCTGTATCTGCATCCGCTTCATTCCAAGGCTTCCCTGCTTCTTTTACGAGAAGGGCTGAATACTCATGCTTTTTACGGCGAATGCTTGCCGCAGCGCGGAATAAGACGCCGGCTCTTTCTTCTGGAGACGTGTAGCGCCATGTTTCAAACGCTTTTGCTGCAGCTTGAATCGCTTGCTCTGCCTCTTCTTTCCCAGCTTTTGATACGGTACCCACGACTTCTTCCTTCTTCGCTGGATTGATCGAGACAATCTTGTCTGTTGTTTCGATTCTTTCTCCATTAATCACAAGCGGGTAGGTTTGCCCAAGCGATTCTGTTACTTTGGCTAATGCTTGTTCAAACGCTTGGCGATTTTCTTCCTGGCTAAAATCCGTGAATGGTTCATGCTTGTAAGGTGTTGTCATCTTTGTCACGCTCCCGTTTCAAATTATTTTCTCGTCATCCCTTTTAAAGCAAATGCAATGTTTGCCGGTCGTTCTGCAAGGCGTCTCATGTAGTAGCCATACCACTCTCGTCCATACGGGGTGTAGACCCTCATTTGATAGCCTTCCTTCACGAGTGCTTGCTGCGTTTCTGATCTCATGCCATACAGCATTTGAAATTCGAACTGATCTGTCTGTATATTGTGTTTTTTCACAATATGTTTCGTAAATTCGATCATTTGATCGTCATGTGTCGCAATGGCTGTATAATTCCCTGAGAGTAACTGCTTTTCGATCAGCTTCTTGTAATTCTGATCGACGTCTTTTTTGTTTGGATACGCCACTTCGGCAGATTCCTTATAGGCACCCTTTACAAGTCTTAAAAATGGCTGCAACTCATTTAGGTCATCAAGATCTTGTTCTGTTCTGTACAAATACGCCTGCAAAACCGTACTGACATACTCATATTGAGATTTCATTTCTTTAAAAATGTCCAGCGTTTTTTGACAGCGCTGTTCATCCTCCATATCAATTGTCACCATAATACGGTGTTTCTCGGCCGTATCTAAAATGCTTTTCATATTGCGATACACAAGGTCATCGTCAATATCTAAGCCAAGCGATGTCATTTTAAGTGAGACGTGGGAATTGAGTCCCGCCTCTGCAATTCGCTGAATGGTTTGAATACACTCATTCGTCCGCTCATTTGCAATCTCTGCCTTTGTGACAAACTCACCAAGGTGATCAACCGTTACGGCCATACCTTGATCGTTTAATCGTTTGATGACAGGGATAGCGCTCTCAAAATCCTTCCCACCGATGATTTTCTTTGATGCAACAGCACTTCCCCAATTACGAGCAATATGGTTCAAGAGACTGCTCTTTGACAAAAACAAGAAGAAATTTCTTGTGACCGACTCCATAAAGGGCACCTCCCACTCTTTGTAAGCTATGTCTTTATTGTAAGGCTCATGAGCTGTCCGCTACAATATTTGAAGATGACAAAAATTCTGACTTTTTTTGTGGTTTTATCACAATAGGTGATAAAAAAAGAGTCTGCCGCTATCCGGCTGACTCTCCCCTCCTACGCCCACACCTCATCAAGGGTAGACTGCAAAAGCTCATTTAATTCTTGCATCAGATTGTCCTTCGGCTGATTGTAGCTTTTCACCAATTCATCAAAACGAGCCAGCTCTTTGTCGATAAATGGATGGACATGTACAAGGCGGTCCTCTAAATCCATTTCTTCTCCGTCCATTTTACGTTTGAGCAGTTCGTGAATTTCTGTTAACAGCGGGCCTTCCTCCACTAGCTCCTTGAGTAATTCATGAAAGTCCATTGGTGGAACTGTTCGATAACGTTCAATCCACTGACAGGCAAGCAGCGGACGAAGCACATAGAAATACTTCTTGATTCGCACCTGCTCTCCTCGTAAATGCCGGCTCTCATTCCGCTTCGCCATATTGAGGTAATGATACATCAAAGCCGCAGGGTAAAACGCTCGATCCTTTAATTCTCTTAGCTGCTTGGCTAGAGAGAAGGATTCAGCATAAATGATGTCAGAAGACAGCCATTCCATAATGGATGGATTCGATTTATTGAATAAACGCAACGCCTTTCGCAGCTCCCAGCCGCTTATATCAAGCATGTCATCAATTGGTCGTTCAATGACATCACGATGCTCTTCCATCGCCCAATACCATTCTTTCCGGGGAACGTATAAAAAGCGAACATCATAATCACTGTCAGTTGAAGGAAATCCCCATGCCCTGCTGCCCGATTCAACGGCGAGGCAAATCTTGACGTCATACGTTTCTTCGATGATTTTCAGCTCTTCCTTAATTCTTTCTCTCAAGTGTCCATCAACTCTTTCTATAGAATTCTGCATGACTTCTTCACCTTTTGGGAAAATACGAATAAGACATATATGAAAAAGGAGTTGGATCTGATGTCTATATCTCGCATTATGAAATGGATCACTGGGATTTTTGAAGCTTGCCTTGCTATCCCTGTGATCGGAGGTCTATTCGTTATCAGCAATGGCTATTCACCGCTCATGGTCATGCTTATTCTGCATATTATCACACTCGTCTTATCGAAGCGAGACCAAGGACCAATGATTGGAAGTATTATCGGCATTGTGACATCCTGCCTTGCCTGGATTCCGATTCTCGGATTCATCCTTCACATCATCACAGCCCTTGCCCTGATCGTTACAGCATTAGTACCTGATGAAAAAACAAGACAGAACACCAGTTATTAAGCTGAACGCTCCAATAGCTGAAAAAGACAAAGAGCTAAAATGAATGTCATTTTAGCTCTTTGTCATGCTCTTATGTTGATAGAAGTAAATGCTTTTGTAAAAAGGACAGCTTCTCTGTTTGAAAAGCAGGAATAAACTCGTGCCCAAAATATCGGTACACTTTCAGCTCTTTATCTGTTTCTAAATGATTGTATGCCGCAAACACGGTGGATGGCGGTGTCACTTGATCAATCAGACCGATCGCCATCAATGTTGGCTGTTTCACCCAGCCGGCTAAATTGATTAAATCAAAGTAACTTAATGTCTCAAATACCTTTTCTTCAGCTTCAGGATCACTGTTTCTGCGAAAGTATGAATTGATTTCTAAATAAGGCTGCTCCAAGGCAACATCAACTGCACGCTCAAAATTTGATAAGTAAGGATAGTCTGCCACAACGACTTTTGGAATATCTGAAAGGGCTGCGGCCGCAATCGCTAACGCACCCCCCTGACTTCCACCGATCACGCCGATACGGTGTTCATCTACTTCGGGGAAAGACTGAATGACTTCGAGTGCACGAACAGCATCTAGATAAACACCTCGATAATAGTACGTATCCTTCGATAAAATGCCTTTTGTCATCCACCCTAATGCATGCCCGCCTGGCGTCACTGATGTGTCTTCACTGCCACCTTGACCACGGACAAGCATTCCAAACGTCGCATAGCCATGCAGCGCCCAGTTGACGATGTCGTGAATGCCGCCGTCATAGCTGGCATTATAGCCATGAAAACGAACGAGCGCTGGATGCGGACCAGTTTGATCAGGCACAGCATAAAAGCCTTCAATTTTAGAATGTCCAAAGCTTTGATACGTCAGGCGGTACACCTTGACGCCTTTCACTGGATAGTCATAAGATTCAAGTGTTGGCTCTGCCTCCACTTGGTGCAGTTCTTCGAGCGATTTCTTCCAAAAGTCTGAGAAATCAGGACGTGCTGTTTTCTTTGGTTTATATTTTTTTAGCTCTTCTAGTGATAAATCGAACAATTGCATATCATACTATTCCCCTTTGTTTTATTAGTTATGAGTATCATACCACTCATTTCTTGATTGAGAAAGTCATTTAACAAAACCTTCTGACATTTCTATTGGCAAAGATGGCGGAAAGCTTTATGATAAAGAAACTGGCTTGAAGACTAGATGTTTCAGGCAATATCACCCGAACCATTCATTGCATGAAACGAATAAAGGAGGAAGACAGACATGAACATCGCCCTGATTCAAATGGACGTACAAATAGGAGAACCTGATGTAAACTTTCAGAAAGCAGAAGCATGTTTAGAAGAAGCCATCCGCCAACAGCCTGATTTGATTATTCTACCTGAAATGTGGAATACCGGCTATGCGCTGGAACAAGCGGATGAGCTTGCCGATGCAGATGGTGAGCGGACAAAAAAACTCTTCTCTTCCTTTGCTCGTCAGCACCAAGTGTATCTCATCGCTGGAAGTGTCTTGAATAAACGGACAACAAATGAAGATATCACCAACACGATGTATGTGTTTGACCGTCAAGGTGAGCTTTTGTTAGATTATGATAAAATTCATTTATTCCGCTTAATGGATGAACACAACTATTTAACCGCCGGTCATCAGCTTGGTTTATTTAACTATGATGAAGATGTCAAGATTGGCACCATGATCTGCTATGACCTCCGCTTCCCTCAGCTTTCTAGGACGCTCGTGAACAAAGGGGCGAAGGTGCTTGTTAATACCGCTCAATGGCCGTCAGCAAGAGTGGACCATTGGCGAAGTCTGCTCATCGCAAGAGCCATTGAGAATCAGTCATTTGTGATTGCGGTGAACCGGACGGGCACAAGCAGAGACACTGAGTTCCCTGGTCACTCCATGGTGATTGACCCGCTCGGACGCATTCTGCTTGAGACAAATGATGAAGAAGACATTTATTATGCAGACATTGATCTTCAGCTCGTAGATGAAGTGAGACAACAAATCCCCGTCATGACAGATCAGCGGCTGGATTTATATTAGAAAGCAGGGGGCTCCCCTGCTTTCAGCGTGTAGACAAACCCTCGCATTCGGTGTCAGTCCTGCGTGCCGGTGCTCACGAATGTCAAATTCGCTCCGCGTCGGTACTCGTCCTTCCTAAACTGCAAAAGTTTTCTATCACGCTGAAAAAAGGTAAAAGCAGGGGACTCCCCTGCTTTTTACGTTTGATTAAACGTTTGTTTAAGCTTTTCCTTGATTCTGTTGAAGGTCCATGAAGGCTTGAGCGGCTTTCGTTAAATATCTTTCTTCCACATATGCAAACACAAGTGTGCGGGTTGGGCATGAATCAATGTGTAAATAAGTGACTGCTTTGCTTTCCTCTTGTGCCACCATTTTCGGCACCACTGTCACCCCTAGCTCATTTTCAACCAATGCCTGAGCTGTTTGAATATGACTCGTTTCAAATGCAATCCTCGGCCGAAAACCATGATGACGGCACAGTTCCGTGACCACTTGCCGAAAGCCATATCCCTCTTTCAGCATAATAAATGGGGCATCTTCCAGAAGACGAAACGGGACAGACCCTTCTTGATCCGCTTGATTGATGATTTCATTCAGTTCATCTGTCAACCACGGTTGAGCCGTTTGCGGAATGGCGAGAAGAAGCGGCTCGGTCAGCATTTGTTTTGTTTTCAATGATTCATGCTCGACAGGCAAAGAAAGAATCGCCAGATCCAGTTTCCCAGTGAGTAAACGTCTTTCTAGCTCACGAGGCGATTCTTCTATCAAATGAACGTGAACATGCGGATACGTTTGACAATAGGTTTTTAATAAACTTGGCAGGACATATCCCCCTGTAACAGCTGGCGCACCGATCATCAGTTCTTTCCCCACCTCATAAGCAGCTTCCCCCATCTCACGCAATAAATCATCTCGTTCCTTCAAAATGGTTTCTGCTCTTTTGATCAATCGGTTTCCCTGAGGTGTAGGAGTGACTTGTCCATACTTCCGAATAAACAGGGGAGTATCTAATTCTTCCTCAAGTTTTTTAATTTGCTGACTTAATGAGGGCTGTGCAATGTGAAGTTTTTCCGCTGCTTTTGTAAAGCTTTGCTGCCGGTACACTTCCATGACATATTCCATCATTCGTATATCCACTTCTCTCACCTCATAGGTTTTAACTATTCATATCATATCTTTTATGTCTTAGACAAATCACGGGAAGAACCCTACGATAAAGAAACAACAAAAGGGGGTAAAGAAATGAATCCATATTCGAAAGCCGAGAAACAATTCTCACAAAATGCAGAGAACTACCGAGATTCACCCATCTTTGCAGCTGGAAAAGAGCTTGAATGGATGAAAACGGCGGCGAAGCCAAAGGGCGATGAGCATCTACTTGATATCGGCTGCGCGGCAGGTCATACCATTTTTTCCTTTTCAGACGTCATCTCTAAAGGAATCGGGATTGATGTCACACACAAAATGATCGAGGTTGCTACAGCACTTGCAAAAGAGCGCCAGCTGAACCACATTACGTTTGAGCAGGCATCCGCAGACGCATTGCCCTTTTCTGATGCATCATTTGATCTCGTCACATGCCGATTTGCTGCTCATCACTTCCCACATCTCCCGGCAGCCATGTCTGAAATCAGCCGAGTCTTAAAGAAAGGCGGCAAATTTCTACTTGTCGATCATTATGCACCTGAAAACCAAGCACAGGATGACTTTATTAATCATTTAAATAGACTGAGAGATCCCTCCCATGTGCGAGAAAGCTCGTTATCAGAATGGAAAGAGCTTTTCGCTGACAACCATCTGACGAAAGAAGATATCCGTTACTGGGATCTGCATATTGATTATCAGGACTGGATTATACGAGGACGTACACCAGAAAATGTTCAAAAGGAAATCGTTGCCCACCTTCATGCTGCAGACGATGAAACGAAACAGCTGTTTCAACTGCAATTCGACGAACATCGTCAGCCAATATCCTTTTGCCTAAAAGCCGCACTACTTCAAGGGATCAAACATTAAACTGATCGAAAAAGTCTACCCTAGCCGGTAGACTTTTATATTATGAATATACATTTCCACTATCTGATAGATATTACTTTTCATGTTCGTGACAAGGAGTGTTGATAATGTTTCTATTATAAGATAATTGAATTGAGGTAGGTTAGGCTTTTTCAAAAGTGTACGTAAATCCTCTGAATAAAAAAAGAACCTACCCTCTTTAGAATAAGTTCTTCACTGCATGCATCACTTACGGTGCAATATCCTCTAATACTTTCTCTCTCGTTTCGATCATTTTAAAAGCAAGAATTGCTCCCACTACAGTCACACTTGCAAAAAGAATAAAAATAGTTGAAACACCGCTCACCTCTAAAATAAAACCTATCATAATAGGAGCGATGGCTGAGGCCAGCCTAAGCCACGCTGTAGCAAATGCCGTACCAATTACCCTCATACGGGTTGGATAGATTTCAGGTGTATATAAATAGAGAAGAACTGTAATGGTCCCCATCATTCCGTAGGCAGCGGACCCTAAATAAATAACGCTTTCTGGAGAATTTGCTCCGCTGATCCATAAAGCCGTTAATAAAGCACCTGTTACGATAAATGCAATGGTTGCCCAGCGCTTCCGTCCTACTTTATCGATCAAAAATGCACAAGCGAATACCCCTATGGTCTGTAAAATATTTGTGAGAGAGGCTGCCCTTAATGAATCTCCAACTGGCAAATTGTAAACCGTATTATAAAGACTCGGTAACCAGTTATTTAATCCATTCGATACAAAGTAGGCAGAAAACCATAGTCCCCATACGATCAATGTTCTTTTACGATAAAAAGTAGAAAAGAGCTCTTTCCAGTCGCCTTTTTCAGTGCTGCTGGACACTTGCTTTGCAACAGGCATTCGTTTGTCCGTACTAGCTTCAATCTCTTCAATGATTCTTTCGGCTTCATCTAACCTGCCTTTTGAAATAAGCCATCTTGGAGATTCACGCAACATGAAAAAGAAGACAAAGACGATTAAACCGCCAATTCCACCAATCAAGAACATCCATTTCCACCCAAAGCTAGGTACAACAAATGCACCAATTTGAGCTGAGATCATTAATCCTAATGGAAAAATCATCTCATAGAGCATAAAAAATCTCCCTCTGCCTTGGGCCCGGGACAACTCATTGATATATGAGGCCGCTACTGGCACTTCTCCTCCTACTCCAATCCCCTGTATAAAACGAAAAATAAAAAGGGCCATAAAGTTACCTGAAAATACACATGCGATACTCATAATAGACATGAGAAATACAGTCCACTTTGCACTAAATACACGGCCACGTCTTTCTGCTAACCATCCAAAGAAAATAGCACCAATCGCTTGTCCGATATAACCAGACCCAATAAGAAGACCAATTTGAGCAGGTGATAAATTCCACATGCCGATGAGAACTGGGAGAACAAACGCTAAAGATAGTGCATCAAAAGCATCAAAAAAGGTAGCAGATCCCATAATGATACGAGGTTTTAAATGCCATCTCGAAAAAGGTACACTTTCCATCCTAGTCAATAGTTGTGAAGCTCTATCAACAACTTGCTCATCATGAGAATTTGAATTTCCGCTGAGTTCTAACGTCATGATATCTCCTCCTTAATAGAGGAAATGATGCAAAAGTACATGCTGATGAGCACAAAAGAAATCGCTTACATTTTAAATGAAGAGACATTCTAAAGCGATCATATGAGTTTTCAGCATCTATCATTTCTTTTTTGGCGTTCCCGTGGTGCCACGATCTACATAGTACATCGGGAAGATATGTTCCATCTTCTCTAACTGTTCTCCTTCTACTAACTGCGTTAGTAAAGAAACCGCTTTTCTTCCCATTCCAACTAAATCAACATGAACAGAAGATAAAGAAGGGGTTAGAAAACTTGCAATGGGCACATCATCAGCACCAACGACAGACAAATCATGAGGTATTGACACATTTGCGATATCTGCCGCTTTCATGACCCCTATCGCCAAAAAATCTGAAGAGCAAACAACTCCAGTCATGTGCTGGTTTCCTTGGAGAAATTGAGAAACCACTTCTACTACTTTTCCCCCATCAAATTCATCTAACTCAAACACAAGCTCTTTGTTCATTGTTAATCCTAAACTTTTCAGTGTACGCTCATACCCCTTGTAATACCTCACACTATGCATCGAACTCATTGGACCATTGACCAGTCCAATGGTTCGATGACCTTTATCAAATAAGGCCGTGACAGATTGGCACACACCTTCTTCATCATCAGGCCTGACACATGGAAATGGAGAATCCTCTAAGTAACTTCCGACAACGATAATGGGAATAGCTAAACTTTTTAACCAATCCATGCTCAATTCTTCATTTCTTGGAGAAAATAAAATAGCACCATCTACAGCCTGCGTTTCAAGTAATCGCTGCTGCTGTACAGATGTAAATGACATCAACATATTGAATTCAGTCTCATCTAATTCCTTCGCTATCCCATCTAAAATCGTCGAAAAAAATGGATTATTCAAAATATATGAACCACGAGGAACCACGACAGCAATATTGCCAGTCTTTCTTTTAACGAGCCCTCTAGCTCCTAAATTAGGACGATAGCCTAATTCATCAATCACTTGTTTGATTCTTTCAGCCGTTTGAGCACCTACTCCTGGTTTGCCACTTAATACTCGGGAAACAGAGGCGATAGATACTCCAGCTTTCAATGCGACATCTTTAATACTTACTGACACATTTCATACCTCCGGGAGTCTGTTGTTTTATACTCTATTATAACCTGACTCACCTTCATCATGAAATCAATGGTCTATTATTTACTAACGTTTTCCTTAAGTAAACCAACACTTTGAAGGCCCTGACGAATCTCTTCTTTTTCCTTTTGAGTTAAAGGTAATACTGGTTTCCTCGCAAGCGAACTGCTGATCAAACCTCGCTGGAACATCGCTTCCTTCATTCGCAGATGAGAGGTAGAGGAAGGTTCATCCATTTTATACACAGCATGCTTTAATTCAAAGATTCTATCGTACACTTTATTAGCCGCTACAAGGTCTTGTTCTTCCACACATTTCACAAGCTCAGCAATCAAATCTGGTACAAAACAGCCGAAACCTACAAGCGCCCCATCAATTCCTTGAACTAATGTTGGCAATAAATATTCATCGTGACATGTGAGCAACGATACATCTGGTGCATGCTTTTTCAGTGCGCGCACATCGACTTCATATTGCGCCATGTCTCTTTGACCGATTTTAAATGAGACAACGTTTGGAATCTCCGACATTTCTAATAATTGACTGGTTGTATAAGAGGTTTTTGTCCATGTTGGATACTGATGAACGATGATTGAAATGTCAATTGCTTCTGCAACATCTTTAAAGAATTGGACAGGTGACTCAGGCTGCATACCGAATCTCAGCCATGAATGTGGCGGCATAAGAAGAATACCTTCTCCACCAGCTTCCTCCACTGCTTTTGCATGCTGGATCGCTTCAATTGTCCCTTCAGCAGAAACCCCAGAAATGACAGGAATTTCTCCCTTTAATTCGTCGGCTGCAATACGCACAGCTTCAGCTCGTTCATGTGGCAGCAAAGTCATAATCTCGCCAGTATGTCCATTGACAACGATCCCATTAATCCCTTCGTGCCCCGCCACCCAGCGAACAAGCTTACGAAAAGCAGGTTCATCAATTGAATAGTCATCTTTAAAAGGAATTAAGACTGCCGGGAATACACCGCTCCATTTTTCTTTATTTTTCATCAACAAATTCCTCCCCATCCGTTATAGTAAACGTTTACGGTAAGCGTTTACGTTAATAATCATAGAATGATATAACCGAAGGTGTCAACCAGATTTTTAAAAATTATAATAATTCAAAAAACTATTATTGGAATTTAGATACTATTTTATTTTTTCAAAAAAAGAAAATGAGAGATATATGTCGTTTCCCGCATCAATCAAAAACCTCATCATCTTGACTTAGTTGTAGTCTAATCACCACTTTTTTCAAATGGCTAGACACACCACATAAAGGATGCATGCATTTTGATATAATGACGAAGAAAAAAACATCTTTTCTTCTTTTTTTCATCCATCATCCAACTTATACTGTCATTTCTTTGACTACTCTAGATCTAATAGAAAAAGTCTACCCCTTAGGATAGACTTTTTTATTTCGAATATAGATCCCAGCCGAGCTTGAGTGTGTCGACAATATAATTGGCGACTTCTTCAGCTTCTAGATGATCTGTTTCCACTCTTGAGTTATGAAGGGAATAAATTTCCCGGCGCTCTTCAAACAGCTCTTTCATCTCGTCAAGCGTGCGGTTATGAAGAACAGGACGGTTTTCAATTAAAATATCCAGCCGTTGTTTCCAATTCTCCCAAGATAGGTCAAGGAAAAGAACCGTACAATGCTTTAAGCAAGATCGTTTGATTTCTTCCTGTTTAAACGCACCGCCTCCAAGAGACACGATCTTTAGCTGAGTATGTTCACATAAATCGACGATATAGTCCTTTTCAGCCTGTCTGAAGAACGCTTCTCCTTTTTGCTGAAACATTTCTGGAATCGTCATGTTGTACTTTTTCTCAATCTCCTGATCAACATCAATAAAATCTCTATATAACTTTTTGGCAACCAGCTGCCCAATGGTTGTTTTCCCAACGCCCATAAAGCCAATGAGGACAATATTTCGCTGTCTCACAGGAATCTCTCTATTGTTTTTCATGTTCGTGACACGTCCTCCTTACGACAAGGAATGCTACATAATGTTTCTATTATATGATAAATGGACTGAGAAAAGATAGGCATTCTTAAAAATTGTGTTTGACGACGTAACCGAGCTGTTCGGAGAGCTTCTCGGCATGCTCTTTCACTTTTTGCTGCAGCTGAGGGATGACATCTTCAGTAAATCGTTGGGTCGGTCCAGATATGGATAAACATGCCTGCACTTCCCCATGAATGTTAAAGATCGGTGCCGCCACTGCCGCCGATCCGACTTCCCGTTCATCAATACTGCAAGCGGTATGCGTTTCAAGAATATGACGACATTCTTTTTGCCATTCCTCCATCGTCATGTGATCAGCCTCAGATGCGAAAACTTGCTGTTGAAACTCTTCGGTTTGGAAAGCAAGCAGCACCTTTCCACCAGCACCAGCGTATAACGGCAACTTCTCACCGATTTTCACAAGATGCCGAATCGATTGCAGCCCTTCGGCTTGTTCAATACATACCCTGCTTTTGTGATCGAGCACATACAGGTTGACGGTTTCCTTTGTTTCATCACGAAGTGTGTACATGAGCGGTTTTGCCAGTTCCCTCAATTTGATGGACTTCCCAGCAATATAACCGAGAAGATAAAGTCTTTGACCGAGCCGGTACTTCATTGTCTCTTGGTTCTTTTCCACAAAATGATTCATTTCAAGTGCCTTGAGCAGTCTCGTTGTGGTAGACATTGCTAAGTTCATCTCTTTTGAAATGTCCGTTAGCGTCAACTCTTGACGTTCTTCGCTAAAGCAAGAAAGAATATCCAAAGCGCGCTGAACGGTACGCAATCCTGATTCTTCTTTTGACTTCTTATCAGCCATGTTCACTTTCTCCTTTTCCCCTTTGATTTCTTATCGACATGATTGACCAATTTTGCTATAATCCATTTTAAATGTTCCATTAAAAGAAAACAAATTCCACTGTACGGAATAAAACCAATAGATGTTTTGATGGAGGAGATATCATGATCTACCTGCTACTTTTCACACTTCTTATTAGCTTATACATCGTTCATCAACTATTCCCTGCTCCCATTCTCTCCTATTTGGTTGGTCTGCTGGCGACTGCTTCGCTCACCATTTCCTTTAAGAAGGCAAGTGGGCTTTATTTGAAAACGGGTGCTATGTTTCTCTTGATTGGATTGGTGTTATTTTTCTGGTCAGAACAGCCTTTGCATACGCTTTTTCTTCATTTTCATTCCATGTTAGGCTTGCTTTCTTTATTTTTCATGCTGCCATTTATTCATTCTCTCATACACGTTGGACATTTCGATACTCAATTAAATAAACTGCTTACCTTACATACAACGAGCACAAATCAGCTTTATCGCAAGAGTTCATTTGTCACTCATGTTCTTGGTATGTTTTTAAATATCGCAACGATTCCCTTATTATATACATCCTTGAAACCATCGCTGAACGCCCTTCAGGAACAAGTCAAACAGCACCTTTATACGCGCAATCTTTTAAGGTCATATGCGCTATGTCTTAGCTGGAGTCCTGTCGAAGTACTGGTGAGTGTCACCATTGATGCAACCAAATTGAAATATTATCAGATTGCACCCGTTACGTTTTGTTTAATGGTGCTTGTGCTGTTGACGGATTGGTTGCTGTTTTCTCGTCAAAGCAAACGATTGCCGCATATCATCCAGCCGGCAGAAGTTCACTCCAACCCTCATCGCATCAAGAGAAAAACCCTTCAGCTTGCTTTCATGCTGCTCAATTTTATGACAGTCGTTTCGCTTGTTGACGCCTGGATTGGAAAAGGTTATCTGTTCGCTGTTGTGCTGACGATTATTCCTTTCGCTCTATTATTCTCGTCTATCATCAAAAAACGAAAACAATATGTAGCTGTCTCTATTCCCCATTGGAAAGAACGAACCCGTCAGCTCTCCAATTATATGTGTCTATTTTTAAGCGCGGGCTTCTTTGTCGATATGCTGCTTGTCACAAACAGCCTGCAGCCGATTCAAGCATTTATCGTCAGTATATCAGATCATGCCATTTGGGTTTATGGGGTCATCGGGCTGTATTTTCTCATCACCGCTCTTTGCGGTTTTCACCCGCTCGTTTCGCTTGCTCTCTTAGTGAGCTTGATGGCACCTGTCATTCATGAACTGCCTGCCCTTCCCATCGCCATCATGTTCATTATCGCTGGAACCTCAACGGTCATGTTTAGCCCATATAATGTATCTGTCTCCCTATTAGCAGATTTGATGAAGGTCAATCCTTACCGAATCACTCGATGGAATATCTGGTTTGCTGGTTTTTATATCAGCATGGGGATCGCATGTGCAACGATCATCACCGTCATCTTTTATTCATAGAAAAAGAGAACCCAATGAGTTCTCTTTCAAGATTGTTGACAAAGGGCTAAAATGAACTTGATTTTAGCCCTTTGTCTTTTTTTCAGTGTGATAGAAAACCTTTTCAGCCCTAGGAAGGACGAGTACCGACGCGGAGCGATTTTGACATTCGTGAGCACCGGCACACAGGACTGACACTGAATGCGAGGGTTTGTCTACACGCTGAAAGAGAACCCAATGAGTTCTCTTTTTCTTACTCTCTATTATTTTAATTGAATCCGTTCAATCTTACCTACAATAAAGATATACGACAACGCTCCGCCTAATGCCACTAAGCTGACGAATAAAATACCGCCGTTGTAAGAGCCTGTCGCCGATACGATGAATCCGATAATCAGCGGGGTGATGATGCCGGATAAGTTAGCAAAAAAGTTAAATACTCCGCCAGCCAGACCGACCATTTCTCGTGGTGCCACCTCAGACAGCATGGTCCAGGAGATATTAGACAGTCCTTGTGCAAAGGAAGCGATGGATAAAATGGTCAGCACAAGCGGGATATTCGTTGTAAAATTCGCTAAAACAATGGTACTTGTCAGAAGCAGACCGACCACAACCGGCAGCTTTCTCGCTACATTGACCGATACACCCTTTTTAAGCAGCCAGTCAGACACATAGCCTCCAAACAGCACTCCAAAGAATGCAGCGATGTATGGCAGGGATGCCGCAAAACCCACTTTGAGAAAGGCCATATTTTTCGCCTCTGCTAAATAGGTCGGAAACCATGTTAAAAAGAAAAAGAGGGTAGACGCAACAGAAAATTGACCAATATAGAGTCCAATCAATTTACGATATTTTAAAAGTGCGGCAAAGTCTGCCCATTTCAGTTTCTCCTGTGATGCCACTGTCAACCCTTCGCCTTGACGGATCAATTCTAACTCATCTTCATTGATCTTCGGATGCTCTTTCGGTTCGTGATAATACTTGTACCAAAAGAAAGCAAATATAATACCGAGCGCACCAGCAGTGATAAAGACGGTTCTCCAATCGAAAGTTGTCATGATCCAAAAAAGAAGAGGTGTCGCAAATGCAAGCCCCACATACTCTCCAGCGGTATAAACCCCTGTTGCAAATGCGCGTTCCCGCCTTGGAAACCATGTGGTCACAATGCGGTTATTCGCAGGAAATGCGGGAGATTCTGTAATTCCGATAAACAAACGGCAGCCAAATAAGAAGGCAAAGCTGTTCGCAAACGCCTGTAAACCGGTGAAAATAGACCAAGTCACAAGTGATATTCCATACGTTACCTTTGATCCAAACTTATCAAGAATAAAGCCGCCAGGGATCTGCATGGCTGTATAGGTCCAGCTAAATGCTGAAAAGATGAGGCCTAATAAGGCAGGGTTTAATTGCAATGAAGACTGAATCGCAGGTGCAACAATGGATACACTGGCTCGATCAATATAGTTAATAGCGGTAATAAAAAACAACAGAATCAAGATGCCGAAACGAGCTTTTGTTGGTTTCGCATAAGCAGGCCGCAAGTCGTTCCCCTTCAGTTCTGAATGCACTTTCATAACCATCCTCCTTTGTTTCCGCAGCGTGCGGATCGGTTGAGTGTCTTAAATGACCCCTTTTTCTTCTAACTGTTTACACTCTTCTTCTGTGAAGCCAAGCATTTTCGTTAAAATTTCATAATTATGTTCACCTAAATCAGGCGCAATATGGCGGATACTACCGGGGGTTTTTTCAAACTTCGGAATGATCCCAGGCACCTTCACTTTTCCAAGTCGCGGGTGATGCACCTCGACAATATTTTCTCGTGCTTTAAATTGCGGATGCTCAAAGATATCCCGAATGCTTAGAATCGGACTCACAGGCACACCATGTGTATCTAGAATGTCTAGGACGTCATCTCTTGTTTTGGACGCAATCCACTGCGAGACGATCGCATCCATTTCATCGTTATGCTTCAGCCTGGCTGCATTCACAGAGAATTTCTCGTTCTCTAGTAAATCTAAGCGATTCATCGCCTCTGCCAATCGATTAAAGGTCGAATCTGTACTCGTCACAAGAACCAAATAATGCCCGTCCTTTGTCTCATAGGTGCCGGCAGGGCTTGAATGACCGCTTAACCCCGGTGAACGCTCACGCACCTTCCCTAGCTTGTCATATTCAGCAACCAAAAACTCTAACATGCGGAACACAGATTCATAGAGAGCCAAATCCACCATTTGCCCAGTTCCTTCTGGATGTGTGTCACGGTAATACATCGCTGTCACAGTGGCAAACGCCACATAGATTCCTGCGATATAATCCGTAAGGGAAAAGGAAGGGCTGACTGGATGCCGATCTGGAAACCCTTGAATATATGTAAAGCCGCTAAACGCCGTCGCAGGTGTACCAAATCCCGCCTTGTCCTTAAACGGACCGGTTTGCCCATAACCCGAAACACGAATCATAATTAAACGAGGGTTGATTTCTTTTAATACATCGTACCCAACGTCCCATTTTTCAAGTGTTCCCGGACGAAAATTTTCAATGATCACATCAACCTGCGCTGCAAGCTTTTTAAAAATGTCTTTTGCTTCTTCTTTGTGCAAATCGAGTGTAAGAGATTTCTTATTCCTTGAAAGCCCTGACCATCTCAAAGGTTCACCATCTGCAAAAGGGCCAACATGCCGCAGTGTATCCCCTTTTCCGGGAATCTCGACTTTAATGACCTCTGCACCGAAATCCCCTAGAAGCACCGCGCCGTATGGTGCAGCAATCATTGTAGAAACATCTAATATTTTGATTCCTTCAAGCGGTGTATTCTTATTCATTGCTTGACTCCCTTTCGTTCAATTGATAAAGGGCTAAAATGCTTTCTATTTTAGCCCCTTTTCTTCTTTCTCTCGTGCAAGGTTTTTTAGTCCTTCGGAAGCTGCCCTTGCGGTGTATAGAGCCAAATCAGCCATAAAGGTTCGTCCCCTGTGTTCACATGCTGATGTGAGACACCATCTGGAATAAACATAAAGTCATTTTGTTTAAATGATTGTCTTTCTCCATCGCAAATGACTTCGCCAGACCCTTTAATCACATAATCAAATTCCTCTGAACCCGGGTGATTGTGTACCGAGCTTGCTTCGCCCGGCTCAAAAATAGTGAGACCTGCCATCATATGCTCTGACCCTACGGTATCTGGTGTGATCGTTTGAAACACTTTCCGAATCATTTTCTCTTCTGGATGATCTAAACCTAACCATAATGGATGACCGTCTTGAAATGGATTTAATACTTTAATTTTCATTGTTGATTCCTCCCTAGTCATGTTTAGTTCACACTGACATGTGAACGTTTTGTATTTGGTGAATAAATATCATTAATGTTCCAATGTCCATCAGTAGGCACTGGATCATTTTTCATCGCTACATCAATGACACATGGCTCCTGAGAAGCGATTGCTTCAGCCAAAGCTTCTTTGAATTCAGAAGCCGCCGTAATTTTGATCCCCTTCATCCCATAACCTCTTGCAATGGCTGCAAAATCAGGCGAATAGCTTTCTCCATCTTTTCTAAACACAGTGCCGTAAGTCGTTTCATAGTGTGCCATTTGCAAGCCGGCGATCGTCCCAAACGCACTATTGTTCATCACAATCCACACGACAGGAATGTTTTCTTCCATGGCTGTTGCGAGAACAGATGGATTTTGACCGAATCCGCCGTCCCCAACAAGTGATACAACGACACGGTCAGGCTGGGCAATCTTTGCTCCAAGTGCAGCGGGAGCGCCAAATCCCATCGTCGCAAAACCACCTGGGGTTAAAATAGTGCCTGGCGTGTATACAGGAAATTGCTGTCCGACCCCATTTTTATTCCAGCCAACATCGGTTGTAATGAAAGCATCCGGCGGCAATACTTCTCGCACTTCCTGCAAAATACGCTGTGGTTTCATTGGGAAAGACTCGTCTTGAATATTCGTCAAATTACTCTTCTGAAATTCCTCACGATATGCCGCAATGTCTTTTTTCAATTGAGGGCGATCCAGACCTTCTGGCAGCCTTTCTTTCGCCACACGATTGAGTACAGTCAACGCCTGCTTGAGATCTGCTACCGCTCCAATTTCAACAGGATAGTTCCGGCCAATTTCATTCGGATCAATGTCAATATGAATGAGCTTGGTTGATTGGAAATTGAACGTATACTCCGATTCCCACGAACTCGCATCTGCTTCAGCAAAACGGGTGCCTAAAGCCAATATATAGTCCGCTGCTTTACACTGATCATTGATAAATTTCGTCCCCCAAAACCCTGTCATGCCAAGGGTCATTGGATGATCATCCGGCATCGCCCCTTTCCCCATCAAAGAATGGGCAACAGGGATACTCAAATGGTCAGAAAATGCCTTTAACTCTTCTGCTGCATCGGCTAGTAAAATGCCTCCCCCTACATATAAGAGCGGTTTGTCTGCCTGCAGCAATCGATCTATTATCCGATTCGCTGTTTGATCATCAATAGATGGTTTTTCAACGGTGTGTGTATGATGAGCGATTTGTTCAAATAACGACACATCTAAGTCTTTTGAGAACACATCCATCGGAACTGAAATCAGGACTGGCCCAGGGCGGCCACTTTCAGCTAACTGAAACGCTTTTGATAATATTTCTGGAAATAATTCTGGAATGTCGACTCGCCATGCTCTTTTCACAAACGGGCGATAAATTTCGTATTGAGAAGCATCGGAATGAAGATTGATTTCTTGGTGTGGGTGCTTTCCGTAGTAATGACTTGGAACATCTCCTGCAATGACAACCATTGGAATGGAATCGAGTGCGGCATTCGCTACGCCTGTTGCCGCATTGGTGAGTCCAGGACCTAAATGACTGAGCACAACAGCCGTCTGTTTCTTCGCTCGTGCATAACCGTCTGCTGCATGCGCCGCTATCTGTTCATGTCTGACATTCACAAATTGAATACGGCTTTTTTCTAGCGCTGATAAAAAAGCAATATTCGTATGACCGCACAGACCGAAGATATGCTCAACTCCTCGATTTTCTAAATACTGAATGACCTGTGTAGATATATTCTTCTTCATGTTTCTCTCCTCTCACGGTGCAGCTATGAATCTGCTACTCACTGATTCTTTGAAAACACAATCGATAGAACGGTATTCAAATCCTGTATCGCAACTTGTCCAGGTGCCGAGCTTTCTTTCCCTACAGCAAAGGTCATGACAGACCCAAAGAGTCCACCTACCATTCTTGTGAAGGCGCCATATTCCCCCATCGCCATCGAAATAACGGGGATGGACAGGTGCTTGTTCGCCTTGCCAGTCGCAGAGAGCAGTGTCAATGCATCCTCATAGGAATGCGGCATGACGGCGATCTTTGCAATGTCGGCACCAACCGATTCTGCATTGATGAATAGCTCTACGAGCCGATCCGCCTCCGGGGTACGCTGGAAATCGTGGTACGACACAATCAAGATGACCCCGTTTCTCTTAGCCGCCTGACTGACTTGCTGGATATGCGAGACATCATGCATTAATTCAAAATCAACGGCAGCCACAAGCTGAGTGGCACAAAGCTCGACAAGCAGGGAAACTTTTTCATCCTCTGAGAGTGAGATGCGTTCGCCGCCCTCTTTTTCAGAACGAATGGTGAATAAAAATGGGATGTTATCTGCCTTTTCGATCATCCCTTTTAGGGTGTCGATGACTTGTTCCTTGTCATTGAGGTGATTGAAAAAATCCGCTCGCCACTCTATCACATCAGGCTTCTTCTCAGCTAACACCTCAACTTCAAGAAACAATTCTTCCTTTGTTTGTCCAATGAGCGGCGTACAAATCATCGGCTGACCGCCTGTCTGCGCACTTTTCACCTTTTGCTGAAAGACATTCACATCCATCTGCCCCCTTTATAGACCATTTGGCAGCACAACCATTTTGGTTTCGGTCATCTCTTCGATGGCGAAACGCGGGCCTTCCCTTCCAATACCGCTTCGTTTAATCCCGCCATATGGCCAGTGATCTAGTCTGAAATTCGATGTCCCATTGATGACTACGCCACCAGTTTCAAGCTCTTTTGCTGCGTGTAACGCAACATCCAGCTGATTCGTAAAGACACCTGCCTGCAAACCATATCGACTATCGTTTGCTTCTTTGATTGCCTCATCCAGCTCCTCATATGGGAGAATGCTGACAACTGGACCGAACACTTCTTCACAGACGACCTTGGCTTGTTTTGGCGGGTTTAGCAAAATAGCCGGTGTGATGCTTGCGCCATTTCGTTGTCCTCCAGATAGAAGCTCGGCACCCATTTTCTCTGCCTCATGTATCCATGCCTCCACACGTTTTGCTGCCTGTACATCAACCATACAGCCGATATCACTTTCACTAGACAGCGGATCTCCAACGACGAGCTGTTCTACTTTTTGTTTAAGTGTCTCAGTAAATGTCGACAAAATTTGCTTGTGAACATAAATTCTTTGAACAGAAATACAGCTTTGACCAGAGTTGCTAAAGCCCGTTTTGGCACAAAGAGAGGCGGCTTGCTCGATATCTGCATCATGATGAACAATCGTCGCTCCATTTCCTCCGAGTTCCAGCAGTACCTTTTTTAATCCAGCAGAGTTTGAAATATGTTCTCCGCCCACCGCACCGCCAGTAAAAGAAACAAGATTGGTTCTTTCATCAGTGACTAACTGCTTGCCGGCGTCTACTCCTCCAATCACAAGCTGCACGCTCTTTTCTGGAAACCCTGCTTCAAGCAGGAGCTTAACAAACGCTGTGGCAACAGCTGATGTTTGCGGTGCTGGTTTTAAAATAATGGCATTCCCTGCCGCAAAAGCTGGACCGATTTTGTGACAAATTAAGTTGAGAGGCGCATTAAAAGGCGTAATCGCCAGCACAACCCCAACCGGCACTTTAAATGTCATCGCCATTGCTCTCTGTCCACGGGAAGATACATTGCCAGGAATGGTCTCACCGATTAGTCGATTGGCTTCTTCGGCTGACTGCGCCAGCGTTTCAATTGATCGTGAGACTTCATCTCTTGTATTTTTAAGTGGTTTGCCTAATTCTAAAGAAATGAGTTTTGCAAAATGCTCTTTTTGTTCTTCCAATAAGGCGGCTGCCTTTGTTAGAAGCGTTGAGCGTTCTAATGCTGATATTGCCGCTATTTGTTTTTTAGCTTGCTGCGCAATAGAAAGCGCCTGTTCTATATCTTCTGAGGAGGCAAGATAGGATGTACCGATCATTTCCCCAGAGTATGGATTGATAATGTCTTCTTTGACATGGTTTGCATCCAGCCATTCGCCGTTTATATATGACAACGCTTTCAATTCACTCAAATTCTCTCACCCTCCTTCAAGTGACGCGTCCCGACCCCCGCATAACGAACAAGTCTTTCTTCATTCGGACAAGGTCCTTTCACTAGGGCACCTTTTGTCAGCTCTTCATATGCATGCGCCACGATGCCCATTCCTCTCGATAAGGAAAAGATGCCTTTTGCCGCTTCAGCTGGAATACTTAATTCACATTGGATCGCAGCAGATACACCATCTATGTTCATCGTGATTTTTTTCCCTTTTAATTGTTCAAGCTCATGTCTAATCGCCTCAGCTAACCGTAAGTACGTTCCGCTGATATCACCTTGCTGCACATATGTTTGACTCAGCTCATACAGCCGTCTCACTCTAGGATCATCATCATGCAGCTGATGACCGATTCCCGGAATTTTTTCCTTGCGAGCTAACCACGTCTGACATACTTGCTTTGCAGCAGACTTGATATCCTTGTGTTCATCGTAGGCTGCTTTGGCTTCGTATAACATACGCATCGCCTTTTCACCAGCTCCGCCATGAATATCACCTAATAGATTCACCCCTGTTGCAACAGAAGAATTAAACGAAATGCCGCACGTAACCGCCATTCTTGCCGCTGCAATAGACGGTGCTCTTGGCCCATGATCCGCACCTGCGACCAGAACACTTTCAAAAAGAGCTGCCTTAGAATCATCTAGTAATTCACCAACAAGCAGTAAATAAAGCATTTGTGGATACGATAATTGACCAATAAGCTCTTCAATTGGATAGCCCCGAAGTTCAATTGAATTTTTTTGAATATGACTAATCTCAGTCTCCCACCAAGCGCCTCCTTCTTTGTATATTTCCAGTGCACTTCGATTTTTCATTGTGTGAATCATTCCTTTAGCCTCTTATTTGGAGATGAACGACTCCTTTTATTCCGTCTAGTGGAATTCAATTTCACTTTTTGGAATGTGTTTTCATTGTAAGCGCATTCGTTTTTATCGTCAATCATTTTTTCTGAAAATACTGTCTTTTGAAGAGAAATTAAGTGAATCGAACTAATTATTTCACCACTTATTCTTCAATTCATCCTTTATTTAGTCAAACAGACTTACGTAGATCGTTCTACTAATTAATGAACCATTTTCGATTCATTCTGTCAAATTCAGCTGAAATTTGACATAAAAAGACCCCTCCATCTTCTGGAGAGGTCACTTATTTTATTTCCACCAGTCATCAAACATAGAAGCTGGTACTTGACGTTTATGTTCTGATTGAACATAGCGTTTTTCAATCGCTTCTGCTGCTTGATCTGAAACTGGTTTTCCTTCTAAGTAATCATCAATTTCATTGTACGTAATACCAAGTTCTGTTTCATCCGTTTGCTGAGGCTTATCATCCAGCAGATCGGCTGTCGGTTTCTTTAAGTATAATCGCTCCGGTGCCTGAAGGGTCTCAAGCAACAACCGTCCTTGGCGTTTCGTTAAACCTGTGAGCGGAAGGACATCTGCACCGCCATCCCCATACTTCGTGAAAAAGCCCGTCACAGCTTCAGCTGCATGATCCGTTCCAATGACAAGTAAGCCTTCCTGTCCACCGACGGCATACTGTGCGATCATTCTCATGCGTGCTTTGACGTTCCCTTTATTAAAATCAGACAGCGCACCGCCTGTTTCCTTTTGGTATTGTTCACTGAATGCCGTCACGGCAGGCGCGATATCATATTTCCAAGACTTGTCCGGCTGAATAAATGATAGAGCCAGCTGCGCATCGTCTTCATCTTGCTGCGTGCCATGCGGTAGACGGACTGCAATAAAGACAGCATCCTCTTTTCCTTCTTGACGAAGCTCACTTACAGCGAGCTGAGCGAGACGGCCGGCAAGCGTTGAGTCCTGTCCGCCGCTAATACCGAGAACGAATCCTTTTGCACCGGTCTTTTTCAAGTAAGCCTTTAGAAATCCAACCCGTTTTTCGATCTCCTGCTTTGGGTCAATTGAGGGCTGCACATGCAACTCTTGGCTGATTTTTTTCTGCAAACTCATACACTTTTCCTCCTAAGCATCCTCTACATGAAGAGAACAGGTTTTACTTCCAATTCAATTGGTTTACCAACGATTTTAGCCACTTTATTATATCATGTTTTGATAAAGGATATTTTTTAGACGTTCCCCTTTTTCATAAATGATCAAACATTCACAAACGAAATAGACCAAGCCGCTTTGACTGGTCTTTCCTTTTCAATCGATCTCCACTCGGATGGATGTACAGCTTGAGCCATTGCATTTTCCAATGTCGGCAGGACATGCAGACACCGCGACAATGAGGTCCATTTCTGCACGCAGGCGGATGTAATCACCGGGGAGCGATTTTGGTAGCTCGACAGACAGTTTTCCTTTGTCATCAATGACTGTATTCATAAACGCATTAAAAGGATAATACATATCCTCCTTTGGAATCCCG
Organism: Bacillus sp. XT-4; assembly: GCF_050864245.1. Lineage (NCBI taxonomy): Bacteria > Bacillati > Bacillota > Bacilli > Caryophanales > Bacillaceae > Bacillus > Bacillus sp. XT-4. The sequence goes on from NZ_JBPAFI010000006.1 coordinate 51,621, forward strand.
AATGGCTCAAAGGCCGTCCTGAGATTATCGTAGCATGTATGCATGACCTCTAGGTGCGTACGCCCATATAAGAGCTGATACATTTCTTGCCGGCACGCAGGCATATATAAATCATGACATTCAACTGTATCTTCAATGACCGTAAACATTGGTTTATATAAATTAGAATAAAGCTGATCTCCCTTTTTCACCTTGGAAGAGAACAGGCTGTCCATTGTAGCGCCTTGATCAAATTTTTCATAAAAATCCTTTTCATGATAGGCCATCACGTCTGCTACTTGCTGCCCTTCGACATCAACCACTCGCATACATTGTCCTTTTCCTAACCGAAAACCAAGCCCATCCTTTGGTAAAATTACGTATTCTCCGTTCATCACATGCACTCCTTTCCATGTTGACAGTATGCCCAAAACGTCCTCTTGATCATGTATAAAAAAAAGAGGCGGTTACAAGCTAATGCTATTGAATCAGAAAGGTGTTGCACATGCATTGAAAGAAGAACAATCTTTATCTTGGTGGCAGCTTTCTCTTATCGGAGTCGGCTGTACAATCGGCACTGGTTTCTTCCTTGGTTCCAGCATCGCCATTACAAAGTCCGGTTACTCCGTCTGCATTTCATTTTTGCTTGCGGCAGTCGGCACATATCTCGTCTTTAAACACCTGGCTGCGATGACAGCCGAAAACCCAGATAAAGGATCATTTTGTTCCTATGCCCGAAAAGCCTATGGGCGCTGGGCGGGATTTAGTAATGGCTGGGTGTATTGGTTTTCAGAAATGCTCATCACAGGGAGTCAGCTGACGGCGATTTCTCTTTTTACTCGTCACTGGTTTCCATCCATTCCACTTTGGGTATTTTCAGCGATTTATTCCGCTCTTGCCCTGCTTGTGATTATCATTGGGCTTTCTTCTTTTCAAAAGACGGAAAATGTCCTTGCCGTGCTGAAGACCGGGGCGATCCTATTGTTTGTCGTCCTTGCCGTTCTTGTTTTATGCGGCATTCTCACAGAGCATAGGCCCACCCTTCACCTTCCAAATAAAGACCACGAATGGATGCCGCTCGGTCCGCTCGGTCTATGGAATGGGCTAATTTATGCGTTTTATGCTTTCGGGGGGATTGAAGTCATGGGGCTGATGGCGGTTCATTTAAAAGACCCGAAGGACGCCGCAAAATCTGGACGTGTGATGCTGATCATTCTTGCTGTCATTTATATCGTCTCCATCGGACTTGCGCTTTTGCTTGTGCCAGTGACAGCCTTTAACGAGAATAGCAGTCCATTTATTACATCACTGGAGCCATTTCATTTATCGATTTTCCTTCATATTTTTAATGGCATTTTCATTATTGCGGGGTTTTCCACATTGGTTGCCTCCCTCTATGCGGTCACAACACTGCTCGGCACGATGTCGGAGCATCAGGATGCACCTGCTTGTTTTAAACAAAAAGAACCATCTCATGTCAGATGGTCTTCAATTCTTTTAACTGCTGCAGGGTTGATTGTCTCGATTTTGCTGGCACTCTTTTTGTCCAAACACATTTACGAGCATCTCACAACGGCAGCCGGTTTAACTCTTTTGTACACATGGGTGTTTATTCTGCTTTCAAGCAAAAAACTGTCAAAGCCATCCACTCGCCAAACGTGCGAAATGGTTCTTGCCCTGATCTTAATTGGTGCAGCTGTTTCAGGTACTCTGACAGAGGCAAGCGGACGACCTGGCTTTTTTATAAGCCTTGGAATCATTGCTGTCATTGGCATCATGGTACTCTTTATGAGAAAAAAGTGGAAACAGGATCAGGCCGCATCATAATTTCATCATGTTTTTTAAAGCAGTAAATGGACATTTGGCGGAGGCTGGTTTCTCCGCCTCATCATCTGAAAGAAAGTATTGTTTCCATTCTAAATTTTTCTGATCCCCATACCATTTTAATGCTGGGTGTACATCTACTTGATCATACGCCTTCAGCCTCTTCCGAACGAGTTTACTCATTTTTTGACCAAATGTGGTGGAACCGTTCATCTTTTCAAACACCCACCTTGGTTGAAAGGCCCACATCACATAAGGAAAATGACGGCTTTTTCTTAGCTTATGCGCTGGTGTCGCGCATAAAATAAAATAAGGCTCCCCATGAAAACAAAATTCCCATTCATGATTTTCAGGATCTGATGGAATTTCCTCTGGCCATTTCATTTCATCCTTTTGATGTAATTGCTGAACCATCGACCAAAACTGCTCCTCATACTCTTCGAGCGAATACTCCTTCATATCCTGCGGTGTTTCAAAAAAGCAAATGAACGAAGCATATTGACCGGTTTCCCTAGAGCAGCTTTGGTATTCCCTTAAAAGCTCTGCTAATTCATTCACGGCCTCTTCTCCCCGCGGATCACCGACAAACCCATAACGCAAATGATCGAGAAAAAATCCTTGTCTGCCTGGTACACACGGAAATGTATCTGCCTCATCACCGACCATTTCTCCAAACTGTGTGAAAGCATCCTGCTTCCATTCATCTAGTGATCGTAGATTTTGATCAAGGCAACTTTTTGCATACAGCTGGGCCATTTTTTTCCACCTCGTTTTAGCGTCTTCTCCATAGCCTATGAGGAGGAAAAAGCTGTGGTGACTGTCCTTCAACGACTTTCACTGGACATTCACAAGGTGGTTGATTTGCCGGATGAAGCAGGAATTCACTTCCATTTATCTAATCATGTATGAGTATGCTTCTGCATATCATCATTTAGCCGCCTCTATCTAATAGAGTCGGTCATCATAAAAGAAATGGGTGAATGACATGCGTCTTCTTTTTCTCCATCCGATGTATCTGATCTTATTTACACTACCAGTGATGGCTTTCCTTTGGGGATTTGTTGGTTATCTGCTATTTAAACGGATATGGCCTGTCCTCATATTAACGTCCGTGATCTCGATGATTTTCATCTTCGTTTATACTGGATTTGACCTTAGCAATCTATACTGGGTCCTTCTGATGACGGCTCTTGCTTTTGTATCAAGCGGATTCTCGAAGGTCATACACGTTCATTTTCAGGAGAAAAAACGGGAAAAACCTTTATGATTGATTCTTCTTCTTTAAAAAGACTGAATCAAGCAGCCAATAAATAAAGGCCGCGCAAAAGCTAAATAGATAAACTTTGTAGCTAATAAAGACGACAACACCATAATCAATCCATAAAGCAAGCGCCGAACAAACCACCCACGCCCCGATAAAATAAACCAATAAATCACGGCGCCGAAACTTCTCAGGATGACGGTGTAAAACCATTTGGATAGGTGCAGCAAATAGGACATAAGCGATCAAAATAAAAAGACTGGTGACCTCCACATAACTGAATCTGGATTCAGGTAGGGCAAACAACATGGTATAAACGAATGTCGCTGTGATCACAGACAAAATCAGCATACACACATAGTTGAATGCTGGCAGGAACATACGCATGGCAAAAACTCCTTCAATTTTATGTATCTTCCATCATTATTGAAGAGTGTCCTATTATTGTCAAATATGAAAAAGGGCTAAAATGATTTAGATTTTAGCCCTTTTTCTTATCAACCATTCTATCCAATGAGCGCCATGATCCCTTGATATCCAAAGTAAGCACCGAAGCCGAGTAAAGAGAGACCTGCCAGAACGGATAAGCCGTGCAAAATCCGTTCATTTAAATATCGTCTAAACGTACTGGCGAGCAGCGCCATACAGAAATCCCATAAGAGCATGCCGATGAAAATAGCAATGCTGTACATCAGCATTTGAGATGCCCCGTACTTTTCAATCGTATTGGCTAAAATACTGCCATAGATCCCAAGCCAAAATAATATACTAAGCGGATTGGAAAGGGAAATGAAAAATCCCGTCATGAACGAATGCCCGATCGACGTGTTTCCTCCGTCCTTCTTTGGGCTTTGATGCAAATTGATTTTACGAAGGCTTTCAATACCGGTATAGGTCAGAACGAAAAAGCCGAACAGCCACAAAAAGGTTTTCACAAGAGGTGCAGTCAAAAGCTGGGCGACACCAAAATAGATGAGGATCATATAGACAATATCCGCAGCCATAGCCCCCACACCAAAAATCCAAGCGTGCCAAAATCCACTTTTAATCCCTCTGTCGATTTGGGCTGCATTGACTGGCCCAACAGGCGCTGAAAGTGACAACCCTAAAAAGATATAACCAAAAAACACCGCCACATAGACGTCCTCCTTTTGATGCTGACTTGTACATGTTATTCACACTCTCGTTGTTTTAGTACAAGTCCTTCGTCACCTTTTCTGAAGATAAGCTATACAAAAGGAGGAGCCACCAGATCAGCTGCTTATCGATCGGCTTTCATCGCCGGTGGCTGTGAGGGTACGGTCTCTTTTTTCCGAGATCGATTCATTTGAATGGCAGCCGCAAAAAGGAGAACAGCTAAAAAGGCGAAAACAAAGACGGCGCTTGCCGCACCTGCCCACTCAAGGCTAAACCCAATCAAAAAGGACAAACAGGCTCCACCTAAACTAGCGGCGGCAATAAAATAACTAGTTGCCTCGTCGATGGCATTTTCAATCATTAATGCAGAAGCCGTCAAGGCAATGGGGAACATGCCAGCTGCGCACAGACCAATGAAAAAGATAAGAATCAGCTGCGCAGCGATGTGGGTGGCTAGAGCAAATACGGCGAGCAGCACAATCATAAGTGCTGCACTTAGTTTTAAAAAACGCAGCGGATGCAGCTGATCGGCTTTTCTCGCAATGACAGTTCTGCCAATGACGATCGCTGTCCAAAAAGTAGAGACCGCAAAAAGACCCCAGTTGTCTCCCCCTTTTTCCAGCATGATCGACGGTAAAAAGTTCGCAAAGTTCGTTTCAATTCCTGCGTAGAAAAACGCAAAACAGATCATCAGCACGACAATCATTCGATTCCCTCGATCAAACAGCAAAGATGGTTTCTTCATGTCTTGAGAAGGAGCTGCCATCTGTCCTTGAGGGAGTTTATTCATAAAAGTAAGCCACAGCATAAGGAAAAAAGTCAGTGCACCGACTTGAAATAAAAACACATAATGCCACGTTTCCTCTGTCACAGTCAACAGAATCAATAGAGGAAACAATAGCGCACCTAATCCAAAAAAGACCTCCATGATGCTGATTCGCTTTGCACTGTTTGCCATTGAAATCACATACGCCCCGGCCGTCGTCTCAAGACTGCCTGCACCGCTCCCAAGGAAAAAACCTGCCACCACAAGAATCGTCCAGCCCGGCACTAAAAGGCCAAGAAGAAGCGCTCCGATCATCAGCAGCAACCCCATTGTCAGGACAGCCCCATAACCTTTTTTCCTCACAAGAATTGGCGACAAAAGAACGCCTGTCAAAAAACCAATAAACTGAAAGAAGATTAAAGAAGATAATTCCCCAGGACCCTTATCATAACTAGACAGCAAATAAGGCGTTAAACTGCCAAAAAACACATGAATGGTCCCAATAAAAAAATAAAAGATACAGCCAAAATAAAACACCTTTTTCATCTTTTCACTTCCTCTAAAAAGGAGCGGAGTCATGATATCCTCCGCTCCACCTCTTCATTAATATGCGCGGGCAGAGACGGCAGCCTCTTCCCTCTCGAAGCACGTATTCAGCGCAGCCTGCGCGCGATAACCATCTGCAAAATCGGCCACCTTCATATGAGATGGATAAGGATCTGTATTCACCCAATGCATCAGCTGATCACGGAATGTATCAGACCATCCATAAAATTCATTCGGCGGATCTGTCAGCAATGTTTGCGGCATTTGATGACGCTCTACACACAAGCCATCACTGATCTCATATTCGTTTTTCATGTTTGTATGGTATTTAAAAACCTTGTCATGCCCCACTACTTCTACACTAAATCCACATTCCTCGGGCTGCGTACTTTTGGACGTCACCAAATGAAAGAACACTTGATTCTCCATTTGCCCAAAAATTTCGGTATGGTCATCGACCTGTACCTTTTTCTCTTCCTTTTCCTTTACATGTGTCAGCATCTTCGTATTAAGGGATTCTTTTTTCATTTCACTGCCAAATAAGTACCACAGCATATCAATCAAATGAATCCCTAAATCTCCTAATGCACCGCTTGTACGCAGACTTTCACCGCTGTCTCTCCACGAAAATGTCTTTCTTCTAAGGGCACTATTTTTCTTAAAATGTGTCCGTACTGTCAAAACGCGTCCTAATTCACCATTGGCGATCAAGTTCTTCAAAATATTCACAAAGGATAAATAGCGATAGTTAAAACCCATACTGGCTTGAACCTGGAACTGTTTGGCTGTCTCCACCATTTCCTTCGCTTCTTTTAACGATACAGCCATCGGTTTTTCGCATAAAATCGGCTGTCCTGCTCTAAGCGCCTGAAGGGCATGGTCCTTGTGACAGAAGTTAGGGGAAGCAATGATCAATCCATCTGATGCATCCGCTAGTGTTTCGATACTGGCATACACCCGTCCGCCGTACTGTTTAATAAATCCTTGTGCGACGGATTCGTGCAAGTCATAGACCCCAGATAATTCTGCACCTTTGATCGTTGATAATGCTCTAGCATGTGCTTTTGCAATATTCCCTGCTCCAACAATTCCAATTTTCTTCATGAATGTGCCTCCTCATGTTTATACATCACTGTTTTCAATGTTTCATAGATTCCTTTTGCATACCCATGATGACAAATTTGATGATGGTGCCGTTTGGCTTCGGCTGTTGCATTTTGGACAAGAAAGCCGTGCGTGACGGATTGAAGCATCCGCAGGTCATTCCCACTATCACCAAAAGCAAAGCCCTTATCTTTTGACAGGTTATATTGATTCAGCATAAACCGAACGATTTCATCCTTCCCTGTTCCCACTGGTAAAAAATCAACGTCATAGCAATCCGCAGGGTCACCCGCAAGTGGGTTGCATTTGTTGATGTTCACCGCCACTCCCCGCTCCTTCGCAAGTGTTTGGATGAATGATAGATGATGAAGGTCTGTCCGTTCATCCTGCTCCTGATAATAGAAATTCTTTTTATACCCAGAGCTGCCCAGCTGTGTTTGCGGCCTAAGAGTGATCCCCTTTTCACGTACGCTTTGCAGAATATCTTCGATTTTTTCGTCTGAAAAGCCCTGTGCATCAAGCCGTTTCATCCATTCTGCATCCGGCTGTCCAAATTTCCCATCTGATGTATACACAATTTCAGTTCCTAAATTCGACGCAATGAAATGCGGGAATTGATAGAAACCGCCTTTCTCCATTTTGCTCGTAACAGAATCGAGGCTGCTTCCCGTCACCCAGCCCAGCATGAGCTGTCCGGCTTCGCTCTTTTCTGCCACAAAAGCTTCCAGCCGTTTTACATCCTCTCTCTGCTCCTCGGTCATTCCGTGAGAATAATAGGTCTCATCGAAATCACAGAAGACGATCCACTGCGGATGTTGCGGTTGATGCACAAGCTTTTTATTGAATGGAAGATTTGATAACATGATGGACCCCCTCGATGACTTTCTCCTGATCTTGCAGCGGCATTCCTGGGTAAAGCGGCAAGTGGAGTAATTGCTGTACGGCTTTTTCCGTATGTGGTAGTTCCGTTTGTCTATACTTTTGAGAAACAAGATTCGTTTGATGCTGATGCGATAAAATTGGGTAATAGACGTCTGTTTCTATGCCCATTTCTAATAATTTCTCTGCCAGCTCATCTCGGCTTCCCTTCACCACTCTGATCGGGAATAGATGCCATACATGATCGTCTGTCAGCTTCGGAAGCTTAATATAGCCTTCGTCTTCCAGCGTTTGCAGCTGATCTATGTATCTCTTTGCCAAGTAAAAGCGTTTAAAGTTTTGTAAACCTAAATATTTCATTCGTTCTAGCCCGATTGCGGCCTGTAAGTTATCAATCTTAGAATTAAAGCCATAGTCACTGCGCTTCACGTTTTTCTTTCCTGGTTCAAAACCGTGATAGCTGATTTCCATGCATTTTTCGGCTAGGGCTTCATCATTTGTCGCGATGGCTCCTGCCTTTCCGCAAACTCCAAGGTTTTTGTAAGGATTAAAGCTGAGAACAAGTCCATCCCCAAATGCCCCAAGCTCGCTGCTGCCAATCGCCTGACAGCCATCCTCAATGATCGATAGACCATGCCGTTTCGCAATCGTCGAAATGGCCTTCATATCCGCTTGCTTTCCATACAAATGAACCGGGAGAATACATACTGTCTTATCTGTGATATGCTTTTCTATTTCATTCGGCGCTAGGCAGTAGGTGTCTGGATCAATATCGGCATAGACTGGAACCGCACCAATCGCAAGCACTGCATTTTCTGTTGCAGCAAAGCTGTTGGCAGGTAGGATGACCTCATCTCCAGGATGGACGCCTGCTGATATTAAACTGATCATCAAGGCATCTGTTCCACTTGATGTGGCAATGACATATTTTTTCCCTAAGTACGCTGCAAGCATCTTTTCAAACTTTGGAATATAAGGGCCTGATGTAAAACGGCCTGAACTTAATACTTCTTTCAGCACCTGCATAATATCATCAATCTCATCCTCTGAAATCAGTTTATCGACCGGCAGGAACGGTATCTTTTTTTCCTTATTTTGTTTATAATGGAAGAGAATTTTTTCCAAACCTGTACGCGCAATATCTTGCTCAAAGAACGCAGCAAGCTTATCATTCGCTAGATTCTTTTCAACTGAATCAGCCTTTACTTGAACACCTTGATTGATCATATCCAGCAACGGTAGATAATCCTTGCTTTTACCTGATATCTTCGTCAATATTTGCATTCCATTCCCTCCAATTAATCAATTCCATTTGTTAATATTTAACTTGTTTCACATTGTAAATGATGTTATCGATTTCAGAACAATAACTTTGTGTAAAGGATTTGTTAATATGTGTACAATTTATGAAATTGCCAAACGCTGCGGGGTTTCAACGACCACTGTTTCTCGGGTGCTGAACAACCATCCATATGTATCCGAAGAAAAGCGCCAGCACATTTTACAGGTGATGAAGGAAATGGAGTATACACCAAGCTCAGCAGCCCGCACCCTTCGGTCACATCAGACAAAAACCATTGCTGTGTCTGTTCCAGCTGTGGACCATCCTTTTTTTGCACAATTGATTAAAGGCATTTCAAAGGAAGCACTGGATCAAGGGTATAAAGCCATCGTGCTCCAGACGTTTTATCAAGAATCAGTAGAACTTGAAGGGCTTCAATTATTAAAAAGAAAAGAAGTAGATGGTGTCATATTGGGGGCGTTAGAAAATAAGTGGGAAACAATCGAGCCATTTTTAGCAAACGGCCCGATCGTCATGGCAAATGAATTTCATCAAACAGCAGACATTCCGATTATCGGATATGATGAGCGGGAAGCTGCCTATAAAGCGGTTGACTACTTGATTCAATCAGGGCGTACATCCATTGGATTTTGCTTTGATACAGAAAGCAGTGAAGCACAAAAACAAAGAAAGCAAGGCTATCTTGATGCGCTTTCTGATCACGGTTTGCCGCTTAAAGAAGATTGGCTGTTTGGCGAGGCTTTTACCATTGAAGACGGCTTTCGTTTGATGGACTTAATCCACCGGATGCCGGATGCGCCGGATGCGATTTTCACCGGCAATGATCAAGTGGCAGCAGGCCTCATTAAACAAGCCATTTCATATGGATATCACATTCCTAAGGATTTAGCGGTGATCGGTTATGACAACCAAGACATTTGCGAGGTGACAGCTCCAACGATCACGACCATCGACATCCCCATCGTCGAGCTTGGCCAGCAGTCTGTCAAACAAATGATTCAGCTGCTACAAGATCAAAAACCATTACAACGTGAACATATTCAGCTACCTACTCGGCTTGTCACACGAGAATCTACATAAAAAAAAGACTGAGAAATCTCTCAGTCTCAGCGTGTAGACAAACCCTCGCATTCTTTGTCAGTCCTGCGCTCTGGTGCTCACGAATGCCGAATTCGCTCCGCTCCAGTGCTCGTCCTTCCTAGACTGCAAAGGTTTTCTTTCACGCTGAAAAGAAGACAAAGGGCTAAAAAAAGTATATTTTAGCCCTTTGTTAACAATCTGAAGACTGAGAAATCTCTCAGTCTTCCATTTTTCAATCAATCGATCAACCTATACAAATTGAGCAAGAATGAATGTCCATATACATACGATGCCGAGCAAAATGAAGCTGTACTTCACTGTTTTTTGGAAGAGCTCAGATTCTTTACCTGTTTCTCCTACAGCTGCTGTTGCAATAGCAATAGATTGTGGAGAAATTAATTTCGCCATCACACCACCGGTCGTATTTGCCCCGATTAACAAACCTGCCTGAGAGCCGATTTGAGAAGCAGTGACCGCTTGAAGGTTGCCGAATAAGGCATTGTTACTCACAACAGATCCCGTAATAAACACGCCGATCCAGCCAAGCACTGGGCTGACAAGCGGGAATAAATCGCCTGTTTTAGCAAGCGCTAGTCCGATAGCAGAACTTAGACCTGCAAAGTTCGCCAAGTTGGCAAAGCCCATGACAAAACAAATCGTAAGAACAGGGACCCAAAGCTCTTTGACCGCTGCATTTAAGCAGGCAGCCCCTTCTTTTAATGTAATATGTCTGCTGAACAATCCTGTCAGCATCACTGCAATTAGAATGGCGGTACCTGTTGCACTAATAACATCAATTTTAAAGATCGCATCAATCGGTGTTTCTGTTTGGGCAATTGGCGGTAATTTCACAATTTGCTGATGCAGAAACGGCATTTTCACTAAAATGGTTGTCCAGTTAAGCGGTCCTCCTACAGCAAATAATGCTTTAAAAGCTGGTAGGCTCCATACAGTAATGACGGCAGTTAAAATATAAAACGGAGACCATGCTTTCAGCACCTCAACACCGCTATACGTTTGTTTCTTCTCAATGGCTGGTGCCCCTTCTTCACGATAAATATGTTTCGGCTGCCATTTTCGAAGAAATAAAGCCAAAATTCCCATACTCGCTAAAGCTGAAATAATATTGGCAAGCTCAGGACCCATCGTGACCATTGTAACAGCCTGCAGAATCGCATAGCTTCCACTCACAACAAGCAAGGCTGGAAGCGTTTCTTTGATTCCCTTAAAGCCGTCTACAATGAGAATCAGCAGAAATGGGATACAGAAAGAAATAAACGGAATGGTGTACACAAGGGTTTGAGACAGCTCAAGCGGCGTCATATTTCCCATTTGCGCCCCTGTAATAACCGGGATACCTACTGCACCAAAAGCGCCAGACGCAGCATTTGCAATCAAGCAGAGCATGGCGGCTTTTAGTGGTTTAAACCCAAGCTCTGTTAAAAGAGCGGCACTAATCGCAATCGGTACACCGAATCCAGCGGCTCCCTCTAAAAATGCGTTAAAACTAAAACCAATTAATAAGAGCTGTAACCGTTGATCTTGAGAAATTCCTGCAATACTAGAACGAATGACATCAAACTTTCCAGACTTCACAGCAATTTTATAGAGCCATACGGCCATGATGACGATATATCCAATCGGCCACAGCCCATTAGATACACCGAGCACCACAGCAGATAATGCTTTTTCAATTGGCATATGAAAGAAGAAAACAGCTGTTACAAAACTGACAATCAAGGTAAAACAAGCGGCTAATACCCCTTTTAACTTAAATACAGTTAATGCTAGTAGGAAAAACAAGATTGGAAGCATGGCCACCAATGCACTGACGAACTCATTACCAAACGGATCATATATTTGCTGCCACATAGTGATTCATCCTTTTCTGCTCAGATAGGTTGCCTTTGATTGATTAAAAATGAGGAGCTAAAATTTCTTTTAACACATTCACACTATGTGCGAATTTTTCTTTTTCTGTGTCGTTCAGTGCGAGCTCCATCACTTCTGTTGCACCATTTCGGTTCACGAGGGCAGGTACACCAATGTAGACATCTTCTGCTCCGTATTCCCCATCTAAATAAGTGCTGACAGTCAAAATGCTGTTTTCATTGTGTAAAATGGCTCTAGTAATACGGGCTAAACTCATCGCTACGCCGTAATAAGTCGCTCCTTTTTTCTCAATGATTTGGTAAGCGGCATGACGGACATTTTCCATGATGTCGTCTAAATCTTCTTGTTTGTATTGGTCATTTCTCTTCATTAATTCTGTGATCGGTACACTTCCGATATTCGCATGGCTCCAAACAGCAAGCTCTGTATCCCCATGCTCTCCAATGATGTACGCATGCACATTGTGCGCCGCTGCTTCAAAGTACTCACTAAGCATGTATCTGAATCTTGCCGTATCAAGCGTTGTTCCACTGCCAATCACTCGTTCTTTTGGTAGTCCGCTGAATTTCCAAGTCGCATAAGTCAAAATATCAACTGGGTTCGTAGCAACTAAGAAAATACCATCGAATCCGCTTTTCATCACATTGTCTACAATGCCTTTAAATATATTTAAATTTTTCTCAACAAGATCAAGTCTCGTTTCACCTGGCTTTTGGTTTGCACCAGCGCAGATACATACAATATCAGCATCCTGACAATCCTCATAATCTCCATACCAAGTATTCACAGGATGCGGGGCGAATGCTTTCCCGTGGTTTAAATCCATGACGTCACCCATTGCTTTATCTTGATTCAAATCGATGACTACCAATTCATCTGTGATTGCTTGATTTATTAATGTAAAGGCATAACTGCTGCCGACAAAACCTGCTCCAATAAGTGCTACTTTGTTTACTTTTTCGTTTGTCATTTATCTCATCCTCCTGAGTAAAACTAGGTTGTTTTTCTTATGTGAAGTATTTCACATTCTTATTGTGCAACACTTCACAAACTTTTGCAAGGGGATTGCTCAAAAAAATAATGTTGCCATTTTGTGAACACTCATATTGTGGTTTTAAACCGCTGTCCCCATACATGTTCTCATAAGAAAAAAGCCACCAAACACTCTTTGGTGGCTTCTCTCTTATTTAATAAGGTCCCCAATTGATCATGACACCGATACAAATAAAGACAAGGCCGATGACGAACCAAATGAGCGCAAGCGGCACCATAAAACGCAGCCATTTCACGTATGGAATCCCACTTGCAGCCAAGACAGCCATCAACACACCTGAAGTCGGATTCACGCAGTTGACCACCCCTTCACCGAGCATCACTGCTTCTACCGCTACTTGTCTCGTGATACCCATTAAATCAGCAAGCGGCGCAAGAATCGGTATAAAGACAACCGCTTCTCCTGATCCTGATGAAATCAAAAAGTGAAGGAGCGCACTGGCGATATACATGCCGATCGCACCAGCGATTGGACTAAACCCTGTCAGCATACTCGCAAGCCCATTCACCACAGTATCAAGCAGCTTGCCGTTTTCCAAAATGACTGAAATGCAGCGTGCCATGCCGACAATGAGTGCGCCGTATACAAGGCTTTGACAGCCGACAATAAACGTTTTTGCAATATCATTGGCAGCTAATCCCCCAAGCAGGCCAGCAGCAATGGCCATGAAAATGAACACACCAGCCATTTCCTTATCGGTCCAGCCAAGCTGAAGCGCACCATATAAGAACCCCCCAAGCGACAAACCACACACCGTTAAAATCAGCTTATGTCTACCGGTGAATTCAGGCTTGTCCACAGATTCCGCATCAGCTCCTCCAAGCCCTTTAGCAGGAAACCACTCGTCACCAAGAAGGCTTCCCTTTTCTTTATTTTTCAAGCGTTTTGTATACAAATAGATGTACACAATACTAGATAGGAGAAAACAAAGATAAATGATGACACGCAGACCAATACCAGAAAAAATCGGCAGTTCTGCAATCGTTTGTGATAAACCTAATGGAGATGGAGACAAAATGGTTGCGTTAAAACCTGCATAACAGCCGATGTAAATAACCGCCGCTCCCGCCACTGCATCCCACTTTAAAGAACGTGCCACAATGATCCCAATAGGAATAAAGCCAATGACCGAGTTCACCACAATTCCGGTCGTCCCAAGTACAGAAAACAATCCGCCAACAATACAAATAAACAATAGCTGTTTCGTTTGGAACCGGCTGATGACATTGTGAATCATCCCGTTAATGGCACCTGTCTTTTCCAGAATCGCAATGGTTCCGCCAGTAAAAAGAATCAGAAAAATAATAGAGGATGAACCAACCATCCCTTCTTGAATCGCTGTAAAAAAACCAACCGGACTAACTGGTGATTGATCTATACGGTGATAACTGCCAGGAACAGCTGTTGTGATTTCTCCTGACGTTTTTCGATCAAATTCACCGGCTGGTACAAAATACGTTGCGATCGTACAAATTAAAGCAATCATAAATAAGAGTACATACGCATCCGGCATCTGAAGTTTTCTTTTTTGTTTCTCAGGTGCTGATACTGTCGCTGTTTTCATCTGTCAAAACCCCTTTGTCCCGATCGGAATTTCACTTAATTTTCTGAATAATCAAATGATGTGTTATATTATAAACACTGATGATATTTAAGATCAATATTATTTCACTAAAAGAATGTTTTGGCAGATTATCTGTCAGCAAGGAGGCTTCTCATGACAACTTTGACAAACGAGATGAAACAAACCGTGACAGACATCTTTGAACATCTGCACGCTCATCCAGAAATCAGCTGGGAAGAGACAAATACGACAGCTTATATTGAAGCTCTATTAAAGAAATTAGGCTGTAAAACGAGAACATTTGAAGACTGTACAGGGGTAATAGGTGAAATTGGGGAAGGCGCACCAGTGGTTGCTGTGAGAGCCGATATTGACGCATTGTGGCAGGAAGTAGATGGCGTATTTCAAGCCAACCATTCATGCGGACACGATGCTCATATGACGATGGCACTTGGGACATTCATGGCATTGAAAGATAAAGAACTTCCAAGTGGCACGATCCGATTCATTTTTCAGCCTGCCGAAGAAAGAGGCGGCGGCGCTTTAAAGATGATCGAAAAAGGTGTGTTAGCTGACGTCGATTATTTATACGGGGTGCATGTGCGCCCAATTCAAGAAACCTTAAACGGACGCTGCGCTCCTGCCATTTTGCACGGATCAAGTAATCATTACGTCGGGACCATTCTAGGGGAGGAAGCACACGGTGCACGCCCGCACCTTGGGGTCAACGTCATCGAAGTTGCATCTACGCTTGTGCAAAGACTGGCGCATATCCATGTCGATCCACGAGTCGCTCATTCTGTGAAAATGACCAATTTAAATGCAGGCGGCGGCAGCTCCAACATCATCCCTGGCAAGGCCTCTTTTACACTCGACGTTCGGGCGCAGACAAACGAAGTGATGGATGAATTAGAAAAGGAAATTGAAAGAGCATGCCATTCTGTAGCGGATGCTTTTGGCGCCTCTATCACACTTTCAACTGATCATCGTCTTCCAGCTGCGACATTAAATGAAGAAGCTGTGGAGATCATGTCACATGCCATAGAGCAAGTGCTAGGCAAAGAACAGCTCGATCCACCGATCGTGACGACAGGCGGAGAGGACTTTCATTTTTATGCAGCAAAGGTTCCTCATATTAAATCGACGATGCTCGGTTTAGGCTGTGATTTAAAACCTGGGCTTCATCACCCTTATATGACATTCGATCGCTCTGCGATTTTTACCGGCATTGAGATTTTGACGGAAGCTGTATACGAAACACTTCAGCAGCATTCATCGTAAAATAAAAAAACCACCCGTCTTTCCTGAAGCGGGTGGTCTCCTTTATTTTACGCATTCACATCTGTCATCGCCGGGACATTGATTTCTTTCACACAGGACACCCTTGATAGATGAATAACACATCTCGCCAGCTCGACAATATCTTGTACAGGTATTCTCGTTTCATCATACAGAGCAATGGCTTTTTCAGCGCCATCTTCGTACGGAACTTCTGCCGCCAGCTCCCCTGGATTGATACAGGTAACGGATATTTTATCTTTCCTTACGTGCTCTCTTAGTGCGTTCACAATACCACGAAGCCCAAATTTAGAAGCAACAAAAGAAACCTGAGACAAATTCGTATGGTCAAGTCCCGCAGTAGAACCAATGACGATGATCTTTCCATTCCCAGATGTCCTTACATGCGGAAGCAGAGCTTGGATGTAGATAATCGTTGAGGTAACGTTCACATTGATTAAATGAGCGATATCCTCCGGTTGATCAAGATCGAAAGAATAATCATCTTCAAAGCCGCGTTTCTCCCATAAGCCTACGTTATAAATAAGTACATCAATTGTTTGATTCTTCAATGCTTCGAGCATAAAAGGGATATGGGTTTGGCTTGATAAATCGATCTTCAGCCAAATTCTACGCACCCCATCGTCTATGTTCAAACTGCTTGGTTCACTTCGTGACACAATCCATACTGTATCTCCACTTGAAGGAAGACCTTTTACAAAGGCATCCCCTAATCCTTGACTCGCACCGAATATGATATAGTTTTTACTCATGCTTCCTCCTTCATGGCTCACTTACGAGCTTCCATCCATACACCCATTCATCTGTAAGCGTTTTATACCTATATCATACAGTGTCTTATACATGCCTGCCCCTTTTATGCTCATCTTTACTTTCTAAATGGCCTAGCTTCCTTATTTCCTTTAATTCCTCTGGTAACGCACGCGCTTCTATAAAGCTTTTGATCATGTCGACAAAAAGTTCTTTCTTTTCAAAAGTAAACGTATGTCCAATGTCAGGAACGATGAACCCGGCTGCATTCGGGTGTGCATTCGTGATTTTTTCTGCTGACCTAGTCATAATTCCCTTTTCCTTTTCTCCCACTGTCACAAGAATCCGTGCCTTCGCTTGTTGAAACGTCTCAGGGAGCTTGTAATGAAGATTTTCTTGAAACATCGTAAGCAACGTCTTCTTCTGCAATTGTTTGGAATCCGCTGCATAATGATCCAGTACATCGTTTGGAAGTCCCATCTTTTCTGCTTGCAGCTGGATGAACCAATCTTTCTTTAATAACGGATATGTAAGAGGTAAAATGGGCCTTACCATCAAATAGAGCCATGGTAATGGCAACACAAGGGCGCTATTGATGATGGCGATGTCTGCGATGTCTGGCTCTCTCGATAACACATCAACGGCTACCTGTGCACCTAGAGAGAAGCCAATTAGAATGACTGTACGACCATGTGCATTCTCCTTTATCCATGAAATGATTTCAAAAGCACTTTCTCGCATGGAAAACGACGTTTCATTTGCTCTTGTCCCGTGACCAATAAAATCAGGGGTATAGCATTCATACGTTTCCTTGAATATTTCCATATGCTCCTGCCACATCCAGCTGCTTACGCCTCCACCGTGCAGGAAAATCATCATTGGTTTTTCCACCATCGACAACTCATCCACCATCCTTATATATAAGAAAAAGCAGTCGCTTTTTGAGCAGACTGCTTTTTCCATATGCTCCCTTCTATTATAAGGGAACTGTTATACAATTGGCTATTTTTTCAAATCTTCGATCGAGTTGACGTTTTTCATATAAGTCGGAACAACGAGACCCATGCGAAGACCCTTCATACTTGTACCGAGGTCATCATATTTTCCTTTAAACTTCGCTGCATACGTTTTATGCGTATTTGGAAGCCATGCAGATAATGATGCATCAGCACTTCCGGTTGCAATTGCTGTCCACATTGGACCCGCTTCAACCTGAGTCAAGGTCACTTTAAAGCCAAGTTCACGCAATACCTCGGCGGCCACATTGGTACTTGCAATCTCACTATCCCACGCAACGTAGGCAAGATTGATTTTGTCACCGTTTGACTTTTTTACGCCTTTTGTCCATTTCGCTACTTGATCTTTATGCTTTTTCACATATTTAACAGCAGCATCCTTTGGTTTGACGCCATCCTGAATATCAAGCATCACTTCACCCATGTCATCTTGAGACCATTTAAACTGACTGAGCATTTTGGCTGCTTCCGGCTGATCCTTCGCAAATCCTTTACGTGAAATGGTGTGAATTTCTTCTTCGTCACCATATGATTTTTTCGGATCATCTAAATATTTCAAATCGTAGCGGGAAAACATCCAGTGAGGATTCCAGCCAGTGATGATAATCGGTTTTTTACGGTCATACGATTTCTTCAATGTCGCTGTCATCGCTGCACTTGAGGCAGATACAACCGTCCAATCCTCTAAACCGTAATCCTTTTTCGCTTGATCGGTTAAGGCCATAATACCTGAACCCGGATCAATCCCGATAATCGTTTTATTGACCTGCTGTGCTGCACTTGCATTTGAATCTGATTGTGCACCACAAGCCGCTAGTAAAAAGACGAGCAGGGCGGTCATCCCAATGTAGAGAGACTTTTTCCACATTAAGCATTCCCCCTGGTTTTTTTCGTTTTAATGTTTTGTGTAATACGATCTAGTGTGATCGCTACGATAACAATGGCAATACCAGCTTCAAAACCAATCCCTGTTTTCAGCTGCGTTACTGCACTATATACTTCCGAACCAAGTCCTGGTGCACCAACCATTGCCGCAATGACGACCATGGATAGAGCAAGCATGATACTTTGGTTAATCCCAGCTAAGATGGTTTTTGTAGCAAGTGGAAGCTGAACTTTGAACAAACGCTGGAATGTCGTTGAACCAAAAGCTTCTGTTGCTTCAATTAAATCAGATGGTACTTGTTTAATCCCAAGAATGGTCATACGAATCGTTGGCGGCATAGAGAAAATAACCGATGCCACAACCCCAGGAACAACTCCAATATTAAAGAAGAAGATCGCTGGTAAAAGGTATACGAATGCAGGCATTGTCTGCATTAAGTCTAAAATAGGTGTGACAATTTTACGCACCGTTTCCTTCTGTGATGCCCAAATACCGATCGGAACCCCGATCACGATAGAAATGACCACAGCTGTCAGAACGAGCGCAAGTGTTTGCAGCATTGGCTGCCAGTAGCCTAAATAGTCGATCAGTAAGAATCCGATAAGTGTGAAAAGAGCAACTCCTCTTGTACTGATCCACCAAGCAATGCCGGCAAAGATAAGCGTTAAAATAATGGATGGAATGACGCCAAGTGCAGCTACAATACCATTTACTGTTCCAGCTAATCCATTTGTGATGCCATCAAAGAAACCACCAAAGGTTAATGTTAACCAGTCAACAAATTGATCGATATAATCCGCGAACGGAATTCTAGGTAAATCACTCATACTAAACATCTTATTCTACCTCCTGTGCAGAAGGCTCTTGTGCTTTAATTTCCTCTAGCTCGTTAGAAGACATGTTGATATATTCATCATTACCTGATAATGCACCAATCAATGCACCTCTGACCACAATACCCTTCATTCTGTTTTTCTCATCTACAACGGCAATTGGAATGTTCGCATCAGACACCGCGTCAAAGATCTCTGTTAAATACGTTGATTCCAATACTGTCGTAAATTCTTTATCAAGAACAGTTTCTAGCGACGCACCCGTTTCTGCCGCTTTTTTCGCTGCTTGTGCAGAAATAACACCTAATAAATGCTTTTTCTTATCTACTGCATAGATAGACGAAATACCAAGGTTCTTCATGAGCGTGAGCGCAACACGTGCCCCTTTATCAAGCTGAACTGTTTCTGCACGTTTCATAATGTGACCAGCGGTTAATACTTTAGAAAGGTCTACATCTTCAACGAAACGTTCAACATACTCGTTCGATGGGTTCATCAGAATTTCTTCTGGTGTTCCGATTTGAACGATATTCCCGTCTTTCATGAGGACAATGCGGTCGCCAATACGAAGCGCTTCATCTAAATCATGCGTGATGAAAATAATTGTTTTTCCTACAGACGTATGAAGCTCAAGCAATTCATCCTGCATGTCTTTACGAATTAATGGATCTAGTGCGCTGAATGCTTCATCCATTAACAAAATATCAGGGTCATTAGCTAGTGCACGTGCCAATCCAACACGCTGCTGCATACCGCCACTTAATTGATTTGGGTACTGCTCTTCAAAACCTTCAAGTCCAACAAGCTTTAAAGATTCAAGCGCTTTAGAGCGGCGCTGTTCTTTCTCTACACCTTGCAATTCAAGTCCGTATTCTGTATTCTCCAGAATGGTACGATGCGGGAACAATGCGAAGTTTTGGAAGACCATGCTGATCTTTTTCCGTCTGACTTCACGCAATTGATCCTTTGACATATTTGTTATCATATCCCCATCAATATAAATTTCTCCGGAGGTTGGTTCGATTAACCTATTTAGCAGCCGCACAAGTGTGGACTTTCCGCTCCCTGATAGCCCCATGATGACAAATATCTCGCCGTCATACACATCAAAATTTGCTCGATTGACACCAACTGTTGCGCCGGTCTCTTTTAGGATTTCTCTTTTTGTCTTCCCTTTTTCAAGCATTTGAGATGCTTTTTTAGCATTTTTACCGAAAATTTTAGATACATTATTTATCTTGATTTTGATCTTTCTCTCTTCAGAATTCATTTTTTCCCTCCAAATTAGCATCTTTATAACCGTAACATAAGCGTTATGATGCGAACAATCTTTAGAATTCGCTTATTTCCGTACAATATGTATGAATTCCATATAGAGGTCTGGTGATTACAGTTTATACGCCGTATTACTCGTAAATCCTATAGAATGCTTCATAAACTACATATTATACGGGGTATTTTCTCTCACCAGACAATATTTTACTGGAAATTCCTTATTGTGCTAAAAAATAAGTCGAATCCTTGTGATAGCGGACTTTTTCTTTCATGGGTGAACCATGCCCCTGAACAGGATTTACCCGAAAAAGGTCACATAAAAACCTTTTTTCTCAAATTTTAATCAAATTCATGAAAAAACTGCCTGCAACTTTCGTTACAGACAGCCTGTTTTTTTAGGACTCTAGGGCAGCTTTCTTAATATTATCTTGAAGCTCAAGCATACGTTTTGTTCCGTCCTCACGTAATCGTTTGTTTTCTTCTTCAATCTGCTTCGTCTCTTTCATCCCTTGTACAATCGTATTAAAGGATGATTCGATCGTTTCAATGTCGATGCTTGGACGACCTGATAATTTAGCAATCTCAACACTTTGACTTGAGATATTTTCAGCATTTCGTTTCAGCATTTCATTCGTTCTTCTGTCCAGTTCACTCATGGAATCAGCCACAAGCTTTTGTCTCTTCACTGTCACCGCTTGAATAATTCCATTTTTGAAAATTGGAATCGTAATGATGAAGGCAGAGTTAATTTTCCCGATTAATTTCGTATTACCACGCTGTAGCAAACGGATTTGCGGTGCCGTTTGAAGTGCCACCATCCGTGCCATATCAAGATCATATACACGCTCTTCAAGCGCTTGAATTCCATTACGAAGCGTATCTAGCTCCATTTGTGCCAGCTGGTTTCCCCCCGCCGCTTTTTCTTCATAAGAAGGAACCAATTGTTTTAATTCTTCGATCTTCATTTGCCCTGCGACGACATACTTTTCAAGCTCCATATAGTATTGAATGTTATGCTCATACATTTCTTCAAGCGTGACCGTCGATTTGGTCATTTCATCTTTGTATTTACTAATTTCCACATTGATTTTTTCAATTTCTGCACCGAGCGTTTGATATTTGCTGAAAATCTTCTCGATCATGCTGCCGCCGCGTTTAAAGATTTTTGATAACAAACCGCCCTTCGGCTCGTCAAAATCATTTTTATCAAACCGATCCATAATCTTTCCAAGCTGTGTAAGCATCGTTCCTGAGTCTGTGACACTTGTTGAACGCATCATAGAGAGGATACGGTCAGAAAACTTAGAGATTTCGACAGCCGGCTGTTTTCCGTATTCAAGCAGTTCAAGCTGATTTTTGGCATCAATCTGTCTCGCAATGTTTTGGACTTCTGGTTCATTGCGCAGCTGAACGCGAATATCGTCTGCCTTTTCAATCGTGATTTCCTCTTTATCAATTGAAATGATGTCATTTCCGTTTGTATTTGTCATAAGCTTTGATCTCCTTATCGGTTTTTAATGGATTGAAATAACTTTCTCACAATAGACGGCTCTTTAAACTCTTGGTTCATGACCATTTCATCAAGCCAATGTGTATCAAATAATTGATCGTCAATATACCGCTCTATACACTGATAGCCGGCGGGATGATACACGAAGAGATCCACACCCATTTCATTTAGGAAAATCAGGGCAGCCGCATCAGAACGAGTCAGCTCACCATTATATTCCGTATGGTATAAAATCACTTTCGGTACAGTCTGGGCATAATCAAAGGTTTGAATGAGTTCAATTACATCTTGGTTCATATGCAAAAGCTGCTTGAATAAATAAATACGCACATCTAATTCGGTCTCATGGCCTTCTTTTAACAGCTTCGGATGCTGACATATGCGAGAAATGGCCTCTGCGATCGCACGCTGCGTGCCCTCATACAAATGCGAGAACTGCCACACATTGCTTTTCATTAACAAATCAGGGTCAACCTCTTCTGCTTTAGAGAGTGCATGCTGATAATGAAATTGATAATTCGAAGACACTTCTTGTGTGAAAGGGAAATGACGAATCGTTTTCGTTTCTTTCCCCTCCATTAGCGTATGGATACGGTCCCAATATTCTCGCTTGTCTCTCGTCACCCCCATCATCTTCGCAAAAAGATTCGGAATCTGTATGGTGTCACGGTCTGCTTTGAAATTCGGGCGGATAAACGACCGTTCCTTCGCAATTAAAAACAGCTCATCATACGTTGTCTTTAGCGTAATAGAATGAGGGGTATGATCTCTGAATTGCCATGGCTTATACAGCATGGAATCTTCTGTGTGAAGTACCTCTTCAAGCTCTCTTGTCGAACGGTACGCCACCGTTGATTTCCTCTCAGGCTTTTCAGTAGGGAACGGTTCAAGCTTTGACGTCCCTGGATACTGATCAATAAAAGTCAGCTTTTCTTCTGGATCTAATTCACGAAATTGATCCTTGCCTTCTGGATGAAACAGCACCACATCACAGCCAATCAGCATGACATAGTAAAGAAAATAAAGCTGACTTTTATTCGCCTCTCCATACCAAATGACAGCTGGCATTTTTTCTTCCATATTGCCTTCCTTCAGCCATGGTCCTAGATGATTATTTGAAAACTTCACTACATCTAGCAGCACACGGCGGAAATCAGGATGCTGGAATCCCCCTTCATGCAACTGCTTGAAATGTTCAAACACCTGAATTAACGAAAGACGAATATGCCGGTTCATCACTGGGTTTGGATGACGCACAATGAGCTGTTCACCGTCTAAGAAAGCCACAAATCGATTCACGGACAATCCCTTTTCTTCCTGATTGATCATATGAATCCGCTGGAGCGCTTGAAAGTGCTCCGGCTCAATATGCCGGTTGAGGGTTTCACTTAAAATATGCATGCCGTCAGTTTCGTATAATTCATGTAAATAAATAAAATAATCGGTTGCATCATGCGGAGTTCCAAGGACACGGGCGGCGAGACGCGGCAAGGATAAGGTGTGCTCGTCCTTGACGTAGCCGTCTCGTTCAGGGAGCGGCTTTTTCAGCAGGTTTTTCCAGGCTTCCTGTTTCGCCCGTGTCTGGGTTACGTTGATTTCTTTATAACTCACGCCGCTCCTTCCTTTCTCCTATATTTTCTCGAAAGCTACTACTATCATATCATTCAGCCTTCTACTTCTGCTATCGAATCGAAGGCTTTTTTGCCGTGTTCATCTTCTTTGCGACAGAAGCGGCGATTTCGTCTGCCGCCGCCATGCCAGAGGCTGTCGTCGGTTCAAGCGATAGATCAACATCTAAGACTTCCCCATGACTCGGAGCGAAGCCTTTATCCGCTTGACGTATGAGATCAACATCTAACAAGGAGTCGCCCGCACCATATACATATTCAAGGTGTAGCCTTTCTTTTAGAAAAGCAACAGCAGCCCACTTATTGAGCGGCTTTGGAATAAAATATAGCTTCCGGCCCTGAAGGGAAACCTGCCAGCCTCTCTCCTCACCCCACAGCCTTAATTCAGCAAGCGGAATATGAGAAAGAAACTCGTCTTTCATAATTAAATAAAGAAATCTTCCCTCAGCTGTTCGAGTACGTTTCACCCAAGCGGCAACCGGAAGTTCAGAGATCGCCCGCAGCATATCTCTCACCGGCATACACTCTTGCAGTCTCTCATCTACAATCGCCTGCCACTCCTCAAGCGGCTTGCCATGATGAAGGATACAGCCGCCGTTTGTCGTGACGGCATACTCTGGTTTGATCTCTTGCTGAAAGAGAGTGATTCGTTCAAATTGTGCTGTCGTTCTTGTCGTCACTGGGATAAACCAGCCTGCTTGATGAATTGCCTGTAAGGATGCTTTCGTTTCAATCGACACATAGGAAAGCGGCCGGTCGTCCAGCACCTCAATTAATTCGTATGCTCCCTTGTATGCATACTGCTCCAGCATTCGATGTGAGTATATCAGTGTCCGGTCTAAGTCACTGGCAAATGCCATGTTCTTCATGACGATTGCTCCAACGGGCGGATGAGCCCACAGCATGTGTAGGACATGTTAGCATATTCAATCACGGGCACGCCTCTGTCCTCTGCGAGTAGTAAAATGTGCTTGAGCTTTTCCCGAGATCCTGGCTGAATGAGTATTTTCCAAGGAACTCTTCTTAGCAGCACACGGGTCGTCTCACCGACGCCCGGCTTAATCAAATGCGTATTGTCAATTTGGAACTCCTGACCAATTGCTTCAATGGAGGTCATCCCCCGCCAGTCAGGAGGCGTTCCTTGTGCGAGCAGGGTCTCTGCTTTCTCTTGTACATTTGCATCAAGTTCAGAAAACGCTTCTTCAATTGTATTGACATACAAATTAGAGACATCCTCATCAATGAGCTCTTCATAATACTTAGCCCCATGGAAATCATCGGCATGGATCCAGCGGTTGTTTAGCACCGTTCGACTAACTAGGCCAGAGACCGTTGAATTCAAGCAGGCACTTGGAATGAGGAAATCCTCTCTCGTTCCGTAAACACTCGTACAATAACCAGGATCAGCCAGCACAGCTAGCTCACTCGAAAGACGAATTCCATATTTCTGTTCAAAATCAAGCACCGCTTGTTGAAGCTCTTTGGAAATAGCACCCTTTCCGGTCCAACCGTCAATAAAGGCAATCTCAAAACCTGGATGTTCTTTGAGTATATAATGCAGCGCATTCTCATCTATTCCGCGGTCACGAATAATAGAGATGCTATAATGCGGCAAATCGAGACCATACGTCTTTCTGATATACCGTTTAATGAGCACCCCGATTGGTGTCCCAGCCCGTGCCAAGCTGCACAGAACGGTTTGAAATCCTCGCTTTTTCACAATTTGTTCTGCGACAATCGCTACGGCTTCCGCTACCTTTTGCTTACTTTCTTCAAGAGATTGATAGAATAAGTCCATATAAGATGCCGTCGGCTTATATTCAATTGGCAGCATTTCTGAGTAATGGGCACCGCTTTGAATAGAGCGCTCTCGCTCTTCTGTACTTTTCTCCATCTCAATCGATGATAAATCCTTGAGTAAGAAGGTTACGTCCTGCTCTGGATAGCTTCCCATCTTTGTATACACGTTAGCCATTCACCTTCACCTCTCATCTGATAAAGTCACAATATGCACATGCTTCACATGCCGCTCGGCAAATAAGTGGATCAGCGGCATCAAAGCTTCTTGAGACACCTTTTTCTCAAAAAACAAAAAGACATCATCGTACTGACCTTTAGGGATATTGTACACGTAATGCTGAATGCGGGCATCCTCTGGACTCAAAAATGCGAATCCGTTTTGAACGGCGTACCCTTCCTTTTCAACCGGATGAATCGGACTTCTTGTCGTCGAATGAAAAAGGACACCTTCGCCCATATGAGCTGCAAGTCTCATCGGCACATACATCAATTCTCCTGTTCCTAAGCAGAGTGTCTGTTTTCCTTTTCGTTCTCGCTGAAGCTTCAGCCCAGCCTCAGCAGTTGCTTGATCAATGGCGTCCGTGTCCACTGCGCTTAAACCGAAACGACCTGTTTCATGGATATACGGCGAATGCCCCGCCGGATTGACTGCATGGGAAAGTGAATATGGCACTTGCTTAAAGAAGGATTGAAGAGAATGAAAAGAGAGTTCAGGTCTTTTCTCTTGCGCAGCAATTTCATACGAATAAGCAGGCTCATCCAGCGTTGTCCCCCGAAACATCATCTGCCCTTTTAATAAAGATAATGATGTGATATTTACCCCTAGCTCCTCTTGAAGCTGAAGCATCGCTTCCTCGTGCTCCTCTGTTCTCCAATCTAAAATGGATAGAATCGTATAAGAGGATCTAGGGTGCTTTGCGTGCAGATCCCGAATAATATTCATATTTGTCCGGCCTGTCGTGACCTCATCATCTACTAGCACAATCGGGCGATCCGTCCGAAGTAAGGCGTCATCTGCGTAGCAAAGCTGATCTGTCGCATGAGAATGTTCCTCTTCAAATACGAGTGAAGGATCAAAATCCAACAGCTGTTCACGTGTCGTATGAATGTAAGAGGCTCCTTCTATGACGTCATACACACCATGACCAAGCGCAGTTGCCGTTTCAGCAAAGCCAATCACAATCGGCTCGTTTACCGCCGAAAGCTTCTCTTTTTTGAGCGCAGCATAGGCTTCAGTTAACTTAACATGATCATTCGTTTTTAGTGCTTCTACTACATCGTCTTGATGCGGGGGCGTCTTGCCTGTTTGTTCTTTTGCATAAGCCATTGCCAAAAGACCTGAGACGAGGAGTGGTTTCAACGGGTGAACAGGCATATGTTTCCCGAGCACCTTGCTAACAAATAAAAAGGCTCTCTTTTTGTTCACCCGTGCCGCCATGTCAAAAAGATGTTCTTTTTCAAGCTGAAGCGTACCCTCTTTGAGGTTAAGCTCCACCTCCATATGTTCCAAGATGTTCAGCGTATGTGGCTTCTGCTTCTGTGAGTATGTCGATATAGCTTCTATTTTCATGAAACACCCCGTAAATGTCTGACTTCATTAAAATGTTTTCCGCCCAGCGATAGTGCGGCTTCGTTTCGTTCATTTTATTGGAGAAGGTACTCTTCATCACGCCGACTGTACCATCTGCATGCTCTAAAATACTTAATGCATCCATGTACTCTTCCTTTGTGACAACGTACATGCTTTGAACTGGCTTGAGATGTGTTGGATGGATGACTGTCTTGCCATGAATACCGTTTACCACATCCAGCTTTGTCTCTTTGAGCAGACCTTGCATATGATCGAGTTCAGATGAGGAAGATTCACCGCTCTTAGAAATTGCACGGATGAATGGATTTTGTTCTTTTCGTGCCGGTCCAAAATGCTCCCATACAGCACCTGATATCACAAATGAACGACCAAAATAATTGATGATATCTGTGATCAACTCAGAAATGACTCTGATCTCATAAATGGTGGTCTCGCGATCACGGCGAATGCCGTATAATCCACACAGATCCGTTGCTCCAATGCGAATATTCAAAATATATTCCTCATCATTCAGCATGATCTGCTTTAATTCAGACAACACCTGATATCTCGTTTCTTTTTCTAATAAATCTGGTGTTTCTAAAATGGGCATTCCGTATAGTGTTTTCTGAGTTTGTGCTGAAGCCTGTTTCAAACTGTCCACATATTCCTTTGCATTGTGAACGGAGCACTTTGGAAACACAAAACCAGTCAGTAAATGAAGAGAGGGACCGAGCAAATCTGCCATTTTGAGCAGTTGTTTGGGCGAACGAACTCGAATAAATAAAAGCGGCAAATGCTCAGCTATTTCTGGAGAGTGATGAATTGTCTCAGAAAGGCAGGTCAATTGTGCCACTATATTCTGTTCAGCCATGTCCACTTCCTGATCACCAATGGCATCCTCCAAGCAAAACACAACAGAGCAAAGCGCTTCATATTTCTGCGAAAGCAGCATGTCTGCTACATCCTGTCTTGTCGCAGGCATATACAAAGTAGCACCTAATGCATGCGCAAGTACATGCCTTGGCGTCGATGAATGAACTGCCGCCGGCCGCTTAAAAAAAATATCGTGCTGCCTCGTCTCTGATAAAAAACGAAAATATCGCATGCAGTGCCACCTCCTGTTGTAATGACTTGATGATTCAAAAAAGGATGGAGCCGCTAGTCAACTCCATTCCTTTTTGATCGTCCTATTCTTCTTTTGAAGCCGCAGCTTCGTTTGTTACACCTTGATGCTTCTTCTTATTGATTTTATGAACAATAAACGTTCCGATAAACGCTAGGATAATAATCGCAAAGAATGCAAGATGCGGGATTTCAATATGAGCAGCACTTAAGCCCATTTTGATGGCAATAATTCCAATGAGAATAAATGCCGTATTCTCAAGCTCTGGTATACGGTCGATGAGCACAAGGAATAATTGTGCCACTGTACGCATCATGAGAATTCCAAGCATTCCACCTAAAAGAAGAATCCATACTTCCTCAGATACAGCGAATGCAGCAAGAATACTGTCTACCGAGAAGGCAAGGTCCATAATTTCTACAGAAATAACAGTTGCCCAGAAGACGCCAAATACACGAATCATCCAGCCTTCTTTTTTCAATTCCTTCGCTTCGTCATCTCCGTCACCTAACCAGAAGTGCTTAATGACCAGCCAAGCTAAGTATGCAGCGCCTAGTACCTTAATCCACCAAAACTTAATAAGCAGCATCCCTACGCCAATAAATAGAAAACGGAAGAAATAAGCGCCAATTAATCCGTAGGTTAATGCCTTTTTACGCTGCTTTTCAGGTAAATGTTTCACCATTACAGCTAATACAAGTGCGTTATCCGCTGACAACAAACCTTCAAGCACGACAAGGGTCCCAATAAGCCCCCAAGAGACAGGGTCTGTTAATACCTCTGCCCACATATGCCAATCAAAAAACGAGGCATACGTGTCCAACATATGTTTCAAAATGTCCAACTGGTTTTCCTCCTATAAGTGTAGAAGCATCAGCAGGCTTTCGCCTGCTGTTATTCTTGATCGCTGTTTCTTTCTCACTTTGGAAAATACCCTCATATGAGTCATTGGCAGCGCCTCTTGAATGAAGTTGTTTCTTCTCTTTACACTTCTAACCCATAATTTTGACAAAGAGCTGCAAGTCCGCCAGAGAATCCGCTTCCGATTGCGTTAAACTTCCAATCGCTGCCGTGTCTGTATAGTTCGCATACGACGACAGCTGTTTCAATTGAGAAGTCCTCCCCTAAATCAAAACGAATCAATTCTTCCCCGCCCTCTTCATTTACAACACGAACAAATGCATTAGAGACTTGTCCAAAATTCTGGCTGCGTGCCTCTGCATCATGAATCGTCACTGTAATTCCGATACGATCAATGTTAGCAGGAATTTTCGAGAAATCAACGAGAATTTGCTCGTCATCTCCATCTCCTTCACCCGTACGGTTATCACCGGTATGAGTAACACTGCCGCTTGGATGCTGCAGATTATTATAGAACACAAAGTCTGTATCTTGTTGACAACGATTGTTTGCATCTACTAAGAAAGCCGAAGCGTCCAAATCAAATTCGGCTCCGCCTGAATATTTATTCGTATCCCAGCCAAGTCCGATCATCACTTTTGTCAGCCCTGGATTGGTTTTCGTTAAATCGACACGTTGTCCTTTTGAAAGCTGAATCGCCATATTCGTATCTCTCCTATCTTCTGAAAATATGAAAACGGGCGTTACCCGATATCTAAGCCGAAGTCTGTTGCAATGCGGGCAAGTCCGCCTTGATAGCCTGATCCAACAGCTGAGAATTTCCACTCTCCGCCATGACGGTATAATTCACCTACAATAATCGCTGTTTCAATTGAAAAGTCTTCCGCCAAATCATAGCGAATGAGCTCTTCATTTGATGCCGCATTTAAAATACGGACGTAAGCGTTAGACACCTGTCCAAAGTTTTGGCTGCGTGCTTCTGCATCATGGATTGTAATGACGAAGGAGATTTTCTCAATACTTGCTGGTACAGTTGAAAGATCAACATTGACCTGCTCGTCATCTCCGTCTCCTTCACCTGTACGGTTATCGCCTGTATGTACGATACTTCCGCCACCGCCAGTTGTTTGATTGTAGAAGACAAAGTCAGATGGAGAGTTTGCTTTCCCTGCTGCATCTAAAAGGAATACGCTTGCGTCTAGATCAAAGTCATGTCCGCCATCATACTTGTTTACATCCCAGCCAAGACCTACGACTACTTTTGTTAAACCTGGATTCGTTTTTGTTAAATCAATTTTTTGACCTTTCGCTAAAGAAATTCCCACTAGGAACCTCTCCCTTCTAATTAAATGTAGTTTCTCGTAATATCGGCAAGCTTCGCATCGTTTGTACCATTTCCTACAGCTACAAACTTCCACTCATTCTCGTGGCGATAAAGCTCTCCAACGATTAATGATGTTTTACCTGCATATTCATCTTTCAAATTATATTTCACTAATTCTTGATTGTTTGAACGGTCAACAATTCGGATGTAAGCATTTTGAATCATACCAAAGTGTTGGTTTCTTCTAAGTGCATCATAAATGTTCACAACGAACACCAATTTATTCACATTGCCTGGTACCTTGCTTAAGTTGACGAGGACTTGTTCATCATCTCCGTCTCCTTCACCTGTCAGGTTGTCACCTGTATGTTCAACACTGCCGCATTTGCTTTTCAAGTTACCAAAGTAAATCAGATCTTTATTTTCAACAAACTTATCATTTTTCAGCATCAGCACTGAAGCGTCACAATCAATATCAGCGCCGCCTCCGCCGCCAAACAGCTTTCCAAGAAAACCGCCGCCTTGTGATACAGGGTCCCAGCCAAGTCCAACTAGAATATTGGTTAGTCCTGCTTTTCCTTTTGTTAAATCAATACGTTGACCTTTTTCTAATGTAATCGCCAAATCAATCACTCCTCCAGCATAATAAAAATCTATTTATTAAGCGATGGACCCTATTAAAATCATCATACATGAAAATTCGACAAAATTCATGAAATGACATTGGAGCCTCTTACTCTTTTTTCTATTTACTAGTATATACGATCTATGTATAAAAGAGGTTTCAATATGATGATATTTTTTTAAAGAAAGATCCATGGCAAAAATGATTCATGTCGTAAAAGAAGTGTTTCATGTGAAACATTGTCGAATGTTCCCGTTACAAAGCCTCTCGCTTAAAAACAGGGCGCGCATCCACTTCATATGTTGATATAGAAAATTCATGTACATAGCTGTGATAAACCCTTTCATTTCCTTCCGTTCATGACTTTCTTTATACTTATGGATAGAATTCAACGTATTGATGAAAGGGTGTTGATGATGCCATCACTTCATATATTAGATCAAGTCGCCATCCCTAAAGGCCAATCCGCACAAGAAACATTGGTTCATACGACAGAGCTGGCCAAGCTTGCGGAAACACTGGGGTATGAGCGGTATTGGTTTGCTGAACACCACAGCACGAGAGGACTCGCGAGTACAGCACCTGAAATATTAATGGCACATATTGCTTCACACACATCGACATTGCGCACAGGCTCTGGAGGGATTTTACTCCCGCAGTACAGCCCTTTTAAAGTAGCAGAAGTCACCCGCCAGCTTGAAGCCCTTTACCCTGGGCGGATTGAGATCGGGGTTGGTAAATCCCCAGGCGGAATTGAACGGACGAGACTCGCTTTGACAGACGGCGTGAAGAAAGAACTGTCTCAATTTGACCGCCAGCTGGAGGACCTTCTTTTTTACTTATCTGACAGCCTGCCTTCTGGTCATCGGCATGCAGGAGTGAAAGCGGCTCCGCTCATTGATTCTTATCCGCCAGTCTGGCTGCTTGGACTCGGGGAAAACAGTGCCATCCAGGCGGCATCACTTGGAATCAACTATATTTTCGGACATTTTATTCATCCTGCACGAGGCCAGCAAGCTTTTGAAGCGTATCGGTCACACTTTTCTCCATCCGTTTTCTCACGTCAGCCTCAGTCTATGTTTGCTGTCTTTGTGATCTGCGCAGACACAGACGAGGAAGCAAGCCGCATTGCCACCAGTACAGACTTATGGCTACTTCGGGTTGAAAAAGGGCTGGACAGTCACGTTCCTTCTATAGAAGAAGCAGAGAACTATCATTACACTGAACAAGAAAAGAAAAAAGTGTTACAAAACCGCCAGCGAATGATTGTTGGCTCAAAGCAAACAGTGAAAGAACAGCTGCAAATCTTAATGGACCGCTATCAAACAGGCGAGATCATGATATTAAACAATTCATTTGATCCAATGGAAAAACAGCGTTCCTTCGAACGAATCGCAGAACTATTTTGAAGCCAATCTTTCGTTGGCTTCTTTTTTTACATTGTCATAAAAAATGGGAAATGTAACATCGAGATGTCAAAACGCTTCCTTCTGTCATCTGATCGCAAATGTGTCTTCTAATCGTTAGCGAACTGTAAACGCATTGTAGGTGTACCTTTTATATAGTAGAGGTACATATGAAGTAACGGTTTACAATGCTGAGATGGAAGGAGATGACTGGCCATGAATAAACGACTCGACTGGGTGGATGCGGCTAAAGGAATCGGCATTCTGCTCGTCGTTATGGCGCATGTACCCATTCCTGATTCATTCAAGCAATTTATATACTCTTTTCATATGCCACTCTTCTTTTTACTATCAGGTATGATGTTTCGATCATCCTCACAACCTGCTATGTCATTTATACAGAAAAAAGCGAAAAGCTTGCTCTTACCTTATCTCTATTTCTCCATTATTACGTACGTTTTCTGGTTCACGGTGACCCGATTTTTCGCCTTTAAAGGGCAAACAGATATTGATCCCTTCGTTCCATTTACGGGAATTTTCATTTCAAATGCCGATGAAGCAAGACTGACGCATAACCCAGCCATCTGGTTTTTAACGACGCTCTTTTTAGTAGAAATGTTGTTTTTCTTAATGCATCGTCTGACAAAAGGAAAACCAGCTGTATTGATTTTACTGACCGTCCTTTGCGGTGGAGCCGGATATGCTTCCACGCTATTGTTAAACCAGAGTCTCCCTTGGAATGCCAATGTTGCGTTAACGGCTGTTGTGTTTTATTCAATCGGATTTTTAGCAAAACAATGGTTTGTGGAATTAAAAACAGATCCTACCCTTCTGTTATGTACAGGTCTGCTTGTACTGACTGCATATATGCAAAGCTTTAATTCACGAATTGATATGCGGGTCAATGACTATGGGGATCTATTCATTTTTTATGCTTGTGCACTGCTCGGTTCAGCTGCTGTTATTTATTTAAGCTTCAAATTGAAAACGTCCACGATATTGACGTATCTCGGACGTCATTCCATTGTGATTCTCGTCCTGCAATTTGCCGGTCTCGATATCATGAAGGCATTTGTTTATTACGGACTAGGCATCAATATCTCTGATACAGCGCAGCTTTCTTGGACGCTCTTTTATACGATCGGTACATTGCTGCTCATGGTGCCATGTATCTCTTTCTTGAGCAAGTATCCTATGCTGCTCGGCAAACCAGCAAAAGCAGCACACCGCTACAAAGAAAAAACATCCGCCGGCTAATGGGGCGGATGTTTTGCTATTATTCATCATTTAATTGAGAAGGATAAAGCGTCATTCCTCCATCAACAAATAATGTAGTACCTGTAATATAGGCCGCTTCTTTCGATACGAGAAATGCAGCGGCGGACCCAATCTCTTTCGGATCGCCAAACGTTCTCATTGGAATTTTCTCAAGCTGCTTTTGTTTTTTCTGTTCATCTTGAAGGTCGTCATTTGATTCCGTTGCCATTGTACCTGGTGCAATCGCATTGACCCGAATACCCGCTTCGGCATAATCAAGAGCCAGCGTCTTCGTCATCATATTCATTCCTCCTTTAGAAG
Source organism: Bacillus sp. XT-4 (assembly GCF_050864245.1). Lineage (NCBI taxonomy): Bacteria > Bacillati > Bacillota > Bacilli > Caryophanales > Bacillaceae > Bacillus > Bacillus sp. XT-4. The sequence goes on from NZ_JBPAFI010000006.1 coordinate 85,498, forward strand.
TAGAGTAATGAACATTGAACGGACGCGGGATCTCTTGATGGACACTGGATATATTCAAGATTGATCCTTTCACATCATGTTCCATCATATAGGCAATCGCTGCCTTTGCTCCTAAAAATGAGCCTGTGATATTCACATCAATGACCTTTTGCCATTGTTCCAGCGTCATTTCATGCGGCATTGCTTCTTCACCATTAAATCCCGAATTATTGACGAACACGTCTAATGCGTTAAAATTCTCCAGCGCGGCATCCATTAACGCCTGAATTCCTTCCTGTTTGGAGACATCAGCGTGTACTTTCACCGCTTGACCCCCTTGCTGCTGAATGGCTTGTACCGTTTCTTCAGCACCCTCTTCATCACCTTTATAATTCACAACCACGTTCATTTGTTCTTGTCCAAACCTCAAGGCGATGGCTTGTCCAATCCCTTTAGAAGAACCTGTCACAATGGCTGTTTTCCCTTTTAAATCTTGATACATCTTCATTTCCTCCAATCACGTGCTTCATCTTGTTGATACACAATGGTTACCCATTTTGAAAAAAAGAAAAACACAATCCTCTTGAATACAAAGGATTGTGCTGTTCATCAAGCTAAAAGGTGTTATAAACATTCTCGCAAGTTTCAGCTGTGGGCTGGTAAAAGCAATGTGACTTATACCTTGCCACAAACGGCTGATTGTACCAAGTGGATGGACAATTTCCAGGCGGTTTAAAATACCAAAGACTGAATTTCGCAGGCCAAAATCGTTCACCATTAATGTTCCTCCGTGCAAGTGTCTTTTCACTTTCTCGTGCTCGCTGATAAAAATAACCATGCGTGACTGCCTCAAACGCATGCTCCTGGTAAATCATTTGTGGAATCGTACGCAGCCCTTTAAAGTCAGAACAGTTGGCACGCAAACGATTGATGCCTACATTTCCTACAAGCAGCATCCCTTGTTTCCCTTCACCTTCCGCTTCGGCTCTCAGCAGTCTGGCCATTAAATCAATATCAGAGCTTGTCGCTCTTACCACTGCCATACATCCACCTCCCATTCATTTCTCTTTTATTTTATGTAGGGTTTCTGTGTAGATGACTGCCATTTTGAAGGGAAAAGACACATTCCGTGTCGAGAGCCTGTCTAAATACCTCAACATTTCGCTGGACAAGTGTCTCTCTGTCAACAACACACAAACCTAGTGATCATACACATCACAGGAAAAAATATTCATTACTAACGACTCATTTACAAGTCATAAAAATCCTTCTATTTGCTACATCTTCTTCAAAAACAGTCATTTGAACCTATTCAATAATCCGACTCAAAACCTTAAAATATAAAATGTTGAGTTTTTACAGGAGATTTCAAACAATAAAATACACATTTCTCCTCTCAACATAGTGTCATTTTTACTACTTGAAGTGGATGAACCTTTCGAACGCACTGAGGTATTGACAGTACTTTCGCTTCATTCTACAGTAAAAAACATACAGTATTTTTCTTTTTGTGCAAAAAGAATGATATGAACTAAAGCTTTCCAATGAAATTCACCATAAAACCCGAGGAGGAAAACATCTCATGTTTAAAAAGAAATTATCCCTGTTTCTTCTGATTTTGTGTGTAACTGTTGTCGCTGCTGCTTGTAGTGGTGGAAAAGACAAAACTGCTGCGAAAGAAAGCGATACAAAAAAATCCCTTGATGCAGCTGAAGTAAAAGTAGAAAGTGCTGAGTACACTTTACCACCTCAATACGATACATCTGTTCAGGATGATCAATATGTCCTAAAAGTGAATGTATCTGTAAAAAACATCAGCAAAGAACCATTGAATGTGGATAAAAGCAACTTTACGCTTTACCAAGATGACGCTCAGGTGTCTACCATCTCTCCTGATGACTACAACGAAGTATTATCTTCAAGCTCTCTAAATGCAGGTAAAGTATCAAAAGGCGGTCTTTTCTTTGTGGTTGATAAAGAAAAAGACTATCAATTGGTTTACGCAGAGCCTGGTTCTGGATCGAAAAAAGATGACAAAACACTAGAATTCGATATTAAAGGAAAAGACTTGATGAAAAAGGCAGATACACTTCAAGCGTCTGCAAAAGCCCTTTCTTCTTATATTGATGTCATGATCTTTGGTAAGAAAAATGACGATTTCGAAAAACTAACAGGTGATAACAAATCAACTGTCGTCAACGAATTTGATAAATCATTCAAACAAGGCTACATTTCTTCTTCTGGTATTTCATCTAGCTCAGCAAAAGACGAAAACCTTGATAAGCTTCTAAAAGCTGTGAAAGAAACATTAGCTGAAAAATCAAAAGTATCAACGAAAACAAAATCAATCAGCGGTGATAAAGCTGTCGTGACTGTGACACTTACACCAATTGATGCAAGCCCGCTTGTCGATCGTTTAAAAGAAAAAGCAACTGAATTCTACAGCAAAAATCGTACAGCATCTTATGATGATGCACAGAAATATCTACTTTCTATCTATCCAGATGAATTTAAAAAATTAGGACCATCATCTTCTGAAGAAACAGTAGAAGTGAACATGAAGAAAAACGACATCGACCAATGGAAACTTGATTTGAACGACTACAAAACAAGCTCATTGGTTGAAAAGTTCATCAAGAACTAAAGAAAAACCCCCGTTTCCCGGGGGTTTTCTTTAGTCTTTTTTCGATTGATGTCTATATTTGATTCCGACATACAAGCAAGTAAGGAAGAAAATGGTGACCCACACCCACAAGACATTCACCATCAATAATGTGGTGGCTACTACAATCAAAATTGTGAGATCTAATTTTTTTTCTAGTTTTTTATGGGTGAGAACGAAAATGATTAGTAGAAAAGCGATGAAACAGGTGATTCCATAACTGAAAGCTGCGGGCAATTTTCGCACCTCCTTATTGTAAGGCGTATACTGACAAAAGGATACAACATACTATGAAGATAAATTCCCCTTTTCAGCATCATATCCTTTTATGATGTCAATCGGATCAACTGCATCATCTTCTTGTATGTATTCCTCTACATAAGGAGTGATTAATTTCTCGAACCTTTGCTCATCGTCTACTAAAGCAATATAAGTTTCATCGCCTTCATAGTCAGATTGGAATAAATGTGCAACAGAACCTAAAGCTCTATCAATTGCATTTCTCAATTCTATCAGCCCTTTTTTATCACTCACTTAAACATACAAAACAAAAAACTTGTAGAAAAAATCTACAAGTTCTTCATTTCTATCAATGAAATGTTCTTTCTATTTCGCCAGCATCCATTTCTCTTTCATAAACAAACTTCTCACGATGACAAACAAAATCATCACTGTCAGCGCCGAGGAGCCGAGCGTCAGGGCAATCGACATTGGGTCAACGATGCCAAACATCAATTGCTTGCATAGTGCGTGAATATTAAGGAATGGGATCGCAAAGTAATACGTATCTAGCTGCGTAGCGCCTGCTCTCATGGTGAAAAACATCGGAATCACACCTAGTGTAATAATCATGGACATGTACGACTGTGCTTCTTTCACTGAGCTTGAAACGACACTGAGCAGCAGTTCAATCATGGATACCATGAATGAGAAAATAATTAATGCCGCAAACATAACACCGATGATGCTCCATACTTGATCTCCGAAGTTCAGCGCTTGTTTCAGCTTTTCTGTAAAGAGCAATGTAGAGAGCAGCAGCATACCAATCGCCACAATGCCACTTAATATACCAAACATAGAAACAGCTAGCCATTTTCCAATTAAAAGCTGAAGTCTGCTGGCCGGTGTCAGGAATAAAGCTTCAATTGACTTTCTATCCTTTTCACCTGCTACGATATCAAGCGCAGCTGGCAAAGCACCTGAGATCACGGACGTCACTAAAATCATTGGAAGGAGAATCGACAGCAGCATGGTGGTCACACCGTTTTCTCCATCCCCGTCCTCTCCTTCTTGCACATCAACCGATTGCACCTCAAACGGATGAATCACTGACGATTTGATCTGATCCTGTGCCAAACGCTTTTCTACGACTTGATTTTGATATTGCTCCAGCAACGATTGCAGCATTTGAACCGCAATCACTGAATCATCATCTGTTGGATACCCATGGACTTTAATGGCAAACGATGTTTGATGCTGAAGCATATCGCCTGCATCTTTTGGTATTTCTAGATAAGCATTTGCCTCACCGTCTTTAACGGCTTGCTGCGGGTCATCAAATGTTTCAAGTTTCAGGTTTTTCACTTCTTTGATCATGTCATTCATATCGGACGGAAGCTTTTCATTGATTGCGACTGTATACGTTTTATCGCCTGGATCAGCGATCATGCTTTCGTAGAAAAACACGAGTCCGAGCATCGTCAAAAGAGGGATCAACACTGTTAAGAGCAACGTTTTCCTGTCTCTGAGAGAATCTGTCATTTCTTTTAAAAAGACGGTTTTCCACATTATACATTCCCCCTTGCGAGCTTCGACATAAAGATGTAATTCAAGTCTTCACTTTGTTCCTGTGCATATAATTCTGGAAGCGTTCCTTTGTACACGAGCTCCCCTTGATGAATCATCATGACACTGTCACAAAGCAGGCTGACTTCTTCCATGATGTGGCTTGAAAATAGAATCGTTTTATTTTGCTGTTTCAGCTGATGAATAAACTCTCTGAAAATATTACTCGATGTGATATCTAAACCTGTTGTTGGTTCGTCAAACAAAATAATGTCAGGGTCATGAATCAATGTTCTGGCAATCGCCACCTTTTGTTTCATCCCTCTTGAAAATCCTTTTACCTTGCGATCCATGTACTGCCTCATCCCGAATCGCTTTGCCAAATCCTCAATTCTTGCTTTGATTTCATGCTGATCTAAGCCATATAATTTCCCAAAGTATTCAAGGTTTTCACGAGCCGTCAAACGGTCATAAAGTCCCGTCTCGCCGCCAAATAAGACCCCAATTCGCTTCTTCACTTCAGTTGCTTCTTTGACTGTATCAAAGCCTGCAACATTGACTGTTCCATGCGTAGGCTCCAATAATGTCGCAACGGCTCGTAATAATGTGGTTTTCCCTGCACCATTTTCTCCTAAGATGCCGACGACTTCTCCTTCCTTCACGGAGAACGTCATATGTTTCATCGCCTTTACGACTTTTTTCTTATCTGTAAACCAGCAACTACAATCGCTGAGAGTAATCATTTGGTTCGCCCCTTTCGACTATCTACGTCTATGATAGAAAAAATACCGCCTGACTGACATAAAAATGTCGCGAATCGTCCTTTTTCTGTCTTGAAATGATCCATTTTAAAAAACAAATGGTAAAATAGACAAATAATAAGAAGAGTCATAGGTGATTTTTATGATAAAAGTAGGTCTTGTCGATGATTACCGAGTGGATTTAGAAAAGCTGCATGCCATTGTCGGCAGAATGGATGCCGTTGACATCGTTTTTGTGACGCAGTCAGCGGAGGAGGCATATGAGAAGGTCAAACAGGGAGACATTGATCTATTGTTTGCAGACATTGAGATGCCTGGCATGTCAGGCTATGAATTAGCAGACCTTATTCACTCTCATGCACTGAATGTGGATGTTGTATTTGTGACGGGAAACAGTGGGTATGCTGTCCATGCCTTTGATTTGAATGTCCATGATTATATTATGAAGCCTTATCAAGCTGATCGAATCGCCAAATCCTTAGAGCGCTACATGTCCACCAAGCAGGAGAAAAGCATTCACGGACGGCTTCTCATCAAACAGCAATCAGATATCCATGTACTGCAAAAAAAGGATGTCATCTTTGTTGAACGTACTGGCAGGTCGACGACCATTGTCACAACAACAGGAGATATTCAAACATACCAAACTCTCAACGAGTTAAAAGGTGATTTAGCTGAGAAAGACTTTATCCGCTCCCACCGCTCGTTTATCATCAATATTCATTACATTAAGAACTTTTCGGCGTATGCCAAAAATTCATTTATCGTGTCTTTTGAAGGGACTGATAAAAAAGCCATGATGACGAAGCAGCAATTAGAATACTTTAAGAAATACTACTTTTAAGGAGAACGAACGTGAACGCTTTCTATCTTGGATTTCGCATATATACGCTCATCTGGCTGGGTCTTGCAGTTCAAGCTTCTGCTAAAGCTGTTCTGCCTTTGTCATCAAGCATGGTTTGGCTTCTGACCTTTTGCATCTTGTGCCTTTACACCTTTTTCATTTACAAAAGGTTTTGGCTAGGTATGAATGGTTACATGATATTAGGCGCTTTTGTGCTCATTACCTGTTCAGGCATTTCACTTTTTCTCACGCATGGAAATGGACTAAGCCATCTTTTAACTGTCATCATCATTTTGACAGCCGATCTCCTTTCCTTCAAGATAATGCAAACGGAGCAACGATTAAATGGACGGCTTCAAGAGCTGATTCATGCTGAGTCGAGAACCAATGACTTGCTGCTTGAGCTGCGAAGTAAACACCATGAAACAGCTAGACATTTAAATGCCTTTTCCGCATCGAATGACGAGCATGAGATCAAAGATTTGATTCAGCAATATGTGAAACATTTCCCTTGGATCAAAGGGGAAAATGCTTATTTGGCCTCAACCCTTCATTCCTTTTTCCAGCGGGCTGAAAAAGAGGACATCGCCCTTTCACTAGATCTTCAAGCACCCTTTTCTTCTCTGCCTTTTTCTAAGGCGGATCAGGTGAGTTTTACTGGCAACCTGCTTGATAACGCATTAGACGCCGCCATTGAAGCGAAGCAAGCTGGGAACGAGGGAAGCATCTCGATCACGACTTCCATACGGAGCGGGCTCTTTTTGATTCATTGTGAAAACAGTACGAAGGGAATGGAAAAACACGTATTAGATCATCTGTTTAAGACGTTTGGCCGCTCGACAAAAGGCGGTGATCATCAAGGTATGGGTACTTATATCATTCATCAGCTTGTTGAAAAGGCAGACGGCACGCTTGATTTTACGTATCGTTCTCCAAACCTGAGGCTCGTGATCAAGATTCCTCTCACAATGGCATAAAAAAATAAGGTGCTGCTTGGCACCTTATTTTTTATATTATGAAAAGATCTGATCGATTTCGTTGATTTCTTCTTTTGTTAACTGAACATCGTTTGTTTTCAAGTTTTGTAAGACTTGCTCGGCTCGTTTTGCACCCGGAATTATGGCATCAATGCCATCCTGCGCCAATAGCCACGCCAGCGCTACATGAGCTGTTTCGGCATGTTTTGATTGCGCAATGGCCTTCAGCTTGTCTACTTTTTCGAGGTTTTGAAGGAAAGCATCACCTTGGAAAAGCGGGTCCTTTGCTCGAATATCATCAAATGTCGCATCCTTTGTAAACTTCCCGGTCAACAGGCCTGACGCCAATGGAAAATAAGGGATAAAGGAAATCCCATGCTCCACGCAGTATGGGAGAAGGTCTTGCTCGGCCTGACGTTTCAGCAGAGAATACTCTGATTGAAGCACGTCTAGGTATCCATCTCGATTAAAGGTTTGAAGCTGTTCAAAATCAAGGTTTGATGCCCCAATTGCCCGGATTTTCCCCTCATCCTTCAATTCCTTTAAAGTACCGGCTACTTCATCCAGCGGCGTGCGACCGTCTGGGAAATGCATATAGTACAAATCAATATAATCGGTTTGCAGCCTCTTCAGGCTGTCTTCGACCTGCTGTCTTAAGAAATCTCGGCTATTATCCAGTTCAATTTGTCCGTTTACTTCTTTATGAGCCCCTTTTGTCGCAAGAACCAGTTCTTTTCTGCCGCCTCTTTTGGCAATGATCTCGCCAATCAATTCTTCTGAACGGCCCAGCCCATAAATAAAAGCAGAATCTAAGAAATTGACACCATGATCAAGAGCTGTTTCTACTAGCTCCCGCCCTGCATCTTCACTCAGATTCGGGAATAAATTATGCCCGCCTACTGCATTTGTTCCAAGCCCTATCGGATTCACCTGTAAATCAGTTCGTCCAAGCGTTACTTTTTTCAAAAGCTCATCTCCCTTATCTGCTTAATCATCCTTATTTTCCCATGAATCATTTTCAACATTCAAGTATTCTGCTCTCTGAAAATCAATCTGGAGGTGGACGCTTTGAAAGAAAAAAGTTTTGCGATGTGAATTCTAACACATCTTTTGAAATGAAAACTACCTCCATTTCAAGAATTTTATACAAAAAACATTTAAAACCCATGATAAATAGATAAATTAATTCTTATTAACTAGTATATTTTACTTATTAAATTCCGTTTTTTATAGGTATTTGTGTAAAAATCTATTAAAGATAGGGACTAAAACCTATTCCTCATCACGAATGAAATTCGATAGAATGAATAGTGCAAATCGTCATTAGGAGATTTTCCCCTTTAACACCCGAATATACCATTCTATCTGTTTCTTTTTTCTTAGTCAGATAGCGGGAAGAAAATGACGAAAGAAAAGCAAAGGAGCATCAACTGTGAATCTTAAAAAAATAAGTGCACTCCTCATGATTTCATTCGTGATGATCATCTCTGCAGCCTGCCAGAGCTCAGCAAAATCAACAAAGGCTGACCAAAAATCAACAAAAACAGCAGAGGTAAAAGTGAATAGCTACGAATATACGTTACCAGAAGACTCAACAACTACCCTGCGGGACAATGAATTGGTGTTAAAAGTCAACCTGACGATCACGAACAAAGGTGACAAAGCCCTTTCATTATATAACTCTGATTTCACCCTTTATCAGGACGATGCCAAAGTCTCTGATTTAAAATTCTACGGCAGTAAAGACCGCCTTGATCTTGGGTCATTGAACAAAGGGAAATCACTATCAGGAGCTCTTTATTTCCTAGTAGATAAAGGCAAAAAATATCAGTTCGTGTACCAAGATAGCATCAAGAAAAACAGCGATTCGATCGAAATTGAACTAGATGGCGAAAAGATACTGGATACAGCGAAAAAGCTAGATAACCCAGCAAAAGCACTATCTGCTTATACAGATATCATTGTTTTTGACAAAAAGAATGATCAATTCTCAGAATTAACAGGTGACAATCAATCAGATGTCGTTAATAAATATCACGAAATGTTTGTGAAAGACTTCAAGAGAAGTGCAGGCATATACGGAAACGAAGTCAGTGACCGCGATATTTTATCCATGTACAAACGCATGCAAAATACAATGAAGGATAAAGCGAAAGTGGAAACAAGTGTGAAAACCATCTCAGATGACGAAGCGAAGGTTGTCGCTCAAGTAACCGGTATTGATGCTTCTAACTTAAAAGACAAACTAGACAAACAAAGAGATGAGTTTTACAACGGCAAAATCCGTTCGAAAGAAGAATTGTATAAGAAAAGCTTGAATATGTACGCATCTGAGTTTGAAAAGCTTCCTCCAGTCTCAAGCCCTGCTGAGTATGAAGTGAAAATGAAACGTAACGGAGATGGTCAGTGGAAAATTGACCTCAATGATTATAATACAGAGCAATACATGAGTGGTTTTATTAAAACAAGATGATGAAAAAAAGACGCTGGCTCCTTGAAAGGTGCCGCGTCTTTTTTCATGCTATGATACAGTCGTCTCTTGCTCTTCTTTGACCGCTTTTTCAATGTCTTTAAATCGGCTCGATACAGTGGACGCACTAATGCCATACTTTTTAGCAACTTGTGCTTGAGAAAGCGGGGCATCGCTTGCAAGTGAATGAATATAATATTCGATTCCCGCAGCAAATGACGCCGCTTTACGGATCACAGGTGCTTTCTGATCACAGTAAGCTTTCCAAACCGTTAAAGCGCCATCTGTCAGGCTTTGGTCACCGTGCTCTTTCATCCCGTCTTCAATTAGCTTGGCTGTTTCCAGCTGAACGTCACTAGCCCATTCCATACGATCTGCTGATAGTCCTACTGTATTTCCTTCTGTTTGAGCAGGCGCTTCTGTTTCTTCAACTTCTTGCTTCGCAAACATACACTTCAGCACTTCAGGGAAGGCTTCTCTCATAAATGTACTACGTGCTCCTCCGTTTGCCTCATGTGCTTCAACGAGCTGGCGAACCTGAAGAAGAAGCGTATCAGTAAACTCTTTCGCGAACATCGTATATTGAATGAAAAACTCTGCTTTTTCTTCAAACTGAACAGGGAAACCAAGAACAAGGCTGCCTTTCTCTGGCAGCACGGTTTGATCCGGCTTCACATCAACTTCAACCTTCTCAGCTGTCACCATATTCTCAAAGTAAAGAGACTCGTCCGTTTTTTCATTTAATAAAAGCAAAGATGGCTCCATGTCTGTCCAAGATTCCACCACTTGTCTTGTTTTAGGACGGGTAATATCTTCTGCTTTTTTTGTCAGGAATTCTTGGAAGATGGTCTCTTTCTTATCTGTTAATGGGCGGAAGAAAATGCCCCATACACTCAAATGAAAGACTGAGATTTGTTGCGTTTCTTTATCCATATCTGCTAGGAAAGAAAACTCATTAATGAATTGATTGATCGCTCTCTGATGCTTAGAGAACGCATAATTCATTAAATCCTTTTGAACTTGTACAGCTTCCTTAAACACAAGCTCAGACGTTTGTTCTCCGCCTGACTTTTGACCACAGCAATGTTTATATTTTTTTCCGCTTCCGCATGGGCAGAGCGCATTTCGTTTAATTTTTCCCAAAATAAAACCTCCGACATTCTAGTCTAACCTCACTATTTTAACAAACGATTGCACAGGAGAGTTTTATTTTCAAGAAAAAAGAAAAATCAGAATGATCAGATAAATAACAAAGACGTCTAAAAGAGCAAGGCGACTCATAGTCAAAAGCACTCTGTCTCTGTTTATTTTCTCCAATCATTCCAATAGATTTCCCTCAGCTCATCCCTTCGAATAGCTGCTTTGCTTCAAAATAAAAGATTTGCACGAACTTTTTCGTATTGACTCTGCCTGTTGACCCTGCGGATGAAGAAGTCTTCTGCATTTCTTTCATTCTTTGGCTGACATCAGTGAAATCAAAAAACTTCGACGCATAGTGCTCAAATTTAGGGTTTGAAAAATCTGTAAGCCCTAGTGATGCGAAATGATTTAAGGAATGATGGATGGCTCGTCTAATTCGCTGCTCTGCTGCTTTCACTTCCCGCATCACTTCCACATCCGACGCACCACGACCAAGCTTTCGTTCCGCCGTTTTGATAAATAGCTGCTTTAATGGCGGAAAATTCACCTCATGAGAATTGGCTGTCTGCGTTTCATGTAAGTAGATCAATATCTCTAGTAAATCCTTAGAGCCACTCTCTCCGACAATTCCTAATTCAGATAGGAGGAATTCTCCTGCCTCTTTCATCGTTCTTCGCTTTGATCCAGTACCTGTCTCATGAGAAATCACTGGCTCTAATGGCAGCACATGTCGAAGAGAAGCTTGAATATCGTAAATTGATTTTTCCAGCTTGATCCGCTCCATGACCTTTCGAATGACACTGACAATTTCAATTCGATTGACAGGTTTATGAATATAATATTCAATTCCAAGTTCATAGGCTTCTGCCATCATCTCTTTTGCTTCTACTTGAGATATCATGATGACCTTGCCTTTGAATTCAGGGTGAATATGACGTATGGTTTGAATGCCGTCTCTAGCTGGCATTAAAAGATCAATCAGAAGGATGTCTACTTTTTTCAGGTTCAATGAATGCGCCTCTAATCCAACACCATCATCAGCCTCATCCACGACCTCTCCCAAATCCTCATCCTCGATGATCTGACCTAAAATCGAGCGTATTGCACGATCATCATCTGCAATGAAAAATCGCATACACTCACCCTCTCTGTATTAAATTTTTTATCGGAAGGACAAGCTGAAAAGCTGTTCCTTTCGTTTCTTTTTGCTCAATCTGGATTTGACCGTCCAGCTCTTGAACCAGCTCTCTCACATAGGATAAGCCAATCCCAGTTGACGGTGTTCCATATGCATCAAATTTTGAGGTATATCCAGGATCAAATACAATCTCTCTCAATTTCTCAGGAATACCCGGTCCATCATCCTCAACCCGAACCTCTATTTTATCATGACTGCCTTTCAATACGAGTGAGATGGCTCCATCATCCTTGATTGCTTCAACTGCATTTGCCATTAAATTATTAATCAGCGATAAAAAAATGAACACATGATACTCATGCAAGTGAATGCCTTTTATATCAGATGTAAAGGAAATGTTCTTCCCGAGAGATAGCGCATATTTCTCTTGAATGCGAATCACGATTTGAACAAGATCCTCTGCCCTCATATAATCTTGCATATTTTCCTTTGAAATCAGCTTTGAAAGCCCAGCGTAAATACGCTGATTGTCCTTTTTGACTTCATGTATTTCCCCTGCAAGCTTGAGCAGCTCCTGACTCACTTTCCTTCCCGCCTCATGTTCATTCAGCAGACGATAGAGCCGATAGGATTCTTGCGTTATGTGCTCTGTATGATTTAACGTTTTCTTTAAATGAACTGTTTCCTCATATAAATTTGAAATGACCATCATCATATGCTCATTTTGCTTCATGATTTGTTTCTCTCTTGATTGTGCCTCATACAGCCTCATCATATTAAAAAAGCTGATGACCACGAAGCTGTGAGCAAATGCAATGAGGATCATATCACTCAGCTTTGAGAAAGTCATGGTTGTATCAAACACTAAAAATTGTACAAACAGCTCAACAAAATCAGCAAGCAGTTCAATCATCAGTCCGATCAGCCCAATAAAAATGGAACGTTGCTTGAAACGTCCTGTACGGACAACAAAGAAAAGCAAAGCATAAGTAAAGTAAAAAAAGAAGCTCGGAAACTGCTGATAAAATGACAGAGCCAAATCAGCTTTTTGCTGAATAAGGTCTAAACCTACCCGAAATAGAACAATGGCTGCGCCTGTTAAAAACCCTGGCAGCAATGGTCTTGATTTTCTTAAAAGTAATAAGCAAAAGAAAAACGCAGGTGCCCCAAAACTAATGCGAAATGTTTCATTCACAGGATAAAACTTCAGCTCTCCCGCAAGCGGCACAATGACGATCATAAAAATCAAAATAAATGCGTCTTTTTTGACAAGCTGGTTTAAACTCAAATGACTGACATCCCTTCCCCTGTTTACATAGCCACAGTATACAAGGAGACTCTTTGCTTCACAATGAGCAAAAAAATTATTTTCACGGCTACTTCTCTCTTCAAAATCATTTTTTATGACTATTCTCCGAGGAGGCATGGTGACCTTTCAGCTATCCTACGATTTGGAGATTGTCTACAATAATGGGAATTGTTTAGACAATTGTATGCAGACTGATTTTTTATTTGTAAGTTTTTCTGTAGATTTTCGTCAGATTGTGTAGTTTCCAAGATAAATTGAATAAATAATTTTAGTGAAACTATATGTAAGCGTTTTCTTACTTTTCACTAAAAACCCTTTTTGTTGTTTCGCCGCCAAAGCCTTCATTTGAACATATATTTAGGTGTAAAGGAGTGGTACAAGCAGCGCATGACAAGTTCTTTGAAGATGTGTAACATGTTTTCGTGCCTATTTGATCGCATTTTTTGTCATCCGCCAATTCAATAGGGTACTTTTTGATTTTTGATTGGAGGAATCGTATGAAAACAGCAATTTCTAATAATACACAACACGCATGCCAGTCTTCTGTTGATCAATGGGCAGAAGAAATACGTCCGTATTACAAAAACGGGCAGAACGCTGGCTACATTCCAGCACTCGGAAAAGTAAATTCCTCTCAACTTGGTATCAGCGTGATAGGCCCAGATGGATCATCTGTACGTTATGGTGATTGGGACGTTCCCTTTACCCTGCAAAGTATCTCAAAAGTCATCAGCTTTATAGCTGCCTGTTTAGGAAGAGGCGTTCCGTACGTCTTGGATCGGGTAGATGTAGAGCCAACTGGTGATGCATTTAATTCCATCTACCGCCTTGAGATGCATAAACCAGGGAAGCCCTTTAATCCAATGATTAATGCTGGAGCTATTACCGTATCCTCCATCCTTCCTGGAAAGACTTCTACAGAAAAGCTAGCATATATTTTCGATTTAATCGAAAACTTAATAGGTAAGCGTCCTTCTGTTAATGAAGAGGTTTATCAATCAGAATGGGCAACGGCACACCGCAACCGGGCACTTGCTTATTATTTAAAAGAAACCAATTACTTAGAATCAGATGTCGAGGACACGTTAGAAGTGTATTTAAAGCAATGTTCCATTGAGGTCACAACAGAGGACATCGCCTTGATTGGACTGATTATTTCAAGTGATGGCTACCATCCCTTTAAACAAGTCCAAGTCATCCCAAAAGATATCGCAAGACTAACAAAGGCATTGATGCTGACATGCGGCATGTACAATGCGTCTGGTAATTTTGCTGCTTTCGTAGGCGTTCCAGCCAAAAGTGGTGTGTCTGGAGGAATCATGGCTTGCGTTCCGCCAAGCGCAAGAAGAGAATTCCCATTTCAGACAGGCTGCGGTATCGGCATTTATGGTCCTGCCATTGACGATTGTGGAAATAGTATTACCGGTGTCATGATGCTGAAGAAACTCGCCAAAGAGTGGGATCTCAGTATTTTTTAAAAAGAACAGTGATGAATTCGAAGAGGTGATGTTATGAACGAAAAAGCTTTGCTATCTTATTTAACAACTACAAATGATTTTATTTGGACTTATCTAATCATTGCTCTGTTACTTGGAGTAGGGGTCTACTTCACATATAGATCACGCTTCCTGCAAGTCAGAATGCTGAAAGAAATGCTGCGTGTTCTAAAAGAAGGAAGAAAAGAAAAAGAGGGAATCTCACCGTTCCAAGCATTTGCCATCAGTATGGCAGCACGTGTCGGAACAGGGAATATCACAGGGATTGCCATCGCTATTGCGATCGGTGGACCTGGCGCAATCTTCTGGATGTGGATCGTAGCAATTATCGGTTCTGCTTCAAGCTTTGTTGAAAGTACACTAGCTCAGGTGTATAAAGTAAAAGATAAAACAGGATTCCGCGGTGGACCTGCTTATTACATGGAAAAAGGGTTAAATAAGCGCTGGATGGGGATTTTATTTGCCATCCTGATTACGATCTCTTTTGGGATTGTCTTTAACGCCGTGCAATCAAATACAATCACCGTCGCTTTTAAAAACTCTTTTGGCCTAGATCGTTTAACTGTCGGAATCGTTATGGCTGTTATTTTTGCGTTCATTATTTTCAAAGGGATCAAAGCGATTGCAAAAGCATCTGAATATATTGTCGTTTTTCTTGCCGTTGCTTACATCGGGATTGCTTTCTTTGTGATTATCACAAATATCACTGAACTACCAGGTGTCATCAGTACGATTGTGAAGCACGCTTTCGGATTTGAACAGTTTGCCGGCGGTACATTAGGTGGAGCATTGTTACAAGGGATTAAACGCGGTCTCTTCTCAAACGAAGCCGGTATGGGTAGTGCCCCTAACGCAGCAGCAACTGCTGTTACGAGCCACCCCGTCAAACAAGGATTAATCCAAGCATTTGGTGTGTTAACAGATACGTTAATTATTTGTACAAGCACAGCCTTTCTTGTTCTGTTCTCTGATGCGTATAAAACAACCAATCTGGAAGGAATTGAGCTAACTCAGGCTTCATTAAGCCAGCACATTGGGCCTTGGGCTTCTGGATTCCTAGCCATCATGATTTTCTTATTCGCTTTTAGTACGTTAATCGGTAACTATTACTATGGTGAAACGAACATTGAATTCTTGGGAGCGAATAAAATTTGGCTCAACATCTATCGTGTGGCTGTCATTGGCATGGTTCTATTCGGAGCCATTGCCACTGTTCCTCTCGTTTGGGGTCTGGCCGACTTATTCATGGGTCTCATGGTCATCGTCAACCTCATTGCCATTACCATGCTGTCTAAAGTCGCCTTTGCAGCACTGAGGGATTACATGCGACAGAAAAAAGAAGGCAAAGATCCTGTTTTCTATAAAAACGCCGTTCCGAACAATGAACAGATTGAATGCTGGGACGACGAACCTGTTTCCTTGAAAAAGAATCAAATCGGATAAAAGAAATAAGCTCTGGTCATATGATCAGAGCTTATTTCTTTATGTTAAAAATTCGAGTATGAGCTTATTCACGACATCTGGTTTTTCATGATTGATCCAATGAGTGGCATCATCGACAAAAATCAGCTGTCCATTTGGGCAAATTTTGATCGTTTCTTTTGCGAGCTTTCTGCTTAGAAACTTGTCCTCCATTCCCCAGATCATACGGACAGGAACGAGAATTCGTTTGGAAATCGGTTTTTCAAAGCCGCCTTTTTTAATACCTCGATACCAATTCAACATGGACGTAATGGCTCCCGGCTGCGTCCATGCCAACTTATAGCTTGAGACATCTTCCTTCGTGAACAGATGAGGTCTAGCAGACAGTCCAATGGCTTCATCCAGTCTTTGAAAGTGATTTTCTTGAAGGGCTGTCTCTGGTACATTTGGAAGCTGAAAGAACGCGATATAAGAGCTCTTCTTCCACTGCGGCGGATAAAACGGAAGGACCTTCATCATCACACGAGGATGCGGCATGTTGACGATGATTAATTTTTCTACATATTGAGAACGGGTTGAAGCAAGATGCCAAGCAACAGCTCCACCCCAATCATGTCCGCCGACAATGGCCTTTTGATTTGGACTCAGCGCCTTAATTAACCCCACGATATCATCTCTTAATTTGTCTAAAACGTATGATTCGACTCCTTCTGGTTTGTCACTCAGATGGTATCCCCTTTGATCAGGAACAACGACACGATACCCCGCCTCAGCTAGGGGGAGGATTTGATTTTTCCAACCATACCAAAACTCAGGAAATCCATGCAGCAGGACCAGCAGCGGACCATCTTCAGGACCAGCCATTGCTGTATGGACCTTTATGCCGTTTGTTTGAATATATTGAAACTCAACTTGATCCATTCCTTTTCCACCCTTTCCCCATGTCTTATCATTCTTCCAACATAGCATATTTTCCATTTTTCAGAAAATAAAAACACTCACAAAAAAACCTTCACAAGGGTGAAGGTCTTTATTTATTTCATATAATTCAGCACCCATATCAAACCATTCTTCCGATCTTGTACTTGTCCATGAAGTGCGCCAAAGAACGTATCCTGTAATTCTACAAGGACATCTCCATCAGCTTCAAGCGCCTCGTATACAGCCTTTAACTCTTCCTCATTGTCAAACTGCATGATCAATCGAAGATTCTCCGGTTTTGGTGTGCGACCAAATGTATCTGAAAAGTGGAGCAGTGATTCTCCAAGGTGCAGCTCAGCATGCAATACACGGTCTTGATGTTCATTTAAGATACGAATATCTCCGCCAAAAATTCCTTGATAATATTGAAGAGATTCTTTGACATCTTCTACGACAATATAAGGACTAACGCTGATCATTTCCCTCATCCTCCTCTTGTTCCGTTCATTATCTCTTATATAGCTTATCCCAAATCGTATGAAAAAAGGCACAAATCGTCAACGGATTTGCACCTTTTTCTCAAGCAGATTTCGCTAATTCACTGTGTTTGTTAGAATATGCTGCGTACATGACGACACCGATCATCAGCCAAACCCCGAAGTACAGCCATGTCCGGCCTGGTAAATTGAGCATCAGAAACACACAACAGCCCATCGAGATAATTGGCAAAACCGGTACAAACGGAACCCGGAATCCCCTTTCCAGCTGTTTATGTGTCTTTCTCAAAATGAGTACGGATAAACTCACCATCGCAAACGTTAATAATGCACCGATATTGGCTAGGTTGGACAGATCCTTCAAATCAATAAACCCTGAAATAACAGCTGTCATCCCGCCAATCACCCATATACTGGCAACAGGTGTATCACTTTTGTTTGTTTTTGAAAACACTTTAGGCAAGAGCCCGTCCCGCCCCATCGCAAAAGCAATTCGAGTTGCCGCATAATTATTGGCGAAAATCACAGCCATCAATCCAATTACAGCACCGACAGAAATAATACCAGCCACGCTATGTTGATGGACACTTTGCAATACATAAGACATTGCCTCTGTCACATTCAACTTCGTATAGTGCACCATGCCTGTCATGACCAAACAAACGACAATATAAATGATCGTACAAATGAGCAATGAACCAATAATGCCAATTGGCAGGTTCCGCTGTGGATTTTTCACCTCTTCTGCAGAAGCCGAAATGGCATCGAATCCTAAAAAGGCAAAAAACACAGCAGCGGCACCAGCAATAATCCCTTCCGTACCAAACGGCATGAACGGCTGCCAATTGGCTGGTTCTACATAAAAACCACCTACTACAATGAAAAGAACAATAATGCCAAGTTTCACAAACACCATGATATTATTGAATTTTTTACTTTCTTTCGTTCCTCTAGATAGGATCCACGCAATGAGTAAAGCAATAATAATTGCTGGCAAATTCATATATCCGCCTTGTTCTGGACCAGCTAAAAATTGATGTGGAATTGAGATTCCAAACCCCTCCAGCAGGCTGTTAAAATAACTCGACCAGCCACTCGCTACAGCTGAAGCAGTCAGCATATAAACAGATAATAACGTCCATCCCATGAGATGACCTACGAGTTCACCCATTGTGGTATATGAATAAATGTACGCACTGCCGAACACAGGCAGCGCGGAAGCCATTTCTGCATAACAAAGTGCTGCTAAACTGCACACAATCGCTGCGATCGCAAAGGAGAAAATAACAGCCGGTCCTGCATCCTTAGCTGCTGTAATTCCGGTTAACACCATGACCCCCGTCCCAATCACAGCCCCTATGCCAAGGAGCGTGAGATCGAGCCCGCCCAGTGTTTTCTTTACCTTTTGCTGTCTGCTCTGTTCTAACAAATCGTGAATGTGTTTCTTACGAAGTATATGTCGCAAACCCTTTCCCTCCAAAACGTTAGAAAAACAAAAAAATCATTCAAATTTCATTATAGCAGAATAGGTCCTACGCATTCACAACCAATTCACGTAAATCTTTCTTCATGATTTTACCAAGTTTATTTTTTGGCAGATCCTGCGTGAAATGAATGGAAGGCACTTTGTAATCTGCTAAACGTTCCTTGCAGTAATTCAACACATCTTCTTCGCAGAAATCGACAGATTCGTCTTTTACGATATACGCACTTGGTACTTCACCATATAAGTCATCTGGTACCCCAATGACAGCAGATTCAATTACACCTGGAATTTGATCAATGACCTCTTCCACTTGGTCAGGATAAATATTATCCCCACCGTATAGAATCACATCTTTGTATCTCCCTGTGATGTAAAGAAAACCGTCTTCATCCAGATAGCCTGCATCCCCCATATGGAACCAGCCATCTTTGAGCACTTTCTCTGTCGCTTCAGGTTGATGATAGTAGCCTAAGAAATAAAATGGGCTTCTCATGACGACCTCGCCAATTTCTCCAGCTGGCAGCGCCTCCTCTGTCTCAGGATGCACGATTTTGACTTCTACATCCGGATCCACTTTACCAGCAGAGCCCATCTTATCCTCGCCCATCGCTGGATGCCACGCACTCACAACCCACGCTTCCGTACTTCCATAGCCATGCATCATCTGAATGCCTACTTCTTTGTAATCTTTAATTAAGCGTACCGGTACCTTCGTACCACCAGAAATCGCAATTTCAAAAGATGAGAGATCGTACGAACCGCGCTTCATTTCTTCTAGCATGTACGTATAAGCTGATGGGAAAGCCATCATAAACGTAATTCTTTCTTTCTCAATTGTTTCTAAAATGCGTTTCGGCGTTGCATCATGTAAGAAGACTAACGTATACCCTTCAATTGCAGCTGCAATCAGGTGATTAATTGAACTCATATGATACAGCGGATGACTTGCCAAGTACCGTTTTCCTCTCAGATCAAATCCTCGGTTCCCATGTCTTGTTAAAAATTGATAGATTCGCCCATGTCCGACCATACAACCTTTTGGATTGCCTGTTGTACCTGAAGTGAATAAAATCATGGCCAAATCCTCTTCTGATACCTCTTCAGCAAGATCACTTCCATCATTAGACGCCAATATGTCTTCAAACAGCTGTGTTGTTTTCGCATTGACACCAGATTCCACCATGAGACAATCTTCTAAAGACACATTCACTGCCGCAATAATGTCACGGAATTCACGGTCAAAAAATAAAGCCTTTGGCTCTGCTTTTTTCAAGATACCTTCTAGCTCAAAAGAGGTAAGTTGCCAGCTAAGCGGTACGGCGACTGCACCTGCTTTAATGGCTGCCAGCATAATCGTAGAAAAGTGATGATGGTTTTGACAAATAAAGCACACCCGGTCACCTTTTCGAATTCCTTTACGATGTAAGTAATGCGCTAGCTGATCAATGCGTTTTGCATATTCTTCAAATGTATAAGACACACCTCCGCCAGTTACCGCTTCAATTTGTGAAGAGCGTTCCATTCTGTCGTTTAGTAATGCCTGTAAAGTATTCAATATCTTCATCTCCAAACGTTTGATGTCCAATAGCCAATTTCCAGTGAATTGGATTGGCAGATTTTATCTCATTCACATTCTAAAATAAAAAAAGGTGAAAGTAAAATCATTTCATTTTGGAATTGTTCCTTTTATTAATTGATAATATAGGTAATTTTATAGCCGTCTTCCATTTTGGTTTAAATGATGATGCTTATTATGATAAGATAGACCTAGTAATTGATCGGAAAATGCGAATGCAATAGGAAAAGAGGTATGGAGAATGCAACATTTCGAGCTAGAGGCAAGTTTGTTAGACCATGCACTGACAAAGTATTTAAAGGCGACGAAACGAATAGATGAAGAGAATATCCCGAAAAACGTCACGAATGTAAAAGGGTTTATTTTACGCATCATCTACCGCCATCAATCATGTACTGTGAAAAATATTCTGCAGGAAGTTTCATTATCTCCCTCCGCAACAACAACCGCTCTCAATCACTTAGAAGATGAAGGGCTGATTATCCGCTCTAGAAATAACAATGACCGCCGTACGGTATGGATTACACTCTCTGAATCAGGTGAACAAATCGCCAGACAAATGATCGACAATCGTCAGCTGCTTGTCAATCAACTGTTCAATCACCTATCAGAAGAAGATAAAAAAACATTTTTTGAATTAATCGAAAAAATGATGGACGAGCGCACATTAAAGGCTTAGGAATTATCCTAAGCCTCAGATTTTTGACAAAGGGCTAAAATGAACTTTATTTTAGCCCTTTGTTTGCTTTTAGCGTGATAGAAAACCTTTGCAGTCTAGGAAGGACGCGTACTGGCGCGGAGTGAATGTGACATTAATGAGCACCAGCACGCAGGACTGACACCGAATGCGAGGGTTCATGCATGTAAATAGGGATGCTGTTCCATAAGGGAAATAAAATAACCCGCCGATTGATTCGACAGGCTGTTTATTCAAATCTGTGTAACGCGTTACACAGCTATTTATCTTCGACAAACACCAAATCATACTGAGCAGAGGTCTCCCCATCCTCCATCATGTCCCCTTCCTGTATAAAATAAGGGCACATACCTGGACTTTGTGCTTCTTCAAATTGTTCAAACACTTGCTCAATATAGCCAGGCAGCAGCAAAACCAACATTTTATTTGAATGTGATACGAATTCATACGAGTGAACGGTATTCGGAGGAATATAGGCAAAATCCCCTGGCATCAAGCAAATATTTTCTCCGCTTAACTGAAGATTGATTCTGCCTTCAACACAATAAAGTGCTTCTGTATGCATTTCATGATAATGCGAACGTAACCCTTTTCCCTTTGTCCCTTCAATCACAAAATAACTAAATCCGTCTCCTGTTGTTTCCGTTGTCGCAATCAGCTCATGAAGCTGACCTTCGACCATGTATTGCTTTCCTTCACCAGCCTCCAGCACATATGGCTGCACTGCGCGCGGGAGCTGACTATGAAACAAAACAGCTGGCTTGGTTGTATTGGATAGCTCTCTAATGCCATGCATCAACATGATATCGCTTTCTTTTTCAGCCTGATGAAAGCTGTCTGCATCAAATGGGTGATCAGTCATCGGCCATTCATTCTGCAACAGCCTCTTTCCGATTTGCTGATAGACATCTGTCATTTGCCCGCCCAGTGTATAAGAAATAAACCTTGTTTTGTGACTATGCATCCTATAGCCATGAATTGTTTTGGGCGGAATATGAATATAATCGCAGGCCGTCACCATATACTTTTTACCGTCCAGTATCACTTCCAGCTTCCCTTCCAGCACAAAGATGGTTTCAAATAGCGTCTCATGACAATGCAGCGGAAAGTAAGCACCTTTCCCACCTGTGATTAAGACAAGCTCAAACAGTTGATTTGTTTGATTTGCTTCTGCCAGCACATGTACAAGCTGATTTTCCAAACCATACAGCTCCCCCGAACCGGACACGGTATAAAAAGAGGTATCTTCGGATTGCTTGATCGATTGTGGTTGCTCCGACATCCCATCACTCCTCATGACTAATTGACTATCTTTATTATATAGACCAATTGATATAATAGATAGGCAATATACGAGAGATTTTACTCTTCTCGCATAAATAAGTGTCTAAGGTAACATTTTACGTGCTCTAAAGGTGTCGTTTGCTTTAATGCAGTAGTCATTGATAATCCGCCGATGACCATTGAATGAAGGAGAGATGCCCGCTCATCCGCTTTTATTTCATCATATCCGCTATTCATCAGCTTTTCTTTGACAAGCTCTTGCCAGCGGATCATTTCTTGTTTGCATGCAGCATGAAGTTTTGTATGTTCAGGTTTTGACTCTGCCGCCAGTAAGACAATCGGTATCCCTCTTTCACTTTCTTGCTCCATAAAACCCCGAATAATATTTGTCATAAAATGATCGACGGCGACATATGGGTCATCAGAATAAGCAAAGCTTGCTTCAATTTGATCGATGACCCTTTGACTCATATATTCAACGGCTGCTATGGCTAGCTCTTCTTTTCCATTTGGAAAGTAATAATAAAGAGATCCTTTCGGCGTGCCGCTCTCTCGAATGATTTGATTCAACCCTGTCGCATGATACCCCTGTTTACGTAAAAGAAGTGCGGCCGTTTGAATGATTTTGTCCTTCGTACTCACGTGTGACACTCCTTTCCTCCATAGACCAACGTCGATGCCATTGTATTATTGATTCAGTAATGGATGCGTTCCTTTCCATAATGAGGATGATTCTATTTCTGACGCCAGTCTGAGCAGCCAGTCCTCTTTTCCTTTCGGTGCTGTCACCTGTACGCCTAAAGGCATGCCTGCTTCTGTGAGATGAACTGGCACACTCATAGATGGCTGGCCGGTTAGGTTAGCCAGCTGTGTAAATGGTGTGTAGGTCAAACTCTTGAGGAACATTTCATAAATCAGATCCTGCTGTGCTTGCATTGAAAGGGATGACACACGTAACAATGCAGCAATTTCTTGATCGTTATGCATCAGCTCGCCAACCTTTGGAGCCGAATAGGCAGTAGCTGGGGTCACATATAGATCGTAGGTTTGATGAAATGCGGCCATTTTTGCAGCGGCCATATCCCATGCATCAAGACTTTCTGTATAAGCAGCAGCTGTCACATTTTTTCCTGCTTCCGCCAGTACCCATGCCACAATATCTGTCTCCTCAGGCTTCACCGGACGCCCGAATGAACGAGCCAGAGAGGTAAATAAGGCAGACATTTCACCGCTGTTCATGACATAATATTGCTGCATCAGATGGACACCATCAATGTCCGGCTTCGCTTCCTCTATTTGATGCCCTTGTTCACTCAGCCATTTCACAGTGTTCAAGACTGCCTGCTTTGCTTCCTCACTCACCTTCGTGCCTACTGGAGAGTCTACACTGTAAGCAATTCGCATCGAAGAGGTTCGTTTCACTAAATCCTCCTGATAGCTACCGTCATATAATGGCGTTTGGAACGCAGCCTCTGGCTGAATGACTTGAAGCAAATCAAGCAGGGCTGCACTGTCTCGAACTGTTTTTGTGAGCGTAAAGTCAATGGAAGCTCCTTGCCACTGCCTTCCTGCACCCGGGCCGACCGGTGTTCTCCCCCTTGTTGGCTTGAGTCCAAATAAACCAGTAAAGGATGCCGGAATCCGAATAGACCCTCCGCCATCACTCGCTCCACCCGCCGGTACGATGCCGCTTGCCACAGCTGCTGCCGTCCCGCCGCTTGAACCGCCCGGAGAATAGTCAGCATTCCAAGGGTTTCTCGTCGGACCATATAAAAAGGGTTCTGTCACATTTCGCAATCCGAATTCAGGTGTGTTCGTATGACCGATCATGAGGAGCCCAGCCTGCTTCAATCGACGGACAAAGTGGGAATCTGTTTGCGCCTTTACATCCTTTAACAGCAAAGCACCCGCCGTCAAAGGTTCATGTTCCAGCCCCTGCGATATATTTTTCAACACAAACGGAACACCAGCAAACGGCTGATCCGCATCTAGTGACTTCATGTCTTTGAACACTTGATCTCGCCTTGTCTGAATCACCGCATTTAGTACTGGATTCACTTCTTCCAATCTAGTAAATGCAGCTTGTACAAGCTCTTCGGGCGTGACCTGCTTTTTCTGCACAAGTGATGCCAGTCCCGTCGCATCATACGTCATATACTCTTTTATATTCATCGGCATGTCCTTCTTTCTCATATTATGATCTCTCTATTGTCTACTAGAATTCTATGAAATTCAATTTCGGGATACGTGTGAAAAAAACTTTCTTTCTAGACTATGATTCTTCTAACCATCCATCTTATTTCTCCGATATAATAAAGAAAAAAAGACGGAGGTCACCTCATATGCAAGGAGCCATTGCCTTGAAAAAGAAAATCGTCGTGGTCATCGCGTTTCTTCTTGCTTTGACAACTGCTTTGCCTTTCCATTCGCAGGCAGTTGCACCACCAAAAGAAACAGATGTCATCATCGTCTATAAAAATCAAAAAGGAAAACAGACGGCTATTCAAGAAAGTGAAAAAGTGAACGCTCAATACATACACCTTCCAGCTGTAGCAGTGACAGCAGATGAGCAAGCTGTCACCTCACTTAAAAAAGACCCAAACATCGCTTATGTTTCAAAAAACGTTAGGGTCAAACTCGCTGCTTCTACCGTGAAAAAAACGGCTGCTGCTACTGGTCAGGATGCTTTGGTACAAAAATCTTATAACTTGCAGAAGCTCAATGTAAAGCAAGCAATCAAAGAAGGCGTGACAGGGAAAAATGTGAAAGTAGCCGTTCTCGATACTGGTATTTTCCCACATGAAGATTTAAAGGTAGCCGGCGGTAAATCATTCGTCGATTACACGTCTTCTTACAAAGATGATGAAGGACATGGAACACATGTCGCCGGTACAATTGGGGCGCTCAATAATGATTACGGTACGGTCGGCGTCGCTTCTGGTGTGAAGCTGTATGCTGTAAAAGTATTAGATAAAAAAGGAGAGGGCGACTTATACAGTCTGCTCCGAGGCATTGATTGGGCGATTAGCAATAAGATGGACATCATCAACCTAAGTCTAGCTTTTGAAGATAACATTCCGATTTTACGTTCAGCAGTTGATGAAGCATACAAAAAAGGACTGCTGGTCGTTGCTGCAAGTGGAAATGATGGAAAGAAGAATGGGATTAGTTATCCTGCCGCATACAATAGCGTCATTGCTGTTTCCGCAACGACAGACAAAGACAAACTCGCCTCCATCTCTAATACGGGGAAAGGAATTGAATTTTCCGCTCCCGGCGAGAACGTCATCAGTACCTATTTGAAAAATGAATATTGGTATGCCACGGGTACATCACAAGCGGCACCGCATGTCACAGGGATGCTGGCGCTCTTAAAACAGCTACATCCTAAGAAAACAAATGTTCAGCTCCGCACTTTATTGCGCAGCTATACAGTCGATCTTGGCGCAAAAGGAAAAGATCCACAATTCGGCTATGGCCGCGTGCAATATGTGCCGCAGTCAACCTTTTTAAAGGCTGCGACAAGCGCAGTCAAGACAGCCGAAACATCTAAAAAACAGACAGATGTTGATCAAGCCAAAACGAAAATTGGCAGACTGACTGCCAGCAAGCAAAAAACCGCACTCACTGACCGAGTCAAAAAAGTCCAAACAGCCATTGATATTCGTGACGCACGAGCGAAGGTCAAATCAGCTGAAAAAAGTAAAACCCAAGGCTCGATTAAAAGTGCCCAAACGGCTATTAAAAAGCTATCCAAAGGCAAAGAAAAAACAAGCCTGCAAAACCGGCTCGACAAAGTCAAAAAACAAGTCGCCTATCAAAAGAAAGTGACAGATGCCAAACAAAAAGTCAAAAAAGCCGAAGCCAAACGAACAAAGAAAACAAAAGCAACCGCTCAAAGTGCGGTCAAACAACTAAAAGCATCTAAAACAAAAACTGATTTACAAAAACGAATCAACCGGATCAAGGTTTGATAAAAAAACGATTCCTTTCAGCAAGGAATCGTTTTTTCTATTTCAACATCTTCTGAAACAGGGTGTGATGATATTTCCCTTTCGCATCCAGCCTCACTTGATCGAGGATGTGCGCTAACGAATGGATGACATCACGGAGTGCCCGATGAACCGAGCCCTGCTCAAAGGAAGCTAAACTCTCCGGCAGTTCATCTTCATCCAAAACAAAGAAATCACCATTCGGAAGAACGAGTAGATCAATCAATAAATCTTCAAAAACAACCGCCCGTTCTTCAAACCATGTATGTCTGACGATATTCAAATAAGAGCCAAGTTCATTGCCTTGATCATCCCGCCAAAAATAGACATTGTAAGGCCGGTCTGTCCAATAATAGGCGGTCGTATAACTCCCTTTTGGAATCGTGACAGTGCCATCACCAGCAACCATTGTAAATGGTTCTTGAATTTTATGAAACAACACGACTTGCTGCTCCTGTGCGTCTAACAGCTGACACGTATGTTCCACAACCTGATCATCGTATTTGATTTTTCTCTCAATGACGTCATCCCAAGAATTTGCATATAGCGGAAACAATCGGTCACAACCCCTTCTACATCTACTTCTTATTCTAGTATACACTGCTTTCTTTTGAAGAAATAAAGGTTCACTGCTGCTGCCTATGGAAGACATATGGTGAGGTGAAAACAAATGAACGGAATCACAATCATCGAAACCGTAGCAGAACTCGGACAAATCATCTTGGTTTTTTGTGGCTATGCCCTTTACTGGCGGCTTGTGAAAACGAAAAGAGATCGAAAGCTAACCCCTTATGAACATGTGTTGAAATTCTTTGTCATGTTCGGGTTAATCTCTTGGTGCTTTTCATATATGGCACTGAACGTATGGGTGTCATGAGAAAAAGGAAGAGTCCCGTCCATGCAGGACATACTCTTCCTCTTCTTATTCGATGTATGTTATGAGCCAGCCGGCTGTTCTTTTTTAATCACATACTGATAGCTCTTCACATGCGTCCCATTTTGATTCACAAATTCTTTATCAAGTGCCCGTTCAAAGCCCATTCTTTCATATAAACGAATGGCGGCCTGCATTTTATCCGACGTATGAAGGTACAGGACGTTCTCGCCCCACGATTGCGTTAGTTCTATACTTTTACGCAACAATGACTCTGCAATGCCTTTTCCTCTCACATCAGGATCTACCCCTAAAAACCGGACAATCGCTGAAGTAATGCCCATCTCCGGCTTGTCATATGCCTGTTCTGATGATCGAAACATTTGAAGGGTCCCCACGACCTTGCCCTCAAGCTCGGCCACGAGCATCAACTCCATGTTTGGGTTATCTACAGCCGCTCGCAGCGCTGCAGAATAATTTTGCCAGCCTTCCTCTGTAAATTGAGGCTCATACTGTGCGTATGATTTGATCAACACATGTGTGATCGCCTCATGATCTTCGCTCACCGCTTGACGAATGATCAACTCTTGTTGCTCCATGCCAGCACCTCCTGTTTGTCTATGAATGGATATACGAATCATGCAATCATTGCATGCCGATGATCTGATTCTTTTCTCTACTCATTCAATGTAAAGAGTCTCCTTCGAAAGATCAATGATTTTGCACGAAAACTTCTTTGAAAATTTTGATTGAAATGGAAAGCTTGATTCATTATGCTGATTTGAGGACGTATACGAGGAGTGGCATCATATGAATTCTTTATCTTATCCCCAAGAATCGAAAAAAAATCGATTCCTCCTTGCCGCGCTTCTTGGCTCTTTAACAGCCCTTGCACCGCTGGCAATGGATATGTATTTACCTGCTTTACCTAATATCGCCCGTGACTTTGAAGCAAGCACGGCGCTGTCTCAGTTAAGTCTCATGGCTTGTTTGATTGGACTTGCGCTTGGACAGCTCATTGCAGGTCCAATCAGTGATACAGTCGGCAGAAGAAAGCCGCTGATGGTTGGATTAATCATTTTTATTGCAGCATCTCTTTTATGTACAGTTGTCACATCAATTTGGACATTCATTCTTTTAAGGCTGATTCAAGGACTTGCTGGTTCAGCAGGCATTGTTATTGCACGAGCCATCGTGAGAGATCATTATGAAGGCTCAGAAATGACGAAATTCTTTGCTTTGCTCATGTTAGTCAACGGAGTGGCTCCTGCAGCGGCACCGATCGTGGGCGGACAAATGTTACGGTTCACGACGTGGCAGGGAGTGTTTGTTCTGCTAGGAATCCTCGGGACGCTCATGCTCCTAAGATCGATGTTTTCATTGAAAGAAAGCTTACCTGTGGAACGTAGACAGACTGGAGGCTTCAAACAGATCCTAGGTGCGATGAAAATTCTAGCGAGCGATCGACTCTTTGTCGGATATGCTCTCTCACAAGGACTTGTCTTCGCCGCCATGTTTGCGTATATCTCTGGATCACCGTTTGTATTGCAGGAGATTTTCAACCTTTCTCCGCAAGGCTTCAGTGCTGCCTTTGCGGTGAATAGTCTTGGCATCATCACAGCCGGACAAGTATTTGCCCGCGTTGCTGCGAAAATTGGTGAGGAGAAAGTCCTTCGCATCGGGCTGCTGACAGCTGCTTTAGGAGGCGTCACCTTGTGTGTGATGATCTCTATTGATGCAGGATTGTATGGCATTCTCATTCCGCTCTTTTTTGTGGTCTCAAGCGTTGGGATTGTCGGCACCTCTGCACCATCTCTTGCGATGCAGCATCACGGCGCACATGCTGGAAGTGCCGCTGCCCTCATCGGTGTGGCGCAAATGCTGCTAGGCGCTTGCATGACACCCCTTGTCGGCTTAGCTGGAAGCCAGACTGCCTTTCCAATGGGGCTGATTATTATGCTCTGTGACCTTGGCGCACTTTGCTGTTATTTTTTCTTTGTTGCCAGAGCGAAAAAAAGACCCGCATAAGCGGGTCGCAGATTGTTGACAAAGGGCTAAAATGAACTTGATTTTAGCCCTTTGTCTTCTTTTCAGCGTGATAGAAAACCTTTGCAGCCCTAGGAAGGACGAGCATCGGCGCGGAGCGAATTTGACATTCGTGAGCACCGAAGCGCAGGACTGACAACGAATGCGAGGGTTTGTCTACACGCTGAGACCCGCATAAGCGGGTCTTTCATTTATGGCTTGCTCCAATTGATCGTGCGGAACACATTGTACTGGTCATTATTTTGATATGCATCTAGGTCAAAGCCTGAAAGTCCAAAACCAATTGCCATGACAATTCCTCCGGCAACGGTGAAGATGATCCCCCATTTGATGCATTGCTTTTTTAAATCATTCACGTTCATACTCTCACGACCTTCTTTTTAAACATTCCCATGAATGCCTTAGTGGATTGAACAGTCCCTTGCACAAATAGCTTTGTCAAATACGCCGTGGCTATGCCGCTTAATAATCCGACACCTAATAGAAGAATCCCAACTCCGATCTGCGTCACCACCACATGCAAACCGTCTTGAAAAATAAACGGTGAACCAATGATGCTCCAAAAACCGCCAAGCAGACCAACTAGCGTCATTGTACCTGTCACGAGTGGAATGCACCAAATCACCATATACACAGAAAGAAACAGCAGAAAGACTGTTGCTAGAATACTGCCCCATAACGGAAAGCCCAAAATGAGGATGGAGAGTCTTGTGGCTTTTTCTCCAAACGTCGGCACCTGAACGGTTTTGATTCCTTGTTCCTTCATAATCCCTTCAGCGATGATGGCAGGCTGACCGACTTGATGAACTGCCTCCTGTTCACTGTAGCCATCCTCCTGATAATCCTCGATCATTTCATCGTAATACTCGATGAACCGATCACTTTCTTTTTCGCCTAGACGATGCAGGTGCTTCTCCAAGCTGGCTAAAAATTCTTTTTTATTCATTGCTCTGTCCTCCAGAAATAAAGTCGTAAATCGCCATCACTTGATCCCATTCCGCTAAAAACTGTGCCATATGCTCACGGCCACTTGTTGTCATCCGGTAGTATTTTCTTAATCGACTGTTATGTTCCTGTGAATAGGTCTCCACATAATTGTTTTGCTCTAACCGCTTTAATATCGGATATAATGTCGATTCTGAAATCTCAATACAATGGGACATATCTTTAATCATTTGATAACCATAGGAATCGCCTTTCTTTAAAACTGCCAGTACACAGAATTCAAGTAAACCTTTTTTTAATTGTGCATTCATGATTACAACTCCTAACTATTTATACTATACAATACATAGTATGATGTTACAAGAGGTATCTTTTGCACCTTTTCACACTCAACGTCCTATAAATTTTCATACAGGAAGTTTCTCTTTCTTCAAGGCTTCACCTGATCAAGGTAAATCTAACGTGTGTCTATTGTAGACAACAAACATAAACAAGAACGAATATCAATAAATGAGGAAACACCCCATTTAATCTCTTTATTTTAAAGGGATAAGCTGAATTTTATGGAATTAAGAAGTTCATTCACAATGGTTTATCCTTATGATCATCATACTAAGTTTTACGAACACTCAACTCGAATTAAAGTGATGAGAACGGCTGAAAGTGGCTAGTTCTTTTCAACCCAACCAATACCGAATAATGGTAGACCTTAAAAAACGAGGAGCTGATGACCTTGAAAAAAATGTGGAGTAATTATCTCACTTTAGTCATTACACTAACTTTGTGTTATATCGTGTATTTGTTCATCTTCAAACAACCTTTTACCATTACACCCATCATCCTGTTTGTGGTGGGAGCCGCCATTGCTGAGTGTATACGTTTTTTCTTTCTGAAAAGTAACGAGAAAAAAGATGATACCTTGAAAAAATAGTCCCTTAAACATAAGATCACTCAACATATGAAAAGACACCGCCACTTTATAGTGGAGGTGTCTTTTTTTACTTTTTATATATTCACAAATCCTTCTCCAAACACATCCCGCACGTCATGGACAACAACGAATGCGTCTCGATCAATTTTCTTAATGATTTTCTTTAAACGCATCAGCTCCTGTTTTTGAATGACCGCATAGAGAATTTCCTTCGATTCCTTCGAATAGTGACCTCGACCGTTTAAAATGGTCACGCCTCGATCCAAGGTGTGATTGATTTCTTCTGCAATATCATCTTTGCATGAAGAAATAATCGTCACTGCTTTTTTCGTGTTAAGCCCTTCTATGACGAAATCCATCACCTTAGTCGCCACATACAGCATCACAATCGTAAACATTAATTTTTCCGCACCAATAATAAAGTAAGAAGCAAAAACAACGATCAGATCAAAGAACAAGATGGCGTAGCTCACGTTCCAGTCTAGATACTTATTCGCAATTCGCCCGAGGATAGCAGATCCCGCTGTTGTACCGCCCGCTCTTAAAACAAGACCAATGCCAATCCCAATGATGATCCCAGCGAAAATAGAACCAATGATCAATTCATGGACATTCACCACCCATGTAGTGGTCAAATGTAAAAATAGAGAGTTACTTGCGACAGCTACCACTGTGTAGATCGTGGTCTTCTTGTCCAAGTATTTATACCCCACAAGTAATAAAATCGCATTCAACACAAGGTTTGTCAGCCATGGCGCAATCTCAAACATATAGTAGAAAATGATGGACAGCCCCGTTACGCCGCCTTCACCAAACTCAAGTGGAATGACAAACATGTTCACAGCTGCAGCAAATAAAAAAGAACCAACTAGAATCATTGCAATATCTTTTACACATTTTTTCAATTTCTTCTTTCCTCCTTTTTTTAAGCATATAAAAAACCCTCTTTCTGCACGAAAGAAGACAGTCGTTGGACAAAATAAAAATCAAAAGACGGCGCCTTTTGATGAAGCTTTCTGAAATGAACCTTTCCATAATATATATCTCTTTTTAGAGGCTGTCAATGACTTGGTTTTCTATTATTTCAACTGTATGTTTATGCACTCAAACCCGCATGTTTTCAGGGTTTTTCCGTCATATGATGCTTATTCCTCTCCTTGACAAAAACACTTTAGTCATTTAAACTACTGCCTCATATCATATCCATTATTTCCGATCGACAAAGGAGGCTGTTTGATTTATATGAATCCTATTCAAAGCCGTTTACAGGCTCACACACCATTGATTTTAGATGGTGCACTTGCAACGGAGCTTGAACGAAAGGGCTGTGATTTAAACGACAGTTTATGGTCAGCCAAAATCCTCATTGAACAGCCAGAATTGATTCAGCAAGTACACTTGGACTACTTCCAAGCAGGTGCTGACTGTGCAACAACAGCCAGCTACCAAACGACAATTGATGGCTTTGCTGAAAAAGGCTATACAAAAGAAGAAGCCATCGAATTAATGAAACGATCTGTCATTTTAGCAAAAGAAGCATGTGAGCAGTTTTGGCAGGATGAGACACAACGTAAAGAGCGGACAAAACCATTTGTCGCTGGATCTGTGGGGCCCTTCGGCGCTTATTTGTCTGACGGTTCAGAATATAAGGGGAATTACGGACTCACAGAGCAGGCGCTCATTGATTTTCACAGACCAAGAATTCAAGCATTGGTAGAGGCTGGTGCAGATATTCTCGCTTGTGAAACCATCCCTTGTCTCATTGAAGCGATCGCCATCGCTAAACTGCTGGAGGATGAGTTCAGCGGTGTATATGCGTGGATTACATTTAGTGCAAAAGATGGTCAGCACATTAGTGAAGGAGATTTACTTAGAGACTGTGTACAAGCACTCGAGCCATATGAGCAAATCGCTGCTGTTGGCGTAAACTGTACACCGCCGCAATATATGTCTTCTCTTATTCAGGAGATGAAAAAAGGGACGAGCAAACCGATTGTCGTGTATCCGAACTCAGGGGAATTATATGATCCTGAAGAAAAGGTTTGGAGCGGCGATACGTCTCACCATACATTTGGTGAATGTGCGCAGCAATGGTATAAAGACGGCGCACAAATCATCGGCGGCTGCTGCCGGACGACACCAGAGGATATTACCGATATCTTAAAACAGGCAACATCGTAGCATCATGACTCAACACACATACTTTTAAGCAAAAGGGCGGGAAGACATGGAACAAGCAAAAGATCAGTCACAACAATATCAACGAAAAATGACAAGCCGTCACCTGTTCATGCTTTCTTTAGGTGGCGTGATTGGCACAGGACTCTTTTTAAGTTCAGGATATACGATCAATCAGGCCGGACCTGCGGGAACGATTTTGGCTTATCTGGTTGGGGCATTAATTGTGTATCTCGTGATGCTCTGTTTAGGTGAACTGTCTGTCGCAATGCCGGTTACAGGCGCTTTTCACACATATGCAACAAAATACATTGGGCCCGGCACTGGCTATACAGTGGCTTGGCTTTATTGGCTGACATGGACCGTGGCACTTGGTTCAGAATTTACAGCGGCAGGTCTTTTAATGCAGCGCTGGTTCCCGGACACATCAGTTTGGATGTGGAGCGGTGTTTTTGCCATTCTCATCTTTTTACTCAATGCTTTTACAGTTAAGTTTTTTGCAGAATCGGAATTTTGGTTTTCTAGCATTAAAGTCATGGCTATTATTCTCTTTATTATCCTTGGCGGAGCCGCGATGTTTGGATTGATTCCACTAAAAGGCGGTGAGGCCGCTCCGTTCTTCTCTAACTTCACTGGAGATGGGGGTCTCTTCCCAAACGGCTTTTTACCGATTTTAATGACCATGCTGGCTGTTAATTTTGCTTTTTCGGGTACTGAGCTAATTGGGATTGCTGCGGGCGAAAGTGTCAATCCAGATGAGACCATTCCCCGGGCGATTCGCACGACTGTGCTACGTCTTGTCCTGTTTTTCGTCGGAACGATCGTGGTCTTAGCCGGCTTAATTCCAGTAGAAGAAGCCGGGGTGATCAAAAGTCCTTTCGTTGTGGTCTTTGACCGCATCGGTATTCCTTATGCGGCAGATTTTATGAACTTTGTCATTCTGACGGCGATCTTATCTGCTGCAAACTCAGGACTATACGCTTCATCTCGCATGCTATGGTCCCTTTCTGAAGAACGAACATTACCTAAAAAGCTGGCAAAATTGACGTCAAAGGGAATTCCTTTGAATGCACTCATTTTGAGTATGATTGGGGGCATTCTCTCTTTGCTATCGAGTGTCATCGCACCTGAAACGGTGTATCTGGTTCTTGTTTCAATCTCTGGACTCGCCGTTGTTGTTGTATGGATGGGAATTGCAGCTTCACAGTTCATGTTTCGCAAAAAATTCTTACAGGATGGCGGACAGCTTCATGATTTATCTTTCCGAACCCCGCTCTATCCGGTGGTTCCGATTGCTGCCTTCCTCCTATGCCTTGCATCTGTGATCGGCATTGCTTTTGATCCAAATCAGCGTATTGCTCTTATCTGCGGTATCCCTTTTATCGCACTCTGCTATGCTGCCTATTACATGACAACATGGATTCAGAAAAAACGAGAAAAACCTGGTGTATAGCACCAGGGTTTTTGTTTGTCCCAAAAAAGGATATCACTAGCAAAACAAAGACATTTTGGTATATGATAGGAATCTATGATTTTCAGGATGAATCAAGGGAGCTGTTTTTAATATGGAAATGACCATTACAAGAGCATTAAGTGAACTGAAAATGTTAGATAAGAGAATCAGCCGAACGATTGATGAAGCCGTACTCGGTGGTTTGATCATCGGGAAACATATACAGAACGGATTTCAAAATCAAGAAGAAGTAGAAAAAAAGGCAAAAGCAGATGACCAATCGATTCAAGCATTAATCAAACGCCGAAATGCCATTAAATCAGCCATCGTTGTGTCGAATGCTACGACAACGATTGAGGTGGCGGGTGTTAGCATGACCGTAGCAGAAGCCATTGAACGCAAGACATCCATAGATTACGATATTCGTTATTTACGAAAATTAAAAAAGGTCTACACAGAGCTGGTTGACCGGTCAGAACAAATCAATGAAGATGTGAAAAAGAGACTGGATCAGCATTTAGAAACACTATTTGGGAAAGACGGGAAAACACAAGCCGCTGCCAACCAAGAGATCGTCAAGTCATTCCTAGCTGAAAATGAGGCGGCGATCATTGACCCTCTTCGTCTCCGAGTGAAGATTGAACAGCTTTCGAAAGAGATTGAAGATTTCCAAATGGAAGTGGATTTCTCCTTGTCAGAAAGCAATACCTTGACAAAAATACAGATCGACTAGTCGATTTTGTTAGTGAGCCGAAAATCGATAGGACTAAACACCTCCGAGGGAAAGGTCATTCCCTCCTCATCTGATGATCATCTTAGGATGATCCATGATAAAAGCTCAAAGCTGAACGTTCAAAGCTGAAAGCTCAAGTATTCAAAGTTCTTATCCATCAAAGTTCAAGATGAAAAGCTCAATGCTCGATCGAATCTGGGAGAAACGGCTCATGAGTGTTTGTTTATCGACTCTTTCGGTTGCCGCCCAGCAGGTTTGCTAACAAAAAGAAAAGGATGTCACTAGCTGACATCCTTTTTTTCTATGAAAACGACAGGAATTTCGCCAAGTCGCCTCTTCTAGCAGATTAGTAACGTGATGTATATGCCAAATGGTACACACTTGTCACATTTGAAGATAGCGTGATGTCGTTTGAAGTAAAAGTCACTGGAACGATATCGTAGTAATGTGTAGACCAGCCTGCATTATTGTATGTACGGTAGCCTGCACCTGCAGGAACTTGAATCGTTAGTGAAAATTGTCCATTCTCGTCTGTTGTACCTGTCGCTGTTTGAGCATATGATTTGATTGCTGCTTCAAAATAAAGCTGAATTGGCTGATTCGCCATGAGTTGACCACTTGTGTCCTTTAATGTTCCTTTAAAAGTAGCTGGATAATATGAACCTACACGATATTTACTGCCAGAACCGTAATTAACCATACCACCGTCTGCTGCTGTGACGCCTGTTACTTGTACGGATGCTGGTACTGCTCCTGTTTCCTCTGCATGTGCAAAGCTTGGGAAAACGAGAAGCAATGATAGAAAGAAAGCAAACATGATTTTTTTCATCGATAAATCCTCCTTTTTTTTCCTACTATATTACTATCGACAGTTATTGTCATTTTTCCAGTAAAAAACAAAAACTTCCCTTTTTATTCAAAAGGGAAGCTGCAAAACTATTTTTTCACAACAACTTTCACTGCTTTACTTTCTCTTTTTCTCACATCTGAAGCCGTCACATACAAGACGGTTTTGGCTTTTTGCGGCTTGATTTTAGCCGTAAATGCGCCTTTGCTATTGGTTTTGACCGTTTGAATGACTTTCTTTGATTTGTTCTTCACCTTGATTGTCAAGCCTGCACCCGCAGTTCCTTTGACCGTTTTACTTTTCACTGTTACTCGATTCACCTTTGGCTTAGCTGGTGCTTTGCCCTTTTTCACGACCGTTTTGAGCGAAGTCGCAGCCTTTCCTTTTGATATCTTGATGTGAAGCACTTTATTTTTGTTTTGATGCTTGATCTTCACACTAAAGGTTCCCTTTTTGCTTGCCGTGCCTTTTCCAAGCAGGGTTTTGCCTCTATACACAGAAATGGCAGCGCCGGCTTTCGCCTTTCCTGTCACCTTTTGATGCTGATCTTCTACTTTGCTGACTGATGCGTTTAATTCAACAGCACTTAATGCGGCAAAAGCATTGAGTCTGCCATGTCCAGTCATCCAATCGATACCCGGAATTTTCGGATCGACAACAGGCTCGTCATTTTCATCATAGAAAATGTCATCTGTTCCATCAACAGCTTTAAATGAAATATCATCCGCTGTATTTTGTAAAATATTTCTCACTTGGTTTGGTTTCAGGGTTGGATTTTTAGAAAGCAGTAATCCTGCTGCTGCTGCAACATACGGTGTAGCCATTGATGTCCCGCTCAAGTATGAAACATTCCCATCAGGCATTAAGCTTGGGATATCGGACCCTGGTGCAGACATGCTTAATCCTTTCCCATAGCTTGAGAATTCAGCGGCAATATCCATGCGATTGCTTGCACCAACTGCCATGGCATATTTGGAAGTCGCAGGATAACCCATTTCTGGAATGCCATCGTTTCCGCTCGCCACTACCACTAATACATTTTTTTGTGCAGCATAGTTCATCGCATATTCAATGACCTTGCTATAGTAGCCACCAAGGCTCATGTTGATGACCTTTGCACCTTTGTCCACTGCATGTTTAATGCCAAGAGCAATATGCTCTGTATCTCCATTTCCATACGCATCCAGCACTTTGACTGGGATGATTCCTGTATGTTGATTCAGCCCTGCCATGGAGTAATGATTATCGGCTTTTGCTGCAATGATACCTGCCACATGGGTGCCGTGGCCATTGTCATCAATTGCATCTTTATTTCGGCCGATGAGATTGGCACCTAAGTCTGTGCGAACCGTTCCGCTTAAATCGGACAAACGGCTGTCGACACCTGTATCCACAACAGCAATTAACGTTTGCTTCATTTTGCTTGTGCCAATCAATGTATTCATTTGTTCAAACTTCACATCAGCGCCTTTTTTCCCACTGTTCTGCGCACTGTTTTTCAGCGGCCACTGGTAACCATACTGCGCGTCATTACTGAGCGCACGATACGTTTGTACAGGCTCTGCAAATTCAACATTCGGCATACTAGAAAGCTTTCTCGCCGTGCTTTTGATCACAGCTTTGCCTGCTTTAAGCGTTTTGCCAGCTGATTCTTTCCCTGCCGGTACATCGTAAACATACATTCCTTTGAATAAAGGATTTACTGACTGAGATGTCACACGGTTTTCTTGAATCCCGTAGCCTTTCATCTTCTTTTTTGCGGATTGAAGCGTTTGTCCATCCTTTAATTTAAAGATGATTTTGTTTGTGTTGACCTTTTCTTCTGGAACAAGCTTTTGTTTCTCTAATACATAACCGATCGATTTTCCTTCAAGCTGATCGATTCCTACTTTTTGTCCCACTGTTTCTAATTCCTTTTTTAGATAGGCTGGACTTGCCTCTTTGAGCATATCAAAAAGGGAACGGATCGCCTGTTGCTCTTTCTCTGTGACGATATGACCGCTGAATGCACCATTTTTCTCTACGTCATTCAGCAATGATTTTAATGTAAGCAAATGATTGTACACCGTTTGCTGCTTTTTTTGATTGTTGATGAGTTTAGATTTAAGAAACGGCTTTGTTTTTTGTAGCAGACGTGTAAGCTTCTGACCATCGGCTGTTTCATTGAATCGTTTGTCTTCGATCGTACGAATGGATTGAAGAATTTGACGTCCATGCTTTTTCTCAATAATGATGATCCCTGGCTCTTCTTCTTCAGGGAAAATCGGTTCAGATGGCGGAAGATTCGCGCCTTTATACCCGATTGTATATGCTGCATCCTCTTCCTCATCACGGCTGTCTTCCTCTGAACCTAAATACAGCACTTTGACATAGTAAGGACCTGACCATGCATGCGGGAAGTTGATTTCTGTCTCTCCACTTGCTGTGTCCACACGATATCTCGAATAAGTGTCATCCTTTATCGCTCTATCCTTACTTGGGTAGACCGATACAGATAACACTTGTTTGCTTTTGACAGCAATTTGCATATGTGTATGTTTTGCCACATCTTGTGCAGATGGCGTGATTTGGTACCATGACTCTTCTTTTTCATTCTGTAATGTACCTGAGATGACTTCACCATTTTTTAACCCAATGGCTTCATTGACACTTGTGCCCTTACTAACTGCTGATGCCTCGTACCCAGGTAATGCAGCCATACATAGAATGATGGCCATGAGTACAACCACACAGGATTTGACCTGCTTTTTAAACATGAAAAGACCCCCTTATCTTTTACAATACCTTGGAAGAATATCACAGAATCCCTTTTAGTAGAATCTGTTTTTGACATAATTAAACTCGTTTTAAGCTAGGATTTGAGATATTCAGATGGCTAGTCTGATCGCTTCATAAACTTTTTGCCATTTCAAACGGAAAATGATGCTATTTAACCATGTCGAAAAGTACATTAAAATCAAATTGTAAGCGCTTAACAAACAAGAGAGAAGGGATCAGCTTGTTCCAAAAAGATCATGTTTTTACACAAGTAAACGGTCGATCAAAGAATGAGATTTTACAATACATTTCCGAGAAAGCTGAAGACCTTCACATTACAGATGATCAGTCAGGGTTATTAACAGATTTGTTGAAACGCGAAGACGAAGTCTCAACAGGACTTCAGCAAGGTTTTGCGATTCCTCATACAAAAAGCTCTGCTGTTCAAACGGCTTCACTTCTCTTTTTAGAACTTGAACAACCCATTGAATGGGGAAGCTTCGACGATTTGCCAACAAGCTATTTATTTACACTGCTCGTTCCACTAGAAGAGGCCAATGTCACACACCTCAAATTACTGTCTGGCATTGCCACAAGTTTAATGGAGCCTGCTTTTATCGAAAAGATTCAACCTGGTCAAACAGCAGACTATTATTACGAAGTCATTGAACAACAATTGAAAGAGGGGATTACACAATGAAAATTGTCGGTGTCACTTCATGCCCAGCAGGGTTAGCTCATACACCAATGGCAGCAAAAGCATTAGAGAATGCGGGTAAACAGCTTGGACACGAGATTAAAATCGAACAACAAGGAATTATGGGACAGGTGAATGGCATTACAGCAGAGGAAGCCAAGCAGGCAGACCTTTGCATCATCGCCTCCAATCAGCATATTAACGACGCCGAACGCTTCTCAGGTATTCCTACTGTACGTGTCGAAATCGGGCGCGCCTTAAAAAATGCCGAGCAAATCATCACAAAAGCCGTTGCGCTGGTTGAAAAGAAAAAATCTGAATCCCAATAAACAGGAGCAATGCCATATAGAAAGGAGCAAAGCAGAATGAAAGCAAAATTAAAAGTCATTGAAGGCCACCTCATGACCGGTATTTCTTATATTCTTCCGGTGATCATCGGAGCTTCACTTATCGTTGGTTTAGCCAAACTAGTCGGGTTAGGTTTTGGTGTATCAGATTTAAACGCCTATAAAGATGCAGGCGGCATTTTACATGGTGCCTATTTGATGGAACAGGTTGGCTGGACAGGCATTGGCTTAATGAACGTACTGCTCGCTGGCTTTATTGCCTATTCGATTGCGGATAAATCTGGTCTTGCGGCCGGCTTTATCGGTGGAGCTCTTGCCAGCTCAACAAATGCTGGTTTTATCGGCGCCGTCATTGCAGGTTTCTTTGCCGGATATGTCGCTCTCTTTGTGAAAAGAAAAATTCAAATTCAAGGCTCCGCAGCTGGACTCGTCCCTCTGCTCATCTTACCGCTCATTACTGTTGGCTTAACCGGACTTCTCATGTCCGTTCTGCTGGGCGGTCCATTAGGGGCTTTGAACACCGCATTAATTGAATGGATCAAAGGCATGGTCGCAGATGGAACAAGTACACTCGCACTTGCTCTCATTCTAGGTGCAATGATTGGCTTTGATCTTGGCGGCCCAGTGAATAAATCAGCTTGGATGGCTGGTAACGCGCTCTTCCTATCAGGTGTCTATCTTCCTGCCATTCTCGTCAATATCGCGATTGTCATTCCTCCGCTTGGATACGGGCTTGCGACATTGATTCGAAAACGCAACTTCTCTCCTACCTTTAGAGAAGCCGGACGAGGCGGTCTTGTGATGGGGATTATCGGGATTACAGAAGGAGCCATTCCTTTTACACTCGTCAATCCTTTGAAATTGATTCCGCTGAATGTCGTCGCTTGTGCTGCTGGAAGCGGGGTCGCTGCCTTATTAGGTGTCCATGACATCATGCCGCCAATTGGCGGACTATACGGATTCTTCTCAGTAGGAAACTGGTGGGCGTATTTAATCGGCGCACTAACTGGCGCACTTGTTATTGGAATTGGCGCCAACCTACTTGTGAACTTCTCTGAGAAAAAAGAACCCCAAAAGCCAGAACATGATCAGAAGCAGAAAGAAGAAGATGATTTTGACCTTGTGCTAGAAGGATAATTTGAACAAAGAAAGGTGTCGTTACACAATGACTGTCAATGTACATGTGATTCCACATACTCACTGGGACCGGGAATGGTATTTTACCACCTCCCGTTCCCGTATCTACTTAATGAAAAGCGTAATGGACATATTGGACACCCTCGAAACAGATGAACGATTCCATTACTTCATGCTCGATGCACAAGCATCCTTGCTAGATGATTACTTGAAATGGCGACCAGAGGATGAGGATCGAATTAAACATCTCGTCACAGCAAAACGCCTCATCATCGGTCCATGGTATACACAAACCGATCAGCTCGTGATTTCTGGGGAATCGATTGTACGGAACCTGCAATATGGGATTGAGCGCTGTCAGCAGTTTGGACATGTCATGAAGGTCGGTTATGTCCCTGATTCCTTCGGTCAATCTGCACAAATGCCTCAAATTTATCAAGGCTTTGGTATTGTCGACACAGCCTTTTGGCGCGGCGTTTCTGATCATATGACGAATCACACAGAATTTAATTGGCGCGGGGCTGATGGCAGTGAAGTGTTTGCAGTGAATCTGCCATTTGGCTACTACTACGGAGGAAATATTCCTGAAAAGGATGAAGACCTGCAAGCCTTTCTTTCTGAAAAAATCGGGGCGCTGCAAGCAAAAGCCACGACAAAGAATGTCTATTT
The DNA here is from genome assembly GCF_050864245.1 of Bacillus sp. XT-4. Classification (NCBI taxonomy): domain Bacteria; kingdom Bacillati; phylum Bacillota; class Bacilli; order Caryophanales; family Bacillaceae; genus Bacillus; species Bacillus sp. XT-4. Next base: position 127,548 of record NZ_JBPAFI010000006.1, read on the forward strand.
CCCAAATGGCTTTGACCAGGCGCCTATTCGTAAAAACCTGCCTGACTTATTAGAAAAAGCCAATGAAATAGACGAGCACCACTATCAAATCAGCAGTTTAGAAGACTACATTGCAGCAGTGAAAAAAGAGCGAACTTCTTTTGAGACATTAGAAGGAGAGCTCATTCATGCCAAGCATATGCGAATTCATAAGTCCATTTTTTCAACAAGAGCAGATTTGAAAATCTTAAACAATCAAATTGAAAACTATCTTGTCAATGTGATGGAGCCGATCCTTACAATCAGCTATTCACTCGGACACGATTACCCGCATGACACGGTGCGTGATATTTGGTACCTCATGTTTGAAAATGCAGCGCATGATAGCATTGGCGGCTGTAATAGTGATACGACGAATCAAGATGTCTTCTTCCGCTATAAACAGGCAAAGGAAATCGCCGAGAATCTTGTGGACTTACACATGCGTCTCATCGCCATCCGGCTGCAAACGGAGCAAGAAATCACGTTCACTTTATTTAATACACTGCCTTCAAAGCGCTCTGAAGTCATTGAAGTCGAAGCCTTTATCACAGAACGTCCATTTACACTAAAAGACGCTGATGGACGAACTCTTCACTACACAGTCAAAAGCAAAACCGATGTGACAGATTATGTCTTAGCACAGCAGATTTCACTTAACCCAAGCAAAGAGGTGTACATGCCAAAGCAAGTATGGAAAGCTGTTTTACTCATTGAAGCAGTCGACTTGCCATCCGTTGGTTATACACAAGTCAGCATGGTTTTCGATGAATCTAGTGAATCCATTTTGGAAAAAACAGAAGGCCGTGTCATTGAAAATACGTTTTACCGCATTACAGCAAATGACAATGGGTCATTAGAAATTACGGATAAACAGACCGGACGAACTTTCTCTGAGCAAATGATCTTTGAAGACAACGGAGATGATGGGGATTCTTATAACTATTCACCACCGCGTGAGGACCTTTATGTATCATCTAAAGATATCTCATCAGCTGACATCGCCGTATCTAAAAGCAGTTTACAGGAAGAGCTCATCATCAAGCTTCAATTGACTGTCCCATATGATTTAGAGGAACGTTCGGAGCAAAAGGTGACGACTTCCCTCCCGATCACAGCGAAGGTGGCTTTAAATAAAGATGAAGCGGTCATCCGTTTTCATGTAAATGTTGACAACCATGCGCTAGACCACCGTCTACGGGTACTCTTTGATACAGGTATTGCATCAAACGTATCACTCAGCGATCAACAGTTTGGCACCATCGAACGTCCAACGGAGCTGACGCAAGAGCTAGAATGGTGGAACAATGAACATTGGGAAGAAAAACCGATTACCATTGAACCCATGCAATCATTTGTTGCACTTCGCGATGAAGCATATGGTGTCTCTCTTTTGACGGATTGCGTCAGAGAATACCAAATCACAGGCGAAGACTACACAACCATTGCTTACACACTCTTCCGCTGTTTCGGAAAAATGGGGAAAGAAAACCTTCTTTATCGTCCTGGCCGGGCTTCTGGAGAAAAAATCGTGGAAACACCTGACGCCCAGCTTCAAGGATCGCTATCATTCTCCTTTGGCATGCACTATAGCCAAGAAGCGGTAAGTGAAGGACACTTGGCTCAGCTTGCTAAACGTTACACCACCCCGGTTCAGTGCTACGAGCGGGCAGACTTTTTAAACGGTCGTTTAATTTTCTCTTTCCGAGATGAAAAAGAAGACTTACAATCTACTTATAGCCTGCTTGACATTGAAACAGACGGGGCCGTTCTAAGCGCTTTGAAAAAAGAAGAGCATGGGACAGGCATTGTCATTCGTCTCTTCAATCCATATTTAACACGTCAAACAGCCGCTTCAATCAATAGTTCATCTCTACAACATGGAGAAACAGCGAATTTAGGCGAAACACCTGAAGGACATATACTGAAAGCACAACATGGATCATTACACATTGAACCGCTCACACCTTGTCAGGTACAAACCTACATTGTAAAGAAAAAATGAACATGTAGGGGCGGGATCCATTTGGATTCCGCCTCTCTTTAATGGAGGGCATTGATCATGCGAATTGGAGGCATCGAAGCAGGCGGTACAAAATTTGTCTGCGGCTACGGAACAACAGACGGAACGATTGAACATATGACTTCCTTTGCAACAGGGAACCCAGAAGAAACATGCCGGCAAGTGATCGAATACTTTACAGAGCATCCAGTTGATGCGATTGGCATAGGCGCATTCGGACCTGTCGATGTAAAAGAACACAGCCCCAGCTATGGAACGATTCTCGAAACACCCAAAACAGCTTGGCGCCAATTTCCATTACTCTCAACCTTAAAACAAGCACTCGGTCTCCCTATGAAGCTTGATACGGATGTGAACTGTGCGGCGCTCGGTGAAGCTCGTTTTTCAACGGAAACAGACAGACCAAATTCCTTGATCTATATCACGGTTGGGACGGGAATCGGCGGCGGTGCCTATATTGAAAACCGCCTCATTCACGGACTGCTTCATCCAGAAATGGGACATATCACTGTTCAGCGCCACCCTCATGACACCTATGGGGGCTGCTGCCCGATCCACCATGATTGTTTAGAGGGACTAGCATCTGGACCTGCCATAGAAGGCCGCTATCATACATTGGCACAAATGCTGCCAGAGGAGCACCCTGCCTGGTCACTTCAAGCTTATTATCTTGGGCAAATGACCGCAAATTTATTACTCACTCTTTCACCAGAACGCATTATATTTGGTGGAGGTGTCATGAAACAGCCGGCCTTGCTGCCGCTCATCCTTGAAGAAACAGACAAACGTCTTCATGGTTACTTACAATTACCAAAGCCATTAAATGAAATCGTCACAAAGCCTTCCTTTGACGGATTATCTGGTTTAATGGGAGCCATCGCCCTTGGAGCTGATGCCTTAAAGGAACAAGGAGCGGCGCAATGATGATGACGGCAGATACTCGAACCTACCAGCTCATTCAGCGGCTATTTGAAACGAAAGGGTTCGTGAAGCTGGAGGAGCTCACTGCCTCTTTTCGCTTATCTGACCGTTCCATCCGCAATCTAATCAAAGAAGCAAACGAGCTGTTAACACATGCTGGAGCCATGATCAAGACCATCCGCGGGAAAGGGTATACGCTCTTAACAAGTGACCAAGACGCTTTCCTGCTTTGGCTCCATCAGCAAAAGCTTCCTGCCCGTTCTCTCGTACCCGTCATGCCAGAAGAGCGCATACGATTTATGATGAGAAAATTATTGCTTCAATCAGACTACTTAAAAATTGATCAATTAGCAGAAGAATTGTTCATCAGCCGTATGACGGTCAGCAGTGATTTAAAAAAAGGACGGGAGCTGTTAGCCCGTTACGGTATGACCCTTATCTCAAAGCCTGGGTTTGGCTTAAAAGTAGACGGAGACGAATTGCAAAAAAGGACGTGCTACGCAGACTTACTGCTTGAAGAAGAACCCGCCCTATCTCATATAACTGAGCGGGAACAGCTTCATTTCCCTGACATTTCACTTGAAACCATTCGATCCATTGTGCTGACAAATCTATATCAAGAATCACTGCTCATTAAAGATATTGCCCTAAAGAATTTAGTGATTCACTTAGCGATTGCCATTCAACAAACGCAAAACAAACAGCGGATACCCGCCAGTATCACTCATACACAAAGACCGCCAGTGTTAACAAGAATCGCTCAAAAGATCACTCATCAAATAAGCGACACGTTTCATGTCACCTTATCAGAGGATGAAACAGATTACTTGGTGATGCATCTCTTAGCGAATCAAACGTGGAAAGAAATCGATGAGCACCAAACGACAGAAGAAGTACGTCAGGCAGTGACACGATTTCTCCAGCACATTGAAAAAACAAGCGGTCATCGTTTTGTAGATGACGATATCCTGCGTCAAGATTTGATGCTGCATATGAAGCCATTATTAAATCGAATTCAATACGGCGTGTCTTTACAAAATCCGCTTTTGCATGAGATCAAAACATCTTACCCTTATCCGTTTGATTTGGCTGTCAGCGGACTCAATGTCTTACAGCTGGTGCGGACGCCAAATGAAGATGAGGCGGCATATGTTGCCTTACATATTGCTGCTTCATTTGAAAGAAGTCATCTTGACACCTCGCAAAAAAAGAGGGCCATTATTGTATGCGGGTCTGGACTAGGAACGGCACGGCTGCTTGAAATTAAATTGAAGGCGGCCTTTCAACATGAGCTTGAGATTGTTGAGCTTTATTCTTATCAGGATTACGCTTTTAGCACGACTTTGCCATGTGATGTGATTATTACAACCGTACCTCTCGCACCAAAGGGGAAACCAATCATTCAAGTGAATGCTTTTTTTGAACATCATGATGTCCAGCGTGTGAGTGAGGTCATTCACCTGTTAAACGGACATGGTTCCCCTTCGCAGGAGCTGATGGCTTTTTTCCAAGAACGATTGACCTTGTTGGATGTGAACCTTTCAAGCAAAGAAGAGGTATTAGATACGCTTTGCAGCCGGCTGGAAGCGCATCAGCTTGTTTCATCTTCTTTTCGTTCCTCCGTGCTGGAACGGGAGCAAATGTCATCTACTTATCTTGGCAAGGGGATTGCGATGCCTCACCCGCTCATCACAAATGAAGGCACCTCCTGCGTGGCAATTGCACGATTGACACAGCCAATTGATTGGCAGGGCGATCAAGTATCTCTGATTTTCTTGTTAGCCATTCAGAAAGATGACGCTGCCTGCATGAATCAATTTTTTGAACAAGCTGTCGATTTATTAGACAGTCCTGACCGCCTTCACTCCTTGACACATGCAAAGACATTTGATGAGCTGATGCATGTCCTGTTTCAATAGCACATAAGGCCACCCAAGTGAAATCGGGCGGCCTTTTATTCATCTATTCCTTACATACGAATCAATCGTATATGACATTTTTTCCTTCTTCCCTTAACTTTTTTAACGACGTCAGCATATGGTTGATTTCTTCATCGGAATGTCTTTCCCAAGCGCCTAATTCTTCGACAATTTTCAAAGGGGATGTCGATCGATAAGAACGGGTCGGATTCCCCGGAAACTTTTGATCCGTCAAATTCGGATCATCTTCAAACTCGCCTGTCGGTTCTACAACATAAATTCTCTCTTTGGAATCAGACCGGGCTAATTCAGCTCCCCATTTGGCTGCGTTTAATGTTCCAGTAAAATAGATGTGGTTCGATTGTTTATCCTGATAATTGGATAAATGCAACGGTTCAAGCAGGTCCCCAATCTTCAATTCTGCTTTCGTCCCATGAAAAAACGGCCCAGGATCTAAAACATCTTTCTTGTCATTCATACAGCCACATCCCTTATCGTTTTTGACTTGCGTATAACAGTATACGGCCTGATGCGGGCGGAAAACAGTCTATAAATGAGATGAAATTCGGGGTATAATGATAGTAGAGAGTAAGATCGTTTAAAAAAAAGGAAATTTCTCATTGATTCCAACAAGAACAAAAACAAGAATACCTTCCACTGCTGACAGCGTCACAATCAATCCGTGGTTCATTGGGTGTTCCTTCGCAATTAATTTCTGACCAATATAGTTTAAAGCGTAAAAAAGAAAGAACAATAAGAAAAACAAATAAAGGATCGTCATCATCTACATAACCCTCTTTCTTATAATGGATAATCAACCAATTTTTACAATATATCATTAGACTAACATTTTAGAACAACTCGAACAATATGCTCTTGCCAATAAAGTAAACGAACAAAAAAGCCAGCCACCCGCTAATAAGGTGACTGGCTTTTTCCTGTTACTTCCCGATGTTCTCTCCATTTTGCTCGATCAATGTTTCATACCAATAAGAGCTCTTTTTCCGAATTCTTTTGAGGTCTTTTAGGTCAAATTCATCACGGTTGACGTAGATAAAACCGTAGCGTTTTGAGCAACCTTGGTGTGTACTGATTAAGTCGATGGCTGACCATGGGCAGTACCCGAATACCTCAACACCGTCAGTGATCGCCCATTTGATTTGTTCAATATGTTTTTCTAAATAATCAATTCGGTAATCATCCTGAATCGATCCATCCGCTTCTAACTTGTCAAAAGCGCCCAGCCCGTTTTCCGTAATAATCAGAGGTAGCTGATAGCGGTCGTAAATCTCACGCATCGTTGATCGGAAACCGGTAGGGTCAATCTCCCAGCCAAATGCATTTTTACTTAAGAACGGGTTGTTCCCGCCTTTGTAGACGCCATCTTCACCAGATTTTAAATGCTGATCTCCACCGCGGGCAAATTCATCATTGCCATCTCCTTTACTCGCTTCAACCGTTTGAGATGTGTAGTAGTTAAAGGCAATGAAGTCTGGTTTTGCACTTTTCAAAATATCCATATCTCCCTCTTCAATCACAGGAAGAATGTCTTTTTCCTTCATGTATGCCCATGCAAGGTTGTTATAACGGCCGAATACCGCCATATCAAGATACAGCCAGTTGCGGATCGCATTGTAATTGGCCGCAGCAATGACATCCTCAGGTTTTGGAGATGCCGGGTAAATAAGGGCGATGTTTGGCGCTGGTCCGATTTTCGCCTCAGGCAGCAAACGATGACAAAGCGTCATGGCTTTCGCCTGTGCCACAAGCATATGGTGGTTCTGCTGATATAGTTCTTTTTTCGGATTTTCTAAATTTGGATCCAGTGTACCTAGAGCTGATCCATGTAAGATCATCATGTTTTGTTCATTAATCGTCAGCCAATATTTTACCTTCTCACCATACTCTTGGAACAAAACTTCCGCATAACGTTCAAACGCATCGACTGTTGAACGATTTGACCAGCCGCCTTTCACTTGAAGCGCATGAGGTAAATCAAAGTGATACATCGTCACAATTGGTTCAATGTCATAGCGTCGCAATTCATCAATGAGAGAATGGTAGAAGTCAATTCCCTTTTGATTGATCTCCCCATCTCCATTTGGAATGATACGTGTCCATGCAATGGAGAAACGATAAGCCTTCAAGCCCATTTCTGCAAACATCTTCACGTCTTCTTTATATCGATGATAGTGATCGCTGGCTACCTTAAAATCAGTTGTTCCTTCAGGATAGCTTTCTCTCATATCAATGACTGAAGGTCCCTTGCCATCCTCGTTCCACGCACCTTCTACTTGATAGGCGGAAGTCGATCCGCCCCAGAAAAAGTCTTTTGGAAATGGTGCTAGTGTTGAATATCTCATGATTATGTCCTCCCTTTTCTTAAACTAAGTGTAAAAATGATTGTCCTGGTGTCACTTGTTTTTCTTCTGTCTCAATGATATCGCTAAATTCACCGGAATTGGTAATAATCACAGGTGTTGTGACAGAAAGACCTGCTGCTTGAATGGCCTCAATATCAAACTCCGCAAGCAGTTCACCTTCTGTAATCGTTTGGCCCTGCTCAACCTTCGGCGTAAAATGACGGCCCCCAAGTTGTACAGTATCCAGTCCAATATGAATAAGTACTTCTGCTCCTCTTTCAGAGGTGAGACCGTATGCATGTCCTGTTGGGAATACCGTTGTCACGACCCCAGTTACTGGTGCAAACAGCTTGCCTTCTGACGGGATAATGGCTGCGCCCTTACCTAATGCGCCAGATGAGAAGGCTTTATCCTGCACCTCTTCTAGCTTGATGACTTCGCCAGATAAAGGACTTTTCACATGAGCTGCTTTGACACCATGTTCATTTTCAGATGCTGGTGCAGAACTAGCTGCAGGAGCATCTTCTTCATCCACAGGATCTTTGAATCCAATCAAATAGGTTAAGACGATTGAAAGGACAAATGAAACGGAAATTCCGATTAAGAATCCTGTAAACCCTTGACCATAGAAGATCGGAAGTGTCAGTAAACTCGGAAGACCTGACGCGATCGCAATACTTTGTGAATAACCGATAATGGCACCACCGACACCGGCAGAGATCACCGCTGCAATAAATGGTTTTTTCAAACGAAGTGTGACGCCGTATACAGCAGGTTCTGTAATTCCAAATACAGCAGAAACCGCTGTCGATCCAGCTAATGATTTCAGCTTTTTGTTCTTTGTTTTCAGCATAACACCGATTGAAGCACCGGCTTGTGAAAATACAGCTGGCGCAGTGGCCGGCTTAATATGATCTTTTCCATGAACCGCAATATTATTTAAAATGACTGGCACAAGCCCCCAATGGATACCGAAGATGACAAGAACCTGCCATGCCATCGCAATTAAAGCACCGGCAAGTGTAGGGCTAAAGGAGAATACTTTCAGCAGGACGGCTGCAATTCCGTTCCCTGCATACACACCAAATGGTCCAAATACGATCAGTGTCAGTGGAACGACCGTGACCAGTAAAATCAGTGGTGTAATAAAGTTTTTCACACTTTCATGAATGACTTTGTTAAAGAAACGTTCGATATATCCCATCACAAACACTGCCAAAATAATCGGGATAACCGTTGATGTATAAGACATTAAGACAACTGGAATGCCGAAGAACGACACATCTCCGCCGCCTTTTGTGAGCTCTTGAATAGTCGGGTAGATCAGTGCACCTGCAATCGTCACAGCGACAAATGGATTCGCTTTAAACTTCCTAGCAGAAGTGAATGCGAGCAGCAGCGGCAGGAAGTAGAACAAGCTGTCTGATGCGGCAAATAAAATTTGATACGACGTATCTTCAGGAGATAACCATTTTGCATTGATACAGATGCCTAGAAGTCCTTTTAAAATACCGGCACCCGCCATGACACCTAGAAGCGGTGTGAAAATTCCAGAAACAATGTCGACGAATTTTCCAAAAAGACTTGTACTTTCTTCACTTGATCTTGCAGATGAAGAAGTGGAATCCTCTAATAGATTCGTAAACTCCCCAATCTCTCGATATACCTCTGGTACGGTGTTGCCAATGACCACCTGAAACTGGCCGCCGCTTTCCATGACAGTCACCACACCATTTAATTTTTCAATGGCCGCTTTATCTGCTTTTGATCTGTCATTTAGTGTGAAGCGAAGTCTTGTGGCACAGTGAACCAATGAATGAACATTTTTCTCTGTCCCGATATGTTTGATAATGTCTTCTGCTAATTGACGATGACTCATACAAAAACCCCCTTTTTTTCAAAAAAATACGTTTTTAGGCAAAATAAAAACCTAAACGGGCACCAAAAATAGTCGCAACTTGCTATTGCGCTTTTTCAGTGAACGTTTAGGTTTTGCCTGCCGAACAGTCACAATCCTCTAAGACGATCATTGTGAAACCGTATTCTTTTATGTTTATGAGCAAATAGTACCACTCACTTTTTGTGATGTCAACGCTTTCTTTTAAAATTCTATCTTTATTTTTCTCGTTTGATGAGTCGATTCAAATGAATCGATAGATAGAGCATCTCCTCTGATGTCAGGTCGCGATGATACGTTTGATACACATATTCCGCGATTTTCTTTGCGCAATCGTACGCCTTCGGATATTTTACTTTAATCAGCTGATATAAATCTTGATCTTCACTGACGAGTAACGTTTCGTTGATGAGACGCTGTACGAAAAAGCGTAAATGTGTGAGAAAACGATAAAAGTTGAGCGAGTCTTCATCAAATTCCATGTTCAGATGATATTTCACAATGGTCAGTATGGCATTCACTTCTTTCGTGATATTGACCGTTGTATTCATGTCTTCATTGAGCTCTGCATTAATGATGTGCATGGCAATAAAGCCCGCTTCATCTTCAGGCAGTTCAATATGAAGACGATCTTCAATCATCTCAAGGCATTCCTTCGCCACGAGAAACTCATCTTTGTATAAACGTTTAATCTCCCAAATCAGCGAATTCTCAATCAAGTGGTTTTTCTTTAATCGTTCGATGGCGTAATGAATATGGTCTGCCAGCGATACATGCAGACTTTCGTTTAATCTTCGGTTCAGCTTTGTATGTGCGTATTGGATCATTTCCTCGGTCACCTTGACGACATCATACGGAACCTCTTGAAGCAGCATTTTCATCCGCTCATGTACGGAATGATCCTCTAAGCGGAACACTTTATCAATTAACGCCTCGTCCACCGGGTCTCCGGGACGTCTTTGAAAAGCGATGCCTCTGCCCATGACGACGATTTCTTTTCCTTGTTCATCTATCACACTAATGACATTATTGTTTAGAACCTTTTGAATCTGCATCTCCAAACACCTCCGTCTATAACCAGCCATCTACACTCAAAATATGCTCTCATCTTAACACAACTGTCAAATCACTTGGCGTTTTTATCTGACTTTTGAAATAGATTTCACGATATTTTTACTTCTTTCTTGCTGGTCTGATCCTCCCTCGGCCTGCATACAATACCTCGAGGAGGTGACCTTCGATGAAGGCTTTTTTCTGGTCAGCATCTTTTTTATTCATGTTCATTCTTACTCTCTTTATTCTAGGTATTGTTTTTTGGCTTAGTGGACAAGGCTTAGATCAGCTATGGAGATATGCGCTTATCTGTCTTGTGACAGCCACCGTTCTACACGGCGTTACCACTTGGCTAAAGCAGCATGTCATGGATCATCCATCCAAATAAAAAGGCTGCCCTCAGTATTCAGGCAGCCCTTCCGTTATTCCTTAGATGAGGCGGCTTCTTTCTGAGAAGCACGCAGTTCATCATTGATTTTTTTCGCATCTTCTAAAAACTCTGTTTCAAATCCACTTTTGAGTGCCCACATATAAAATAACAACGCCACAACTGCAATAAGTGCCATATCCCAACCATAATGAATGACGTTATACCCGCCAAATTTATCACTGCCGAGACAGGAAATCGTCATCATCACAAGCAAATACACAACCATCCAAGCACCTGCTTTAAAGTGACGGCCAAAGCCCTTCCACTTCGCTTTTGCTTGATAGTAAAAATAGATTGGCAGACCGATGAGAATAATAAACAGCACCTGACCCGTCAGCGGCCATCTCGCCCAGTACAGTGTCAATGATGCAAAGACAAAACCAAGCGGAGCAATGATGCTGAGTCCTTTAATTCGCAGTGGACGATATAAATCTGTGCCCGTCTTTCTCAGCGTCATCACTGTCACAGGTCCTGTCAAATAGGAAATCAGGGTCGCCACAGATATAATTTCAGCGAGAACCCCCCATCCTCTAAACAAAAACAGAAAGATAAACGATACGCCTAAGTTAAAAAACATCGCTGGACGAGGCACACCATAAATTGGGTGCAGACGACCAAGTACACTCGGCATGTACTTGTTTTTTTCCATCCCATAAATCATACGAGACGTCGTCGCCGTATACGTAATCCCTGTGCCAGAAGGAGAAACGAACGCATCTGCATATAAAATAAGGACAAGCCAGTTGATTCCTAGCGCAATGGCAAGGTCAGCAAATGGCGAGTTGAAATTCAAATGCCCCCAGCCATTCACAATCATTGATGGATCGACAGCGCCAATAAAAGCGATTTGCAGCAGCACATAAATGACCGTTGCAATCAAAATCGATCCAACAATGGCGATTGGAATCGAACGCCCTGGATTTTTCGCTTCTCCTGCCATGTTAATCGGGCTTTGGAAGCCATTAAAAGCAAACACAATCCCCGATGTTGCCACAGCTGTGAGCACACTCGCCCAGCCGTTCGGCGCAATACTTGTTCCAGAAGTAAAATTCTCACTATGAAAACCTACGAATAAGAGCGCACCAATTGTTAATCCTGGAATGACGATTTTAAAAATCGTAATGAATGTATTCGCCTTTGAAAACAACCCAACTGTCCAATAATTGAGCAGAAAATAAATCACCAGCAGCACACTTGCCACCATGAGCCCCTCAGTCGTCAAAACCCCTTTTGTGACCAAATGGCTTGTCCACTTTGCCCACTCCCAAGGCCATGAGCTCATGTATTGAACGGAGGCAACTGCCTCAACAGGAATCACTGAGACAATGGCGATCCAGTTTGCCCAAGCGGCGATAAATCCAATAAAAGAGCCATGTGAATATTGCGTATATTTGACCATTCCGCCTGCCTCTGGAAACATCGACCCGAGTTCACTATAAGACAATGCGATAAATAAAATAACAACCATCCCGATCAACCATGACAAAATAGCAGCAGGGCCGGCGATTTGAGCAGCCCGCCACGCACCAAAGAGCCATCCTGAACCAATGATTGAGCCAAGACCTACCATCATTAAAGCGAAAGTTCCCATCCTACGATGCAAATGATTCATGTTCATAACACCTTTCGATTAAAATACAGAGCATGTGTCGAGCAAGCGCCTTTCTTTTATAGCAGCTCACCTTTCATTCCATTGGCAAATACTTTCTGATCTGAACTTTTATCTTTGTTCATTTTTTTGCCTGTTATATTATCTCTCAATTCTCCATTTTCTGAAATAGTCGAACATGCTTATTTCAAAAGAAAGCGCTTTTTCAACTGTTCAATCTATTAGACTGATTAACTACCTTTACCCTTATTTTGAAAAAAACAAAACAAAAAAGAAAGAGGAAATGACTTCCTCTTCCCTCTGAACACATATCATCCAAAGAAAAAAGGATAAAAGGGAAACCCTCTTATCCTTGTGAGATTGCTTGTTCTTTTTCAATGACAGCTAGTCTTTCTTGAACTTCTTCTTCAGATAAATTGTGCTGTTTCACATAAAGGTTACGTTCGCTTGTGCGGCATTCATGGCTGCAGCTGCGCATATATTTATGCTCGCTTTCTTCTGTTGCAATCATTTTGCGGTTACATGCAGGGTTCGCACAGTTCACATAACGCTCGCAAGGTTCGCCAGTGAAGAAATCTTTTCCTACCACAACGTGCTCTGTTTGATTGACTGGAACCGTTAGGCGGTTATCAAACACATAACATTGACCGTCCCATAGCTTTCCTTGAACTTCTGGGTCTTTTCCGTACGTGACAATTCCACCGTCAAGCTGGGATACATCTTCAAAGCCTTCACGCTTTAACCATCCTGAGAATTTCTCACAGCGTACGCCGCCTGTGCAATACGTCAGAATTTTTTTCCCTTCAAGAATCTCTTTATTGTCACGAATCCACTCAGGCAATTCACGGAATGTCTCAATGTCAGGGCGCACAGCACCTCTGAAGTGACCGACATCAAACTCATAATCATTACGTGCATCAATCACGACCGTATCAGGTGATTGCATTTGCTCGTAAAATTCAACTGGGCTGAGATGTTTCCCCGTTAATTCTAGCGGATTCACATCATCTTCAAGACTTAAATTCACCAATTCATTTCGATGACGGACGTGCATTTTCTTAAACGCATGACCATCTGCTTCGTCAATTTTAATTGGCATGGACGCAAAGCGTGGGTCTTCTTTCAATGCTTGCATGTACTTGTCCGTTTGCTCAATGGTACCAGAAACGGTTCCGTTTATGCCTTCAGATGAAACAAGAATACGACCTAACAAACCAAGTTCCTTACAGAATGCTAGATGCTCTGCTGTAAACGTTTCTGGATCCTCAATGGGGACATATTGATAGTAAAGTAATACACGATATTGTTTTTCCATATATATAAACACCTCTTAAATTTAATCAAAACATACCATTTTATATCATACAGGAAATACATACCTTAAGGCAATGTCAGCAGTTCAATTCCATAAAACGGAAGGGTCTATGGTCTCATATTGTTCGATTATTTGACAGAACTTTCTGTAAAATGAGATGATTTAAGAACTATATGATTTCGTAAAGGAGCATAAGTCAATGATCCAGCCAGAAGAGATCGTCAGAAGCGGTCCTAACCAGTTTATTTCTCAAAAGGGAATTTATCACGAACTCGAGTCACTTGCATCTCCTTTTCATTCACCTGCTATAGTGACAGGATATGACTCATATCAAGCCTTTTCACAGTACACAAAGCTTCCATCCGAGTGGCCTATTGTTCAGCATAAAGGTTACAGTTCACCAAATGCGATCACACGAATTGCGGAAGAACTCAAGAGTTCAGACGTGATCATCGGGATCGGTGGCGGAACGATTTTAGATACAGCGAAGTCTGTTGCCGACGCTCTCCAAATTGAAGTGATCATGGTGCCGACGATTCCTGGGACATGTGCGGCTTCTACACCGCTCAGTGTCATTTATGATGACAAGGGAAATTTCATGAGGGTCGACTATCATAAGCGGTCCAGCTATCTCACGTTAATTGATCATACTTTTTTGCTTTCATCTCCTCTTTCCTATCTACAAAGCGGAATTGGGGATACACTGGCAAAATGGTATGAAGCGGAAGCCATTATTCGTAACACAAAAGGCACCTTGCCGCTCATGGTACATGCTGCATTAAAGCAGGCAGTGTACGTTCGTGACATTCTTCTGACTCATAGTGAAGAAGCCGTTAGCAGCTTAAAAACAGGTCAGCTTTCTCAAGCCTTTGCAGATGTAACAGATACGATCATTACGTTAGCCGGAACAGTCGGCGGCTATGGAGGACGTTATGGCAGAATGGCAGGAGCCCATGCTGTTCATAATGGATTAACATTTATTGATGAAACACATCATGTGTTACATGGACAAAAAGTGGCCTATGGCATTCTCGTCCAGCTTGCCGCAGAAAACCGTATGACGGAAGTAGAAGAATTACTTGAGCTCTATCAAACACTCGGATTACCTAGAACGATGCGTGATCTTGGCATCACAGCTCAGCTAGAGGAAGCAGCACATACAGTGGCAAACCATGCTGCACGTAAAGATGAAACCTTTTGTTTGATTGGAGACTATACGAAAGAGCAAATTGTCGACGCCATTCAAATCATTGAAACCTATCAGCCTCAAAAGACGGTCTGAACATAGGGGCAAATAAAAAGCACAGGCATCCCGCCTGTGCTTTCTTTCTATTAAAAATCGAAGTTATCTGGGTCTGGACCCGTGCGCTCATCTTCATTGAGCTGATCAATGACACTCATTTCATGGGCGGACAACTCGAAATCAAATACGTTTGTGTTTTCGATGATTCGGCTCTTCGTCACCGATTTCGGAATGGTGATAATGCCATGCTGCAAGTCCCAGCGAAGAATGACTTGCGCTACTGACTTCTCATGTTTTTTTGCAATATCTTGAAGCACCGGATGGTTAAGAAGTTTCCCGCTGCCTAATGGCGACCATGCTTCTACATGAATGCCTTTTGCCTTGCAGTAGTCACGTAAAGGCTCTTGCGTCAGCTTCGGATGCAGCTCAATTTGATTGACCATTGGTACCACTTCTGCCTCTTCTAATAAATCTTCTAAATGGTGCTGATGGAAGTTACACACGCCAATGGCTTTAACACGCCCATCCTTATAAAGCTTCTCTAGCGCCTTCCACGTTTCTTTATATTTGCCTTCAACCGGCCAATGGATTAAATAAAGATCCAATACATCCAGACCAAGTTTGTTCATACTCGTTTCAAAGGCTTCAAGCGTTGACTCATATCCTTGATCACTATTCCACACTTTTGTCGTAATGAACAGATCATCGCGAGAGATGCCTGATTGCTGAATGGCTTTGCCAACACCTTCTTCATTTTGATAGGCCGCTGCTGTATCTATACTGCGATAGCCCGCTTCTAGTGCGTCTTTGACTGCATTTACAGCCTCATCCCCATCTTTTACTTGCCATACACCAAAGCCAAGCTTCGGCATTTTCACTCCGTTTGCTAATGTGACTGTATCTGTTAATCCACTCATCAAACAAACCTCCGCTTCATTTTTGCTTACCATGCACTATACCCGAATGTGCGAAAGATCATGCATGAAGATAAACCATTCATAGACTGAATGATCTCAGATAGTTGACAAAGGGCTAAAATGAACTTGATTTTAGCCCTTTGTCTTCTTTTTTAGCGTGATAGAAAACCTTTGCAGCCCTAGGAAGGACGAGTACTGGCGCAGAGCGAATTTGACATTCGTGAGCACCAGCACGCAGGACTGACAAAGAATGCGAGGGTTTGTCTACACGCTGAAACCATTCATAGACTGAATGATCTTATTTGATGTATTGTCCCATATCGACTTGATTTGCATCAACGATTTGGTATTCACTGATTCGATTTTTTGTTTTAGAACCATCATACGTCTCTAAAAAGCTTTGGTCATAAAAAGTCACACCATATATTTGCTTTTCGTTCTCGTACACTCTGATCCAATAAGATTCTTTTGTTTCTTTTTTAGATCCAGTTAACTTCTTTAATTGAATACCCGAAAATTTCTTCAGCAGCTTTTGAATATCCTCTTTCTTGTCCACCACAACGCGCTCATCATCATGCTCAATTTGAATGGAAGTCACTTTATCTTTATCAATCGAGACCACATCATCAAAAGCATATGTTTTGGCATTGATCATAAAATAAAGACCTATTCCGATGACAATAACGACTACTAAACCAATGATCCACTTCTTCAACCTAACTCCTCCTTCAATTCACGCCATCCCTATACAAACAGCGAGGTCCAATCATCCTCCTCAGAGAATACTTGAATCCCATGCTGTTTCAGCAAGGCAGACGTCACACCGTCCCCAGCCTTTGTCTTCCCGTTAAACTCTCCCCGATAGATCATCCGGCTTCCGCAAGAAGGGCTGTACTCTTTTAACACGACGGATGTTGCGCCAAGAGTCTGAACCTGCTTAAGCGTGTCTTGTGCACCATTTACATACATCTCTGTCACATCTGTTCCATGAACATCAACAACAGAAGCCTGCCCCCGTAAGACATCATGACCATCTCCACCAATAATTTCTGCGGGAGGTCTTGGTGTAGAGAAGCCGCCAAGCAGCTCAGGGCAAACTGTTACCGCCTTTCCTTCCTGCACAAGCTCCTCGATACGTTGATCTAATCGATGGCTGCCATTATAACGGACCTTTAATCCCGCAAGACAAGCGCTGACAACGATCATGTATGTTCCTCATTTCTATGTATTGAACGTTTTTTGCTGACTTTAAAATAAATCCATAAAGGCAAACAGAGTATCGTGTACATCAGAAAGGGCAGAGCACAATACAAAACAGCCGCCCAAATGGACCCTTCAACTCCTGTCATCCCAAAAAAATAAACAAATAATAGCAAGCTGACAAACAATCCGACGAACGGCATGATAAAAACATACTTTTTAAAATTTTCCATCATCTCTTTCACCAACACGGCACCCTCCCTCAATCATCATCACGAACAACGTCAATATATGTTAATTTTACCATAAAAAAACCGAAAGCATCTAGTTTATAGAAAGCTTTCGGTTCGTTTTTTATATCTTTTCCTTCCAAGTCTTTAAGAAGCGCTCGATAACCTGTAGCTCGCCTTCATTAAATTCATGGAGGAATTCTAAATAGGAGGAGACTGCCTGTTCATGAAGCTCATCATGCAGTGCCGCCAGCTGTGTACCTTCCTCTGTCAGTGAATAATAGACGGATTTCTTGTCACCTTGCCGGTGGCAATAGTCGACCATGCCTTTTTCGATGAGCTTTTTCACAGCCTTTGTAATGGCGGGTTTTGATAGTTTTAGTTGTTGTGAAAGAAATGTATTATTGGATTCGTTAGGGTTTGCTTGAATCATAGATAAAATATGAAGCTGTGTAAGTGTCCAATCTTGCTTGAGTGTATCAGTCGTGGTAATCAGTGGATCTGTTGGATCGTTCCGTTTCTTTTCCCTATGCATAATCAAATCTTGAATCGCTTTTAAGACAATCTGCTCTTTTGTTTCCATCTGAACCTCCACTCTTAACTGGTTAATAAAATGGTACTAATAATCAATAAAGGAGTCAAAAGAAATGTGGAGATGAGGAAAAGAATGGGTCATCAGACCTGATAAATAAAAGAACTTTTTTACTAGATTACAAGAGACGGCACAATTTCCTTTTCTTTGCTATCATTTATGATAGGTAACCCTCAATCAAAAAAAGAAGGTGAGAGAATGAAAACAGAGCAGCAAATGGCCATTCGCCAGTTAGAAGAAAAAATAAATTTGTTTTCTTCTGTTGTCAACGGATCGTTCCTATCAACAGAAGATTTCGTTCTATCAAACACGCATATATCAACTGACACGTTCAATTTATTATTACCGATTTCAGCGCACATACAAGATCAACAAAAAGTGGAAGCTGCCATCGAACAAATGCAGCAACAGCAGCTAACATTCAGCACATGGATCACTCAAAGCCTGCTCCACCCCGATTGGTCGAATATCATGCAGAAATATGGGCTTCAAGAAGTGGAACGCAATACCATCATGATGCTTGAACATACAAACGACATCGATCAAAGGACCTCTCAATCGCTTACGATCAAGGAAGTGACTGACGATCAAACTTTTCTCGATTATCAACATTTATTTATCGAACTTTTCGAAGGATCACCTGAGGCAATCGCTTTAAACAGCTATTTCCAGCGCTTTTCGATTGAACGATTACACCCGAGTACCCGCATGTTCGTTGGATATGAACTCAACAAACCGGTCACAACGGGCTTATTGATTGAAACAGCAGAAAGCTACGGTATTTATGATGTCATCACAAAGGCAGAACACCGCGGAAGAGGACTTGGCAGTGACATGTTTCATTACCTTCTGACCCAGACAGATAACAAACAAAAGTGTGTGATGTTACAAGCCTCAAATGACGGCAAACATATCTATCAGCGTGCCGGATTTCAACCAATTGGAGAAATGGTTGTTTTTGAATAGAAGATGACATTTTTCCTGACTTATCAAGGGCAAAGAAAGGTAGCCTGTCTCTTCTTTGCCTCCAACATCTCACCATAAAAATGAATGTACATTCATTCACTCCTTTGGTACATTTAAAAAAAGGAGCTGAAAAACAGATGGTTCGACCAGGCGATCAATTTCAAACAAGCAAAACCTATACGCATGAAGATGTGATTCAATTTGGCGAGATGACAGGTGATCTTGGCAAACATCATACCGAGCTAGATGATCAAGGCAGGCTCATGGTACACGGTTTTCTCACAGCAAGTCTAGCCACGAAGCTTGGCGGTCAGTTTCATTTTATCGGTCAAGAGATGACATGTACCTTCATACGCCCTGTTTATACAGGTGACACCATTACCTGCCAGATGGCCGTCACCAAGGTAGAACCCCTTGAAAAATACCATCGAGTCTACCTTTTTTCCCGTTATATCAATCAGCATGGAGAAGAAGTCATTACTGGTAAAAGCGAAGGTGTGGTTTTCAAAAAATAAAAAGCTGCCTATGATGAGGCAGCTAAACGATCTTATTCTCTTCTATTCAGCGTGATGCTGACGATCCATATAAAGCGGCGGTCTCTTTAATGAAATCACTGCACAGCTAAAGGCAATCAGCACAAAAACAGCGCCGAATTTAGCCAAATCAACAGATGAACCGGTCATTGTAAACATGACGCCGCCCACTGCTGATCCAATGGAAATCCCAATTTGCAAAGCGGATGTGTTCAAACTCTGCTGAATATCAGACGTCACAGGGTCTGTTTGAATCAAATAGCTCTGCAAAGCAGGTGTCAGTGCCCAGCTAAGAGCACCCCATAGGACAACCATCACCATAAAGAGCATAAACACTCCCGCTGTATAAGGAAGGATAAACATCACAATGGCAAACGCCATGGTCACAAGCAAAATGGCTTTTCCTGATCCTAATTTGTCACTCAGCCAGCCGCCAAATCCATTCCCGCCAATCGACGCAAGCCCGAAGACCAAATAACAAATACTAATCCAAAACGGAGTCATATGCAGAACTTCCATCAGAAATGGCGTGAAATAAGAATACAGCATATAATGACCAGCAAGCATGAACAAACTAATCAAATGTGCACTGAAAATTTTCGGATGCCCTAAAGAACGAATTTGTTCTTTAAGCGGCGTGACTTTTTCAACAGGCATTTTCTCCAATAGAAAATAAATGAGTACCATAGATATGGCTGACAGAATACTGATTCCTAAAAACATCACTCTCCAGCCAAAGCTCTCTGTAATAAAAATACCGATCGGTACACCGAGAACAAGTGATGAGCTAATCCCAATAAAAATCAGACCTAATGCTTTCGCTCGATGCGCTGGTTCCACCAGCTTGGCGGTAATCGTCAATGATAGTACCACAACAAGCGCTGTACTCATGGCAATCAAGACCCTAGAGATCATGACAAGGGTAAAGGTGGAACTAAAATATGTGAATACATTGCCTAATGTAAAGACCAATAATGCGATTAAATAAAGACGCTTTCGTTCGATTTTGGCTGTGACGGTCAGTAGCACCGGTGCTGAAATAGCATACACAATCGCAAATACCGTGATCAGCTGCCCAGCTGTCGCAAGAGACACATTGAGATCCTCTGCTAAACTTGGTAAAATGCCCCCGACCACAAGCTCAACTAATCCAACCGCAAAAGTAGAAACAGCTAATAAATAAACTCTCCAGTTCATGTCTAACATCCCTTCTCTATATCATGGCTTTCACTTTTGATACAGGGTGCAGACAAACAAAAAAACCCTGATTACAAAAAAGGAAAGCGCGCTTTTGTAATCAGGATTTATCGGATCCTGGTAGAAACCCTCAAACCATATTATTGAGGTTATACAAGTCTATTTTTTTCTTCAAATATATTAGCATAGCCTTCCATAACGTGCAAGCTGCAAAAACAGAAAGTGTTTGCCAATGGCTCAGCAACATAAACGACCTCAGAAGGGCATGAAATGAACTTGCGGACCAACTTGCTTTCTCCCCCATTTACAGGTAAACTGATGAAAAATCAACGAACAAGGATCAACGTAGATCTGGAATAGTAGCTTGAATTGATCTTTACCAGAGAGGGAACGGTGCTGAGAAGTTCCTACTGACATCTTCAAGTGAACCTGCCGATTTAGTTCTGTTTCATACAGCGGTTCATACCGTTATCATGATCGAGTGTAAAGCTGTGCTTTAAATTAGGGTGGTACCACCAGGAATGGTCCCTAACTTAAAGCACAGCTTTTTTGTTTTTTTAAAAGGAGGAAAAAGACGATGTCAAAGAAACAATTTGTTGAGAAAATTACAAGCATGGAAGACGACTTTGCCCAGTGGTATACAGATGTTGTCACAAAGGCGCGTCTCGTCGATTATTCAAGCGTTAGAGGCAGTATGATCATTCAGCCATACGGTTTTAAAATTTGGGAAAATATTCGCGACGAACTTGATCGTCAAATCAAAGAAACGGGTCACGAGAATGTCTATATGCCGCTCTTTATCCCAGAAAGTCTGCTCCAGCAAGAAAAGGATCATATCGAAGGCTTTGCTCCTGAAGTGGCGTGGGTGACACATGGCGGTGATTCGGAATTACAGGAAAGACTCTGCGTCAGACCAACATCCGAGGTGCTGTTCGCCGAGCATTATAAAAACATCATTCATTCCTATCGTGATTTACCGAAGCTATATAACCAATGGGCCAATGTCGTCCGCTGGGAAAAGACAACACGTCCATTCCTTAGAACCCTTGAATTCCTCTGGCAGGAAGGGCACACTTGTCACGAGACTGAGCAAGAAGCGATTGAAGAAACAGAAAGAATGCTTCATATCTATGCGTCTATTTGTGAAGAGCTTCTAGCGATCCCTGTCATTAAAGGCAGGAAAACAGAGAAAGAAAAATTCGCTGGCGCCCGCTTCACCTATACGGTTGAAAGCTTGATGCATGATGGAAAAGCCCTGCAAACCGCCACTTCTCACTTCTTCGGCAACGGATTTGCCAAGGCGTTTGGCATTGAATTTTTAAATCGAGAAGGAAAATTAGAGCATGTCCAGCAAACATCATGGGGCTTCACCACAAGAATTATTGGCGCTATGATCATGGTGCATGGCGATGACAGAGGACTTGTCCTGCCGCCAAACATTGCGCCAACCCAAGTACGTGTTGTGCCAATTGCTTCCCATAAAGAAGGTGTCCTCGATCATGCCTATGAATTAAAGGATAGACTCGCCCGCATCGCACGCGCTGACATCGATGCAAGTGATAAACAGCCTGGCTGGAAATTCAACGAATGCGAAATGCAGGGCATCCCATTACGCGTAGAAGTGGGACCAAAGGATATGGAAAAAGGTCAGGTGATGCTCGCAAGACGAGACACTGGTGAAAAGCAAGCCGTCACATTAGATGCACTTGAACAAACCATCACGTCCACGCTTGAAGACATTCAGCAGACGATGTACGAAAAAGCAAAAGAACGATTACATGAAAAAACATCAAACGCCCACACAATCGAAGACATCGAGCAGCTTCTTGCCGAAGAAAACAGGTTGATCAAAGCCATGTGGTGCGGCGATGAAGACTGTGAAAACGACATCAAAGAGAGAACAGGGGCGACATCACGCTGTATCCCGTTTGAACAAGAATCCGTTTCTGACACATGTGTCTGCTGCGGGAAACCTGCTTCTGATATGGTGTTCTGGGCAAAAGCCTACTAATGATGCTTCTGATTGTTGACAAAGGGCTAAAATGAACTTTATTTTAGCCCTTTGTCTTCTTTTCAGCGTGATAGAAAAACTTTGCAACCTAGGAAGGACGAGTACTGGCAGAGCGAATTTGACATTCGCAAGCACCAACACGCAGGGCTGACAAAGAATGCGAGGATTTGTCTACACACTGAAGCATCTTATACGATGCTTCTTTTTTTGTTAAAAAGAGCCAAATATCCATTGACCTCCTTCACACAATCCCCTATAATTCATATTAATATAATCGGTTTTTAAGACTTTAACTGGAGTGGTGATCTATGAAGCGCTGGCTCTCAATATTTAACGAACGTTGTCCAAAATGTAAAACAGCATTAGATGTCTCGAAGTCCAATGCCTTGCAAGGCAAAGTCGTGAAAACATGCCCCAATCTTCATTATCAAAAAGAGTACCACCCTGCACTTGAAACGTATATCGAGCACGATGATATGAAATAAAAAGGACCAACACATGGAAAAGAGCCCTTGCTCTCAGTTGTTGGTCTTTTTTTTATAATAAATCCAGCCAGATTTTAATTGCTGTAGCTGTAATCATCACGGCAAGTGCCCATTGCAAATAAACGGCATTGATCTTCTGACCAATCTTCGCCCCAATCGGCGCAGCAATCAAACTGGCTGCCATTAAGACAAGCGCAGGCATGAACATGACTTGACCAGTCAGCACTTTCCCAGCCGATGCGCCGATCGCAGAGAGAAACGTAATGGCCAGAGACGAGGCAATCGTCATCCGCACAGGGATTTTGAGAATCGATAGCATCACCGGCACTAAAATAAAGGCACCGCCTGCACCTAATACACCGGATACACTTCCGATCACAAAGGCAATACCAGCCGCCAATCCTTTATGAAAGGTCACCTCTCCATCTGCTTCTGCCCGCTGACCTTTTTTCGGAACAAGCATTAAAATGACAGCGACAATGGCAAGCAGACCATAGACTACATTGATGCCTTTCTCTGGAAGGAAATGTGATAAATAGCTGCCTAATAAACTCCCTGCCAATATACTGCTCCCCATATATAAAATCAATGGACGATGTAAAAATCCGCTTTTTCGATACGCCAGCACACCGCCGAGTGTCGAAAATAGGACTTGAATGGCACCAATCCCTGAAACCTCGTGTGCCGATAATGCCATCACTCCGACTAGAGGCGGGATATAAAGCAGCATAGGATAGTTGATCACCGATCCTCCTATTCCGACCATTCCTGATAAGAAGGAACCAATAAATCCGATGATAAATAAAGTAATGAAAAATGCAAAATCCACGCTGGTCTCCTCCTTTGCAAAAGGAAAAGGGGCTCCCTCATAGATACCCCTCTCCCCTTTAGGACCCTTTTCTCACCCAGAACTTCAGCACATGCCCTTCATCTGTCTGCGTGATCAATTCATGTCCGCTTGACTTAGCCCATGCAGCCAAATCAGCTTTGGCCCCTTTATCTGTTGCATGTATTTCTAATACTTGGCCTTCTGCCAAGTCGTTCATTTTTTTCTTCGTCCGAATAATTGGCATTGGGCATGCAAGCCCGGTTACGTCTAAAATGTGATCTGATGTCATCTGATCATCCCTCGCTTCTTTATTTTATTGAACATTATCGAATCGCACAACGGTTTGGACCAATTTCCATGTCTCGCTGCGCTTCCTCGTCTGGATGCAGCTTCCCCATATTGGTAGACCGAATGTCTTGATAAGCGTTTGGCTGTGCAGGGAGATCCTGCGTGACCATTTGTCTAAATACGTCTTCATCTTCAATGTTCAGCCCGTGATTTTCTTCAAACAAAGCGCCTAGCTCCTTCCAAACGCTTCCGTTTTCATTAAGCTCATCCACGATCATATAATGTGCAGGCAGCACAATCAATTCTGCCGAAAGCGCCGTATATCGTGTATAAAGGGTTTCTCTCAAATCACCTACCCAGTCCTCCGCCATACCGGCTAGATCAGGTCTTCCAATCGAATCAATGAACAAAATATCACCTGAAAGGAGGTAACGGCCGTCTACGATAAAAGAGGTTGAACCAATCGTATGGCCCGGTGAATAAAGGGCATGAATATCAATCTCCGTCGCTCCAATCGTCACACGCTGACCTTCTTCAAGGTGATTGTACGCAAATGTCACCTCTTCGGCGTCTTTTGGCGGTAGCCAGTAGGTGGCCCCAGTCTGTTCAGCCAGCTTTTTCCCGCCAGATATATGGTCCGCATGAAGGTGCGTATCAAACACATGCGTCACTGTGACATGATGCTTTTTAGCAAATTGCGTATAGACCTCCGTCATTCTAGCTGCATCAATAATCGCAGCTTCTCCATTCGACATGATCATATACGACAAGCATCCCTTGCCCATTCGCACAAATTGGTACAACTCTCCTCCGCCAGTTAAATCACCGATCTTCACTGGCTCTAAATGCTCACTCCATGCCTTCATGCCGCCTTGCAAATAATGGACCGTTCTGCCTGCCTCTGACAGCATCTCTGCCACCATAATAGAAGAGCCCTCTTTCGCACAAACGACCAGTACATCTAGGTCATCCGGTATGTTCTCCACCATATCCTCTACGCCATCAAGAAGCTCAAAGTAAGGCACATTTAAATATTCAACGGCTTTCCCTTCAATTTTCCAGTCCTGCACATCTGATTCGTTTCGTACATCCAACAAAAAGATCGGCTCTTTGTTGATGATCTTTTTTGTTAACTGTTCTGCTGTCATTGCTTTTACAGTCATTGGTTCATTCAGCTCCTATTTTTCAATCTCTCCTGTCCAGCTGTTCATGCCTGGCACTACATTGATCAATTGATGAAATCCTTTTTCTTTTAACTTTTGAGCGGCTAATTCACTTCTTCTGCCTGAATGACAGATGAGGTAAATGAGCGTCTCTCGGTTCAATTCTTCAGCACGTTGTTCCACCTCGCCAAGAGGAATGTGAACAGCTCCTGGAATATGGCCCGCTTCATATTCATCTGGCTCTCGTACATCTAAAATAAACAATGACTGATCTTCTTTTACCTTCTGTTGAAACATGTTCAACGACATTTCCGAAATCATTGACTGCTCCTCCTGTTTCGCTCCGCCTTTACGAATCAAATGATGAAGCACCTGTCCTTCTACTTTTGTTCCTAAAAATTCATGACCGGCGCTTTTTGACCAAGCTGCTAAATCCGCTGTAGACCCTTTGTCAGTTGCTTGCACTTCAAGCACATCTCCTGGCAAGAGCTCATTCATTTGTTTTTTCGTTTTGACAATGGGCATTGGGCATGCCAATCCTTTTGCATCTAGAATTACTGTTGGTTGCTGCATTGTTTTTCCTCCTTTTATAGGGATGGGGGTATATTTCAAAGCTTATTTATACCTATAATCGCCAAGCATTCATGCCACCCTTGATATTCGTAATGTGGGTAAATCCCTGTTTTTTTAACAATTTAGCCGCCTGCATACTTCTCATCCCGCTTTGGCAGATCACATACACTTCTTTGTCTTTCTCAAGCTCATGCGCTCGTTCCTTTAACTGGAATAAGGGGATATTTTGAAATCCTTTTATATGATTTGTTTGAAACTCTAAAGGTGATCGCACGTCTATCAGCTGTTGATGCCGACTATGCAATTTAGATTTCAGATGAGCTGCGTCCATTTGTTTCACACCCCGTACGGGAAGAAAACGGCTCACAAGCAAAGCGATCACCATGATGAGCAAAAGCATTTGAATCATGTATGGACACCCCCCTAGATAAATAAGTTCACATTCCCGATTTCTGCCTCTGCTAAATACGCTGCCACACCGGCATATTGAATGTCTTCTAGTAATTCATTCTCCTGCAGCCCTAAAAGATCCATCGTCATCGTACATGCCACGAGGTTGATCTCTTGTTCCTTCGCCATATCAATGAGCTGCGGCAGGGTCATGGCATTGTGTTTATTGATCACATGCTTGATCATCTTCGGTCCCATTCCTGCAAAATTCATCTTTGACAGCCCCATTCGATCAGCGCCGCGCGGCATCATTTTGCCAAACATTTTTTCTAAAAATCCCTTCTTCAGTGGCACCATCTCTTCCTGACGCAAGGCATTCAGCCCCCAAAAAGTATGAAAAATCGTCACCTCGTGATCATAAGCTGCTGCGCCATTTGCAATAATGTAAGCGGCCATCGCTTTATCATAATCTCCACTAAATAAAACAATTGTTGTTCGTTTTTTCTGTTCCTCCATCATGATCCTCCTTATATCAATTACCCATTGGGGTATATTGATAACAAAAAATATATACACATACCGGTAAGGGTATATTATAACAAGTAAAAAAATTCGTCAACCTCCAAAGGCTGAGGAATTTCTTACCGGCTTTTCACCAAGAGTTCAACCGCTTCTTTGACAAGCCCCTCTGTATCCTTGCCCTGCTCAAGACTTTCACGGACACACTGTTCAAGGTTTGTACTCACAATCACACCCATTGCCCGATCAATGGCATTGCGTGATGCAGACAGCTGCGTCACCACCTCGCGGCAATCCTTTCCCTGCTCCATCATCGCAAGAACCCCTTTAATCTGCCCTTCAATCCGGCGAAGACGATTCTTCATCTGCTGATTATACTCCACGTTTAACACCCCTTTCTCTTTTCCCTATGATCAGATAGTATACCCTGACAGGTATTTAGTCAAACATGATGAATCATTACAAAAGAGCTGCTGAGAGCAAATGTCGCAGCAGCCCGTTCTCTTTAAGCCCTCGCTTCCTCTCGAGAGCGCTTATTTCCTTTGTAAATAAAATAAAGAGCGATCAGCATAAAAACCAATGCCAATATGCGTTTGAGATCAAGTGAAATCACCAAGCTATGGAACCAGCCAAAATGATCAATGACCATTCCAATGACAAGCTGACCAGCAATCCCCGCAATATTCGCAGCAATGACACCGATTTTCGGAACAGCGATCACTGTCAGGATTAAATAAGCCGTTCCAAGAAAAGCCGCACTCAACTGCCACTTTGGTGCATGCAAGAGATTCAACAGATGGCCGCTCCCAAAGAATAAAATCAGAATGGTCAAAAACATCGTACCCGTTAAAAAGGTCAAAAAGGTCGTTTCAATCGTACCCGCTCTCCTGCTAAACGTACCGTTTATGGAAGATTGCGCACTTAACGTAATGCCTCCGATGAAAGTAAATAAAATTAACAATAATGCCATATCGACTTTCCTCCTAATGAATAAGAATAAGGGCAATGATCATCGAAATGACCGCAAATACCTTCTCTTTGTTTACTCTCGTTCTCTGACTCCCAAGCCAGCCAAAATGCTCAATCACCATACTCATCAGCAGCTGACCAATAATGACAGCAACCATCGTTACCCCCACACCAACGAATGGAACACTCACCACAATAGACGTTAAATACACAACCCCCATCGCTCCGCCAAGCAGTGACCATTTCGGTGCCTTCAACGTATAGGAAAGGTCACCTTTGCCAACAAAGAGCCACAATAAACCCATAATAATTGAACCGACAAAAAAGTTATAAAAACTCGTTTCTAACTGTCCAATTGACTTCCCAAGCTCCGCATAGATGGCTCCTTCAAAACTAAGTGCCGCACCGGCTAATAGTGCAAGCACATAAAAAATTAAACGCATCATCAAATCTCCTTTGATTCAAATATTTATATATCTAGATAAACAGATATATAGAATAGAAAAAAACAGAAATCACACATCCTTTAGATCTCTGTTTTCATATATTGTCCGATCTGTTGGATAAATTCTTCATTTCGTCTATAGTATGTCCATTGTCCATGCCGTACCGATTCAAGCAGACCAGCCTTTTGCATCAAATGTAAGTAGCTAGAGACCGTTGATTGAGAAATTTGCGCCTTTTCTTGAATATCCCCAACACAAACGCCCCCCTTATAACTAACCTCCTTCGGTAAATGAGCGCCTTGCTTAGGAAAATGCTTCTCAGGTTCCTTGAGCCACTTTAAAATATTCAACCTTGTTTCATTCGATAATGCCTTAAACACATCAATAGGTTCCATGGCAGACATTGTATATCTAGAAATACCGATATGTCAAGCCATTGCATATTCACCTCTAAATTGGTAAAAAGGAAATAATCAACGCTATAAGGAATATTTCAAGGAAAGAGGGCAACCCATGACTTTACAGCATTATATTGGATCAAACAAAGAACTGCCGCTTGGTACCATTGGTCAAAATCCTACCTATAAACCATTCTCTGAACTCAATATCAGCATGTTTGATAAAAAACAAAAAAAGCACAAAACCTATCAAAAGGAAGATCTTTTGATAGAAGTATTTGAAACAGAAGAGGATTTCGAAGGCATTCATATTGATTATCTAGATCCCGTCTATGAAGAGGTAAGAGACAAATTCACGCATCCTTTTGTTTATGAATTAGGCATCATTCATTCTCTTCGTGCACTTTTTAAATTCATTGAAAAAGAACTGTCAAAAGGAGAAACCATCGAAATCTATTCTTGTCTAGATGGACTCGAAATGAAAGAACAGGACGATCAATTAGATGTAGAAATTGACCTAAGCAAAAAACGGTTTGGAAAACATATCGATTTTAAAGGGATCGATGAACTGATTGATATGTTTGAATTAGAAAACTTACAATATGTACTGGTGAAGAGGTAGAGGAGAATTGACAAGTTACATCAAAATGCTGTGTTACTAGAGATTGTAGAAGCGTAACCTTGGTACGCAAAGATCCTTTGAAGTTATTCATAGAAAAGCGAATAGAAATGTAACACGGAGGTAGTTGAAGGAACCAAAATTTCCTCAATTACCTCTCTTCAGATCATCATAAACTTTTTCATATTATTTGAACTAGATAAGCGAATAGACGGCATGTCTCAATCAGCGCTACCCAAAGAAGCTAAATGTCATGATTAAGTTTTAAGAAGTAAAAAAATAATTTCTATCATAAATACCTAATTTATTTACTTTCTGAACATGGAAGGATACCTCAAATCTATTCTTCTCTCCAAACAATAGCTAGCCTTCAATTAAACGTTTTAACTTAAGCTCAGTTTCAGTATCCTCAACTGGAGTATAGACGCTGCATCTTAAATCAGTATCCCCATACACTTGTAATGAAGTGAGATTAAACAACATTTTACCTGCCTTAGCATGACGAAATTCAATTAATACTTCAGGTGCATAGCTGATCTCATTTTCATTCCATATTTTACGAAACTCAGGATATGCCTGCTCCATCTCTTCTATAAATTGTTCATACCAGTCGTCCGCCACATACTGTCCATAATACGTTCTAAATATGGCGATATAGCCTCTTACAAAATGCTCCCAATTCACGGCTAAACTTTTAAATTCCTTTCTTGCGAATAGTAAGCGGATGATATTTCTTTCTGCCGGGATGATTTGTTCAAAGTCCAAAAATACATTAGCTGCTGCTTGATTCCACCCAACAATCTGACTTCTTCTATCAGATATAATCGTTGGACAATAACGAAGTTCCTGCAGAATTTTCACTAAAGCCGGACTGATTTCCTTCTCATTCTCAATGATATAGGATTGTTTCACACCTTCCTCTAACGCTAAAGCGTACAAATATCTCCTTTCATCGTTATTTAATTGTAATGCACTAGAAATCGCATCTAATACCGAAGTAGATACTTTTATATCTCTGCCTTGCTCTAACCATGTATACCAAGTAAGACTCACACCGGCTAGTTGAGCTACTTCTTCTCTTCTGAGCCCTGGTGTTCTTCTGCGGGTTCCTACAGGTAAACCAACCATTTGAGGCGTAATTTTCGAACGTTGGTTTTTTAGAAATTCTGATAATGCTTGAAGTCTTGTTTCAGGTTTCATTAAAGTCTCCTTTTAAAATATTATTCATTATACTAGGATAAACAACAACTTGTAATAGGATAACACAATGGCTAAAGTTAATAAAAACAAGGAGGGAATGATCATGAAAAGAGTTGTTATTACTGGAATGGGAGTTATTTCCCCGCTAGGAAATGATATAGATAGCTTTTGGAATCAACTCGTTAAAGGACAATCAGGAATATCTCTCATTGATTCTTTTGATACGACTGATTATAAAACAAAAATAGCTGGAATCGTTCGTGATTTCAATGCAGATGAAATATTAGGGAGAAAAGAAGCAAAACGATTAGATCGTTTTAGTCAGTTTGCCTTAGCAGCGGCCGAACAAGCATTAGAACATTCACAATTACAGTTAGATCAAGTAGATCTTGAACGTTTAGGCGTATATGTTGGTTCAGGAATCGGGGGCATACAATCGCTTGTTGATCAGGTGAATGTATTAGATAAACGAGGTCCATCGAGAGTAAGCCCTAGCCTTGTCCCCATGATGATTTCAAATGCAGCTGCGGCCCAAATCAGCATCAAATTAGGCGCACAAGGGCCATCATTGTCACCGGTCACAGCTTGCTCTATTGGGAACACCTCTATTGGTGAAGCTTTCAATGCGATCCGAAATGATGAAGCAGATATTATATTTGCCGGTGGAGCAGAAGCTGCCGTCAACCAGATATCTTTGGCTAGTTTTGGAAACGCACACGCACTATCTACTAGAAACCAAGACCCAAGTCGAGCTAGCCGTCCATTCGATACAGATAGAGATGGCTTTGTGATGAGTGAAGGCGCCGGTATCTTAGTATTAGAATCATTAGACAACGCAATTCATAGAGATGCACCGATATTATGTGAAGTAGTGGGATACGGGGCTAGTTCAGATGCACATCATATGGTCGCTTCACACCCAGAAGGTAGGGGTGCCTACTTAGCCATGAAGAAAGCATTGAGAAGTGCAGATATATCAATAAGTGAAATCGATGTTATTAGTGCTCATGCAACAAGTACACAAGTAGGGGATCGTTCAGAAGTTCTAGCCATTAAGAAATTATTTGGTGATCTTTCAGGCGAAATTCCAACAACGGCGAACAAGTCAATGACGGGGCACATGTTTGGTGCTGCTGGCGGAGTAGAAGCGATTGCTTTAGTGGAAAGTTTGAGACGAGGAATGATTCCGCCAACTATTAATGTAGAGAAACAAGATCCAGATTGCAATTTAGATGTTGTATTAGAAGCGAGACAGCTTCCATTGAAATATGGGCTATCCAATTCTTTTGGTTTTGGAGGACATAATTCAGCCATCTTGTTAAAACATTACGATTGAAGTGGTGAAGGTGAAATAATGACAAAACAAGGGTTTATTGCCCTTGTTTTTTTCATGATGGGAATACCTCACAGACAAAATATGACGAGCCTCAGCAATCTGATATATTAAATGGAGAAAAGAAAATACTTAAAAAATTGAAAGAGCAGGTGACCCATGCCAAACAACCAAACACCCAACCCACTCATCACGGAAAAATCACCCTACCTCCTTCAACACGCCCACAACCCAGTTCACTGGTACCCGTGGGGGCAAGAAGCACTCGACAAAGCGAAACGTGAAAATAAACCGGTGCTTGTCAGCATCGGCTATGCCACTTGTCACTGGTGCCACGTCATGGCACACGAATGTTTCGAAGATCAACAAGTCGCTGACATCCTAAACGAGCATTTCATTTCAATCAAAGTCGATCGTGAGGAGCGTCCAGACATTGACTCGATGTATATGTCCGTTTGTCAGATGATGACTGGGCAAGGAGGCTGGCCGCTCAACGTGTTTGTCACGCCTGATCAAAAGCCTTTTTATGCGGGGACTTATTTTCCAAAAAGAAGTGCTTACGGCCGTCCTGGCTTCATTGAAGCACTGACGCAATTGCTGGATGCGTATCACAACGACCGAGATCATATTGAATCATTGGCAGAAAAGGCAACAAATAATCTGCGAATCAAGGCAGCAGGGCAGACAGAAAATACGCTCACTCAGGAGTCGATTCACAAAGCCTATTATCAGCTCATGAGCAGCTTTGATACGCTGTATGGCGGCTTCGGTTCTGCGCCTAAATTTCCCGCGCCTCATATGCTCACGTTTCTCATGCGTTATTTTGAATGGACAGGGCAAGAAAATGCGTTATATGCTGTCACAAAAACGTTAAACGGCATGGCAAACGGCGGTATTTATGATCATATTGGTTCTGGATTTACTCGATATTCAACAGATGAAAAATGGCTTGTGCCGCATTTTGAAAAGATGCTGTATGATAACGCCTTGCTGATAGATGCCTACACCGAAGCCTATCAAATCACTCAACACCCTGAGTACGAAAAGCTTGTCCAAGACCTCATTCAATTTATCAAACGAGACATGATGAATCGTGATGGCTCTTTTTATTCAGCAATCGATGCCGATTCGGAAGGAAAGGAAGGGCAATATTACGTTTGGACAAAAGAGGAGATCATGACTCATTTAGGTGATGACCTCGGCACTTTATTTTGTGCGGTCTACCACATCACAGAGGAAGGAAATTTTGAAGGACAGAACATCCCTCATACCATTTCCACCTCATTTGATGACATCAAGGTAGCATATTCAATCGACGACCAAACCCTTTATTCTAAACTGCAATCCGCTCGAAACATCTTACTCACTGTAAGACAGCAGCGACCTGCACCGCTAATCGATGACAAGGTACTCACCTCGTGGAATGCGCTGATGATCTCCGCACTTGCCAAAGCAGGGAGTGTCTTTCATGAAGAAGAAGCCATACGCATGGCAAAACAGGCAATATCTTTTCTAGAAACACACCTCGTCCAGCAGGAACGGCTCATGGTCCGCTACAGGGAAGGGGACGTAAAGCATCTAGGCTTTATCGAGGATTATGCGCACATGCTAACAGCTTATATGTCTTTATACGAAGCGACCTTTGACCTAGATTGGCTGACAAAAGCAAGAGCCGTTGCTGAAAATATGTTTGAACTGTTTTGGGATAAGCAAATCGGGGGCTTTTTCTTCTCAGGCTCAGATGCAGAAGCGCTTATCGTTCGTGAAAAAGAAGTATACGACGGGGCCATGCCGTCTGGTAACAGTACTGCACTCCAACACCTTCTGAAACTAAGCAGAATGATCGGACGTCAAGACTGGATCGAAACACTAGAGAAGATGTTCAGCGCCTTTTACGTCGATGTCTCTTCCTATCCAAGCGGACATACCGCCTTTTTACAAG
This sequence comes from Bacillus sp. XT-4, assembly GCF_050864245.1. Classification (NCBI taxonomy): domain Bacteria; kingdom Bacillati; phylum Bacillota; class Bacilli; order Caryophanales; family Bacillaceae; genus Bacillus; species Bacillus sp. XT-4. The sequence continues at coordinate 161,139 of NZ_JBPAFI010000006.1, forward strand.
GACTATTAAGCCAATATGCCGTAAAACGAGAAATCATTATTCTCGGGAAAAAGGGCGATCCGCAAAAAGAACAGCTTCTACAAGCATTGCAAAAACGATTCATGCCATTTGATCTCATTTTAACTGCCGAAACAGGGCAAGAATTAGCAAGGCTCGCACCTTTTGCAAAAGATTACAAAACGATCAACGACAGCACGACAGTCTATATTTGTGAAAACTACAGCTGCCGCCAGCCGATCACCAATCTCGACGAAGCGATGGAACAATTATTTCAAATTTAAGCTGTCATATGATGACTATGAGAAGACAAAATGAGGACAAACAGATAAAAAACATGTCAATCCGCTAACAATTCGTCTGTACGGTTTTATTTTCTCTCTAAAACGGTTAGAATGCGCACTAGATGTTCTCATACCGAAGGGAGAGAAAATAATTGAAAAAAGTATCATATACACTCATTGCTTGCCTGTTATCAGTGGGGCTTGCAGCCTGCTCATCAAACGATGCGAAACAGGATAAGCAAAACGATTCAGCCAACAGCAAGGAAACAACACAAGCTGACCAAAAAGAGCAGCAAAAGCAAATGGAAGAGATGCAAAAGAAATTAGACGCACAAAAAATTGATGATCAAAAGGTCGTTGCGACCGTCAACAAAGATAAAATCACAGGAAGTGAATACAATAGCGCCTTATCGACCATTCAAGGTCAGCTTCAGCAGTCAGGACAAGACCCAACATCTAAAGAAGGCGCAAAAGCTGTCAAAAAGCAAACCATTGATGCGCTAGTAGGTCAAGAGCTCATCCTGCAAGATGCTGAGAAGAAGGGCTATAAAGCCTCTGACAAACAAGTCGATAAACAGCTAAAAGAAGAAAAGAAACAATTTAAAGACAATGCTCAATTTGAAGAAGCACTCAAAAAGAGCGGACTGACAATGGATCAGCTGAAAAGTGATATTGCCGACAGCATCAAATACAGCCAATATGTCGACAAAGAAATTAAATCAGCCTCTGTGTCTGAAAAAGACGTCAAAGCGTACTATGACCAATACGCCGAACAAATGAAAAAACAAAAACAAAAAGCACCTGATTTCAAAGACGTCAAATCACAAATCAAGAAGCAGTTAGAATCTCAAGAAAAGCAAAAAGAAGTACAAAAAGAAATTGATCAACTAAAGAAATCTGCAAAAATTGATGTATCAATTTAACCACTATTAAAAATCCGCCATTGTGCGGATTTTTTTCATCACTTCATGAACTGTTTTTCCAAAATAATGACAAAAGCCTCATCATAAACATCTTCTCCATCCGATATGATGAGAGTACAAAAGAAAGCGTTATCAATTCTTTTGTCTCTGAAAAAGTACAAGATCAAAGACAGACCTCGTACTTTTGTTTCAGTCATATCTACAAGAGGAGGATGTTTATGTTCAAATGGTTTAAACCCGCTCCGCATATCGACAGGCTCGATGATGCCAAAACAGACGAAACCTATAAACGGCTGCGTCTGCAAGTCTTTTTGGGGATCTTCATCGGATATGCGGGCTACTATTTGCTGCGCAAAAATTTCGCATTTGCCATCCCTTATTTACAGGAAGAGGGGTTCACAAAAAGTGAATTAGGCTTTGTACTGGCGGCTGTTTCAATCGCTTATGGCTTTAGTAAATTCATTATGGGGATGATCTCAGACCGGTGTAACCCAAGATACTTTTTAGCCGCTGGACTCTTTCTATCAGCTCTTATCAATATTCTATTTGTCTCATTTCCATGGGTGACATCCAGTGTATGGATCATGTTTTTATTCATGTTCTTAAACGGCTGGTTTCAAGGAATGGGGTGGCCGCCATGCGGACGAACGATGGCACATTGGTTTTCGGTGAGTGAACGTGGAACAAAAATGTCGATTTGGAACGTCGCTCACAATATCGGTGGAGGAATTCTTGCACCGCTTATTACATTAGGAATTGTTTTGTTTGCGACGTGGAAAAGTATCTTTTTCTTCCCTGCCATCATCGCCATTATCGTCTCCTTCGTCATCATTCTTCTCGTACGGGACACCCCGCAATCCGCTGGTCTTCCGCCAATTGAAGAATACCGAAATGACTATCCGGCACAACAATATGAAGATCAAGAAAAAGAATTAACCGTAAAAGAGATTTTATTTAAATATGTACTCAACAATAAATTCCTTTGGTATATTGCCATTGCCAACGTCTTTGTGTACTTTGTCCGTTACGGGGTCGTAGACTGGGCACCTACCTATTTAACAGAAGCAAAAGGATTCTCACCAGAGCATTCACGCTGGTCTTATTTCCTTTATGAATATGCAGGCATCCCTGGTACATTATTGTGCGGGTGGATTAGTGACCGCTTCTTTAGAAGCCGCCGCGCACCAGCAGGCGTCCTCTTTATGATTGGCGTGTTAATTGCGGTTCTCGTGTACTGGTTAAACCCTGCCGGCAATCCAATGGTTGATAATATTGCCCTCATCAGCATCGGGTTTTTAATTTACGGACCCGTCATGCTCATTGGACTGCAAGCCATTGATCTCGCTCCGAAAAAAGCCGCTGGCACTGCTGCCGGGCTGACAGGATTCTTTGGGTATATTGGTGGCTCTGCTTTTGCTAATGCCATGATGGGTGTCGTCGTCGATCACTATGACTGGACAGGAGGTTTCATTTTACTAGTTGGTTCTTGTATCCTTGCGATTGTGTTCCTCGCCATGACATGGAATACAGGAAAACGCGTAGAGCAAGCTTAATGAAAATCACATAAAAGATTCATCTCCGCCCAACATGCCCTTTACATCTATTTCTTATGATAGAGGCAGTTACCGTAAAAGGAGGATAAAATATGAAGAAAAGTAGATTACTTGCTTTCGTGTTACTCTCTTTTGCTTTACTGTCTTTTGGTTGGGTGCCGACCACCATATCGGCACATGAACATCTTTTATCTCCAGATCGCATTTTAACCGTTGCACACCGCGGAGCATCAGGGTATGCCCCAGAGCATACCCTGGCTTCCTACAAGCTCGCCACAAAGATGAATGCAGATTACCTCGAACTTGACCTTCAAATGACAAAGGATGGACACCTTATCGTCATGCACGATGAAACAGTTGACCGGACGACAAACGGAACAGGCTGGGTCAAAGACCTCACACTTGCCGAAATCAAACAGCTCGATGCCGGTGCATGGTTTAACGAAGCCAACCCCGACAAACAAAATGCCCACTTTATTGGACAACAAGTCCTCACATTAGATGAGGTATTACGCTACTTCGGTAAACGAGAAAATTATTATATTGAAACCAAAAAACCAGACATCTATCCGCAAATGGAAGAAAAACTATTGGCCGTCTTAAAGAAACATCATCTTCTTGGAAAACATACGAGAAAAGGGCAGGTCATCATCCAATCTTTCAGCCAAGAAAGTCTATTAAAATTGCAGAAACTCGCCCCTCGGCTTCCAAAAGTACAGCTATTAGATAGAGCGCAAATGACGTCTATTACAGATGATCAGCTCGACTTCATCAAATCATATGCAGTGGGGGTCGGACCGAATTTTAGAGCTTTGACACTTGAAAATGTACAGCAGGTCAGAAGCCACGGACTCCTCCTTCACCCATATACGGTAAACAGCGAAGCAGACATGACACGTCTTCTGCAATACGGCGTCACCGGTCTTTTCACCAATTTTCCAGATGTCTTTCAGCGTGTCAAAGCTTCTCTGTAAACGACAAAAGCCTTGCGGGTCCACTCCGCAAGGCTTTTGATTATTCCACCGTTTGATTAGATGGAGCAGCTTGGATCGGTTTTCTCTTTCCAATCCCAAATATGAAGAAGCTAAGCGCTACAACAATCAAGAAAACAATCCCCACAATAAGAGAAATACGCGTATCCTGATTAATGAGCATAAACACAAGAACCATCAATAAGAAGCCAATCGTAAGATAATTAGAAACTGGTGCTAGCGGCATCTTAAATGGATGCTGATCAAGCGCTGCCCCCTTCGCTTTTCTGAAGCCAATATGACTAATCAAAATGACAAACCAAGGCACCATACCAGGAAGGACACTCGCACTATACACATAAACGAAAATGTTTGGCGGCGAAACGTAATTTAAGACCACCCCAACCGCTAAACCAATCAGCACAGCAAATGTCCCAAAATACGGTACACCATTCTTCGAAATTTTTGTGAAGAAAGCAGGTGCCTGTCCATTCACACCTAATGTATAAAGCATACGTCCCGCACTGAAGATTCCACTATTACAGCCGGACATCGCTGCTGTAATGACAACAAAGTTAATAATACCTGCTGCTGCCGTAATTCCAATTTTCGCAAACGTCGCCACAAATGGACTGCCGAGCGTATTCAGCTGATCCCACGGATACACCGTCACGATGACAAAGATCGCACCGATATAGAAAATTAAAATACGCCAGATGATGCTTTTGATGGCATTTGTCAGCGTCTTTTGCGGATTTTGCGCCTCACCTGCAGTAATCCCAATGAGCTCTACCCCTTGATAGGCAGCAATCACTAGGGATAATGCAAACAAGAAACCGCTAAATCCACCTGTAAAGAATCCGCCGTGCGCCCAAAGGTTAGACAAACCAATCGCTGTTCCACCATTGCCAAACCCAAAGAAAATAATGCCTAAACCTGCAATGATCATTAAAATAATCGTCACAATCTTGATCATCGCAAACCAGAATTCAAACTCACCGAATGACTTAACCGAAATCAAGTTGGCCGCACCTAAAATGATCATGGCGATTAATCCGGGAATCCACGCCGGTAACTCCGGGAACCAATATTTCATATAAGCGCCTACGGCGATAATCTCAGACATTCCAACAATGACCCACTGGAACCAGTTACTCCAAGCTGTCATATACCCCGCAAGCGGATGAATATATTGATGCCCAAATGTAGCAAACGATCCCGTACTCGGTTCAAGATACAACATTTCTCCCATCGCACGCATAATAAAAAAGATAAAAATACCACACACTGCGTACGCGAGAAGAACCGATGGACCTGTCCATTGAATGGCTTTAGCTGACCCCATAAATAAGCCAACACCAATTGTGCCGCCAAGCGCAATCATTTGAATATGACGAGCACTTAACCCTCTCTTTAATTCCTTTTGAGCCACTTCTATTCCCCCTCATCAACAAACAACATAAAAAATAAAAAATCAGAATTTTCATTCTGATTCAAAATCTTCAATCTTTCGATGTATATTATCATAATAAATCTACCCTTAAAAAACAATTGTTTTTTTGAGGAAAACACTATTAACAAAATATTCTGACATAAAAAGATATTCAAATTATTTTATATTGATATATCGAATCAGAGGATCATCATCGCTTCAATGACCATCACTTAATAGAAAAGAACCTCCCCTTATATCGACCTCAAAGCTTTTCCCTCCATTTTTATAAACCATTCTATCCTGATCATCAACACAAGGAAAGTCATTGTGAAAAGTACCTGATCTTTTCTTCACATAACAAATAAATCCATCATTTTCCGGAATTGCCACTTTGACAGATGATCCAGTTGACGTCGATTTGAGCGAATGCAACATGGCCTTTGAATGTATCTGTACCCTTCTGCCTATTAAATTCAGATCAATATCTGAAAAAGCACCTACCATCTCCACTTTTGACGAAGTAGTACGCAGGCTCAATGTCTGCGTGTTGAGCTGTTGACTAGAGATAAGTCCACCCACTGTCTGCAAGCGCAGATGCTTGATTTCTCCCGTGAACATGGACTTTCCAGAAATCAATTGGCAGTCAGCCTCCTTCACCTTCAGTCCATCCAAGAATAGATTTGCTCCTTTACAATGAATAGACAAGGACTGTAACTGTGCCTGAGGGAGGTAAATCTCCAAATTCGTTTGATGAAGATGAAGCCCCAAGCTGATCGCTCGTTTTCTTTTATCTTGAATGACTAGCCTGCCTTCCTGCACTTGATGATGCAGTAAATACCGATGGGGGAATACATGATTGGTGGTCTGCTTCATCAATAAATAAGGATGATCATGGTGATAAAGGCGAACATCTCCCACCAGCCAGTTTAACGAAAGTTCCGTTATTGCTTCTTCAATTTGAACCGTATGCTTCACATGTCTCCACCCTTTTCCCATCATGAATTACCTCGTTTGCAGCCGGCCGATGCGGCTCCACAATTCCAAGATCACAATGAGGATTGCTGCAATCATCACTCCTGACAGGATGAGGTTCATTTGATCATTGCCATAAATGGCGAGCGATACATTTCCTAAAACAGCACATAAAACAATGGCAGTCAGGACGGTCATCAAAACAGATTTCTTGCTCAACCCTATTCTCATCGCCATCATGCCAATCGCTTGAACACAAACAATCAACATAAAGAATGTTTTCATCAATTGAAACAGAGAACCTGCCGTCAGCGTATCGTGAACAATAGGGAAAAACAATTCAGTCACACTAAACACAACAAACGAAGGAATGATACTACACATCATCGCAAACGTTGAAAGGCACACCATCCATATCATATGAGAAAGGAATCTCACTGAATTGGATGTGCGTTCCTGATAAACAGTCTTGCCTACACGCCAATACAGCATAGCTGTGATGATAGAAAAAAAGATCATCCATACTGTACTCGTTAACAAATAAATATTCGTATATTGCTGAAAACCCGGTTCGCGTTCAATTTTTGCAGCAAACGCAATAAAATAGATGAATACTAGCAGCACAATACTCGCGATGAAACTAGCTTGAATATACTGCTTCATGTGGCCTTTTCTTAGCTCAACCTTCATAAAATGAATCATACGTCATCCTCCTATCAGTTGGCATTCTTTATCTTTCGGGCAGATCATACCCGCCAATTTCAGCATAGTGCGCTGTCACCTTTTGAATAAATAGATCACTCACAATATCCACGCCAAGACCCTTCATCATCTGCTTTAAAAAACACAAACGCTGGACCGTTTCTTCATGATTGCGGACAAACAAGGTGGGATTCAACCATATATTCACAAGAAGCAAAAATACTTCTGCCACTTCACCAGGAAACGCAGTTTCCATCGAACCATCCTCAATCCCTTCAATGATTAACTGTTTGATTCTCACAGCATCCTGATTGACACCTGTCTTCATGCCTTCAATCACAAATTGCGGATTTTTCATCTGATCAACCAAGATCCCATCAATCGAATGAGACTGAGGGTCTGCCACAAGCTGCTCCAGGATAAGCTGCAGCTTCTCTTTCGCATGAGCTGCCTCCGTATGCTCAATTAACTCCTCAAGCTTCTCGGTTGCATAACGAAACTGCCGATCCATCACGCCGCGTAATATATCATCCTTCGATTTAAAATGATGATATATAGCCCCTTTAGACATATTCAATTCATGGATAATATCTTGCAAACTTGTCTTTTCAAATCCCTTTTCCTGAAACAACTTTGTCGACACGTCCAAAATTTGCTGCATCGTCTTTTCTGGATACTTATTTCGCGCCAGTTCAAACGCCCCCTTTTACATACCGACCGACGGTATGTTTATTTATATTTTTCATTATAAACGGTTCATGCAGATTTGTATACAACAAAAAAAGACCGCTCACACGGTCTCCTCAAGCTCAAAATGCAAATTCATCGGCACATCTGGCAGAGCCGAAGCCTCCGCCATATTTGTCGTAGGTGTTTTCTCATTCACTTCCTCAAATCGAAAACCGTCAGCCCAGACTGTTCCATGACCGCTGAGCAGCACTCCAAAATGAATGGATTCACTGCGCGTAGGAACATCTAATACGATCGCATATTGATTCCATTCCGTAGAATCTGTCACAGGTCGATTCTGCATATTATCAAACTGCACCGTATCACCCTTTCCGTCATCTACCCGCATCCAAATTCCTGCTGAAGATACATTCTCTGTTTTCAAGAAAGCAGAAAGCTTCAACCGCTTGCCTACATACTCTTTTGCTTGAAACCCTTGCATCATCGTCGCAAACTGTCCTTCTTGTACGCCTTCTTTAGATGATAAAACACCTGATTGCTTTCCCGTATGGAACTCTGCTGTATCAACACCCATCTCATACATATGCGGATGTGAACCACTCAAACCCCAGCCAGGTACTGCTTCATGTAATGTCATCGAATCTTCCTCCTTTTTCATTTGCATGTCTCTCATCATCGACCTGTACATTCCGGGAGGTAAGGAATACAGATGCTTAAAAGCACGCGTAAAGGCTTCCTGCGATTGGAATTGTAACGAAAAAGCGATGTCTAAAATCCCCTGATCCGTATACAAAAGAAGCTGTGCAGCCGTAGCCAATCTTCGTTTCCGCACATATTCCCCCATCGACAGCCCGGTTTCTCGTTTAAACACACGCAGCAAATGAAAATGTGAATATCCTACTTTCTCAGGCACCTGTCTCAGCGACAGCTCATCCATCAAATGCGACTCCAAATAAGAAATCACCTCTTGCGTCACCCGACTATACATCATTTCCCTCACCTCTTCTTGATCATAAAACAAATCAGTTCACTCGTTTTGATCAAAATTGCGATGTTTCATCTGTCCAGCTGAGGAGGAAAACCGCTAACGTGAGCGCTCGTTGTTCGATAGAAACTCCCTCACATCATCTGCGATTTCTTTTGATTTCGTATGATGCAAATAATGGCCGCCTTTGAAAGTAACGACTTTTCCGTGGTCTACATGTTTCAGCAGCTCTTCATGCATTGGTTTCCAGCTTGGTGTTTCTTCCTCCGTTTGATCCGCTAGGTAGAAAACAACAGGGAGACGCTTAGGAAAATGTAAACGCTCTGCATTTTTAAAGTTATTTGTGAAATTTTCCGCCTCACTCGCTTGGCTTTCATTCAAGAAATTTCGGAAGGTCAGCATTTTGATTTGATCTTTCGTTTGTTGATCCACGTTAGGCATCACCAGTTGATCTGTTTTCACTTTCAATAACAATCTGTAAAAGCCAGATTGATTGAGCAGCTGCAAGCTAGAAACCGGCAATTCATCCGTTTCCTGTTTAGGAACACTCGTATCAATGCCGACAAAGGCTTGGACTTCTTTTTCGTATTGATTCACATATTCTAATCCATAAATGCCAGCAATCGAATGACCCATCAGCGTATATTTTTTAATGTTGAGTTTTTGCAAACATTCATGAATCTCATCCACAATGTTTTGACTTGTCCTTGCTTTATCTGTGTCGTCACTTAAACCATAACCAAACGGTTCAATTACAACAACTCTATAATATGGCGATAACTCCTTGACTAACGGTTTAAAATCAAGCACGGGTGAAGCAGTTCCATAGCCTGGGAGAAGGACAATCGTTTCTTTCCCATCGCCTTGAATGAGCACATTCATCTGCTTCCCATCCACCAAGACCTTTTGCCCATAAGCTTCTATTTTCCCCTGTTCTCTTTCCTTACTAATTAGATTAACAACATAAACACTGGCTACAAATACAACCAAGACAGTCAGAATGGTACATAGAGCAATCAGCATTATTTTCAGTAATTTTTTCAATATTTTTTCTTCCCTTCATGATGAAGTACCCTAGCTTGCATCCGCAGATGAAAGATTAGTATTTTCTTTCACAATAGATAATGCCAATTGTATTTGCGCAAACACTTGATACATACATAAACGTAATCGCTATATAAAACCATTCTGTTGGAGATGATAATTCATGAACAAAAGCTTGAACGACAGCAACCAATATATAGGCTAATGCCACACCTACAATTGAAAAACTTCCAGCTTTCGCTAAAATAAATTGACCCCGTTCATCCTGTTTATATTCACGGCTTTTCTTAAATTGAAAGACCGTACTTAAGATAGAAAGGATAATCAGAGAATAAAGTATGATCGTTGTCATCATCGCTGTTGTTCCTCCTTGTCGACCTCTTGAAAAACGTCATATAAATCAACTTCAAATGTTCTCGCAATTTGAAATGCTAGTTTTAAAGACAAAGAATATTTACCATTTTCAATCGCTGCCACAGTTTGACGAGTCACACCTAACTTCTCTGCCAAATCCTTTTGTGTCCAGTCTTTTTCTGCCCGTAATACTTTCATTCTATTTTTAATTTCCATTTCAGATTCCTTTCTTAAAGGATGTTTTATTTAACATTATGTTAAAAATAATTAACATTATGTTAAATAACAATAACCTGTTTTCTACTGGATGTCAATTTCACCGGATGCAAAAAAGAATCATCCATTTTGAAAGGCCTACCTCAAAATGAATGATTCTCTATAAATGATGTGATCATCTGATTTAAAACACTTTCCTCTGGTAAATCGCAGTAGAAAGCCCCCAAGATAGCAAGTAAATAAGCATAATCAGCACAACGGACCCAGTGTATAAAATAGGGATTGATAAATTCATTATAAAATCAGTGATCCCACTGAATTGCTCTGCTAAATAGATCACAACAGGTGGCCCCATAGCAGATAAAATGATAAAGCCAATAATCACTGCCGTTGTGATATAGCCAGGCTTTAAGATATAAAACAATGGAAATGTGCACGCCGCAAACAATAAAAATAGCCCGCTACCAATCGCAATATCGGTCATCGAAAATAGCTTCCCAAAACTAATGAAAGCAGCACTTGTCAGCCCAATCGAAAGGATCATATAAACAACAGCACCTAAATAACGTGATGCAATGATTTCCTTGCGGGTATACGGCAAAGAATTTAATAGAATATTCGTTTCTGCCTTCTCATCGTACGCATATGTGTTAAATGGAATGAAGACACTAGCAACTAGAAACGTCAATACCGGATGTACATCCATGAAAATAAAAAATAAGATAAACGGAAGAAAAATCATCAGTTGCTTCTTTTGCAAAATCACATCACGTTTAATTAAATGAAACATGCTCCACCCCGCCTTTCATGTAAAACATAATATCCTCCAATGATGGCCGTTCAATGACAACAGCATCCCCGAAAATAGCTTTCACACCTTCTATACGATCTGTTAATGCCTCAAATCCTACTGCTGTTCGCTGAATATGGACAAAGGCTTTTTCAGTGTCTCGATCAAGCAAATCCAGACTTCCTTTCACCAGCGCATAATTCTCCGCTACATCATGAATCGACTGCTGAAAGATGAGCTGCCCATTTTGAATAAACGCAATATAATCCGCAATCCGGTCTAAATCTGTTGTCATATGAGTCGAGAAAAAGATCGTCCGATTCCCATCAATCATCAATTCTTGTAACGTACTTAGCAGCTCTCTTCTAAATACCGGATCTAAACCAGCAGTCGGTTCATCCATGATAATCAGCTCTGCATGATGCGATAGCGCAATCGCAAGCGATGCCTTCATCTGCATTCCTTTTGAAAATGTTTTAATCGCTTTATGAAGCGGCAGGCCAAACTGTTCAATATATTGATAAAATAGTCTATCATCCCAGCGTTTATAGGCAGGTGCCACAATACGTTTGATGTCCTTTAAGTTCAGCCCTGGAAAAAACACATTGGCGTCGTAAACAAACCCGATTCGTTCCTTTATTTCTTTTTCATGCGTGTGATAATCTAATCCAAAAATCTTGACTTCACCCGCATCCGGCCTTAATAGATTCATGATCATTTTGATGGTGGTTGACTTACCGGCACCATTTTCCCCAATAAACCCTGTGACAAAGCCTTTCTTCACTTGTAAGTTCAGATCCTGAACGGCAAAGTCCTTGAAACGTTTTGACACGTCTTTGAATTCAATCACATGTTCCACCTATCTCACTCCTCATATAAGAACTTTAATAACTGCTGCAATTCATCAAAAGATAAGCCTAATTCCTTGCCGTTTGTAACAACCGCTCCAAGCTGTTCCTCAATCACCTTCAATTTTTTCTCTCTCATGACCTCTAGGTTTTGCTCGGCAACAAACGATCCCTTCCCTACAATCGAATAAATAAATCCTGCCTTCTCTAACTCTTCATATGCACGTTTTGTTGTGATGACGCTGATTTGTAAATCCTTCGCCAGCTTTCGGATAGACGGCAGGGCCGCACCTTCTGCAAGCTCCCCCGTTAAGATCAACGATTTGATTTGCGTCGTAATTTGCTCATAGATAGGCTCCTTAGAATGATTAGAAATCGTAATTTGCATATAAAAAACCTCTTTTTTCTGTACTGGTATTCGCAATGAAATATTGTATATACTCTATATATACATTATATACACACTAAAAAAATATTCAACTCCTTTTATGAACTTTTTTGAATGCGATCCAAATAAAAAACCGCACAGCTCTTCAGCCATGCGGTTCCTCAACAAATCAATTTATCTCCAATATACCCATTTTCCCATAAGCCATTCCACAGGCCCTCTTCTCCATTTTTTCAAATAGAGATAGCTGATGAAGAGCTGTGCTGTGTAAAGTCCGACAGCAAGCAGCAATCCAAACATTGAGCCCATTTGTCCAAATAAACCAAGTCCGTAAGAATAGAAAATCGTTGTACAAATAATAGATTGAGCCAAATAGTTTGATAAAGACAATCGGCCCAGTCCTGCAAGCAGACGTTTCAATCCTTGTGCAACCTTTGAATAGTAAAAGACAATAAAAGCTTGAATATAACCGATCGTCAGGACATAGGCTCCTAACGTCATCACCATTTCACTCCAAGGGGCATCAATAAACGTCGCACATTTTAAAGCGAGCCCGATCAAAATCATCCAGATCCAGCCTTTACGATACGCCATTCCTCGATCTTCTTCTGTCAGATGACCTTTTTTCCCAATGGCCATGCCAAGCAGTGCAAATGGCCCCACCATGATCGTACCGAATAGAAAACCTAAGATCGGCATCAACGTAATGGTCACGATCGCCATAATAATGGTCACAATCATCATATCGTCTTCAATCGTCACCCGGCTCAATAAAATATCACCGTATGCACCCTTCGCATACACATCCGTTAACAAATCATCATTTCCATAAACAAAGGTCATCAGATATGGTAAAACCACTAATGACAAAGCACCTAACACACCTGACCAAATCAGCATTGTTTTGATCCGGCTGCTCAAAAACATCATCAAGAAAAACGTACATGCTCCATAATATAAGAGAATATCACCATTCCAAATGAATATGTAATGCAGCATCCCAAGCACAATAAGACCAAAGCCGCGGCGAACGACGATAGCATTCGTATTCAACCCCTTTGCCTTTGTGGATTCAATCAACTTGATAAAAGAATACCCAAACAAAAAGGAGAAAATCGGATAAAATGACCCCTGGAACAAGATCTCCGTCACATATACCCCAAACTCCTGTCCCCATATGCTCGGATCAAACATCTTCTCAAAATCATAATCATATTGAAAATTAAGCATATTCACAATCAAAATACCTAATAAACTAAAACCACGTAAACTATCAATAAACTCAACCCTAGATCCCTTCAACACGACAGCTCCTTCGGAAAATATAAAAATAAAGCATATTTATCCTACCACACTTTTAAAAAATTGGATCTCATCCCCATGTGAAAAATCATGTTTTAAGGTAAATTTAATAAAAAAACCTAGAATTTATATTCTAGGTAACCTACTTATGATTAATGACTCTTTTCATCCTTCCAAAGCACACGCTTCACATAAAACAAAATCCCCAATCCAAACAAAATCAACGGCAACTCCCAGTCTGCAGAAACCGGCAGCCATGTCAACATCATGAGAATCAGCAAAACAGCTCCCACACCTGCATAAAAGACCACCGTTTTTTTTAATTCTTGGTTTGATTGAAACAAAACGCTCTCCTCCATAACTCTAATTATGATCGTTTTTCTAGTTTTTTTAATATTTTTTCCCAGCCGGTATCTCCCATTTTCCGATCAATTAATTGTCCCTCTTTATCTATGAGGCAAAAACTTGGCAATCCTTGAATTTTATATTTTGTGACAATCTCATAATCTTGATCCAACACAATGGGAGCAATGAGATTCTTTTCCTCTGCATATTTCGAAACAACCTCTATCGATTTTTCTTCTTCCGTATATGGAACATGGACACAGGTTAAATGGATACTCAACTGATCCACACTATGTAGAATGTGGTCGGTTAATTCTTCATAATGCGGACAGTTAACTGACCAAAAATAAAGAAGCTGAGTATGCTCTTCAGGTAAACACCGCTGATGTGAAGAATGAATCCAAGGAAGGTGCTCAGGCCATTTAAGTATTTGCGTTTCCACTACTCATCCCCCTTTTCTTTTAATTGAAAAGCGATGATTTTTCCTAGTGCCTCTTCTGCGGCAAAAGGGGCCACATTTCCTGATGGATTCTCTTGTTCCTGTTTTAGGCACTCGTACATATTTTTTTCGATTTTTGATGGGTCAATCCAAGAGATGCACCACGATGCCCAAAAACAAGTAGGACCCTCATAACGCTTTGCCAAAGACAGAAGAAATGGCAAACTAGGCTGACCAATTCTCATGAGTGAGATCGCAGCCGCCATTCTTGTCTCCTCTTCTTCACTTTCTAACAGTTTAGCAAGAGCTTCTGCTGCATCCCCTGCATCTGCTCCAAATTCACCAAGAACCGCTGCTGCAATATTCCGCAAAGAACCCTCTTCTTTTAAGGCTTCAACAAGCACTGGCACTGCCTCTTTTCCTGATTTCCTTAATTCCCCCATGGCTTGAACGATTGTTACTTCATTCGTATTGACTAAACGTTGAACCGATTGGGATAGCTTATCTTCTGGTTTCATGACAATCAACTCCTCTTTTTAATGAGTCCCACGGCATCGATAACACATCACATAACATACACATCCAGCAAATACACATGTCATCGTTGTAAACCAGCCATTAGTGAACAGATGAATCCCAATGATGACTGCAGCACTTATGACAGATCCGATGAGCAATGATCGATAATAGATGCCCAAAGAAAGACTCGCTTCTCGTCTCAAAGGCTGCGTAAAGGCAAAGAGCCGAATGGTCAAAAACCAAATATAAACCCCTACCCCATAAATGGCCCAATACAATACATCATGAATCTCTAACAAGATAAGAGAAACCAAGTAGACACCATACAACCAAAAGGTTTGAAACACTTCCAATAGAAGAATTTTTTGATATAAAGCACCCGGAAAAAGATACAGCATTCCCGTTTGCCCGTGTCTTACAATCCCCGCGTAATATGAACTGAGCAGGACAGATGCACCAATGACCAGAAAGAATAGAGTCAACCAATTTGAAAAATAAGAACTGACGACATAATAAGTACCGATCAACAGCATGGTGGATAACAGGTGGAAGGTAGCATACTTTTTAATCATCAATATTTCTAGCCAAAGGAAAGCCCAGATGCCCGTTAATGTTGAAAGCCCCCACCACGTCTTGCTTTTCTTTGGACTTATTGGATTTGCATGAACCTGTTTCCCCTCAAATTCCTCCCAAAATGCCGCCTCTTTGACTAACGACTCCATCATCTCTATACGATGACTCGACCTGTACATCATCATGAAAGATAAAATCATCATTCCAAGTAATATCAATACAGAAATGAATGAAAACTCCACTATCATGCGTCCGACTTGATACATAAAAGAAGCAGATATCTCCATCATTGACGACTGTTTCAATATCAATTGATTCATAATAAGCAATGAAAGACAACCAAACATCAGTATAAAACCAATGAAGAGCACTCGCTTATATACTTGAATGGTTCTTGCACAAGATACCGCAATCATCCATGTTTCGATCATACATAACAGCGCTGTTAACAGGAGTGATTTACCAAGTAGAAAAAAGTACTGCTTCGTTAAACAAAGAAGGAGGATATCAGCCATCACAGCAGAAACAATGAGAAGAGCACATCGCCAAAAAATGTGATATACCCATACACTCATCACAACCGTCCATAAGGAAGCACCACTTCCATACAACCACATGATATCGTTCATCTGACTAGGCAATCGATTCGAAAACAAACCAAAGCCAGTATAAAGAACAAATAAAACGACAATGAACCATCCAGCTGTACTCGCATTCCAATCGCCCATACTTGAGACTGCGCTCAGCTGAAAACCAATGGCAGCAATCATAAGCAGCAAGATCAAAAAGGGCATTTTCTTTTCTTGATTTTTACTGATCAAGCGCCTTTGGGATTTCATCCATAAAAGGGAAAGCGTGTTATTCACTAGACCACTCCCCTAGAAGTTGAATGACTTCTGCCCGCCACTTCATTTGTTCTTCCTGCCGCTTAGGAACAGCGATACTTTTCATGATGGCACCGTCTCGAATCAATATCACCCTACTAGCCGTATCAAGAACAAACTCTAGACTATGAGTGGACACAAGAACCGAACCACCTTGAAGGCTCTTCTGTATCAGCCAATCTGACAGCCATTGTTTTGAAGGAATGTCTAACCCAACAGTCGGCTCATCTAAAATAAAAAGGGAGGCATCTTGCACAATGGCCCCTGCTAAGACGACACGCTGTTTTTGACCTCTTGAAAGCCTTCCGCACAATTCGTTCATCTTCATTTCGATATGTACTTCTTTCAACGCCTCAAATACCTTTTCTTTGATCTGTTTTAAACCTTTATGATAGCCTCTTGCACGGAATTGAACATGTTCAGCAACCGTTAAATCTGGGTACAAATATGGCTGATCTGGAATAAGAGCTACTTGTTTTTGGACATGGGAATGACCAGGAGGAAATCCCTCTATGAGTATTTCCCCTTGATCAGGTTGATAGAGACCTGTTAAACATCGAATGGTTGTCGTCTTCCCCGCACCATTAGGCCCAAGCAGTGCCACAACCTCCCCTGCTTCAATAGAAAATGAAAGGCCCTCTATCCCATCACCATTGCTATATCGTTTGCTTACATTCTGAACCTCCATGAATGGCATCAAATCTCTCCCTTTTATTAGAGTGATGTATGCTGATCTATGGTGTTTTTACGGTGGAATGTAAATGTAATTAGACCCACTTATCATTTACCACAATATTACCATATTAGGTATAAAAGGGTAAGAGAATTATAATCATTTAAAATACTAAAAGATAACAAAACAAAAAAGATTGGGCATCAATCATCCCAACCTTTTATCTATTAAATAAACCAATTCAAACCGAATCCATATCCCGACAAGCCCAAGCATCCACCTCGACCTTTAAAGCAGGTGAAGCCAAAGCCACCACATAAATCATCGTCATACAAGGCAGGTGATCCCCTAAAAACTGACCCATGATTCGTTTTCTACTCTCGGCATCAAACTCCCCTACTAAATAGAACACAAGCTTCGTTATATCTTCCACTTTCATATCTGCCGCTTCTACATTGCGTTTTACATTCTCTAACGCTAGCTCGAGCTGTTCCATCGGGCTCGCTGGGATGGTCCCATCGACTTCCATCCCCACTTGTCCTGATAAGGTTAACCACCGCTGCGGCCCTGTTGTCTCTATTTGATGGATGTACGGTGCAACTGGCGCATGAATGGTCTCAGGATTACGTGATGTTTTCATTGATCAAACCCCTTTTCTGAAAATACAATCAATTTCCACCTATCATACCAAACTTTCTTCCCATCCTACCTGCATATGCTCCGAACGAAGCCAAAAAAAAGACCTTTCTTCAAAAGAAAGACCTCTCTAAAATGATGACCCGCTCCGATGCTCAATTTGATGAATCCAATTCAAATCCGCCTCTAAATGAAGCAGCGTACCAGAAATCAATAAGTACCGACTCTCATCACCTTGCACAAGACATTCCGTTTTCAGCTTCGTGAGTTCCATCACATCTTTCATGATGACGGCTTTCTGCTGCTGAAGCATTTCTTTTTCTTGATGAAATCTGATTTTCCGTGCACAGCCCCATTTAAAGTGAAAATCATCCTTTGCAGCATGATATGGAACAGGTGCCAACAGCCATGATTCCAGCTCTTGTCTGCCTTCTTCCGTCACGTCGTACAGCTTTCGATCTTGGTCATCTATTCCCACTGCTGTCACCAATTGATCACGAATTAACCGATCAAGCGTCGTGTAGATTTGACCCGGGTTGATTTTTCCTTTTATTCCGAGCAATGACTCCAGCTCTAGCTTTAATTCATATCCATGATGTTGCTGCTGACAGAGCGATGTTAAAATTCCGTATTTCACTGACATATGATTTAACCTTCTTTGAGAGATGATATCATCTCTATTTTACTCGCTGTCGCACTAGAAATCCATGAAGCCGCTAAACTGAGTGCAATTCCTGCGATCACTGCCAGCAGTAGATGCACAGGCGGCAATTGGAATGAAACAAATCCACCCAGCCAATCAGATTGGCTTGAGATATATAGAAGAATCACACCAAATAAAATGCCGCCAATCACACCTGATAACCCAATGAGCACACCTTCTCCGACGATCATTTTTCTCACCTGCTGCTTTGTCAGCCCAAGCGCCCGCATGGTGCCAATCTCAGATGTGCGTTCAAGCGTGTTCATCAGCAGAGTATTGGCTGTTCCAATGCTCGCGAGCCCAATAATGAAAATGAGCATCATAGAAATTAACTCGTTCATACCAGTTAAAGCCGATGTCGTTGATTCAATCTCATCCTCTACTGTTTTCACCTTTGAAAGCCGCTGCCCAAAGTCTTCCCATAGCTGATCTCGTAAAGACTCACCGGCACCTTTGTCTTTTAACGTAAGCAGGATATCAAGAGGCTGCGCCCACCCTAAATCCTCTTGTAAAAATGTCTGATCGACAAATGCCACATAACCCGAATGATGAGAAGTCTTGACCACATCAATGACTTGTAACTGTTGCCGGCCAGAAGGTGCATTGAGATACACACTCTCTCCAATACGCCCACCCCATTCATCAAACGCACGCTCTCCTAACACGATAGAAGGCGTTTCTGATAATCGTTGATACAAATCGCCTTTATTGTCACCTTCTATAAAAGACGGTCCCTTTTCCTCTACGCCGATCAGAGAAAATTGTCTTTTCTCTCCATCAGCCGTTTCCCATGTCAAAGGAGCCGCTTCCATCATCGGTTCCACCCGTTCAACAGCCTCATAGGATGACAGCTTTTCTTGATCCGCTTTCGTCCATGGCGCTTCAGAAGTAACCCTGAGATCACCGCCGTACGTTTGACGAATCTCTCTTTCGTAGCCGTCTGGAGCCGATTCAATGACCGCACTTAAAAGCAAGATCACAGCAATCCCAACAGCTAGAATCGCCGCCGTATTGGCATTTCGATTCAGTTGCTGCGTGACATGCTGCGAGGATAGATGGCCCGGGTAACCAAAGATAAACTTCAAAAGAGGCGCCAACAACCGGTTCATAAAGAGCAGAAAAAACGGGAATAACAGAACCATGCTGGCTAAAATGCCAAGATAAGCAGCCGGATGATCCACCCATATGAATGAAAGCAAGCCTATCCCTATCACCGCCCTAATGACCGATCGTTTTTTCGGTGCAGAAGTTTGGGTAGTGGATTTTAAAGTCAGCAGCACAGACGTTTTTCCTGCATGGTAGATCGGAAATAACGAAAACAGCACAGGGAACACAATACCAACGATCACAGCTATTACAACAGGCACTTGCCAATCTAACGAATACACCATATCAAAAGCGAACACACCAAGCAGTGTTTGCATGAACACATCTCCAAGCCAAACGCCAATCGGCACCCCAATGGCTGTTCCAATACATGCCAAGATCAAAACCTCAATCAACATCAGCTTAGAAACAGAGCCCTGCGTATAACCAAAGCTCTTCATAATCGCAAATTCCTTTTTCCGTTCCATCACACTCGTATAAATCATATTAAACACGATAAAACCGCTCATAAACATCGACAGCCCTGCGATGAGGTAAAAGAACGTGTACAACCCGCCAATGTCATTACTTTGCCGGTCATCCGCCACCACAGGCTGGACAAAAACATCGGCATCCTTGAACTCTTTCTGTAAAGATTGAAAGAGCTGCTCTCCGCCATCATTCGTCTGAAATCTCATATAAGAAAGCTGATGATCGAGTCCCGTCCAGTCTCTCAATAAATCAAGCGGCGCCATCACACGAAAACTCGATGATTCTGCACCCTCCCAGTCACTCGGACTTGAAAGCAGCTGTGTATATTCCACAATGGCAGATACCTTCGCTTCGCCCAAATCAGAAAAACGAATGGTATCTCCCACTTTTTTATTCAGCAGCTTCGCCACAACATCTGGTATGACCAACCCCTGATTATCCAAACGCCCTTCAATCACAGGCAGCTTCAGTAAAGAGCTCGTTTGATCTTGTACTCCGGTAATTCGTACCGCCCGTTGGTTAAGAGAGTGATCACCTTCTACATCAAAAAACGTCTGTTTATCCAGCGCTAATAATGATCCTGTCACATCAGGATGCTTTAAAATGGATGAGATCTGTTCCTCATCATACGTATGATCATCACTCAACACCCAATAATCTGCATCAGCGACATACATTTGCTCATAGTAATGAAACACATCATTTGTCGTTCGATCGGCAATGAGCATCGACGTGACAAAAGCAATCCCCACCATGATGCCTAAGACAGAAATGGCGAACCGCTTTTTATGCTGAATCATGTTACGCCATGAAATTCGCCACATACTGAGCATAATCATCATCCTTTCTAGAGATCACTTGATCAATAACACCGTCTTTAAAAAGGATGATTCGATCCGCAAATCCTGCTGCGAAAATATCATGCGTCACCATGATAATCGTCTGCTTGCTTTCTCGATTGAACTTGCACATTAACGCCAAAATATCCTCCGCTCTATGCCGGTCCAAGTTCCCCGTCGGCTCATCTGCTAACAGCACTGACGGCTGATTGACTAGAGCTCTTGCAATCGCTACACGCTGCTGCTGCCCGCCGCTCAGCAAACTAGCCCGTTTCCGCCCAAGTCCATTCAAGCCAACAGCCTCTAACAGCTCTACAACCGTCTGTTGATTCTCCTTTGTTAAACGTCCATCTGCATGCAGCGGAAACGCCACATTTTCTTCGACAGTTAACGTAGGCAGCAGCTGATAATTTTGAAACACAAACCCTATCTGTTTTCGGCGAAAAATCGTTCTCTCTTTCTCATTCATCTCACTCAACTGATGCTCATCTATCAAAATCTCTCCATCAGTAGGCAGATCAAGCCCGCCTAACAGCTGAAGTAATGTACTTTTTCCAGAACCACTCGGTCCCATCACCGCTACAAACTCCCCTTCTTCTACCGTCAAATCAACGCCCCTCAACACCTCAGTCCGCTCCTGGCCTTGAAAGAATTCCTTCTTCACATGCTTGATCTGAATCATCTGCAAACTCCTCCCATCCCTTTACGGAGTAATTATATACTAAGTATATATTATTTCAACATCCAAATCATGATAATATGCATTTATGTCTTATTTTTTACTTACTAAATATATAAAAAACCCTTTAGATTTTCATATCCAAAGGGTACACCATGCTATAATTCTTGTTTTCTAAAAAGAAACCATCCGATGAGAAAAAAGAAACCAATCAATACCGATACACCTAGAAAGCTTGTAAGTGCCTGATCCGAATAAGTCCCTCTATGAATCATCTCCTCAGCCGCACTTGTGACGCCTTTAGGTGCAAACTTCCCTAATGTATCCTCATAAAACGAAGGAACGGTAAACAGGATGAGGTTGAGCAAAAGGGAAACGCCGCCCGCAGTCACTGAGCGCTTAAAGAAAGCCGATGCACAAATGGTCGACACCACAATGAGCAGTAGGTTTGGATAATACAAAAGCGTTCCTTTTAACACATCGCCCCAAGCCACATGCCCAAATTGGATGTCCACATAATAAACGGAAGCAAGCACCGCCACTATCAAACTAAACAAAGTTAAACAGGCATAGGCACATATTTTTGAGGCATAATAACTCATTCGACTGATCGGTTTCACCATAATCATCGCCGTCACCCCAGAGGCACGCTCTCCAGCAATCGTCCCCATCACGATCATAATGAGGATAAACACGCCGAGCGAATCAAATTTACTCAATGCACTGGCTAAAGCCTCTCCAGCACTAGGCTCTGGTATATAAAATGTAGACCCTTCAGGTAAATTAGCCGATTTCGATAAAAGATCCGGCAGCATTTTGAGCGTAATAGGCTGCGTAATCATTAAAATCGTGAAAATGATCGGCACAAATAAGATTTTATAACTAGTGAATAACTCCCTAAATTCCTTTTTCAACATCATCATGCCGTCACAACCTTCATAAAAATATCTTCAAGTGTCAGCTTAGATAGTCGATAATGGAGAAGAACACCGCCAGTTTCAGTAATGAGAGCCGGCAGTTCCTTCAATGCCGTTTGTTGATTGTTGACTCGCACCTGATAAGCGTCTCCTGTTTCCATGCATTCCTCCACCCAATCCCGTTCTTTTAACAAAGCCACTAGTTTCGTATTCTGTTGTTCTAATTGAAATTCAATCACGGGCTGGATATAGTCTTCTTTGAGCTGTTTCATCGAAGAGGACATTTCAATTTTGCCGCTGTTGATCATGATAATATGATCAGCCACACGTTCAATGTCATCTAAAATATGGGTCGACATAAAGATCAGCATCTCATGCTTTAGACGCTCAATCAAAGTCAGGACGTCTTTTCTCCCCATGGGATCAAGTGCCGACACAGGTTCATCTAGTATGAGGACCTTCGGGCTGTTGATCAATGCCTGCGCAATGGCAAGTCTCTGCTTCATCCCTCCGCTGTAGCTGCCAATGGCACGATCCTTCGCCTCGTATATGCGGCAAAGCTTCAACAATTCATCTGTTTTGGAACGAATGGTGTGTTTCTCTAAATGAAATAACCCGCCAACCCAATGCATCCATTCCTGCCCCGTCATATCCTGATAAAATGCAGGCTGCTGCGGACAGTACCCCATCACCTGACTGATTTGATCCATGTCCTTTTCGACATCAAAACCTGCCACCTTCACAACGCCAGACGTAGGACGAGCAAGCCCCGTCAAAATCCGGATCGTCGTTGTCTTCCCCGCTCCATTGGCTCCTAAAAAACCAACACATCCAACCTCCCCAACAGAAAACGAAACATCTTTTAACACTTCATGTCGTCCATACGATTTCGTCAGCCCGTGACACTCCAACATATTCAAGCGAATCCCCCCTACTAAGATTGTTTACGACCAAAAATGAAATACGCAATAGGACCGGCACTCGCCACAAACACAATCACCAAAGCCCACACCCACTTCACCTCTCCCCTGATTCTAGATGGATCTCTTTTAAGCAAATCAAACAAACCAATCACCATCAAAATTGCTTGCAGCAAAATAAGAGGTAAAATCATCTTCATGTCCATCACGCCACTCCCTTTCCAAACGCCAATTTGTTTTGGTATTACTTCTTTTGACGACATGAAGAGAGAATTCGTTCAAATGGATTTTATTTTTATTGGTCGAATGGTCTATAAATATAAAAAAGCCCAGTGAAGGTTATTCACTGGGCTCGCTTGTGATAATCATGACGAAGCTCGCAAAATCTTTTCCATTTTCTTTCCCTTGGCTAACTCATCAATCAGCTTATCTAGATACCGAATATTTTTCATCGTTTCTTCCTCAATGTCCTCTACCCGTACACCACAGATGACTCCTTTGATTAAACTTCGGGAAGGATGAAGCTCAGGAGCCTCAGCAAAAAAGGCTTCAACGTCTATCTGCTTGTCCAACTGTTGCTGTAACTCTGCTGGACTGTACCCCGTCAACCAACAAATAATCGTATCAACCTCAGCCTTCGTTCGTCCTTTTCTCTCTGCCTTTGCGATGTAGAGAGGATAGACCTTTGCAAAGCTCATTGTGTAAATTTTAGGTTTGGTCATGTATCTGCTCTCTTTCTTCGTTAAATATTTAAACTGTCACGCTTTCTCAAGGGGCCGCTCTCTCATTATGCACTTAGTATAATGTGTTAAAAATATAACTTATAAACGATGATATATGCCTTTATTATTTCTTTCATCTTTTTTGAAAGCTCTATATTTAAGAAATTGAACAATACAAAATCCAAGGAATACACCTATTGGTCCTCCACTTGAGACAGGACCACCAATTAAACAATAAGAAATGATAAACAATGCAATATAACCAATGAAGAAAAAAACAATTCCCCATTTTTCTTTTTTTACGTATCGAATAAAAATAATATTTCCCCCTAAGAATATTTATCATAATAGCAACATGGAAATAGTATCTATCAATCAAAGTTCAGCTTAAATCTTTCAACTGCTAGTTCTATTGACACAAAAATACCCCTTTAGACAATTATATCTAAAGGGGTATCAAAAATCCGATTTTATTTAATCCCTACTCCACCGTCACACTCTTCGCAAGGTTACGTGGTTTATCCACATCACACCCGCGGTGAAGGGCTGCGTAGTAAGCGATTAGCTGTAATGGAACAACAGATGCAAGTGGTGCAAGTGCTGGGTGTACAGCTGGAAGGACGAAACGGTCGCCTTCGTCTTCTAGGCCTTTTAGTGAGATGACACATGGGTTTGCACCACGTGCAACGACTTCTTTGACGTTACCACGAATGCTGAGGTTCACGTGCTCTTGCGTGGCAAGGGCAATGACCGGTGTGCCTTCTTCAATTAAAGCAATGGTGCCGTGTTTGAGTTCTCCGCCAGCAAAGCCTTCTGCTTGGATGTAAGAGATCTCTTTTAGTTTGAGTGAACCTTCAAGGCACACATAGTAGTCAAGTCCTCTTCCGATAAAGAATGCGTTACGTGTCACTGTGAAGAAATCACGAGCGATTTGTTCCATTTCATCCTTTTGATCGACAAGGGCTTCCATTGCGTTTGCTACAATCCCAAGCTCTTTCACAAGATCAAAGTCAAGAGATTGACCATTTAATTCAGCTGCAACGGATGCAAGGATCGCAAGAACAGCAATTTGCGCTGTGTAGGCTTTTGTTGAAGCCACTGCGATTTCTGGTCCTGCATGAAGAAGCAATGTGAAGTCTGCTTCACGAGAAAGCGTAGATCCTGGTACGTTTGTGATCGTTAATGCTTTATGACCAAGTTCTTTGACTTGAACAAGTACAGCACGGCTGTCCGCAGTCTCCCCAGATTGAGAAAGGAAGATGAACAACGGTTTTTTCGATAGAAGCGGCATGTTGTAAGAAAATTCACTTGCTACATGGACTTCTACAGGTACTTTCGCCCAGTCTTCAATGTATTGTTTACCAACAAGTCCAGCATGGTAGCTCGTTCCGCAAGCCACAATATAGATGCGGTCTGCTTCTGCTACTGCGCTTGCGATATCGCCAGCAACTGACAACTTGCCGTTTTCGTCTTGATATTCTTGGATGATTTTGCGCATCACTAGCGGCTGTTCATCCGTTTCTTTTAACATGTAGTGAGGATATGTGCCTTTCTCAATGTCGCTTGCATCTAGCTCAGCGATATAAGAAGGACGTGTCATGATATCACCGTCAAGGTTTTTAATAATAACCTCGTCTTTAGTAACAATGACCATTTCTTTATCCATTAATTCCGCATATTCGTTTGTTACTTGAAGCATCGCCATTGCGTCAGAAGCCACAACGTTGAAATCTTCGCCGAAACCAACCAATAATGGGCTTTTGTTTTTCGCCACATAGATTGTTTCTTTGTTTTCGTTATCGAAAAGGGCAATTGCGTAAGAGCCTTTTAGTTGAAGAAGCGTTTGACGGAAAGCTTCCTCTGTATCAAGACCTCTATTCACAAATTGTTCGATGACTTGAACAACAACCTCTGTATCTGTGTCGCTTTTTAGTGTGACGTCTTGTAAATATTCGCGTGTCAATTGTACATAGTTCTCGATGACACCGTTATGAACAAGCGTAAAACGGCCAGAAGCACTTTGATGCGGATGCGCATTTAGATGGCTTGGTACACCGTGTGTTGCCCAGCGTGTATGTCCAATTCCTGCTGAAGATGCCACGTTTGCATCAACGACTTCACGAAGCTCAGCGATACGTCCTTTTTCTTTGAACACATGCACGCCTTCTTCGTTTGCCACAGCGATACCTGCTGAGTCATACCCACGGTACTCAAGCTTCTCTAAACCTTTTAATAAGATTTCCTTCGCATCATTCTGACCAATATAACCTACGATTCCACACATAAATATTCTTCCTCCCGATCATGTGAAAGGGACAAAGAAAGCCTACTATAATAGAAGGGACATTTCTTCGTCCCTCTCTACATGTTTAATTTGGGAGATCATGTGTATTCCCTTTGTACAAAGAGTCACCTCTTTGCTTTAAAGAAACACTTACGGCTGTGATCTCTATATTTGATCAGCCGGGAGGCATCCGCCGAAAAATTCGATAACCTCCATCCTCGTCAACTAAGCATCTGTCTCGTTCGATCGCTTAGTTCGGGCGCTATAATTATAAGAGTGGCTGAACATCTACCCTGCCTTTCCTGCTAGAATAAAAATCCAGTAACACAAGGATGATTGTACTATAAGGTCTGACCTCCGTCAATCACAATTTAGCGGGTGATCCCTTTCATGTGAGAAAGTAAGACCTCCCTACACTATATGCGATGAGGCTTGTCACGTTCTACCTTTGATGTGCTCTCTTATGTATGAAAGCAAGCAGCAAATTGCCCTCGCTTATATGATTCGTATAGAACTTTCCTCTTATGACGTTTATTCGAAAAAAAAGCAAACCGCTACTTTGCGATTTGCTTTGATCAATTACTCAATACCCATTTCTTCTTTGACAACAGCCGTAATGCGAGCCACGTATTCATCACACAACTCTTTTGTTTTCGCCTCTGCCATGACACGTACAAGCGGCTCTGTTCCAGATGGACGAACCAGGATGCGTCCGTCACCGTTCATCTCTTTTTCAACCTCTTGGATCACAGCTTTTACTTTTTCATTTTCTTCCACTTTATATTTATCAGATACCTTCACATTCACTAGAAGTTGCGGGAATTTCTCCATTTCAGCTGCAAGCTCTGACAATGTTTTTCCTGTTGCTTTGAGTGTATTCACCAGCATGATTGCTGAAAGCATGCCGTCACCTGTCGTATTATAATCAAGGAAGATCAAGTGGCCTGACTGCTCGCCTCCGACATTATAGCCATCCTTTTTCATCGCTTCGACCACATAGCGGTCACCAACAGCGGTTTGAATGCTCTTAATGCCTTGCTTCTCAAGCGCTTTATAGAAACCCAGGTTACTCATGACCGTTGACACGACCGTGTCATCCTTTAATCGGCCTTCACCCTTTAGATAACGTGCGCATATGTACATAATTTGATCGCCGTCTACAATATCACCTTTTTCATCGACTGCAATTAAGCGGTCGCCGTCGCCATCAAACGCAAGACCAATATCGGCTCCTTTTTCTTTCACAAAAGCAGAAAGTGCCTCTGGATGAGTAGAACCTACGCCATCGTTGATATTCAATCCGTTTGGTGATGTTCCCATTGTTGACACATCTGCATCTAAATCTGCAAATAAATGTGTTGCAAGAGAAGATGTTGCACCATGTGCACAATCAAGCGCTACGTGAATGCCTGTGAAATCCTCGTCCGCTGTCTGCTTCAAGAATTGCAAGTACTTCTGACCGCCTTCAAAGTAGTCATTCACGGTTCCAAGATCGGCTCCCACTGGACGTGGCAATTCATCAACTGGCTGATCCATTAGCTGCTCAATTTCATTTTCCTGTTCATCTGACAGTTTAAAACCATCACCACCGAAAAATTTAATTCCGTTGTCTTGAACTGGGTTATGCGAAGCTGAAATCATGACACCTGCTTCTGCATCCATTGCCTTCGTTAAATAAGACACACCAGGTGTTGAGATCACACCTAAACGCATGACTTCAGCACCAATTGAAAGTAAGCCTGCTACGAGTGCTCCTTCTAACATATGACCAGATACACGCGTGTCTCGTCCAACGAGTACCTTTGGACGTTCTTTATCCTTCGTGAGCACATAGCCGCCAAATCTCCCAATTTTAAATGCGAGCTCTGGCGTTAATTCGCTATTAGCCACACCCCTTACACCATCAGTTCCAAAGTACTTGCCCATGTTTCAATCGCTCCTTTTTTACCATTCAAGAGGACGCTGCGTCCTCTTTATTATCTTCTTTGACCCGCTGTCTTTGACTCGATTCTTTTTTTGCTTTATCTTGTGTTGATTCCTTTTGACTCTTCTCTTCCTGATCATCATCGGATGATTGATCTTTCCGATCATTCGTAGAAGCCGGCTGATCTTCTGTATCAGTAGAAGTCAGTTTCACTTTGACCTTCGATCTAGATAATGTCCATGTCACATTTTGAGGGCCATTCACTTGTACTTTGACCTCATGTGTTCCTTCGTTTAAGTCCCCGACATTGATATAGGCTTCAATATCTGAAGCCTTTAGTTTATCAATTGCACTCTTTGATCCTTTTGCTGTTAGTGTGAGACGCCCAGAAGACGGACTCACAAATGCAGAGCTAAGATCCTTGCTCAGACCCACGACAGAAATTGGGACATTATCGATCTTTTTTTCTTCAGCTGTTGCAACCTTCACTTTGATTTTAACAGTTTCAGGCGATACCTTTTTCACACCATCTGGCAGTGGAATGTCGGCATCAATCTCTGTATCATCTTTAATCTTGCTTAGGTCCAGCTGAACGCCGTCAATAAAATCAAGTGCATCCAGCACCTTTTGAGAACCGTAGACTGTCACCTCACTTGGGCTTGTCTCGATGCTTGAGATACTAATCCCATCTGGCAAGCTGCCCGTCCGCTCAATCTTAAACGGAACTTTCTTGCTTGGACTCGTAATCGGGACCGTAATATCTACCACAGACGGACTCACTTCGACTGGTAGCTCATTCCCACTGCTATCATACACAGTGAGCTTCGCTTCTTTCTCAATTTGCTGATCGACATCCTCTAAGTTCACAAATGCTTTAATGACAGAAATTTTGTCGATCACGTCTTTTGAGCCAGTAACCGTGACATTTTTCGGATTCACAATAGGCTGCTCTGGTGAATAGCCGTCTTTGATTTTATTTTGATTATAAAATTCCGTTTCAACAGGGAATTCAGCTGTCGTTTTTTCTTGTATCGTCACAGTCGTCACAGACGGATTAATCGTTAACGTGATTCCTTTCGATACATCTCTTGCCTTCAATTCGACTTTATGTGTACCTGTCGTCAGGTTTTGCATATCTGCGTAAATTTCAAAATTTTTCGTTTGTCTTGCTGTTTTCACAGCACTAGTTGATCCTTTAATCGTGACATTGACTGTCTGCGGCACACCAGTGACTACATACTTTTCGTCGTCATAATACGCTTTAACAGGAATGTCCGTTAAGGTTGCTTCGTCTGTTGTCGATGTTGGGAAAAAGGATTCACCGATTTTTTTCGGCGTGGGCGCTTGCGCTGAATTAACTGCACCATACAGCAATAAAGCGAAGACCAATGCAAGAAACTTAACGGCCCAGCGATTATTCAAAATCTTATCCATTTTTCTTGCCCCTCCAATACCATTTGGTCGAGGAAGCATCTTTGCTGTTCTTACTAAACTCAGCAATCAGCATTTCTTCAAGCGCTTCTTCTGTCAATTCTCGATGGAGATCACCATTTCTTGCGACACTAATGCCGCCTGTCTCCTCGGAGACGATGACGGTTAAACTGTCCGTTACTTCACTAATACCAACTGCCGCGCGGTGACGTGTACCGAGCTCCTTAGAGATAAAAGGACTTTCAGACAGCGGTAAATAACACGCTGCAGCTGCAATCTCATCACGCTTCATAATCACAGCGCCGTCATGAAGCGGTGTATTCGGAATGAAGATATTAATCAGCAGCTCAGAACTCACCTTTGCATTTAAAGGAATTCCGGTCTCTATGTAATCATTCATCCCAGTATCGCGCTCAATCGTTAACAGCGCGCCTATTCTTCGTTTTGCCATATAGTTAATTGCTTTTGTAATTGCCTCGATCGTTTTCTGCTGCTGTTCCTCTACAGGTGTTCCGCTTCTAGAGAAGAAACGGCCGCGCCCAAGCTGTTCAAGCGCTCTCCTTAGCTCTGGCTGAAAAATAATAATGATCGCAAGGAACCCCCACGTAATCGCTTGATCCATCAGCCATTGAAGTGTGTTAAGACCGAGATACGCACTCCCCATCCTGACGAGAACAATGACGACAATTCCCTTTAAAAGCTGAACCGCTTTTGTTCCGCGGATGACCATCATTAATTTATATATCACATACCAAACAACGAGAATATCAACAGCATTACCGAGGTACTGCAAAAAAGGAATATCCCCTAAAGCCATTTCCTCGTCCTCCAGAATTTTCAGTTATTCTTCGTTCGATTCATTTTTTATAAAAAAAGAGCCTATGTGTAAGTACATAGCGTGGCTATTATACCACATTTTGTTTCAGCAAGGAAAATAGTTGCCATATCTGGCTGGCATTCAAGTCTGTCCATCAATAGAAAAAGAGCAGTCCCCTTAGAGACTGCTCTCAAACTGTTTGATTTACTTTTGCTCCTCTGGACCAATGACCCGCATCACATCTTGTGCTGTAGATTTCATTTTGTACCAAACCCAATCAAACACTTCATTAATTTCATTGATTTGACCAGTGACTTGTCCGGCAGAAGCAGTCAGCTGTTCTCCATTGACGACTGTTACGTTTCCATCAACCTTGCCTTCTACAATCAGCTTGCCATTTTTCACAGTGACATCACCTTTGACGGTTTCCCCTTTAGGTACCGTCACTGTATCATTTTCAACCACGAGATTCGGCTGCTTTGACACACTGAAATTATGATCCGTATTCCAGCTTGTAAACAGACTGCCTCCCATCAATATGACAAAGAGGGCAGCGGCGACCATTAGCGGATGAGCTTTGATCCATCTTTGAATCGACACACGCTTTTTCTCCTTTGGAAGACCTGCCATCACCTTTGCAGTGAAATCAGATGGTGCTTCTATATGAGATGTACTCTGCACGAGCGCGATGGATTTCTCAATTTGTTGAAAATGAGTACGGCATTCCTCACACGATTGCAGATGGCTCTTTAATTCTTTTTCATCTTCGGGCTCTATGTCCCCGTCTAAATACTGATGCATAAGCAGGACGATTTTTTCCTGACAGCTCATCAAAATCACCTCACTCAAAGGTCTCTCAACTGTTTCCGGAGAGCCTCTCTACCCCTGTGTATTCTCGTTTTCACCGTACCAACTGGTATATTCAGAATCTCACTAATTTCTTTTAACGAGAGTTCATCAATATACTTTAATACGATGACCGAGCGATATTTATCGGGTAATCTTAAAATTTTTTGCTGAATGGTGCTCGATAATTCAAGCGACACCACCTCGTCCTCTGGCAAAATGCCGTCAGCCGCAATTTGAGAATACATATTCAGTCCTTCTGTCCCTGCCACCTCTGCATCTAAATAATAATCCGGCTTTTTTTTACGAATACGGTCGATGGTCAGGTTGGTTGCAATGCGGTACAGCCACGTGGAAAACTTACGATTCACATCAAAGCTCTCAATATTCACATAGGCACGAATAAACGCCTCCTGCGCAATATCTTCTGCTTCATGTGCATTCCCAAGCATACGGTAGCACAGCTGATAAATTTTGTCTTTATACAGGTCTACGATGTCTGCAAATGCGTTCTGGTCGCCTTTTTTCACTTGCTTAATTCTCTTTTTAATCATTGTTTCCATAGTATATTCAACCTCTGCCTTCACCGGTCTTTATGTATACGAACCTCGTTCCAAAAGGTTTCATTCTCCTCTAAAAAATAGTGTAACAAATTTTTGACAGCATGTTACGCTTATCAGCCGGTAAAAACCTTAACATATCCTTAAATTTCCCCAAAATTAAAAAAAGAACGGGAACAAGTCCCGCTCTATAATAGCTTTTCACCCATTAAAGAACCAATTAATGCAACTGCCGCTTCTGCTGTTTTATTTTTCTCATCTAATACCGGATTCACCTCAACAAACTCAGCAGAAGTCAAAATACCTGCTTCCTCTAAAAGCTCCATTGCTAGATGACTCTCCCTATAACTGATGCCGCCAGCAACCGGCGTTCCCACGCCAGGGCACTCCGCTGGATCAAGGCCGTCTAAATCAAGCGACAAATGCACACCATCTGTTCTTTCTTTTAAATACGCAATGGCTTCCTCCATTACTCTCGTCATCCCTAATCGATCTATTTCATGCATCGTATACACTTTAATGCCTTTTTCTTTAATCAATGCCCGCTCTCCTTCATCTAAAGAACGAGCACCGATCAAGATCACATTCTCAGGCTTTACTTTAGGTGTATAACCGCCGATATTGATTAGATCATCATGCCCAAAGCCGAGACTGACAGCAAGTGGCATCCCATGAATATTTCCAGAAGGAGAGGTTTCCTCTGTATTTAAATCACCATGCGCATCATACCAAATGACACCCAAACTTTTATAATGCTTGGCTACACCGGCTAGTGTACCAATTGCAATGCTATGATCCCCGCCTAAAATCAGCGGAAACGAACCTGACTGCACAATACTGCTAACCTTTTCAGCAAGAAGCTGGTTCGCGCCAGCATTCTCCGTTAAGTTTTTCAGTTTTTCACTTGTATAGAGACCTTTCTCATCATCTCTTTGCTCAACGGGAATATCCCCTAGATCCTCGACATCAAATGAAAGCGATTCCAATTTTTCTTTTACACCAGCACAGCGAATGGCACTCGGCCCCATATCAACGCCCCTTCTCATTTGACCGAGATCCATCGGCACCCCAACAATCGTGACCTTCTTTTGATCTCCCATATGTACATCCCCTTTCCGTTCATGCTTATATTTTACTTTCTCGGTGCCTTCTGACTCAACTCAACAATATTTTGAATAGTTATACATTCCAATCGTCAAAATAAAAAAAAGACACCTTTTTAAAAAAGGTGTCTTAACTGGGCTAGCTGGATTCGAACCAACGCATGACGGAGTCAAAGTCCGTTGCCTTACCGCTTGGCTATAGCCCAAAAATGGTGGAGGGGGGCGGATTCGAACCGCCGAACCCGGAGGGAGCGGATTTACAGTCCGCCGCGTTTAGCCACTTCGCTACCCCTCCACATATGGAATTGATAAAAGAAAAACAGTGCCGGCAAGAGGACTTGAACCCCCAACCTACTGATTACAAGTCAGTTGCTCTACCAGTTGAGCTACACCGGCATATGGTGGAGGATGACGGGCTCGAACCGCCGACCCTCTGCTTGTAAGGCAGATGCTCTCCCAGCTGAGCTAATCCTCCACATGATGGTGACCCGTACGGGATTCGAACCCGTGTTACCGCCGTGAAAGGGCGGTGTCTTAACCGCTTGACCAACGGGCCAGTTTGTCAAGTTTACTGTTTCCGTGAAGCTGACAAAAGTTATTATATACAGGTTGTCCCCCTTTTGTAAAGGGGATTTTTATTTTTTTTATTTTCTAACTATTCAACCCTCATCAGCACAACATTTTGACTGAAATATAATTTCAGTATTTAAATATAATATTGAAATTTCATGTCATACTCAATATACTGAAAATGAAGAAATAAGGAGGTATGTCACATGCAGCCATCTCAACTGCGTTCTTTGACAACAGAATCAAGAAACCCTAACACCATGGGAATTTCACAAGCAAGCCCGCTAGAAATGCTCCAAATGATAAATGAGGAAGATATGAAGGTCGCTCAAGCCGTCAACCGTGTCCTTCCAGACGTAAAGACAGCAAGTGACTTTGCCTTTGAATCCATCTCGAATGGGGGCAGACTCATTTATCTAGGCGCTGGAACAAGTGGCAGAATTGGGGTAATGGATGCGGTCGAATGTCCACCTACCTATAGCATTTCACCTGATGTCATCGTAGGCATCATGGCCGGTGGCGACTCTGCCTTTTCACATGCAGCAGAAGATGTGGAAGACAGTGAAGAAGCTGGTCAAAAAGATTTAGAACACATCCACCTGACATCAAAAGATACGGTTGTCGGCATCGCGGCGAGCGGTAGAACCCCCTATATCATTGGCGCTTTAAACTATGCTAGAACCATTGGAGCAAAAACAGTAGCCCTCAGCTGCAATGAACAAGCAGAGATTAGCGAACTGGCAGACTGCGCCATTGAAGTCGTCGTAGGACCAGAAGCCATCACTGGGTCAACACGAATGAAAGCCGCATCCGCTCATAAAATGATTTTAAATATGCTTTCCACCTCTGTCATGATCAGACAAGGCAAAGTATATGAAAACCTGATGGTAGATGTAAAAGTAAGCAATCATAAACTGAAAGAACGCGCCATCACCATCATTCAGCATGTGACCAATGCTTCCTACGAACAAGCCGTAAAAGCCCTTGAAGCAGCCGATTTAGAAGTTAAAACAGCCATCGTCATGCTCCAAACCAAAACAGATAAAAAGACAGCCAAAGACCTGCTCAACAAAGCAGATGGTCACATCGACAAAGCCATCTTACGTCATCAATCTTAAAGGAGGAAACTCATGTCAGCAGGCGGACTCACCCTACTACACACAATGAAATCAAAGCTTCCCCAATCTGAAAAAATCATTGCAGACTATATCCTTGCCCATCCTGACAAAGTCATTAAAAACACAGTGCATGAAATCAGTCAGGCTGCCGGTGCAAGCAGCTCTGCCGTCATCCGCCTCTGTAAGTCTCTCGGGCTGGATGGCTATCACGATTTGAAAATGCGGATCGCTGGAGACTTAATGCACACTGATAAACAAGGCTACCGGGATATCGAACAAGATGAACCACTTCAATCCATTATTCAAAAGACAGCAGGAAACACCATTCAATCGATCAAAGATACAGCCTCTATTTTAAATGTAGAAGCTTTAGAAAAAGCTGTTCAACTGCTGCTGAATGCAAACCAAATCCATTTTATCGGTGTGGGTGCATCTGGCATCGTCGCAGCTGATGCCCAGCAGAAATTTCTCAGAATCAATTATGCAGCCACTGCCTTCACTGACATGCACATCGCATCTACGGTCATCGCAAATGCTGGAAAGAATGACATTGTGTTCGGTATATCCTTTTCAGGAGAAACGTTAGACATCATCCAAGCCCTTCAGCTCGCAAAAGAAAATGAAGTAAAAACCATTGCTTTAACGCATCCAGGGCATACAAGCGTTTCTGCATTGTGTGATGTTCATCTATCAACGTCCGGTTCCAATGAAGCGCCTTTTCGCAGTGCTGCCACTTCCTCTAGAATGGCACAGCTCTATTTAATCGATGTCTTGTTCCTCAGTTTAGCCTCTCGTCAATATGAACAGACGGCACAATATATTGACAAAACAAGGCATGCCATCCGCTCCATGAAACGAAAAACAAAGGGGGATTCAACATGAGTCATCAAAAGAAATATCAGCAGTTGGCGAAAGACATCCTTTCACTCTGTGGTGGTTCTGAAAACATTTCTTCCCACACACATTGTATGACACGTCTCCGTATTACACCCATT
The DNA here is from genome assembly GCF_050864245.1 of Bacillus sp. XT-4. Classification (NCBI taxonomy): domain Bacteria; kingdom Bacillati; phylum Bacillota; class Bacilli; order Caryophanales; family Bacillaceae; genus Bacillus; species Bacillus sp. XT-4. Next base: position 196,668 of record NZ_JBPAFI010000006.1, read on the forward strand.
GATCGTGAAAAAGTGCAAACCACCGCGATCAAAGAACTCGATGGCGTCATTGGCGTCGTCGAAGCGGAAACACTGCAAATCATTTTAGGCACAGGTGTTGTCAACCAAGTATCAAGTGCGTTTGAACAGCTGCTCAATGCCTCAGGTTCATATGACTTAAACAACGAAGCACAGAAAAACAAACAAGCCATTTCACAAAAGAACCGCACACCATTCAAACTGTTCTTACGGCGGATCGCCAGCATTTTCATTCCCATTATTCCAGCACTCGTTGCATCGGGTCTTATAACAGGTATTACAAAAGCGGTCGTGCAAGCAGGCTGGCTCGATGAAAAATCTCAAGCTGCGATTATCCTAACCGTTATAGGCTCAGGCTTGTTTGCTTATCTCGGTATATTAGTAGGAACAAACGCCGCAAAAGAATTTGGTGGCTCTCCTGCATTAGGCGCATTAGCAGGTATTCTCATCATTAACCCAGCTGCCGCTGATATTATGTTATTTGGCACTAATATTCTACCAGGTAGAGGCGGACTTATCGGTGTTCTTCTTGCAGCTATTTTTATGGCACTTGTTGAAACCCGGATCAGACGCTTCGTCCCGCAATCACTCGATATCATCGTCACACCAACCATCACACTACTCATTACAGGCATTTTCACGTACGTTATCTTCATGCCAGTCGGCGGATTTATATCTGATGCCATCACCTCTGGACTTACTTATCTATTAAACATTGGCGGTATTTTTGCCGGATTTGTTCTTGGTGCGACCTTCCTTCCTCTTGTTGTCACTGGACTTCACCAAGGCCTAACACCTATTCATATGGAACTGATTAATTCAATTGGAGATGACCCGCTTCTGCCAATCCTCGCTATGGGAGGCGCAGGACAGGTCGGTGCTGCCTTTGCCATTTATATGAAAACAAAAAAGAAAAAGCTGAAAAGAGCCATTGCAGGCGGACTTCCTTCAGGAATGCTTGGAATTGGAGAACCGCTCATTTTCGGTGTCACACTCCCGCTTGGAAGACCCTTCCTCACTGCTTGTCTAGGCGCTGGAATCGGCGGAGCATTTCAAGCCTATTTCCAAATCGCCACTAAAGCAATCGGGGTATCAGGTCTCCCATTAACCTTTATCGTTCACACACATCAAATGCTACTTTACTTAATAGGACTCTTCATTGCATATGTCGCTGGATTTATCTTCACATACTTATTCGGATTTCATGATGATATGGCTGTTGAATTCGAGGAAAATAAGCAATAGGAGGTCTAGCTCTTGAAGAAATATTTTCTCATCATCACAAGTCTGTTCATGCTCCTTGGGTTACCAGTACAAACATTTGCAACTAGCTCCCATCCTGTATCGTCTTTGTCTAAAACAGCACCTGAAGAATATCCCGTCTTAAAAAAAGCAAAACGACCGGAACAAGTAGGTTTTTCTTCTAGGCAGCTTAGGAAGGTTGATCACATGATTCAAAACGATATCAACGCAGGATTTCCAGGGGCAGCACTCATCATTATCAAGGATGGTCAGGTCGTCCATCAAAAAGCTTATGGCTACAGACAAAAATATAAAGGGGCAACAGAACTCAAATTCTATAAGAAAATGAAAAAGAACACACTGTTCGATTTGGCATCCAATACAAAAATGTATGCCACCAACTATGCCCTGCAAAAGCTAGTATATGAACAAAAACTAGATGTAAATGAAAAAATACAAACCATCCTGCCAGACTTTCAAGATGAACCAGATGCAAAGGTAACCGGCAAAGATCAGCTTCGAGTCAAGGATCTTCTCACCCATTCTGCCGGACTGCCTTCCAGTGTTTTATTTTATAGCAAAGAGCAAGCGGGCTCTTTTTTCTCTCAAGATAGACAAACAACCATGAAATGGCTACCAAAGGTGCCTCTGCAATACAAGCCAGGCACTCAGCATATTTATAGTGATATTGATTACATGCTGTTAGGCATGATCATTGAGAAAAAAACCGGTATGCCACTTGATCAATATGTAGAGTCGACGATTTATCGACCGCTTGGTCTAAAACATACCATGTTCAATCCGCTGAAAAAGGGATTCAAGCCAAAGCATTTTGCAGCAACCGAGCGTCTAGGCAATACACGCGACGGCGTCATTGATTTTGAAAACATTCGCAGGTATACCTTGCTAGGTGAAGTCCACGATGAGAAAGCCTATTACTCAATGGCAGGTGTCTCCGGACATGCTGGACTTTTCTCTAATACATCAGATATGGCCGTACTGCTTCAACTGATGCTCAATAAAGGAGGCTATGGGAAAACAACCATCTTTGACCAAGCTTCTATCGATCTCTTTACGGAATCATCAGACACGAACCCAACTTACGGGCTAGGCTGGCGGAAAAACGGCAATACTGACATGGAATGGATGTTTGGAAAATACGCAAGTAAAGAAGCGTATGGACACACAGGCTGGACCGGAACGATGACTTTGATTGATCCAAAACACAATCTAGGCGTCGTCTTGCTGACAAATAAAAAACATTCACCCGTCGTTTCACCTGAAGTCAACCCAAATCAATTTGAAGGTGACCTTTTCCCAACTGGTACTTATGGAAGCATCATGACCGCAATCTACGAATCTTTTAAGTAAAAGGAGGAATTCGATGTTAAAAGCTCTGTTCCCCGCTGCACTCGTTTTGGCCCTGCTCACCTCTTCCATTCCAACGGAAAAGGTGAGCTCCGCCCCTCTCCCAACTGCCAAACAAATGGTTCAGGACATGTCCTTGGATGAAAAAATTGGCCAAATGCTCATGCCAGACTTTCGCAATTGGCAAGCAGAAGGTGCATCCGCTCCTACAGGCTTCACAAAAATGAATAAAGAAGTCTCTCACCTTGTAGAGAAATATCATTTAGGCGGTGTCATCTTATTTGCAGAAAATGTCGTTGATACGAAACAAACCGTCAAACTCACACATGAATTTCAACAAGCATCACCCAACATTCCTTTACTCATTTCCATTGATCAAGAAGGCGGAATCGTCACAAGACTACAAAAGGGAACACATTTCCCAGGAAATATGTCGATTGGTGCCTCTCGAAGTAAGAAAAATGCTTATGACACTGGTAAAATCATCGGCAAAGAATTAAACGCTCTAGGTATCAATACAAATTTCTCTCCTGTTCTTGATGTAAATAATAACCCGAATAACCCCGTCATTGGTGTCCGTTCCTTTAGCTCTGACCCTGAACTTGTCACAAGACTTGGTCTGCAAACCATGAAAGGACTTCAAAAGGAAAAGACCATTTCCACATTAAAGCATTTCCCGGGACATGGTGATACAGCTGTTGATAGTCACTACGGTCTTCCGCTTGTCGAACATGATCTAGATCGTCTTAAAAAGGTGGAGCTGTATCCATTTCAACAAGCAATCAACGCAGGGGCAGATATGGTCATGACTGCTCATGTTCAATTCCCAGCCATTGATGACACAACGTATAAAAGCAAAAAAGATGGCGAGGACATTATGGTTCCAGCGACCTTATCAAAAAAAGTCATCACAAATTTATTAAAAGAAGACATGGGCTTTCAAGGAGTGGTTGTAACAGACGCCCTCAATATGAAAGCGATTGCAGATAACTTCGGACAGGAAGAAGCTGTGGTAATGGCTATTAAAGCAGGCGTCGACATTGCCCTCATGCCAGCACCTGTCACGTCCTTAAAGACAGAAAAAAACCTAGAGAATGTGTTCAATGCTTTAAAAAGAGCAGTTCTCACAAAAGAAATCCCGATATCTCAGATCAATCAATCTGTCGAAAAAATCCTTCAATTAAAGATCAAACGCGGCATCATTTCCGCCAATAAATCAGTAAGCCTTGAGAAGAAAATCAAAAAAGCCACACAGCTCGTTGGTCAAAAGTCGCACCGAAAAGCAGAACAAAAAATGGCACGTGAAGGAATCACTCTCCTTAAAAACAACGACAAAACCTTGCCTTTTAAGTCTAAAAAGAATGACAAAATCGTACTCATGGCACCGTACGAAGATCAAACAAAAGCAATGTCCGTCACAATTGAATCACTAATCAAACAAAAAAAGATCAAACCTGTGCGTATCCAATCATACGCATTTGCAGATAAGAGCTTCTCCAAAGAAACAGCCAAACTCATTCAAGATGCTGACTATGTCATTACCGGCTCTTACGTTGTCCAAAATGACCCGGCTGTGAATGATGGCGTCATTGATGACGGTGTACAGGATCCGAAAAAATGGGCAACGGCCTTCCCTCGTGCTGTCATGAAAGAAGCAGCAGCACAAAACAAAAAATTGGTCATCATGAGTCTCCGAAACCCTTATGATGCGGCAAATTTTGAAGAAGCCGATGCCTTACTAGCTGTGTACGGTTTTAAAGGGTACTCAAACGGACAATTCAATCAACCGAATATTCCTGCGGGACTAGAAGTGATTTTTGGAGCGGCCTCACCTAAAGGGAAATTACCCGTCGCTATCCCATCAGTCACTCATCCTAATCAAACCCTTTACCCATTTGGCTATGGACTCAATTTAAAAGGAAAACAGATCAAATAGGAGGGATTCTCTTGAAAAAGACAGCAAGCTTGATACTCGCTAGCATTCTCATGATCAGCACATTGACCGCCGCCTCCCCCGCAGATTCAGAACGAACAGATACAAAAGGAAAAAAAGCAACAGTCAAAACAGGTATCGAAACATTACTCTCAAGTAACCTCTCTTGGCTTAAAGGGAAAAAAGTAGGGCTTATTACGAATCCTACAGGCATTGATGCAAACATGAAAAGCAGTGTCGATCTGCTATTTGAACACCCCAATATTAAACTGACTGCCTTGTATGGGCCTGAACATGGCGTGCGCGGTGATGCACAAGCAGGAGAAGGCGTCGAATCGTATACTGACGAAAAAACAGGCCTGCCTGTTTACTCTCTTTATGGAAAAACAAGAAAGCCAACTCCTGAAATGCTCAAAAATGTAGATGTCCTGCTATTTGATATTCAAGACGTTGGTACTCGTTATTACACCTATATTTACACGATGGCGTATGCAATGGAAGCAGCTAAGGAAAACAACATTCCATTTGTTGTCTTAGATCGTCCAAACCCAATAGGCGGGCTAAAAGTAGAAGGACCTGTATTAGAGCCAGAACACGCCTCTTTTGTAGGTCTCTATCCCATCCCATTAAGACATGGGATGACGACTGGAGAACTTGCATACATGTTTAACAAAGAGTTTCATATCAACGCTGATGTAAAAGTGATCAAAATGAAACATTGGAAACGATCCATGACGTTCGATGACACGAAGCTGCCATTCGTCCTCCCTTCACCTAACATGCCAACCGTTGACAGTACCTTTGTTTACCCAGCAACAGGATTAATCGAAGGCACAAACGTTTCTGAAGGCAGAGGAACAACAAAACCGTTCGAACTCATTGGCGCTCCATATATCAATAGCAATGAGATAGCAGACCATTTAAATGGGTTAAAACTAAAAGGCGTTCAATTTAGACCTGTCTCATTTACCCCTACCTTTTCAAAACATGCTGGGACTTTGTCTCACGGGGTACAGCTTTATGTCACAGACCGAAAATCATTCGAAGCAGTCAAAACAGGTCTATCCATCATCAAAGCAATTCATGACTTGTATCCTAATGACTTTCAATTCCTACAAACAGGCAGCTTTGATAAACTCATCGGGAATAGCTGGATCAAAGAAGAAATCAATAAAGGCACTTCCATCAAACACATCATGAAACAATACCACCATGACATAAAGACATTCGAAAAGAAACGGAAGAAATACCTCATCTATTAATTGCAAAAAAGCCTCCACCTTAAAGGATGGAGGTTTTTTCATGATAAAGACTTAGTCACAGCAGGTACTTTCAGCTCGAAACGATGAAGTAAAAAGCCAAACAAGGCTGCAAGCACTTGCTGAAACAGCATGCCAATCACAACAGGAACAGCAACAGCAGGCGGGAAAAAGCTAATGGCAAGCACAGCACCCGCGCTAATGTTCCGCATACCGCCCGTATACACAATCGCCACAATTTCTCCTTGGGTACATTTCATCGCCTTTCCAATCAACCACGCAAACGCATACCCACTCATCGCAATGAAAAAGACAGTCGCTGCTTTGCTAAAAAACGCCGCATCCAGTTCACGCAAATATGGGGCGACAACAGAACTGTTAATCGATACGACAACAAACAAGCCTAATTTTGAAAAAGGAGCCAAGGTCTGACTCATTGCTTTTGTCACCGATGGCTTTGCATACTGACGAACGAGCATCCCTAATATAGATGGAAGCACCACCATACCAAACAGCCCCTTCATGATCGCCGCCATGTCCATATGGACCTGTGTACCAACGAAGATTGACAAGCTTACTGGCACAATCAATGGCGAAAGCAATGTATCAATTAATATGATAGATAACGTTAACCCCACATTCCCTTTATACATTGCCGCCCATATTAAACTAGACACACCTGTCGGAATCACCATCGCAAGCGTCAAACCGGTGATCGTCATAGCATCACCTGCAAATATCAAATGCCCCGCCGACCATGCATAAAGGGGCATCAGCACATGCAAAATCATAAACGATAAAATCAAAGGCAATGGATGCATCACCGTATGTTTTAAAGCTGAAAAAGTAGATGACAAGCTCCCTGAAAATGTCATCACAGCAAACACCCAAGGCACCAAAAAGGTGAAATCTTTTAAATACGCCGCCAATAATACACCAAGTAGCACGCTGACAGGCGTAATGAGCGGCATCATCCGGCCGAGCACCTGATTCAAACGGACAAGCATGCCGGCCACCTCCATCCTTCACTTTCTTCCTTGTTCTATTGTAACAAACAGAACAGTCTCTTTAAGATCCGATCACTTGTTTCATCAGTTTTTGACTAGACGTATCCATTCCAACTACGTCCACTTCTACACCAGCTGTACGATATTTTCCCTTCACACGTTCAATTGCGGCCACACCTGATTCGTCCCATATACGCGCTTCAGACAAATCAATCACAACCGTGTTCAGGTCGTTTCCATGATGGAAGGCTTGAATCAATTCAGTCACGGAAGCAAAGAAAATTTGACCCTTAATTCGGTAAACCCATGTACCAGCTTGGCTTTCTGTAGAGGTAATATGCAGTTTTGATATTTTAGCCACAAAGAATACGGCACTAAGCAGCACCCCTGCAAAAACACCCTTGGATAAATCATGAGTGAACACCACCGTCACGACCGTGACAAGCATCACAAGAGAATCTGTTTTTGGGTTCTTTTTCAGCTGCTGGAATGAACTCCAATCAAAGGTACCAATAGAAACCATGATCATGACAGCAACAAGAGCAGCCATTGGAATTTGAACAACCACATCACCAAGCACAAAAATCAATACCATTAAAAATGCACCAGCCACAAAGGTAGAAAGCCGGCCTCGTCCCCCTGCCTTTGTATTAATCACAGATTGACCAATCATCGCACAGCCAGCCATACCGCCAAAAAATCCTGCCACCACATTGGCAATTCCTTGGCCTCTCGCTTCCTTATTTTTACGACTAGACGTTTCCGTCATATCATCTACAATTTGTGCTGTTAATAAAGATTCAAGTAAACCAACCATCGCAAGTGCTAAGGAATAAGGAAAAATGATAGCAAGTGTTTCCCAGCTAAACGGTACATTGGGAATAAGAAAAGTTGGCAAAGAGCTAGGAAGCTCTCCCATGTCTCCAACCGTTCTGACATCAATATGCCCAAATACAGCAATCATCGTCATCACAATAATTGCAATAAGTGGAGAGGGAATAACTTTTGTGACCATCGGCAATACATAAATGATCAACAATGCTCCACCTGTCATGACATACATAGCCATGGATTCCCCAACGAAATGCGGCAGCTGTGCCATGAAGATCATAATTGCCAATGCATTAACAAAACCAACCATCACAGACCTCGGAATAAATTTCATCAGACGAGAAACACGACACATTCCAAACACAATTTGAATCAGGCCTGTTAAAATCGTAGCCGCAAACAAGTACTGCAATCCATGATCGGCTACCAAATTAACCATAACCAGAGCCATAGCCCCTGTAGCGGCCGAAATCATACCTGGCCGTCCACCAACAAACGAAATGACAATGGCAATACAAAACGAAGCATACAACCCAATCTTTGGATCAACGCCCGCAATAATCGAAAACGCAATCGCCTCAGGAATTAAAGCCAGAGCCACTAAAATACCCGCCAGCACATCCTGACGCACATATCCAAACCATTCTTGCTTTACAAATAAATCTTTCAAACCATCTACTCCTTTTTATATACATACCGTACAAGGAAAAAGAAGGCGAATAAAACCCGGAGATACAGAAAGGAACAAACAATAACCATTCAATTTCGGGGAAAAAGAGGAACGTACAGAGTCTTTTGTTAGAGAGGATTATCTTCACTTTAGTAAGAATATAAGAAAGGAACTAAGGAATCAAGCACAAAAAGAAGGAATGTATAGAAAATTGATACAAGGCTTACTTACCAATCGATTTATTCCATTCATGAGTCTATTGTCTATTTGTCACTGAGCATGTCCAACATTTAAAACAAACAACAAAAGCCCCTATATAAAAGGGGCTTTTGGTTGATTAACGTAATAATTGAAGTACATTTTGCGGCTGTTGATTCGCTTGTGCAAGCATAGCTTGAGACGCTTGAGAAAGAATGTTGTTCTTTGTGAACTCACTCATTTCTTTCGCCATGTCAACGTCACGAATACGAGACTCAGCAGCAGTTAAGTTTTCAGCAGATGCACCCAAGTTGTTAATCGTGTGCTCTAGACGGTTTTGCACTGCACCAAGTTTTCCACGTTGAGCAGATACTTGGTTAATAGCTGCATCAACAATACTTAGTTGAGTATCAAAACCAACGTCAGTAGCATCTGCTGCATTATCAGCAAACTTTCTTACATCGATGTCTTTAATCGCTTGATTCGCTACAATTCCATTAGCACCTTTCACTCCCAATGCATCTGTACTCATTTTATCAATATGAACTGAGATTTGTTGAGTTGCATTAGCACCGATTTGGAACACTAAAGCATTACCACTTGCTGGAACTGCAGGTGTACCTGTATCTGGATCATCTGGATCTGTCGGCGGAATTGCTGGTGTTCCTGGGGTTCCTTTAAACGAACCATCTAATAATTTTTTACCGTTAAACTCTGTACGATTTGAAATTCCATCTACTTCTTCTTGTAAAGCTTTAATTTCATCTTGGATAGATTGAAGGTCAGACTCTTTATCCTGTGTACCAGTATTTCCAGCTTGAACGACTAGTTCACGAACACGTTGAAGGATTGAGTGAGTTTCAGTCAATGCCCCCTCAGCTGTTTGGATAAGAGAGATACCGTCCTGTGCGTTTTTTGAAGCCATTTCTAATCCGCGGATTTGTCCACGCATTTTTTCAGAGATTGCAAGACCTGCTGCGTCATCTCCTGCACGGTTGATTTTAAGACCAGAAGAAAGCTTCTCCATGTTCTTTTGGCTCGCACCGTTGTTAGCAGATAAACGGTTCAGTGTGTTAAGTGCCGCGATATTGTGGTTAATTCTCATTTCCTATTACCTCCATGTAATTTTTTTCGAGCTTGTCTACAAAGTCCATTTAGATGAGAAGCTCTTCCTTAGAATTTCCGATTTCTAAGGCATGTGTACAGTAATAATGCAGATCACCTTTTGGCTCTCTAACTTTACTACTATCTGCAACACCAGTTATGGCAATAATCATGAAAACTCCTTCTATTAATACTCACCATAACAATGAGTAGCGTGTTACCTACTATAGACAGACCTACCACATATTTTAGTTTGTGGAAATTGTTTATTTCACAAATTCGACACATTTAAAATGCATAAAAGGAAGATGAAATTCTATCAACTACATTTTCAGGAGGAGAAACATAATTAGTGTAAAATTGTGTGGAAACAATACTTTTTCATATACCTAGAATCACTCGATAAAGTAACAGAGAAAAGAAAAAGGATTTTGAGATAAGGATTCACTTCAAAAAAAGAACGTTGAAAAATAACATCAAAAAAGCCCCTGTTCTCTATGATCAGAGGCTTTACCTTTTTCACTTTTTCAATGCTTTTTGAAGAGCTGCTTTTATCTTCGAACCGTTCCATCTTTTATGTGGCACAACGTTGACCAATGGAATGCCTTGCTCTGTCATCAACTAGACGAATTAGCATTGTACGTTCTCAACTACCTTTTTATATTTAAATAAATAGTGGGAGCGATTCGCAAAAAAGCACGATATAAGAAAATTCATTTGCATGATATGCGTCACACTCATGCTACTATGCTAATAAATCAAATCGGCAAAATATCTGGGTTTAATATCAAATCTGTCTATCATCGTTTAGGTTATGCAGAAGCTATATCAAACTTATTGCAAATTCGATAATGCGTCCCCATTGCGTCCCCCAGCAATTAAAAAAGACATAAAAAAAAGCCTTCTCATCATCGAGAAACCTTGTCAGAACAATATTTAGAGGAAAGCTTCCAAGCGGGCTCGAACCGCTGACCTCTTCCTTACCATGGAAGTGCTCTACCTACTGAGCTATGGAAGCATGGCTCCGCAGGTAGGACTCGAACCTACGACCGATCGGTTAACAGCCGATAGCTCTACCACTGAGCTACTGCGGAATGGATAAAGTAACTTCTTCCATTGGAAGGATATAAACAAAAAGCTTGGCGGCGTCCTACTCTCACAGGGGGAAACCCCCAACTACCATCGGCGCTGAAGAGCTTAACTTCCGTGT
>NZ_JBPAFI010000007.1:0-116026 GCF_050864245.1 Bacillus sp. XT-4
AAGCTAATAAACATGTCCACATTTCCGGCGAGTTCTTTGTAGAAGCTTTTAATGTTATCGGCACCTTTTCCAGTGAAATCATCACCGAGATTCGCCACACCCTGTAGCGCTTTTTTTAAATCAACCATTTCTTCACGGAGTTCCTGATAGTGTTTTGCCCTTGTATCCATGGCACTGGTTAGTGCTTTTGCATCAAGTATCTTACCCAGAAAAATCCACTCCCTCCATTATTGATCATAAAGTCTATTTTACCTTTCTCATCGAATTGGAAAAATAGGCTTTAAGTTACAAAAATCCAGTCTGTATATTTTTATACAAAAGAAAACAAGTGACAATTGAAATGTTTTTCCTTGTTCAACAAAAAAGTCAGTCCCCCTAATTGGAGGACCGACTACCTGCTGTTTAGAAAAAGCGTTTGAGGCTTTTCTTGAGTGGAGGGATATCCAGCTCACCTTTTTCAAAGAATTTTTTCAATAAATATTTACTAAAGCCTGCTGCTTGTGTGTATGTGATTTTACCAGGTAACGGTGGTTCATTGGTCACCGCAACATCAATGATCACAGGTTTATCAGCTTGAAGTGCTTGATCAAAGGCTGGTGCTAGTTCTTCATGTGATGACACCGAGATTCCTTTACCGCCGCATGCCTCTGCAAATTTTGCAAAATCAATATCTTCCAGCTCTATACCATAGTTGATGTTGCCTTTTACCTGTTGTTCATATTCAATCATACCAAGGTTGTTGTTGTTTAAGATCACAACGACAATTGGCAGTTTATATTTTACCGCCGTCACAAAATCTTGCATCACCATTGTGAAGCCTCCATCACCACAGACAGCAATGGCTTGGCGGTTTGGTTCGTTTAATTTAGCTGATATTGCGCCAGGTAAACCACAGCCCATTGTGGCAAGCCAGCTGGAAATAATGAAATCCTGCTGTTTCATTTCGAAATGACGTGCCATCCATACCGTCACATTACCGACATCAACTGAAAGAATGGCATCATCATCTACCGCTTCTTCTAATCTAGCGATGACTTGCTGCGGTTTAAGCGGTGATGTGGCAATAGATTTTTCCTTATCCATTTCTTCTCGCCACTTCATCATATGCTCTGTACAAGCTTCAAGGAAACCGCGCTGCTCTTTATATTCAATATAAGAGGTTAGTTCATGAAGACCATTTTTACTGTCACTTACAATCCCCACTTCTACTGGATATCTTTTACCTATCTGATCCGGTTTGATATCCAATTGAATGGCAGGTGTGTCTTCTGGTAAGTAATCCCTATATGGGAAGGAGGTTCCAAGCATGATTAATAAATCGCACTCTTCCATCGCTTCATATGCAGGCTTCGTCCCGATCTGACCTAGGTTCCCTAAAAAGTATGGATGCCTGTCTGGAACAACACCTTTTGCAGGAAGTGTAATGACGATCGGTGCAGCTGCCTTTTCTGCAAACGAAAGAAGCTCTTCTTTTGCATTTCTTAATCCTTTTCCTGCTAAGATGACTGGCTTCTTCGCATTGTTAATGAGTTGAGCAGCCTTTAGCAGTTGATCTTTCTTGGGCCGCACGTCTCCCTCTACGTAAAGAGGAGATGTATAAACGGGACTCCGCTTAATTTTCTGAGAAAATAAATCATCTGAGACAGTGAGAACCGCCACCCCTTTATGGGTATAAGCAGCTTTGATGGCTTGATTCAATAAGTCAGGCAGAGCTTCTGCTGTTTGTACTTGCTGATTAAAGACAGCAACATCGTCAAACATCCGCTCTAATTTGATTTCTTGAAATGCATCTCTGCCTACTTCAGTTGAGGCAACCTGCCCTGCAATCGCTAATACAGGTGCACCATCCGCTTTTGCATCGTATAGTCCATTTAATAAGTGGACAGCACCTGGCCCAGCAATTGATAAACAAACACCAAGTTTGCCTGTTAGTTTCGCATCAGCTGCTGCTGAAAGTGCTGCCACTTCTTCATGTCTTGTTTGTATAAATTGAATTTTGCTTGATTCATGCCTTAGTTCTTCGATTAATTCGTTAATACTGTCGCCGGGCATTCCATAAATATGTTTCACGCCCCACTCTTCCAGTAGCGCTGTTACTTCTTTTCCTGCGGTTCTTTGCGGCATGTGAGAAAACTCCTTTTTTCTTACTCCATACCACCGCACCCTTTTGATCAAACGTTTCAACTTGCTCTTGCTACTTTTTAAAGTGATATGGAAGAGTGGCGACAACAATATCCCGTTTCCATAATAAACGGAATCTTAATAAGAAAGCAGATTGATTGTGCAAAATGGTGTGCCATCTTTTTTTCGGAATAAATTGAGGGACGAGCACCATCACTCTATATTGATGTGCATTTGCTTTCGCTTCAATCGTTTCAAGAAATTTATCAAGCGGGTGAATGAGACTTCGATAAGACGAATGTAAAATCACAAGACGCACATCACTATTCAGCTTTTCCCAATCAGCTTCAATTTTCTTGTCTTTCTCTTTATCAAACGATACATGAACCGCTATGACCTGGTCTGATAAGGATTTTGCATATTGCACAGATTGTTCGACGACACGTGTGACACCTGCTATTGGGACGATGACCACATTTCCTTTGATTTCGACAGGCTCGGTTTCATTCAATAAACGTAATTGTTCTCCAACAGACAGATAATGTTTCTTAATAGAATGAAAAATAAATAGAACAATTGGCATGAAAACAAATACTGGCCATACAAGATGGAACTTGGTCAAAATGAGAATCATGAAAACCGTAAATGAAATAAGTGCTCCCACAATATTGATAGGCATTTTCACTTTCCATCCCTGTGGTTTTTCACGAATCCACTTTACACACATACCTGTCTGAGACAAGGTAAATGGAATAAACACACCGACAGCATAAAGTGGAATGAGGTGTTCTGTTTTCCCATCAAATAGCCAAATGAGCAGCATAGAAGCTACACCTAAAAAGATAATGCCATTGGAATAACCGAGTCGATCTCCTCTCACTGTAAACATGCGCGGCATATATTTATCTTTTGCTAAGTTGACAGCCAATAATGGAAAAGCTGAAAAGCCTGTGTTTGCCGCTAATATTAAAATTAAAGCTGTGACAGCCTGAATGACATAGTAGAAAAATGTCCGTCCAAATGTGTCTGATGCAATTTGTGACACAACCGTTTCTTCTGGCTTTGGCGAGATGCCAAAACCAAACGCAAGCAATGTCACTCCTACAAATAGAACGGCCAGTAATCCCCCCATCATCAATAAAGTTCTCGCTGCATTTTGTGCAGCTGGTTTTTTAAAGGATGGAATTGTATTAGAAATCGCTTCAACACCAGTTAAAGCAGAACAGCCAGACGAAAATGCCTTTAATAAAAGAAATAACGTGATGCCTGATACATGTGTGCCAAATGCTGTATGTTCAGGTGCTGGCGGCACTTGCCCTGTTAATAGTTTAAACCCGCCCACTCCAATTAAAATGAGCAATGAAAAGACAAATAGGTACACAGGATAAGCCAAAATAGATGCCGACTCTGTCAGTCCACGAAGGTTTAACACCATAATCACTAGAACTAATACGATTGAGATCATGACATGATATGGATATAGAGCTGGAAAAGCCGATGTGATCGCATCGGTCCCAGCAGAAATGCTCACTGCTACGGTTAAAATGTAATCGACGAGTAATGATCCACCAGCAACCAGCCCTGGTTTTTCACCTAAGTTTCTGCTGGAGACGACATACGCCCCGCCGCCTTCTGGATAAGCATAAATAATCTGGCGGTAAGATAGAATTAACGCCATTAAAAGGATTAATACACAACCTGCAATCGGGAGTGAGTACCAAAACGCTGCCGCACTGACAACTGATAATACAATCAAGATTTGTTCTGTACCGTATGCGACTGACGACAATGCGTCTGATGACAATAATGCCAAAGCTTTGATTTTTGATAGTTTTTGTTCTCCTGCTGCCTGTGATTTTAATGGTTTACCAATTAAAATACGCTTCATCAAACTGTACATGTGTTGCCCGCTCCTTTAGTGTCAAACGATTTGAGTTACAAAATTTTGGATCGCCAAAAAGACACAGAGGCAATAGAATGCCCCTGTGCCTATTGTTTAGATCACAGGTTGGTCTTTGCTCTCTTTAACGCTTACGAGGTTAGCTGACGGATTCGGGCGCATGAGATTTTGCCCTACCTTAAAAGGATTCACCCCACGTGGTGTTTTATACCACCACAATTGGTTCCCCCGCTCATCGAAATGATTCAGCGATTGGTCTTTTATAAAAGAGATCATACTCCCGTTTGACACCAAAGTAAAGAGATTTTTTCAAGGTCTTTTGATCGTTTAGAACTCAGTCTTTTTACGGTTTTTTCGTACGAAATAGACAATCATCACAAGCACAAAAAGGATGAGTGCAGCGATACACGCAAAGTAAATCCAAGACTCGCTGCTGCTTTGTTTTTCACTTGTTTTCAGACTGCTCGATGTGCTGCTGACGGATTGATGATTAGAAAACACGCCTTTGTTTTTACTCTCTATTGCAACTGTTGCTTTTTCTGTATTTGTTTGAAGAAATTGCATCACTTCATTTGACACGTTAGCTTCAGCTGCAGTCATTCCTGAAAAGACTGTCATTATCTGTTCTTTATTCCAAACAGATGGCTGCGTCCATACAATTCGAGCCGTTGTTTCGTTGATCATGCCGAAAGAAGATACATCATACTGATCCTTTTTCACCGGAACAATGAGCTCAGCCACTTTTTCTTTCAGAAGAGAGAATGTTTGAATGCCTCCGATGAAAATGAGAGGGTGATTTTTCAATTGTTCATTTGTGACTTGAGAAGCTTTCATTAAATGATATTGAGCTACTTCTGGCTGACTAAAAGATTCCGTCAACATGGCCATTTGATTGATTGTTTCACGTTTGATTTGATCTGGTATGATGATCAATGTATTTTTCGAAGTGAACGGGAGCGGCCATGCGGCTAAATCTGGCTTTTCACTCATTGTTCCTTCTGGTATTTGAAGAGAGCTATTTTTGTCAATGAATATCCAGCCTTCTTCATCTGTATGTCTGCAGGATTCCATGTTTTTAAAACCACTTGTGACAAATTGCAAATCAATATATTCATTTTTTTGAAGTATCTTTGAATCTACTGGAATCGAGACATGATAGAATCCATTCGCATCTTTGTTGCCTAGTTTTGTTAATGGTACGTCGTGCGGTTCGTCATTGATCATAACAGTTAACCGTTCTGTTTTGCTTGCTGCTGTATCAGATTTTTTGAATGAAAGATTGAGCTTTGCACCTGATTTTTGGTTAGCCAGTAGCGCTTTCGGATAATAGTAGTGGTCGGATGCCGTCTTGTTGGTCCCAACCGTGACATCATCTCCGCCAAAATCTTTCAAACGAATCTTGTGAGATGGTTTAGACGTTTGAGCTGCAGTCTTTTGAATCAGTAAGTCCGTTCCAGTCAGTTGACCCGTTAATTCTGACTGAGTCAGAACATTGATTTTTTCAGCAATTGTCACAGGTTTTTCCGCTGTCACAAATAAAATGGGCTGTTCTGTTTTCTTTGCTGTCAAAGTTCTCATCGCTAATGTAAGATGACTGCTTTTCGTTTTAATTCCTGCACCTTGTTCAATCGTTTTCATCCGTCCATCCCAGCTTCCTTTAGCTCCCACAGCAATCGTTGGGTGCGTCACTTGCTTGATGTCCTTTTCTTGGATAAGTTTGATCTCTTTTTGGCGATCTTTGTTTTTCAACGTACGGTATACTTTGATGGCTGCTTCTAATTCAGCTCCATCCGGTGAATTAGGAATGACAATGTCTGTCTGTTCTTTCTGATCACCCGTTTGAATAAAAGGTGATGGAAAGTTGTCTAATGCGAGGTCTTTCTTTTGAATTCCTTTGAATACAAGTTCACTTTTAGGATACACTTTTAGCCAATTAGCAGGTGTCTCTTGGTTGATACACACGCCTTCTTTTAAGACACCATAAAATGCGACCTGAATGCGGTGAGTACCTTTTTTCAATTGTGCTTTGTTCAACTTGATTTGAATCGACTTCTTCTGGTTTTTCCCTGATACAGGGATGGTCTTTTCGATCTCTCCATCAATCATAACAGTGAATGAAGAAGGTGAAATCAATAATGGTGAAGCCTCTATATTTAACGTCAATGTGCTTGACTCTGTTTTTTCCTGATCCACTTGATAGGTAAATTCAGTGCGGTCTTCTTGTCCATATAAGGTCACTACGTCTTCTGATAGATGCTGCGTTTTTGTTTTGCTTTCTTTTGAAGGTTGAACCCAATCATCTTTGACTTGAACTCGGTTGGATTGCGCCATTGCTTGACCTGCCATGAAAAAAGGCTGGATCGCTAAGGATAATCCTAATATATAAATCAACCATTTTAACGATTTCAATATGTCACCCGCTTTTCTTTTGTTGTTGATTGTAACGCTCGGTTTTGTACCATTTCACTTCTTGTTTCAATAATCGGCTTTTCGCCTCTACACATAAGGAGTACACAACAAGCGCAATCCATACTTGGGAGTAGGTAAAGTACATGAGAATCACAATGAGAATGTTTTGTTTGGTCAGCTCTGTTTTCTCTATGCTTAACGTAATCATCACTTCTGTTAAAAAGAGGAAGAAGGCTAAGCCCCATAGAATGAGTGCCACAGCTCCCACAGATAAGTGAAGATCAACGAATAAGTTTACGATAAAAATGCCATTGGAGAGCAGTACACCAAAGAAAAATAAGAAATACGTAAAGAAAAAATAAAATAAATCGAAAATCATTCGTTTTCGTTTTAATTTCATAAACTGCCTTAAAAATTTAAGCACAACATATTGGTTGCCTCTAGCCCAGCGTGTTCTCTGCCGCCACCAGACTTTCCATGTTTCAGGCTCTTGTTCCCATGTAATCGCAGCAGGAAAGAACCGAATCACATAGCCCAGGTTATACACACGAATCGTTAATTCAGTGTCTTCAGCTAGTGCATGGACATCCCAGCCGCCAAGCTCTTCTAAAATGTGCCGGCGGATCGCAAAGTTGGTGCCTGGTATTGTCGCAATGCCAAACCATTTCCATCTCCCGCCTTGCGCCATCCACTGGAAGCAGATCGTTTCTATGTTAATGAATTTTGTCAGGAGGTTTTTGGCTGCATTGATGACCCTGAATTTCCCGACAACAGCACCTGCTTTAGGATCATTCAATAATCCAAGAACCAAATGGTAGACGGCTTTCTTTTCAGGCATATTATCTGCATCGTATACACAAATAACGTCTCCTGTCGAAGCCTTCAAGCCTTCATTCAGTGCAGTAGAT
Source organism: Bacillus sp. XT-4 (assembly GCF_050864245.1). NCBI lineage: Bacteria > Bacillati > Bacillota > Bacilli > Caryophanales > Bacillaceae > Bacillus > Bacillus sp. XT-4. The sequence goes on from NZ_JBPAFI010000007.1 coordinate 7,339, forward strand.
TTCCCCTTCCCTGCAAATGGCGGCTTTGTTTCAATTATATGGACATGATCGTATTGCTCACTAAATGATTGCACAATCTCCCCTGTACAATCAGAGGAATTGTCATTAATCACAATGATTTCAAGAAGGTGTTTGGGATAGGATAACTGGACCATGGCTTTTAGCGTCTGCCGAATGACCACTTCTTCATTATGTGCTGGAATGAGAATGCTGACGGTCGGCAGATCTTTCCCTTGTTTCGTCCATTTAGGCAGCACTTTTTCGTAAGTTAAATAGTGCTGAAAGCCTCCCTGCATCAGAAACATATGATATAGGAGCATGATCCAAATCAGTATTAATGATAGGTAAAATAAGATATCAGCCACCTGATTTTCTCTCCTTAAAGATCCGTTTTTTCATCGTCAGCCTTAAATACAATGTGTAAAAAGCAAATGCCACAATAAAGAGCAGCACCACCATTGTGAGCATTCGAAGCATATTTTCCATCCCGCTTCGTTTGTTTGTTTTTGGTTCAGCTATATTGGATTGCTCTATTTGAATATGTCCATTTCCTGTTGTTTTGATCTGGACATGCGGGGTTTCAACAGTCTGTTTTGTTTTCTTTAAATCTAGCCATTCACTAGAAGGGATCGCATCCATTTGTGTGATTAACTCTTGCAGCCCATCTATCCCCGCTTCCACATCATAGGACAGCCCAATGGCGGCGGATTGGATATGCTGCATGGATTGAATTGTCTGCTCAGCCAGTATGTTTGCACCTTCTTGGCCAGACGCTGTATCTATAGACTGTTCAGGATATAAAGTCATGCCATGAAGCATGGCGGGTGTCGACAAAAATGGTGATGCACTACTTGTTTTCCATGTACGGTCTGAGAGCTGCACCTGTCCAAATAGACTGGACACATGGCGGGAAATCACTTCATAGCCTTGCAGGGATATGGCGTCATTCGGCACTTCAAATGCAAGTGGATATAACCCCTGCTGCGTGAGCAGTTCAATGCCTTTTGTCAGCTTTTCTTCTGTATAGATGGCTTCTTGATGTTGATTGGATTTGATATACACATTAAAATCTTTTTCATTCGGAAAAAAGCTTTTGTTCAGCTGCTGATCAGCTTTCTCTGGTTCATTTGACGTAACGGGCTGATCGTACTTTACATCCCAAAATTCAAAGCCTTTACCCGACTCCTGCATTCGATACGTACGGCTAAACCCATGAAGAACGACACTAGCTCCATTGCTTTGCAATTGTTTTAACACGTGGACAAGTTTAGGTCGGTCACTCAGCGTCACTTCATCCCCTGTTGCTGGATCAATCCATATAGGGGTCACCGCCAGCAGAAAAGGGATATGGCGAGCTGTTACGTATCGTCCAAGTTCAAGTAACTTCTTCTCATCCGTGACGGGGTTAATCTTCCCAAGCTGTAAGTACTTTGTCTTCGTCTGACTAGAAGCCGGCAGGAGACTTTCAAGCACCTCTGCAAGTAGCTTGTCGTGCTGAAGGATATTTAGCATTCCGACATATGCCGCACCTTCTTTTGTTTGAATCACAAATGGCTGTTCAGCTTGATTTTTCTTCAATAAGAATTTACGTTGCAGATCTGTCCCTTGAACCGTCTGAGCTGTGATTCCTCTCTCTAGCTGACGGTATTCTTGATCATCAGTATCTTTGATTTGACTGATGTGATCTTGTTTGTGAAAAGTAAGCTTCGAGAATGGACGAAGCTGTTCCGCATTGTATCCTATTGCGATTAAACGTTTTGATTCGTTTATGAGACGTACGGTTTGTGCTTTCAACGTTCTCTTTTCTTCACCTATATAGATAACTTGCTGAAAGTCATTGAGGTTCTTTTCAGTTATTTGTTCATCAGATAAAATGGTCGTTCGTGTGGAAAAATGCCCCACAAGTACATCAAGCATATGAACAGTTGGAGTTGCCTCACCTGATTGTGTGGAATAGACGATGAGGGTCCTGAACTCTTTCTCAAGTGCACCAGCTGATGTACTGTCTTTGATCGAAAGCATAGAGAAAAGAACGAATAACAAACAACATTTCGTCAAAACATTAAAGTTCATTCATCATCATCTCGTTTTCTAGTTCTTCTAAAAATTGCTCTGGTGTCCGATAATCCGAGCTGCTTGTTAAATGACAGACATGAAAAGTTAAGGTCACTTCACGACCATTTAGCAGGACATGCGTTTGCAGTTTATCCTTTAGCTTTTCAAGAACGATCGAGACGTTTTCTGCAGGTGTGTGAGTGAGCAGCAGCCCGATTCGTTCTTCGGATAATCGAAATTTCTTATCGGTTTCTCTCACACTTTCGCGAATCTTCATACTGAGTTGCTGGAAAAGATGCTGCATTTCTTTTTCCCCATATAATGTTTTGAATTCCGCTGAGTAGTGCATATGAAGAAGGATAAAGACGAATGGCTGTTTGTATCGTTCTGCTCGTTTCATTTCCTCAGACAACTCGAGCCTCATCCGCTCTGCATTGTCAAATCCTGTGGTTGAGTCAATCGCTACAAATTGTTTGATGGCCCTCTTTTGTTGGTCAATGGTGTGACGCATCGTTTTTATTCGCTCATGCACGTTTCCAGCAGAAATAGCAAAAAAGAGAAGCGCCACGCCCCATATCACGACATCTTGCAACGTTTGATTAGAAAAGAGTGAATTTGTGTGACCGAGCTCTGTAAAGAACATCCCGCTTCCTATAAAGAACAAAATCAACAAAGTAAAAACCAATGCTGGCAAAATACCAAATAAAATGCCGCATCCTATCACGACAAATGTGAGTGTGATGATCATGACACTCTCCGCATCACGTCCATTCAAGTAGCCCATAAATAAAATGAGTCCCGCAAACGTGAGGAGCAGCGTATAATACGTGCGATAGGTGTTACTGAATAACCTTTTCATTTAGAAGCTCCCTTTCTGCAATTAGAGGCAATAAATTATCAAATGAGTGTGTATCTTTTTCGTTCATATAGCCTCCGTAATAAGGCTTGAGAGGATCTTGGATTTGCAGCTCTTTCATTCGGTGATAGACGTCTTTTGCAAAATCATCTTCTCCTTGTTTGAGTGCATATAAGATCACCAGTGCATAGACTGAAGGCGATTCATACGTCACTGCTGGCTGTAATGTGCTCAGTTTATATCGTCCATACAGTTTTCCTTCCTTTTGGAAGTTGGCTTTCAGCCATTTCATGATGACTGATGTATCAACCTGTGCACGTTCGGCATAAAAAGCCGTATAAAGCTGGTCGATCAAGTTGATTTCATGATCAAATGAGTAGACTTTCTTCGCTATGTCATAGGATTTTGGAAAAAATCCTTTTTGTCTCGGTGCATTTTGTAGAATGGCCAATTGGTTGTTCATCATTTGTTCTGTGAATAGGTGGAGGGATACTAGTTCTTTGATTGCTTTTGGGTCAAGATATGAGAGTGTGATTGTATGTGAAGTTTGCTTTGTCGATGCATCATAATAGTCGGTCAACATACCCTTGAACATGTTTTTGTCTTTTAACGCTTTTGCGATTTTTTTGGCTGTGGTTTGATACACTGACTTCTGCCACAATTGATCTGCTTTTTGAAGCGCTGTTACTACACGTAAGTCATCAACTAAAGCATTGACTTTGCTTTTTTGATGAGATTCGATTTGCCAGCTAAGAAGATCATGTTCCAGTAAGAATTGAGTGCGCAGGACGTCTACTTGTTGATCAAAAGATGTTTGATCTTTTTTTCTAACAAGATAATCCATCCAAAGTCCGAGCGATTCTGATAAGTAAGTAGGCTGTTCCGCAAGCGAGGTTCGAATCATACCTTGGTCTGTCATTAAGTGGTGAGTCATAAAGTACTCTCCTGACAATACTGGCTTTGCAGGTTCTGGTTGAGCTGAATGTTGCTGCTGTTTCCAGGTACATCCGCCTAGTAGAATGACAATGAGTATAGCGATAGCTGTACGATATATGGGTGTATCCATTCGTGTCCCCTTTCAATCCTTGTTCTCTCTAAGCATCTAACGATTTATTATAGAGCGTTTCTGTTTAAATGAAAATAAATATTTTATGCCAAATTACGAGTCTTTTCGCTTACATATTCCCATTTACAGAAAAACAACATGTCAAAATACTCGAACAAACAAAAAACCCATGCGAATTCACATGGGTTTTTACACAACTATTGATCTAATTTTAGTTTCTTCAATTGTTCTGCAAGTGCGTTATTGATCGGTTCTTCCACTTTCTTTTGTTTTTTCATATATTTAGACACATCGTGCTTACTGGCTCGTTTTTGATTGGATTGGGATTTGCGTTTTTCGAAAACAGACAGTTTCTCTCTATGACCACAAACACAGGCAAATATTTTGCCATCGCCTTCCCCGCGCAGCTCAAGCTTTTTATGACAGTTCGGGCAGCGTGCATTTGTTTTCTTTGCCACATTTTTTCGATGTCCGCATTCTCTATCCTGACAAACAAGCATGGTGCCGTTTTTCCCGTTCACTTTTAACATGAGTTTTCCGCAGTCAGGACAATGTGTACCTGTCATGTTGTCATGCTTAAAGGTTTGGTTCGTTTGTTTGATTTCAGATACGGCTTGTTTTGCATATGACTTCATTTCACTCATGAATTGAGAAGCTTTCAATTGGCCTTTCGCAATTTTAGAAAGCTTTTGTTCCCATTCCGCTGTTAACGCAGGTGACTTTAAATCTTCAGGTACTAAAGAAAGAAGCTGCTTCCCTTTCGATGTGATGAAGATGTCTTTGCCTTTTTTCTCAATTAAGAAGCTGTTAAACAGTTTCTCAATGATATCAGCTCTTGTGGCCACTGTCCCCAATCCACCCGTTTCGCCAAGGGTTTTCACTAAGTCTTTTTCCTTGTTCTCCATAAATGCAGACGGGTTCTCCATGGCAGATAAAAGGGTCGCTTCGTTAAAACGAGCAGGAGGTTTCGTTTCGCCTTTTGTCTCTTTTAATTGGCGTACGTCAAGTGACTGCCCCTCTGTTAATGCCGGCAAGTGCTGATCTGCTTCGGCTGATTCCTCGTCTTCATAGGAATCATCGTACATAGCTTTCCAACCGGCTGATTGCACAATTTTCCCTTTCGCTGTGAATGTCTCACTGCCGATCTTGGCGATCACTGTTGTTTCCTCATATTCAAAGGGGGTCATCAGTACAGCGAGGAATCGCTTGGCAATCAGGTCATATAATTTACGCTCTTTATCGCTTAATGCACCTGGATACAGCTCTTCCTCGGTTGGAATGATCGCATGGTGATCTGACACTTTGGCATCGTTGACGAAGCCTTTATGTGCTTTAATGCCTGATTGTAAAATGCGATTCACATGCTGCGCGTAAGGTCTAACGTTCATTCCTTTGAGTCGATCTTTTAATGTAGGCACGATATCTGCCGAAATGAAACGTGAATCTGTACGCGGGTATGTGACGAGCTTATGCTGCTCATACAGACGCTGAAGTGTAGACAGTGTTTCTTTTGCTGAAAAACCGTAGCGTTTATGGGCATCACGTTGCAATTCTGTCAGGTCATACAATCCTGGAGCAAAGGATTTTTTCGCTGTTTTTTTCAGTGCATCAATCACTGCAGGTTTTCCTTTACAGGCTGCCAAGCGCTCCTTCACTACATCCTCTTGGAATGTACGGTTTTGTTTGGTCTTTGCATCCTGCCAAGTCAGCGTCAGTCCGTCTACTTGTGCAGTCAGCCCAAAGAACGGCTTCGGCTGGAATTGCTGAATGTCTTCCTCTCGCTTGGCGATCATAGCAATCGTTGGCGTTTGCACACGTCCACAGGATAACTGCGCATTGAACTTCGTTGTCAGCGCTCTTGTTGCGTTGATTCCTACAATCCAGTCGGCCTCTGCACGTGCAACCGCCGAGCGATACAAGTTATCATACTCTCTGCCGTCTTTTAATCGTTTGAACCCTTCTTGAATGGCTTTGTCTGTAACAGACGAAATCCATAGACGTTTTAGAGGCTTTTTCACATGTGCTTTTTCAAGAATCCACCTTGCCACAAGCTCCCCTTCACGTCCAGCATCTGTTGCGATGACAATGTCTTTCACATCTTTTCTCGCCAGCTGCGCTTTGACCGCTTGGAACTGTTTTCCTGTCTTTTTCATCACGACAAGCTTGAGTGGTTCTGGAATAATTGGTAAATCCTCTAGACGCCAGGATTGAAATTCTTTCCCGTAGCCTTCTGGATCAGCCAGTGTCACCAAGTGACCAAGCGCCCACGTGACAATGTATTGATCTCCTTCTAAGAAACCATTTCCTTTTTTATGACACTTCAGTACACGTGCAAGGTCACGTCCTACCGAAGGTTTCTCTGCTAATACAACTGTTTTTGACACTAGATTTCACATCTCTTTCTTCTATCCATCCTTTTATTATAGCAGACGTGGAGATGCGGTTCTAATGACGGATTATTTCTTCAATCGTTTAATGATTTCGTTTGTGACCTCTTGTGTTTGATAAGCTCCGCCGATATCTGCCGTTAAAAAGCCGTCTGCTGTGACAGATTCAATCGTATCGAGAAGGTGTGTGCCTAATTCTTCCTCTCCGAAATGATCAAGCATGAGTTTAGCGGTCCAGATTTGTCCGATAGGGTTTGCGATCCCTTTTCCAGCGATATCTGGTGCTGATCCATGTACTGGCTCAAACATGGATGGATATTTACCATTTACATTGATATTGGCTGCTGGTGCGACGCCAATACTACCCATTATGGCGGCACCAAGATCCGTCAAAATGTCACCAAATAAATTGCTGGCTACGATGACATCGAATTTCTCTGGTCTTGTGACAAAGAAGGCTGAGAGCGCATCAATGTGCTGAGAATCTGCCGCCACCTTAGGGTAGTCCTTTTTGACGTCTTGAAACACTTCATCCCAAAATGGCATGGTATGCACGATGCCGTTTGACTTTGTTGCACTTGTTACATGCTTTCGTCTCTTTTCTGCTAATTGAAAAGCAAAACGCATCGCACGTTCTGTCCCTTTTCTAGAGAAGACGGCATTTTGAATCGCAAGCTGATCCTCCCCTTGATAAATCCGACCCCCAATTTCACTATATTCGCCTTCTCCATTTTCTCTTACAACTAGTAGATCAAAATCTTTTGGCTGAGCAAGCGGAGAACGGATGCCCTTTAGCTGTTTTGCCGGTCTTACGTTAATCACCTGTTCAAATTCCCGTCTAATTTTAATGAGCAGTCCCCAAAGCGAGATATGATCAGGCACTAAGTTGGCATCACCGACAGCCCCTAAGAAAATACTGTCAAAGGCTTTCAGTTGTTCCAATCCATCCTTTGGCATCATTTCGCCATGCTCTAAATAGTATTCGCAGCTCCACGGAAAATCCTGAAAAGAAAAAGTCAGACCGCCATGCACCTCTGATATCGCTTTCAAAACACGTACTGCTTCTGGTACAACTTCTTTTCCTACCCCATCACCAGGTATCGTCGCAATCGAAAAGTGTTTCATTGTATTCTCCCCCTTATGAATGGTCGACCGTCGACCGATTAAGTTGAGTTTACTAAAGAGTTCATGTTCTTTCAATAAACAAAAAGACGCTTTTTGATCAAAGCGCCTTTTTGTTCTGCAACTGTAATGGGACTGACTGTTTTTTTCTACCTGCTCCTTTTTTATCTGAAAGAAGCAATCCTCCCAAAGTCAGAGCTGTTCCGAGCAGTGACATGAAGGTCAATCTCTCATGGAGAACGATCATTGAAATGACCATCGTGATGATTGGAACGCCATAAATGTAGATACTCGATTTCACCACACCGATCGTCTTCACGGAAAAGCTCCATGTCAGAAAACAAATAGCAGATGCAAAGACGCCTAAAAACAGCAAGTGGAAGGCAAACGATGGATTCGTCAACCGCTCCCAGTCTAAACGAATCTTAAAATGCCAGATCAGTGGAATCATCCATAACAGCCCGTAAAAGAAGACACGTCTTGTCACCTGAATAATATGGTAGCCATATTGATTGATCATTTTCGATAAAATGGAATAAAATGCCCAGACAATGGTAGCCATAAATGCTAAAGCATCGCCGAGTGGATTCAATTGGAATGTCGTCATCCCGTTCAAGCTAATCAGCACAATTCCCGTCATCGCAATGAAAAAACCGATAAAAAACCGGCTATGTAGCGGCTCATCTTTTAATAAAAAATAAGACAATAGAAAAGAGAAAAATGGGACAACGGAGCTGATAACACCTGCATTCGAAGCAAACGTATAGGTAAGTGCAACATTTTCTAAAAAATAGTATAAGACCACACCGCATAACCCTGCGAGCGCAAACATCCCTTCATGCTTTCTATGCTGCACCTTCATGGTGACTGGATAAATGATCATCAGGGCAAGGTACCCAAGGAAAAAACGAAAAAATAAAATCTCTGTTGGAGAAAAAGCCGTTAATAATATTTTGGTTGATATAAAAGTAGATCCCCATAAAAAAATGGTGAGCATGGCTGCTAGATGACCAAGAAGTTGTTTATTTTTCATTTTGCTATTACCTGCTTTGAAAAAATTGCTGATACTGCCCTGGCGTGAGCCCAATAAATTCTGAAAAGAAATGACTCAAATGACTTTGATCAGAAAATCCAGCGGAGGCAGCCGCATCTACAGGCTTCACTCCTTGGGCGAGAAGCTCCTTCGCAAAGTTCACTCTGACTGTCTGTAAATAACGATACGGCGTGATGCCTCTAAACTTTGTAAAAGCACGCAGCAATGAATATTTGTTCATGGACACAAGCTCGCCTAAGTCATCTAACGATATATTTTCCGTGAGGTGTGTTTCGATATATTGCTGTACGTCTCGGACTTTTTGTTCGTTGGCACGTGTGGCTGATGCTTTTTCCTCTGAGGTATCAGCATAGGCTTCAATCAATTGTTTCATAAAGAAATAGAAGGTTTCCTGTTTATTCAAAGCAGGAGCTTCTTCTGTGATCATTTGATGTAGATCATATAATGGCTTTGTTAGTTCACTTTGTGAAAACACAGGGGCTTTAAAATGCGGTTTGTGCTGAAAGACCTTCTCTAGCACACCTGCTTCAATATTTAAGCAGCGATAATCGAGTGTCCTGTGATCAATTTGTTCACATGCGTGATTATCATACGGATTAAAAAGAAGGATATCACCTTTTTCAATGATGTATTCTTGATTTTGGCAGACCAAACGTCTTTGACCGTCTTCAATAAACCCAATCACATAATATGTATGAAAATGATTCGGGAACTTTTGCATGATGCCATGAAAGCGATATGCCTCTATTTGTAAGTCTTGATCAAAATGTACAGTTCGTTCCTCTTGTGTGTTCATGTCGATCCCTCTTTTCGCTGAACTGATCATAAGTGTAGCACACCCCTTTTCTCTTGGATTGTACGATATTGACTTTTTGATGCAGGCTTGCCTAGAGGGAAAAACTTGGATAACATGAGACAAAAGATGATGTATAAAAGAGGGAATGATGGCATGAATTCATTCGAGATGGAAAGACCAACACCGTATCACATGCAATTTTATGAACAGCTGAAGCAAATGATATTTAACGGGCAGTTCCAGCCAGGAGAGCGCATCAATGAAACACAGCTTGCCAAACAATTTGGCGTAAGCCGTTCACCAGTGAGAGAAGCCATGCGGCTTTTAGAAAAGGACGAACTTTTAATCGCTGATCCTAAATCAGGCTATTCCGTCTATACGTTAACAGAGCGGGATGTCGAGGAACTCTATCAAGTTCGAATGGCTTTAGAAACGCTTGCCGTTAAGCTTGCCTGCAAAGAAGCCACAGATAGAGAGATAGATGACATTGAACAGGTGCTCACGAAGGCAGACGAAGCAATCAAACAGCAGCTGCCATCTCAGGATATCGTTCAGTTACACGAAGCGTTTCATCAAACAATCATACAAGCCAGTCACAATCACCGTTTATCTAAACAATTAAATCACGTGAATGCGCTCATTCATTATTGCCGCATCTTTCATTTTAGCGGCGGGCCTCGGGCCGAGACGATTCAAAAAGAGCATACGGCCATTTTCACTCAAATAAAAGAACGCCGGGCTGCAGCAGCCGTTCAGGCGATGACAGACCACCTCATACATGATGTGGCGCATTTAAAGCAAGTACTCTCTGAAACAACCGAAAAGTAACGCGTGTCATTTCCCATTTTTTAAGCATTCGATGAACATATTTTGAATTTTTCGTAGATTATCGCATGTCCAGACGATCTTTCGTTTATATTAGAAGATGAGAAACTAGCTTTTATACAGGAGGATTTGTATATGCATACAAGTATCAGCCGTCTGAGACAGGCGGGTTTTATTGAGGGTATGTCTCTTTTAACCCTTCTTTTAATTGCCATGCCTCTAAAATATTTTGCGGATATTCCGATGGCGGTCACCATTGTGGGCTCTCTTCATGGCGCATTGTTTGTGATCTATATGCTCATTTTGGCATATGTGACATTTAAAGTTCGCTGGCATTTGAAATGGTCCATCGCCGGATTCTTTGCGGCATTCATTCCTTTCGGCAACTTCGCCTATGATAAGGTGCTTCGCCAGTATGATACAAAAGCTTAATCAAAAGGGCTAAAACGACATTCGTTTTAGCCCTTTTTCTACACGCTGAAATATTTTTTAAATCGATGCATACTTCACAATGGCTGCTTGACGTGTCATTTCGTGATATGCCACCCATAATTCATCACCTGGCAGTACGCTAGTGATCGGATCGATTGGCTGGTTCACTTCATACATCACGCCTTCTCTCTCAATCTGAATGATCGCTAACGGCTGGTTGCCGATGACACCGGAAAATGTGACATGGGTCACTTTTGCACTTCCTTGTTTCTCTTGCATAAGACTGATTTCTTTATCTAGCTCTTCTTGTTTTGTCTGCATCGTGATTTGAGTTCCTGGCGCGACCTCCATATGATCAGGGATGAATTGGCTGACCGTTTTTGTGATGGATTGATCTCCGCTAGAAACCGTCACATCCAGCATAATAGGCTTCTGATCATGAATTGTGACTGGATATTGCTTCACCCGTTGGATCGTTCCTGTTAATGTCACGTCTTTCCCCGAACGATTCCGCACTTCATGGCCATAGGCTGCCATTTTCAACTGACCGCTGATGTCAACGAGATCGGCTTTTTCTCCTGTTCTAAACTCAAAACCAGCGGCTTGAATCATCGGAATGGTATACCTTTTCTGATCTGCTTCAAATGTAAGCGATAAGACGGTGCCTCGTCCTACGGTTCCATATGATTCTATGTTTCTTAAAATAGCGCCTTTGATGAACTTTGGCTCGCTTGGCTGCGAGAAGTCACCCTCTTTTAAGAGCATCGCTTTTTTCTTTTTCGGATTGTAGAGAATGGCGATACGCTGACCCGGTTGCGGTATCTGAGTATAGGATACAACCGTTTTAACCGCCTTCTCGATATTTTCCCCATCATATTGAAATTGAAGCTGCATGTTGACCAGCGGCTGTTCATTGATGTAGGTACCCGTTTCTTTGACAGATACAATATTGGCTTCTAATGTGACACTGTCTTTTATCTTGTTCTTTCTCACCAGTCTCAAAATCGGCGGCAGGAAGATCGCTAGCACAAATAACAGCAGTGGGATAAAGAGCCATATCGCCCAGTTGAGAATGAGTGGTCCGCCCTTCATGACATATTGTATAAAGGTGTCAACAGACGTTTGGTGGGCTGGACTGGCATTTTCGATTGAGATGACCTTTTGCAAAGGAAATTCCTTTAGCTGTTTGCTTTTCGTCTCAAATGCCCCCGTTAATTGGTTGCCAAGTGAATAATAGAGCCAATTGCTCTTCACATTTTTATGAAAAGAGAGATCTTCTTTTTGTAAAGATTCATATGACAACGACTGAGACAGCTTGCTGGCAGACGTCGCCTTATTCGTGCGATGATTATAAATATAACCAGTCAGCTTGCCTTTTGCTTCGTCCCTTGCTGTAGAGCCTAAAAGAAGAACTTCTTCTTCATTCAGCTGGTAGATAAAGGTTTGGTACATCGGTTTTGGTGTTGGGACGACTTCCCCAAGCCTTCCCTCTGCATCCACTTTCCTTGGTCTTTTTGGATAGTTGGATTCGACAGCGACAGCAACGTTTTGTGATGATCCGATCGTTTTTTTCAGTTGCTGCACGACTTTATCTTCAATGAGGCTAAACGGTTCAGCACTTTTGGAGACATAGACCCCAAGCTGATGCTTCTCGTTTGAGATTCCGCTGACATACGCCTTCTGGTCATTTTTCAAAGTCAATTCAAACATAGGGAATGGGGTCTGCCCTCTAAAAGAATTCATGACGACATCGATGGAAACAGGTCTTGCTGGTAGCTTCAGCTCGTTGAGATTGTGGACATGAAACTGACCATTCTTTAGCTCACCGAGGACCGCAGCAGCGCCTTCCTTTTCTCCTGTAAACAAGAGTCGTCCATTCCATTGATATGTATTCGTTTTTAAAAATGAGGGAATCTGTAAGTTTTGCTTGACGAGTTCTTTCTTTGCTCCGCTTGGAGACAGTTTTTCGATCAACAGCTGCTCGTCTTTATTTTTTAAAGCAAGTAAGAGATGGTTCCCTTGAATAGATGGCAGCATTTCATTAAACGTATCGCTTTCCGTGGTCCATTCACTGATTCTTTTTCCTGATTGAGGATCATACATTGCAAAATGGAGCTGCTGGTTTTTTGATACAGCACTCACTACTCGTTTTCCTTCATCGAATGTAAATATTTGTTTGACGTCATATTGCGTCGCTTTCCCTGCTGACAAATCATCTTGGTAATGGTTCCACACCAAGACACTAAGAATGATTGCTGGAATAAAGAAGACAATATACCTGAGGAAAATCACTGGTATTCTTTTCACTTGATCGCTTCCTTTCATGGAGTTCCTTTTTCTTATACGTCAGTGCAGCGAGAATGTTTCATGCTAGAAGAATACCATTCCAACTTTCTAAATCCATATTTTACATATTTGATTGTTTACGATAAAATCCAATCAGATTCAAAAAAAAGGATGTTATCTCAATGGATAAGCTATCATCGATCATTCTAGCGGCTTGGCTGCGTGTTCCCCGTTGGTTCAAGCAAGGGGTGCTCGTATCTATTACCATTTTCTTTTTTTATATGTGCTTTGTAAAGGGGCTGACTAGCTGGTACACCTTGCCGCCTGTCACTTTGCTCGCTTGCGCCATTTGTTCCTTTTTCATCTGGATGGTGTGGCTAAACAGTCAAAAAAATAAGTAAAAAGGAGAATTTCATGAAAGAATCCATCTTTTATTTTGCTATCTCTTTTGTTCTTCAATGGGTTTGGTTTGGGGTTGTGCATCCAGATAGAGGCGTGACACTGCTGGACATGTTGATCTTCTCTATTTTGTTTACGGTGATGTTCTTTTTTATTGGCCGGATTTGGAGGTATCAGAAGAAAGGGCGAAGGGAGTAATGATGAAGCATTTCCTCTTTCTGTCGATGAGTGTTCGTTGTTCTATTGTTGGCGGCGGATCTTTTTGAAGGAGATATCATGCGGACGGTGTCCGCTTTTATCTTCCTTTTTCCTATTTTATTGTTTAAAACGTAAAAAGGCTGCCAAATAGATGGCAGCCCGTTTCTTACTCTTTTCATGCAAATAAATAATCAATGTTTAATCTCCGTCACGGAGTGTATGAATTAAGATTCGATCATATCAGTGTGTCATATGTGTTCCGAGTGAACCTACGTTTGAAAGTAAACGCCATGGAAGTTCTGGATAACAAGACAACGAAAGCCCTACCTCTCATTCGTCCTTACGGCTCCGAAGCCGTGCCAGTGTGAATTGTAAATCAAAACGTCTTTTTTCCATTCTTCCGCTTTTATAGGGGGCGGTTGCAGAAGGAAAAGAATAAGTTTGTTCGCTTTGACAGCGTCTCGTTCTTATCAAGTAGAAGCTCTATTGCTTCTCATTATGTCATAGAAAAAAGAAAGTTTACTTTCTTTATTTATTTGCTATTTCAACACTTAATATAAAACTATAACACGTTCCCCCAACTTACGCAAGTGTTAAAGTGATAATTCTGCTGGTGTCCGGTTTCCTTCGTTCATATAACGAATGGAGGTTGGGTCAATCTTAAGGATCACTAGGTTTGGATCATCTTTTCCTTTAAACCATTTCTCCATCTCATCAGACCAAAGGCGGTCGATCAATTCTGGATCATCAGTTAATGTGGCTTCACCTGCGATTTCTGCATATGTGTCCCCAAATCCTTCACCTGAATAACCAATGAGAATATGAACATTCGGATTTTTTTCAATCTCATCCGCTTTATGTGTTTCTTTGCTTGTTGGTGTATATAATGTCAGTCCTTCATGGAAAAAAGTCATATAGCGAGTATGCGGCTTATCTTGTTCAACAGTCGCCAATGTTCCAACTTTTTGTTCATCTAATAAGTTCATTACCTTTTGTTTTAACTCTTCTTGTGACATGTATCTTCACTCCTTCAAAATGTCATCCGTACTCTTAGGTTTCCACGACAATCCATTCATTAAACAAAGAAATGTGTTTTTCATAAAAAGACATCTTCTAGCTGATGCTATAAAAAACGGACACATTGAAAGGGGAAGTTGAACATGCATCATGAAACGATGTTCCATTTGAGTTCACTTGTTATTGCAGCGGTTGTTGTGGGCATTATCATATGGTCTGTCTCATCTGTACAGAAGAATCGGAAGAAATACTAAACACACCGCCCAATCAAAGCTGGGCGGCGTGCTATTGATCATGTATTCATAAAGGAACCGCCGTTGACATGAAGTGTCTGTCCCGTCATATAAGACGATTCGTCTGAAGCAAGCAGTACATAGCAGCCTACATGCTCCACAGGCTGTCCTGGTCTTCCCATTGGTGTCTCGGCCCCGAAGTTTTCGACACTGTCTTCATCAAATGTAGATGGAATGAGCGGCGTCCAAATTGGACCGGGTGCTACACCGTTGACCCGAATTCCATCTTTCACAAGCGACTGTGCCATAGAACGAGTAAAGCCGTTGATGGCCCCTTTTGTCGCCGTATAATCAATGAGCACTTTGTTGCCTCGATACGGGTTAATAGATGTTGTATTAATAATGGAACTTCCCGATTTTAAGTAATCGAGTGCCTTCTTCGTAAAATAAAAATAAGAATAGAAATTGGTTCTAAAGGTTTGGTGAAGCTGTTCACTAGAAATATCTTTAATACGTTCTTTCGGATGCTGTTCGGCCGCATTATTGACTAATATGTCCAGCTTCCCAAAGGCTTCAACTGTCTTTTCTACCGCTTTCTCACAAAAGGCTTCGTCCCCGACATCCCCTGCAATCGTTAAACATTTAACGCCTTCCTGTTCTACACGTTTTTGCGTATCTTCTGCATCCTCATGTTCATTTAAGTATACGATCGCGACATGAGCTCCTTCTTTGGCATACGCGACAGAAACGGCACGTCCAATTCCGCTGTCTCCACCTGTAATCAGCGCTACTTTTCCTTTTAGCTTACCAGACCCTTTATACGATTCATCCTCATAGATCGGCGCAGGATTCATTTCTCTTTCACTGCCCGGCTGCTGATCCTGCGTTTGGCGCGGAATGCCATTTGTTAAGTATTCACGTAAATCCATGTGTAAGCTCCTCCTTGATTTGTTGATGTATCCTTTCATTACCACTTCATTTTTTCACTCAAACATCCCTATGAGTCATCAATGCGTTTTCAAAACTGACAGGTTTCAGGATGGGAAAAATCGGTTACATAAACATAAAAAAGGAGCGTTCTCACATGCTGTCAACCATTTCTAAAACCTTTAGCAGACCAAAAGGCTGGCTCGGAAGCATCGCAGGTTTTATTATGGCAAATGAAAATAAGGCACTGAATCAATGGGCGATCCAGCATTTAGATTTATCAGATGGTGAAAACATATTGGAAATAGGCTATGGCCCCGGCTATAGCATCAAACATATGCTCAAGCATTATGACGATCTTCACATTGATGGACTAGATGCTTCTTCAACTATGAAGGAACAGGCGCATTCGCGTATAAAGAAACGATCCAAAGAGAAGCAGGTCCGGCTGTATGTCGGAAAAATTGAAAAAACACGCCTGCCGGCAGATCAGTATGACAAAGTACTTTCTGTTAACAATTATACGATTTGGGATGACCCAAAGGCTGGCGCACTCAACCTTTATCACACCTTGAAACCTGGCGGAACACTCGTCATTGTGATGCAGCCAAGAGAAAAAGGAGCAGACGCCAATCGGACAAAAGAAATGGGCGAAAGCATCCTCAATGACTTAGAATTTGCTGGTTTTGATCAGTTTTCTGTTGAATATGAAGAGATTCGTCCCACCCTTGCTGTCTGTGTCACAGCAAAAAAGCCGAGAAGCGAATAAGCTCTCGGCTTTTTTCTTACCATTTTGCCTCTTTGACAAATTGATAAAAAAGTTGATGTAATTTCTGTTCAATCTCTTCCTTTGTTCCTTGTCCATAAAGCGCCATGCTTTCTTCGCTTTCAATGATAGATGAACTGATTAGGCTAAACATTTCGGACCCTTCTTTGCCAAGCTCTAGCGGTGCCAGCATGAGGAGCATTCTGGACATAAGCTGCTGCCCGCCATCCATGCTTTTGATCTCGTATGCCTCATCAAGATCATAAATATGAAAGACCGGTTTCTTAATGAGATCATGCTTTAAGTGAAAAAGAGCAAACTCAGTTCCCGGAATGCCTAAACCACCTTGCTGCTCACGCTCAAGTAAACCGGCTGTCACTTCGTCTGCACGTTCTAAATAGCCTTGACTTTCAACCTGACGCAGCAGCGCTCTCATTGTTGACTCATGCTGCTCCGTCGTCTTCTTTTTTTCGATTGTAAAATGGGACAAGATGCTGCGAATCACTGACATATAATTCGTGATTTGCTCTGCCATCCCGATCATATCAACCGTTTCCTCCACCGATTCTTTTGCAGATTCCTGCGCTCTTTTTTTCTCAATCAGATAAGGAATTTTTCGTTTAATATGAGACTTGACCCGCACCGCGTCATCCTCGTTTAAGAGCGGGCTGACCATAATGTAATCAATATGCTCATATGGGATCGGAACGGTTGATACGATCATGTCATAGCTCGCAGCGTCGATTTCCTTTAACTCCATTAAGGAAGATAGATCGAATTTGGCGATCTCAGGCAATTCTTTTTTCAATCGTGATGCGAGCATTTTGGACGAACCAATACCGCTTGAGCAAACGACCAATGCATGAATCTTGGTTTCTTCTTTTTTAATTTCAAGCACCGAACCAAAATGAAGCACGATAAAGGCAATTTCATCCTCTGGAAATTCGATCTCAGGAAAGAAGCGCTCCACACCTTCTTCAATCGCCATGAACAGCAAGAAGTAGTCTTTTTTTATTTGTTGTGTGAGCGGATTATAAATCCGCATCTTTTCTTTCAAACGGTTCATAGCTGGTTCAAGATGAGACACGAGTCCCTCATACAATGAATCGTTTTCATTTAAATGGTAACCTGTTTTATGAGAAATAAAGTCAATGAGTTTCTTCGTTCTCAGCGCGATATCTAACTCAATCTCATCAATGCGGTATTCTGCCGTAAAGCTTCGATTTGCACTGCGCAAATGGATGGTCATGTAGCCGACCTCCGCTTCAGGAATCTCTACATTAAACATGCGTTCTAATGCTCGTGCGATTCTGAGTGAAGATTCAAATTCCTTCGTCCGCTTTAATTCAAGCAATTCTTCCTCTTCCATCCGAATGGTTTCACCGATTTGAATGCGTTCAATGGCATAGGTTAAGTGAACGACAAGTGCAATATAGGCACTATCTGACAACGAGAGAGAGAGTCTGTTTTTCAAATGAAAGAGCAGCCTTTCTACCTTGAGCAGCTGTCCTCGACTGACTACCCCAAATACCTTTTCAGTCGCTTTCGTTCGATGTTTAATATTCATCTCAATCGTTTCGAGAAATAATTGAATGTCGAGACGGTCAACGATCAGGTTCCCGACAATTTTTCGTTTGGCTTCCTCCGGCCCTTTTAATTCAATGCCGTACCCACGCTTGCGGATAAGCAGTAAACCGTAGGGAGCGATCCAGTCCGTCAGTTCATCTAAGTCGTAGCTGATGGTCGCATTTGTAACCTGCAAGTCGGCTGCAAGTGTATATAATTTCACCGGTTCTTTTGCTTCAAGCAGGGCACACAGGATTAAGAGCTTCCGTTCATCAGAACTATATTCAATTTGATCTTCATTTGAAATATGAGACAGAAGCCGCTGTTTGTCTTCCTGTTCACCGACCGCCTTCAAGCCCTTCCCCGGCTGTTTATCAAGTGATAGGTTGTAATTCTTTAAAATAGGTTTAATGGATTTAAGTTCTCTATGAATGGTTCTTGTACTTACTTGAACAGAATCGGCGATCTCACGAATGGTGACATAACGATTTTGCTGAATCATATATTTGATTACTTTCTGTTCTCGTGCCGTTATGTACATGAAATGCCTCCTTCTGCTTAAATAGGTCTATTGTCACACTTTAATATAAAACGCTTTCACTGATCGATGCAACCTGAAGTTGATCTAAATTTGGCACACAGGCTGTGACAAAATGAAAGACTCACACGTTTCTCCAAAAGGAAGGTCCATAATCCTTTTGATGAAATTGAATCGTTTGTTCATGAAATGGCAGTGTGCCCCCGACCTTTAATGAATAGGTAGGATGATAGACGGGAGAGCCAAAGCAATACTCCATCGTCCCTTCCTCCGGCCGAAACATGACGGTTCGCATCGTCCCAAACAGCTCTTCATAATTGTGCACAGTCAGACCAGCAGGGTATTCTGCCTGAAATAGTTCCGTAAGAGACTCGCTTGACGGCTGTTCTTCTAAAGCTTGAATTAACATGTCGTACCTGACAACAGAATGATGTTTCGTCAACCCTTTTGCCGAGTGATCAGCAAGCGGATGGTTCGTAGCCGCAATAAATCCACGCTCCGGCCTTCTCACCTTTTTTTGCCCATCAATCATTTCAATCACAGCCGCCTCTCCCTTCCGGTCAGCAAGCATGAGATGAACATTAGACGCGACGGGCATTTCCTGTACCAAACGGACGGCATCCTCCACCGTTTTACAGGACTCTAGCACAGCACGAATAACATGATATACTTGCAAGCCAGCAACAGCCGGCGGCTTTAAGCCTGGTTCGTTGCCAATAGGCGGACCGCATGCAGAAAATGTCACCGATAGACCATGCTCATTCATCCCATCAGATCGACCAAATAAGATTAATGATGAGCCTGTATGGACTGCTGAGCCCATTACATGTGTAGATACAAGACGCATATCATCAAACAGCGGAGAAAAATCATAGTTGCGCAGCATCACCGTTTGTTGATTGGCAGCCTCATTCCCCTGCATCACACAATGGGAACAGCCTGGCTGAAGATGCGAAGAATAGAAAAAGGTCAAATCGCTTTCATCTATTTGCATTTCATCACAAAATCCCGAGATCTCTTCTTCTAACTGAGGAAGAAACGGTCGAATCAGCTGCTTTGTTTCCCTCACAGCCTCTTTTGATAACGGTTCTGATTGAATGTATTGTTTCTTAAGCAAAGGGCGCTCCTTCAGCCAAATAGCCTGCTGCTTTCCTACCTCATAAGCTGTTCCTTTCAATTCATGAAAATACGCACTCATCTCCTGCATGCATCCACCTCTTTTGTCTTTGTTTCTTTTATCATATCGAAACAGCCCTTCATTTAAAAGAATGAAAAAACTGCAATCCCGAGGGATCACAGTTGCTAAGCGGATTGTTGAAACAGCGCTTCTGCCATTGCTTCATATCCTCTGTGGTTCGGATGAAATTGATCAATCGATAAGTATGCGCTTTGATGACCTTCAAATACACCGTAAATATCCACCACTTCTACATGTGGATTCGCAGTAAGCTGGCGAAGGTGATGGTTGTATTGCTTCAGCCATCTCTCGGCGATCGGAATCTCAGGAAAAGGATTATATAAATTCAATAAATATACGCAGTATGGATGATGTTGCCCTCTTTTTATCAGAGCGATTTCTTGAACCATTTTGCTAAAATTCGCCTGACAATGCATAGACGCTTGCAGCAGTGTCTTTTCATCTTCCCCTTTTTCATACTGCAGAACAGCTTGAACAAGATCATTCCCGCAGCCTGTGATGGTGATGATGTCAGCATGAGCAATCGCCCGTCTTACATCAGACCGCTGAAAAAGCTGCAAGATCTCTTCCGTTGTTAACCCTGATTTCGCAAATACGGACAGTTTCACCGGTATATGCAGCTTCTTTTCAAGCTTCGCCGCATATCGCTCCGTAAAACCGCCGCCAAATAAACGTGCCCCCACCCCAACCGTTAAGGAATCTCCAATCGCAACATAGGATCGTCCCACTCTTATCCCTCACTCTCTCCTGCCTTCTCTTATATATACGAAAAAGAAGAACAAATGCTTGTAGCAGATGGCTTAAAGGCATCCACCTTTTTTTCAAAAACGCAGGATGGGCGCATTTACAAACACTTTACTTGCGATATCGATCCATTTTTTGTTCAATGGGAGTAGGGTTTTTTTGCTTAAATCGCAGCTTTGAAGCGTTTCAGAAAAATTTACAAACTTTTTATCTTGATTTCAAGACTTTATACCTTGACTTCAAACTATATAGTGATTACAATGAAAATATCAGTTTTTATGTAACTGTGCTTGTTACATCTTTTTCATAGCATTCCAATATGATTAAAGATGCCACATATTCAGTGTATCTTTGGGATACGCTAAAAAAATCATTGAAACAGGAAGGATTGAATAAACATGGCAAAAGTTTTATACATCACTGCACATCCGCATGATGAAACAGTTTCTTACAGTATGGCTACTGCTAAAGCATTTATCGAATCTTATAAGGAAGCAAATCCAAGTGACGAGGTTGTACATATCGATTT
Source organism: Bacillus sp. XT-4 (assembly GCF_050864245.1). Classification (NCBI taxonomy): domain Bacteria; kingdom Bacillati; phylum Bacillota; class Bacilli; order Caryophanales; family Bacillaceae; genus Bacillus; species Bacillus sp. XT-4. The sequence goes on from NZ_JBPAFI010000007.1 coordinate 28,333, forward strand.
GTACAAAGAAAACATTCCTCACATTGATGCAGATGTATTCGCTGGATGGGGCAAGCTTCAATCTGGTGCTGGCTTCGATACACTTTCAGCTGAAGAGCAAGCGAAAGTTGCTCGCCTAAACGAATTAAGCGATCAATTCGTTTCTGCTGACAAATACGTATTTGTTTCACCACTTTGGAACTTCTCATTCCCACCAGTTCTTAAAGCATACATCGACTCTGTTGCTGTAGCTGGTAAAACATTCAAATACACTGAGCAAGGTCCTGTTGGATTACTAACAGACAAAAAAGCGCTACACATCCAAGCACGTGGCGGATACTACACTGAAGGTCCTGCTGCTGAACTAGAAGCAGGTCACCGTTACCTTGGAACAATTGCAAACTTCTTCGGTATTCCTTCTTTCGAAGGTCTTATTGTTGAAGGTCACAATGCTGAGCCTGCAAAAGCAGAACAAATTAAAGCAGATGCGATCGAACGTGCAAAAGCTTTAGGTAAAACTTTCTAATCATGAACACGCAAAAAGCCAATGATCTTAACGGTCATTGGCTTTTTATTTGTTCAGATGCAAAACCTAATTCTTTTGAAATGCCGCTGGCCGCTTTTTTGACCTGCTCAATTAAATAAGGAAGCCGTTCCTTTTGATAGCCTGCCTCAAACCCTGCAATACTAATGCCTGCTGCCACTTCTCCGTGATGATTGAAAATGGGCGCTCCAATAGCTGCAGTATAGTTTTCAAGCTCTGAATAGCTTAACGTATAGCCGCGCCTGTTTGATTCTTCGATCATGTTTCGCAGGACATCTTTATCTGTAATGGTTCCGATCCCGATTTTCCCGAGCTCTACCGAATCAATATAGGCAAGTCTCTCTTCCTCTGGCAAAAAGGAAAGAATACTTCTCGCACAAGCTCCCGCATATAATGGGGATCTTCTTCCGACAGCGGTGTAGAGCCGGACAGGCTGCGTTCCTTCCATTTTCTCCACATAAATCGCTTCATCTCCTTCACGAATAATGAGCTGAACAGCCTCACCTACCTCATCACGCAAGTTTTCCATAAAGGGCCTTGCAATTCTACGGATATCGAGGCGATCGGCGACTAGCTGACCGTATTCAAGGAACATCAATCCTAATCGGTAAACACCTGAAGGATGCTTTTCTAATAATCCCATATCGGCTAAGGAGTTGGCCATTCGGTGTACAGATGTTTTGGGCATGCTCGAGAGCTCAATCATGTCATTTAACGTTAATTGTTCGTGTGTGATAAAAAGCCGTAATATCTCCATTGATTTCACAACGGTTTTATTTGTGTTCTGCATGTTTCTCACCTTTTCTAAAACGAAAATGCTTCGAGTTTTAATCTTGCCGTCAGGTCCTTCATCTCTGCTTCTTGTGTGAATAAGGCTTGCTCTGCTTCTTGGCGGTCAATTTGTTGAAACGTGAGATTCGCTCCAGGCATCGCCTGCGCAATGAGCGGCAAATCGACTGTTGCCACCTCACCAATACGGGGATATCCACCTGTCGTCTGGCGATCTGCGAGCAGAATAATCGGCTGGCCGTCAGGAGGAATTTGAATAGAGCCAAAAGCAACCGCTTCTGAAATCAATTCAAGTTTTTGCTTTAAACGTATCGGTTCCCCTTTCAATCTGCATCCCATACGATCAGATTGGGGAGTGACCTGATAAGACCGTTCGAAAAAAGCTTGTTGCGATTCTTCCTGAAAATGAGATAGATGTCTGCCTGCCAGCACTCGAATGACTGGTGATTTCCCGAGAGGCAAAAAATGAGCATGATTGACTGTCCATTCTGGCGCACGTTCCCCTTTGCTTTTTAACATGTGAACGAGGCTCTTCGCCAGTGGTGACGGTTCTCCAATCGGCAGGACGTCTCCTTTTTCTAGCGGACGCCCTTCTACCCCGCCTATCTTCGCTCTGACGTACGTACTTTTACTTTTCATCACCGGCTCAACATCAAATCCACCGGCTACAGCGAGGTAGGAGCGGCATCCCCTCTTACAAGGGCCAAAGGTGATCGTGCTTCCTGCTCGAATGAAGAGCGGTTTCCATAGAGGCACTTGTTCCCCGTCAATCTCAACCTCCACATCAGCACCGGTCACGGCGATCAGCTGATCCTTCTGACATGTCAACACTGGGCCGGGTCCCATTAATGTGATTTCCAGCACCGCTTCGTTTTCTTGATTCCCGGTGAGGATGTTGGCGATTCGGAGCGAGAGCGGGTCCATGCCGCCGCTCGTTAACACACCGTACTTCTGATAGCCTATTCTCCCTTTATCTTGAATGGTGGTGAACATTCCTGGCTTGATGACATGCATACTCAACGTTCTTCCTCCTTCATGCTGAAAAATTCCTTTTCAGACAGTTGAACAAATCGAACCTCGTCCCCTGCCTTTAGTAGACTAGGTCTCTCAGCATTCGGCCGAAATAAGGACAAAGGGGTTTGTCCAATGAGCTGCCAGCCTCCGGGTGTAGATATCGGATAAACCCCTGTCTGCTTCCCCGCAATACCCACAGACCCTTTCGGAATCGACATTCTTGGTGTTTCTCTACGCGGAGCTGCAATTTTTTCAGAAAGTCCGCCTAAAAACGGGAACCCAGGAGCAAACCCAATCATATAGACAAGATACGTCCCGGATGTGTGAATACGTACAACTTCTTCAGGCGTCAAACCATTGATACGGGCGACTTCTTCTAAGTCAGGACCGAGCTCTCCTCCATAACATACAGGAATGTTGACGATCCGGCGCTTTGCCTGATTCCCCTCCTGCCAGTTGTCTTCAAGGAGGTTTTCAATATAGTCTTTGACCCATTCATACGGAGAGATCGCACGTTGCTTAAGCTGAGCAGATTGATAGACCGTATAGGGCTCATAAAAGACGGTCACGTTTGTAAAAGCTTGAACAGCTTCCACATATCCTTCAAATGGATGCTGTTCAACACATGAAAACAGCTGCTTCACACGCTCATGAATGTCTTCACTTATGTCAGTCCCGGCTTGGATGACAATGGCTGCGTCTCCTAGCGGGTGGAACGTGATCGTATCTTTTATCGTTGAAAATGCCACTTTTATGACACCTCTCTTTCTACAGGACACCGAGCTTTTGATCTCTTACATCTGTGATAAACATATGACCGGGTGCATGGGTGATCGCAATGTCTGGCTTAGTGTGCATGACAATGGCTTGCGGCGTCACACCACATGCCCAAAACACCGGAACTTCCCCTTCTTTGATCACAGATGGTTCTCCAAAGTCTGGTTGATCTACATGTTCAATGCCAATCACAGCTGGATCACCTATATGGATAGGACCGCCATGTACCGATGGGAATCTAGATGTCACCTGAACACTTCTTGTGACTTGATGCGCTGGGATCGGCCTCATACTGACAACCATCGGACCATGGAATACACCTGCCCTTTCACATGGAATGTTCGTTTGATACATTGGGACATTATGACCGTCTTCAATATGGCGGACAGGAATGTCATTCAGCATCAGTGCATGCTCAAACGTAAAGCTGCATCCGATGAGAAAGCCCACCATATCATCCTCCCAATAGGAAGAAATATCTGTTACCTCTTCTTGAAGAACCCCTTTTTTGTAAACACGATATTTAGGGAAATCCGTTCGAATATCCGCATCAGGTGCTGAACGCCTTGGCACTGGATCACCTGGGTCGAGCACATCAAGCAAAGGGCACGAAGCCGGATTCCGCTGACAAAATAAAAGAAAATCGAAGGCCAGCTCTTTTTTGACGATCATTAAGTTGGCTTGCGCAAATCCCTCAGCAAAGCCAGCCGTTGGTCCTGTGATCTTCTGCTTACGAATCAATTCCCTTATTTGTGACGGCTTATAGGTTTGATATGCTTTCATGTGATCAGCTCCATAGTTTTGGAATTTCATTCATGATGGTATATCCGCCCATGATTGCCATGATGACAACAACAAACGCACCTGTTGCTGTCAAAAAGAATGGATGGCGATAATCACCGACAATTTCTTTTTTATAGGCAGCAATCAGCAATGTCCCGAGTGCAAGCGGCAAGATCAATGCATTGATGGCCCCAACCAAAATCAATATGTTCACAGGTCTTCCAATCGTGATAAAACAAATGGTCGAGAGCGCAATGAATCCAACGATAATGCCTCGTTGATTTTTCTCGATTTTTGGTGAGAAGGTTTTAAAGAAAGAAACGGAGGTGTATGCTGCTCCAATGACTGAGGTAATGGCGGCAGCCCACATAATAATCCCGAACATTTTATATCCAACATTTCCAGATGCTAATTGAAAAACAGACGCAGGCGGGTTCGACGGATCAATCTGTAAGCCTTTTGAGACAACTCCTAGAACGGCTAAAAATAAAGCAACACGCATCACGGATGTGATCAAAATACCGAAAATGGAACTTTTCGTCACTTGAGGCAATGCATCCTTCCCCTTAATGCCAGCATCCAGCAGACGATGACCACCAGCAAAAACGATATAGCCACCAACTGTCCCGCCGACAAGTGTGACAATTGATAACATGTCAATTTTCTCTGGCACGAAAGTTCTCATGACCGCTTCTCCAACTGGCGGTGCTGTGGAAATAGCCACATACAGCATCAGACCAATCATGACAAAACCAGCGATTTGTGTGAATCGGTCCATCGCTTTTCCTGCCTCTTTGATGACAAAAATGAGAATGGCAATGACTGCACTGACCCCAGCCCCTATGCGGGGATCGACGCCGAATATGACCTGAAAACCGAGACCCGCACCAGCGATATTTCCAATATTAAAGGCAAGCCCCCCAATGACAATCAAACAGGCTAACACATATCCGAGACCCGGCAGAACCATATTGGCAATGTCCTGTCCTCTTTTTTCCGAGACGGCAATGATACGCCATACATTTGTTTGCGCAAAAATGTCTAGCAAAATGGAAATCAAGATGACAAACCCAAAGCTAGCTGCGAGCTGCTGTGTGAACACCGTTGTTTGTGTTAAAAATCCCGGTCCAATGGCGGACGTTGCCATTAAAAAGGCTGCGCCCATCAGCATAGAACGGTTCCCTTTTGGAGCTTTCATGTGTTTGGCTTTCTCTCTTTTCATGCTGTTTCCCCCTTTGATGACGATTTATCGAAAGGCCTTGAGTTGAATAGTGGCTTCTTTTAGCTTCGCTGTAATGGTTTTTGCAAATTGAAGCGCGTGACTGCCATCCCCGTGGATGCACACCGTATCTGCTTTGAGCTGAACATCTTCCCCTTGCACTGTCCGCACTTTTCCCTCTCTTACCATACGGATGACCTGTTGAACCGCCCTTTCATCCTCTTCAATAAGTGCATGAGGTTCACGGCGGGATGTCAGTGTCCCGTCTGGTTGATACGTCCGATCAGAAAAAACTTCATGTGCCACTTGAAGACCGATTCTTTCCCCTGCTGACGCAAGTTCACTGCCTGACAGCGCAAATAACACAAGGTTAGGATCAATATCATACACAGCCTTCGCAATTGATTCAGATAATTCAGTATTTTTAGCCGCCATGTTGTAAAGGGCGCCGTGTGGTTTGACGTGCTGCATTGTACCGCCTTCTGCTTTCAGAAAGGCTGATAGTGCACCAATTTGATAGATCACAAGATCATAGGCTTCCTCTGCTGAGATCGCGATTGGACGTCTGCCAAAACCGACTAAATCTTGCAGACCTGGATGTGCACCAATTTGGACCCCTTTATCCAGTGCCATTTTAACCGTCTTTCTCATCACAGTTGGATCTCCCGCATGAAAACCGCATGCAATATTGGCTGAGGTAACATATTCAAGAATTTGTTCATCTGAACCGATGGTGTATTGACCAAAACTTTCTCCCAAATCACAGTTAATATCCACTTGATACATAGAACCCCTCCTTGTCGTTCCGAATTGCGGAATATAAAGTCCGAATATTCGAATTTATATTGATTATACCAACTTTGGATAGACTGCACATGAAATTGTCAGAAAATATAACAATAGAACTAGGAGAAAACAAAAAAGTGAGAGGTCATGTCCTCTCACTTTTTCTACTCATTTATTTAGACAGCACCCAATGTTGGATGGCTTTTGCTACCCCGTGTTCTGTATTAGGAGCCGTAATCCAATCAGCCGCTTCTTTCACAACTTCTTGTGCATTGCCCATTGCAATGCCTAATCCGGCTTCTTGAATCATCGCCATATCATTCAGACTGTCGCCAAGTGACATGACGTTGTCCATTGTACAGCCAATGCGTTCTGCCACTTTTGCAAGAGCTGCCGCTTTGTTAATGCCTGCTGCATTGACTTCGATATTGGTTGGACTGGAATTCGTGATTTCTAGCTGTCCATTTGTTTTCAATGTATGGAGGACTTCCTCACGAACAGCATCGTCATGAATATCAAAACCAAATTTCAACCATTCGTGGTCATGAATGCGTTCAGGGAATTCTCCTCTCCACACCTTATCCACAGTAGATGCCCAGTAATCGGTTTCGTATCTGTTTTTTAGATCCCACATCATCTGAACGTGATCGGGGTGCAGCAGTTCCCGTTCAATCAACTGGAAGTTTGAATCCCAAATTTCACTTCCGTTCGCTGTGACAAGATAGGAAGAGAGCTTCAGCGGCTCGACCAGCTCTCGGCATGTCATCAGCGTACGTCCTGTGCTAATCACCACATGGACCCCTTTGGCTTCTGCTTCTTTAATGGCTTGTTTATTTTCCTCAGGAATGACGTGCTCACTGTTTAACAGCGTGCCATCCATATCAATGGCAATCAATCGGATGTCTTTCTTATCAGCTTGTGTTGACAAATTGAGTACCCCACTTTGTATCATTTTTTGAATCTATCTTTATTTTAATATAAAGATGAAGATGGCACAAAGGGACGAGTTTGATCCCAAAGAAAAAAGACCTTGTGACAGGTCTTTTTTCTTCTTCTTAACGTTCACATGCGATGCCGTCTTTATCACGGTCAAGGTGTGTATTTTTTAAGTAGAGTGCTTTTGATACATAAGGCTTGTACTTCGTTTTTCCACCTTTGTTTTTCGTATTTTTGCTTTTTGCCACGCCGCCTTTATACACTTTGTTGAGTGCTTTGCAGTTTTTGTACTTGACTGTCTTTGCATCCGCTGTGTGAGTGTCAACTTGTGTAAAGCTAAGTAAAAGACCGAAAGATATGACGGCCACCATGATTTTTTTCAACATGTAAGTTCCCCCCTATTTTTTCTCATTTTACATTTTTATCATATGTCACCACATTTTGTTTTTCAAGACGATTGAGGTGAAAATATTGGTTTTTTTGGAATTTAATAATCCTTATGCCCTATGTGGTAAAATGAGTGGGAAACCTTTCCGGTTTTGACACGTATATGAAGAGAGGAGCTTTCCATATGAAAATGAAATATACCATTCTATATGTAAACGATGTTGAAGCAAGTATTCAGTTCTACCATCATATCCTCGGTTTCCCGATTAAATTAAGAGTTGAATCCTATGTTGAGTTTGATACAGGAGAAGTGACCTTATCGATTAATTCACGCCAAGATGTGAAAGAGGCACTTGGTCTGCCTGTTCCAGAGGCAGTTAGCTCGTCACAAACGTTTGAGATTGGCTTTGTTGTGGATGATGTGAATGAAACAATTGCGTCCTTGAAGGAAAAAGGAGTACCTGTCATCAAGGAACCTGCCAAGAAGCCGTGGGGACAAACGGTTAGTTACGTGTCTGATCCTGATGGACATTTCATTGAAATATGTGATGTGGTCTCCTAATAGCTGTCCGAAGGAGTGAAGCGTAATGAGAAAGAAACATGCTTTTTTTGTTGGTGTTTGCTCCATGCTGGTGATTTGCAGCACGGCGCTCATATTACAGCACCATGAATGGATTGGATTCGTCAGTGGTGGAATCTCTATTATTGCGTTCGTTGCATCTGGATTTCTTATGGGTGCATGGACCAACGGGGAAGAGGCACGAGCGGCCTATCACTCTGAAACAAAAGAACACCGGATGTTTCGTCTTGATACGGCTTTTCTTTTCATCATCTTTGCCCTTCCGCATATGGGTGCAGCACTGTTATATGTTTTTATGTAAATAGTTGATTTGGTTCAAAGGAGTAATTAACATGGCTGTTTTTGTCTATTTGTTGTATTTGGTTTACCTATGATCTCTGTGCTGATAGGTATTTTCGGCACATTGTTTTTAAAGAACATTTGGTTTCCCACCTTGATTGTGCTGGTAGCGAGTGTGATTCTGATGTTCACCTTTATTGGTGGAAATGAATCTTTTCTCATTTGGGTCATCGTCTACACAGTCTGTGCATTTCTCGGTGCGTTCATTACAAAGCGATTCAAAGCTGTTTCATAAATACTCATCAAAAAAAGAACAGTTTGCACTGTTCTTTCAGATTGTTGACAAAGGGCTAAAATGATTCTTTATTTTAGCCCTTTGTCTTCTTTTCAGCGTGATAGAAAACCTTTGCAGTCTAGGAAGGACGAGTACTGGAGCGGAGCGAATTTGACATTCGTGAGCACCAGCACGCAGGACTGACAAAGAATGCGAGGGTTTGGCTACACGCTGAAAGAACAGTTTGCACTGTTCTTTTTTTGATTAAATATCGGCACACCATAGCTCTATTTCGATTTTCAGCTCTGGCCACCCTAATGCAGTCACATAGGCAACGGTCATTGATGGATATGCCGTTTTGAAGATTGCATCCCACTGTGGATATAGATGGTCCCAATCAATTTCTTCTGTTGCCCAAATATTGACTTTGATGACGTGTTCTTCATTCAATCCTTCTGATGCAAGGATTCTCTTTATATTTTCAAACGTATTGGTGACTTGGTCGTTTAAGCTTGATGGGATCTGTCCATCCGCTCCTGTCCCTACTTGACCTGATGTCACAAATAACCCCGCACCCTTTGGCACCCTCGTGATATGACTGTAGTTGCCAACGGGTTTCGGCATACTTTCTGGGTTTTTTCTCGTGATTTTTTCCATGTAAATCCCTCACTCACTATGATTTTTCTGCGTGTTTTTCCTCCTGTAGACAGACTTCACCAATTTTTGTCTATCCTAAAAGAAAACAGCAGTGGAGTATCCGTAGCCACAAGGTAAGAACATCAATATTTTCTTTTTCATGGACGAAACACTCCTTTTTGATTGCGTGAGCAAGGTTTAGATTTATTTCATCCTACCTGATAAATGAACCACAGTCAAAAATAAATGATAACGTGTAACATCTTGATTCTTCATACCCATTATCTAAAATCGTTCTTTTCTTGTTCATGGTTTGTTCAAATTTCTTCTATATAGTAGATCGTAATAGGAGGTAGGATACATCATGGCAAAAATAAATAAGAAAATGATTAGTCTTTGCACCGCAGCCATTAGCAGCTTATACATCACTGGTTATGCAACTACCCATCACGCTCAAGCCGTTCAAACAGCACAATCAAATACACAAGCAGACGCTTCTAATAATACATCTCTCACATCAGATACTACCACCACTCAAACAGAAGATACCACTTCAGAAACTGAACTCAAGGATGGTACTTTCTCTGGTACTGGATCAAATGAGATTGGCTCTATCAGTGTATCTGTTACCATCAAACAAGGAAATATCACTTCTGTCGAGATTACGAGTGATAACACTAGATACGGGCAAAGCTCCATTTCATCATTACCTAATGAAGTGGTTATCAGACAAAGTGCTGATGTAGATACGGTGAGCGGTGCAACATTAAGTACTCAGGATTTTGAAACAGCCGTTGCTCAGGCTTTAGAGCAGGCAAAGGCATAGAGAGGAGACACTATGATGAAATGGTTAGGACAACAAAAACTGATGACTTATCAAAAATCCATGCTGGCTATGGGAACTGTTATCAATATTCAAGTGGTTGCCTATGAAGAAGATCGACGAGCTGTTTTAGAAGACATCAATCGCGCTTTTTCCATTTTTTACGATATCGAACATCGGTTTAGCCGTTTTCGCTCTGATTCGGAAGTCATGAAGTTAGCCAATCGCTCAAATCAAGAGGTATTAGTCAGTGAAATGCTTTTCGATTTAACAGCCTATGCGTTAGAGTTAGCTGAATTAACAAATGGAAAGTATGATCCAACCATCGGGAAAGTCATGGAACAAAAAGGATTCAATCGGTTGTACACGACAGGACAAACTTTTTCATCACATGACGTACCACATACAGCTGTTCATTACCGTGACGTCCAGTTAAACGAGACGAATCGGACGATTTATTTGAACAAACCGCTGATTTTGGATTTTGGTTCTATTGCAAAGGGATTTGCGTGCGATCTTGCCGCAAAAGAGCTTGAAGCATGGGAAGGCTTTATGATGAATGCTGGTGGGGATGTGTTGGTATCTGGATTTAACGAACAACAAGAAGAGTGGACAATTGGGATTCGGCATCCCATTCACAAACAGACCAACATCTCGATCATTCAAACGACTAATTGTGCGATTTGTACATCTGGAAGCTATGAACGGATCAGCCGTAATGATCCTCATACGCACCATTTGATTCTCCCTCAAACGAAACAGTCTGAACAAAGTTTGTTAAGCTGTACCGTCATTGCACCACTCGGTATGCTCGCAGATAGTCTCTCTACAGCTGCTTTTTTATTAGGTAGAGAAGGAGGTTATTCTTTTTTAGCCGAACATGAAATACCTGCCGTGATGGTGGATCAAGATGCTGATATGACCCTAACACCGGAGATGAAGGAGGTTCCATCATGGAATTACAGCCAGCACCAACCACAGACCAAACATTTTTGAAATCATCGCCTTCACTAAAAACCTACATTCGGACGCCGAAACGGTATGTCATCGCCATTCTTTTGGTCCTTTTAGCCGCCGGGAGTCTGCACGCTGGTTTTCTTAGTGGTCTCGCTACAGTTGCTACCAGCATCGGGACAGCACTAATTATTGACTCTTTCATCTCAAGAGTGATTTGGAAAAACAATAAACACACATTCCCTGATGGAGCTCTGCTCACAGGGCTGATTATTGGCATTGTTCTCAGTCCAGCCACTTCTTTTGCTGTATCTGCTTTCACAGCCGCAGTATCCATTTTATCTAAGCATGTCATCACTTATCAAAAGAAACCAATTTTGAATCCAGCCGCATTTGGTTTGTGGCTCTCAGTCATTTTATTTTCGCCCAATCAAAGCTGGTGGGGCGGTATGTCTCTTCTACCTTGGTGGACTATAATCCTAGTGGTGGTCGGCGGTTATTTGGTGACAAGCCGCGTACAAAAGTTCCCGCAAGTTTTCGCCTTTCTAGCAGCATACGGCCTGATCCACCTCATATTGGGATTCATCGGCCTAACGGATGCTTCATCTGCTTTTATGACGCCCTACTTAAATGCCGTCTTGTTCCTTGCATTCTTTATGTTGACTGATCCACCTACTTCACCAGCAAAGAATCGTGATCAAATCATCTTTGGTATCCTCTGTGCTGTCGTTTCGTGTGTGGACTTCTATTTATTTAATAGCTTATCTTACTTACTCACAGGGCTTTTATGTGCCAATGCTTGGAAAGCCTATCGAACGTACCAAACAAATCAAAAGCGACGGGCAAAAAGGACGAAAGTCGTCTAAATAAAAAAACGGACATCGACTTTTCGACGTCCGTTTGGCCATACCTTATAAACGATAACGTGCAATATCTTGATTCAATCGCATGCTTAGCTCATTGAGCCTTTCTGCTGCCTTCGCCACATTGGAGATGGCGGTGACTTGTTCGTCAGTAGATGCAGTGATTTCTTCAATCGCAGCGGCATTTTCTTGAGAAATATGCGCTGCACCATGCATCGCTTTTGTGATGAGGTCGTTTTGTTCCAGTAATGTGTTCAGCTCTTTTGCCATCGCATTCGTTTCAACGATGGTTTGTGAAATCGATGTAGAGATGGAATTGAATTCTTGTTCTGTTGCATGAACCGCTTCATCAAGCTCGGCAAAACGATCCATTGTTTTGGACATCATGCCAGCTGTAGCCGTCGTTTCTTCTTTAATGCCTTGAATCATCTGCTGGATTTGAACAGCTGATTGCTTTGTCTGTTCAGCTAAATTCCGCACTTCACTCGCCACAACCGAGAATCCTTTGCCATGCTCTCCTGCACGAGCTGCTTCAATGCTCGCATTCAGGGCCAGTAAGTTCGTTTCGTTTGAAATGCTTTCAATGGTATCTGTAATTTGAGAAATATCTTGTACTTTTGTACTTAACTGCTCAATTCCTGATCGAATACCTTGAGATGCCTGAATGGATTGCTCATTTGATTGTTTTAATTGCTGGACAATTTGCTGACCCTGCTGGGAAGATTGGTTCGACTGGTCTGAAATTCGTTTGATCTGGTCGCTTTGTTCTTTGACGTTTTCAATGGATTGATTGAACTGAGTCATTTGTTGATTGGCTACCTCAAGGTCTGATGCCTGATGAAGGGTCCCAGTTGAGATATCTCCAATCGCTCGGCCAATTTCTTCACTGCTGGCGGATGTTTCTTCAGAGATGGCGGATAGATCTGTCGCAGATTCGACGAGCTGGCTGCTCGTTTCCTGCAAACCGCTCACAAGTGCTCTAAGCTCTCCTGACATATGATTAAAGCCTTTTGCCAGCTGTCCAATTTCATCCGAGGTTTCTTTTAAGCTGGTGCGTTCAATATTGCCCGCCGCAATTTCTTTTGAAGCAGCCGTGACTTGCTTGAGCAGTCTCACTTTTCCTCGAGCTGCCAAATAAAAGACACCCATACTTAAAAGAGCGACACCTGCTGTAATGAGAATAATATAGAGCTTCATCTGCTCTAGTTCTTTATAAAATTCATCCTGAAATACGGCGATTCCTATACTCCAATTCCACGGTGTAAACTGATTCATATAAGCGAGTTTTTGCTTTTCTTCCCCGGTGGCATCGTCTTTATCCATATAGGTGATATAGTGTGCATCTTCGCCTTTTGCTGTGGCGCCAGCGACCATTTTTTGACGGTTTGTCGTATCATCTGGGATGACGCCGATGTCGTTAACCGGATGAACCTGTGATGAATAATCGGCTCCATATGCGACAAGGTAGCCTTTATTTTTATAGATAAAATCTGATTTTTGAAATTGGTACCCTTTGCCGTTGTCATTTTTAGGCCCGCTCAAGTAAATACGGGCTTGTTCCTGCGCCTGTTCAAGCGTCAGTTCTTTGTTCTCCACACGGTCGTTCAATTGTTCAAGAGTGGCCATCGCTCCATTTACGATGTGTTTTAAATCTGCTTTCCCTGCATCAATTAAGACATTTTTCGCTAAAAAATACCCCGTTGTTCCTACAAGTCCGCCTGTTAAAATTGTAATAACGATAATGGCTGACATCAATTGAAAAAAGACACTCCTTGAAGCAAACGCTTTCTTTTTCATGTTCTAATTCCCCCTTACTACATATATCGTCATGCAGGGGAAAGTATTAAAAAAGTCATAGAAAAAATCCCTTTCACGTTAGAGAAAGGGATCTCAGATTGTTGACAAAGGGCTAAAATTGATTTTAGCCCTTTGTCTTCTTTTCAGCGTGATAGAAAACCTTTGCAGTCTAGGAAGGACGAGTATCGGAGCGGAGCGAATGAGAGATTCGTGAGCACCGACACAAAGGACTGACACCGAATGCGGGGGTTTGTCTATACGCTGAAAATCCCTTTCACGTTAGAAAGGGATTTTTTGATTAAAGCTCGATTTCTTTGAGGATGGCTTGATAGAGATCGTCTTCAGGTTTGAGTCCACATACCTCTTGAAGCACACCTTCAATGCCTTTTTCTTTCCTTAATGCCTGCAAGCGGACCGCTTCTTCGTCTTCTGCAAAGTCGTAAGCCAAAGCAGCAGCAATCCCTTTGATTAAGTACACTGGCTGCTTGATCTTTTTCGCTGGACCGATTAAACGGTCATCTGCTCCCAGCTTTCTAAGAGGAGATCGTGCGACTCGAGTCACTTCATCGGAGATAAAAGCATTTTCAAATCGTTTGATGATTTTTTGAATGTACGCATCATGTTCTTCTTTTCGGAAGCCATATGCGTCAATTAAATAACTGCCCGTTTCATGAAGGGCACCTTCGACCACTTGACGAATGTCTGGTGTATCAACAGCTTCTTTAATGGTTTTTACGCCTTGCTGATACCCGACATAAGCCGCTAGTGCATGTCCTGTATTGACGGTGAAGAGCTTCCGTTCAATATACGGCGTCAAATCTTGGACAAAGATCGCTCCGTCAATTTGCGGAACATCTCCAATAAAGCCCGTCTCATCAATGACCCACTCGAAAAATGGTTCAACCGACACTTTGAGAATGTCCTCATGGTGCTGAATCGGAACAATGCGATCAACCGCAGCGTTTGGAAAGCCCACGGTTTGTGATATCGCTGCTTGCTCATCTGCTGTTAAATGAGAGAACACCGCTTCTTTTAAATGAGCACTTCCCCCAATCATATTTTCACATGCCACGATGTTGATGATATGGTCAGGCTTTTTTTGTTTTAATCCTTCAGCAATCGATGAGGCAATGATCTTCAATACGGCTGGTCCAACAGCTGTTGTAATCAAATTGGCTGTGGCAATCGCCTCTGTTAATGCTGCTGGATTTTGCGAAGAATTGATCGCTGATACGGGCCCGACGATTTCTTGCTTCTGCCCTGGTGCTGCGAATTCAACCGTGTATTCTCCTCTTTCATTCAGCTCATGGATGACCGCTTCATTCACATCGGTAAAGACAAGCTCAAAGCCTGATGTCTTTAACAAAGATCCGATAAACCCTCTGCCGATATTCCCTGCTCCAAAATGAAGTGCCTTCATATTAGTTCACCTCATTAAAGATGGCGATCAGTTCATCCTGATCCTTTGCATGAATGATCCGTTCTACATTTTCTTCTTCTGAACAGACAATCGCAATTTGAGACAGAATATCAAGATGCTCGTTGTTTTTTCCAGCAATCCCAAAGACGACTTTCGCCACATTTCCTTCACCATATTCAACACCATCTGGAATTTGGATAATCGAAATCCCTGAATGAAGGACAGCCGCTTTCGCATCCTCTGTTCCATGAGGGATTGCAATGCCGTTCCCCATAAATGTAGAAGAGATCTCTTCTCTTTCAAACATTTTGTCGACATAATCACTTGTGACATAGCCGTTTGCTACGAGGACTTCGCCTGCTTTTTTGATGGCTTCTTCTTTAGAACCTGCTTGTTCGTTTAGAAAAATATTGTCTTTAGAAAGTACTTGTTTCATACATGATCACACACCTTTTTTAGAATAAAAATCAGGAAAACAACCAAAACGGGGAGTTCAATTAGGAAAAATTGGACTCAACCCGTTTCGTCATGTTATTTTTTCAATTTCTCAATCAGCTCATCATATTTCGGGCTGTTTAAGAAATTATCCACTGAGATATGCACAGCGCCTGGCAGCTTTGCCTTGGCTCTGTCTGTTAAATCTTTATGAGTAAAGACCACATCCGCATCGTCTGGGATGTTGCTGATCGATGTGTTTGTCACATCGATATCAAGCTCTGCCTTTTTCACTTTGTTTTTCAGAATGGACGCACCCATTGCACTTGAGCCCATCCCTGCATCGCAGGCAAAGATGATTTTATTCACGTCATCTGGATTGACGTCACTTGGAGATGCTACTTGCTCGTTTGCTTCAGCGTTTTCATTTTGTGCTGTAAGAGCAGCGGCCGCTGCACTTTTCTTGCCTTTCATGTCCTGCATCTTTTCTGTTGCTGCTGTTAAATCTTCGTCAACTTCTTTAGATGCTTTCAAAATGACCGATGCGACAAGGAACGATACGATAGCTGCTACGACAACACCTGCTAAAACGGCAAGGTGACCGCCTTTTGGAGACATCAGCATAAGCGCAATAATACTTCCTGGTGACGGCACAGCTTTTAATCCTGCATTTAATAATGTAAACGTCAGGACACCACTTGCTCCCCCTGCAATGACAGCCAAAATAAGTTTTGGTTTCATTAAGATGTACGGGAAGTAAATTTCATGGATTCCTCCTAAGAACTGAATCACAATGGCACCTGGTGCAGACTGTTTCGCATTTCCTCTTCCAAAGAACATATACGCAAGAAGAACACCTAAACCTGGCCCTGGGTTTGTTTCAAGCAAGAACAGAACAGACTGCCCTGTCTTCGCTGCTTGCTCCACCCCTAACGGACCTAAAATACCTTGGTTAATCGCATTGTTTAAGAACAATACTTTTGCTGGTTCAATGAAGATACTTGCCAGCGGTAGTAAATGAGCATTGACAATGATATCTACACCTGCCGCAAGGGCCTTATTCAGACCTAGTACCACTGGGCCGATGGCATAGAATGCAATGGCAACGAGAATGGCACCGAGGATACCTGCCGTAAAGTTATTCACAAGCATTTCAAAGCCAGATTTGATTCGGTCTTTGAACAGCTGGTCAATTTTCTTTATGAGATAACCGCCAAGCGGTCCCATGATCATGGCACCTAAAAACATTGGAATATCTGAGCCAACAATGACGCCAATCGTAGCCGTAGCACCGAGCACTCCGCCTCGATGGTCATAGACGAGTTTACCGCCTGTGTAACCAATTAAGAGCGGTAGTAAGTAGTTAATCATCGGTCCAACGAGTGTAGCTAATTGCTCATTCGGAAGATAACCACTTGGAATGAACAAAGCTGTAATGAGTCCCCATGCAATAAATGCACCAATATTCGGCATAATCATGCCGCTTAAATAGCTTCCAAAGCGCTGTACTTTCACGCGGAATCCGCTTTTTTCCTGCATCTGTGAAAACCCCTTTCTTCTCTCCCTTTATTTCGGGCTTTATAGGTCAAAAGATATAAGAACGAGAGTCAGTGAAGCCCTTATACCTATCGTAAAACGCTTTCACTTTCCCTTCAATTGAAACTAAATGTCACTTTGTCACTTAGTGTGTGACAAAATTGAAAAATAATGTGACACCTCTCGGCATACCATAGATGATAGCGGGGTAAAAGTTGAATCTACTGTTGTTTTGGCGCAAAATTCATTGGAATTTCACAACTTTCAAATCGTCACTTCTTGTTTCCTCTTCTTAAATCGAATAGGCTTATATTGATCAAACCTATTTAAACAAGAAATGTCTGCGCAGACATGACACAGAAAAAGTGAACCATCTTGCTATTTGTTTCGTTTACCTTTTAGAGTAGGCGGTACAATAGAAAGAGCGGTTTTTTCTGTGACTCACAGTTTACTGCCGCTTTCTTTCTGATACATGAGACATTTTCATAGGTAGAAAGGCGGTTATTCACATTGTTGAAATATCGTAAGTGGCTTCTGCTGCTCATCTTCATGTTCTCCTTTTTCATGCCAAAAGAGGCATTTGCTCATGCATATGTGGTGAGCTCAAATCCAGTAGCAAATGAAGAGCTGGATCAGCAGCCTCCTGCAGTCTCGATCACCTTTAGTGAAGGAATCGAAAGCGGATTTCATGCCATTAAGGTGTTTAATGCAAAAGGGGATCGTGTGGATCAAGGAGATACGGTCATCAAAGAGCAAAAGATCATGGAAGCAGCTTTAAAAAAGAATTTACCTAAAGGCATTTACACCATTCAGTGGAATGCGGTATCAGCCGATGGGCACTCTGTGTCTGGCATGATTCCTTTTAGTATCGGAAAAGCGGATGGAGGATTTGATCAATTAGATCAAGGACAATCTAGTGAATCCATCGATATGGCTTCAACCATTGACAAAGCCTTTCTGTATACGTCATTTAGCTTATTTCTTGGAACCATTTTATTTGGGCTTCTATGGTTTAAAGCGGCCATAACCGACGTTTTAGCTCGGCGAATGAAGCGACTCTTAACTGTTTCATTGATCATGATGGGCGGAGCACTCTTGTTCCAGCTGCCGATTCAAACTAAGTCAGCGGCAGACGTGTCCTTTTTAGGGGCATTTCAACCATCGCTTTTACAAGAAACCATTGCGTCGACTTCGGGTGGGAGTCTGTGGATGATGCTGATGGCGTCCTTTGTTCTTCTGATGATTTGGACGATTGTGGCGATGAAAAAAGGAATGTTCACTTCCTTTCGAGTATGGCTGTTCCCGCTGCTCATTTTCACTGTGCTCCTTTGGCTGAAAGCACAAATCGGTCATCCAGCCGCTACAGATAATAAAATACTGACAACGTCACTTGATTTCATTCATCTCGTTTCTGCATCTATTTGGGTCGGCGGCTTAACAGCCATTGTCCTTCTTTTGATGAAGAAACTGCCGAATGAAGATCAGCCGCTCATACGCAGCACCCTGACAGCTTTTCATCCGTGGGCACTGCTCTCAGTTGGACTGATTGTGTTTTCTGGGTTTGTGAATGCGATTTTTATTCTGCAATCATTTGATGCCCTTTTCCAATCAGCTTATGGACGCACCTTCTTAATCAAACTTGGTTTATTTATCATCATGGGTCTCCTTGGGCTCGTCCATTATTTGATGCTGAGATGGGAAAAGAAGCAGAAACGAAACGTATCTTTACGAGCAGAGTGGATCATTGGGATCGCTATTTTACTATTAACAGCCGTATTCACCAATATCCCAAGCCCTCCGCCGCCTGCACCAGAGCCATTCTTTGGAGCCAATCAGGTGGAGCATCGTGACCTTGTGTCTTTGAGCATTACCCCGAATGCTCCAGGTAAAAACACGTTCGAGGTGGCATTTACGAAGAAGGATGGACAAACGATCACAGACATTCAATCTGTGACAGCTAAGATCCACAAAGTCTCCTTGTTCGGTGATGAAACGCCAAACGAGTTTCAGCTGAAACGATTAAAGAATGGACACTTCTCGGCTGAAAACCTCTTACTAAATGAAAAAGGCACTTGGAAAATTGAGATTCATGCATTAACTGGTTCTTTTGACAACATCGATACGACATTCATTAGAAGAAACTAAAAGGAGTTCATATCATATGAAAAAATACGTTAAAGCTTTATTACCAATGCTTCTCGCTTCATTTTTACTGGCGATTCCTGTGAGTGCACACGTGACAGTCAAACCTGATACATCTGCAACGAATGCTTGGGAAACCTATACGTTAAAAGTACCTTCTGAAAGCGACAGTCCGACAACAAAGGTTGTCATCACGATGCCTAAAGGCGTAGAATTCCAGCAATACGAGCCAGTGCCTGGCTGGAAAACAACAACTGAAGAGAAAAACGGAAAAGTCACAAGAGTCACTTGGGAAGCAACTGGCGATGGTGTCCTTGCTGGACAGTTCCAGCAATTCGTGTTTGTCGCAAAAAACCCTGAAAAAGCTGGCGAAGCGGCATGGGATGCGTATCAATATTACAAGGATGGAACAGTAGTTGAATGGACTGGCGACAAGGACGCTGATAAGCCTCATTCGATCACAAACATTGTTGCGTCTAATACCGTAACGGATTCACATGGTCAAGAAAAACCAAAAGAAGAAAAGGCATCTGAAACAGCCTCTTCTTCTTCTTCTTCTTCACCACTTGTTCTTGGTCTGTCCATTGCAGCCTTAGTTGTGGCATTGATTGCACTTGGACTTGCTTTTAGAAAGAAATAAGCCTTACATGAGCGATCGTTTTTTCAAGCGGTCGCTTTTTATTTTCCCAACCTATCATTTCCAATATAGGATTGAATAGGATACTCGTGCATGCCATAATGAGACACATGACCACCTAGGAGGCTATGAGATGAACCATCTAATCATATTTGCTCATCCCCAGCAAAGCTTAAATCAAACCCTATTAGATCTTGTTGTAAGCACTCTTTTGAACAATGGTCATGATGTGACGGTTCGTGATGTGTATAGCATTGGCTTTCCGCCAGAGCTGACAACAGCAGAAAAGGTTGCCATGAGAAACGGACATGTGCCGGTACCGGTTCAAAGAGAGCAGAAGCTGATTCAACAAGCTGATGTCCTCACGTTTATCTTTCCAATATGGTGGACAGGCTTGCCGGCGATGCTAAAGGGTTATGTGGAGCGCGTTTTTTCAGAGGGGTTTGCGTATGAGATCAATGAAAACGGAGTGGTGAAAAATCTGCTTCGAGACAAAAAAGGGGTCATTATTAATACGCATGATGCACCGAGGACCTTTCTTGATTCAAATATGATCATCACCCCCAGCCATCACATGACGACAGATACAGCCGCCTTTGATCTGATCGGCGTTGAGCCAGTCGAACGGCTCTTGTTCAGCAGCATGGAACAAGCATCTGCAGACGACATCCACGAGATTCTCAAAGAAACAAAAGAAACGGTGGATCAACTTTTCCCACCGGCTGTTTAACATAAAAAAGACTGTCGAGGCTTCTCGGACAGTCTTTTTCACATGTTATTCGTCTAAACCAATTGACACATACTTCGTTTCTAAATAAGGCTCGATGCCTTCGATGCCGCCTTCACGACCAATACCACTCTCTTTCATACCGCCGAAAGGTGCCTGCACAGCGGATGGTCCCCCGTCATTCCAGCCAATAATCCCGTAATCTAGATTCTCAGATATATAGAGACCATTGCGGTAATTCTCTGTAAAGAAATAAGCCGCAAGTCCAAAAGGTGTATCATTTGCTAATTCAATGGCTTCATCTAATGTGCTAAATGTCGTAATGGGTGCAACTGGACCAAACGTCTCTTCATGCATAATGTTCATTGAAGGGTCGACATGAGTTAGCACCGTCGGCTGAACAAAATAATACGACTTCTCATCGTCAAAATGTGTATCGCCGCCGACAAGAACTTTCGCCCCTTTATCCACGGCATCTTGTATTTGGTCGACAATTTTATCGAAGCCTCGCTTATTGATAATCGGTCCGATGGACGTGCCTTCCTCAAACCCATTTCCTACTTTCAGCTTTTCCACTTCTTTGCTGAAACTTTGCGCAAATGCTTCATGAATTTCTTCATGGACAATTAATCGATTGGCACAAACACACGTCTGACCTGCATTACGGAATTTAGATGCCACTGCTTGTTTCACAGCCAATTCAAGGTTGGCGTCCTTATCTACGATCAGCGGGGCATGACCGCCAAGTTCCATAGAAACGTGTTTCACTGTGCTCGCACTGTTTTTGATGAGATGTTTTCCAACTGGTGTTGAGCCAGTAAACGTGATCTTGCGGATCAATGGACTATCTGTGAAGATTTCCCCCACTTCTTTTCCATCTCCAATCACCCATTGCAAGGCATCCTCTGGAATTCCGGCTTCATGGCCTAATTTCACAAGCTCAATGGCCGTAAGCGGCGTGTCTTCAGCAGGTTTCACGATAAACGTACAGCCCGCCGCAAGCGCTGGTGCAGCCTTCCTTGTAATCATCGCCGCAGGGAAATTCCATGGTGTAATCGCCGCAACAGGACCGACTGGCTGTTTTGTGACAAATAGGCGTTTGTTTGTCGTATGAGACGGGATCGTTCTGCCGTAAATCCGCTTTGCTTCCTCTGCGTACCATTCAATATATCCAGCGGCATAGACGATTTCCCCTAATGCTTCTTGATACGGCTTCCCGTTTTCTTCTGTGATGATTTTTGCAAGTCTTTCTTTATGCTCGATCATGAGATCAAACCATTTGCGAATGATATTTGCACGTTCATGGGCTGACGTTTTTGCCCATGTTTTGAATGCTTTGTGTGAGCGAGTGATCGCATCTTCAATCTGTTCTTTTGTATGCTGAGCAACTGAGGCAATTTCTTCTCCGGTTGCAGGATTATACACTTTGAGTTCGTTTGTCATGCTCTACCTTCTCCTTCGTTCTTGGATTCATTACATATAGTATATACCCAATGAGTGCCCAACCTAAAAGCAAAATCCATTCAGCTGGCCATGATAAGGAAGCCGGCATCCCTGGAAAATAAAATGATAGAAAAAGGAGACTGAGTCCAATGGCAAAAACGCCGGTCGTCCGCCAATATTTAATGCGGTATGGACGCTCAAGCTCAGGTTCTGTCTTGCGAAGTTTCATAAAGGCAATGGACACAATCAAATACCCAACGATGATGCCCACACCCCCTGCATTGACAATCCACACGAGGGCAGGTCGGCCTAGTAATGGTGCAAAAAAGGCCAATGCACCTAAGAACAAAATGGCATTTGTCGGTGTTTTATACTTCGGATGAATATACGCAAACCATTTGGAAATCATGCCTCTTTCCGCCATTGCATAGAGGATACGGCTTGCACCAATGATAAATGCATTCCAGCTCGTCACAATGCCTGCTACACCACCAATGACAAGCACAGTCCCAAACGCCTGATGACCAAGAAGCTGTACCATGGCATCTGCTGTTGCCAGTGATGAAGCCTCAAGCTGACCTTTTGACAATCCTGCCGCTACTCCAAAGACAATGAGTAGATAAAATACAACCGCACTCACAATGGAGATAATCAAAATTCTCCCGATGATCTTCTTTGGTGCGTTAATCTCCGCCGCTACCTGCGGGATGACATCAAACCCAACGAATAAAAAGGGAATCATCACTAACACAGCCATCAGACCGCCAACCCCGCCCTGAAACATCGGCTCAAGGTTTGCAAAATCTCCATTAAATGTAGCTCCGCCTAATAGAAGAAAACCTGTCAGGATAATGGCCACTGTGAACACCGATTGAAAAATGGCAGCAGGCTTTGCGCCAATGTAGTTCAGAGCTGTTAAAAACAGCGCACCGCCAGATCCAATCAACACCCATGTAAAGTAAACATCCCATCCTCCTATATTCCATAGGAAACCAACATGCTGTGTTGGAATGACATAGTCAATGACTGTCGGAAGTGCGACAGCTTCAAACGTAATTACGGACACATAACCGAACAATACGCCCCATGCGGAGACAAACGCTGATTTGATCCCAAATGCCCGCTGGACAAAGACGAGTCCTCCGCCTGTTTCTGGAATCGCAGAGGAAAGCTCTGCATACGTTAGTCCAATAAAGATGACGAGAATGCCCCCTATGACAAAGGCAATCACACTTCCTAAAAATCCAGCTGTTAAAATCCAATCTCCCGAAAGTACAACCCAGCCCCAGCCAAGCATTGCACCAATGGATAAAAACAGTACGTCTGACTGCGACATGGTTTTAGCCATTTGTTGTTTTTGCATACAACCATCCCCCTTTGTTGTTTAGCGTGCTGTGAAGGCGTCTTCGATAATCCCTAGTCCTTCTTGCAGCAGCTCATCTGTGATGACAAGTGGTGTTAAAAAGCGAATAATATTCCCATTGATCCCTGCCGTTAATAAGAGTAGTCCGTGCTTGTTTGCATAGGCTGCAATCGCTGCGGCTGTCTTCTTATCTGGTGTACGCGTTGTTTGATCTTCCACAATTTCAATGGCCGCCATTGCCCCTAATCGCCGGACTTCCCCGATGAATGAGTACTTACTTCTCCACTCATTCGCTTTGTCCTCAATGACTTGTCCAATGTGTTCAGATCGTTCATTCAGTTGTTCTGTTTCAATAATATCAAGTACAGCCAAAGCTGCCACACAGCCTAATGGACTGCCAGCATACGTTCCTCCTAGCTCCCCTGGGTCCGCTGCATCAAGTAATTCTTTTCTGCCAACAACACCGCTCAGCGGCAGGCCAGCTGCAAGGGATTTTGATACAGTGATTAAGTCTGGCACCACATCGAAGTGCTCAATCGCAAAGTATTTCCCTGTTCTTGCAAATCCTGTTTGGATTTCATCTGCCACGAATACGATTCCATGCTGCTGACAGAATGAAGCGACATGCTGGACAAAACGCTTCGATGGTACAATGAATCCGCCCTCCCCTTGGACTGGCTCCATCACCACACAAGCGACTGTTTCTGGTGCAACGGTTGCGACAAAGAATTGATTGAACTGATCGATGATGTATTCGTCGTAGGCTGCATCGCTTAATCCTTCAGGTTTTTGATAGTAATAAGGATACGGCGCTTGATAAACCTCTGACGCAAATGGTCCGAATCCAAATTTATAAGGCTTGACCTTGCTTGTCATGCTCATCGTCATATTCGTTCTTCCGTGGAAGCCTCTTGTAAATGAGACAACCGCTTGTCTTTTCGTATATTTACGGGCAATTTTCACTGCGTTTTCAACCGCTTCGGCACCTGAATTTAAGAAAATGGCTTTTTTGTCGTGGTCGCCTGGTGTGAGGTGGCATAGCTTTTCTGCCAATTCGATATAGGATTCGTACATCATGACATTAAATCCTGGGTGAATCAGGCTGTCTGCCTGCGCTTTGACTGCTTCCACAACCTTTGGATGGGAGTGTCCTACATTTAATGTACCGATGGCGCCTGCAAAATCGATAAAACGATTGCCATCAATATCGAAAAGCTCGGCTCCCTTCCCTTTCGCTGCAAGATGACGGTTGCCATTACTTACGCCTCTTGCGACGTATTGATCTCTTTTCCCCTGCCATTCCTCTGTTGAAAAACGGTTTGTTGTCGTTTGACTCATTGTCATCCATCCCCTTTATGTCTTTTTTATTATTCTGAATATTTTTTGGTATGATAGAAAGTACCAATATCATTTTTTTCATGGTACCAGAAAGGATGGAATGGCGAGATGCTGACAATTCAACTAGATCAAACAGGGGAAAACGGATTTATTTATCATCAAATTTATACAAAAATTAAAGAGGAAATTTTAAACCGTAACCTGCAGCCGCACGATCAATTACCGTCTAAACGAGAGTTAGCAGATACTTTAAACGTCAGCGTCAATTCAGTGAATGGCGCCTATCAGCAGCTGCTTGCCGAGGGATATTTATATTCAGTTGAACGGAAAGGCTTTTTTGTGGAATCACTGGAAACATTTCATGAATCAGGTCAACTGAAACCCTCTTCCCTTCCAGCAGATTTAAAAGAGAATCCGATTGAGCGAGATGACTGGTATTCCTTTTCTCATATTTCTGTTGATACAGCTAATTTTCCTTTTAAAAGCTGGCTGAAAAGTGAGCAAAAAGCGATTCATCTCCACCAAGACGCCTTTGGTGAGCTGCCGCACCCACAAGGCGTCTATGAGCTGCGGGAAACAATTGCCCGGCTGATTGGACTTGCACGAGGGGTCAAATGCTACCCTGAACAGCTCATTTTAAGTGCAGGTACACAGTCGCTCATTCATTCGTTATCTAGCATCCTTCCAGCTGATCAAATATACGGATTAGAAAACCCCGGCTATCGCAGACTGTATCAAATGCTGAAAAACAATCATCACCGGATTGAAACGATTGGCATTGATCAAAAAGGGGTGCGGATGAGCGATATTCAGAAGAAAGAGCCAAATGTCTTGATCATTACGCCTTCTCATCAGTTCCCAACAGGGGTGATCATGCCGATTTCTAGGCGGATACAGCTATTAAACTGGGCAGCTGATCAGCCAGATCGCTATATCATTGAAGATGATTATGACAGTGAATTTAAGTACGGCACAGACAGCATTCCGGCGCTGCAGAGCCTTGACCGCTATGACAAAGTCATTTATATGGGGACCTTTTCGAAATCATTGCTGCCCGGCTTGAGGATCAGCTACATGGTGCTGCCGCAGCATTTATTAAGACGCTATAAAGAAGAACAGCACTTTTTTATTCAAACGGCTAACCTTTTTACACAATACACCCTTCTTTATTTTATAAAAGATGGCGCCTATCAGCGGCATATTAAAAGAATGAATGGGCTATATGAGGAAAAACGAAAACAGCTCATTGGAGAGCTCGACACTGTCTTTCGTGACAACGTACGGATTATCGGGGAAAATGCAGGGCTGCATTTTATCGCAGAATTCCGCTCAGATCGGACGCAGCATGAGATTTTACAACGCGCCAAAGACCGAAAGCTGAAAATGTACGGGATGGACCGTTTTACCCTTGATGAGCATGTGCCTGGTCACAAAGAAGGCTTTGTCCCGCTCGTCCTCGGTTTCTCCCATATGCGGCCAGAGGATATTAAGCCAGCGGTGAAACGCCTGTATGACTCGATTTATGGGAAATGAAACAGCTCATGTAGATGAATCGTGGCGCTCCTTTGACGGGACTAAACCGACAGAGGAGTGTTACGATCACATTCTTTCATAAACGTAATAGTTGATGTGAATATTTTTTTCTAGCAATTTCACGAGTGTTTGAAGGCTTTTTAAGTTGGTTGGCAGTAACGCAATACCATCTCCCTGTTCAACGATTTTGAACATTCCTTCAAACGAATCTAACTCAAATAGGGTTCGATCACCCAGCATACGTCTGGCCTCATGTCTTAATGGGCAAAGCTGATCACGATTCACGACCAATGAGATATCATCATCGTATATTTCTTTAGATTTTCCATATACGTTCAATGCCAAGCTCTTTACCTCTTTTAATTGATATTCCGGTTTTTCCATTTGATTAAAAGAAATAATTTGATCATACACATCCTCTGTTAACTTTTTGTTGATCGTACTTGATGAAGCAATGATAAAATCAGTGGCTTGAATATCCTCTAAAACTCGTTGCTCGTACAAAACGTTAAATAGAAGTTCAGAGCATAAAACGGTCTTTTTCTGTGAAGTCAATTTTTGTTGAATGTCCTTCGTTTCTTTTACGATTTTTTGAGCGTATTGATAAAATAAATCCCCCTGTCCTGTTGAACTGATTCCATGATGATGCCGGATAAAAAATGTTGAATCATATAACGTTTCAAGCGCTTTGATTCTTTGAGAAATATTGGATTGCGCATACCCTAAAGCTTTAGCCGCTTGATTAATCGATTCTTTTTGATACACCTCTATAAAAATAATCAAATCATTTATATTCATCATGATCACCTATCACTTTTTGTGATAACAATAACACAAATATGTATTATTCAACTGGTTTGAAGTCGATTATGATGGCTATTGAAAGGGAGTGTTTCTATGCATGCCATGCAATATCATGTGGATCTGCCTGCGGATTATGATATGAATATCATTAGAAAAAGAGTACGAAACAATGGATGGAAAACAGATGGATATCAGGATTTATTATTTAAAGCTTATTTGATCACTGAAAAAGACAAACATAGGAGTTTACACAACAGCTATTGCCCATTGTATATTTGGAAACAATCGGAGGGCATGACGGATTTTGTGTTTAAGGGGTCATTTGATCATATTTTACGTTCTTTTGGCTGGAAACAAATTAATATTGGCATCACATATTCCGTTCATTTAACAGATGATTTTCATCGTAGCACATTCGTTCTTGAAGAGTATGTGACGATTCATCCTACTGATTGCCTGGAAAACCTAGATATCGCCCATCTCTTTTCTCATTTTAACGACAATAAGGGTGAAGTCATCGTATATAACCCCGATAAATGGAAATGCGTCAAATATTCTTTTCTGGACTCATTACCAGAGAATATAGAGCAGCAGATTCACATTTATGACATTGTCCATCTGTCTATGGATCATTCAATGGCCTAATTCCGTTTTACACGAGACGCATGACAAATCCCCAAGGTTAAAATGCCTTGGGGATTTGTCATTTGTTGATGCAAGATTCTCTTACCACCGCTCCTTGTCTACAGCTAATACGGATGACAAGAGGCCTGGAAAAGCGGAATCAATGTCATCCTTTCTGAGAGAGTAGTAACGGTGCTTCCCGTCAATTCTCACTTTCACGATGCCTGCCTCTCTTAGTACTTTAAAGTGATGCGACAGCGTGGACTTGGCAATGTTCATATGATACGTACCGCATGTTCTCTCACCCGCTTCTGCTAAGCAGCGGACAATCTCCAGCCGAACAGGGTCAGCCAATGCTTGCAGCACAGAAATGAGTCTCATGTTTTCTTGGGTTGGATGATTTGGATTATTCATACGATAAATGTATCGTATTTTGTTCTAACATACAATCTTGTTACTCGCCTATGACAAAAAAGACAAAGGGCTAAAATCAAGTTCATTTTAGCCCTTTGTCAACAATCGGATACATGTCATTGAGACATGTATTTTTTTAAGTTCATTTTCTTGTCATGTGTCATTGGTTTTGTTATCATAGCAAAAGTGACCACTCGGTTTCCATTGTGACCATATGGTTTTGCCGATTCGGAAAGGACTTATGAAGATGAACGAAAAGCAAGAAGAGATTTTGCGGGTATCGAAGAAATTATTTTCTCAAAAAGGCTATATGAGTGTCTCCATGCAGTCAATTGCTGATGCCTGTAAAATATCAAAAGCGTCAATTTATAAACTGTTTGATTCAAAGGAAGCTCTTCTATTGGAACTGATTAAATACAATCAGCGCAAAATGAGAGAGATTTCTCAGATCATTCATTCCGAAACGACGCTGTCCAAAAAGGAAAAATTCACAAAAAAGATTAAGCTTGAGCTTGAAGAGTTTAAAGAGAATCATAAATTTTTGAATATGCTGTCCTTTGAAGCTTTTTCACAGCATTCGCCCATCGTCATTAAGCATTTACGTGAGACACGCTCCATTATCATGCAGCGACACAGAGACATCATTTTAAGCACATATGGTGAATCTGTTGCGCCTTATGTGTGGGATCTTGTGATTGTCCTCAACGGATTAATGAGAGAATTCATCTTGATGTTGGCGATTGAGCACAAGAACATCCAATTAGAAAATGCCGCCGAAATGATCATCGGTGTGATGGACCGTGTATCAATAAAGCCTTGCTCCATTGAGCCTGTGCTAACAGATCAGCTGATGGACTCTTATTTGCTTTCCACACAGGAAGAATATGATGAAGAAAAGCTTGTCATCTCGTACTTAACAAAGATGAAACAAGAGCTTCACACACTATCAAACGGAGAAGAAAAGGACGATCTCCTCTCTGCGTTTGAACTGCTGAGTCAAGAACTGTCAAAGGACCAACCGAGAACCTTTTTAATTAGCTCATTGCTTGATTATTTAGGCAAACACAGCGTTTTATCTCAAAACGTGTCACAGCTGAAAAGCATTATTTTATAGATAAAGAAGGGATAATATGAACCAATCAACAACATCGTATAACCGGTCTGTGATTGTTGGGATTTTCCTCGTTGGGGCGTTCGTTGCGATCTTAAACCAAACGCTTCTCATTCCAGCGATCCCGCATATCATGGAAGAGTTCAATATTGATGTCAGTAAAGGCCAATGGCTGACCACAGCCTTTATGCTGACAAACGGGATTCTCATCCCAATTACGGCCTTTTTAATTGAGAAATTTTCAAGCCGTTCCTTAGTCTTAACGGCTCTTAGCATTTTTACAGCAGGTACCATTCTTGCTTCGTTCGCCACGAATTTCCCAGTGTTACTTGCAGCACGTATCGTGCAGGCAGCTGGCGCAGGGATTTTGATGCCGCTCATGCAAACGATCTTCTTAACCATTTTCCCAAAAGAAAAACGCGGGCAAGCCATGGGTATGGTCGGACTAGTGATTTCATTCGCACCGGCGCTTGGACCAACACTTGGCGGCTGGATTGTCGATTCCTTTAGCTGGAAGTTCTTATTCTATATTGTTCTTCCAATCGGTATTATTGATCTCATTCTTGCTTTCTTCTTAATGAAAAATGTCACACAGCAAAGAGACACTCGTATCGATGTCTTATCGGTGATCCTGTCTTCCTTCGGATTTGGTGGACTGCTGTACGGATTTTCAAGTGTCGGAACGTATGGCTGGACGAGTGCGACCGTTCTGATTTCACTCATTGTCGGCGCTGTGAGCTTGTTCTTCTTTATCCTGCGTCAGTCGAATTTGAAAAGACCGATGCTTGAGTTTGGCGTCTTTAAGTTTGCGATCTTTAGCTTAACGACCTTCCTCGGTATGCTCGTCTTTGCTTTACTGATTGGAACAGAGACGATTCTGCCGCTCTATACGCAGAATGTCAGAGGGTTATCAGCCCTTGATACAGGGCTGATCTTATTGCCAGGGGCTCTCTTTATGGGATTCCTATCGCCGATTATCGGACGAATTTTTGACAAAGTAGGCGGTAAAGGGCTGGCTCTAGGCGGATTTACGATATTAGCTGTCACTTCCCTGCCATTTATGATGCTCAGCCTTGATTCATCGATTACCCTCATTACAGTGGCCTACACACTTCGCTTAATCGGGGTTGGAATGATCATGATGCCGCTGACAACAGCCGGTATTAACTCGTTACCACCGCATTTGATTCCGCACGGGACAGCAATGAATAATACGATGAGACAAATGGGCGGCTCTATCGGGACGGCTGTGCTTGTCTCCATTATGAGCAGCTCTGCTGCCAATGCAGCATTATCCGATCCAATGAAGTCAGCCGTTCATGGCATGAATACGTCATTTATCGTGTCTGGTGCTATTGCGGTGATTGGACTTGTCCTCTCATTCTTCTTAAAAGAAAAACGTGAAAACAAAGTGATGAAGCAGGAGCTATCTTCTTCGTCCTCTTCTTCATAAAGACAAAGAGCTCGGCATATAGCCAGCTCTTTTTTCATATATTCACACATAACGTCCTCCCTAAAAACACATTTGTTCATATAGAGAAGAAAAACCTTGATAATTTGAAGAAAAGAGTTGATAATAGAAACTATTCAATTTGTGAGAAAATTTTTACTATAGGAGATGTATGCATTGAAGGTCGTTAAATTTGGTGGCAGTTCTCTTGCTTCTGGCAAGCAGCTGCAAAAGGTATTTGACATTGTCACAGCAGATCCAGCTCGAAAAGCAGTCGTTGTTTCCGCACCAGGAAAACGGCATTCAACGGATACGAAGGTCACCGATCTATTAATTAGCTGCGGTGAACAATATTTACGTTTAGGTGAAGCACACGATTTACAAGAAGCTGTCATCGAGCGATATGCATCGATTGCGGATGAGCTGGGGTTAGGTCATGACATTATTGACACCATCCGGCAAGATGTAAACACGTTATTACAGGCTGATTCTTCTCATCCTGAGCGTTATCTTGATGCGATTAAAGCAAGCGGTGAAGATAATAACGCAAAGCTGATTGCAGCCTACTTTCAGCATCAAGGCGTCGAAGCGCACTATGTGAATCCAAAAGAAGCCGGTCTATTTGTCAGCGACGAGCCTGGTCAAGCGCAAGTCCTTCCAGAATCGTATGATCATTTGTACAAATTAAGAGAACGCTCTGGCATCATTGTGTTCCCTGGCTTTTTCGGTTTTAGTCTAGCGGGTGATATCGTCACTTTTTCCCGCAGTGGATCAGACATTACCGGTTCCATTTTGGCAAATGGACTGAAGGCAGATGTGTATGAAAACTTTACGGATGTGGATGCAGTCTACGCCGTCAATCCAACGATCGTTCATGAACCAAAGGAAATCACAGAGCTGACGTACCGTGAAATGCGTGAATTGTCCTATGCGGGTTTTTCTGTATTTCATGATGAGGCACTTATTCCAGCCTTTCGGGCAGGCATTCCTGTTCAGATTAAGAACACCAATAATCCAACGGCCAAAGGTACGAAAATTGTAAATCAACGGGATCATACGAATGGCCCTGTTGTGGGAATCGCATCAGACAATGGATTTTGCAGTATTTATATCTCCAAGTATTTGATGAACCGAGAAGTGGGCTTTGGACGTAAGGTGTTGCAAACGTTAGAGGAATATGGACTTACGTATGAACACGTGCCTTCTGGCATTGATGATATGACCATTATTTTAAGACAGGATCAGCTGGAGGAGCAGCAGATTGAACAAGAGCTTTTAGACCGATTAAAGCTTGTACTTGATGCAGATGAAGTGGTTTTAGAGCGGAACCTCTCGCTTATTATGGTCGTAGGAGAAGCGATGCGTCATAATGTTGGTACAACAGCAAGAGCAGCAAAAGCGCTGTCAAAAGCCAAAGTGAATATTGAAATGATCAACCAAGGCTCTTCAGAGGTGAGCATGATGTTTGGCGTCAAAGCGGCTCAAGAAAAAGAAGCCGTTCAAGCCTTATATGAGGAATTTTTCTCTATGTCCACGGTGCCTGTCTCCATTTAATCAGCAGACTGTCAGATCTCCGGATCGGCAGTCTTTTTGATCTCGCACGATTTGCGCATTAAAGTATATCTATTTCTCGTTTGATTTTGTATGATAGAGACAAATCAACTATTGTTCCGGCCATTGATCGGAGCTACAAGGAGTCCTAATCCATGCCTCGTCAACAACTATTAAAACAGTTTCGCAATTTTCATGATGCTTCTACAAGTATTTTAAACATGATGAGTCAATTCATTCATGTGAATACACTGTTTATTGCTAAAAATGATCAAAACACCAATCAGATTGTGAAAGTGCTAAATCAAGACGAGCAGCTTCTTGAAGAAGGGGAAGAAAATCCTTACGAGAAGACATTTTGCAAGCTGGCGGTCGATCATCGCGATACGCTGTTGATCCCTGATATCCGCTTGGACGAGCGTTCAAAAAACTTAGACGTCACGAAACAGCTGCAAGGCGGATCATTTATTGGGGTTCCCATCGATTTTACTGATGGTACGAACTATGGAACCATTTGTGGACTTGATCTAAGGCCGCAGCAATTTACAGAAGAGCATGTTCATATGTTTGAAACGATGGCATCTTTGTTGAGTTACGTCTTAGAACTCGACCAGGCCAATCGGCAGATTCAGCAATTATCTGTACCGATCGTACCTGTTGTTGACGGTGTCGCCGTGCTCCCTCTTCTTGGTGATATCGAAGAGACACGTGCGCAGCATATTTTAGAAACCATTTTACAGGAAAGCTACAGGCTGTCGCTCTCTCATTTGGTCATTGATGTTTCAGGGACAAAACGACTCAATGAACAAAGCATTCAATACTTGGTCAGCTATGCGCAAACGTTAAGACTTTTAGGCATTTCAGCTGTTTTAACAGGAATAAAGCAAGACCTTGCGCTAAATGCGATTCAATCGAATATTTCATTTAAAGACATCACCATTCGTAAGGATTTACCGCAGGCACTTGCTCATATCGGCCTAACGTTTTCCAAAACAGAATAAGTGATGATACACCAAAAAGGGCTAAACCGAGTTTAGCCCTTTTCTTCTTTTCAGCGTGATAGAAAACCTTTGCAGCCCTAGGAAAGACGAGTACCGGCGCGGAGCGAATTTCACATTCGTGAGCACCGGCACGCAGGACTGACACCGAATGCGAGGGTTTGTCTACACGCTGAGGCTAAACGGAGTTTAGCCCTTTTCTTGTGGGAGCGGTAAACGAATGATAAATGTTGTTCCTTTATGTTTTTCGCTTTTTAAATCAATCTGTCCGTCATGCAAGTCCACAAGCTGTTTGACAATTGACAGGCCAAGTCCGTATTCTCCGTATGGTGTATTCGTTCTCGAAATATCCGCTTTATAAAAACGTTCCCAAATGTGTTTGACTTCTTCAGGTGCGATGCCGATTCCCGTGTCTTCTACTTCAATGATCGTTTCCCCATTCTCTTCTTTCCCTCTCAAAGAAATACGGCCGCCTTCTGTAAATTGAATGGCGTTCTTTGTGATGTTGACGAGAATTTGAATGAGCCGGTCATAATCTGCGTATACCTTTTGTTCAGGGTGAACCTCTACCATGAGCTGATTGTTTTTCTCTTCAGCCATTCGGCTCAGCTGCTCCTTAATCACTTCAAACGTATCAATGAGTGGATAGTGAAATTTTTGAAGGGTGATTTGATTCGACCTGATTTTCTCATAATCCATATTTTCATTGACGAGACGCAACATTCGTTTTGTTTCATCAGTGATGAGCGCATAGCATTTCTCTTTCTCTTCTGCCGGCACATCCGCAGTATTCAGCCATTCGACCAATCCTCGAATGGTCGTCAGCGGTGTTTTCAATTCGTGAGACACATCTGCGATGAATTGTCGCCTACGCTTTTCGAGCCGGTCAATTTCCTCTCTTGACCGTTGAAGACGATTGGCCATCATATTAAAATCCTCACCTAGTGTACCAATTTCATCAAGGTGTTTGTTTTCAAGATGAATGTTGTAGTCACCATGCGCAATTTTCTCAGTTGCCTCTCTCAGTTTTTTGATACGATTCACATGGAACTTCGACAGAAACAGACTGAGAATAAAGGTAATCGTCAATGCCACAAACACGATGATATATAAATACCGGTTCATTTGAGCAATCAGCTCTTCTGCTCCTTGAATAGGAGCTATGAGCACCACCCCGCCCTTCAGCTTTCCGTCTTCCATGACAGGAAGTGCCACAAGTGATGCTTCTTGATCAAGCCGGCGTGAATCACTTCGCTTGACAATAATTTCTTCTCCTTTTGCGAGCTTGGCCCACAAATCTTTTGTGAGTAACGCTTCATGCGGCGGCATCTCTTGCTGCTGAGATAGCACAGTCCCTTTTTCATCAAAGACGAAAAAACGGATTTGTCTCGTCGAAAGAATGTCTTCAAATGGACGCAAACGGAAGTTCATCTCGGCTTTCGACAATTGTTTAAAATTCTCCAAAATTTCATTCCCATACGAACTCATTTCGTCTACCCTATTTTGATAAGCAATATCTTTCACAAAATGAGACATCAAGGTGCTGATAATAATGATGGCAATGAGCAATAACCCAAGGTGACTAATCAGCAACTGGTAAAAATATTTAATCTTCATCGAACTTATACCCTACGCCCCATACCGTATACAGAAAGGGCTTAGACCCGTCTCCGATTTTTTGGCGCAATCGTTTAATATGAACATCAACCGTTCGTTCATCACCATAAAATTGGTATCCCCAAATTTGCTCAAGCAATTGTTCTCGTGAAAATACTTGCCGAGGATGCTGTATAAAAAAGCACAGCAAATCGTATTCCTTTGGTGTTAAATTTTCGATCCGTTTCCCCTCTAGAAACACTTCTCTCGTTTTTTTATCTAACTGAAAATGTTCGGTCTCTAGCCGTTCACCCTCTTTCGCTCCTTCTTGAGTAGATGTTGTTTGAGCAAAACGTCGTTTCACTGCTTTGATTCTTGCCATTAAGGTGAGCGGACTAAAGGGTTTTGTCACATAATCATCAGCCCCAAGATCGAAGCCCAGCACCTGATCAGATTCCGTTTCCTTTGCTGTCAGCATAATAATCGGAACATCACTAATCTGGCGTACTTTTTGACAAATGGTCAGTCCATCCATTGAAGGAAGCATGACATCTAAGATGAGCAGATCCCAATCCTCCTCTTGCTTAAATCGATTCAATCCTTCTAATCCATCATGGACGAATTCCGCTTGAAACCCTTCTCGTTGAAAAAACATATCCGTCATTGTACAAACACTCTGGTTATCTTCAATCATTAATATTTTCATCATCAGCCTCCGCTGTTGCCTTTGTTTTTCTTTATGTAGCTTTATTTTACATGTTCCTTCTCAAATCTCAATTGGATTGATACGATTTCATGAACTTATCATGCTTTGGTCATCTTTTATTCATACTTTTTGATGGAGCTGAAATTTTGGAGAATCACATTGTTCTTTTTAATATAGTAGAATGGAAAAATGAAGGGATTGCAGAGGATAGTCTAGATGAGGACAGTGTCATTTACACTCTTTCAGATGAAGAAGTCTCCCCTGTAGTAAAAGAATGAAATGACACGCTTCCTGATCGTTATAAATGGTCTATATAAAACAGTTTGGAACTGGACATGCATATCGAGGGCGGTGTGCCCTAACGAAGTTAATTGTGATTTTCTATAAGGCACCCCATTTCGATGCGAATTTCCTTTTTCTTTATATCTTCATTTGAATAAGAGTTGACATTTAATCCAATCAGTTGAAAGCCATTTTTCAAATAAAACTGGATAGCTGGAAAATTGGATGATTGGGTTTCTAATACAATCATTCTAACTCCCAATTCACGAGCTCGTTTTTGTGCCATTTTAATGAAAGTGCTGCCAATACCTTTTCTTTTAAATTGTTTATCCACATATAAATCATGAATGAGTAATGTATTATTCCATTTCATGTGTTGAATGACTATAATTCCAGTTTCTTCACAATTCATCTCTGACACGTAAACCTCTGAACCCTCTTTATATGGATCGAAAATCTCCTCTTTTAGATTTTTTTTAACTGGCGCTTCAAATACTTCTTCTGTAAGGGAGATGTTCCAACCATTGTGACTGGTTTCCATATGAATTTCATAGTATTTTTCAGATGTATATTGATAATATACTTGTTTTCCTTTAGGATAATTTTTTTGATAGATACGACGAATAGTTAACATTTCATACTCCCTTCATTTCAATGATTTAAATCTTTGAACGTACTACTAAATTCGTCGATTTGCGATTTGATACCTTTAAAAATAAACCTAAAAGATAAAACTCGTTTTGCCTCTGTCATAGAATAGGGTCGTTTTTAAATGTGATTGTTGTAGATCAAGATCAATTGTTCACCTGACGAAGGAATATCTTCTTTGACGTCATAGAGTATATTCACTCTTATAAAAATAAGGACATTTAAAAAGCTCATCTCCAAAGATGAGCTTTTTTCATATCACACGAGCAACTTCAGATAAGCAGCGTCATTCCCCTCTTCAACCGCCTGTAAAAGCTGCTTTGCCTGTGATGTGCTGGTGACGCTGCTTAACTTTTGTATGATGTCTTCTGTCGATAATGCACAGCCTGGTGCTCCCCGGGGGATATCGACTCGTTTGCTGATGGTGGACCCGTCAGATAAGGTGAGCTTTACAATCGTAAATCGCCCTTTTGGTACTGCGTCTGGATGGGGTTTTATCGTTTGATCATATACTCTATTTACCCGCTTCATCCATGTACGCAGCTCCGGTGAAATGGCTTTTTTCGTAAAAGCATCCAGTGATAAAGGTTGTCCAAACACCGCTAGTGCGATGACATACTCGACACTAAATCGTCCCTCTTCTCCTGTCAAAGGTGCCCGCTCCGTTAGTGCGGCATCTCCGCCAGGCGGAAACATGACGTCGACCTGTTCGATCTTCTCCTGTAAGGAAGAGTGTTCTTGTACTAATGACTCAATCGCATCGGCTGCATGATGCGCCGCTGAACAGAACGGATACACTTTAAACCATAGACCTGGCGACACGATACGCCATGCAGTGCCATAGTCCTCTAGCAGACGTCTTTCCGCCAGTTTCTGATCCCCATAGAGAGAAAAGAAGCCCAGCTCCCCATCTAGAAGCGATTCACTCCCGCCAAAACCTGAGCAAGCTAAATCCATGGACCATACGGCGGTTTGAGCGGCGAGGCCAGCTTGTAATGGTTTCATATCAGCCCCAAACTGCTTTCGCATTCCAGCTGATTGCGCACCTGCAAAGCCGATCGCTTTCGCCAGCTCTTTCTGTGAAACTTGTTTCAAATAACCAATCGCACAGACCGCTGCAATGGCTCCGAGAGTTCCGGTATTATGCCAGCCCCTCTCATAATGCGACTTGCCGATGGATTCACCTAGCCTTGCCATCACTTCGACGCCAGTAATGTAGGCTGCTAGAAATCGATCACCGTACGCCTCCCCGTTGGTCAGCTGGGAAAGCAAGGCCGGAATGATCACCGCACTTGGGTGTCCTCTCACATCAGAATGCACATCATCATAATCAAGGGCGTGAATCAGGTAGCCATTTAGCATGGCTGCGGATTGGCGGCTGACCTTCTTCCCTTGTCCAATGACGGGAATTTGAGCTGCTCCGCCTTCTTGTTCCACAAGTGCTATGAGCTTTTGAATTCCTTCATCCTCTTTCGCGGCAAGCGCTGCCGCCGCAGCATCTAATAGACCGTTTCGAGCCATTTGAACGGCTCGTTGATCTTGCAGCGGATCAGCAGAGAGCACTGCCTCTGCGAGCTGTTTCGTTAGTTCCATGATCGTGACTCCAATGCCCGAACCGCAAGCTCTGCAAAGAAGGCAGCAGCGACTGGAAGTGCCTCTTCATTTAACGTAAAGGCAGGGTGATGCCATTCCTCGGTACCGCTTGTCCCCATCCAGACGAAAAAGCCTGGAATGCGCTCTTGGTAAAGAGCAAAGTCTTCTCCGCCTGGTGACTGCTCTGCCTCTACTACTGCGAGATCAAGCGCTCCTGCTGTTTCTTCCACAACCTTTGTCAAACGCTCGTCATTCATCACAGAAGGCAAATACGGATGCCATTTCACTTCTGCCTTTGCGCCAAACCCTTCTGCGATACCGC
Organism: Bacillus sp. XT-4; assembly: GCF_050864245.1. NCBI lineage: Bacteria > Bacillati > Bacillota > Bacilli > Caryophanales > Bacillaceae > Bacillus > Bacillus sp. XT-4. The sequence goes on from NZ_JBPAFI010000007.1 coordinate 66,426, forward strand.
TCACGATTTGTTTCATGAGACCTGGAATCATCGCTCTCACTTCAGGTTCAAACGTCCGAACGGTCCCTTCCATCTCGACGCGATCAGGTATCACATTCCATGATGTGCCGCCTTGAATACGTGTGATGCTGACAACCGCATGATGCAAGGAACTAATGCGGCGGCTGACAATTTGCTGTAGGGCGCTTGTGATCTGACCGCTGATGGCAATCGGATCAATTGTGTGATTTGGAATTCCAGCATGACCACCCGTCCCTTTAATGTCAATTTCAAACCGATCGACGCTCGCCATTAATGCTTTTTCTCTTATCCCGATGGTGCCAACTGGCAGGTTAGGTTTATTGTGCATACCAAATATCGCATCCACTCCATTTAAGACGCCCGCCTCTATGACGTGTTTCGCTCCTTGCGCCACTTCCTCAGCCGGCTGGAACAAAATGCGCACTGTTCCCTTGAGCTCATGTTTCCGTTCGTTTAATAGGACGGCCGCACCTAAAATCGAAGCGGTATGGAAATCATGACCGCATGCATGCATTTTTCCTTGTATCTTTGAAGAAAATGGTTCGCCAGATGCTTCTTCAATTGGAAGTGCGTCAATATCGGCTCTCAGAGCAATCGTTGGTCCCTCTTGTTCTCCTTTGATTTCACAAACGACCCCTGTTTGAAGATCTGGAAAATCGAGTACAGTGATCCCTTCCTCTTCTAACCAGCCTCGTAGTTTTTTTGTCGTTTCATACTCTTCAAATGCCAGCTCTGGATGCTCATGAAGCGCTCGGCGTATGTTAATTAAACGTTTGTTTAAAGCTTCATTTCCTAATGATTTCACTGATACTCACCCCTCTAAAGAGTAAAAAGCAGCTTATGCTTCTTCAGCCGCTGCTTCTTTTTGGATAAATCGTTTTGTTCGTTCATTCTTCGTTTCGTCAAATAGTTCGGTTGGCGTTCCCTGCTCAATGATATGACCATCTGCCATAAAAATCACATGATCTGCTACTTCTCTTGCAAACGCCATTTCATGTGTCACGATGATCATCGTTGTTTCTTGAATGGCAATGGATTTAATCACTTGAAGCACACCTGAGACAAGTTCTGGATCTAGTGCTGACGTTGGTTCATCCAGCAAAATCGCATGTGGATCGACCGCTAACGCACGGGCAATCCCAATTCGCTGCTGCTGACCGCCGGATAGTGTAACCGGATAGCTGTCCGCTTTTTGTTCTAGCCCTACTTGTTTCAATAGCTCCATGCCGATCTCATTTGCTTGCTGTTTTGTCATTTTTTTCGTCACAAGCAGTGACTCGGTAATGTTTTGCAAGGCTGTTTTGTTTTTGAATAAATTATAGTTTTGAAACACCATGGCCGTTTGCTGACGCAGGTGATGGGCTTCTTTACGTGTATATTTAGACGCATTCAGCTTCGCATCGCCAATTTCAATCGTACCTTCATCTGGCGTTTCTAATAGATTTAGACAGCGCAGCAATGTTGATTTACCGGAGCCAGAAGGTCCGATAATGGCCACAACCTGCCCTTTTTGCACGTCAAGATTAATTCCGTCTAAGACGACAAGGTCGCCGAATGATTTTTTCAAATTGGTGAGCTTGATCATGTCCACACCTCCTTAATTCCGGTAAGGTTTGCTGATTTTTCGTTCAAATAGGTCTTGCAGGAAACTATAAATGATGGTGAGCACCCAATACACAATGCCAACCGCTAAATACGTTTCAAAGTACTTATAGTTGGCCGATGCAATCATTTTTCCTTGCGCAAACATTTCTGCCACCCCAATGGTAAAGGCAAGCGATGTTTCTTTTAAAAGACCAATAAAGGTATTCCCCGTCGCTGGAATGGCATTTCTGACGGCCTGCGGGAAAATAATTCTGACGTAAGACTGCCATCTTGTCATGCCGACAGATAAACAGGCCTCAAGCTGCCCTTCATCCACTGAATTAAGAGCCGCTCTAAAAATTTCTGCTAAGTACGCTGAGTTTTTAATACTTAAACCGATAATGACCGCTGTTAAGGCATCCATTGAGGTCATCGCAGGGAATAGCTGCGGAAGACCAAAATAAATGAGAAAGAGCTGAACCAAAGTTGGAACCGCTCTGAAAAAAGAAATATACAGCTTGGCAAATTGGTATAAGACAGGTATCCGGTTTTTCGTTATAAGCGCGAATACCACACCAATGATAATGGCAAATACCATGGAGACAATCGCCATGAAGATCGTTATCGGCAAGTATTGAATCAAGGTTGGAAAAACCGTCACCATATACTGCCAATCAATGTGATTCATGTCTGCTTTTCACCGCCGCTGTTGTTATTTTTTAATCGGCACTGTGACATCGTCTTTGAAATATTTCTCAGACAATTTCTTCAGTGTTCCGTCTTCTCTTAATTCTTTGATCGCTTGATTGAATTCTTCTCTTAGCTTGTCGTGCTTTTCATCTTTGGCAAATGGGTAGCCGACTTCTTCATATACGATTGGGTTGCCGACGATTTTGAGTGGAAGTCCTGTTTTTTCAATTTGAGCTAACAAGACACTGCGTCCGTTGACGTAAGCATCTACACGGCCATTTGCAACTTCATTTAAGACACCGTCTTGTGTTTCATATGTTTTGATGTTGATTTTCTTGTCTGGGTCTTTGCTCTCTAGGTTTTTGGCATGGTTTGAGCCAAGAACAGCCGCCACCGTTTTTCCTTTTAAGTCGTCAAGTCCTTTAATGTCCTTGTTGTCCTTCTTGACAATGATTTGTGTTCCTGCGTATGCATACGTATCTGTAAAGTTGAACGTTTGTTTACGCTCATCTGTAATCGCAACTTGGTTTGATACGGTATCCAGCTTACCAGATGTCAACTGGCCCATCAGTCCGCTGAATTCACTCAGCTGCCAGTCTAGTTTGTAGCCTAGTTTTTTCGCAATGGCTTCTGTGACTTCGACATCAAATCCTACTAGTTTGCCGTTTTCTTTATAAGCAAATGGATAGCTTTGGCCTGTAGCGCCCACTTTAAGCACTTTCTCATCTTTTCCTTCACTCTGATTGCCCCCGCCGCATGCCGCTAACACCGCAAGCATTGCCGCAAATAAAACAACTAGCCACTTTTTGTTTTTCATGTTCGTACACCCTTCTTTCCTCTTATGGTTGTGTAATATCTGATCGTAATTGTTTTTTAAAATAAATGGTGATATGGCCTTTGCCTAGATCCTTTTCACCTGCTCTGACATAGCCTTTACGCTCATACATGTCCATGAGCCACGGATGCTTATCAGCTGTACCGAGAGAGACATATGGTACCTTTAGTGTGTCCCTTAGCACTTCAGTTTCAACCCACTCAAGCAAGGCTGAGCCTGTGCCTTTTTTTGCCGCTGGTTCTGAAGCAAACCACCATATATGCGGAACGCCGAATGGTCCTGGCTGTTCTCCCCAAGGCATACGGAGTGATAAGGTGGAGAGAAGCTCTCCATTTTCTTCCATTACATAGCAAAGGTTCTTTTGTACATTTTTCTGAACGAGGGCGATATCTGCATGTGCTGCTTGGAACTGAATGCCGAGCTCACGAATCGGCTCATAGGCTCTTGTTGTCAGTTCAAGCAGCGCTTCTATATCATCCTCAGTTGCCAGACGAAACGTATATCCCAACGTTAGTCACCTCACCTTTATGTCGTGTAGCGATTTTTTGGCTGTTTTAATCCGAGATTTTCTCGTAAAGTTTGTCCTGTGTATGCTGTTTTGAACAGGCCTCTTTCCTGAAGGATCGGAACGACGCGGTCTACGAAGGCATCAAGGCCTTCTGGCAATAATGGCGGCATCACGTTAAAACCGTCGGCTGCTTCTTCAACGAGCCATGTCTCCATCACATCTGCTAGTTGCTCTGGTGTTCCAATGAAGATATGGTGCCCGCGGGACCCTGCAACAGATTGGTAGAGCTGGCGAATGGTCAGGTTGTCCTTTCTCGCCATATTCATCACAAGGTCAAAGCGGCTTTTCACGGCATTTGACGCGCTTGGATCAATCTCTGGAAGCGGTTCGTCTAGTGGATACTGCGAAAGATCAATACCCCCTAAGTAGTTTTGTAAAATGCTAAGGCCGATCTCTGGAACAATCAGCTCTTGTAATTCTTCATACTTCGCTTTTGCCTCTTCTACTGTCTCGGCAATAATTGGGAAGATGCCCGGCATGATGCTGACATCTTCTCTCGCTCGTCCAGCAGCCTCTACTTTCCCCTTCAAGCTTTGGTAAAATTCCTTCGCTTTGTCGAGATCGTTTTGTGCCGTGAAAATGAGCTCAGCCGTTTTAGCCGCAAGCTTTTGACCATCTTCAGAAGACCCTGCTTGAATGATCACCGGCTGTCCTTGAGGGGTGCGTGATACGTTAAGCGGACCCCGTACGGAGAAAAATTCACCTTTGTGCTGCAGCTCATGAAGCTTACTAGACTCAAAGAATTCTCCTGTTTCTTGGTTTCTGATAAGTGCGTCCTCTTCCCAAGAATCCCACAGACCTTTGACGACATCGACGAATTCTTCAGCTCGCTCGTATCGTTTGTGGTGCGCTAAATGCTCTTCTCCGCTAAAATTTTTCGCTGTTTCTTCAATAGAAGATGTGACCACATTCCATGCTGCTCGTCCGCCTGATAAATGATCGAGTGAGGCAAACTGTCTCGCAATATGGAACGGCTCACTGTATGTAGTTGATGCTGTTGCTGCTAAACCAATTGTTGAGGTAGACTCTGCAATCGAAGAAAGCAGGGTGAGCGGTTCAAATCTCGTTAATACATTTGGATGAGATGTATGATTAATTGATAAGCTGTCGGCTAAAAAGAGCAAATCCAGCTTCCCTTCCTCGGCCTTTTTCGCTAATTGTTTAAAGTAATCAAGATTCATGGCTGCGTCTGGTACTGCTTTCGGATGTCTCCAAGAGGCGACATGATGTCCAGTTCCTGCGATGAATACGCCTAGCTTGAGCTTCCGTTTCGGCTGTGACACTTGTTCTTCATCCTTTCTATATCTTCCTTGTATCAAGTTATTATTTTACAAGATACATTTTTCTGATTGAATTAATCGGTTTTATCCATAAAAAAAGGGCAAATGTTGTGAAAAATGAAAAATAATTATTACTATATGCCCTTTTTACATGATTGTCAACCGCCTTCTGAACCTCCAAAAAAAGGGATTTACAGGCGTTTACGGCGGATCAATTTCAATATTTCCGATGAGCCGGTCCGTGGAGTGTGTCATCAATTGACTGCGCTCCAGTACATTATGGGCAATCACCGAATGAGTGGAAGATACGGTGCGGACGGCAATCGCTTTTTGAGGAGAGAGATTAATGATGTTATTCCGTAGCACACGTGCTGAGACAACCTCATCAAGAAAAACGGCTGTTGGCTGTCCGATCGAACGATTTAAATAAAAGCGGTTATCTCCAATTTGGGGTGAGCCATTTTTAATATACATCACCACATATAAGGACGTTTCTTCAAAGGAATTGTCTTTAATCTCTAAAGGAGCGGTCGTATTGCTGTAGACGGCATAGTTTTGATAGTGCTTAAAACGATTCTGCCATATGAAAGCCTTTGCAGCTCCTGTCACGCTGATCGTATACGAAGATGCGAGCTGTGAATGTCCTTCTTGAATAAAGTGATTGCCGTTGATCCCTGCTTCTCCCTCCTGCACCCATATCCCTCGGCTGAATTCCTTGAATTGATTATGCTGAATGAGAATATTCGTTCCTCTGACCATCGCCGCATCGATGACAGAGTAGACGGTATTGTTTGAAAAAACAATGCTGTCTGATTGATAAATACGCAGCGATGTACTTCTAAGCCGTGTGTTTGTCCCTGACTCAATATGGTTTCCTTCTATTAAAATACGATTGGCCATATAGACAGACACAGCCGCATCTTCAAAAAGACTAATTTTATTACCTGTGATGTGCACGCTGTCTCCCCTCACATCAATCCCCTTTTCAAACCCTTCAATCATATTGCCAATAATGATCACATTGTTTTCCGATTGATCAAGCGGCACGCCTAAGCTCGTAATCCCTGCTTTTGTCACGCCTCCACCCACTGCACGAATCAAATTATTCGCAATGATCATTTCAGTGGCGAAGCCATAGGAGATACTGCTGTCCGTTTGATTGCCTTCAATGATCACACCATAGCCATTGAAATTATAGATAGAGCTGGCTGCGCCGCCTCTGACTATGTTGTTTCGAATTTGAATATTCAGCGGTTCCTCCAAGTTGGTCGCATTTTCTCCGTATCCTTCAATATCAATGCCCATTTTTGGCTCGACCCCATTTACCCCTGCCCTTTCAAGCAAACAGTCTTCCACAATGACACCATCACAGCCTGTAATAGAAATATTGTTTCGCCTTGAGTCAGTGATGGTGCAGCCAGAAATATGAATAGACGAAGCAGGCGAGTACGATTCGATATGGGTCAATAAACCGTGCGGACTGACAATGATGCCGTCTCCCGTACAATTGTTGATTTGAACACGATCGATATTCACATGGGAAGCACCTTCAATACACACCCCGAAGCCCCATTCATGTGTTTTTCTTTCTGGCGGGAGTGCCTTGTACACATGCTCATCACGGTCGCCTTCAATCCGCCCGCCCCGAATGGTCACATGCTCTACCTCTCCAATATAAAAGGCTGCATATCCCCACGAATCATTTGGTTTCACTTTGATAACGGCATCTGATGCCATCTCAATACAAATATGACTTGGCACTCGTATGCCGGCATTACGAAAAGGAAAAAATTGATCCCCCCTGTACACCGCATCTATTAGATACGTTCCGCTCGGCAGCCAGACGTGGGAGTAGCCCTGTGCTTTTGTCCATTCCAGGCATTCGTTCAGTTTCGCTGTACAGTCCGTTTTCCCGTCAGCAATCACGCCAAAGTCTAATACATTGACAATGGGTTTCTTCAGATCAGATTCATTTACATCCCCCAATGAAAACCCCTCCTTTTTACACATGTCCTCTTGTCATCCTATGCATGTGTAAAAGGTTTGCTTGTACGATATTTCAAATTTTATATAAATTCTTCTGGAATAGCTTTCCGATGATTTTCACTTGAGCGAATTTTTCATTTTTTTGAGTCTTTACGCCTATTGAACTAACATTTTCCTGTTTTAGAATAGTTTTATATTGACACAAGAACTATACAAGAATATCATTTTTCTCATATCTCTTTTTTTAAGAAAGGATCTATGCCATGTCTACAATTGACCACGATAAAATTGTTAAAAGTGTTCCTCAAAAAGGGTTTTTTGGACATCCTAAAGGACTTTACACACTGTTTTTCACTGAATTTTGGGAGCGTTTTTCTTATTATGGCATGCGTGCACTGCTTATTTATTATATGTACACAGAGGTGACAAAAGGCGGTCTTGGCTTCGACCAGACAACCGCTAATTCGATCATGTCTGTCTATGGTGCGCTTGTCTATATGTCAGGCATTATTGGCGGATGGCTTGCCGACCGGGTATTTGGTTCGTCCAGTACGGTCTTTTATGGCGGGGTTTTCATTATGCTTGGTCATGTCATTTTGGCACTACCTAGCGGTGCAACAGCGCTCTTTATTAGTATGGGGCTGATTATTATTGGGACAGGTCTCCTAAAGCCGAACGTATCAAACATAGTCGGCGACCTGTATACAAAAACAGACCCTCGCAGGGATTCGGGATTCAGTATTTTCTATATGGGGATCAATATGGGTGGTTTTATCGCCCCATTAATTGTCGGAACACTCGGTCAAAAAGTGAATTTCCACCTTGGTTTCTCACTCGCTGCCGTTGGTATGCTTGTTGGACTGATTACGTTTGTGATCACGAAAAAGCCGAATCTTGGACTTGCCGGCACTTATGTCACAAATCCACTATCAGCTACTGAACGCAAGAACTTCAAAATTTTCGGTACATTGATCGTGATTGTACTTGCTGTTTTTGCTGTCATCGGCATTCAAACAGGAGCGCTCACGATTAATCTATTCACTTGGTTTGTCAGTGTCCTTGGTGTGCTGATTCCAATTGTTTATTTTATTGTGATGTATTTTAGTCAAAAAACGAGTGCAGTGGAGCAGTCGAGGGTACTCGCTTATATTCCATTGTTCCTAGCTGCGGTGATGTTCTGGGCCATTCAAGAACAAGGCTCAAATATTTTAGCGACATATGCAGATCAGCGAACAAACTTGAATTTCCTTGGCATGACATTAGCCTCTTCTTGGTTCCAATCATTGAACCCAATCTTTATTGTGCTCCTGTCACCAGTATTTGCTTGGTTATGGGTCAGACTCGGTAAGAAACAGCCGTCTACCCCGATTAAATTCTCACTTGGTCTTCTGTTCGCAGGATTGTCCTTTATCATCATGATCATTCCTGCCTACATGTCTGGACCAAATACACTTGTAAGCCCACTATGGCTCGTTCTAAGCTTCTTCCTTGTCGTCATCGGAGAACTTTGCTTATCACCAGTTGGGCTGTCAGCCACAACAAAACTGGCACCTGCTGCCTTCTCAGCGCAAACGATGAGCCTTTGGTTCCTTTCAAATGCGATGGCACAGGCGATCAATGCACAAGTGGTCAAGCTGTTTGATAAAATACCAGAAACCGTCTATTTCGGGATCATCGGCATGCTCGCTATCGTTTTATGTGGCGCTATGCTTCTGCTTACACCGGTGATTAAGAAAGCGATGAAAGGCGTGCATTAAATTGAAAAAGAAGCCTCCCAAATGGGAAGGCTTCTTTTTTTGAATTAAAACCGAATCTCATCATCTCCGTGGATTTGCAACTGGAGCGGTTCACTTTTCACCTGATGTTTTTTCACATAGCGGTGATAGACAACATATCCAATGATCATGAGCGGTACGCCGACATACAGCCCAATCCGCTGCTCCGCATCAAAGGCAAGACTGATTAGCACAATCGAATTCAGCGTGATCGCAATGATCGGCAGTACCGGATAAAGAGGGGTTTTAAATTTTAGGTTTTCCAGCTTTCCGCCTGCTTTCAAATATCTTCTGCGGAAAAGCAGCTGTGATAATGTAATCGTAATCCAGCCGGTTTGGGCACTCATGCCCGCAATAGACACGATCCAAGCAAAAACGGTTTTCTCTGCAAAGAATCCTGATAATAACGAAATACCTGTAAACAGGAAAGTGAGCAGTAATGCATTCATCGGGATGCCCCGCTGATTGACTCGTCTAAACGCCTTCCCTGCCATTCCTTCCTTCGACAAAGAGTACAGCATTCTCGTAGAGGCATATAGGCCAGAGTTCGCCACAGATAATAAAGCAATGATAATGACAAAGTTCATGATATCTGCCGCATAAGGAATGCCCGTTCTCTCAAACACAGTGACAAATGGGCTTTGCAGCACACTTGCTTCCTTCCAAGGCACCATGCCCGCTAAGACAAAAATAGATAAAACGAAAAAGACAAGGGTGCGCCAAACCGTCTGATGAATCGAGCGAGGCACGGTTTTCTCTGGATTTTCACTTTCTCCTGCCGCAATCCCGATCAGCTCCGTTCCTTGAAACGAAAAATTCACCGTGATCATCGTGACGACAACGGCGAGCAAGCCATTCGGAAACAGACCGTCACTCACAAAATGACTAAAGTAAGGAGCTGGTTCCCCGCTCGTCGTTTGAATAAAACCAAACATCGCCGCTCCGCCTACGCCAATAAATAGTAAGATGGCAACAATCTTAATGGTTGAAAAGAAAAACTCCGACTCCCCGAACGCTTTCGCTGACCTGGCATTTAATAAGAACAAACACAGCCCAAATATGAGACACCAAATCCACACATCCACTTGTGGAAGCCAGCGTCTCATCAGCTGCCCTGCTGATAAAAATTCCAGCGCCACAGTGGCTGCCCAGCCAAGCCAATAAATCCAGCCAACAGCAAATCCTGCTGCAGGACTCACAAATTTCGTCGCATACGTATGAAACGACCCCGACACAGGAAGCGCGACTGAGAGCTCTCCAAGACACAGCATGGTTAAATACATAATCAATCCGCCCACAATATAGGAAAGAACAGCTCCAACTGGCCCTGCTTGTCCAATCGTATAGCCCGTTCCAAGGAAAAAGCCTGTCCCAATGACACCGCCAAGAGAAATCATAAATAAATGGCGGGAGGTCATCGCCCTTTTCAATTGTTCGGGCTGATTTTGTCCAACATCCACAATGATGCCCTCCTTCTTCTAAGATGTTCTGTTATCAAAACATGTCTCCATGTGATTATTCCATTTTCAAAACAACCTACTAATTATACATCTTTTATAATAAATATGCTTCCTTCTATCGTCACTGTAACAAAGTCTTTATTTTAGTAATGTTCGCACAACTATACGGTGATTTTGATCATTTGATAGGATGCCTAATATCCAACAGAATTGTACGAAAAAACCAGCATGCAAACTTACATGAGACACTGGTTTCATTTCCCTCTATTCGAGTCTCATTTCAAACAGTCATGAGTCATTTTCCTTTTGTAGACACTCTTTGATAAAACCATCGATTTCTTGAAAGCAGCGATTTTTAGATTCAGCGTGAAAAGTCGTAGAATCTGGATTGGCGAACCCATGCTGCCCCTTTACTATTTTCACGCAAAGCTTTTCCTTTTTCTCCAAAACATTCGCAACCTCCCGTGGGTTAAAAGATGCTTCAACTTCCGAGAAAAATAACAACGTATTGCAGGCAGGCTTCATATCGAGAAAATCTCTTATCCTTGAACCATAAAATCCAATGACTCCGGTAAACAACTGATCATATTGGCTGCATTGCCAAGCAATTGTTGCCCCCACACTAAAACCTATCAGACATATGTCTCTCTCTGCATTTTTCGTTTTTAACTCTTTTGCCACATTCAATACGATCTTTACCGATTCATCAAAACCAACATTATTCATAAAGTAGTCATATGCCTCATTCTCACTGGCATAAGGGAAGTGTTTAGCCTGTCCTAATAAATGAGGACAATAAACCTCAAAACCAGCTTTGTCAAAATGATCGATCATACTCTTCATATGATCATTTATTCCGTATATTTCGTGTACTAAAATCATGACAGGTTTTTGTTTCGATGTATGCAAATGATCACACTTCCCTTTTATTTCGTTTGTTCACTGGAGGATCGTGTACTTTAAAAAGTCATTTAAGTCGACTGATCAACACTCACATAAACTTCTTTCGATGTGAAAATCATAGCATATTTTTCCATTAAATAGTCTATCTCACATTCTCATCAATCGAACTCTCTTCATCATCGTTTGAGAATGCGTTTGGTTTTATCCACCTTTTGTTTTGGGTATAGTTCTATCGTTTATCCGTTCAACCAGTTCAAGGCATAAAGTTGGTGAGATTCGCTCAAGCTAGTTTCAAATGCTTTACTTTTAGGTTGCTTCTCTGTAAGATCATATGTTGTAAATACCAACAAGAAAAGTGGGGAATAAAATGAAAAAAATGTTCTTTGCCATTATTTTAGGCGCTTGTGTTGCATTGATCACAGCATGTGGATCAGCTGCAAATGACAGCGCAAATAAACAATCTGGGTCTAAGGAATCGGGTGACCTTTGGAAATCCATTCAGGATAAAGGCGTATTAACCATCGGTACAGAAGGTACATATGCTCCTTTCACCTTCCATGACAAAAAAACAGATAAATTAACTGGCTATGATGTCGAGGTCATCACAGAAGTCGCAAAACGTCTTGACTTAAAACCAGAATTCAAAGAAACACAATGGGACAGCATGTTTGCTGGTCTGAATTCTAAACGTTTTGATGTGGTAGCGAACCAAGTTGGTAAAACTGGACGTGAAAATCAATATGATTTCTCTGATAAATACACAACGTCTCAAGCCATTGTTGTGACAAAATCAGATAACAATGACATCAAGAAACTTTCTGATGTGAAAGGCAAAAAAGCAGCGCAATCATTAACAAGTAACTATAACAAATTAGCTACAGATGCTGGCGCTAAAATTGAAGGGGTTGAAGGTCTTGCACAATCCATTCAATTGATTCAGCAAGGGCGTGCTGATTTGACGTTCAATGATAAATTAGCTGTCTTGAATTACTTGAAAACAAGCGGTAACAAAAACCTAAAAGTTGCATTTGAAACAGGAGATCCACAAGAAACGTATTTTGCCTTCAGAAAAGGTAGCGGCGAAGTCGTTGACAAAGTGAATGGCGCATTAAAAGAAATGAAGAAAGACGGTACACTCGCTAAGATTTCTAAGAAATGGTTTGGTGAAGATGTTACAAAGTAATACCCTAGGAGTCGTCATTCCTTGGGATCTTCTTCAGCAATCTTTTTGGCCAATGGTGATGCAGGGGATTTATTATACAATCCCCCTTGCCATCATTGCCTTCATTATTGGTCTTTTTATCGCGCTTGTGACAGCTCTTGCTAGAATGTCTAAAATCAAAGCCCTCAGATGGATTTTCTCCATCTATGTGTCGGCCGTTCGCGGAACGCCGCTTTTTGTGCAATTGTTTATTATTTTCTATTTCTTTCCGACATTTAATATCACACTAGATCCATATCCAAGTGCCATTATTGCTTTTTCATTAAACGTAGGTGCGTATGCGTCAGAGATTATCCGTGCATCCGTCCTGTCTGTTCCTAAAGGACAATGGGAAGCTGGTTATTCAATTGGGATGACCCATCGCAAAACGCTCATCCGCGTGATTTTACCGCAGGCAGTGCGTGTATCGATTCCGCCGCTGTCTAATTCATTCATTAGTTTGGTGAAAGATACATCGCTTGCCTCCCAAATCCTCGTGGCAGAGATGTTCCGTAAATCACAGGAAATTGCTGCGGCGAACTTGGATCAAATTTTATTTATTTATATGGAAGCAGCCCTGATCTATTGGGTATTCTGCTTCATTCTATCGCTCGTTCAACACCAAATTGAAAAACGACTTGATCGATATGTCGCAAGGTAAGGAGGGAACGACATGCTAACAGTCAAAGGCTTAAACAAATCCTTTGGTGAAAATGAGATTTTAAAGTCGATTGATTTTACGATCAACAAAGGGCAGGTTGTGGCGATTCTTGGTCCATCAGGTTCAGGAAAAACAACGATGCTTCGCTGTTTAAATGCACTTGAAATTCCAAATGCAGGCTCCTTTACCTTCGATGATTTCTCGATTGATTTTTCTAAAAAAAATAAACAAGCTGATTTGCTCAAGCTTCGCCGGAAGTCAGGCATGGTGTTTCAAGATTATCATCTGTTCCCACATCGCACTGTTCTTGAGAATGTGATGGAAGGTCCAGTCCAAGTCCAGCGCCGTCCGAAAGAAGCGGTGCGAAAAGAAGCGATTCAGCTTCTGCAAAAGGTAGGACTTGAGGATAAAAAAGATTTGTATCCCTTCCAGCTGTCAGGCGGTCAAAAGCAACGTGTCGGCATTGCCCGAGCACTTGCCATTCAGCCAGAGCTTATGCTTTTTGATGAACCAACCTCTGCGCTTGATCCTGAGCTTGTCGGGGAAGTCTTAAAGGTCATGAAAGATTTAGCGAAAGAAGGCTGGACGATGGCGGTTGTCACACATGAAATCAAGTTTGCCCAAGAAGTGGCGGACGAAGTGATTTTTATTGATGGTGGCGTCATCGTCGAACAAGGTCCTCCTGAAGAAATCTTCAAACGACCAAAGGAAGAACGAACAAAACAATTCTTAAATCGGATTTTGAATCCAGTATGATCAAAAAGGCTGTTCTCATCATGTGAGAACAGCCTTTTTTTATATCTCTTTTTGCAGCCGCAGCGCTAGTAAATCTTGCAGGAGCAGTCTCGCTCCCTCTGGGCTGACAACTACACCACCTGACAGGGCCTTATTGGAACAGGTGACTTGCCCTGTAACGATACAAGGTTTATCCTGCCAATAAGGCTTTATCACAATGTGACTTTCTTCTTGATAGATTTCTATAAAGTCTTGCGGTCGAATTTTTAATTGTTTTCTAATATCTGTCGGGAGAACAACTCTCCCAAATTTATCTATATACCGTACATAGTCTTCATTTATCAAATTGATCCCCTCCTGCATCTATAGATACTATATAGACGATCACCTCCTTATCAGACGATCTGCTCGATCGGCGGGAAAATGAAGGAGGAGCCGCAGGCTGGATCAGTGTCTACACACGCTTTCCATATATAATATATCTGTTTGGTGCAGGACCAATAAAAGAAAAAGGATAACATGTGGTTAAGACAAGTTCTTCTTTTTTATGCTGCAATGTAATAATACTTGTATCCTCTTTTTTGACAACCTTTGTTTTCTCAATTTCATAGACAAATCGACCGTATGAAAGCTCAATGATGAGCTGATCCCCCTTCACAAGCTCTCCTGTTCGTCTAAATACAGTATCTCGATGCCCAGATAACACAATTTGTCCCTGCTCATTAGGAAAATAACTCTCGTGATAATGACCAACGCCTTTTGCTAAATCCTCCGCTTCCGTTCCTTCTACAATCGGTAACTCAGCTTTTAACTTTGGAATGTGCAATAGCCCAATGGTTTCACCAGCCTTCGGCACAAAAGGGGAATCCGCTTTCCCCTTTTGCTGGATGGCTGCTTGCGCAGACTGGAATGATTGATCTACTTGTCTTTGTCCATCAACGATTTTCATATATCCTACAATCACAAGACAAATACCTGCTGTAATCAATAGAGCTGAGATGATTTTTTGAAACATGGACGATTATCCGTTTCTTTTTCTTCTTTTCCATACAATAAGGGATGCACCTATTAGTACAAGTGCAAATCCTGCTAGTAAAAGGTTGTACATCTCTGTTGCAGTGTTCGGAAGATGATGACCAGGTGTATCCGATTCTGAATGAGAAGGCTGCTCTGGATTTGCTGGCACCTCTGGCACATGCGGCGGTACTACCGTTGTTGAGTTTTCAGGTTTGTCTGGTTCGTCAACATTATCACCCTTCACAACTGCGATATTTTGAATGGTTTTACCTCCAGATCCTTTCGCAACCTTCGCTTCAAACGTCACCGTATGCCAGTCCGTGTCTTTGATATCACCAAATTGTCCGGTGACTGTGCCTTTTGTGTAGTCTCCGTTGTCGTCATCTTTTGCATCTGTGACGGCTTGGTCATCTACTTTTAATGATCCTTCGACGTATTCAAGACCTTCTGGTAGTTGATCTGTGATGACTAGATCTTTGATGACACTGTCTTCTACACTATTTTTTGTTTTGATCGTGTAAAGGAGAGTGTCGCCTACCTGAACTTGTTTTTCATTTGTATTGCCTTCTGCTTTTTGAGAGATCTCAGATGTTTTTTCTGATTCAAGCTTTGGATCTCTTGGATCAATGTTTGTTTCGGTTGTCGGCTCATCTGGTGGCGTGTTTTCGCCTGTTACTTTTGCTGTGTTTTGAATGGTTTTATCCGCTTGGCCTTTAGCGACCTTCGCTTCAAACGTCACCGTATGCCAGTCTGTGTCTTTGATATCACCAAATTGTCCGGTTACTGTGCCTTTTGTGTAGTCTCCGTTGTCGTCATCTTTTGCATCTGTGACGGCTTGGTCATCTACTTTTAATGATCCTTCGACGTATTCAAGACCTTCTGGTAGTTGATCTGAAATCACGAGATTTTCGACGATGCTGTCCTCTTCAAGGTTCTTTGTTTTGATCGTATACAGAAGGGTATCGCCTACCTGTGGTGTTTTTTCATCTGTGTTTCCTTCTGCTTTTTTCTGAATGCTCGCTGTCTTTTCTGATGCTAGTTTTGGTTCACGAGGATAAATTTCTGTATTCGTTGTTGGATCATCTGGCGGTGTGTTTTCACCTGTTACTTCGGCAGTGTTTTGAATGTCTTGACCAGCCTGTCCCTTTTCAACTGTCACTTCAAACGTCACGGTATGCCAATCTGTGTCCTTCACATTACCAAAATAACCTGTGACCTTTCCATCTGTATAGTCTCCGCTATCGTCGTCTTTCACATCTGTGACAGATTCTCCATCAATTTCAAGAGACCCAGCGACATACTTCAGCCCTTTTGGTAATTGATCTGAGATCACTAGATTTTCCACAAGGCTGTCTTCTATCGTGTTCTTTGTTTTAATTGTATAAAGCAGGGTATCTCCCACTTCTGGATGCTTCTCATCTTTGTTACCTTCTGCTTTTTTCTGTAAGACGGCTGATTTTTCTGATTCAAGCTTTGGATCACGAGGATAGATTTCTGTTTTTGTTGTCGGATCGTCTGGTGGTGTGTTTTCACCTGTGACACTCGCTGTATTTTGAATGTCTTTGCCAGATTGACCTTTTTCAACCGTCACTTCAAATGTCACGGTATGCCAATCTGTATCTTGAACGTCACCAAATTGTCCTGAAATGGTACCATCTGTGAAGTCTCCGTTATCGTCATCCTTTGCGTCAGTGACTGCCTCTCCATCCACTTGAAGTGAATCCGGCACATACGCTAATCCTTCCGGCAGTTCGTCTGAGATCACTAAATTTTCAACGAGACTGTCTTCTATCGTATTCTTTGTTTTAATCGTATAAAGAAGTGTATCACCGACCTCTGGATGCTTCTCATCTGTATTGCCATCTGCTTTTTTCTGCAAGACGGCTGATTTTTCAGAAGTCAGATTCGGGTCACGAGGATAGATCTCTACATTCGTTGTCGGCTCGTTTGGCGGTGTGTTGCCGGTTGTGACACTCGCTGTATTTTGAATATCTTTGCCTGCCTGGCCTTTTTCAACTGTGACTTCAAACGTCACGGTATGCCATTTCGTATCTTTCACTTCACCGAGCGTTCCAGTGACAGTTCCATCTGTCATATCACCGTTGTCGCCATCTTTTGCATCTGTGACTGGATTCTCATCTACCTGTAGAGAATTTGGTACATAAGATAATCCTTGAGGTAACTTGTCAGAAATCACAAGGTCTTCTATTACACTATCTTCAACAGCGTTACGGGCTTGAATGGTATACAGCAATGTGTCCCCTACTTCTGGGTGCTTCTCATCTGTATTCCCATCTGCTTTTTTCTGTAAGACCGCTGATTTTTCTGATTCAAGCTTCGGATCACGAGGATAAATTTCTATGTTTGTTGTTGGATTGTCTGGCGGTGTGTTTTCCCCTTTGACATTCGCTGTATTTTGAATATCTTTACCCGCTTGCCCTTTTGCTACTTTCGCTTCAAATGTCACAGTGTGCCAATCGGTGTCTTTCACATCACCTATTTGACCTGTCACAGTACCGTTTGTAAAGTCACCTTTGTCTTGATCCTTTGCATCTGTTACGCTTGTGCCATCTACCTTAAGAGAACCAGAAACATAGGTTAAGCTGCTCGGAAGGTTATCTGATATGATCAGATTTTTAAGAATGCCGAATTGCACCGTATTTTTTGCTCTAATTGTATAAAGCAAAGTGTCGCCTACTTCTGGATGCTTTTCATCTGTGTTGCCTTCTGCTTTTTTCTGTAAAGCAACCGATTTTTCTGATTCAAGGTTAGGTGGATATGGATCGAATTCAGGCTTCACCCTTGAAGCTAAGTCGTAAGATAATGAATCACCTGCAGTGCCCATATATGTTGTACTTAATGTTTTCGCATCAAGTGTAAAAAGAGTGGAATGACCAATGGATTCATTTAATCCTGACTGTAATAGCATCTGCCCATTTGGCAAGAAGCTAATTCCCCGCACGCCTCCGTCAATCGTTTTACCATCCGCATTTGTAATCGGAATGACACGAATGACTTCAGCTGTTTCAGGATTCATTTGCGCAACGGCTCCACTGTTATTAGATGCAAACCAAAGATAGCCATCCTTATCGACTACAAGATCTCCGCCAATGTCACCACCAATGCCAGAGCCAGCGTCATAACCGACGATTTTTTTGGACGTTTTTTGACCCGTAACTAAATCGTACGTTCCAAGGAAAGAATCACCATTAGAAAAATAAGAATAAATATATTTATCTTGATGCACAACGGCATTAGTAGCGCCTTCAGGTAGTTTCGTTACGACTTGTGCTTGCCCTGATGTCGCATTTATTTTATATAGAGTAAGGCTAGTGCCATTTGCAGTTGCATACACTACATTTTCTCGATCGCTAACAGCAACACCATTCACTGCGCCTATATCGATTCCTTTCACCTCTACACTAGCTTTAACATTTGTTGGATCATTTCCATCGAGTTGCTGAAGAACTAGTGGCCTAGTCCCAATCATATAGGAATCCGTATTGTTCACGACCACTGTTCCAGCAGCTTTTGTAACAGGTGGTGAGACCGTTAATAAATTTCCAGCGATCAGCACCAATATAAGAAATAATTGACTCGTTCTTTTTAATATGTTCATTTTTTGACATCCCCTTTTCCCTGCTTTACATCATAATGGTATGTACCAGTTCACCTCCCACACTTTGGTAAAGAATATCAGTAACATTTCAGAACCCTCAACATGACTAAAAGACTATTTTCGACAAAAATAGCCCTTTGGTCATATACAGCTTTCGACATCTGATTCATCTATGTTTTTTCCAATAAAACAAGTTTTTTTATCGTGTATTAAATATTTTATCTATCAATAAAAACAGGCCTAACGACGCAATTTACATACAATCTATTCTATTTTATCTTGAATATTCTTTAATTGGATAAAGGTTGTTTTTTTGTCATTTTATATTGAATTTTTTTCTTATTTTCATAAAAATTGGTAATTATTGGTTCGCTTTGTTAAAAAAAACAATTCAAAAGTCTTGCTCCAAAATTTGATGTTTTCTGCTCTTTTTATGGAAAAAATTCTTTTTATCGAGTAAGCGATTACAATTGAGCAAAGCCATTTAAAGGGGCGTGCGAGTATGTTACGATTGAAATCGAGTGTTTAAGAAAGAAGGGAAAGCTTTTGAAGCGGGAACATCTTTTACGTTGGTTTTTTTATTTTGTTGGATTAATTGTACTTGCTTTTGGACTATCGCTGACAGTGAAGGGAAAGATCCTTGGCATTGGTCCGTGGGACGCTTTTCATTATGGACTGTTTCAGCATTTTGGTTTAACCATTGGACAATGGTCGATCATTATTGGTGCACTGATTGTGACACTGACATCTGTTTTCACGAAATCTTTTCCAAAGATCGGCGCCCTGCTCAATATGGTGCTGATCGGCGTGTTTATTGATTTCTTTAATGCAGTATTACCTGCACCACATGGGTATTTACCTGCTTTATATGTGTTTATTACGGGCGTGATTGTGTCTGGGTATGGCGTTGGCATTTATGTCTCAGCCAACCTTGGCGCTGGGCCAAGGGATTCATTAATGTTGCTCATCTCAGCAAAAACGGGGCTGAACGTGCAGTGGGTTCGAAATGGTATTGAGTTAACCGTGCTCCTATTTGCATGGATGCTCGGCGGCCCGATTGGCATTGGAACGATTCTGACGGCCATCTTTACCGGACTCGTCCTTCGCTTTTCATTGCCACAATCGACACGGCTCTTGCAACTGCTCATTACAAAAACAGCGGAGAAACCTGTTCAGACCCTTACCCGATAAGAACAAGCCATTCTACTAAATGAATGGCTTGTTTTGTGCTAAACTAAATAGACGCAATATTCTTAAAACAGGAGATGATCCTCTGATGCAGCTTTTCCATTATCATTACTGGACACCATTTGTTGAGGAGACAGAGAAGGCGTACACCTCATTAGGCTTTGAAGTAAAGGGGCGTTTCGCAAAGGAAGGTTCCTTTCCCCCTCCGCAGACATGGGATGATTTTAGAGAGAAGAAGCCCTCTTTCCGAATCATTGAGATGAGAAAGGGACAGATCAATATCACATTTGGTTATAGTAAAAAAGTCCTTTTTGATCACATCGGCTTTCTAGTGACTGATGATGAATATGATCAGCTGCTGGTACAAGCGCAAAAGAGAAACTGGGCAATCCAGACTGGGGAGCGAAGAACGTTTCTTTCTACACCGATGCGCTTAAGGCTTGAATTGCAGCGGCGGAAAGATGTGATTGAAACTGGTGAAGAAGCAATTGCCGAGATGACGATCGCAGTACCTGATTTGACTCATACACCTACGGTCGATCAGTTGCTGGACGGTTTGACACAACCTATTCATTGGAAAAAGGGAGAACGTCTCTCTTTACTTGAAGTGAAGATGATAGATTCTCATGGGATGAATACGACCGATCCAAACGGTGTTCACGTCCTCACACAAGGATAAAAAGCAGCGAGATACGCTGCCTTTTTTATGATTGTTTACGGATTGGAATCCAAATCAATGTCACATGATCTGGAGAATGTATCTCTCCATCTAAAGGGTACGTTTCCATCTCCATTCCCCCAGCATGCTCATATCCTGAGGCAGGAAACCATTCTGTGAAAATACGTGTCCATGTTGAATGCACAGCGGTTTCGACAGGCCCCTTTGCCTGAAATACAGCCCACGTACTGGCCGGAATCTGCTCGACTGTCATGGTCGAATCTGGTTCTTCCTCACCTTGCTCAATCCCAATGATATAGTCAAATGTTTCAAGCGTTTCATCAAAATGCGCACATACACCGATATATCCGAGTTCTCCAGCTGCATGAGCCAGTGAATCCGTCCATCCTTCTTGATTGACACGCTTCCAAAAGGCGGGAATATCCTGTTTGTTTTGGCTATTCTTTGTTGTTGTCTTTAGTTTTCTGCCCATGATTGAAAATGAATCCTTTTCCACAATTCGATAATGCATCGGTTCGACTCCTTTTATTTGAAGTTCGAAGGAGAGACGGGGGTAGGCTTTCACTGTATACTCGCCTGTTTTCACTGCTGCCGGTGTATATCCATGATGCCGCTTGAAGGCTTTCGCAAACGACTCTGGGGTTTCATAGCCATACTTCACCGCCGCATCAATGACTTTCACTTGCTTGGTCATGAATTCTTCTGCCGCAAGGGTTAATCGTCTTTTGCGAATATATTCTGCTACTGCAATTCCCGTCAGCATATGGAATAGCCGCTGATAATGAAATTTAGACATACATGCGGCCTCTGCCACTTCTTCGATCTGCAAAGGCTGATCCAGCCTCTCTTCCATATAATTGATACTATCCATGATCAAGTGAATCATTTTTCCCTCTCCTTCCTTTTCCACTATATCGAGAACCGCCCGCACCTTCCTGTCATTTTGTGCTTTCATTGAACAGGATGTCTGTTTCTCTTTTGCATGTGTTCATCCAATGGTACAATAAATGTAAAAAATCGAGGTCCGTTATGAAGATTTTCGCTATTCAATTACAACCTTTAGATGATAAAAATGCACGAAACCAAATAGAACAGCTGAAGCCTTTTGTGTCACTTGAAAAACGCGCCGCCACTGAGCGCTTTCGTTTTTTGATCGATGCAAGAAGAACGCTTTTAGGTGAGGTACTGATTCGTCACATCATTCATGAGATGTACGCACTGCCTATGGAACAGATCATTTTTGAAACAGAAGGGAATGGAAAGCCTGTTGTCCGGCAAATTCCTTCTTTTCATTTTAATCTTTCTCATTCTGGTGATTGGGTCGTGGGCGCAGTAGATGATGCGCCTGTTGGCATTGATATTGAAGAGATCAAACCGATTGATTTAGCCATTGCCAAACGATTTTTTTCAGCTGACGAATATCAAGATTTACTCTCACAGCCGGTAGAACGGCAGGAAGCCTATTTCTTTCATTTATGGTCCATGAAGGAGGCTTTTATCAAGCTGACAGGGAAGGGAATATCCTATGGTCTTTCATCCTTTACCGCTCGCTTGTCAGAGGATGGACAGGCTACTTTGAGATTACCTGATCACGAAGCCCCTTGCGTTGTCCAAACATATTCACTTGATCCTGCCTACCAAATGGCGGTTTGTACAAGAAAACCCGCTGCGGCTGAGCACGTCGAGATACTCACTTGTGAGAACATGCTGTCTCGCCTTAATAACGTGTGATTTGTTGAAGTGATGACTTTAACAAACCGACGCCTCGTGCGATTTCCTCTTCTTTTACATGCCAAATGTTCAGCTGAAGTATAGGCTCCTTTTGATAAGTAGAAATGAAATGGCGGTCAATCGGCTGAACCATCACAGAAGCCTTTTTTAGCTGCTGAATAAGCTGATTCATCGGAATGGACCGGTCGACACGAACGTGGGTATGGGTAGCTGGCTCCTCTTCTCCCAGCGCATAAGCGCCTTGATCATTTTTCAAACAGGCCACAAGTTGTTTGGATCGAGCTCTATAGGTCGCCTGCATCCTTTCTCTATGACGCTCAAACATCCCGCTTTTCAAATAAATTTCTAAAGCAGCCTGCGAGAGCATCGAGCTGTCGATATCAATCAGCCGTTTATGTTCACTAAAGGGGCCAATCAGCTCGTTTGGTAAGACGACAGCACCTGTTCTAAGCCCCGGAAAAATGATTTTTGAGAAGCTTTTTAAATAAATGACCTTCCCCGCCTGATCATATGAATAGATCGGGTCTCTTTTTGTATCGAATTCTAAATCAGCCAAATAATCGTCTTCAACGATGTAGACATCATATGCTTCGGCAAGGGCTGCAATCGCTATTTTTTCTTGTTTCGACAGACTCGTTCCAAGCGGGTTTTGAAACCTTGGCATCGTATAGAAAAAGCGAATATCCTCCTCTCGGAAGATACGCTCCAATTCCTGAAGATCGAGTCCTTTTTCCGTCCGCTGAATCCCCCGGACAGGCAGCTGGTTTTTCTCTAAGTATTGGAGGTATAGGTGATAGCCTGGCTGTTCGACCAATATGGTCTGTTTTCCATTTGGAAACGGGATGGTGCTTAAAATCGATAAAGCCAGCTGAATACCAGAGGTCATAACGATCTGTTCTGGAGAGGCAAACACTTGATAATCCGTTAAACGCTTTGAAATGATTGGCAGTAAAGATGGTAATCCATTGGTGGTGCCATAGATAAATAAATCATTTTGATACAGATCAATCGCTTGATTGATGCAGTGCTGAAAATCGACATATGGAAATACAATGGGATCAGGCGCAGAGGAAGCAAAATCAATCCATGTGCTGCCCTTCTTAACGGCTGACTGATTGGTTTTCACGACAAAATAGCCACTTCTTTCTACAGAGTACAGCAAGTGTTCACGCTCTAATGTGTCTAGTGCTTTTATGACAGTGCTTTTGCTCACAGCATATTGAGCCGCTAAGTGACGAATGGATGGAATTTTCATTCCAGCATTGTATTCACCGCTCTCGATTTTGTTTTTTATATTCAACACAAGCTGATCATATTTCCTCACAGTACTACCCTCCTTGTACCGGTACAGATATCAATAACTCTTATTGTACACTTTACTTGATCCGTTTACGATAAAAAGACAGAACCGGTCAATTCAACTGAAGCATGCATGCTCGTGTAAGGAGAATTCTGATGGATATGTCAAAACAAAAAGCGTATGCTGCTTCGATCGCATACGCCTGTATGATTGGTTTTTCATTCTTGTTTGTCAAAGTAGCCTTAGCATCAGCGAATCCGATTGATGTATTGGCACACCGATTTACCGTTTCTTTCGCAGCCGCTCTTTTGTTATTTCCATTTTTACGAAAAAAGTACCGTTTTTCCATTCAATGGCGTGATCTCATTTACATTGTGCCATTTTCCTTGCTTTATCCTGTGTTGTTTTTTGCATTTCAAGTGTGGGGGCTGATGTTCACCTCTTCATCAGAGGCCGGTATTATACAGGCGACCATCCCTATTTTGACAATGGTGCTTGCAGCATGGTGTTTAAAGGAACGCCCTACCTCGATTCAGGTGCTGTTTACCATTCTTTCTGTGTCCGGGGTGATGCTCCTCTTTGTGGTGAAGGGAATTGATGTGAAACATTCTCATCTCATTGGTTATGTGCTGATCTTACTTTCAGCCTTATCATCTAGTGCCTATAGCGTATTTGCCAGGGTGATGACACGGCGATTCCATGTCATTGAACTGACTTTCGTGATGACATTCTTTGGATTTGTTTTCTTTAATGCTGCTGCTCTCATTCGGCACTCGGTAAATGCTACACTACCGCAGTTTTTCAGTCCGTTTACGCAGCCATCCTTTGTATGGTCTATGCTCTTTTTAGGCATTCTCTCATCACTGCTCACAGCGTATTTATCAAACTATGCTCTTTCCCACCTTGAAGCAGCAAAGGTGAGTATCTTTAACAATCTTTCTGCTTTCATTACCATTGCCGCTGGCGTGCTTATTTTACATGAAACGATTGATATGGTTCACCTCATCGGAGCTGTGCTCGTCATTGGCGGAGTGATTGGCGGGAATGTGGTGAGGAAGGGGAATTCATAAAGAAAACGGCCCTCGTTTGACGGGGCCGTTGTTTTCTTTTATTGACTGATGAATTGCCTTTTTGTTGTCTGCTCAATGACATGCCTCATATGTTCTGCGAACTGCTCGAGGTGTGTGTTGATATACATGTGGCCTCCTTCGAAATCAGTGCGTTCGATGGCGTTTGCCCATGTTAGCCAGCCGTCTGCGTCTTCCATGCATTTCTTATCTTGCTTTCCGTTCAATAAATAAACGGGTGATTCGATGATCGTTTTGTCCGTATGCTGGAAGGATTCTAATGCTTGATAGTCGGCACGTAAGGATGGTGTAAAGTAATCCATCATTGGCTTGTTCTCTAACAATTCTTTTGGAATCCCGCCCATTTCAGCAATATGCTGAACAAATGCTTCATTCGATAAATGGGTCAATATTTGTCTTTTTGTTTGCGGCGGCTGAATGGCAGAAATGACAACTGCTGCCGGATCGATGCCTTCCTTTTCTAGCAGCTGAGTCAGTCTGTACACCACAAGTCCACCCATGGAATGTCCGAACAAAATAAATGGACGGTTTAATTTGCCTGTCAGTCCTTCTTTATACAATTCAGCCAGCCGGTCAATGCTTGACTCAAGCGGCATGAGGTTCGTTCCATGACCCGGAGGCTCTGCTGCTGTCACTTCGGCCGTGTCCTTCAGCTGTTCAAAGAGCGGACGGTAAGAGGCGGAATATCCGCCTGCAAAAGGAAAACAAATAAGCTGAATGAGATCTGATTTTTTTTCAAAGGTTTTAAATAATTGGTTCATACGTCCTTACCCCTTTACGATCGTTTCAAGAATCTGCGCAAGTTGATCTGCCTGCGGTCTTTTCATCATGGTCACATGGTCGCCTTTTATTTGATAATACGAGCACGTTTCTCTCGTGTAAGCTTCCCAATCGGCAAATTTCTTCTGGAAATCTGTGGCGTGATCGCTGCTTTGTATAATATAAAACGGCACAGAGAATGGGTCTTTTTCTAATTCAATGGCTTGTGACATGATGGTATTATGAGTCTGCATTTGCAAGTATTTATCTAAATAGTGATCATTCATAAATTGATGAACGACTTCATCCTTTTCTGCTTCTTTGAGGATTTTCTGCTTCACTTCTTGGAAACTGAGCCCTTGTAATGCTTCTGGTTTGATGCCGACGAGGTTCCCCATACCTAGGACGAGGGCGAGCATTTTCACTTCTTCTTCGTTCATATCGGCATGAAGCGCTTGATCTGCCTCATCTCTTAATACCGGAACCGTATCTAAAATGATCAATCCTTTTGGCGCTTTTCCTGCATGACAGAGTCTCTGATTCATTCCGTAAGCAAGATGTCCGCCCATAGAATGCCCTGCCAAATAATCAATGCCTGGTCGATAGAATGTCTCAATGGCTTCAATAAAAATGGTGACAAGCTCTGTATAATGAAGGAATTGTGGTTCTTCATCCTCATATAAGCCTGGAGACTGCAAGGCGTAAACAGCTCCTTCATGTGTCATGAGCTTGGCCACATCGATATACCCCATCACCGTTCCACCAGCAGGCGGTGCAAAGAAAATTCTCGGTTCAGCCGGATCCCCTTTTTTCAACTCGATTACATAGTCTTTCGGCGCTCTTTCGACAGGCTCGCCTATTTCTGGTACTGTGTCCAAATATGCCGCTAACTGTGCTGGCGCTGGGTGCATAAAAATCCATTTCGGATCAACACGGACACCTTTTTCTTTTAATTTGGCAACGGCTTGAATACTCATAATGGAATCTCCACCTAAATCAAAGAATGAATCATGAATTCCTACTCGTTTGACACCAAGCACTTCACTGAAAGCTGTCACAATCAGCTGCTGTGTTTCTGTTGCCGGTTGATCGTCTTCATGTGAGGATGAGACTGCGTCTGTCGGCTCCGGCAAAGCTTTTTGATCGACCTTCCCATTCGTTGTGACGGGAATTGCGTCAAGTACGATAAAGTAACTTGGAATCATATAGCCTGGCAGGCTTTCCTGTAAAAATGCTTTCCATCCGGGAACAGGCTCTCCCCCATCTGTGACAAGGTAGGCTGCCAGCCGTTTTGAGCTGCCGTACGTTTTAGCAATGACGGTACATTCTTTTACTTGTGGATGTTTGAGCAGGGCTGTCTCAATTTCTCCACATTCAATTCGGTAGCCTCTAATTTTGACCAAGTTGTCTTTTCGGCCAAGGTATTCAATACTGCCATCAGACCGCCATTTCCCTAGGTCACCGGAACGATACAGTTTGTCCCCTTTTAATGCCGGGAATGGATTGTCAATAAACCTCTCCTTCGTGCGCTCTGGGTCATGCAAATATCCTTTTGCCAGCCCTGTTCCGCCGATATAGATTTCTCCTTTGACGCCTGTTGGTACTGGATTGAGATGATCATCTAGTATGACAACCGTTGAGTTGGCGACTGGCACACCGATTGGCACTGATCTTGCATCCTCCGGTACGTGTGTGACTTGATAAGTGGTCGCTAATGTTGTGTTTTCTGTTGGACCGTAAGCATTGATCAGCACACCCTTCATATGTGGCAATGCCTTTCGTGCATGCTCACTAGACATGGCTTCTCCGCCAACGAGTAATGTACGGTATCCAGCCACACTTTTTGGATCATGCTCAATCAGCCGGTTGAATAATGCAGTTGGCAAACAGTTGGCTGTGACTTGATGCGTTTTGATTAAACGAGTTAATTCGTCCATATTCAGCGCAGCATATTTCGGGATCAGAACCAGCTGACCGCCACTTAGCAACATTCCCCATAATTCAAAGGTAAAGGCATCAAATGCATAGTTAGACAGCTGAAGCATTTTATCTTCTGAACCAAGCTCAATATAGTTTGTTTCTTTCACTAAGCGGACCACTCCTGCATGAGGAAGCATCACGCCTTTTGGTGTGCCTGTTGAACCTGAAGTGTAGTTCACATAGGCAAGCTGGTCTTCTCCTACAATCGATTTTTCCCTTTGATACACTGCGCCTGTTTCTGGTAACGGCTTGTCCATTTCAATCTTTGTGCCGCTCAGATCGTCTAAACGATTGATCAGATGCGACTGGGTTAAAATGATATCGCTTTGTGTATCGCGAACGATCAGACCGATGCGGGCATCTGGATACTCAGGTGACATCGGTACATAAGCAGCACCCGACTTGACGATCCCTAGAACTGAGACCATCATGTCAAACGAACGATCAAACAGCATCGGGACAAGTGAACCGGGTCCAACGCCCTTTGACTGTAAATAGGCAGCCAGATTTGTCGCCTTCTCGTCTAAATCTTGATACGTCATATGCTCTTCCATATAAGATACAGCAATCCGGTACGGATCACGCTGCACTTGTTCTTCAAATAATTCTTGCAGCGTACGCTTTGGATAAGGCGTGTCAGTTTGATTTTTCCCTATGATCATGGCATTCTGTTCTGTTTTGTCCATGACGCAAAAGTCAGCGAATGTCCGTTCAGGCTGAGCCGTCATGCCATCTAACAAATTGAGATAATAATTCATCATACGGTGGATCGTTTCTTGCTCAAATAAATCCGTATTATATTCCACATGGATAGACAGCTTGTCCTCCTGCTCAAATACATGCAAGGTGAGATCAAATTTAGAGACGGTATGATGGACCATCACTTGTTCCGATGTCAGTCCTTTTAGGTTGATATCCAGCGAATCAGTGACATACCCCATGGCGACTTGGAAGATCGGTGAACGACTTAGGTCTCTATCAATTGAAAGGTCATCCACAAGCTTGTCGAATGGATAATGCTGATGCTCAAAGGCTTTTAACGTCATTTCTTTCACCTTTGCCAGTAAATCGGCAAAGGTATCGGCTTTTGAAACATCCTGTCTCAGCGCCAATGTATTGACAAACATGCCGACGAGCTTCTCTGATTGTTCGACATCACGGCCAGCGATCGGCGATCCAACAATGACATCTGTTTGTCCAGACAACTTGTGAAGTAGGACATAATAGGCTGACAACATCGTCATAAATAGTGTTGTCCCCTGCTGCCTCGACAAGGCATGTAAACGACGAACAAGCGGTTCATCTATCACGATTTGCTCTGTAGCTCCATTAAATGTTTGAACCGGCGGACGAGGACGGTCAAACGGGAGCTCTAATACCGGCAACTCTCCTTGTAACGTTTCTAGCCAATAGCTCTGAGCCTCATGGTGGTTCTTTAATTGCTCATTCTCCCAATGAACATAATCGGTCCATTCAATCTCAAGTGCAGGTAGCTCAGGCGTTTTCTCTGATAATAGCGCACCATACACGACTTCTAATTCTTGAATAAGCAGGCTGAGCGACCATGCATCGGAAATGATATGATGCTGCGCACAAAGCAAGTAATATTCCTCTTTCCCCATATCAACAATTGTCCACTGTGCAAGCGGTCCCCGTTCTAAGTCATAGATGCGGTTCGCCTCTTGCTGAATCAGCTGTTCCAATCTTCTCGCTCTTGTTTTTTCATTAAATAATGAGAAGTTCGCAACGGTTACTGATGGCGGAAGATCTTCACGGATGACTTGAACCGGCTTGCCGCCAATGGTTTGAAATGTTGCGCGCAGTGCTTCATGACGTTTTGTTAAGAGACCGATCGCCTTTGTTAACGTTTGGATGTGTAATTGGCCCATCAGTTTCCAAGCACCTAATATATTGTAATGATGACTCTTTTCTAATGTAGATAAGAACCAAATTCGCTTTTGAGCGTGTGACAGCTCATAGCTTGTTCGTTTTTCCAGCTTTGGAATGCTGGCTTCCTGAATGGCTGGTGCTCCATTGATGTCATCGACCATTTGTGCCAAGTGTGCCAGATTCTTGCTTTCAAATAATATTTTTAGCGGTGCCTTTATTGAAAACTCATGATTAATACGAGAAATCGTTTGAGTGGCCTTTAATGAATGTCCACCAAGGTCAAAGAATTGATCCTCTTTGTACACACGATCGACTTCTAAAATATCCTCCCAGATGGCCGCAAGCACCTGCTCTGTCTTCGTTTCTGGCAATTGCTTTTCAAACGGCTGTGCGTTTTTGTGATGGAACTGTTTGAGGGCTTCGTGATCAATAGAGCCATCTTGTTTTTTCGGTATATCTTCCACTTGCCTAATGTCCCATTTCCCCTCTATGATGCCTGTGATCTTGTCAGCATCCACTTCTTTGCCTGATTGCACCGTATAGTACAGTTTCTTTTCAAAATGTGGGATTGGTGCTGGTTGAAGATGTTCAGCGATTTCTTGATTCGCCCCATCTAGGCCAATAAATAGATGCGCTTCATTCAGCCGAACACCTAGACATAATGAATGGAGTCCTTGTTTTTTTCCAATCAATTGAAAGCCCTTGCGAACGGTTAGCGCAGCCCCAGTATGTCCCTTAGACAAACCAAGATTATCCCACATGCTGAAATTCAACGAAATCGCTCTTCTTCCCTCATGATAGGTAAGGGCATGTGCGAGTCCATCTAAAAAGCTGTTCGCCGCAGAATATGCGCCAAATGTGGTGCCGCCAAAAAAGCCATTCACTGATCCAAAAAAGACGAGTGGAACTGACGGATCATGCTTGAAGGCTTCTTGCAGCACCCAAGCACCATCTGCCTTCCCTGAAAGTTCTTTGACGAAATCTTCTTCTGTTGTATGAGACAGTGTGTACGTATCCACATGCTGAAAGTGCTCAGATACATTGCCAGCACCGGCTAAATGAAGCGCTCCTCGGATCGACTGTCCGAAATGCTTTTCTGCTTCATAAATCGCCCGCTCGACGTCACATAAATTCGTCACATCGGCTTGTACATAAAGGGCGTCTCCCAGATCTTTCAGTTGTGAGAATGACGCCTCTTTTTCTCTGTCTTCTTCAAGGGATGTCCGTCCAATTAACACGAGCTTCAAGCCAAATTGGAGCATTTGCTTAGACAGTTCAAATCCAATACCGCCAAGCCCGCCAGTCAGCAAGTACAAGCCTTCATATTCTAAAAACCCTTCTGTCTGAGGTGCCGTCATCATATTCACTTTTTCCAGCTTTGGTACGAGGCGCTGGCCATGCCGGTAAGACACTTCTGCTTTCAAATGAATCGCACCTAGTTCGTCCGCAATATGCTTGGCATCCTGTTCCACATTCTCCGCTTCAATATCAAGGTGAGACACTTCTGCCCCTTCCCATTCTTGCGGGATGGTTTTTAATAATCCGGCAAGAGACGTTTTCTCCACATGAAGCTCATCTTGCGGTTTTACAAATTGACCACCTTTTGTGACAACAACGAGACGCATCGGCTCTTTATTTTCTTGTCTCAATGCTTGATACAAATACAAAATGGATTGGCTAGTGCTTGCATTCAGTTCTTTGAACTGCGCAGGGCTCGCCATCATCTCCTTGTCTGATACATTCCACAAGTGGAGCATACGGCCAATTTTTAATTCATCGGCTTCAAGCGCCGCCACAAGTCTGACGTAATCCCCCTTGATTCGAGGGTTCATCTGATACATCCCTTTTGACAGGCGTAAAAATTCATAACCCTTTTTTACAGAAACATAAGGCAGGTTCATTTGTTCAAATTGTGTATAAAGCGATTGATAAAGCCCTTTTTCATCCTCAAATACGAGTACATGATCAGTGGATACTGGCTGAGATGGACCGATATTCTCTTTTACCCAAATACGTTTAAAGAACCAATCTGGGAGGGTTTGTTCATTTTCTGAAGCAAGATCAAGTGCACGTTCAATGTCATGAAATACCCCATCTTTCAGTGCCGCACCTAGTTGGGCACGTTGGATTTTTCCGCTTTCTGTTTTCGGAAATTGGTCTTTTTTCACCGGAATGATATGGTCAGGTTCGATTCCCATTTTGCGAATGATGCTCTCTCTAATCTGCTGAATCATTGTGATTTGATCCTCTATCGAATCCTTCTCCGTGACAAAAAAGACGGCAAGTGTGTCATTACTTGATTCGGGATTGTAAATGCCGTACGCAGCGGCAAAGGTGACTTCAACCCCCTCAACTTCTTCCACAACGGCTTCAATTTCGTAATTCAAATAGTTCGCTCCGTTGATAACGATGATATCCTTTTCTCGTCCTGTGAGGACTAGGCGCCCTTCATGAATAAATCCTAAATCTCCTGTATGAAACCAGCCGTTTTCCGCAAATACTTCTTCATTGGCTTCCTCATTTTGATAGTAGCCCATCATAATCGTTGGACTCTTCACCTGCAAGCGGCCGACTTGATCTTCTGGCAGCACATGGTGATGCTCATCAACAATCCGAATCCATACAGAAGGGATTGGTGCACCAACTTCTGTAAAGGTCATCTTGTGCGGATGATCGTGCGTCACATATTGAATCTCACTTGTTAATGAGGTCTGATCAATGGTCAGTTGTCCATCCTGATCATCATGACGCATGAATTCTTTTGACTGGACAATGGCTGATGATGTTTCTGACATGCCATAAGCCGGCACCATCGCATGGCGGCTTAATCCGTGCTCACCCATGATGTGCATGAAACGCTGCGTCACTTTAGGAACAACTGCTTCGGCGGCGTTCATGATATAAGTCAAGGTGGAGAGATCCCAGCTCCCTTTGCGAATGTCGTCTTCATATTCATTCATCATCGCAAAGGCAAAGTTTGGCGCCCACGTCCTTGTGACACCGTATCTTTCTACCCAATCCAGCCACACCATCGGACGTTCGATAAATTGGTCAATGGATGGACTAATTTGCTGGCAGCCGAGGTACACATCATGGACATGAAACATGACAATGCCCCCTACATGATCAAGCGGCATCCAGTTCATTGATACATCCTCATGCGTGAAACCATTTGCCTGCTCAAAGGAAATGATTCTAGATAAAATGCTTTGATGGTTGTGCCGGATACACTTTGGCACACCCGTACTTCCTGAGGACAGCAGCTGAAGCACAGGCTCATCCGGCTCTGGTTCATAATGCTGTTCATCTGGATCACAGGCAAGTAATGTTTCGATTGTTAAAATCGGAATCGCTTTTGATTCAAACGTTTTACGTAGCCCTGCAATGTCCTCAGCACTCGCTTCGTTTGTAATAATGAATGGCTCATTTTGCAGCTGAAACACGCCCTTGAGCTTGTTCACGCCTTGATTCATTTCATCATACACAGGCGGTACAGAGACTGGGGTTGGAATGATTCCACCGAGAATACAGCCCCAGAATACCGTGATAAAATCTTGATGGTCTTTCAATTGAAGCAGCACTTGATCGCCGTTTGAAAGTCCGGCTGCCCTTAATCCAGATAGGACACGTTCCGCTCCTGTGAGCAATTCCGGGTAAGTCTGGATCACCTCATGACCGCCTTCTTTGAGATACGTGACTCCGCGATTTGGTGACATAAAGGCGGCTCGGATCAGTACCTCTGTCAATGTGACTGGTGTACCTGGTTTTCTGATCACATCACCTCCATAAACAAGAGCTGGTGGTTTTTCTTGTACGGAGGATTGTATGGTTTGGCTGACTTCATCTTTTGAAAACGATTCGTTTCCATTTGTACGCTGTCTATCCGGGAAGAGGTCATCTAAATGATAAGGTGTTTGTTTTTCTGTCTGACTCTCTATCAAAACAGCTGCTTCCTCTACTCCATCTATGGCTTTCGTGCGCTCTTCTATCTTTCTTCGTTCCTCTTCATCTAGTACATCAATGGCAAGCAGCGCCTCGGTATCGACCGCTCCACTTTCTTTTCGCGGCAAGGAAGGGACGAGGACGAGTGCGGCTGGCACTTCATCAGGATGAAGCGGGCCTTTCATCAAATCCTCTCTTGTCAGCGAAGGGTCCTTCGCCTGTGCAAAAAGCACAAGCGATAGGCCTCCTTCTTGATTTTTCTTCGGGATGAGCGCACATTCCTTTAGTGGAAAGTGAAGCATGAAGACTTTCTCTAATGCTTTGAGATCGATTCGTTTTCCATTGATCCTGACAATATGATTTGCTGCATTTCCTTTTCGTCTACTAACTAGCATTCTTTTTCTCCTCCTACATCCAATCCAAAATCTGAATCTTGCTTTCTTCCGTCCAAACGCCGACATCCCCTGTCGGATAAAGGTATTCGCCTGTTTGATGTTTGAATGGATGCGGAATTTTATGCGCCTCCATCCAATCGGCTAGCTCTCCAAAAAGTGCTTTGATCTCTTTTGCGCCGATAAAAATATCTCCAGGAAATCCAACCGGCATGAGCTGATGTTCTTCATTCAGGACATATATTTCCGTTTCATAGGCAGGATCATGTACGCCTGCATAAACTTCTTCTTGGTCTGGGTATAGCACGCTGACATGTGCGTTTTTCGCCCAATCACTAATCATCCGCTCTTTTTCCTCACTCGTCACAATGGTGAAGGAAGATAGCGGCGTATCCACTTGTTCTGTCATGGCTTCAAGTGTGTGAATCAGCTGCTGCATCAGCGTTTGTATTTGCTTTTCTGTATATTGATGTAAGTTGTATGTGATCCGGAGCTCCAGCGTATCTCCCGGCACTGCGACAAGGGTTAAGTCATAATTTGTTTCTTCATGACTGGCGATGTCTAAAATGCGTACGCCATACGGCTCAATGGATTCAATCGGATAGTTTTCAAACACGACAATGCTGTGAAACAATGCCTCTCCATTTGGAATTTCCGTCATCTGCTGAATATCTGGCAGTACGGTATACTCGTATTCTCTCATCTGAAAAACGGTTTCCTGTGTATGGGCGAGCAATCGTGCAATCGTCCAGTCCGAATGGATCGGTAAACGAAGCGGCAATGTGTTAATAAAGAGCCCTGTCATGCTTTCCACTTCTGGTAAGTCGGCTGGCCGGCCAGATACGGTCACCCCAAATATGACATCCTCTGCGCCCGAATGAAGGTGCAAGAGTAGTCCCCACGCTGATTGAATCAGTGTGCTCATCGTGACCTTCTGCTTGCCAGTCATCTTCTCCAGCTTCTGCTGCATCTCTGGCGTCAATTTGACGCTGGACTGCGCCATGCTTACTTCTTGGTCTAAAGCATGTTCTTCGCCGTCTCCTGGAAGCGGTGTCGCTTCCTCTACGCCTGACATATAACGCTGCCAGAATTCTTGCGCCTTCTCTTGATCCTGCTTTTGCAGCCATTCGATAAAATCTTTATATGGACGGACTGTAGAAAGACTGATCTCTCGGTCGTCCACAAGAGAGCGATACAGCGCAAAGGATTCCTGAATAAAACTGAACAAACTCCAGCCATCGATTAAAATGTGATGAAAACTAAAGACAAACGTGCATCTTTCCTCATCACAACGGAATAAAGCAATCCGAATTAGCGGTTCATCTATATGGTCTAAATGGAAATCCTTTGAACGATCAGATATTAAAAAGTGTTCGATTGTCTCTTCTTGCTTCGCATCACTCAGGTGGCGCACATCGTGCTGAGTGAGATGGATGCTTCCTTCTGATTGAATGAACTGAACAGGCTCCTTCAGCCCTTCCCAAGCGAATTTTGTTCTCAAAATCGAATGACGTTCTACAAGAAGATTCCAAGCTTGTTCATAGGCATCGCCGTTTGTTAAGCCTTGGAGCGTCATATGCACCTGACCAAAATAAGCTTGTGAGTCTTGATCTAGCAGTGCATGAAACAGCATTCCTTGCTGCATTGGAGACAGCGGATACACATCGACTACATTGTCTGGAAGTTCATCTATTTGCTTTTGCGTGAGCTGAACCATCGGAAAATCAGATGGTGTAAAGCCGCCGCTCGCTTCAACACAATGCGTCAAGATGATCTCCATCTTTTCTTTAAAACGCTCAGGTAACAACCGCACCTCTTGATCTTGCAGCAGTTCTCGATTGATCATAAAGTTCATCTGCAACTGACCATCTGTCACATATCCATACACATCGATCAAATGCTGTCTTTCTGCTTTCGGATCGTGAACATGTCCATTTCGTTCGTCTGCTATATAAAGCTTGGCTTCGCCATCTGCCTGATCTAACTGACCGAGGTAATTAAAGCTCATCTGCGGCGTTACCGTTTTGAGTAAACGAGATTCTGTCATATATTGAAGCAAACCGTAGCCGATTCCCTTTTGCGGCACAGCTCGTAAGGTTTCTTTGACGTCTTTGATTTGTCTTGCAACATCGGTTTGAATAAAAGGAATAAAAATAGGATAAGAGCTTGTAAACCAGCCGACTGTCCGTGACAAATCCATCTGTTCAAATAAATCCTCGCGTCCATGCCCTTCTAACGTGATGAGCATTGGCTTTCCAATTGCTTGCGTGAGGCCTGATAACAGTAAATCGTTAATCTCTGTTCGGTATGCTTGTGAGGCCTGTCTAAGTAACCTATCTGTTTGTTCCTTTGTGAGCTGAACCGACAGGATCTCTGCATGTTCTTCTATATTAGAAAGCGCAGGCAGTTGGAAAGGAGAACCTTCTTCCTCTTGATCCTTGATTTTTTGCCAAAAAGAGGCCTGCGCTTGTAATTGATCTGTTTGTGCATATTCATATAAGGCATCTGCCCACTGCTTATAGGAAGCGGTTTTTTTCGCAAATATGATGTCCTGCCCCGAAGCAAGCTGTTTCAATCCATTTAGTACATCTTCTTGTATCATGCGCCATGATATGCCATCCATGACGAGATGGTGTGCAGCAATAAAGAGCTCAGACGTGTCTTCACCTGTATGGAAAAGAATCGCTTTGATCACTTCTCCGCGCTGTAATGACAATGTTCCTTGACAGGCACTTGTCTCCAAGCGGATTTGTTCCCGTGCTTCCTCTTGAGACACATCCGTCACATCAAAGAATGTGACACAAGGTGTGACACCAGGCTCACGAATGGTTTGAATCCATGTGCCATCTGCCTCTTTTGTATATATAGCTCTCAGCATATCGTGATGATCGACCAGTTTTGAAAGAACCTGTGTTAACTGTTCATGTGGAACAGATCGCTTCATTTCAATATGCGCCGATAGATTCCAATAATCTTGATTGGTCATCGATTGCTCAAAGAACCATGATTGAATCGGGAGAAGACGAACCTCTCCTGTCACAGGTGATTGATCATAGACCGTAGAGACCTCTGCCTTTCTCATGGCTTGTGCGAGTTGTGAGATGGTCTGTTTTTCAAATACATCTCTCGGCTGGATGACGTAGCCTTCCTGTGCTAAGCGTGCCACCATTTGTATGACAATAATGGAATCTCCGCCAAGCTCAAAGTAGTTATCATGGACGCCAATAGAAGGAACGCCTAGCAGCTGAGACCACACTTTTTCTAACACACGTTCTTCCTCAGTAGCTGCTTTGTCAATGGCTGTTTCTACTTCTTCTTGTCTCCACTCTGGCGGGGGAAGACGCTTTTGGTCTACCTTGCCATTTGGCGTGAGCGGTAATTCATCCAGCTCTATTAATAGGCTTGGTACCATATAATCTGGCAGGATGTCTTTTAAGTTTTTGCGAATGTCTTGCGTGGTCATGCCGCCTTTTTGGACAAAATAACCGATCAATCGCTTATGACCACTCTCATGCTGATGCGGGATAACGGCACATTCTGTGATGTCATCAAATGTCAGCATAGCGGCTTCAATTTCTCCACATTCCACGCGGTGTCCGCGAATTTTCACTTGATGATCGATTCTTCCAAGACAGTCAATGATGCCATTTGACAGCCAGCGGCCCATATCGCCTGTTTTATATAAACGCGCTCCTTCTTGGAAAGGATGCGGGATAAATGATGATGCTGTTTTTTCTTCATCTCCAAGGTAACCAAGTGCTAGCCCTGTGCCGCCAACGTAAATTTCGCCGATGACGCCTTGCGGAACTGGCTGCATTTGGTCATCTAATACATAAGCTTGTGAATAAGCAATAGGCTGTCCAATCGGGACCGTCGCCTGATCTTCTTCCAGTGCTCGAATGTGATGCACACAGGAGAATGTTGTATTCTCTGTTGGTCCATAACCATTTAAAAGCCCTTCAGGCAAATACGGTAGTGCTTTTCGGATATGAGCGGCTGATAAGGCATCTCCGCCGATCAATAATGCATGAAGTCCAGATAAAGCTTCTGGATGTTCTTCTGTTAAACGGTTGAACAGCGGCACAGTCAGGAACCCTGTTGTAATCTGATAAGTTTTTAGTGCTTCCGCTAATGTATCCATTGATAAAATGGTATTTCGATCCGTCAGTATGAGCCTTCCCCCGTTTAAAAGGGCACCCCATATTTCATACGTAAATGCATCAAAAGAGAAGCTAGCGATTTGTAAAATGCGCGTTTGTTCATTAAGGGTGACATAGTCTGTTTCACACACAAGCCGGACGACCGCTTGATGCGGGATCAGTACTCCTTTTGGCTGTCCAGTTGACCCCGATGTGTAATTGATATAAGCAAGTCCATCAGGTCTTAGTGCAGCGGGCATGACCTCTGCTTCTGGTAAAAATTCTTCATACCCTTGATCAAGACAAATGAGTTCCGTTTGATGGATGGATACTTTTTTCAGCCATTCATTTTTTGTCAGTAAAAGCCGAATCCCTGTATCTCTCAGCATATAGTCAATGCGGGCATCTGGATATTCAGGATCAATTGGCACATAAGCCCCTCCTGCTTTCACAATGGCCAGCACCCCAAGAATCATTTCAGGCGATCTGTCGATGAGCAGTCCAACTGGTTCATGCGGCGTCACGCCTCGCTGCTGCAAATAGGCTGCAAGACGATCGACTTTCCCGTGTAACTCCTGGTACGTCCACTCATCTCCCTGGAACTCGAGCGCCACTGCATGAGGTGTCTTTTTCACTTGCGCTTCAAATCGTTCCGTCATGAGTAGCGGACCTTTTGGTTGATCAGTCTTTCCGCTCCATTCATAGAGCAATTGATGCTTTTCTTTCTCTGGCAGGAAATTCACTTGTCTGATCGGCTGCGCTGGATTTTCACAAATTCCTTCAAGCAGGTGCTCGTAGTATGCAAGGAATCGCTCCATCGTGTCATCAGAAAATAAATCCGCATGATACTCAAGCTTTAACTGAAGCCCTTCAGCTCCTTCAAACACAAACAGGGATAGATCAAATTTCGCTGTATCATTATCTTCAATGGCTAAAACCGACGTCGCCTCTCCCATTGGAGAAGCTTCAAGCGGTAGGTTTTGCAGAACAAACATGACCTGAAACAGCGGCTGCTTACTGGCATCACGCACAATATTCAATTCATCGACCACCATCTCAAACGGCACATCCTGATGTGCATAAGCACCGACGGTTGTCTCCTTCACTCGCTCTAATAATTCCGTAAAGGCTGGATTCCCGCTATGGTCGATCCGAAGCGCCAATGTATTCACGAAAAATCCGATTAAATGCTCCATTTCCGTTCGATTTCTCCCAGCAATGACCGAGCCAATGACAAACTCATCCTGTGAAGACAATCGATGTAAAAGTGTAGAGAAAGCCGACAGCAAGGTCATATAAAGTGTGCTGTCTGTTTTCTTAGATAGCGCCTCAATCTTTTTAGACAGTGACTTCGACAGCTGATATGTTTTCGTCTTCCCTTTGTAGGATTGAACGGCCGGCCGCGGATGATCATACGGCAATACCAAATCTTCAACAGGTGCCGCAAATTGCTCCTTCCAATAGGCAAGCTGCTTACGTAATGGTTCTCCTGTCAAATACTCCTTTTGCCACAGTGCGTAATCCGCATATTGAATTGGCAGTGCCGGCAAGTGAGGCTCCCGCCCTTCAATCGCCGCTGTATACCACTCGGATAATTCTCTTGCAACAATGCCGATCGACCAGCCATCTGACACGATGTGGTGAATGGACATAAGCAAGATATGCTCTGCGGGTGAAAGTCGAATCAGCTTTACTCGAAAGAGCGCTTCGTGTTCTAATTGAAAAGGTGTGGATGCCTCTTCTTTCGCCCATTCAGCCGCTTTTTGTTCTTTCTCTTCCTGTGACGCTATGCCTGAAAGGTCCATCACCTCAAGCTCTGGAAGGGCCATCTGTTCATGAATGACCTGTACCGGTTCATCCCCGCTCATTGTAAAGGACGTTCTGAGCGATTCATGTCTTTCCACCATATGATGCAGACTTTCCTGAAGCACCTTGATATCTAAAGGCCCGTTCATCCTAAAAGAAATCGTATTATTGTAAAATGGCAGATCCGGCTCTAATTGATAAAGGAACCACTGTCTTTGCTGGGCATAAGACATCGGAATTTCCCGATCCTTCTCCATTTTTCTCATCGGAATCACTTCATCTGCTTTGGCATTTGAATCGATCCAGTCTGCTAATTCTCCGAGTCTCGTATGTTCAAACAACACAGCAAGCGGCACGTCAAACCCTGTTTTTTGTCTAACCGCAGACAGCATTTGCGTCGCCTTCAGCGAATGACCTCCTAGTAAAAAGAAATGATCGCCGCAGCTGACATCCGAGACATCGAGCAACTCTGACCAAATGTGTGCGAGCAGTTTCTCCGTTTCTGTGTGAGGTGCTCTGTTGTCTGAATCCATTCCGCTTTCCTCTATTAATTCATGAAAATATGCCTCATCTGGCGTTCCATCTTCTGTTTCTTTCCAATATTCCTCAGGAAACAAATGCACGGCATATTCACCAGATAGACGGGACTGTAAACATGTATGAATCGATTGATAAAGCCGCTCTTCCACCGCCTTTGTTTGATCAGTTTTGAAAAAGACGTAAAAGGTCTGCTCTGTTTGCATCTCCGCATCCGCATGGACCATCTCGTGAATCTCTTTCTTCGATCGATCCAATCCCGTATAAATGAGCGGAGCATCTGTCATCAGACATGCGAGCATCGTTTGGAAGCCTGCCTGCTTTGAAATTGGGAGATAACCTCTTTCTTTTAACATGCCTTTTATCATGGAGCCTTCACTCATGCCAATCTCGTCCCACATGCTGAAACTAAAGCAATATGGCTTCACTGTAGATGTCAGCTTCTGATAATGAGCAAATTGTTCAACGAACTCATTGGCAGCGCAATAGGCGCCGACAGTCATACCGCCCTTTAGCGTTCGGGCTGACGAGCTGGAAAGAAATAAAACATTCCTGCGTTTGGAGGCAGCTTCATGAAGCGCAATCGTTCCATATACCTTCGCTTCGTACATGTCATTCAGAGACACAGATGTCATATCAGCAAGCAGTTCTTCTTGAATGATACCTGCGAAATGAATGATGCCATCCAGCCTTCGATTTCCAGCGACCTCATGTCTAGAGATGATCGCTTCTACCTCTTTTTCAGCCGTGATGTCTGCTTTCTCATAAAGAACCTTACCGCCATGCAATTTTGCCTGCTTTTCTAGCAAAGACAATGTCTCTTGCTGGTCACTAGAAAGTGCCTCTCTCTCTTTCCTTCCAAGCAACACGAGATGTGCTTGATAAGATGTCAGCAGGTATTCACTGACTAAACGTCCAATTCCGCCTAGCCCGCCTGTTATGACATAAAGCCCAGATGATTCAAATGGCGGCTCTTTCCTTTTCTGTTCCTTTTCCAAATGAAGAGGTGCTAAAAAGGGAATATAACGAACGCCTTGACGATAAGCAGCGACATGACGGTTTTGGTCATGTGTGAGTTCTGCCATTATCGCCATTGCATGGGAATGACTAGATACCGATTCTGCTAGAGAAAAATCAAGACATTGCACCTTGATAAACGGCCATTCATGCTGAATTGCTGTCATCAGTCCTACTGTCGTTGCTTTTTCTACATCGTGGATTTGATCCTCCGGCACATTCATCGCATGGGCTGAGACAAAAGTGATGGCCACCTGCTCCTCATAGACGGAAATGGCTTTTGTTAAAAATAATGCACTCATGCTGCCCGTTTTCTGCGCTTGTTTTGCCTTGTCCACATAAAGCTTGTCTTCTTGGTTTGTATAGTTCCAAAGGTGAATGATGTGTTTCACCGAAACGCCATACGAACGGAGCGTCTCAAAGAGTTGTTCGTAGTCAGACGGCCGATTCGGGTGGATGATGAAGTGAGTGTGTGTGAGTTGTTTGAACGCTTGACCCGGTTCAACCGTAATGTATGTTTGTTCACTGTTGGCAAAAGATTTCAATTGATCTGCCAGTCCTAATGGATCTGCAAAGATCACAACGTCCCCTATGATCTGCTTGTCAGCTGCATCAAGTGGAGCAGGTATCCACTTCTTTTGATAACTCCAATCAGGCAAGGTATGTTCATTTTCAAGTCTCATGTCCATTTCCATGATCATTTCATCAAATTCGCCTTCTTGCCATCTTGTCTTGAGCTGTGCCCTTTCTATTTTTCCAGAGCTTGTTTTGGGAAATGCATACTTCTGGACAGGAATGATGCGAGATGCAGACAAGCCCATTTTTGTTGCAATATGGGATTTAATGTGCTGACTTGCCCTCATAATATAAGCTGGCTCATACAGCTTCGGTGTAAAAAAGAGAATCAGTTCATCGGATGCAGAAGCCTCCATTCGGACAGAACAAGCAGCCACAAAGCTCGTTTCTACTCCCGGTACTTCCTCTGCTATGGCTTCAATTTCATAGTTGTGATAGTTTTTCCCGTTGATGATAATCATGTCTTTTTCTCTACCGGTTAGTGTCAGCCTTCCTTCGTGCAGGAAACCTAAATCACCCGTGTGAAACCAGCCATCCGCTTGAAATACTTCTTGATTCGCTTCGTCATTCCGGTAATAGCCCTTCATGGTGGTTGGACCTTTTATTTGCACACGGCCAATATGATCTTCTGGAAGAAGCTCATGCTGATGATTGACGATGCGTATCGTGATACCTGGAATCGGTTTGCCCAACTCTGTAAAGCTGACGGTTCCTGTCTCACGTGCTTCTGCAGGTCTTAGCTGCTCTGTCAGCGACGTTTCCTCAAAGGTCAGAACCCCGCTGTTTTCATCTCCACGCTCAATCGCAAAGGAAAACACAACCGCTGATGAGATTTCAGACATGCCGAAAGCCGGTCTGATCACATCTCCCTTTAAGCCGTGCGGAGCAAGCAGGTGTAGAAATCGGTGGATGGTTTTTGGCACGACCGCCTCTGCCCCATTGATCATGCAGGTCATCGCCGACAGATCCCAAGACCCTGATGAAATCTCTTTCTCATAATCATTGATCATCGCAAATGCAAAGTTAGGTGCCCACGTCTTCGTTGCACGGTAGCGGTCCATCCAGTCAAGCCACCGCAACGGCTGAGCGATAAAGTCATCCGTTCTTGCCCGAATCTGCTCGCAGCCTGTGTACACATTGACAAGGTGGAACATCACGATGCCACCAATATGATCTAAAGGCATCCAGTCTAATGAGACATCCTCTTGTGTAAATTGATTTGCTGCCACTGTTCCTTTGACGTTCGCCAGCACACTTCTATGGGAATGCTCTACACACTTTGGCATCCCTGTACTTCCAGACGTTAAGATAAAGAAGACGGAATCATCCGGCGCGGCAGGATGAGCGGCTGTATCTCTTTCTAATGTCAGCATCGGCTCAACTGCTGCGACACGTAATTGGTCTGTATGCCACAGTAAGGCTAACCCTTGCACCTCCTCGATCAGTGAGTCATCTGTTAGGATGAGCGGATGCTCGAGCAGCTTCCAAGCGTGATGAAGCTTCTTCACTGCAGCATTCATCTCCCGATAGGTTGGGGCAGCCGACACAAGCGTTGGAACAAATCCGCCTAATACACATGCCCAAAAGGCAGTGACCATGGCATGATTCGATGAGAATTGAAAGAAAACAGGATCGCCTGCCTTAAGCCCCAGTGCCCTTAAACCAGTCAGAACCCTTTCAGCATCTCCTTGTAACTGCGCATAAGATTGTGTGAGTTCGTTCTTGCTATTCACGATATACGTAAGCCCATTTGTCGTTTTTGCAGCCTCTGTTAAGACTTCCTGTAAGGTCTGTGCGCCTTGTGTGACATCGAGATCTCCTCCATAGGAAAGAGCGGGCGGCATGTCGGCCAAAGCAGGTACAGCCTTTTGCGTCTGTATCGCTTCCGCTGCGGCCTCCTGCTCAATGTGCTTGTCGAGAAATAAATGAGAGAGGTGATACGGCCGCGGTCGAATGGTTTTTTCACGTGAAAAAACA
Organism: Bacillus sp. XT-4; assembly: GCF_050864245.1. Lineage (NCBI taxonomy): Bacteria > Bacillati > Bacillota > Bacilli > Caryophanales > Bacillaceae > Bacillus > Bacillus sp. XT-4. The sequence goes on from NZ_JBPAFI010000007.1 coordinate 109,762, forward strand.
GCGAAGCGTTCGATTTCGTTGGTTCGTAAAATGGTTGTCTTTACATCTTGTAAAATCGCATCCATTGATTCATGTCTACTCGTTTGGTTAATGGTTGATGGTTTCATATGAGTTCCTTTCCTTTTTTGTTAGGCAGGACTGCAAAACTGCACCCTGCCTAATCTAAAGTTTACAAGACTCGTTCTCTATTTGTTTGATTGACAATATGTTTGATCAACTGTGCATTTTGAGCTGCACATTCTTTATGTTTGAACATATCAGCATGCCGGCCATAGCCTTGGTATTGGGTAAAAGATCCGGCCGTTGCCTGTGTCCACTCTTCCATCCAGTCCGGGATCGCTATTTGTTCTTCAGATTGGATGAACGTAATATCTGCCTGTATTTTGCCTTGATTCACCCCCTTAACAAACGTTTCATAGTAGGCGCGCGTCTTTTGGGCAAGCGCTTCTTGAACGATCTCCCCTTGAGCAAGTTCGCTTTGTTTCGTTTGATGAACAATCGCTTCAATATCATCATCAATGGATCGTCCTTCTAAATCACTTTCTCCAATTTTCTTATAGGAATCGATCATGATGACCTTCTCGACTGTCCGTCCTCCTTGTTCAAGCGCTTGAACAAGCTCAAAGGCGAGGTAACATCCGCCTGAGTACCCCATCAACGTCAGCGGCCCTTTTGGCTGAAGGTGCTGAATATGCTGAACGTACTGCGCCATTCGGTTATTCGTTTCAATAAAATCAAAGGCGACTAGCCGAACATCATCAAGCGTTTTTGCTGCTTCCTGATAGATAAAGCCGTAGCCTGGTAATGGCGGAAGAGCAAAGACTGTTGATGTTTGAGATTCATTGAATACAAGATAGCCAGCGGTTTCCCCGTCCTGATGCTGAATATAATGACTAAGCGCTTCAATCGTCGGGGTCTCAAACAACAAATGAAGCGGCACCTGAACTTCAAACTCTTTTGATACTTTGGACAAAAGAGACATCGCTTTTAAAGAATGTCCGCCAAGCTCAAAGAAATGGTCATCTGTGCTAATATCCTCTCGTTCAAGTACTTCTCGCCACATCACCAGCAGCTTTTGTTCCACTTCATTTGCGGGCAGTTTCACACGGCGGTTTCCTTGCGGTGCCTCTGGTTTTGGCAGCTGGCGTTTATCAACCTTCCCGTTTGGCGTAAGTGGGAGGTTCTCCAGTTCAATCAGCTCATGAGGCAGCATATAAGCTGGAAGACGCTCTTTCAGCCTTGATTTGATGTCATCGAGTTTGCCTTTCCATGCATCATCACACGTGATATAGGCAAGCAGCCTTGTATGATTGGTTTCATCATGATCCGCTAGGAGTACAGCTTGTTTTACACCTTGATGCATGAGAAGGTTGGCTTCAATTTCTGTCAGTTCAATTCGGTGCCCCCGAATTTTCACCTGATCATCGACTCTGCCTGCATACTCAATCAGACCGTCTTCTCGAAAGTAAGCTAAATCCCCCGTGCGATACAGGCGCTCACCCGCAGCGAATGGATGGGCGATAAAGACTTGTTTTGTCAGATCAGGACGATTCAAATACCCTTTTGCCAGTCCTTTGCCGCTCAGACAAAGCTCTCCAACCATTCCAATCGGCTGAAGCTGTCTGTGCTCACTCAATATATAAGTGCCCGTCTGGTTGAGCGGCTTCCCAATTGGAATAGAACGTGCCTCTAAAGGGATCGCTTCATCTATCGGATAATATGTGGCAAAAACCGTTGATTCGGTTGGTCCGTATACATTCAACAATCTGCCTTTTCCCATCACATCAAAGGCTTTTCTCACATGCTGAACCGATGCCCTCTCTCCCCCAAACAGCACCTTACGCACACCGCGCATCCAGTCTGTTCCTTCATCAACGAGAAGATGGAATAAAGCGGTTGGGACAAACATGACAGAAATATGCTCTCCTTTTATCAGCTCAGTGAGCTTCCCCATATCTAAAATGGTTTCTTTTTGCGGCAGGACAAGCTTTGCTCCGTTTAAAAGCGCACCATATACATCAAATGTAAAGCCATCAAATACGCTATTTGATAACGACAGCAATGTATCTGTTTCTAAAATGGTTAAGTAATTCGTATTTTTGACCACCCGGGCAATATTGGAATGGGTCGTCATGATGCCTTTTGGCTGTCCGGTTGTTCCAGATGTATACATGATGTATGCCGTATCATCTAAACCAGCTTCAAGTGGCAGATTCTCTGAGCTCATCAGTAAAATTTCTTGATCATCTGCAAAAAGATACGTGCCATCAAATGCGAGTGACCTCGTCTGACTGATAAAGGATGAATGAGTCAGTAGATGCGTCGCTCCGCTGTCTTTCAGCATATATTGGATACGGCTTTCTGGATAATCTGGATCAATCGGCACATAGGTGGCACCTGCTTTTAAGACAGCAAGTAAGCTGACAATGAGTTCAGGTGTCCGCTCTGCTAAAATGGCGGTCACCGTTTGATGACCCACCCCATTTTTTTGCAAATGCCTTGCCAGTCGATTGGCTTGTTCGTTCAGCTCCGCATATGTCATCGTGTGATCACCTGCTGATAATGCCACTGCATTCGGCTGTTTTCGAACATTATGCTCAAACCACTTTGTCAAATAAAGCTGATCATGCTCCAGCTCAGGTGCATTCCATTCCTCTAACATTCGCTGTTTTTCCTGCTTTGTCACAAGTGTCAGTGTATGAACTGACTGATCTGGATGTTTGATGGCCCCTTTGATCAAAAGGGTCAGCTGATCCTTTAATTTACGGACAAATGCAGGGTCAAATGCACGCTGATTAAAGGCCAGCTTCAGCTGCAATTGTTCCCCGGGCGACGCCAGTAAATTGAGATCATAGTTCGATTTCTCATAGACATTCATGTCTTCTACTGTAAAGCCAAGCAGTGACTCCTGCTCGTCTTTCTTTGCAGCAGGGACATTCTCAAACACCACAATATGATCAATGAGCTGCTGCTGACCTGCCTTAGCCTGAATATCATAAATCGGGATATATTGGTGCGGTTCAGCCGCTAAAGACTGCTGCTGCGTTTCTGATAATAGAGAACGGAACGTCATTTGGTCTGTCAGCTGAATTCGTCTTGGAATGACATTGATGAACAACCCCACCATCCGGTCCACACCAGCTAAATCTGCCGGACGTCCTGACACAACCGTTCCAAACAACACATCGTTTGAGCGCTGATACCTGCTTAGTAAAATGGACCAAGCCGATTGAAGCGCACTGCTTAACGTGGCATTCTGCTGCAAGGCTAACTCTGATAAAGCAGCAGTTTCTTCTTTACTCATGGCCCATTCGATTTCACCTAATTCATGCTCATTTGTTTGCTTTCGCTGTTCTTTAAAAGTCGATTGCCCCTCAAAGCCAGCCAAAGATTGCGTCCAATATTCAAGTGAGGCTTGTTTATCTTGTTTTTCCAGCCATTGAATATATTCTTTATATGGCTTGACTGGCTCCAGCCTGTAAGGGATGTCATGCAAAAGTGCATGATAAATCGCAAACAATTCCTGCACAACTAGGCCAAAACACCAGCCATCTAGAAGGATATGGTGATAGCTCCATATCCAGCGATAGCTTGAAGGACCCGTTTGAAAAACAGAGGCCCGCATGAGCAGATCCTTTGAGAGATCAAATCCTCTCAGCTGATCCTTTTGTTTAAAACGATCAATACGTTCAAGCTGTTCACTTTCAGAAAGATCCTGTATGTCCACAACATCAAGCTGGAAAGGTCGATTCTTTAATACAACTTGGACAGGACGCTTCACTTTTTCGTGGAGGAACACGGTACGAAAAATATCGTACCGTTCCACAATGATATTCATGCTTTTCTCAAGCAGATCAGACCGAAGTGTGCCCTTCACGTTCATATCCATTTGTTCTACATAAAAGCCTTTTTCTTGATGATGGAGGGTATGAAACAGCATTCCTTCTTGCATCGGTGACAGATAGTACATATCTTGAACTTGATCCCTTTTAAATTGACTCATCTATTTCATTCCTCCTTTCCCTTTTTCATGACTGATCTAGTGGTGTTAGGTCAATTTCTCCTCGAGCATGTCAAAGATATCGTCCATTTCATCCATTTCAAGGTCTGCAGCCGAGAAGTCACTTGGCGTAAATTCTCGCTCTTGATGCGCTAAGCAATGGGTGATGATGGATCTGATTTTCTCCTTCAACAATGCGATGAACTGCTGTATCGTTTGTTCTTCATATTCACTTGCACAATATGAGCACGACAGAATGAATTGATTGTGCTGAACAAGACCGCTGAGGTTCAGCTTATAAACAGCTTCAGATTCAGGGCTTGCTTGACGGCCCATATCATAGGTTGAGGGCCCAAAGAGTTCTGTCGTCACTTCCTGATCAATCTGCCCAAGATAGTTCAAGCTGATTTCAGGCTGCACGTGTTTGACTGACGGTTCGGATGGTGTCATGTATCTTAAAATACCGTAACCAATCCCTTTATTCGGTACACGCCGTAGCATCTCTTTCGTTCCTTTGATAGCGTCTGCAATGGTCTGATTCGGTTTCGCTTCAAGAACGACTGGATACATGCTCGTAAACCAGCCAACTGTGCGGGATATATCTAATCCTGATAAAATGTCCTCTCTTCCATGACCTTCAAGCTGTACATGTACATGAGATTGACCTGTCCATTCCTGAACGGCCAGCCCAAGCGCACATAGAAGAATATCATTCATTTCTGTTGTGTACGGAAGATGGATATTCGTTAACAGATGCTCGGTTTCTGCTTCTGTCAGCTGCATTTTGACCGCTTTCGTATCCGCGACTTTTCTTTCTTTTACTTCATGGTCAACAGGTAAAGTCGTAAACGGTCTATTTTCAATCGCTGCCCAATACTCCTTCTGGTTTTTTAGCAGCTGTGACTGCGCATATCGTTCAATCGCTTCTGCCCATTCTTTGAAAGAGTGCGTTTTTGGCGGCAGAACCATCGTTTCTCCTTTTTCTGCCTGATGATAAAGAGACATAAAGTCTTCTAGTAAAATCCGGCAAGAAACGCCGTCAATCACAAGATGATGTGTGATGATGAGTAAGTGATCACCGTTTTCTGTATGGAAACAAATCACTCTCATCAATGGACCTTTTTCAAGATTCAGTTGACGCTGATACTCATTGGCGTATGTGGAAATCGCCTGTTTCACATCTTGCGCTTTTGAAACATCACAAGAAATAATTGAAAATGGTTCTGTCAACTCCCGCTGATTGTATTGCAGCATGTCATCATGCTCCTGTCTGAACACCATGCGCAGTGCATCATGATGTGAGAGCAGTTTTTGCAGAACTTGTTCTGTGACAGCCAAGTCAAACCCTTTTGGTGCATGAAGCATCATTGAGAGATTCCAGTGGTGCTGGTGATCAAAGTTCCGTTCAAAGAACCAGCGCTGAATCGGTGTTAAAATGACCTCTCCTTCCACAGCTGACTGATCAGCTGTGAGAAGGTCCGCTTCTTCGATATATGGGCGAAGCTCCGCAATCGTTGGGTATTGGAAAAGCAGTTTCATATCGAGCTTCCAGCCTTCTTGCGTGAGTCTGCTTGCCATCTGGATGCCTTTAATCGAATCTCCGCCAAGGAAGAAGAAGTGGTCGTGAATACCAACTTGGCTGACGCCAAGTACATCTTCCCAAATGCCGCAAAGCAGTGCTTCCACTTCATCTCTTGGGGCTTCGTATGCTGTTTGATTCGCTTCCATATCAGGTGCTGGCAGTGCTTTGAGATCCACTTTTCCATTTGCCGTCATCGGCAGTTGGTCTAGCTCGATGATCCATGATGGCACCATATATTCAGGCAAGGTGCGCTTTAGGCTTTCTTTCAAAGTGGCCCCTTCTTCATCTGTGATGGCGTAAGCGACAAGAGCATCTTGATCACTTGCGTCTTTGACCGTTGTCACGACGGCTTCTTTCACTTCATTTAGCGCAAGGAGCTGTGCTTCAATTTCTGATAGCTCAATCCGGAATCCGCGGATGCTCACTTGATGGTCTTTTCTACCGAGATAGATCAGTTCGCCATCCTCTGTCCACTTCACCAAATCACCTGTACGGTACATGCGCTCTCCTGGATAAAATGGATCTGGGACAAACCGTTTGTCCGTTTCCTCTGGTAGATTCCAGTAGCCTCTTGCCAGTCCTTTCCCTGCAATCACGAGCTCACCTGGTACGCCTTGCGGCGAGAGGTCATATAACGAACCCATAATGTAAAAACGAGTATTGGCAATCGCTGTTCCGATAGG
>NZ_JBPAFI010000008.1:0-115394 GCF_050864245.1 Bacillus sp. XT-4
AAGCTAATAAACATGTCCACATTTCCGGCGAGTTCTTTGTAGAAGCTTTTAATGTTATCGGCACCTTTTCCAGTGAAGTCGTCACCGAGATTGGCAACACCTTGTAATGCCTTTTTTAAATCTATCATTTGTTCGCGGAGTTCCTGATAGTGTTTTGCCCTTGTATCCATGGCACTGGTTAGTGCTTTTGCATCAAGTATCTTGCCCAGAAGAAGCCACTCCCTCCATTATTGATCATAAAGTCTATTTTACCGTGACCTCCAAAACGGAAAAATAGGCTAAATGACATAAAAAATGGAATGGACTCTCTATTCAATTTACCCTCTCATTTGGATAAACGAGTTTATCCATTGTAGAGATATAGAAAAGGCCAGACAGTTCATTATACTCTGTCTAGCCACATGTTCACGTTACTTATAGTCATTGATTGGTCCTTTATCCATCAAAACATCGATCTCATTTGAATATTTCATTTTTAACTTCGGTCTACGCTCAGAGTTTGGTTTACTGTAAAGCTCTAGGGGACGGATGATCACGCCATCATTTGTGTTTTGAAGTATACCTGGAACACAAGAATAAATTCGATCATTGTCATTTGCATGTTTCGCGTGAATCGTGACAGACGTTCCTTGATGATTATCGATACTCATAGACACTCTATATCTATAGAAAGAACCTGTGCCATTTGATTGAGCAGAGTAAACAACGGGTACCACTGCAAGGATATCATCATTTAACCTTAGTTTAATGACTTCTGTTTTCATTGATTCACGATCTCTACCGACATCTCCCATATGCTCAACAGCCCCGTTACCGTAACTTTTGAGAGCGGGAACACCTTTTGCGCCAAACATGGCCACATCTATTTGTTTTCCTGACTTCGTATAGACCAACGCGTAAATATCATAATCGGTTCCAGACTCCCAAGATACTGTAGCCGTGATCTCTGGTGTTTTTTCAATGATGATCGGTTTATGACCTTTGTCTAGACTAATTTTACCTTGAACTTTCTCTAAGCTAATAGGTGCAGCGACTTTCTCTTTAGCGGCTGTGTTTATTGGAGCAGGCTCATTAATTTGTTTTTCAGAAACCATTGGAGGAGATGTAGAAACACCCTGTTCATCAGGTTCAACCTCCACCCCATAAAGCTTGCATAGCCCTTCCAATCCAGAATCGAAGCCACGCCAGATGGATCGAGCTTTCGTTTCACTATTTCTTAAGTATAGCTCTACTACGACAATACCCTTTTCATTTGTAAAGCTTACTGGTGTTAGGTATAGGACCTCATCACCTGTTCGAATTTCTGCTTGCAGATTCTTCACATGAGAAAAGCCGATTCCTCGATCCTCTGTTAGTGTAATAGCCATCTTTGTGATTCCGACAGGCACTTTGCTCATATCAAAATTCAATTGATGTCTTTTCAACTGATCTGATATCTCTGCTGGTAAAAGTGTCGCGACACCCGTAGTACTCTCCGGCTGATTGTAAAAAATAATGCCATTATCTCCTTGAACTAGATTTGAATCTGTTAAGAGAAACGCCGTTAAAGAAATATCAATTGCAGACGAGACTTCATAACTGATGGATAATTGCCCCTTTGGAGAGTTTAATACGGTATTGGCACCCATTTGCAGAGTTTGATTCATTTCAACAACTCCTATTCTTTATCTACCATTTATCGTTTTTATAGACCAATTATACCGAATTATGTGATAGAATCTATTAAAACCTTTACCTCTTTTCAACCTCTACAATGATATGAGACAATGCCAACTAAAACCGCACTACTCTAGAAGGGAGAACCATTGTGTATAAATTAATTATTCCTGCTGTTATGGTGGTATTCAGTCTGTGGATTCTTCTTCAATTATCAATGAACATCAATATCTTTCAGAATCCAATGAACTATTTTACCTTCATTACCCTCTTTTTTCTTTGTATTCAGGAGTTATTGAAACATAGACAATAAAAAGATCACTCAGGTACATACACTTTTTTCAGAGGTAATAAGGATCTTGTCTCAGCTGGCATATGTTCATACCAATGTACAATAAGATTTACGAGTTCTTCTAAGTCCACTAGATGAACCTCATTATGCTTCGCAACAGCTTTTGCATGAGAAGTAAACCCACCAGTAGAAACAAATAAACTGTTAGCATTCATTGGATTAGCACCTAATAATTGCTGCACCTCTGGCGAACTGGCTGAATTTTTCCGATGCTTTACTTGTACTTTAATAATAGGCTTTTCAAATCCAAATGCATCTTTATAAGCTAATACATCCACACCGCCATCTGGCCCTTTGGGACTCACACGAACATTGTATGACATTGCTTGCAGTAAGCCTCCGACTAAGTCTTGCATTTGCCACGGGTCCAATTTATCTACTCTATCTTCAATCATGACAGTAGCTTTGCTGACTAAATCTTCGATAATTTCATCTTCTTCGGTTTCATCTTCAGGTGCTGATATAGATGTAGGGTTTTTGAGTAAATGTTCAATCTCTTTCCCCCAATCATCTACACGAAAAACAGTTGATATAGAACCGAGGCTGTTCTTAGCTGATTGACTGAGAGAATCTCGTTTAACTGCTATTGGTTCCCAATTTACCTGAATATGATTTGGATACATTTTATCTCCAACTGCTTCATCAAAAAAATGCGGAGCAATCACCGTACCTACTCGATATTCACGGCTTTCTTTTATGTACGTAATGATTCGATCTCCCTTTTTGATTTCTCTACTAAACCTCCATACCTGACTGACCCAGCTTCTTCTCGTAAAAGGTTTGTTCTCAGCGAATATGACATCAGCTCGAGCATTCATCTCTTGCTTTGTTTGATATTGTTTTGGATTACCTAATTTAGGCCACCCTATCGATGCAATGCCTTTCTCTTCCCAAATTGTAATTAATTCGTTTTGGTCACCCGCACGAACCATCCACCATTTCGTCATTTACTACCTCTCCCATTCCATCTATCTTCTCTTATTTTCATCATCAAATATTCTATCTAAATTATAAGACTTATTTCTTGTTAACAAAAGGATATGCGCACCATTTTTGTCGAAAGAAACACAAAAACCCGAACAAGCGAATCCCACGCTCATCCGGGCCAGTCATTTCTTTATTACACTTCTTCACCATTCGTTGCGATGACGTTTTGATACCAAGTAAACGAATCTTTTTTAAGACGCTTCATTGAACCATTACCTTCGTTATCGCGGTCAACATAAATCATGCCGTAGCGTTTTTTCATTTCACCGGTTGTGAATGACACGATATCAATGATGCCCCAAGGTGTGTAGCCGATGAGGTCCACACCGTCATATTCAACCGCTTTTTTCAGTGCTTGAATATGAGAAGCGAGATATTGAATTCGCTCTGGGTCATGAATAGAGCCGTCTTCTTCCACTTGATCAATGGCACCAAAGCCATTTTCCACAATGAATAGCGGGATTTGATAGCGATCGTAAAAACGATTCAATGTATATCTTAAGCCTGTCGGATCAATGGACCAGCCCCAGTCGCTTGATTTGATATACGGATTTTCTACACCATGTGGCAGTGCTCCATTGACAATGTCTCCGTTGTGATCAGATACTGCATCGCTTTTGACCGTTGTTGACATGTAGTAGCTAAAGCCAAGGTAATCTACTTTTCCTTTTCTTAAACTTTCTTCATCGCCTTCTTCAAATGGAATGTGATAGCCTTCGCGCTCAAATTCTTTTAACGCGTAGCTTGGATAGTAGCCACGCACTTGGACATCTGGGAAGAAATAGCGCTGTCTCATATATTCTTCTGCCAGCATGACATCCTCTGGGTTTGAGGAATATGGATAAATTGGCACGTGGGACACCATCGCTCCAATTTGAAAGGACGGATTGATCTCTTTTCCTTTTGCCACTGCCCATGCACTTGCAAGCAATTCATGAAGGCCCGCTTGATACATGACTTCTTTGGCATTTTCGCCTTCTTTGACAGATACCCCTGAATTTGTCCAAAGGAACAACGGGTTGTTGACGTCCATTTTGTTATTGATTTCATTAAATGTCATCCAGTACGTGACCTTGTTCTTGTAACGATTGAAGCATACTTCCGCGAATTTCGCGAAATATTCAGCGACTTTTCTGCTTCGGAATCCGCCGTATTCTCTTGCCAAATGGAGGGGCATTTCAAAGTGAGACAGCGTAATGACAGGCTCGATTCCATGTTTAATCAGTTCATCAAACACATCATCATAAAACTGTAAGCCTGCTTCATTCGGCTCTTCTTCATCCCCTTTAGGGAAAATTCGGCTCCAGCCGATCGATGTTCGCAAGCATTTTAATCCCATTTCAGCAAACATGGCGATATCTTCTTTGTAACGATGGTAGAAATCAATGGCTTCATGGTTTGGATAAAAAGTTCCTTCTTCTATCGTTTCCGTGATCTGTCTTGGGACACCATGAGCACCTGCTGTCATCACATCTACAACACTCGGCCCTTTGCCAGCTGCATTCCATCCACCTTCGAATTGATGAGCGGCTAATGCCCCGCCCCATAAGAAATCTTTTGGTAAAGTCATTATCTATTCCTCCTATTTCACAATTGTCATCATGACGTCAGTTGGCTGACATGTCGAACGTTCCTCTACAATCACATCTTCGTATGCTTGGGTATTGGTAATGATAATAGGTGTGATTGTTTGTAATCCTTTGCTTTCAATTGCTTCCTGATCAAATGTCATCAACAAGTCACCCTTTTTCACCTTGTCGCCTTCTTTGATATTGAGTGTAAATGCCGATCCATCTAGAGAAACCGTATCAATTCCTACATGAACAAGTAACTCTACACCAAATTCCGAACGCAAACCAATCGCATGTTTTGTTGGTGCAAGCATGACGACACTGCCATCAAACGGTGCAAACAGTTTGTTATCGGTCGGATGAATGGCAAAACCTTTCCCCATCGCCCCAGAGCTAAATACGGCATCTGGCACTTCAGATAACGAAAGCACCTTTCCTGTAAGTGGAGCCGTGATCATTTCTTCATTGTTCATAGAAGCTTGTGTCGTTTCTCCGTCTTGATCTTTAATAGATGTTTCACTAGCTGACTGTTCTACTGTATCTTCTCCATATCCGAACATTTGAATAAGCACAACTGGTAAAATCAGCGCAATGGCCACACCAATCAAAATACCAATGATAGACGTTGGATAATCTGCACTGATTCCGTTCACAATGGTCAGCGGGCCAGGCAGCCCTGCATATGCAAAGTAATAAGGCGTAAAGAAGCTGGCTACAACGGCACCGACCGCTCCTGAAATACACCCGAAAATAAACGGCTTTTTAAAACGTAAGGTGACACCGTAAATCGCAGGCTCCGTAATACCGAAGAGTCCTGTGATTCCAGCTGAAACCCCAACTTTCCGTGTTTCCCGATTTCTTGCTTTTAAAATAACTCCCAGCACCGCACCGACTTGAGCGATAACAGCGATGGTTTGATATGCCTGAAAGGAGTCACGTCCATATTGTTCAAAGTTCGCAAGTACCATTGGCGTGATGCCCCAGTGAACACCGAAAATCACGAGTACTTGCCAGAAACCGCCGATAATGGCCCCTGCCAGAGCTGGTACATTTTCAGCTAAGATATTGTATCCGTTTGCAATCCCATTTGCACCTGCTGTCGAAAGAGGACCGATTAATAGTATGGTTAACGGAACCATGACGACCATACATAGAAATGGGACAAATAGCGGTTTGACAACCTCATGAATTCGTTTGTTTAAGAATTTTTCTACATAAGAAAGAATCCATACTAAGAAAAGCGGTGGCAAGACGGATGATGTATAAACCGTTTCAGATAACGCAATCCCTAAAAAGGTCACACCTTCCCCTGATGCTACACGTCCGGCAATCTCTGTCCAAGCTGGACTGACAAGTGCTGCTGTACAAGCAACCGCGATATACATATTCGTTTTGAAATGCTTGGCTGCAGTGATCGCAATAAAAATGGGCAAGAACGTAAACGGTGCCCAAGAAATAAAGCTAAACACTTCATAAGTGCCTGTTTTCGAGAAGCTTGGAAATATCAAATTTATTAAGATAAGTGCACCTTGCAAAATACCAGCTGCGGCTAAAATATACACAAATGGCGCGAACACAGCGGACATGGTCGCAATGATCCGATTCAGTATCGTTCCTTTGTTTTCATTCGGCTGATCATCATCCGACGTTTGGAGCTGAACCAGGTTGGAAAAATACTCATATACCTCACCTACATGCTGACCGATCACAACCTGAAACTGACCACCATTTTCCACCACTGTAATGACGCCAGGCATGGCGTTGACTGCTTCTTTTGCCTTTGGATTAGAACGCTTCAACACCAAACGCAGCCTCGTGGCGCATCTTGCGGCACTCACCACATTTTCTTCTCCGCCAACTGCTTCTAAGATGTCTTCTGCAAGCTTTTGATAATCCCTCACTTTTGACATATAAAACCCCCCTTTATCACCACTAGTATATGTACATTATAATTATACCGGTACAATTTATCAATACATATATAATTTGAGTTTGCATATCAAAGAGAAATCGGGATGTGCTATAATACAAAGATAATAAATCGTGAAAACAAAGAGGAATGGCTATGTTAAAGTATCAACAAATTGCGAGCGATATTGAAAAATATATTGTCACACATGAGCTGCAGCAAGGAGACAAACTCCCTGTGCTTGAGACGCTCATGAATCAATTTGCTGTGAGCAAAAGTACAATTATCAAATCATTAGATTTACTCGAAAGAAAAGGGATTGTCTATCAGGTGAGGGGCAGCGGCATCTTTGTGAGAAGGCACAGGCGCAAAGGCTATATCAGCCTTTTATCCAACCAAGGGTTCAAAAAAGATTTAGAGGAATTTCAACTGACATCAGAAGTTCTCACGTTAGATACCGTCAAACCGCCAGAAGAAGCTGCGCTGAATTTAAACATTGAACCAGATGAGGATGTTTTCTACCTTAAACGCATTCGTTACATCAATGGACAAACTTTATGTTTAGAAGAGTCCTATTACCGGAAAACCATTATTCCTTACCTCAACACAGAAATTGCAGCCGATTCTGTATTTAAATTCATTAGTGAAGGCCTTGGTCTTAAAGTGGGCTTTTCTGACATGTACCTGCAAGTTGGCAAACTAAACGAAACTGAAGCGAAGCACCTCGGACTTAAGCAAAATGATCCTGCTCTTCGCGTCGAAACCGTCTTTCATCTCACAAACGGCCAGCCTTTCGACTTCTCGAAAATCACTTATAACTACATGCAATCCCAATTTTTTATTCAGGCGAATAATTATTATGGGTGATGAAAGGAAAAAGCCCCTCATTTTTGAGGAGCTTTTTTTAATGCTGGTATCATTTGTAGTAGTTATAGTCATTGAATGTTGCGATCATATCTTCTTGTGTCCCTTTTTTCCCACGATTCGTATTAAAATATAACGTTCCGTCATCGAAATCAACAGCTTCTATCTCAAAAAGAGTAAATGCACTGCTCGTTATTCGGAAAGATAGGTCATTTCTAGTAAACAACTCTTTTGAAAAATCTATTGTTGTTGTTCCCTTTTGCTCTTTGATCATTTGGTTGATATTTAACGGATACGTGAGAATAACACTCGCATTAGAAGCCCCTCCGTTGGGATCTGGCTTAGATAAAGGGACATATAATGTTCCTTGGTAAAAAGAAATTCCTTGAAGAATGTACTTCGAAACATCTACCACTGATTGATTTATCACTGCTTTTGTATAATTTAATGTAAATGTGGCCTCATACTCAAATTTTCCTGTTTGATCATTAAAATCTCCAATGAAAAAGCGATTGCCAGACCTCACAATAAATTTGTCTGCTCCAACAGAATACGTGATGCCGCTAACTGATAAATTCGTTCCCTGGTACTGAAGGACATAGGCTTTAGCCACTTTGTATGTACTTTTTTTCGTGTTCACTTGTAGCTTCACGATCTTTTTTACATACTTGACACCATCGGTCATAGGGGCTACATAAATACTAACTTGCTCATATCCTTTTTGGGCTTTGACAGCTAAGTCATTGGCATGTCCTAAATCATAGCTAGTACTATTCGTGTCAGAGTTTTTAAGAAGCTTCACTGTTCTATTGCTTGACGAGCTGTTCATTTTAATAGAGTACAATTGTGTCAGCTGGGTTGAAGTATTTATTTTTGCAGCATAAATCATGTTATTGTTACGGTCGACACACATTCCTTGCATAGAGGTGTAGAATCCAGAGCCTGACATTCCAGTATACGTTGTATATGTGTTGAAATAACCGGATTGAGCTTGAACACTTGAAGACCACATACTGCAACAAAAGATAATAGCCGTTAGGACAACATATTTTATTTTTTTCAAGATTGGCACCATCCTATGATTGGAGTTATTTTGAAAATACGATCTGAACATAAAATCGTCACCCTTAAAATGAATGACGATTGTTATAGAAATTAAGTGTGATCATTTATTAGGAAAATCTACTTTTCAGCCTTAAACGTCTTTACTATCTTACTACTCTCTGACATTCCTTTTCCTGTAACGGTAACGTAGATCTTTCCGCCCTTAGCGCCTAGTTGTTTGATGGTCACCTTTACAACCTTACCTTTAGAGACCGTTGACTGACCAATTAATTTTCCTGATTGGTTATAGATTTTAACAAGGTCCTGTTTCGCTAATTTACTGACGGTGATCACGTCATTTTTCTTCTTGTTGTTGACGATGTTGATTTGGCTGCCTTTTAATGCAGAGGATGGCTCACCTTTAAAAGAAACAGCCTGTTTTCCGCTTTCCAACATCTTGTCACTGCTTCGTGTAACAAATACTTTTCCGCTCTTAGCCCCAACTTGTTTGACGTACAATTTGATGGATGAACTGTTAGCCGGTTTTGATGCGGCTAGTAGTTTGCCGTTTGTTGAATAAACTTTGATGACGTCTTTTTTCTTAAGCTTACTCACTGTAATGACGTCATTTTTATTTTTAAGATTATTGATTTTGATCTGGTTGACTTTTAGAGCGTCTGCTTTTTCACCCTGATAGCGAATTGGTACTCGATTTCCCTCTTTTAGACCAGGTTCTTTCATGCTGATATAAAGCGTTCCACTTGTTTGACCCAATTGTTTCATGGAAATCGTCATGTTCGAGCTCGATGCAGTTTGCTGCGCAATCGCGGTTCCACCAGAAGCTTGTTTAAAGATTTTGATGACGGATTGTTTTTTGATTCCTTTTATCGTCACCGTATCGTTTTTACCTTTATTGTTCGTCACCTTCACTTGGGATGCTGCAAGCGGAGATGTGACGATTTTTTTGACGGTTACAGCAGGCAGGGAGACCTGTCTATTTCCACTTAGCAACGTGATCGTCACTTTAGATCCCTGTCTTAATTTTCCCGTTTTTAATTTGAAGTTTTTGCCTGGCGTAATGGCAAATGGTCCATATTTCTTTATCGTGGAACTTGTGCTGAGCTTGGACATCGCTTTAATTGTATTATTCGATGGATCAGATTGCACTTCTACAACAGCTTTATCCCCAAAAGTACTGATTCCATTAATGGTATCACTTGAGTCATCGATTTCTTCTACAAATACTTTCTGTACATCTTCTTGAGATTGATTTGCTTCAGCCAGGTTATCAGCCATGAACGACTTTACGGTCATTAAGTCGCCACCGATTAGCTTTGAAACAGGAACTTCATAAAACCCTTTAGCGTCTGTCTGACCTTCTCCAATGATGTGGTCCTCTCCATTTAGAATATGGATGATACTTTCTGGAGTTGCGGTTCCACTAATTGATGTTGATAGTTGGGTAAATGGGTTGATTGTTGGAGCCGTCGATCTGATACGAAAAAATCTTTCATTCAAAACATTGTCATATGCTGGTTCCATGACTTGTAATTTATTTTGGTCTAAGAGCTTTAGGGTATCTTTGTCTACACTAAATTCAAAATTTCCATCTCCATCTGCTGTCACCGATTGATTGATGACACCAGATTTCTCGTTTTTAAAGACGATCTTTGCATATGGAATTCCCGTTTGGCCTTTCACTGATTTAGACCATTTTGTCGTAGGAATAAGTGAGATTTTATTAGGATTAACAATTTTTTTGTAAACGTCGATATTGCTGCCAGTCGTCATTTTCACTGTTAGGAATGTGCCTGCATTTAGGACAGGAAGCTGTAAATGAATGGCATCATTAAATGTTCCTGAGGCAATCACTTTACCATCTTTCATGACCTCTACTTTTGTGTTCTTCACAGTTTTCCCAGTTAGCTCCTGAGAAGTATCATATATCGGATCTAATGAGGTAAACGATTCCTTGAAAATATACACTTTGTTTGAAGAAAGCTTTGTCCCATTTTGGTCATACGTATCTAACTCCACCGTTTGGCCTGAACTAAAGTTCTGAGAAAACAACTTAAAGTTTCCGTTACTATCTGCTTTTGCGTAGTGCATATATCTAGATTTCCAGTTACTCGGAACACCCCAATCTACGAATGCAACGATTGCGTTTGGCGCTGTTTTACCCGTCAGATAATTATCACCATATTGATAACGATCAACTGTTGTTATTGTTCCACCCTCTGCGGCACTCACATTTTCTTGTATATGAAAACTCAACATCATCATACAAAGAATAGAAGCTACTACTTTCAGGACTATTTTCATAAATATATCCTCTCTTTACCTATTAATGTTTTTATATACAAATATTATACATTTTAACCAATACAGGTACAAGGTTTAATGTTGAGCCTAAAGGCTTATATAAAATCCATATTCATAGATATAGAGAGTGATGTCGATCGATTTTTCATTTTGCATGAACAATTCCAATTCATCACATTCAAAAGATTCATTTTACGAATGCACCCTACACACTTATGATGAACATAACAATATGTTTAGGAGGATTCGTCAGATGAAAGATATTAGGGTGTATCATGTCGATGCGTTTACAACTGAGAAATTTGGAGGTAATGCCGCTGGGGTGGTGTTGGATGGGGATTGGTTAACGGAGGATGAGATGCAGAATATCGCCAAGGAGTTGAACTTACCCGAGTCCGTTTTCTTGCTGCCGGCACATGATGAGAAAGCCGATTATCGAGTGAAGTATTTCACTCCAACGGAAGAGGTCAATTTCTGCGGGCATGCGACGGTTGGGTTGACTTGGCTTTTAGCGACGGAGCTAGATATGGCCAAAGAAAAATCAGGGGTTGTGTTAGAAACAAAGATCGGCCATGTTCCCGTTGTATGGCACGAAGAGAATGGCAAAGTTGTGGATGTGGAGATGACACAGGTCACGCCAAAGACGCGAGATTTTATCATCGATGTAGAAGAGCTTAGTGATATTCTCGGTATAAGCAGTGACAGGATTGATCCATCCTATCCTATAAAATTAGCAAACACCGGAAACTGGCATCTCCTGATTCCGCTGAAACACCAGAATGACATTGATCAAGCAGCACCAAACTTAGCAGCTTTAGGAAAAATGAATAAAGAGCAGGATATCACAACGACTCATCTTTATACGTTTCAATCCACAAAAGACTGTGATCTTTATACAAGGGATTTTGCACCTGGCATTGGCATACCCGAAGATCCTGTAACGGGAGCAGCAAACGGGGCATTGGCCGGATATCTTTATTTGGAAGGAATCATTTCTCAGCAAGAAACCACTCATCTGCGCATTGCTCAAGGTGATGCCATCGGCAGACCAGGATTGCTTCGTATCACGGTCATTCCGAATGAAGCAAAGCCGGTCATTAAAGTAGCAGGAGCAGCGGTTATTACCATTCGCGGGGTGGTCACGCTATAAATTGATCAGCTTGAATAGAGACTCTCGTTCAAGCTGAATCTATTTAAAATGATCTTTGACCGCTTCAATCCATCTTTTAGTAGAGGGAGAGGCTGCGTTAAAAGATTTAAACGCCATATTGATTTCGCGATAAACACTGGTCTCAAGTGGAATCACGTTCGCATGAGGCACCTGAGGCGGCAACATCAACTTCGGAATGATCGTGAGCCCAAGGCCTTCCTGAACCATAGAGATGAGCGTATTGTTGTCCCCAATCTCAAATAAAACATGGGGTTTTACGCCTCTTTCTTTTAATAATTTCTTAATGAGTTGATCACAGCCCGCTTTTGGCATAATAAATGGTTCATCTTGGAACGAAGCCACTTCCATCACCTTCTTTGTATGGAAACGATGACTCTCTTGCATGAGCACTACCAATTCATCTTGAAACAGTGGAACAGTTTCCAAATCTCTAGATGGCTGTGTTAAAAACCCAAGATCAACTGTGCCAGACGCAATCCACTCTTCAATCTCTTCATAGCCGCCTTCGTATAACTCCAATTGGATATTGGGATAACTTTTCGTAAAACGATGAATCAGCTGCGGAAGCATTTTTGAAGAAAAACTAGAAAACGTGCCGATTTTAATGCTCCCCACTTCCATCCCTTGAATCAACGCCGCCTCCTGCTCAAGCAATGACGCATGATGAATGATTTGGCGAATATGCGGCATCACCCGCTCACCTGCATCTGTCAGCGACAGCCCGTTTCGATTCCGATGAAGTAGCACAATCCCAAGTTCTGACTCAAGCTTCGCCATATTATGACTCACCCCAGACTGCGTCAGCCCAAGCTTCTCACCAGCTTTTGTAAAACTGCCGCATTCGACGACAGTTTGAAATACTTTGTATGGGAATGTCATTCGTTTGCTCACCTCACTTTAGATCTTGGCAAAACCTACTGTTAGACATGTCTGTGATTTTTCGATTTAATTGTTGTTCGACCAATTGAAAACATGCCTGCTGAATCCATAAACGTTTAAATGTATAGAGTTGTTCTTTTTCATCCCCATGCATCTCTTCATCTTTTTCTAACTGAAAATCTGTTAATTCGATTTTGTCATGAACATGCATATGAATAAAAACATGCGCATTGTGAAAATCATGCATATGCTCTACTAAAGCTGAGATATTGGTGATAAAGTCATCAAATATATCTTCTTCTAGCGTTTTCTTGAGATCTAGATGGCTGTGCACATCCATTGATATGTAATTATCTCTTTCATCCAGTTCTTCTTGAGTAGCCAGAGGGTTATCATGAATCGTTGCTTTTCTATTTAAATCTATAATCGAGAAATAGACGATGATGTCTTTATTATCGAGAAATTCATACTCCCATATCTCTGCATCTCTTAATCTTAAAATGCGGGTGAGATTGTCCAACTTTAAACCCTCCAATTAATTATTCATTGTCGTCGACGAAGACCTAGACGCCGCTTCATCCGCTTTCACACAATCAATCGCAACAACCAATGCAATCATCACAGGCTCCATCTCTTCTTTCAAAATATCCACCTTGTAGCTATCTCCCCAAGTAAACCATTCCTTCTTTACCTGACCGATCACTTCGCCGCTTTGCAGCACTTGGAAATTCATATCCCACCAGTTCCCTTGTACTTCGATTCCAGCAGCATCAATTGAATATTTGGCTTTGAAGAACGTAAACTCTTTTTTGATCGTCAATACCTCTTGTCCACCGACTTCTACTAAAAACTTTGGTAAAAAGCTAAACATTTTCTTCGTAATTACAGCGATGACGTCTCGTTCTGTATTCAAAATGGTGAATGTCTTTGGCACCTTCATAAAGCTGCCTTCGACCACATATACATCATTCTCCTGTTGATCCTTTACCGTAAACCGGCCGCTCAGACTAAATACCTTTTGCTTCATATACAGCTGCTTCATAAGTACCTCCGATTCAGTTCAAAAATTTATCCGTTCTTCCCTTACCCCTGATTATACCAAAAAATAGAATGTGCAAAAAACCACCTGATAGCAGGTGGTTTTCGATTACTAATCCATTTTCAAAGATTCTTTTTCATATGTTTGAAAAGCATCTTCCATTCCCATGATGACCTCTTTCATTTTGACATAACCACTTGTGTAAGGAATAGAATCTCTAATCTCTTCCCACATAAAATGATAGAACTTCAGGTCATCCGTTTCACACATCACAAAATCTGTGTAATCCTTACCCGGAAGAGCTTCAGCATCAAAAAAGCGCACCGTCACATGTTCCTCATATTTCTGCATCAACTCTTGCAGCGAAGCCGCATGGGTTCTGCGCTCCTCTCGTGGTAATGCAAGCCAAGATGGATAGAACTCTAATAAAACAACCATCATATATTTCATCATCATGCCCCCGATTCTTCTATGATGTGATGATTGTACGCCAGATCTAGAGAATGTGCATTAACATAGGTTAATGTTCAGCAGGATGCAGCAGCCTGCTCAGCGAAACCGGAGAAATACCGATATATGAGGCAATATGATATTGAGCGATACGTTGATGTAACCCGGGATATTTCAATAAAAACGCCTGATATCGCTCAATGGCTGGCAAATATAGCAGTTCCTTCTCACGCTCTTCCTTTCTCGTATACAGCCTTTCTACACTCACCCGAACAAACCGCTCCCACATATGACTGCTGTCCATCAACATTTGAAGCAGATCATACGGAATTTCAATCACGATAGAATCCTCCATCGCTTCAATCGAATAAGGAGAAGGCTGCCCGTTGATCATACTTGCATAAGAAGTAGCAAAATCATCTTCCAACGTAAAAGCCACGTTGTACTCCCTTCCATCCGGTAACAAATAGAAGAGACGGAAGAGACCTGTTATGCAGAAATAGGCATGCTTCACCGGATCGCCAGCCTTGATTATGCATGTACCTGCTTTTAACTGTTTAATCGTTGTTCCATCTTTGAAAGCTTGCCAATGATTTTGTTCAATTGGATATTTCGATATTTTGGTTTTGAAGGTGTCGTATGGGTTAGTTATTTTGTCCATCTGTAAGTAACCTCTCGATTAATAGAAGAATTGATAAAAAATGGTGTCAGAAAACACTCGGGTTATAATGGAAATATAAGCGAAGATGAGGGGAGAAACAATGAAAAAAATTACTTTTTTTGAGTGGACCATCCATTTACAAGCATACTTAACAGCGATTACAGATCATTATGAAAAGAAAATGGTCATTTTAGAGCCATCTATTGAACTAAATAGCATCATCTTGTTGGATGACAACAACGAGCTACAAATCAAACCTACTTGGGATTGTGTCATTTCAATTGATCCAACCAATAAATCACTGACAATCCGGCAAACAAAAGAAGTATTCGGAGATGTGTACGAATGAAAATAGGAGGAACTATGAAGAAAACCGCTTTTTATGATTGGACGATTCACTATCCTGAACATTTAACAACCGTCAAAGATGATACAGAAAAGAAAATGGTCTTTCTAGAACAGACTGTTGAATTTAAAGGAATTATTCGTATTGATGAGAATGATGAACTGCAAATAAAACCCACTTGGGATTGTGTCATTATTATTAATGCAAAACAGATGTCTGTCACAGTTCGTGATGCAGAAGACTTTGTAGGTTTACCATAAACGTTAAAAAGAAAAGTCTCATTTGACACACGCAAACGAGACTTTTCTCAAATACTATTCCTTTGGAAAAACCGTCGTAAAGGTCGTTCCTTCTTTTTCATTGCTTTCTACTTCAATAGAAGCATTGTGATACGACAGGACTTCTTGCACAATGGATAATCCAAGACCCATTCCCTCTTTATTTCGTGCCTGATCTACCCGGTAAAAACGTTCAAATATTTTTTCTAATGTGTGCTGTTCTATGCCAATCCCCGTATCTCTAATCGTCACGACCGCTTCCGATTCATTTTCATTACAATGAATACTGATTTCCCCAAACTCTTTGTTGTACTTAATGGCATTGCCAATTAAATTCTCCCATACATTGATCAGCAAGGTCCGATCCGCATATACCGAAACAGGCTGTAGATCCAACTTAATTTCTAAACCTTTTTCTTCTATTCGCCATAGCATCGAATGGACCACTTGATGAAGCTGCTCATCTACTCTGACGATTTGTTTATTCGTTGGATATGTCCCTTGATCAATAGAGGTTAAAATGAGAAGTTGTTTCGTTAAGTTAGATAATCGCTTTGCTTCTGTTTGAATAATGTAGTTGTATTTTTTCCCTTCGCTTGATGAAATCTCCCCATTTAGTAATTCAGAATACCCTCGTATATTTAATAGTGGTGACTGAAAATCGTGCGAGACGTTATTCACAAATTTCTTCCTTGCTTGATCGGTATTCTCTAATTTCTGCTGCATCATCCGAAAACGATCAGCGAGCTGACCAATTTCATCTTTTCGATTGATCATTAATGGATACTGAAAATTATGGTTTGCCATCTCTTGCGTCGCACTCGTCAATTCTGAAAGAGATTGGGTGACCTTTCGAGACATGAATAAAATGCCAATGATACTGCTCACAAAAACGGCGAAGATAAATCCAAAAATAATCAAATGGAACTCTGTAAAGAAACTGATATTATTCGGGCGTAAAAATAAGCCCCATTCTTCCCCGTCAATTTCTATTTTCGTACCCACCGTATTTTTTATATCATTTGCGAAATGACTCATGATTAAGTATGAATTTTTAAAGGATTTGATCCCGTTGTACGCTTTACCGCCTTCAAATAAGGCGTGCATTTGGTCATTCCATTTTTTCGTTTTAAATGGTTCACCAAACATCTTCATCTCCCCATCTTCTTTAACCAAAGCGATTTGGTACCCTAGATCGCTCATGGTTTGCAAAAAATCAGAAGATGCCCGCAAGGTAATTTCATGTTCTTTGATTTGTTTAGATAACTGCTCGGCAATGACTAAATATCGATCATTCATTTGCTCTTTGACAACATGATTGTAAATCAAGTTAGAACAAATAAATCCAATGAAGATGCTAATCAAAACAATCAAACACGTATATAGCATAAAACGTTGTTGTAGTTTCAATCTTTTACCTCAAGTTGATAGCCGAAACCACGTATGGTGACAATCTCAATCGTCGCTTCCGCTCTTTTTAAACGTTCTCGTATGCGGTTAATATGCGTGTTTAATGTGAATTCGGGTTGATCTAACGTATCCCCCCAAATGTCATCAATTAAATCCCAGCGGCTTACATTGCGGTTTGCCCGCTGCAGCAGATAATACAGAATTTCTAATTCACGCATGGGCCAGATATATTGCTGATTCGCAATCGTTAATTCCCAACGGTTCGTATCAATTTGAACATTTCCCGCAGTCGTTAAAGCTTCTATGGATTTACGATATCGTCGTAAAATTGCATTTACACGGAATAGCAGTTCTTTCGTTTCAAATGGTTTGACGATATAATCATCAATCCCTTGTTCAAATCCTTGCTGCTTATCTTCAATCTGCCCTTTCGCTGTCAACATAATGACCGGCAGTTCATATTGTTTCGTCACAATGTTCGCCAGCTGAAAGCCATCCATCCCAGGCATCATCACATCAATAATCATGAGATCAAATGACTGTTGTTGCAAAAAAGCAAGCGCTGCCTCAGCATTGCTTGCTTTTGTCACTTGGTACCCCGCCTGCTCTAAATGGATGGACACTAATTGCAAAATGGCTTCATCATCATCCACAACCAATACATGCAATTATCCTTCCTCCTTTATTTCCTTAGCTTTGTCTTTTTCAAAGAATAATATGAGTGACGGCAGCAACATTCCTCGCACGAAAAATGTATCGATGATAATCCCAATAGCGACAATAAATCCAAAGATAAATAAATCCGTAATCGGCATAGTCATTAATGCGGCAAATGTTGCAGCAAGAATGATCCCCGCTGAAGAAATCACCCCGCCTGTGTTTCGTATCGCCACTTCTAATGCAGCTTTGACGTGTAACGTTTGACGTTCTTCTAAGAAACGGCTCACAAGGATGATGTTATAATCAATTCCCAATGCCACGAGAAAGATAAAGGCATACACAGGGGCACGAGTTGAAATCGCATCATATCCAAATAACACATCGACTAAGAAAATACCTAAGCCTAAGGCAGATACAAATGAGATTAAAATCGTCGCCATCATATAAATCGACATTTTCATGGAACGTGTCAAAGCAAGTAACAAGACAAGAATGAGTAATGTTTCCAGTAAAACGATCTTTTTAATATCGGATTGATTCACTTGTTGCTCATCCACTAATTTAGCCGTTGTGCCTGCAAAAGATAACTGAACCTTTTGACCATCTGATAATCGATAGGTGGCTTGATCTGTACGGAAATCTCCTAAAAATTCAATGGCCTCTATACTGTATGGATTCACTTTTAATGATATCGTCATTTTGCCGTGCTCTCCATCTTTGGTTACCCCCGATGGACGAGCCGATCCTATCTCTTCATTTTCTGAGAATTGGGCGGAGATTTCTTGTAAATGTTCCTGAGTTAGCTTTTGACCAGTCACAAGTACTGTTGTCTGGGCTAGATCACCTTTATTAAATTTTTCCTCAACGATTTCAAATGCAACACGAGAAGGTAAATCCTTCGGGAAATTTTTCACCGAGTTAAATTCATAATGTAAATTAAAAATATTCGCACCTGTCACAAGTAAAAATAGTAAGACCGCACCACCAATTAATCCTGGTTTTCGAACCACGAATTTGGCAAGAGGTCCCCAAATGCCATGTTTTGCTTCTTTTGCTTCACCATATGTCGGCACTTGCGGCCAAAATGCTTTGCGGCCAAATAATGCAAACAAGGCTGGAATCAGTGTGACAGAAGCCATCATAATGATCACCATCGCAGCACCAAAGATTGGCGCAAAGTTTTGATAATCACGGAAATCCGCCACAAATAAAATGATCATCGCCGCAAATACTGTACCGCCTGCAAATAAGACCGGTTTGGCTGTTGAACGCATCGCTACTTTCATCGCTTCAAATTGATTTTCATGATGTTGTAACTCCTCACGATAACGCGAGAAAACAAACAATGAATAATCAATCACAGCAGCAAATAACAAAATACTCATAATCGAGGTGGTTGAGTTATTGATTTCAAGTCCACCCATGCCAAGTAAAGCCACAACTTGATTCACCACTTGATAGACAATGACCGTTGCGAACAATGGAATGATCGCTAATAACGGAGAACGGTAAATGACGATCAATAAAACCAAAATGATTGCAACAGTAGCTAATAGCAGTTTCAAGTCGGCAGATTCAAACAGCTTCACCGTATCCCCCGCTATACCTGCTGGACCCGTAATATAAAAATCAGCATCTAGCCCTTTCGCTATGTTTGTACCGACATCCGTTGTCTCATCATTAATCTTTGCATAATCAGCATTGCCTAATCCCGCTTTCAAATTCATTGGCACAATCATGGTCGTTTCATCTTCTGATAAAAAAGCGGATAACGCTTGAGGAGGCAATGCGGACACATCGACAATATCTTCAATCCCCTCAATCTTTGCCTCTTTGATTCCTTGAATGATCGTTTTTACATCTTGAATAGCCAGCTTTCCATTAGGGTTATGGAACACATATAATCCCGGAGTCCCTTTATCATTTGGGAAATACTGATCTAACTTCTTTTTTGTCACGATGGACTGAGCATCACTAGGTAAAGATTGAAAATTGCTCACTTTATGATCGCCCAATTTAGGCCCAGCACTCAACCCGATCATGAAAACAAGCCAAATGATAACAGTCAGCCAAGCCCCTTTTTTTGTAGACATTTTATCAATAAATGATCTGAATCCTTTCATTGATGGTTCTCCTCCTTTTCTCACCGGTTCGAGTATATCGCCTGTATATAAACTTGATATAAACTCAGGGAAAAGGACGAGCCATGAAAATAAAAAAAGCAGAGGTTTATCCCTCTGCTAATCCTTCATAACCATTTACAAAATAAGCGATCGTCTCTAACTCATCTTCTTTTAGTTCTCTGTTCACATGTGTTTGATATTCACTCTTGATTCTCTCCTGATCTCCCCCATAAAGTTCAGTGTAATTCGCCATCATCCAAAGCTTGTCTCTTTCCTGACGAAACTCCTCTTTTGTCCACGGCCTTTGGTGCGATGGAATATACGTCTCCGCATCAAAAGCATCTAACTCATCTAAAAGACGCAAGATTTCTTTTACCGTATAATGTACTTTTTCAGCATACATTTTCGGATAAATGCAATCACCAAGAAACAGGATTTTTTCCTCTTTCACATACACGATCACTGAATCTGCAGCATGATCGCCCCCAACATGCTGCACAACACAAGTGACCCCGCCAAGATCAATCTCCATCCGACGATCAAACGTGACATCCGGTAAAGCCACCTGAATGTCTCGATGATTCTTATATTCTTCTTTTATCGCCTTCGCGCAAAACTCAATCTCCGTTCCTTCCCTCACCCGCTCATCAATCGCCTCATCTGACCAAGAAAACGGAAGAAGCTTCTCCATTTCCTTTCTGGTTTTTGCAGAAGCAATCGAAACCGCATGAGGCAACGCCGGTAGACCAAAAATATGATCCCAATGCCAATGCGTGAGGACTACCAGATCAGGTGTAGCGTTCTCTTGTTTTAAGGTCTTTTGGATGAAATAGTTCGCATGATCTTCTGAATTACCGGCATCGATCATTAATGTTTTGTTATTGCCTTCGACCATGCCTAGGATGGGGCGGTCGGTGAGTGATACTGGCGTGATGTAGGAGAAGGTTTTGCCTATTTTTTTGATTGTGTGCATGGTGTACCTGCTTTCTTTAATGTATATTGAACTACTTATGTCTTCTAAATACGCCCCTAAGCGTGGTTCAGTTGTACATATATATTATAAGCTCGGAAATTTACTTATTATTATAGTCATTAATTATTGATATAGTCTTGTTTGCAACTTCACTTCCAAGAGATGCATACAATTTCTTATCACCAATAATATAAAATTCTTCTTTAGCTCGAGTGGCCGCAACATTCATTATATTGGGCTCTGAAACAGCCCATTTTGCTGCCCCACTGCTATTGGAATCTGCTCCTAGGACAAAATAGACAATTTTCGCTTCTTTTCCTTGAAAAGTATGAACAGTTCCTACATTTGTAGCCTTACCATCTTGACTCTTAGTAAAATCAATTTCTTCTAAAACTTTTGCAACTTGGTAAGCCACGTTTTTAAATGGAGAAATCACATAGATTTCATCAGCTAAATCTGAATTCACTTGTAATCGCTCAGTAATTTGTTTTTTTAGTAAATCCGCTTGTTCTTTAACGTATTTGTCATTCGCCTTTCCAACACAATGAAGCCACTCTGATGTCCCTTGCACCTCATCTTCATTTTTACCTTGTACCATTAAACCATCATAAGAAATTTCATTAGAAATCGTGAACATTGGATAGTTTGAACGTCTATGTACCCACAGTGGAATACCAATCCATTCGTCTTCGTTTTTTTGGAATCCATACTGACTAGTATCATCTACTATTGTTTGAGTGGATGCATTAGCAGATACAAATTTTTCGTCTACATTATAGTGTCTTCCAATCAAAGTTAAAACATTTGGATCTAAATTTAATACGGGCCTTATTTGTGAGGGGTCCCCAACAACCATTACTTTTTTACTTCTAAAAATGGCTCCAACACTTGCCTGCGGTAATGCTTGACCAGCCTCGTCAATAAATAAGTTGCCTATTGAATTTTCCCTCAGGTTTTTAAACATTCGACCAAAACTTGCAAAAGTAGTACTGATAACTGGCACAGCAAAATTGATCCATTGCCATGCTTCTGAAATTAACTCATGGCCATTCTCTTTCGCAATGTAATTTGATTGTTTATTCCAGATAATCCTTGCTGCCTTTAAATTTCTTACATTCTCAGAGAGGAATTGCTTTCTCACTTTTAATGCTGAAATAAATAATTCTGATTGTAAAATACGAAACTCCTTAGTAAACCAAGGATTAGACTTTTGGAGTTCTTCGTATGATAGAGAAAAATCTATTTCCTTAATTCCACTTTGTGATTTGACCTTTTCAAATGCATCAATTTCTTTTTTCATTTTTCCCAGATCATTATTCTTAGCATTCACCCAACGTTCAAAGGTAGATTTTCTTTCCATCATTTGTTTTTGAGTATGCTCTTTTTTAACAGCATTTTTCGCTAGAAGATTTTCAAGCTGTCTATAATCATTTGTAAGTGTTGTTTTTTGTTGAGTTAGCTCATTTAAGTGTTCATTCACACTGCTTAGCTTTTTGAAATAATGTTCGACTTTAGATTTATTAAATATTTTCTGAAACCATAAAAAACTAGGTTTTTGTGAAGTAAGAACATGATAATTTCGTTCAGCTTGTACTTCTGCCCTTGATAAATTTTCAAGTTCAACAGAAACATTAGATAAAACTTTTTGAAACTTTAATTCCTCTTCTCTAAGCCTCTCTAATTCAGCTTTTGCTTCTTTTTCATTACTAGTCAAAACTGTATGTTTTTCTTTTTTCTCATTTTCAAATTCTTTAACTTGATTGATATATTTGATATTTAGTTTTCGTATTTCATAAAATTTTCGACTATATTTTTCTACTTTGTCTCTTTCAACTTTTAATTTATTATAAAGCCGTTTGAATTCCTGATATACTCCCGTATTCGATTGATCATCTTCCTCTAAATCTTTTTCAATTGCCTCTATATTGAGAAGCAATTTATTCATGTTGATTGAATTTCCACCTTCTAATGAAAAAACACCCCAATTTATATCATTGAGCAGTTCACTTATAATGTATCGATCTTTCCCAAATCCTTCTCCTATTAGTTGAGAATTAGAAATATCTTTGAAATAATTTGCTTTCTCTAATTGATCTTGAAAACATTTTGGAATCTCTTCTTTCACCGGTAATTCATTAACGATATTTTGGACTGCTCCATTATTTGAACTTGCCACAATAATATTTTTATCAGAAATAGATCGTGGTAAAACGCCAAGTTTAGCATTTTGCCAATAGGTCAGACTACCTTGAATCACTTTATTAGAAAGATTTGAAATAGCTAGTGCCTGTTGTACGACTAAATCAGCAAAAATATCCTTCAACAATGTTGTCTTGCCTGTTCCTGGTGGCCCGTTAATACTTCGGATATCGTTATTGTCGTTTAAAGCTAAATTGACAGCAACTTGTTGCATAAAGTAGGGAGCATAATCAGGATTTGATGGAAAGCGCCCTAACGGATAATATTTTGGTTTTAAAGCAATCTCCTCAAAAATATAAGCATTAAAATGCTCAGACTCTTTATGACTGTCTAGATTTCTTCTATTTCCAGTAAATCCGTTAAAATATCTGTTTATATTTTCAGTATTAATTAACTTTGCCATTTTTAAATCTTCAATAAAGAAGGAATGTAGATTAATATCCTCATTATCAAGATGTCGTATGAATTTATAACGGAAATTGTCTACTGACACATGATACTTTTGTATAAGTTCAGAGAACACATGATGAAAACCCTCTTCAAATTTTCGATCTAATTCCTCTCTAAATAGAGTTTCAACTTTTAAAAAATCATCAGGTAAATGGCCATGTCCACGGATATACCCGCTCATTGTTAAAAACAATTTATCAGATACCAGGTTGAGTTGATGATCAAAATATAAAGCGAAAGTAAATTTTTCCGAATGACTGATTTCCTCATAATTTTTCTCAATATTATATTTTTCTCTCAAAATATCAACAACTTCTTGGAAATTGAAAATACCAAAATAAAATATGATTCCAGACTTTTTAAAGGCTTTATCTGACATATTATTTTGTTGTTTTTGATGAGATAAAAAATTCATAAAGAATTGTTGCCAATCTTTTTCAATACGATGAAATGTCTTTAATAATCTGCCACTTTTATTAATTGAACCTTCTGCTAACTGCTCTATTGTAATCCATGCATTTAGAATATCTTCCTTTTTATTCATGCTATATCTCCTGTTATCGAGCATATTTAAATACCGACAATTATACTTTTGAATAGTCTTTGAGTCTTTAATATTAAATAATAACATACTTTTCCAGTGTCACTCAATTCCATATTGCAGTTAATATGAAGCTGCAAAATACCAACTAAACTTATTTAACAATTTTTTATAATAACCTTTCTATAGATGGTTTTATTACGCCATTAAATAAATAAAGCGTCATTCAATATGATTGAATGACGCTTGCTAGATCTATAAATGAACTAATTCTGTTCTCTTTTTTTGAACAGATAAACCATCCATTCCAACAGAACCATAATAAATAGCTAATTTATCTATTTTACCAATTATTCCCACCGGGTAATCAGCTTCTCCAATGAAATCTTCAAAATCATCTGGGTGGACATCAACCTCAATTTCGTGACCAATGAACGCATGATGATAAGATATATCTTGATAAAGTTCAATTAAAAATTGAAGCATTTGATTTTGCAGATTAAATACTTCTTGAGAGGCTACTTCTTCCCAATTAAAATCTAGTAAGAAACCAAAGTATCCATCTTCTATATGAATTGTTAATCTTACTGGTTTAGAGCTATTTAATAGATTTAATACTTCAAATTCTGTATAGTGACCAGACAAATATGAATCTTCGATGATATTTTTACTTATACTTTGTTCAATCCAATTTTCTCCATCTGAATCTATACTATACTTTACTTTTTTAAAGGACACATCCCTTTTTTTTAAGGAATTTACGAAAGACTGAAAAATTTGAATATGATCATTTTCACGGAAAACAACACCAACATTTACAGATCCACCTATACCCATTATTAATCACCTCTTAACTATTAACTCACCGATTCTAACATAGTTATTTTTTTGTTTCGTTGAGAGCTTATAACCAGTAATAAATTCACCGTTCTGCTTGAAAAATGCAGCTTTATTCCCCTTTAAATGCATCATAACGTAACCTGATTGTCCACTATGCTTTGTTCTATATACATGACTTGAACGACTTACATGGTTTCTTAGAGCTGTTTCAAATTTTTTTGCATTTGCCTTGCTATAAGATCCTTTTACACCAAAATCAACAGCATGTTTAAATTTCTTTTGTAGCTGCACAGATTTAAACGTAACTGCAGTAACAGCTCTTAAAATTTGACTTCTTGTATACATCTTAAAAGCAATCTTAGCAGAAGTTCTGATAATCACACCTAAAATAATAGCTGGTAAAATAGAAGCCTCAATTTCTTCAGAATTAACAGTGTATTTTTCACCAGAGTCTTTATCTGTTAAGGTAGCTTTAAACGTTTCATTATCCGCCTCTTCAACGGCAATGTCATATTCTTTGTTAATATGTTTACCATTTTCATCAATAATAGATGACGTAAAGTTCATTTCTTCTGTTTCTAAGCTCATTTCAAGGTCACCCTTAACTTCAAGATCTTCTGAGTTAAAGGTAGTTTCAATATGAAGTGATTCTTCTTCTAAATCAATTAAATTAATATCCAATTCATCAGTATAATCAATATTTAATTCATCATAGACTTCTTGCTTAATCTCATCAAACTGATTTTCTAACAATTGATTATTTACTTCATTAGTTTCACTAATTGCTTCGACTTGATTTATTGGTAAATTTACAATTGCCATCGCAGTCACTATTAATATAGTTATTATTTTTTTATACTTCATTTTAGGCTCCTTTATGATTATAGATTATTAATCCGTTCCCTTGCTCATCATCATTTAAAGATTGAACTTTTCGGGATTCTTGTTTCAACTTTTTCGTAAGTTCATCAACATTTAACTTCTTAGATTTACTCAAGTAATCCTGAACATACAGTGAAATTACACCAGTAACATGTCCGGCTGCAAAGGAGGTTCCAGTAAACAAACTATATTCCCCCCTATGATTAGTAGAGAGTATATCAACTCCTGGTGCAATATAATCTATCTTTCCTCTTGCCGCTGAGCTTGGCCTTTTAAGATTTTTTTTAATAGAATTAACTGATATCACATTTGTGTATTTCGCTGGATACTCTACACCAGTTCCATATGTATTACCTGCTGCAGCTACTATAATTATTCCATGTGACACTGCTTTATCAATGGATGACTTTAATTTAGCTTTATTAGTAACTACACCTGAACTGATATTGATTATATGTACACCTTCTTTTATGCTCCATTCAATACCCTTTATTAAAGAATCAACATCTCCTTTACCTTGTTGATTCAAAACCTTAACATCATAAAGCTCCACACCTGAATGATTGTAACTTGTTATACCTTTATTAGATTGTCTTGCTCCAATGATTCCTGCCACGGCAGTGCCATGACCAAAATCATCGGTGACAGGTCTTTTTGGAGTAACAGCATTATATTCCTTTTTAACCATACCTTTTAAATCTTGATGTTGTTGATTAATACCGCTGTCTAAGATAGCTATTTTAACTTTAGTTCTTCCTTCGCTTCTTCCACTGTTTATATATGGATCAAGCAACTTAATATTCCATTGGACTTTTATGTCTTCACTGAAGTTAGCTTTCTCACTCTCTTTATTCGTATTGTTTAAGTTATTAAATACAAAAAAAACAATTAAGAAAACTAACACTATTATACTAATTATAAACGTGTAAATTTTTATTCTTATATATAAAACCTCCTATTCATGACTTAAGAATCACTTAAATTCAAATATATAATAACTTATTATAATGGAAAATTCAATATTTTTATCCATAATTAGTTATTTAACAAACATAATTATTAACTTAATTACTTTTAATTTTAAACAAAGGCTTTGGACAATTTCCTTTGTTTGTAGCTGTCATTAATCAAACATAAAAAGATGTTCAGAAGCTTTGAAAAACTCCTGAACATCTTTATAGTTTATTTAAAAATTTTTCCTTTGATTATTGAGATAATTCTTTTGAAGGAATAGACATAAGCATTTTTAAAACTAATAAAATTCACTCACTTATGATAAGGCTCACCGTGATGTATCTAGATAGGTTTCTAAAACAAAATAACACCTTTCATACGCTTGATACAAAAGATGTGTTTAATATTCATTCACATTTTTCCAATAAATCTTTTATTTCTACAGAAATTGTAGGGTAATCACTCTTTCCAAGCAAGCTGTATTTCTCATTCAAAATAAGAGTTTTCCCTTCCAAATTTATTTCATTCATTTCAACAAGACCCAAAATTAATTGTGAACCTTCTGGTTTTTTTTCTATAATAAAGTCTAACATCTTATCCAAGTTTGCTTTTTCTTGGTCTTGTTGGTTAGGAGAGTCAATAACTATTGGACAAAACACTGAAGTTGAATACTCTTTCATTATTTCAAGAATACTAAAATAATATGCTAATAACGCTCTAGGTTTACCACTCCCAGTTTCCGCTATTTTGGAAGTGATTGATTTATAAGATTTTTCGCTCATTGTTAATACATCTAGTTTCATTAAATTACTCTGCATTAAGTTAAAGTATTTTGTTCTAATTTCTTTTTTTCGTTTCTTATCTTCGAATTCTTTTAAATCTTCTTTTAAATCCTCGATTTGTTGCTCATTATTATATATCTCATTATTTAATGAACTTATTTCTTCCTTCATAAGTAAGTTCATTTCTCTTTTACCTTCATTTAAAATTATATCTTTTAGCTTTACTGCTCCTTGCTTTTTTGAGAGAATATCCTTTATTTTTTCTTGCTCATTATTATTCTTATCATAAATTTTGTATTCAGATTGAATACTTTCTATAATTTTTTTTAAGTCTGAATTCAGAATAAACAACAAATCTTTACAAGTATCTTCATCTTTTGCAATCGCAAAACGCTCTGCAAATGAGTTCTCATAAATATTACCGCACGTCGGACACTCTACAGAATCAGTTTGATCCATTGCAAATTCAAAATCATCCTTTAATTCATCTATAGTGCTGTTAACTACTTTGATTTGCTGTTCTATGTGTATCTTATGATTTTCTAACTCTAAGATTTTCTGTTTTAACACAGTACCTTTTTTGTTTAATACATCATATAACGATAATAATTCATCAATCTCTTTTTTAAATTGAACTGTGTCAATAGCTACAACTTCCTCTTTTATTTGATTACTAATTTTTGAGATAAAGTTGCTCGAAATTTCCCTTTCATTCTCCAGTTCAGATATTTCTTTTTTATAGTTTCTTATTGTTGCGTTTATTTCATAATATTCATTCGGTCTTATGCCAGTATGATAATTTACTACATCATTTCTCCAATTACTGAATTGAGAAAGTCTATCAAAGGACTCCCAATTCCTATTCCAGCTTACATCCTGGTCAATGTAAAAAGGTAGAAGAAAATAAGCTGGAGGAGGGATAAGTGATTCTCCCTTTTTATTATTAAGAACCAGTTTGTAATTAAACAATTGGGCAATGAAAGGCCCAATGCCATTAGTGATACCTTTAAAAGTATCTATAACATTCATTTCGTCATCAAAAACAGCAAAAAACCTTTCTTTTCTAAGAATAGAATAAATTTCTCCATCAAGAGAGAACTTAACTAAAGAAATAACATTTGCATTCTTCCATTTAGGATGTAAGTCCTTTGGGTCAGCTCCAAATGTCCAATAAATACTTTTTATTAATGACGATTTTCCAGTATGGTTATCTCCCCTTATCACTGTTATGTTTGGATGAAATGTTACCTTCTTTGCCTTTTCTTCTAGAAACGACACTAGTTTTATTTCTCTTATTATCATTCTTTTCATAGTTATCTAACCTCAAATTCCGAATTAGTCTTCTGAAATTTCCGCTCATTTACTGAACTCCATTAAAATTATGACCTTGATATAATATTCACTATAAAATGAATTGGATTCTTTAGATATATACTCGTTATATACCGGCTTTAATAAATCATGTTGTAAATTTATAATCTGTTTTTCTTTATATGGTTCTATCATTTTTGAGATAATAGTGATTGTATTTCTCAATTTCAAATTAGCATAATTCATCTTATCTACTCTATAATCATCCCATGCCTGTTTTATTTTAAGCCGGTCTGAAAAAGGCATATTTTCTTGCAAAAGGGAGTCATTAATAAATTCCCAGCGCTCCTGTTCTTCGTCATCTGTTGAGAACATTTGAATTTGTTCTTTAAATTGTTCTCGGCTAATTCCTTTATGCTTCGCTAATTCTTCGAAAGAAGAGATGTCACTTTCATAGTTGTTTTTTACTTTCACTTCACTAAATA
This sequence comes from Bacillus sp. XT-4, assembly GCF_050864245.1. Lineage (NCBI taxonomy): Bacteria > Bacillati > Bacillota > Bacilli > Caryophanales > Bacillaceae > Bacillus > Bacillus sp. XT-4. The sequence continues at coordinate 29,140 of NZ_JBPAFI010000008.1, forward strand.
TTGCATCGTAAATAACGCTAACCTTGTATTTTGAATCAGGATTTTGTTTTTCAATAAACTCTGATAATTTACCTTTCAGATAAGTTTCTCGATTATCCACTAATAATTCAGATACCTCAAAAAACGTCATTTCAACAAAATCTGGGTTATCTTTCAATTGATGCTCATCTATCACCTTGCGGATAATTTCTGAGATGGTTACTTCTTCTAGCTCTGAAAGACAAATTTTTTTCTTTGTAATGCTCTTTTCTCCACATAATAATTTTAAATTATAAGTGTAATTCGAAATGAAATTAAGTGATAAAGTATGCTCTGGAAATTGCATCTTGCATTCATACATTTTCCCTAAAATTGATAAAGAAGGTCCTTCTGCTCCTGCTTTTCTTTTTGTTAAAGAATTCAAAGTCCAATTCTTTGAACTTGTTTTTATTTGAAAAAAGGAAATGTTTTCAGGGTCTGTAGCTGAATCATAAACAACTACATCATCGTAATAATCCATAACTAATAAGAAGTCTTCTTCAACTTCATACATTTCCATCATCTTTAAAATAGCCCAATCTTTTTGATAATCAAATCTATTTGAAGAACGGGGACCACTAATATCTCTCGGCTTAACAAATGAGTCTTTTAGTTTATCCATGTAATCAATCCTATTCATTCTCAATCTGAGAGTTGTTTATTATTATATGAATAAATAACTTTCCTCAATTGTATCAATAAAACAGTTTGCTAACAACATTTATTACCAATTTATACTCTTCTAAAATAACTATAACTAGATATTCAGAGACGCATATTTCAACATTTTTTATCACTAGTCTTACTTTGTATTGAGATTCCGAGCTGGGCTCTGAATAAACTCTGATAAATCCATATCCTGTTCGCTTACTTTTGTCCTTTAAACTTTGGATACTGCGGTTTACTCAATACCCCATGGGTTGGAGCAAGATATATTTCTAGTGTAAGTTACTAAGATTGTCTCGATTCTGCTGTACAATTCATTACCATTGGATCTTCTCCTTAGGTTGTATAGTAAGGAACTCTGTTACCATTTCTGCTATTTAATTTTTTAAAATATAAAAAGAGCGATCTTAAAAGACCACTCTTTCATAAAAACCTCACTCACTTATGATAAGGCTCCCCCCGAACAATCCGAAACGCCCGATAAATCTGCTCCACCAACACCAATCTCATCAACTGATGCGGAAACGTCATCTTCGAAAACGACAGCTTCTCATTCGCACGCTGCATCACAGCATCACTTAACCCAAGGGACCCCCCTATGACAAAACACACTTTACTTTTTCCGTATGTTGCCAGCTTATCTATTGTATCGGCTAATTCTTCGGAACTTTTCATTTTTCCTTCGATGGCGAGGGCGATGACGTGGGCGTCTGGGTTGATTTTGCTTAGGATGCGTTCGCCTTCTTTGTCTTTGATGATTTTCATGTCTTGCTCGCTGAGATTCTCGGGTGCTTTTTCGTCTGCGAGCTCAATGATCTCGATTTTTGCGTATGCTTGTAATCGTTTTGTGTATTCGGCTATGCCTTGCTTTAAATATTTCTCTTTTAATTTTCCTACTGTGATAATTGATATATTCACAGGTCATCCCCACCTTAAGAACAAGTTATTCATATAAGTTATCAACAATTGTGGATAAAATTTGTGTATTTTGTGTCCGATCATTCGTTCCCCACTATATATATTGCAGGTTCATCGCACAATTCACAGGTTGTGGATAAGCTGTGTGTATGTTCGATTTTTCTGAATTCTGGCGGTGTTTCGTGATCATCTATGTACATGTCTAGTACGGTTTCTATATGTTCTGCACAAGCATAAAGTGATTTGTTCATAAGTTTCTAATTCCTCCAATATGTTGTTTGGTTATTCACAAGTGTTTCGCTCATTGTTCAATATAACCGATTTATTCACATGTTAATAGTCTTTTACCATTTTCCACACCTTTTATCCACAAACCAAATAAAAAAGCCTCCACTCCTGTGAAGGCTTCCTTCTATCAAAACGGATTGTAAAATCTCGTTCCTCTAACAAATGTAATCACTAGCGACACAATCAGTACCGCTCCAACAAAGATTAACGCCGCATAATCTGCTTTTTGAAAGTCTTTCGCCGTAAACCATGTGCGCTTTTTATGCTTTCCAAACCCGCGCAATTCCATCGCATTGCTGATCGTTTCAATCCGCTCTAGGCTGGAGAAAATCAGCGGCATTACAATCGACAGCGCATTTTTAATCCGTTTTCCCAGTTTTTCATTCTTCGATAAATCAATGCCTCTTGCTTGCTGAGAAATGGCAATCGTTCGAAAATCACGCTGAATATCTGGGATGTAGCGCAGAGCAATCGCTACCGCATACGAAATCCGGTAGCTGACCCCGATTCTGCTGAGCGATGAGGCGAATTCACTTGGATTTGTTGTCACGATAAACAAAAGCGCCGCTGGCATCACGGTCACGTATTTCAGTGTAATGTTCAATTGATAGAAAAGCTGTTCAAGTGTGACGTTGTACCAGCCTGCAATATGAAATAGCTCGTGCTTTGCTCCGTAGATGGCGACACCTTGCTGGGGAGCAAAGATGTAAATGGCGATGTTGTTGATCACAAGAAAAATCGCCAAGACAATCACTACGAAAGAGATATCACGAAATCGCACATTCGACAGTTGAAAGAACACGATACTGGCTACCAACATAAACACTAAAACGCCTGTATCATATGTGAGCATCGCTGCGGATGACCAGAGGATAAAGCAAATGAGTTTGGTTGCCCCTGTCAGCCGGTGAATTGGCGACGGGCGATCGATATAAGACAGCATGTCTACAGCCATGTCATTCGTTCCTTTCTGTCAACCTCAATGAAGCGATCCACGAGTTCATTTGGATTTGGCCAGTCTGCTTTTAGCGCCAGTTCATAGAGCGACGTTTCTTTTAAGCTCGCCTTTTGGACTAGCAGCTGATCTGTCAGCACTTTGGCTGGTGTATCATCTGCGATTTTTTCTCCATCTGAAATGACAATGGTTCTTGTTGTGTATTCGAGCATGAGATGCATATCATGGGTGATCATCAAGATCGTGACGCCCTGCTGATTTAATTGCTCTAAAAATGTCATCATCTCTGTGTAATGTCTAAAATCCTGTCCGGCGGTTGGCTCGTCTAGGATGATGATTTCTGGCTCTAACACAAGAATGGATGCAATGGTAACGCGCTTTTTCTGTCCAAAACTGAGTGCTGAGATCGGCCAATTTCGAAATGGATACAGCCCGCATACTTTTAAAACCCGCTCTACACGATCCTTGATGTCGTCTTCCTTTACGCCTCTTAAAACGAGACCGAGGGCGACTTCATCAAAAATCATTTGTTTCGAAATCATTTGATTTGGGTTTTGCATGACGACGCCGATTCGTTCGGAGCGCTGCTTGATGGTGTCTCCTGTGATGTCATCGCCATTTAAAAGGATTGTCCCTTTTGTTGGCTTTTCAAATGCACAAAGCACCTTGGATAGTGTCGTCTTGCCTGCGCCATTGGCACCGGCGATGCTGATCATTTCTCCTTTTTTGACGGTAAAAGAGATATTGTTCAGTGTGTTGGGTCTTGTCGGATAATCAAAGCTCAGCTCACGCACTTCTAGTAAATCCGGCGCTTCATTCTGCTCGACTGATGGCTCAGATGCTTCCATCCATTGTTCGATTTTCTCTTTTGCCTCGTCATTTAAGGTGAGATGCTGTAAATTAGCGATCTGATCTCCTGCTTCAACCGGAATACCTGCATATTTCATCGCTCTCACATATAAAGGCTCACGTAAATACGCCGCTTCTAATACATTTGAGGCGAGCAATTCATCTGGTGTCATATCCGCTGCAATCGTGCCGTCATTGACAACGATGATGCGGTCGACATGGCGGAAGAGGACGTCTTCCAATCGATGTTCCACCATCACGACCGTTTTTTTCGTTTCTTTTTGCAGACGGTCAATGAGGTCGATCACTTCTTTGCCTGTTGCGGGATCAAGGCTTGCCAGTGGCTCATCAAACAGCAAAATGTCGACATCGTTGACAAGTACGCCTGCGATGGCGACACGTTGTTTTTGACCGCCTGACAGCTCATGCACGGATGATGCCAGTTTGCCGTCTACCTCTGTTAATTTTGCCGCTTTCTCGACACGTGTTTTCATTTCTTCGCGTGTGACTTGATCATTTTCTAGTGTGAACGCGATATCTTCTCCTACGGTCAGCCCGATAAATTGACCATCAGGATCTTGCAGCACCGTTCCGACGAGCTGTGAAAGAGAGAAAATGTTCTCTTTCTCTGCATTTTTCCCGCCGATGTGAAGACTTCCTTCCATAGAACCTTTATAAGACGCAGGAACTAGCCCATTGATACAATGGGCTAGTGTGCTTTTTCCCGATCCAGACGGTCCTGCGATGAGGACTTTTTCTCCTTCATAGATGGTCAGGTTGATATCTTTCAATGTTGGTTCTGCCTGACTGCGATACTTGAATCCGAAATGTTCGAATTGAATCATCGGTTTCTTCATTTATGTGTTCCACCTTGCTTCATGATGTTTCTTTCGATAGACTGCCGCTTTTGCTTCTTGTTTTCGCATAAGCCGCAATGATGATGGTGCCTAGTACACCGACTGTGATGATGTTTGAGATTCCTGCTACGATGCCTTGAACAAACACTTTATTTGCAGGTTCTGCATAGATCACAATGTCGAGTACCGGCGCAATGACAAACCAGCCTAATGCTTGTGCGCCGGCTTGGACGGCGTTGAAGAGCGTGATTTTTTTCCAGCCAAAGTCGCCCTCTTCTACTTTTAAACGGTTCGAAATGAGGCCGATCAATAAACCAACAACACCCGAAACGATAATCCAGCTCCACCAAGGTCCAAATGTGGTGGCATCTTTAATGAGATGACCAATAAATCCAATCAATGCGCCTGCAATAGGACCAAATAGCACGGCCATTAATGCAAGGAACGCGTACGATGTTTCAATTTGTGTATTCGGAATCCCAGTTGGAATGGAGACGAAGCGTCCTAAAATGACAAAGACGGCTGCGCCAATCCCGATGGCAACGACAGTTTTCGTTGAAAGTTGTTTACCTGCCATGATGTTTCCTCCTCTTATTCGTATATAATGCGCGGAGCTTTGCGAATCGAAAGGCGCCAGCCTGTGCCTGTACCGATGTTATAAGCCTTTGCAAATGACCCTTGATTGATCGCCACGCCTAAATGATCGAGTGAATTGACATATACGAGTGGTTCGCCTACCTTTAAATCGGCAAAAGATCGTCCATAGGTCATGATATTTTTATACACATTTTTTGGCCCGTTGGCAATGGTAACTTCTATTGCATCCCCATAATTGATTGAAAGCTGTTCAAATAACGTATGATGAATGTTTGTCCATAGGTTTCCGAACCGCACATCTAAAATATCAATCGTCCCTGTGATCACTTCTTCTTCCGCATAAGCTTGTACGACTGGAAGGTGAATAATGTCCTCTATATTCGCCTTTGGCCCGACCTCTTCAAAAGAAATCACACCTGAAGCAATTCTCGCGCCTGTATAGGCGTAAATGTCTCTACCATGAAATGTATGTGATTTGCCTGACTTCGGCAGACGGTTGATGGTTTCATCTAGATAACGGGCTTCCACGATGCCAATATCCTGCGCAACATGCGTAAGTGTCCCGTTATCTGGTGTGATGATATAATGTGAGCTTGTTGTTTTGACGACAAGGCTCTTTCGCTCTGATCCAACGCCTGGGTCAACGACGGAGACAAACACCGTTTCTTCCGGCCAATATGTGACCGTCTGAAGCAAGCGATAAGACGCTTCCCAAATGTCATATTGGGGAATGTTGTGAGTTAAATCAAAAATGCGGATGCCACTGCTCACTGTATTGGCTACGCCGTACATTGCGCTGACCGCTCCATCATCAATACCGAAATCTGATTGTAAAACCAATGCATGTTCACTCATGTTAATCTCCCTTTCATTTGAAAAAATGGTTGTGGTGTTTCACGTGGAACATTTGAACATTTGTATGAAAAAAAGTGGACAATAAAAAATACCCCATCCTTATCTATGAATCATAAGGACGAGGTATTTGTCTCGTGGTACCACCTTTATTTACTGTTTGCTCGCGCTAAACAGCCTCTACAAGTACAAAGCTCCAATTTGGCTCATATACTGTGGTTTTGATAACGAGTACCAACTCTCGTCGTCACCTACTAATATCATGGATATGTTCAGCACGAGGCTCAGAGACCATTTTTCGAATCATTATTTTTGCTTCTTTTCAGCTGCCGAAGCTCTCTGTGGAAAAATTGATGATTGTACTTTCTCTCGTCATTGCCTGTTTAACTATCTTGAATTAAAGCTATCATACATGATGTTTTTTGATAAATCAAGATATTTTTCTGAACATTTTTAAAAATGAGTTAACTGTTCTGGAAGAGTCTTCTTTTTTATAAAATTTAAGCAAATGTTAAAGAGCGAGATATGGTGTCTTTCTTTTCTAGCGGTATAATAAAGATGAAGGGAGGTACAGTGTGTGTGGACCATCTGTATGAATGAATTTAAGCAGCTCTTCAAAAGCACAAAATCCATCTTAACTATTGTTATTATTTTCATTTTATCTACTTTTGTATCAAGTCTTCCATTTATAGCTGCTTATCAAGGGAAGTGGGAACAGGCAAAGGACCCTTATTCCATTGGGAATGAACTAGTGATTTCGTTATTTGGTTTCTTCCTTATTTTTTTATTATCTCATGATATTTTGAGCCGCGAAATTCATTTGAAAACCATTCGTTTTCTCGTCAGCAAAACGACCCGTTTAAACATTGTCATCGGGAAATATCTTGGGCTGATGCTGTTTTGGCTCAGTTGCATTATGACCACATATATATTAAATATGGTGATTTCACATCGTTTTCTGTTCTCTGATGCCTTAAAAATATTAACGTTTATCAGTGTCGGCATCTCCTGTGCTTTGTTTTTGTCCATGCTCTTTCCAACACCACAGAAATCGATGTTTGTTGGCATGTTGTTTTCCTTTCTATTTCCAATCATGAGCATGATGTCTGTTCTTTCTTCAGAACGGTTGATTCACTGGTTCCAATACGTGACGCCTTATTATTATGCGCGCTGGAGTGAACCGCTGACCTATGTGCTGATGAATGCCGCATTGACTGTTGTCTTACTCGTTGGAACGGCACTACTGTTTCAGAGGAGGGATGTCTAAGTGCTTCACACAAAAGGGCTGACAAAAAAATATCGGACAAAAGTCGCAATAAATCATATTGATCTTGATATCCATCAAGGGGATATCTTCGGCCTCATTGGACCGAAGGGTGCTGGTAAGACAACCTTTTTTAATATCATTACAGGGATCTCCCGCCCCACCTCTGGCACGTTTATCATGATGAACATGACGTCGTTAAAAAAAGTACGTCATCATATCGGTGTTCTGCCTGAATATACGGATTTATATGAAGGGCTGACTGCTATTGAGCATATTGCCTATTTATCGAAAATTACGGGTACACGCCAGAAAACGAGCTATTATGAAGAATTACTCGAATATGTTGGCTTACATCGTTATCATCAAGAGAAGGTCGGTGCCTTTACACCTGGAATGAAGAAGCGGCTCGGAATGGCTCAAGCCATCGCTCATCAGCCTGACTTTATTTTACTTGATGAGCCTTTTGCGGATATTGATGCAGATTCTATCTTACATATCCAGCGGGTGATTGAATCGTTAAAATTTGAAGGCAAAACTGTCTTTTTAACAGCAGACGGGCCAAGGTTCACCCAGCCTATTTGTACCAAAACAGCTTTCATATCTGAAGGAAAAATCGTGTCCTCAAGTACTCATCCTCAAGAGAAAACCATCACGTCCTCAACCATTCGTGCCACCTTCAAGCATGCATGGATTGATGATGAGGTGAAGCCTGTTCTCACGCAGTACTTACAAAGTGTGGGAACAGACCTTGTGATCAGAGATGACGAGACCTCATTGTTGATTCGTTCAGAAGCTCAAGTCCCAGCCATCATCCGTGCGTTTGTGAAATGCAAAGTCGACCTATACCGAGTCACGACGCAAGATGCCATGATGTCCACATAAAAAAGTACCGTACGCTCGCCGCACGGTACTTCTCTTTTTTTATAAAGGCTTGCTCATGTAAATCCCAGTCTCAGCAAACCCCGTTTTCTCATAAAGTGAGCGGGCGATTTGATTATGGGCAAAGACATGCAGCGATAGTTTTTTCACACCTAATGACTTTGCCTGCTCTTCTAATGCAGTCATGGCCTGTTTTGCCAAGCCTTTTCCTCGATACGCTTCAAACAAAATAAAATTATAAATAAAGCCTTCATGTTGGGGATGATCTGGATCATAGCAAAGCCATACCCATCCAATGGATTCGTCTCCATGCATGAATGTCCACAGCTCATGATCCTCTGTCTGAAGACCTTCAGGTAGCAGCCGCTCAAATTGTTCCTCTGCGTTCTTTTGCGCTTCTTCCTGATTCCACGTCCCTGCGTGTACCTTTTCTTCTGCGTACCGCTTAATGGCCTTCTCTATCAAGACGTCATAATCCGTTTGTGACATCGGCTGTAATGTGACCAAACGTATCTCCCCCTTTTCTTTATCATATGCCGGGCATATAAAAAAAGCCAGTCCCTTATAAGAACTGGCTAGCCACCGAACCGATCGGTTTGGGAGAGTTTGATCTCGACTGATTTTTTCTTTCCGCTTCGGTAAAATTGCACCTTTACCTTGTCGCCTACTTTCTTTTGATAAAGATATTTACGCAGATCGACGATATTTTGTACTTCCTTGCCGTCAAACGACGTCACGACATCCAGCTCTTTTAACCCTGCTTTCCCTGCTGGAGACAAAGGCTCGACACTCATCACGACGACTCCGGTTGTGACCTTTGATGGCAGTTTTAACGTTTCCTGCCAATGATAGCTCGCAATATCTGCTAGTGATTTCATCCCAACACCAAGGTACGGACGCTTCACCTCTCCATAGCGCTCTAAATCCTCTATGACAGGGATCACCAGATTCGCAGGAATAGACAGCCCAATCCCTTCCACCTCTGACTCAGCAATCTTCATTGAATTGATGCCGATTACTTTGCCGTCCATATTGATCAAGGCTCCGCCGCTGTTCCCAGGATTAATGGCGGCATCCGTTTGCAAAACTTCCGCATTCCAATCCGTCTGTCCGTCCCCATTAGAATCAACAGGGATCGCACGCTCCGTTCCAGAAATCACACCTTGTGTGACGGAGCCAGCAAATTCAAGGCCTAATGGATTTCCAATGGCGATGACAGGCTCACCTGGTTTGACATGGTCTGAATTGCCGAAGGCGGCGGTTTTCTTGATCTTATCACTTTTGACCGTAAGTACCGCTAAATCCATCAGCTGATCACTGCCGACAAGATTTGCCCCGATCCTTGTCCCGTCCTGAAGGCTCACTTCAAGCTGGTTTGCGCCTTTGATGACATGATGGTTGGTCACGATATAAAAGGTGTCTCCTTTTTTTTTATAAATCACACCTGACCCGCTGCCTGCTTCACCGCCTTCTTCCCAAAAGCTCGACTTTTGAATGTTAATGACGCCGACAACTGTATCCGACATACTCGATACCACTTTTGTGACCGCATCATTCACGTTCACATTGACGGTCTTTAAAGGGCCATCTGATGCCTGCTGATCTCCAGCTGACTGCCAGCCAAAGGGGCTGCCGCTTTGTCCAGACACATAGGGGAAAAAGAATCCCATTAAAAAAGCTCCTACCAATACACCGATCAGACCAGATAGGAAATATCCTTTTCTGCTTCGTCTCGGCTTCCACTCTACATCGCGATAATCCACTATGTTTCCTTCCTTTCAGTGAATAGATGATGTATATAGTGTTGGTAAGAAGCTCTTATCTTAATCATACGATTGTAAAAATCATACGGCGCAAAGCGGGGTTGCTTTTTTCGGGTCCGTATCATATAAATCAAAGCCATCCCCTACAACAAAGCCCTTCATTTCAAGCGTCTGCTGGACCGCCATACGAGCTAAGTCCTTCATGTTGTTGTCTTGACTCAAGTGGGCCAAATAAATGCGTGAGGTGGCGTCTCCAATCACGTCTGTCATAGCAAGAGCTGCATCTTCATTGGATACGTGTCCGACATCGCTCAAAATTCTGCGTTTAATGCTCCATGGGTAGCGCCCCATTTGCAGCATGCCGACATCATGGTTGCTCTCAAATACGAACGTATTGGCTGATTTAATAATCCCTTTCATCCGGTCACTCACATAGCCTGTATCCGTCATGAGGGCAAGTTTACGCCCGCCATAATGGAATACATAAAACATGGGCTCTGCCGCATCATGTGATACGCCAAATGATTCAACATCGAGACCGCCGAATGATTGAACCGTCTCCATATCAAAGTGGAATTTCTGCTCCGTATCCACTTTCCCAATATGTGACTCCATCGCCTTCCATGTTTTCGCATTTGCATAGACAGGAAGCTTGTACTTTCTTGCCATCACACCGAGTCCTTTAATATGATCTGAGTGCTCGTGTGTGACAAAAATTCCGTCCAAGTCTTCAGGCTTGCGATCGATTTGACCAAGCAGCTCCACCATCTGTTTGCCGCTTAAGCCTGCATCTACTAAAAAAGCATGCTCATCTGTTTCTAAATAAAAAGCGTTCCCCGTACTTCCGCTCGCTAGTACACTGAACTGCAAGCTCATGTTCTCTCACTCCAATGAAGATTTGTCTTCTTTCTCTATATGATCAAGTGTTGAGCCATCAATGGCATTGATCAAATATTCTTCTTCTGTCTTTTTCTTTGAACCAGCTGCCACGCCTTCAATCTCTACTCGCCATACAGGAACCATGACTTGAGTGCTTGCACCTGGGTATTGCGTGTAGTAGCCAAGCTCCACTTTTTTCACTGTCGTGTTTTGGCTCAGCATATTTTGTGTATATAAGTCCTTCACCGTTTCAAGCGCTGGGACAAGGGTTTCTTTTCTCACTTCATTAATCGATGTCACCATCGACTGCCGATACGAGACGACCTCGTTTTGATCGTTCACATCCAATGTGATCTTCCCGATGGTTTCGGTGTCATCAAGACCTTCTTGGAAGATGTATTTTCCTTTATACGTTTGGAAAAAGACGATTTCACCTGATTCTTCATCGATGCTCCAGAGCTTATAATTCTTGCCATCCAGTAAACGCTGGCTCACAAGATTGGTCGCTGCTGTTTTCATATCTTTTTTCGGCAATGCGACTGGTTTATTGAAGGTCATTTCAAGCAGGGTGACAGGATCATCTTTCTCGGTTTTCGGGAATGTGCTTTTCGTCTTTTGATCAGCTAATCCGTCGACATCCTTTTTCGTATATTGCTTTTTCTCAGCTGTAATGCGGTATCCAATCTTCGCTTCATCTGATAGATTGCCATATTTGATTCCGTCTGCCTTCATTTCTTCCAGCGTATCTGTTTTTTCGATAATCGCAAAATGATCGGTCGATCGCTTTTCAAAGTATTGAAAACCTAGAAAGATATCGAGAACGAGAAAGGCTAGGATAAAGATCGTTTTGGTCTTATTCCACTCCATGATTCTCGCTCCCCTCTGTCAGCAAATCATTCGATAAAATGACGGTTTTTCCGTTATATTTCATACACCATACCGGCTCTAGCCAGACAAACATCGCTTGATCCTGATCTGATGCCGTGGATGTCGCTTGATAGGCAGGGAAAATCTGTTCAATTTTCTCTAAATCATCATACTTCGTCTGCTTGATGATCAAGTTTTTCAGCTCTGTCCCATTCATCAGTTTGACCTGTTCACTCTGACTCGCTTTGTTGCCGAGAATGTAGTTTGGACGCTTATAACTCAAGATGTCATCATTCGCCCATTGTACTTCAAGTGATGTCATACCAAATGGATGTTTTGTGCTGTTGACGATCGGCAGTCCATCCATAAACATATTAAAGGACAGCTGCTGGTTGCTGTTAATGCCGAAGTATTGATAATTATCGGTAAAACTTCCGGTATCATTGAAATACTTCACGCTTCGCTTGATCAAATCTCCCGTTTGGAATACGGTACTAGAATTGATATTACGATGCTGATATTGGATGCGGTGGTCTTTTTGATTTGCTTCAAGACGACTCGTTCCATCTGTATACACCGTCCGGTTTAAATTAGATTCCTCCCCAACTAGACTTGGGTCTGTAAACAAAGCGTCCTTGAATTTGCTTGTCTTAATCGTTTCGATAAAGAACATTTTCGCTTCAAGCTGCTTTTGCTTCTGCGGCAGAAGGAAATCTCGTTTTGAATTCGTAGAGAAAGTATATAGATCATAGCGCGGCATCTCGTTTTGAGCGGCTGCAATACTATCCATCAGATTACGATAGTTGGCTGATTCAATCGTCAGCTCAAGCACCGTTTCCTTGCTGTATGAAACCAAATAGACTTTCTTATTGGCCTTATCCGGCTGAGCAAACGGCACAATCATCCGGTCAAATGAGTTGTATTCAATGGATTTATTCGGCCATTTAAACAGCGCTTGGAAAATATCAATCGGAATCGGATCATTGAACACAAGATCCAATGTTTTGCCTTGCCCCTCGCGTCCATAGAAGAAATTCTTAAATTTCTGCTCGGAATATTGGTCCGACACATCGGCAATCTCTTTTACATCCCACAGGCTCACATCATTCCAAAAGTTTTGGAAGAGTTCCTTTTGATCGACTTTGAAATGCTCTCCATTGGAATGGATGAACATCTCACGCGGCTTCACGACATCAATGAGACTCCGAGGCTCGTCGCTTGAAATCTTCTTCGTTTCCACGACCTGTGTGCCGGCATCAGCCTGATCCTGCATGACGGGCTGGAACATCCAAATATTCCATGTAAACACAAGACTGATCGCAATTAGGATTGTCAATATAATGGTTTTAAAGGTCTCACGCTTCATCCCAATCATCCTCTTGTTCTTCATTGTACGGAAGGCTAAAGGTTACTGTTGTGCCTTTTCCTTCAATGCTGTCAGCCCAAATATCTCCGCCATGAGCCTGAACCATTTCTTTTGCAATCGCAAGACCTAGGCCGGTTCCGCCAAGCTTTCTTGTTCTTGCCTTATCCACTCGATAAAAACGTTCAAAGATTTTATCCATATCCTTCTTCGGAATACCGATTCCTTCATCTTTGACACTGAATAACACAAGACCTTGCTCCTCATCCAAATCGACAGTGAACGTAATATGTCCACCCTCTGGCGAGTATTTCATAGCATTGGAAATGATATTATCGAGCACCTGAGTGATTTTATCTTGATCAATTTCCACATATATTTCACGCTGCGGCAAGTTGCGGATGAAATCGACATGCTGCTCCTTCGTCATTTCAAAACGATCAATGACGAGCGAGATAAACCTGATAAAATTCGTCCACTCACGATTGAATTGATAATCCTTGCTGTCGAACTTAGACAGCTGGAGCAGGTCATTCACAAGTCTAATCATGCGCTCTGTTTCATTTTGCGTGACACTGAGGAACCTTGGCGCAAGCTCTTTATCACCAATCGCACCTTCAGCGAGAGCCTCAAGATAGCTTCGCATCGTCGTAAGCGGTGTGCGCAGCTCATGGGATACGTTCGCCACGAATTCACGACGTTCCGCATCAATTTTTTCCTGCTCGGTTACGTCATAAATGACTGCAATTAAACCATCAATCTTCCCATGCTCTTTCTGAATCACTGAGAAATTCACACGCAAAACAGACAACTGATCTTCACGTTCAATTTCTAGCAGCATGGAGTCTTGATTTTCGACTAAATCTTCAAATGTATGAGTTTCTTCTAAGCCAAGCAAGGATGTGATCGGCATCTCTAGAGCTGTTTCACGTGAAACATTCAAAAGCTCTAGTGCCGGGCTATTTAATAGAATAATGGCCCCGTTTTGATTCGTGGCAATGACGCCATCCGTCATATATGCGATAACAGAAGAAAGCTTTTTCCTCTCACCCTCTGTCATCAGCTGCGCTTCCTCCAGCTCTCTCGTCAGATGGTTAAATGTCGTTGCTAGTTGACCAATCTCATCATGTCCATACTTTCGGACCTTTCTGGAAAAGTTCCCTTTGGCGAGCTCGATCGCTTGCTTTCTCATATCCGAAATTGGGTGTGTAATGGTTCTGAATATGAATATACCAAGTAGAGCGGTCGTCCCAAGTGCGATGAGTGTACCCGTCGCCAAAATGGTGTTGATCGTTCGCATTTGGTTAAAAACACTTTCCATGGATGAGACCACATAAATGACACCAACAGTTTCTTGGTTCTCATTTTTCACGGCTGTTGCTGATATGCGGACTCGTTTATTCGATTCTGGGTCATAGAATTTTTTCTCATAGTCTTTGCCAACCGCGAAAATACGGCTAATGATTTGATCTGTGATTTTCTTCCCGGCAATCTCTTGACTGCCGTTATTCACAGAGGCAATGACTTCTCTGCTTTCGTCAATATAGCTGACTTCAGAAATTTCATTAGACTCATCTTTGTTGTTAAAATCGTTTAAGATCTTTTGAGCATCCTCTTTTAATTCTGCCTTGCTTTTCGATGAATCTTGTTCTAGGTAATACGATAACGAGTAGATTCGCTGATTCAAGGAATTATCATATGAATTAATTAAGGACTGCTCTAGCTGCTTCACAAAGTACACGCCAATGATCTGCATGGCAACAATGATCAGCAGCACATAAATCAAGGTCAATTTAAAGTGAATCGAGCGAAAAAAACCTACTTTACTCATAAGAATCTTAGTCCTGCTCTGGGTTTCTTAAATAGTAGCCGACGCCTCGTCTTGTCACGATCCAGCTCGGGTGGCTAGGGTTGTCTTCAATTTTTTCACGAAGACGGCGGACTGTCACGTCTACTGTACGGACATCTCCGAAGTAATCGTAGCCCCAAACCGTTTGCAGTAAGTGCTCACGTGTCATGACTTGTCCAATATGTTTCGCTAAGTAATGAAGCAATTCGAACTCACGATGCGTTAGCTCAATCGTTTCGTCACGCTTAGACACGACATACGCATCTGGGTAGATCACAAGTGAACCAATCTCGATATCATTTGATTCAGATTCTTCCTCTGATTGCGGAGCAGCCGTCTGTCTTCTTAAATTTGCTTTTACACGTGCAAGCAGCTCGCGTGTACTGAATGGCTTTGTGACATAATCGTCCGCGCCAAGCTCAAGACCAATGACTTTATCGATTTCAGAGTCTTTTGCTGTCAGCATGATAATCGGCATGTCATATTTCTTTCTCACTTCACGGCATACTTCAACGCCATCTTTGTTCGGCAGCATAATGTCGAGCAAAATGATGTCTGGCTTAATTTCTTCTACCATTTCAAGGGCTTCATTTCCGTCATACGCACAATGAACCTCGTAGCCCTCTTTTCTTAAGTTAAATTCCAATATATCCGCAATCGGCTTTTCATCATCTACGACAAGAATCTTTTTTTCCATTGTGATTTCCTCCTGCATTTTTAGCATCTATGTCATTCCATTTTGCATGTCTCATTATGCCTTCTTCATTTACGAAAAAAAGGCTCACTGTCTATTATAACGTTTTAAGAGGCAAAGATAAAAATAATAACGGCTTTCTTTGCTAGTAAACGTTGGATAGAAGAACTTCACCCAAAAGATTTGATGACTTTTTCCTTTTTTATTGAAACTTTTCCAGTCACCAAACGTCTATATACATGTAACGTCTTCTTCTTATGGAGCCGGGCCCTACCTAGGTCCGGCTTCTCCCTTTTTATGCCTTCTTTTCATAATAAAAACGCACCTGCGATTGCAGATGCGTTTGGAAGTGGCTCGGGACGGAATCGAACCGCCGACACACGGATTTTCAGTCCGTTGCTCTACCAACTGAGCTACCGAGCCAAGTATTCATTTGAAAATGGCGGTCCGGACGGGACTCGAACCCGCGACCTCCTGCGTGACAGGCAGGCATTCTAACCAACTGAACTACCGGACCTCAGTAACTTGCCCGAAAAAGCAATCGTGGTGCTCCTTCAAGCAAGTGAGGAAAAATTAGCTTAACGCTAAAGTAAATCAATGACCCGTACGGGATTCGAACCCGTGTTACCGCCGTGAAAGGGCGGTGTCTTAACCGCTTGACCAACGGGCCAAAACATGGTGAGCCATGAAGGACTCGAACCTTCGACCCTCTGATTAAAAGTCAGATGCTCTACCAACTGAGCTAATGGCTCTCGGTTTGTGAAAAGTAATTCTGAAGAAGTTGTACTGCGTCAAACCAATCGCTTTAAAAAAGCTGGAACATCGCATCTTAACAAGTTTCAGAGACCTTTGCAACAACGAGATTTATAATATCATAGAGTAATTACATATGGCAATACGTTTTTCGACATTTTTTTAAAAAAAGTGTCGGATTTGATATCTTCTGTTAAACCGCCTAATCCTGCAAGCGCCTTCATTCAATCATTGGCTACTGCCCAATCCAGCACACAGAAACGTTTGATTCCGACCAATATTGGTTATACAAGAAACAAACAGCATGGTGATTGAAAAAGGAGGAAGCATAGGATGAGTTCATTTAAATTAGGAGATAAAATGCCCGATTTTTCACTGCCAACAGTGCAGGGCGATCACATTGAGTTTTACAAACATTTAGAGGAGCATCAAAGCTGGCACCTCATCGTTTTCTTTAGAGGATCATGGTGCCCAGTATGTGTCGAGGAATTAAAAGAGCTGGAAAAACAGCAATCCTATTTTCAAGACAAGGATATTCACTTAATGACGATCTCAACGGATAACCCTGAAGACTTGAAAGAATTTGCAGACAAAGAGGGACTTTCTTTCCCCATCATGTCTGACCAAAACCTCACATCATTGAAAGCCTATGAAGTCTTCTATCACGGGGAAGATGCCCCATACGAAGATCATGGGGTGCACGGAGAACCTGCCTATTTCTTATTAAATGAAAAAGGCCAAGTCCTCTATCAGCAAAGACAAACAAGTCCATTTGGCAGACCGCACGCCAACGAACTGCGCAAAATCATTCAATACATTCGTAAAAATTTAAAAGGCCAATATAAAAGCCTGAAATAAAAAAGAAGCTCTCGTCAGAGGGCTTCTTCAATTGATGATAAAGGGATAAAATGAACTTTATTTTATCCCTTTATCTTCTTTTCAGCGTAGTTGAAAACCTTTGAAGTCTAGGAAAGACGAGTACCGGCGCGGAGCGAATTTGACATTCGTGAGCACCGGCACGCAGGACTGACAACGAATGCGAGGGTTTGTCTACACGCTGAGAAGCTCTCGTCAGAGGGCTTCTTTTTTTATGAATGTTTTTTATTGTATAGCCAATCTGCGGTGAAAAACACAAGGAGACCTGTCATTAAAATCACAAAAGTGACGGGTGGTCTGTCATCTTGGAAAAACGCATACAACGCATGTCCTCCTAATGCTAGAAGATAAAAAACAAACGCCGATCCTGCTGCTTTTTGTGCATTGGCTTGTTCTCTTTTCGTCGTTTTTTTGAAAAACATTGTATCTATTCCCCTTTAAGATGCTTTCTTCATTGTCACCCGGCGAAGTGCCTGTGATCGGATATACTCCATTGGTCCAATCCGCCAGACGTTTAAGCACAGGGCTGAAATGGCAATTTGCAGAAGTGAAATGAACAGCCATGACAAGACGATAAGGGGGGCGTTGATTTGCCCGCCAAGACCCAATCCCCAGCTATAAAAAAGAAGCGAGCAGATGACATTTTGCAGGATATAGCAGCTAAGCGCCATTTTTCCTACATATTCAAACCAAGTCCACATGAACCATGATTCCGTCCGTTCTAAAAGCTTCGCCACAACAGCAATATAGAAAATAGAGAGGAATGGCGAAAACACATAGCGCACCACGAATTCCACTATGTCATTTGGTACAAAGACGAGCGCATTCAGCGGCAGTCCAATCCACAAACCCATTCGGAACAATGTTTTCCGCAGAGTTTGCCCACGCTCATTTGCATAAAATACACCGGCTCTCATCATCCGCACACCTAATAAAAACAAAAAGGTATTCATTGGGATAATAAAGATTGCTTCTTCTCGGTACATCAAAAAGTGCTGTAATCGGTCTTGAACTTGAGATATCCATGTCTCCGGCAGTTGTTCTTCGTACGCTGGTTCACTGCTCTCGTCATAGGATTCATTTTCCAATTCAGAGAAAGAAAATACAACGAGAAAAGCCGTCACCAACAAATGAATGACACCCGAGACAATCATGCCTTTTTTGATGCGCCGACTCCCTCCACGGACAATAAACGCCACAAGCAAACCCGTGACGGCGTAACTCATGAGCACATCATATTCCATCACTAGCGCAAAATGGACAAAGCCTTCAATCAATAAGAATAAAAGAATCCATAAATATGTACCCGGCCAAGTCGTATTTTTTCTTTTCGCCTGCTGGTATTTCAGCTCTAGCCCTACGCCAAACATGATTGTGAGCAGCGATAGCATTTTGCCATAAACGAACATAGAGACAAGACTTTCAAGAAAACTACCATTTTCATATTCATCCGCAATCTGATCTGTCGCAAAGGTATCCCCTGCGTATGCAAAAAACCAGACGTTTGTACCCAATGTACCTAATATCGCAAAACCTCGTAAAATATCTAATAATCGTATTCTTTCTTTCACTAGAACGCTCCTTCCTTTTTATACAGTTATCACATTTTGGTAATGACAGGAAGAGCGTTCCGTAGAAATTAAGGAATATTTAAACAAAAAAAGACACCAGTAAAATGTGTGATTTTACTGGTGTCTGATCAGTCTATAATGATGGACGGTACACGCTGCGGACAACGTTCGTTTGGGAACGGTCTGGTCCGACTGAGAAAATAGAAAGTGGAATACCTGTTAATTGTGAAATGCGCTCTAAGTAATGACGGGCATTTGCAGGCAGTTCACTTAAATTCTTCACACCTGTAATATCCTCTGTCCAACCTGGCATTTCTTCGTAGACAGGTTCACATTTCGCTAATTCATTTAGACTTGCTGGGAATTCTTCAGTGATTTCTCCGTTCAATTTATAAGCGACACAGATTTTCAATTTCTCAATCCCTGTCAGTACATCGATGGAGTTAAGAGATAAATCTGTAATTCCGCTCACACGGCGTGCATGACGGACAACAACACTGTCAAACCAACCAACACGGCGCGGGCGGCCAGTTGTCGTACCGTATTCACGGCCAACTTCACGGATTTGATCGCCAATTTCATCATGGAGTTCTGTCGGGAATGGGCCATCACCTACACGAGTTGTGTAAGCTTTTGATACGCCGACCACATGTTGAATTTTCGTAGGACCTACACCAGAACCAATCGTCACGCCTCCAGCCACTGGGTTAGATGACGTCACGAACGGATATGTTCCTTGATCGATATCAAGCATAACGCCTTGTGCCCCTTCAAAAAGAACACGGCGGCCTTCATCTAGAGCATCGTTCAATACAACAGATGTGTCCACGACATATTTTTTCACTTGCTGACCATATTCATAATACTCATCTAAAATATCTTCAATTTTGAAGCCTTCTGTGTCGTACATTTTCTCTAAAAGACGATTTTTCTCTTCTAGATTACGTGCAAGCTTCTCTTCAAATACTTCACGATCTAATAAATCTGCGATACGGATTCCGACGCGGGCAGCTTTGTCCATATAAGCTGGTCCGATTCCTTTTTTCGTCGTACCGATCTTGTTAGCCCCTTTCCGCTCTTCTTCTACCTCGTCCAATTTTAAGTGATAAGGCAGAATGACATGGGCTCTATTGCTGATTCTGAGGTTATCTGTACTCACATTCCGTTCGTGAAGATACGCAAGCTCAGTGACCAACGCTTTAGGATCAACCACCATTCCATTACCGATGACACAAGTTTTCTCTTTGTAAAAAATACCGGACGGAATGAGGTGTAGCTTGTAAGTCACTCCATCAAATTTGATTGTGTGACCTGCATTGTTTCCCCCTTGATAACGGGCAATCACCTCTGCATTTTCTGAAAGGAAATCGGTAATTTTCCCTTTCCCTTCGTCACCCCACTGCGTACCTACTACGACTACTGAAGACATATCGTGCACCTCCGTTAACCTTTCAAAACGTTATCTCTTTCAAACACATTTATTTTATCAATGCACAATGAAAAAGTCAACGTGAAATCCGAACATTAATATCTCGAAATCAAATTTTGTTCGTTTTACATGTGAGGAAAAGCGCTTTAATTGCTCATTCTACGCTTAAACAAGAAGATTTCGATCAAAATTACTGTTTTTCTCATTTCCGTTTGTTCAGTGATTTTCAATCAATTGAATCATCGAACTTGCCATAAAGTCGGGTGAGTATGGTCTGCCTTTTCTCAGCCACCACTCAGCTGTTCCAACATAAGCAGAAATGACAAATTGCTTCTGCATCTCGAGAGGAACGTGTTGTGGATCAGGTGTTGAACCTGTGACTTCTTCTAGCCCCAAAGTAAAGCTTTCTTCAAAAAAAGCACTGGCTGTCTGATGAATATTAAGCTCTCTTCCCCTTTTCAAGAGAATCTGATACTCCTCTTCATGTTCCTGCAAATGCTGATAAAAGCGATAAATATACACATATGCTGCACGATCGCTCTTCCACTCACTTTCATGTACAGGAGCAAAAATAGCGGTTTTCATGACATCAAACATCTCATCCATGACCTGCTGAGCTAGGTCAAACTTATCCTCATAATGCTGATAAAAGGTGGTGCGATGGATTCCTGCCTTGTTCGTCAAATCTTGTACAGAAATCTTCCCCCATTCCTTCTCCTTTAATAACTGAAATAACGCTTTTCTTAATTGTTGCTTTGATTCAGTTGCGCGCTTATCCCCTCTGTAGCAGTCCGCCACAAGCCGCTCTCCCCTTCCCATTTTTCTTCAACAGATTTCGCCTTTCTGTTGGTTGAATCCTTTCTCCTGATGAATTACCTTTAAATCTAACACAGTGAAAAAAAGGAATCATCTGACAACCCATAAGGAGTGATGATCATGGAAACAACAACACCTAGTGCCGTTCAGAAAGCGTTATTAAGAGGGAAAAATAAGCAGGACCCGTATCACCCATTTGATTGGTACGCCAAAATGCGTCAAGAATCCCCTGTTCATTTTGATGAACACAGCCAAACATGGAGTGTCTTCACCTATGAAGAAGCAAAGCGCGTCACCATCGATAAAGATACCTTTTCTAGTCAACCTCCTCAAGACCACCGGAAACATTCACTGATGAAAACAATGGTCATGATGGACCCGCCAAAACATACACGAATCCGTTCCATTGTGAGCAAAGCCTTTACACCCCGGGTGATGAAATTGTGGGAACCACGCATTCAAGAGTTAATGGATGATCTCATTGCACAAATAGAAGGTAAGGAAGAGATTGATCTTGTTCAAGACATCTCCTATCCGCTTCCTGTCATAGTCATTGCAGAGCTTTTAGGTGTGCCAACAGAACATAAACAATCCTTTAAAGAATGGTCCGATATTCTCGTCAGCATGCCTAAAAGTGAAGAAGAAAGAGATGTCGTTGAATGGCAGAAAACACGGGATCAAAGCGAAGCGGACATGATGGCGTTTTTTGCTGACATCATTGAAGAGAAGCGGCAGAACCTTAGTGATGATTTGATTTCTCTTTTAATTCAAGCGGAGGAAGATGGAGACAAGCTGTCCGCAGACGAATTAATTCCTTTCTGCAATCTTCTCCTGTTAGCAGGCAACGAAACGACCACCAACCTGATCTCCAATATGATCTTTAGTTTGTTAGAAAATCCGGGGGCGTATGAAGCGCTCGCTCAATCACCTGACCTCATTCCTCGAGCTGTGGAGGAGGCTGTCCGTTTTCGTGCCCCTGCGCCTACCATCGTCCGATATGTCACAGAAGACACCGAACTTGGAGGAAAAGTCTTGAAAAAGGGAGACAGTGTGATTGTCTTTCTTGCTTCTGCGAACCGGGATGAGCGTCAATTTCCAAACGCACATGAGTACGATATACACCGGCACCCTAATCCCCATATTGGCTTTGGCCACGGCATTCATTTCTGCCTAGGCGCACCACTTGCTCGCCTAGAAGCATGCACTGCCATCAAAGCCATACAGTCACGATATGGATCACTAGAGCTTCTCTCTTACGTCCCAATGACAAGCAGCGGTATGTATGGGCTAAAAGAGCTAAAACTCCGTGTCACGCCTCGATCATAACAAAAAGGACTCCCACGAGATGGGAGTCTTTCTTAATCAGGTGTAATTCCTTCTGTATTCATGAGCACCACTCGATATCCATCTGGATCTTCAATCGTCACGCCTCCTCGATCCCAGTACGGGTTCGTAGAGGTGACATGCCGTCCACCAAATGCGATCAGTCTCTTTTTCATCTGCTGAAATTCTTCTTCATTCGGAATATAGAATACAAGCAGCTGCTCTGGGTGGGGAACAGGCAAGCTTTCGTCTTCTTCATGTTTGGTGATTTCCAGATGAACATGCTGGTGAGGAAGCCCAAACATGACCCCATCATACCCTTCATGCTGATCAAATGAGCCTATTCGTTTCAGCCCTAAACCTTCTTCATAAAATGAAACAATCTCTTTCATGTTGACGGTCGGACGTGCGATGCGTAATTGAGCGGCTTCGAATTGTTGAAACTTCATCAGTCATCACTCCTTTTCTCTCCTTTTAGTATACGCTCTCTTTTTCTTCCACTCCTCCTCATTTCGACTGTTTTTCAGTCATTCTTTCGATGTAGATGGATCAAAAAAAGCCCAGCTTCTTGAGCTGGGCTTTAAGCACCGGGCGGAACACCCACATCGTCAAATCTTCTTTCTAAGTTGACGAATTTGTTATATTCTTTTACGAATGCCAGTGACACCGTTCCAACTGGACCGTTACGCTGTTTCGCAATAATAATTTCAATAATGTTCTTATTCTCTGATTCTTTGTCATAGTAATCATCACGATAAAGGAACGCCACAATATCGGCATCCTGCTCAATACTTCCTGATTCACGAATATCAGACATCATCGGACGTTTGTCCTGACGCTGCTCTACCCCACGAGAAAGCTGTGATAAGGCAATGACCGGCACTTCAAGTTCTCTTGCTAGTGACTTTAAAGCCCTAGAAATTTCAGATACCTCTTGCTGACGGTTATCGCTTGATCGTCCACTCCCTTGGATGAGCTGTAAGTAGTCAATCAGGATCATGCCAAGCCCGTTTTCTTGCTTCAAACGGCGGCATTTCGAGCGAATTTCACTGACTCTAATGCCAGGTGTATCATCAATGAAAATCCCACTGTTTGATAACGAACCCATCGCCATTGTCAGCTTACCCCAGTCCTCTTCTGTGAGATTACCGGTTCTTAGGTTTTGTGCATTGATATTTCCCTCGGCACAAAGCATACGCATGACCAGCTGCTCAGCGCCCATCTCTAAACTAAAGATGGCGACACTTTCATCCGTCTTGGTCGCGACGTTTTGGGCAATATTTAACGCGAAGGCTGTTTTCCCTACGGACGGACGAGCGGCTACAATAATCAAGTCATTTCGCTGGAAGCCAGCTGTCATCCGGTCAAGCTCTGAGAAACCCGTTGGAATCCCAGTGATATCACCTTTTCGATTATGAAGCTGTTCAATATTATCATATGTCTGAACAAGAACGTCTTTAATGTTTTGGAAAGCTCCTGAGTTTTTACGCTGAGCCACTTCCATAATGGTTTTTTCAGCATCACTCAATAGATCTTCTACTTCATCCTCACGCGTATATCCATCTTGTGCAATGGTTGTCGCTGTACGGATCAGACGTCTTAAAATGGATTTTTCTTCCACGATTTTTGCATAATATTCAATGTTTGCGGCAGTTGGGACAGAGTTCGCAATATCGGTTAAATACGAAATCCCGCCTACCTCTTCTAGTAAGTCTGTATTGGCAAGTTCTGATGTCACCGTGACAAGGTCAACCGGTTCCCCTCTATCACCAAGTACAAGCATCGCATTGTAAATCTTTTGATGCGACATTCTATAGAAATCCTCTGGAATTAATACTTCAGAAGCGAGCGTTAGCGCAGATGGTTCTAAAAAAACAGCACCTAATACGGCCTGCTCGGCTTCTATATTTTGCGGCGGCAGCCGGTCATCGAGAAGTTCCGTCATGCCAAGCACCGTCCTTTCATAAAAAAATACGCTACTCATCATTTTAACATTTTCATCAATAAAAAAGTGAAAAACATCAACTATAGTCAAAATTACCATGTCGATGTTTTGTTGAACAGCGAAACAACACACTTCAAATAGAAAAGACTCTGTAACATAAATTGTTATAGAGTCCTTTGTATCGCTAATGGAATTTGTAGCTGTTGTTCACACATGTGATCGATACTCCAACATGGCATGAACACGCACATGATCAAATATTGAAAATATCAGGTGCGTTTTTTAATCTATCGTTTTCTTAACTCCGTAATTCACCTTTTGTCCAATATCATATAAAGACCCGTTTTCATACCCAATAGATAGCACCAAATCGGGAATAGAATCATATCCGTTTTTGGCTAAGTCAAAGAGCTGTGCACCATAATGTGATGCAGCAATGCGGGCATTTTCTGCTGTGTATGGGTTTTTCAGAAGTTCTTCTTTGTAGATATCAAAAATGTTCGCTCCGGTATCCGTTACAAATTGACCGTTTACAATGCTTAAATCTTTTAAGTCGTAGCCTGTCACCGTTTTGATTTGATTGACAAGGTGGAACTTTGCAAGTGAATCCGGCGTGAATTGAGTCGAATCATCATTTCTACTTTTCATAATATGGAAAAATAGTTCTCTTGTATTGTTGCTTGTATTTAATATGTCTTCTATTTGTTTGATCAGTGATTCATCAGTTGATCCACTCACCACTAATTTGAAATGATTTGGGTCAATGGTAAAAGTTAAATTGGCGTTTTTAGGAATGTTCAAACCATTGGTAGAAAACAAAGCTTGCAGTTGTTCGTTCACCTTCTGACGATTTAATAGTTTCTTTTCTACACTTTCTTGGGTAGGATCGTACCGTTTTTCATTACGGAAAATAGCATCATTGAAGTCATATTGTCCACCTTTATTATTCCTTGCCCAACTCATTTCCATCGTATAAGCAGCTTCTCTCTCCACTTTAGTTAGATCACTTCTGAAATAAGAAGAGTATGGATTTCGATACTTATCATATATATGACTCTGAGGATCTTTGAATCGTTTATTTTGTTCATTTATTTTTTCGTATTTTTCATCTAATATTTTCATTCGTCTATCAGATTCGGTCATCACTTCGTTTGTACTTTTAATAGCTGATTGACCTTTAGAGTTTATTTGGTTCAAATTGTTCGAAGAACTGGCTGTATACGACGTATTAAAATTCATTTTGATTCTCCTTTTTTAAGAAAATAGTGATTATTAAATATATCGGCAATTCAGTTAAAATTTGTTAGTTTAATGTCGATATAGTAATTATTACAAGGAGGGTTAATATATGACAAATACTATCTTTAAACGTTTATTATTACCAGCATTATTATTGGCGCTTGTTGCTAGTTTTTTTGCACCTACTTCAGCGGAAGCAGCTATTACAGGGAATAACAGCCCTAACACTGCAAGTTCAATGGGATATTGGAAAAACAGTCGTTCAGACACGACAATCTTACCTGAAGGTGAAAATGAAGCGTATTATCAGTTTACGATCAATAAAGGGGAAAGAGTTTATGTCAGAAGTTCGTATAATAAGCAATATACAGGGATGAATATCGAGGTGTATAATTCGAAATATTCTAGGACAGGATCCGAAGTTATAAATCCTGATTCAGTAACGCCTTTTATTTTTGCAAATACTGGTGACGTGACTTCAACTTCAGAAACTTATTTTGTGAAAGTAACCCGTGGTACATATACCGGTAACATGTATTTTACTGTTTCCATTCAAGATCGTATTAAATCTGGAAATGGGACATTCAATTTTACAGGGACTGCTACGAACTTGGGGAATTCTTCTTTAAATTTTTTAGGAGTTGACTCTTCAGTCATTACAATGGATTTAACGAATAATTCCACAGTGCCTAAACGCGCTGTAGTTAAATCAATTACGACAACTAGCACTCAAACACCTAACCAAGGGAATGTCACACACAAACTGATGGCTAGTGATAGTAACATTTGGTATCAATCACTTTTCTCCTCTGCAACAAGTGGTTCTTATCGTATATCTCTGGATGATCAATTAAGAGTCGCTCAAAAATGGAGCTTTAAGTACAACGCAAAAGCTACGGCGAGATCTACTATGAGCAATGTCAAAGCCGATATCCGTTACGAATATGATGTCACAGATGGATTTTAAGTGAATGATGTTAACAGATATGTACACCAATTGATCAAAAAGTAAGGGCACATCCCTTACTTTTTTTATTGCCTCATTTTTGATGTTATATGTTATTTCGCCACTCTACAGTGCTTGTCATGATTGCTTCACTTCATGATATTCCTCCACTGTAAACGTATTTTTCAGCTTGAGCTGATTTTCAAGCAGATTTAGCCTCAGTTTTCCTAGTGGGGGTATCATTCTGCCTACATCCCCTGCGATCTTGTCTTCCATAGAAAATTGTCTATGAATTTAAGCATGATATTGAATAAATTGTGAATTAAGAACACTAACTTTCCCCAAAATCCACCTCTTTTTTTCTAAAAACACAAGAAGGTCTATAGACTTATTTTACTCAAAATTATTTCAAGAAGAAAAACCTATATTTAATCATGATTCAAACAGAAGAAAATGGTAAATAATTTGAGACTGCCAAGGTTTTTTGGCATTTCTACTCTGTTTTAATGACACAATCCGGCATTCTCTATTTCCAATCATTTGGTAGTTAGTTAGTCCTTTATTTTCTGAATATTTAGATCAAATTATCGATTATACCACTTTATGAACATTTGACTTCCTAATTGATAAACATTATCATTTGATTTGCTTGCGTGATAATTGAGAATCATTTTCATTTAAATTTTTATTACTACACTCATCCAATATCCGCAAGCCTGCTTTTATCATCATATGAGGTCAATTTGAGAAAGGGGATTTTTCACATATGGCCAAACGCACTGAAGGAATGGGTACTGATGCATTTTTTGGAGAAAGCCGTCCTTTTTTTATACCTGGGACGGAGCAACTAGATATCACAACACACCCATACAGACTTTTTATATTTAAACCGAATACCACTCCTCCCGAAACTGGTTTTCCAGTCATGTACGTGCTTGATGGGAATTCACTTTTTGGCACAATGGTCGAAGCCATCCGTTTACAGTCAAGAAGACCTGAAAAAACAGGTGTCGTACCTGCTATTATTGTTGGAATTGGCTATCAGACAGAAGCGCCCTATCATCCGCTTAGGCATTATGATCTCACTCTTACCGGCCCTGACGTTTCCATTGGGGGTAAAAGAAAGGACTTCTCCATCCATACATATGGCGGCGCCTCTGCTTTCTTTTCTTTTTTAGAAAAGACGGTTAAGCCATACATTGAACAGCGCTTTCCAATTAATCAGAGTCGTCAAACACTATTTGGCCATTCTCTTGGCGGGCTTTTTGTATTACACACACTATTTGAGCACCCTGACGCTTATCAGACATATATTGCGGGCAGTCCATCTATCCACTGGAACAAAGAATTATTTCTAGAAAAAGAACACCAATTTACCAACCGCATCCGTCAAGTGCCTATGGATGTAAGGCTACTTGTAGGTGTAGGTGAGTTAGAAAAACATCATCCATGTCAAATGAATGCTCATGCAAAGTCTCTAGCCAATCGTATGCTGCCTTTATCCTCGTATGGCTTGCATACGACCTATCACGAATTTCCTGAAGAAGGACATACGTCTGTTTTACCGGTGCTGATGAATGACGCTTTTCGTTTTGCATTTTATCATCAAGATCCTTTAACAACTACAGACTTGAAAGAAAGGTAGTGAACACATGAAACAGAGTGGTTTGTCTCATAAAATTGCCCTTATTACAGGCGCAGGACAAGGTATTGGACAAGCAGTCGCCAAAAGACTAGCCGATGAAGGTGCGATCATTGCAGCAGTTGACACAAATGAAGATCAGCTGCAAAGCACCGTGCAGAAGTTGAATGATAAAGGCATACGTGCCTTTGCCTATCCAAGTGACATTACCGATCAAGCATCTGTTCAGCACATTGTCGATCAAATTGAAAAGCAGCTTGGCCCTATTTATTTACTGGTCAATGTAGCAGGTATTCTTCGGATCAGTTCGATTGATCAGATTAGTACAGATGACTGGCACCAAACCTTCGCAGTCAATACACATGGTCTCTTTTACATATCCCAAGCTGTATCCACATACATGATGAAAAGATCAGAAGGGGTCATTGTGACTGTCAGTTCTAACGCAGGTGCCATTCCTAGAATGAATATGGCTGCCTATGCTGCTTCAAAAGCAGCAGCTACTTCTTTTACAAAAACGCTTGGATTAGAGCTGGCTACCTATGGCATTAGATGCAACGTCGTCTCTCCCGGCTCTACCGCAACACCTATGCAATGGGCTTTATGGACTGATGAGCAAGGAGCAGATCAGGTGATTAAAGGTTCATTAGAGACGTATAAAACCGGTATTCCTTTACAAAAAATCGCTGACCCTCAACAGATTGCTGATGCAGTCATCTTCTTTGCATCTGAGCAATCCAGCCATATTACGATGCAGAATCTCACAATTGATGGTGGCGCAACACTCGGAATTTAGCATTTTATCAAAAAGGAGGCCTTTTCATGAAACATTCATTATTGTCGACAGAAGAACAAGTACAGTTGATCCAAGACTATCAGCCAGGCGCATTTTTCCTTGCTTCTCCTAAACGAGCGTTACTTGCAGAGGGGATATTCCAGCATATTAAAACCAATCAACTCGATGAACTATCCACAAAGGTAGCCCATGTTTTTGAGACTGCCAAACAAGCTGGAATTCAAGCACCGATTGTTGCTGGTGCTGTTCCGTTTGATCCGGCACAACCCGTTCGTTTAAATGTGCCAGTCCATGTACAGTTTAGTGATCCACTCGAATTTCATCAAGGTGATGAGGAATCAGAAGTGACATCACCATCCTATGAGGTGACACCTGTCCCTTCTCCTGAAGTCTACATGAATGGTGTGAATGAAGGGTTAGCTAAAATTGAAAAAGGAGAGCTTAGCAAAATCGTCATTTCTCGATCTCTCCATCTCAAATCAAATCAAGATATTCCTACGAAAGCAATACTCGAGCGGCTGGCTCGTCATAATACAACTGGTTATACGTTTGCTGCAAACGTAGCTGATCCGAAATCTTCCCAAAAGCGCACACTTCTTGGGGCAAGCCCTGAGCTGCTTCTTTCAAAAACTGGTTCATCTGTGATTTCCAATCCACTCGCTGGTTCTCGGCCACGCAGTTCAGACCCCGTAGAAGACCAGCGTCGTCACGATGAACTTCTTACTTCCGCAAAGGATTTACACGAGCATGCAGTGGTTGTCGATGCTGTCACTAAAGCGCTTGCTCCTTACTGTCATACGTTAGATGTACCTGCATCACCATCCGTCATACAGACAGAAACGATGTGGCATTTATCTACTGTGGTCAAAGGTGAATTAACAGATTCCAATGTGTCCTCCATTGATTTAGCGCTTAGCCTCCATCCAACACCCGCAGTATGCGGAACACCTACAGTAGATGCACGTGAAGCCATTCAAGCGATTGAACCCTTCGATCGAGGATTTTTCACAGGAATGGTCGGCTGGGCAGATGCAAATGGTGATGGAGATTGGATTGTCACCATTCGCTGTGCAGAAGCTGAAGGTCACTCCCTTCGCCTCTTTGCTGGTGCAGGAGTGGTCAAAGGATCAAAGGCAGAAGAAGAGCTAGCCGAAACATCTGCAAAATTCAACACGATGCTTCATGCGATGGGCATCCATCAGCTATAAAAATACATAGGAGATGACAAAAGACATGTTTGTTCAACCACCTACATGGCCAGAAGAATTTGCAAAACGCTACCGTGAAAACGGCTGTTGGCGTGGAGAAACCTTTAGCGGGATGCTTCGTGAACGCGCCGTATTGTTAGGGAATAAAACAGCGATTACATACGCTGATACACACATGAGCTATCAAGAACTTGATGAGCGCGTCAGCAGTCTTGCCGCCGGTTTTCATCAGCTTGGAATTCAAAAGGGAAGTCGAGTTGTCGTGCAGCTTCCTAACATTCCTGCTTTTTTTGAAGTCGTTTTCGCTTTATTTCGTATCGGTGCTTTACCCGTCTTCTCACTGCCATCTCATAGAAGCAGTGAAATCACTTATTTTATTGAATTTGCCGAAGCAGACGCATATGTCATACCAGATATCGATGGCGGCTTTGATTATCGATCACTCGCACGTCAAGTGAAAGAAAAACTTCCCTCATTACCTCATGTCATTGTTGCAGGAGAAGCTGAGGAATTCCTAGACTTGGATGATTTGCACAAGGACCCAGCGCTCGATCCACAAATACATGTAGAGGCAAGCGACATTGCGTTTCTTCAGTTATCTGGAGGAAGCACAGGCCTTTCTAAGCTCATACCTCGTACACATGATGACTATATTTATAGTCTTTGGAAAAGCAATGAGGTGTGCGAGCTCACACAACATAGTGTGTATCTAGCTACACTTCCAGTTGCACACAACTATCCATTAAGCTCGCCTGGCGTTCTTGGGACATTATACGCTGGTGGAAGAGTCGTTCTTGCACCTGGATCAAGCCCTGATGTCGTCTTTCCACTCATTGAAAAAGAACGAGCGACGATTACCGCTGTCGTTCCACCAATTGCATTGATTTGGCTCGAAGCCGCTCCTCATCGATCAGATGACTTATCGAGTCTTGAGGTCTTACAAGTCGGTGGTGCTAAATTAAGTGCTGAGGCAGCAAAACGAGTGATGCCTGCCCTTGGGTGTAAGTTACAGCAAGTTTTTGGCATGGCAGAAGGTCTGGTCAACTATACCAGATTGGATGACCCTGAACATGTCATTATTCATACACAAGGACGCCCGATGTCTGAATATGATGAGGTACTAGTGGTAGACGATGAGGACAAGCCCGTCCCAAATGAAATGGCTGGACACCTTTTAACAAGAGGACCTTATACGATTCGCGGCTACTATAAAGCCGATGAACAAAACAAAAAAGCATTTACAACAGATGGCTTCTACAGAACAGGTGACATCGTGCGATTAACCAAAGAAGGAAATGTTGTTGTAGAAGGCAGAGACAAGGATCAAATCAATCGTGGTGGCGAAAAGGTTGCTGCTGAAGAAGTTGAAAACCATTTACTTGCGCATCCTGACATTCATGATGCCGCCATGGTGTCCATGCCAGATCCATTTCTTGGCGAACGCTCATGTGCCTTTGTTATTGCGAAAGGAAACAACAAACCAGCACCGCATGTCTTAAAGTTATTTCTAAGAGAACGCGGGCTCGCTGCCTATAAAATTCCTGACCGCATTGAATGGATTGATGCGTTCCCACAAACAGGTGTAGGAAAAATCAGTAAAAAAGCATTAAGAGAATTAGCTGCAATCCATACTGCCAACGTATAAAAAAGAGGAGTGAAAACCATGGCAATCCCTACTATTCCTGCGTATCCAATGCCAAGCATACATGATTTACCCGAAAATAAAGTGAACTGGATCCCTGATCCGAAACGTGCTGTCCTGCTGATACATGACATGCAGCAATATTTTTTAAATGCATTTCAACAAGATACTTCACCGATTACAGAGTTAGTGCAGCATATTGAACAATTACGTGATACATGCAAAGAACTCTGCATTCCAGTCGTCTATACAGCTCAACCTGGCGATCAAGACCCGAAGGATCGTGCTTTATTAACCGATTTTTGGGGACCTGGTCTTGGTGATGATGAAGCATTGACAAAAATCATTGATCAGCTTGCTCCATCTGAATCAGATACAATGCTGACAAAATGGCGTTATAGCGCATTCAAAAAATCCAACTTTTTAGATCTTCTTCACGAAGGCGGACGTGATCAACTGATCATTACTGGCGTATATGCACATATTGGATGTATGCTGACAGCCGCAGAAGCATTCATGCTCGATATTGAAACCTTTTTTGTCGCCGATGCCGTCGCTGACTTTTCACTTAAGCATCACAAAATGGCAATGACCTATGCAGCTGAACGCTGTGCGGTGACCACTACGACCAATCAAATCATTCGTCGTTTAACAGGGCAGGAAACAGCTGATGACCTATCCTTTGATGCCATCGTTCACCAAGTAGCTGAGTATCTTCAAATCAATCCAAATGAAATACCGCTTGACGAGAATCTCGTCTACCTTGGCCTTGATTCAATTAGAATGATGAGCCTAGCGGAAAAGTGGAGACAGCAAGGGGCGACCATCAATTTCGTTGAGCTTGCAGCAAATCCAACGCTCATGTCTTGGCGGACTCTTCTTTTCCCAGAAAAACAGCCATCTATCCCAAATATCGATTACTTGTAAAGGAGGTTTAGGCCCTTGTCGATCCAGTCCGTCGATTCATTCCCACTAACCGGTGCCCAATCAGGCATTTGGTATGCGCAGCAGCTTGATCCATCTAACCCTATTTTCAATACAGCTGAGTATATAGAGATTAAAGGTCCTATTGATCCCATACACTTTGAAACAGCCATTCGAAAGACTGTCTTAGAAGCAGATTCCTTGTATATGCAATTCGTTGAGGATACTGACGGTCCAAAGCAATGGATGACATCTAAAAAAGAGATTCCATTTCAATATGTAAATTTACAAAATGAAAAACAGCCGTTTGATGCGGCTAAAGCATGGATGAAAGCCGACCTTTCCACACCAGTCTCTTTAGAGAAAGATGTATTATTCCGTGAAGTGCTTTTTCAACTTGCTGACGACCGATTTATTTGGTATCAGCGCATTCATCATATTGCCATTGATGGATTCGCCTTTTCGCTCATTGCACGTCGTGTTGCTGAGGTCTATTCAGCCCTATCGCAAGGGACACCTGTGCCTCCTCAAACATTTGGAGCTTTACATGATGTAGTCCAAGAAGAGATCGCTTATCAACAGTCCAATCGATTTGAAGATGATCGAGCATTTTGGAAAAATCGTTTTGCTGATCAACCGGAAATTGTCAGCCTTGCTGAGCTTGCCCCAAGAACGTCGGATCAATTTATCCGGAAAACGGCTAGATACGATGCCGAAAAGGTAAGCAAAATGAAAAAAAACGCCCAAGCCTTCGGTAGTACGTGGCATGAAATGATTCTTGCCGCATCCGCACTCTATATGCATCGTATGACGGGTTCACATGATATTGTTTTAGGATTACCTGTGATGATGCGCCTTGGATCGTGCGCCTTGCAAACACCTGGAATGGTCATGAACCTGGTACCGCTTCGTTTAACATGCAAACCAGAAATGACGCTCTCAGCACTTGTTCGTCAAGTATCTGATGAACTGAAAGCCATTCGTCCTCATCAACGATATCGTCATGAAGACATGCGGAGAGACTTTAAGCTCATCGGAAGAAATCAACGATTATTCGGTCCACAGATCAATATCATGCCATTTGATTATGATCTCAAGTTCGATCAGAGCATTGGTCGAGCACACAATCTCTCAGCAGGACCGGTAGATGATTTATCGATCAACATATACGACCGTGCGGATGGAAACGGATTTCAAATCGACTTTGATGCAAACCCTGCTGTTTACAAAGAGACAGCCGTTGACGCTCATCAACATCGTTTTCTTCAATTGCTGGAGGAAATAACCGGACTAGAGCAAGATCAGACAATCAGTCAATTCAACCTTCTTTTGTCTGAAGAAAAAGAGAACATTCTCAAGCACTGGAATGATACAAAACGAGAATTACCAAAAGAATCATTACGGGAACTATTTGAAAAACAAGTGAGCAAAACGCCGCAAGCAAAAGCATTACAGTTTGAAGGAATCATTTTGACCTATGAAGAGTTGAATCAGCGGGCAAATCAATTAGCTCATTATTTGAAAAATCGTGGCATTGGACCAGAACAATTCGTCGCAATCGCTCTGCCTCGATCCATCGATATGGTCGTAAGTCTATTAGCCGTCGTCAAAACGGGAGCCGCATATCTGCCGCTAGACCCTGATTATCCTAACGATCGTGTCGCCTATATGCTAGAAGATGCCAAACCGGCGTGCTTGCTCACAATCAATGAGACAGCAGATGGTTTGGACTATCCGCACATCGTTCAACTGGATGATGCAACTGTTTATCAGGAGATAGCAGACAGTCCGCATCTCAATCCTACCTGGAGCGAGGGCTCTCCACATCACCCCGCCTACATCCTCTACACGTCAGGATCGACAGGCAAACCAAAGGGTGTTGTTGTAACAAAGCGAAATGTAATCAACTTTATATTGTCCATGCAAGATGCATTTTTATTAGATCAAGGAGACCAGCTTTTAGCGGTAACGACCATAGCCTTTGATATTTCCGGGCTAGAAATGTTCCTCCCACTTTTACATGGGGCTGCTATTTTATTGGTAAAAAAAGAAACGATACAAGAGCCAGCCAAGCTTTCAGACATGATTCGTTCTCATCAAGTCACAATCATGCAGGCAACACCAACGTTGTGGCATGCGTTGGCAGATGAATACCCTGACGTGATCACAGGTATGCGTGTTCTTGTTGGAGGAGAAGCACTCCCTGCCTCCCTTTTGCACACATTGCAATCTCTTCAATGTGACATTACCAACTTGTACGGACCTACAGAAACGACGATCTGGTCTACGATGGAAAATGTCACAGCACACCGGGAGAATAGCGGGCCGGCAATTGGTAAACCCATTTGGAATACGAGCGTTTACATTTTAGATGAAGGACTAAACCCAGTCCCAGCAGGATCAATCGGTGAACTTTATATTGCAGGTGAAGGAGTATCAAGAGGATATCTTGGACGATACGACTTAACGGCAGAACGATTTGTCGCTGATCCGTTCGGCACAAAAGGCACGAGAATGTATCGTACTGGAGATTTAGCCAGATGGCGTGAAAATGGTTCGATTGATTATATAAGCCGTGCCGATCATCAAATTAAAATTCGCGGCTTCCGTATTGAACTGGGTGAAATTGAAACCGTGATTATGCAGCATCAAGCTATAAAGCATACATCTGTGATCGTTCGTGAAGATCAACCTGGGCAACAGTTGCTTTGTGCGTATGTTGTGCTGGCAGACGACTCAGCTCTTCACCCTTCAGAGCTCAGGCAATTTGTGGCTGCATTACTTCCAGACTACATGGTGCCTTCTGCTGTTGTCTTTTTGCCGGAACTGCCACTTACACCAAACGGCAAAATCGATCGCAAAGCATTGCCGGTGCCAAATATGTCTTTAGTTAGTTCCGAGCGTACACCTAGAACACCCCAAGAAGACATGTTATGTAGTTTATTTGCAGAAACCCTTGGCGTATCTCAAATTGGCATAGATGATAGTTTCTTTGACTTAGGTGGACATTCTTTACTTGCCGCTCGTCTGCTTAGACGTATACGCGATACATTTGGTGCAGACCTAAACATGAGTACCATTTTTGAATCACCTCGGGTTGCTGAACTTGCGCAGCAGTTGGACAAAGCGAAGGACATTCGGCCGCCGCTTCAGGTAGAAAACAAGCCAGATGAGATACCGTTATCCTTTGCCCAAAAACGGCTCTGGTTCCTTCATTGCCTTGAAGGGCCAAGTCCAACTTACAATATTCCACTTGTCATTCAGCTGACAGGTACACTAGATCAACAAGCTCTAACTGGTGCTTTGGCAGATATCACTGAAAAACATGAAACCCTTAGAACCATTTTTCCAAATAAGAATGGCATGCCAAGACAGGTTATTTTACACCCAAAAAGTGTTCAGCCTGAACTCCACGTCACAGCTTCGAGTGATCAACAAATTGAGAATCAATTAAATGAAGCCATTCGCTATAGCTTTAAGGTTGAAGAAGAACCTTCACTGCGAGCAGAATTATTCACGCTTGATGCGAATCGATATGTGCTGCTTCTGTTGCTGCATCACATCGCTGGTGACGGCTGGTCACTTGCACCGTTGACACGAGACTTAGCTGCTGCTTATGAAGCCCGTATTCAAGGGAAATCCACCTCATTGCCAGCGGAACCTGTTCAATATGCTGACTATGCTATTTGGCAGCAGAAACTGTTGGGCAGTGAAAAAGAGACGAATAGTCTATTTGCCAAGCAGCTCAGCTATTGGAAAGATGCCTTACATGACCTGCCTGAAGAACTTGAGCTTCCTTACGACTTCCCGCGTCCACAGGAAGGAAGCTTCAACGGTGCGACGATAGACTTTACGATCGAACCGGCTTTACATAAAAACCTTCTTGAGCTTGCGAAACAGCATCAAGTGAGTTTGTTCATGGTGCTTCAAGCATCACTTGCAGCATTACTGACACGCCTTGGGGCGGGGACAGATATCCCAATCGGCAGTCCAATTGCTGGACGGAATGACGATGCACTTGACGATATTGTCGGATTGTTTGTAAACACACTAGTATTACGTACAAATACAGCTGGTAATCCAACCTTCAGTGAGCTATTGAAGCGAGTGCGAAACGTTGACTTAGCAGCCTATGAGCATCAGGATCTGCCATTTGAACGGCTAGTGGAAATCCTAAATCCAACCCGCTCTAGATCACGCAATCCATTATTCCAAGTCATGCTTGCCTTCCAAAATACACCGAAGGCGGAAATGAAGCTGACACAACTTGATTCGGATCTCTACGTGAAACCAGTGGGATCAGCTAAATTTGATCTGACCATCGAATTGACAGAACAAAGAACTGAAACTGGATCAGCAGCAGGATTAACAGGATTGTTTGAATTCAGCACAGATGTATTTAAACAAAGTACCGTTCGAGCAATCGCTGACAGAATGAAGCGCTTTTTAACAGAGATAGCTGAGCGCCCACATGTGCCGATTGGTCAAGTGAACATTTTATCAGATCAAGAACGACAAACATTTCTCCCTGACAAACAGACATTCGCTCAGTCAGACCAAGCACCTAATCTCCCAGCCTTATTGGAAAAAACGGTGCAGCAATTCCCTGATCGAGTGGCTGTAACGGATGGCAAGAGGCAGCTTACTTATCAAGAGTTAAACAACAAAGCCAATCGTCTTGCTCATTTATTAATAGAAAAAGGCGTTGGACCAGAACAGTTCGTTGCACTTGCTCTGCCTAGATCAATTGATATGCTCGTCAGTTTATTAGCCGTTCATAAAGCAGGCGCAGCCTATGTTCCGCTTGATCCTGATTATCCAGCAGATAGACTGGCATACATGATACAAGATGCCAACCCAGTTTGCAGCATCACAACAAAAGCAGCTGCATTGCATCTCCCTGCTGATTGCGATTTGATTTTGTTAGACGAAAAAGAAACAATTGATCAATTGCTGACTACGCCAAATCACAATCCGGCTGATATAGACAGAATTGAGCCGCTATCTTCTCTGCATCCGGCCTATATTATTTATACGTCCGGCTCTACAGGGAAACCAAAAGGAGTGGTCATCCCACACCAAAATGTCATCCGTCTTCTGACATCTACTGAACATTGGTTCCAATTTGATGAAGAAGATGTTTGGACAATGTTCCATTCATATGCCTTTGACTTTTCAGTTTGGGAAATATGGGGACCCCTTTTATATGGCGGGCGACTTGTCATTGTTCCTCATACCATCTCTCGTTCTCCAGAAGAGATGATGCAGCTTCTAGTCGATGAAGGTGTGACTGTGCTTAATCAAACACCATCCGCCTTCTATCAGCTCATGCAGATAGACAAGGAACAACAAACACTTGGTCAAGCATTATCACTCCGCTATGTCATCTTTGGCGGTGAAGCATTAGAGCTTAGCAGATTAGAAGATTGGTACAGCCGTCACTCAGACTGCAAGCCAAAGCTAATTAACATGTACGGCATTACAGAAACCACCGTACACGTTACGTACAATGTACTCAATCGAGACATGATCGCAAAGAAATCCAGCAGTTTAATAGGCGAACCAATTCCTGATTTACACGTGTACGTACTAGATGAATACCTACAACCTGTTCCACCTGGGACAACAGGTGAAATGTATGTAGCTGGAGCTGGTTTGGCAAGAGGTTATCTAGGCAGGCCTGACCTGACCTCAGATCGATTCCCTGCCGATCCTTATGGAGCACCTGGCACAAGGATGTATCGTACAGGCGACCTCGCTCGCTGGACAGAAGAAGGGGCACTTGATTACATTGGTAGAGCTGATCATCAAATTAAAATACGCGGGTTTAGGATTGAACTTGGAGAAATCGAAGCCGTTCTATCACGCCACGACGCAGTTGCACAAATTGCCGTCATTTTGCGAGAGGATCAGCCTGGTGACAAACGCTTAGTCGCATACATCGTAACAACTGAAGAAGACCGTTTCGATACAGAGACTCTTCGCCATTTTGCTGCAGCCAGTCTTCCTGATTACATGGTGCCTGCGGCTTATGTACAGATTGATACGATGCCGCTTACAGCAAACGGGAAGCTTGATCAAAAATCACTGCCGGCACCTCAATTGCATATACAGCAAACGGATGGCCGCGGACCAAGAAACCCGAAAGAGGAAGTTCTATGCCACCTCTTTGAAGAGGTGCTTGATTTGCCAAAAATCAGCATTGACGATCGCTTTTTTGACATTGGCGGGCATTCCTTACTTGCGGTTCGTTTAATCAGCCGCATTCGTGATGCACTTGGTGTGAAACTGAGCATCGGAACGTTGTTTGAAGCACCGAACGTTGCAGGCTTGGCAGAGAAACTAGAAACAGGAAGCGATGAAAACGCACTAGAAATCTTACTGCCGCTACGAACAAATGGAGAAAGACATCCTCTCTTCTGTGTTCACCCAGCAGGTGGTCTTAGCTGGTGCTATGCAGGTCTCTTGAATACATTAGAAAAAGACATCCCTATTTATGGATTACAGGCACGAGGAATCGCAAGAAAAGATGACTATCCGCATACACTCGATGATATGGCTGCCGATTATATTAAGCACATCCAAACGATTCAGCCAAAAGGCCCTTATCATCTACTTGGCTGGTCACTTGGCGGAAACGTTGTACAAGCAATGGCTACTCAACTCCAGCAGCAAGGTGAAGAAATCGCTCTCGTTGCGATGCTGGATGCCTATCCGAACCATTTCTTACCGATTAAAGAAGCACCTGATGAAGAAGAGGCACTAATCGCTCTTCTTGCACTCGGCGGTTATGATCCAGATACCTTAACAGGTGAACCGCTCACGATGAAAAGTGCTGTCGACATCTTGAAGAAAGACGGCAGTGCACTAGCAAGCTTAAGTGAAGATGCCATTAGAAATCTAAAAGAAACTTATGTCAACTCAGTGCGATTGCTCGGGGAATATCAGCCAAAAACTTATCAAGGGGACATATTATTCTTTAGATCTACCATTATCCCAGACTGGTTTACACCGATTGATCCCGAAGCATGGGCACCTTATATCAATGGAACCATTGAACAGCACGACATTCATTGCCGGCACAAAGACATGTGCCAGCCTAAACCCCTAGCAGAAATTGGTGTCATCTTAGACAACGCTCTGCACCGGGTCAAACAAAAGCACTAAGAATAAAGGAGAGATGACAAATGACAAATCCCTTTGATCGTGAAGACGGTGTATTTCTTGTGCTTGTCAATGAACAAGGACAACATTCACTTTGGCCATCATTTGCACCAATACCAGATGGATGGGAAAAGGTCTTTGGTAAAGACACTAGAAATGCCTGTATTGATTATATCCAGACACACTGGCAGGACTTACGGCCATTAAGCTTAACAAAAGAACCTGCGTTAGCACATGGAAAAACGGAATAAATCATCGCACCCTGATCTCCATCAGGGTGCTTTTTTGACAGAATAAACACACCATTTTCCAGCTCTTTCTGATACAATTCAATTGAGAATATTTATCAATTAATAAGAGATCAGGTGGTTTTATGGGAAACAATCATCAATTATGTACAAAGGTAAATGCTGAACAATGCATTTATCGATTAACATATACTGAAAAAATAAATAATGCAGATCTTCCACATACGGAGCAGCAGTTGTCAGATACTTTCTGCCTCCTCTTTAACATAAGCGGCAGCGGTTTACTTACATTAAATGATCAAAGATGGCGATTGAAAAATCTGACACTCTATACGATGATGCCTGGGGAAACATTTATGTTGAAAACAGAGCCACATCAAAAACACGAGCTCTATCTGTTTCGCTTTCAGATGTACACGCTACAAGGTCAAAACATAGAAGAAGTATCAACTGAACATGCCCGATCTTTACTGAATGTATGGCAATTTATCGATATTAGCTCGATTGAACACATTCATTCTTTACTGTCCGACATGACAGCAAAATGGCAAAAACCTGAATCCATTAGCTTTTTTAGAAGCCAAACCCTTTTTCAACAGCTCATCCTACAGCTTTTCACACTGCATAAAGAAGACATTTGTGACACAACACACGCCATTTTCAAAACAAAACAATATATCGATCAACATTCCGAAGAACCTCTCAGCCTTACAAGTCTATCTCATATGGCTGGTATCAGCGCCAATCATTACAGCGAGTTATTTAAAAAGCATTTTGATGTGAGTGTCACTGATTATATCACCAAGAAAAGACTGGCTAGAGCCAAACAGTTAATGGCGAAAGGTCATGCAAAACTCAAAGACATTGCACAGGACATCGGCTATCAAGACCCCTATTACTTTAGCCGCATCTTTAAGAAAAAAACGGGTATCACTCCTTCTGCTTATATGAAAAGCCGTCAACGGAAAATGGCTGCCTATGGCCATTCCATACTCGGGCAGCTCACACCTATTCATATCATCCCATATGCTGCCCCTCTTCACCCTAAATGGACAGCACATGATTTTGAGCATTATGCAGAAGAAATTCCGATCCATCTGAGTGCACATCGTATCAACGAGCACGCTGAAGCCAATATACAGCAATTGAAGAAAGCACAACCTGAGCTGATCATTGCCAATGATCATGTGACAGAGGCAGAAAAACAAGCGTTGGAAACCATCTGTCCTGTTCACTTTGTTCCATTCACACAATTGGATTGGCGCACTCAATTCAGACAAACAGCTCTGTTCTTAAACGAAACGAGAGAAGCAGAAGAATGGCTGCTTCATTACGAAGAACTCGTCATTCAAGCGAAAAAGGCATGCCTTATTGATCATCCACCAAGAACCGTCCTGCCTCTTCGTATCTTTCAAGATCAGCTCTACTTATCTGTCAATCGCACCTTGTCAGAAGTAATTTTTCATGACATTGGCCTTCTGCCAGCTTTTCAGAATGATGGCCAGCTCATCGAAAAAAAAATCAGCATTCACTCTATACAGCAGTTAGACCCAGATGCCATCTTCCTTTTGTTGCATAAAGAACCAAAAACCATTGCTTTTTATCAAAAATTAAAGCAACAGGAGGCTTGGCAAAATCTCAAGGCTGTGACGCAACAAGCCGTCTATCCACTCGCTTCTGACCCTTGGCGTGAATACACAGCAGCCAGTCATCAACGAGTCATTCAGGACCTTTTATCTTTTTTTCCGTAAAAAGTCCATCACTAGACAGATCATTGTCTATGGATAAAAGGACGAATGACTACTACAATCTTTAATTGAGAACAATTATCAGTTAAAGGAGAAAACAAATGAAAAAATGGTTCGCATTGCTTATCCTTTGTATCATGACGATCATCGCAGCAGCCTGTGGTGCTGCAGAAAATAAACCGGCTTCCAACACAACCAAAAGCAAGTCAGCTGAAGCAGCAGAAACAAATATCAAATACTTAGATCAAACGTACAAACTGAAAACACCAGTGAAACGAATCGTCATTGCTGGAAGCCTAGAATCGATGGAAGATGCAAAACTACTTGATATCGACCCTATTGGTGCTTCTACTGTCGGCGGCACTTTCCCTGAATTATTTAAAGACATTACAGCAAAAACAGAAGGCATTGGGGAAAAAACTGAACCAAACCTAGAAAAAATCTTAAAACTAAAACCAGACGTGATACTCGGATCAACCAAGTTTCCGCCTGCAACAATTAAAAAACTAGATAAAGTCCAAACGACGATCCCAGTATCACATGTCTCTTCCGACTGGGAAAGCAACCTTTTATTACTCGGTGAACTGACTGGAAAAAGTGAAGA
Organism: Bacillus sp. XT-4; assembly: GCF_050864245.1. NCBI lineage: Bacteria > Bacillati > Bacillota > Bacilli > Caryophanales > Bacillaceae > Bacillus > Bacillus sp. XT-4. The sequence goes on from NZ_JBPAFI010000008.1 coordinate 71,575, forward strand.
AGCGAAAAGCATCATCTCTGATTATCAGAAAGATCTCAAACAAGCGAAAGAAACCCTGAAAGACAAAAGCAACAACAAAACAGCTGTCATTTTACGCATTAGACAGGGCGACCTGTACGTGTACCCTGAAGACGTATACTTCAACTCTACCTTATATGGGGACTTAGGGTTTACAGCACCAAGTGATATCAAAAAAGCCAAAGCACAAGCAATGATTTCATTGGAACGCCTAGGTGAACTCAATCCTGATTATATCTTTGTTCAATTCTCCCAAGAGGAAAACTCATCGAATCCAAATGCATTGAAGGACTTAGAGGGAAATAAAATTTGGAACAGCCTAAAAGCTGTGAAAAATGGGCACATCAATGAAAATGTCGTTGATCCTATGCTTCAGGGAGGAACAGCACTAAGCAAAACCACCTTCCTTGATCAGGCTGTCAAATGGCTAGATCAAACCAACTAAAAAGATGCGCATCTTGACAAAGGGCTAAACATTTTAGTCCTTTGTTCTTCTTTTCAGCGGAGCTTGAAAACTTGAAGGAGAGAATACACATGAACGGAACGTTTCTATATGACGAATTGAACGGGCGGCAGCTTGATATTTACCTTCCACCGGACACCTCTATTGATGTTCCAGCTGTCTTTGTACAAGATGGCTCTTCTTTGTTTAGAACCCACCTGCTAGAGATCGAAAGCATGATTGAAGCCAAAACCATCTCGCCAATCATCATCGTCGGTATACACCCCTTCAATCGACTTGACGAATATACACCATGGAAAGCATCATCACTGCATTCTGGATTCCCTGACTTTAAAGGTGAGGCACAGACATATGTGTCATTTTTAGCAAATGACTTGCTTCCATATATCAAAAGAGAATACCCAGTTAAACAGACCGGTCATGAACATAGCCACGTAGGTGCTTCATTAGGTGGACTCTTTGCTATTTATACCTTATTCATGTACCCTGACCTTTTTAAAAACATCGCGTCCCTCTCCGGGTCATTTTGGTATCAAGATTTTCTATCGTTTGCTAAACAACAAAGCATTCAGTCTGTGGACCACCTTGTCTATTTGTCTGTAGGCAGTGAAGAAGGGAAAGGCAAAACATCTGCCCAACAGCACATGCCTTTATTCAACAAACAACTCCATGATCTTTTATTACAGAAAGGGATGCAGGAACGAAAGCTTCACTTTCACATTGAACAAGGAGAGGGCCACCATCTGAAACAATTTCAAAAAAATTTCTTATCGGCCATCAAGTGGTTTTATAAAAGAAAACCCAAATTTTTTATCAGCAAGTCACAAAGTCGATATGGTATATTGGAACGTATAGATTGAAAGAGGAGGGATTTGCGCATGAGACCTTTACAAATCTCAGCCGATACCGCACAAAAGCTTGCTGCATCACTCAATGTACCGTTAGAGCAAATCATGCATATGCCGCAGCACATCTTATTAGCTAAATTAGCGGAGCTTGAACAGAAGAAAGATCGTTCTTAAAGAAATAAAGGAGTTTACATTCATGGAACAACAACTAGAAAAATCAACATTTCATCCTCGCAGTACAGGGCAAACCATTTTGCTGATTGCTGGGATTTTACTCATTGCCTTTAACCTGAGGCCAGCCATTACGTCTGTTGGTCCTGTGATCGGTGCCATTCGTTCTGATTTACAGCTTTCAAATGGACTTGCTGGTTTCCTCACGACATTACCACTGCTCTCATTCGCATTGCTATCTCCCATTGCACCTAAAATCGGAAAACGTCTTGGGAATGAACGAACACTTTGGCTTGGGCTTGCTGTCCTGCTCTTTGGGATTGTCATTCGTTCATTTGGTAGCATCACCTTTTTAATGATGGGAACGGCGCTAGTCGGCGTCGGGATTGCGATTTGTAATGTGCTTTTACCTGGACTTGTGAAACATAAATTCCCTGCACATGCTGGATTAATGACAAGCGTGTATACGACATCGATGTCCGTTTTTGCTGCACTTGCATCTGGTGTCAGCGTTCCGCTCAGTCATGCGATGCCTGGGGGCTGGAATACATCATTCCTTGTCTGGGCCGGACTTGCCCTTCTTGCGATGATGGTGTGGGCGCCGCAGCTTCTTCATCAGAACACAGCGGCTGTCAAAAGCATTTCGCTCAAAGAGCAGCCAATATGGCGTTCACGTGTCGCATGGCAGGTGACCTTTTTTATGGGCTTGCAATCATTTCTTTTCTACAGCAGTATCGCATGGTTTCCTGATATTTTGACATCACATGGCATGAACCTGGCGACAGCGGGATGGATGCTGTCTATTATGCAGTTCACTGGTCTGCCATCCACCTTCTTAACGCCCGTCTTTGCAGAAAAATTAAAAACGCAAAGACCGCTTGTCGTCGGCCTTGTCCTTGTGTATTTACTCGGCATGATTGGTCTCCTCCTCGGAGGGTCGACGCCTATTCTTGTCATCTCTGTGCTATTCATCGGCGTCGGACAAGGGGCCAGTATCAGTCTTGCCCTCACATTTATCGGATTAAGAACAACCAATATGGAACAAGCAGCTGCCCTCTCTGGAATGGCGCAGTCACTCGGTTATCTATTAGCCGCTGTTGGTCCATTCATGATCGGTATCCTTTTTGATGCGACACATACATGGACGCCAGCCATTATCATCTTTATCATCGTCCTATTTTTCATGTTTATATCCGGTATGCGTGCTGGACGAAGCGTCTATATTTCAGATCCGTCATAAACAAAGGGGTAAAATGAACTTTATTTTAGCCCTTTGTCTTCTTTTCAGCGTGATAGAAAACCTTTGCAGTCTAGGAAGGGCGAGTACTGGCGCGGAGCGAATTTGACATTCGTGAGCACCAGCGCGCAGGAATGACACCGAATGCGAGGGTTTGTCTACACGCTAAGAACCCGTCTCACGAGGAGACGGGTTCTTTTCTGTTTATGCTTGTTCTGTGACGTGCACCTTTAATGTTGCTTGTACTTCTGGGTGAAGCTTCACCGGTACATTTGTGTATCCTAACGCACGAATGGCATCATTCAACTCGATTTTACGCTTATCGAGTTTGATTTGATGTTCTTTTTGCAATTTATCAGCGATCTGTTTGCTTGTGATCGATCCAAATAGACGACCGCCTTCACCTGATTTAGCAGTGAGTTCCACTGTCAGCGCCTCAAGTGTTTCTTTTAATTGTTTCGCTTGCTCAAGCTCTTGGATGGCATTCTTTTTCTCTTTGTTTTTCTGCCCTTCCAATGCACTTAGGTTCGTTGGAGTTGCTTCAACAGCTAACCCTTGTTTGATGAGAAAGTTGTGAGCGTATCCGTCAGCTACATTTTTGACTTCGCCTTTTTTCCCTTTGCCTTTTACGTCTTTTAGAAAGATGACTTTCATCTTTGAACCCCTCCTTCGAAATATTCGTCTATGGCAGCTTTTAACTTCTCTACCGCTTCTTCAATGGTTATACCATAAATCTGGGTCGCAGCGTTAGTTAAATGACCGCCACCATCTAATGCTTCCATAATAATTTGAACGTTGATATCCCCTAACGATCTTGCACTAATACAAACCGTATCGTCATCTCGCCTTGCGACAGCAAATGATGCTTCAACCTCACTCATCGACAAGAGAGAATCAGCCGTCTGTGCGATCGTAATTTGATCATAATACTCAGATCTGTCAGACGGCAAGGAAGCAATCGCTACCTGATTTTGATACAGCTCTGTATGCTGAATGAGCTTTGCCCGTTTGATGTAATGATCGACTGTCTCTTTCAAAAACTTTTGCACAAGGACAGGATCTGCCCCTTTTGCACGAAGGTAGGATGCTGCATCGAACGTTCTTGACCCCGTTCTGAGGGAGAAACTCTTCGTATCCACGATGATCCCAGCAAGAAGTGCTGTGGCTTCAATCATGTTAATCCGCAATTTCTTCGGCTGATACTCTAACAGCTCTGTCACAAGTTCTGCTGTAGATGAAGCATACGGCTCCATATAGACAAGTAAAGGATCACGGATAAATTCCTCACCACGTCTATGGTGGTCAATGACAACGACGTTTTCGATCTTATTTAGCAGTCGTTCTTCCATCACAAGGGACGGTTTATGTGTATCTACGACCACAAGCAATGTGTCATCCTTTGCAAGCTCCATCGCTTCCTCAGGCGTGATAAAACGGGACCAAAGTTCTTCATAATTCTTAATTTCACTAATTAAGCGTTGAACGCTGTCCCCAATCTGGTTGGCATCAATGACGATGTAACCTTCTTTTCCATTCGCCTGAGCAACCTTTAAAATCCCGATCGAGGCACCGATAGAATCCATGTCGGGGAACTTATGCCCCATGATCATGACATTACCGCTTTCAGATACAATTTCTTTTAAAGCATGTGAAATGACCCGTGCGCGTACTCGTGTCCGTTTTTCCATTGGATTGGTTTTCCCACCGTAGAATTTCACTTTCCCATTCGGCTGTTTAATCGCTACCTGATCTCCGCCCCGTCCGAGGGCAAGGTCAAGACTCGACTGCGCAAGTGCACCAAGTTCTTTTAAAGAAGGAACAGACGCACCGATTCCAATACTAAGGGTAAGCGTGGCGCTATGTGCCCCTGTTTTCTCACGAACCTCGTCTAAAATGGAAAACTTCGACGCTTCAAGCTCTGCTAAGATGCTCTCGTTTAATACCGCCATAAATCGTTCAGATGAAATTCTTTTTAAGAAAATGCCGTATTCTTGTGCCCAATTGTTTAACAGCGATGTGACTTCACTATTTATCGCGCTGCGCACCTGATCATCGAGACCTTGTGTGACATCATCATAATTGTCTAAAAAGATATAAGATAACACCGTTCGTTCATTTTCATACTGTCTTTCAATCTGCACTTGTTCCGTGACATCAAAGAAATATAAAAGGCGCTCTGACCGTTTAATAATGACTTTGAATTTCCGGTCATTCAGCGTCACATTTTCTGTCTCAACCTCTTGTTTAATAAGAGGCACAATGGATTCAAATGTATCATACAAGGATCTGCCGACAAGTGTGCTTTCATGGAAGCACGAAGCGAGAAATGGATTGGTCCATTCGATATAATACTGGTCATTAAACAGCATAATACCAATTGGCATCTCCATTAATGCTTCTTCTCCAACCTTTTTGACTCGATAGGATAATGTTGAAATATATGAATCAATCTCTTTTTGCACCTGCGTATCTGCCCACTTTAAAAAGTAGAGCACACCCGCAAGGACTAAAAGACCAACCGCTCCTATGATCCAATTAAAATAAAGGTTGAGGAGGACTGTGATCACCGCAAGAACAATTAACGCGAAGATCGGATACTTGATGACAGGTTTTCGATAGAAGCTTGGCACTGATATCAACTCCTCAACATTCAGAGTGAATTATTTGTTTTTACTTTTTCTCTTAAATCAAAGCCTATGTCAGCAATCCCTATAATACGCACAATCACACCGATTGGCGGAAAGAGAATCGTCAATACGACGGCAAAAATGGGTACCACTTTTGAGATGTTTTTTTCGTGGCAATAATAGAAGATAAAAGAAAAGCCCTGAATAAGCACCAGTATAAATAAAATTTGAAAAGCACTCGTTTGCACGAGCGATAAAAAGCTGCCTTTCTCCGGCTGAATCAGCATCAAAAGCAGTGTGAGTAAATAATACCATACCATGCTTTTTGGCAGTCGCATATCCTTAAATTTCTTAAGAGCTGGCATGTCTGGAACAAACCGTTTGATCAACGGCCGCACAAACCAATGATTGACGAAAGACATCAGCGTGACAAAAATCAAAAGCGCTACAGGTAAAGAATTTAATGCCGTATCCTGCATCTCTCTAAACTGCTTGAGTTGTTTTGCTATGTCCTGATCAGAAGCGCCAGATTGTTTTAAGGTACTCTCTACCATCGGCATGATTTGGTCAATTGATTCCTTTGCGACACCCAGTATATCTACTTGAAACAGCTGGACACTGACAACAAAGTAAATCAGAAAACTGAATAAGTAGATCAGCGCACCCATAATGATAGCCTGACCTGGCTGCCTCCTGCTGTAGAAAACACCCATACCTATTCCAACAGCAATCAACATTGGCGCACTTAACAGCCCATTAATAGACCCAATTAAAAAGCTGATCACTATGCCAATAGCGCCAGCCGCAATTCCTTTTTTCAAGCCATGCCTGATTGTATAGAGAATGATCGGAATCGGAGCAGCCATGAAGAAAATAATGGATAAAAGTGGAACATACAAATAAAACAGCGTCATTACCGCAAAAATACTGATCATGATAGCGCCTTCTACTAACGCTTTTGTTTGTTTCACACCTTCACCTCAATCCAATCATTTTTCTATATCTTGCTCAATGTGTACTTCTATGTATACGTACGATGTACGCTCCGGCATATCTTGACCCAACCTTTATTTTACCATAGCCGTAAATCGCAAGTAAAATGCAGGCTATCCCAAGAGCGTTTCACGTGGAACAACTTAGATCGTCTTGTACATGCAACTTTCCAGACGACATGTTACAATTTTTTAGATTATTCTTAGCTATAAACCCTGAATTCAAGGTCAAAAGCTGTTAGAATAGAAACATCATCAATAAAAGTAAGAAGGAGAATTCACATGGGAAAAACACTCGTATTCGGACACAAAAACCCTGACACAGACACGATTTGCTCTGCTATCGCTTACGCTGATCTGAAAAACAAAATTGGCGTTCAAGCAGAAGCTGTCAGACTTGGAGAAATCAATGGAGAAACACAATACGCATTAGATTTCTTTAAACAAGAAGCACCTCGTTTCATTGAAACGGCTGCAAACGAAACAAAACAAGTCATTCTTGTCGATCATAACGAATTCCAACAAAGTGTAAGCGATATTGATCAAGTACAAGTGACAGAGGTCATTGACCATCACCGTATTGCCAACTTTGAAACAAGTGAACCTCTTTACTATCGTGCTGAGCCAGTTGGCTGCACAGCAACGATCTTAAACAAAATGTACAAAGAGCACCAAGTCACAATTGAAAAAGAAATCGCTGGTTTGCTTTTGTCTGCGATCATTTCTGATTCCTTGCTATTCAAATCCCCAACATGCACACAGCAGGATGTTGATGCTGCGCATGAGCTGGCAAAAATCGCAGGAGTAGACCCTGAAGTATATGGTTTAGATATGCTGAAAGCAGGAGCTGACCTAAGCCAAAAAACAGTTCAAGAATTAATCACACTGGATGCAAAAGAATTTGCACTAGGTAACAGCAAAGTCGAAATTGCACAAGTTAATACAGTTGATATCGCTGAAGTAACAGCAAGACAAGCTGACATCGAAGCAAAAATCAATGAAGTTATCGCAGCGAAAGGTCTTGATCTATTTGTTTTAGTGATCACAGACATTCTAGAAAATGACTCTCTTGCGCTTGCCCTTGGTGCTGAAGCAGCAAAAGTAGAAAAAGCATTTAATGTCACACTTGAAAACAACACTGCTTTACTCAAAGGTGTCGTATCAAGAAAGAAACAAGTCGTGCCTGCACTAACAGACGCACTTTCTTCATAAACATAAAAAGACTGCTGACATCTTCAGCAGTCTTTTTTCTTCTTTTAATGAATGTACATATCGCTGACAAGAACATCCTTTAGCACGCTTGTTGGAATCGTGAATTCAACTACACCCATGTAACCAGGCGCCACATCATATTCGTTGAAGGAAATCACCAGTTTGCCTTTTGAATTGATATAGAAGCTTTGATCTGGCTGAATCTTCTTAAACGGATCAACCGTATCTTGCTTCGTCATCCAGTAAATCTTATTTGAATCCTCTTTCATCTGTTTCTTCATTTGTTCTTTAATATTTTCACTAATCACATCAATATAACGGTCATCTTTAAACAGACTTGGTAATGTAATGAGTACATGGTTTTTCTTATCCACCGTATCATATGTCATTTCCTCTGCCGCAGAAGCCTGAGTCGTCACCTTGTATCGACCTAGTGAAAGAATTTGATCATTATTTGTTCTTACTTCATATCCGCTCTCTACACTCAAATGACCATTTTTATAGCCCTTTGTTTCCTTTTCAAAATCTTGATACAGCTTTTTGTTTTCAGCTAAATATTTTTGATTCAGGCTGTCTTGTAATTTTCCGTCCCCAAGCCCTGAAACGTGTGGTGTTTTGAGATCAATATTTGTTCCCTGATCGCTCTTTTTAAATTCTGTGAACGTCACGACTTTCACAAGCTCTCCAATGACGGGTACTTCTGAAATCGCTCTTGCTGCCTGCGGACTGACATTTACAGTGGTGACAAATAAAGCAGCCGCAGCAACCAGTCCGATCGTCCATTTCTGAAAATGAGGTTTCTTGTTTTTTCGTTTTAATGTCCGTTCAACCATAGCATCGTATTCCGGGGGAATAGGGATTTCTAAATATTCCTCTTTTAACTGTTCCAAATGCTTATCCATTTATATTTCCTCCTGCGATAATTCTACTTTTAAAAGCCGCAACGCCTTATATAATCTTGTTTTAATGGTGTTTTCATTTTCTCCAAGAATATGAGCAATGTCCTCTAGCTTTAAATCCTCAAAGAATCTTAATATAATGATGACCCGATACATCTCCGGCAAATCTTCTATCGCCCGTCTGACATCTTGATCCTCATAGACATCCGATTCACCCTGTGATAAAAATTCCAGCGTGTCATCGTCTGTCACTTGCACACGCTTCTTCTTTCGTAAAAAGTCGAGGGCAGCGTTTACGACGATTTTATAAAACCAGCTATGCATCTTAGTCGCATCCTCTAATCGGTGAACAGATTTGAGTGCTTTATGAATCGCCTCTTGAACGACATCCATCGCATCTTCTGGGTTTTTGACATAGCTATAGGACAATCGATAAAAACTGTGTTTATGCTCCATTACGTAATCCGCAAATTGATCATCAATCTTTCGTTTCTTCATTTTACAAAGAGCTCCTTTATCTTAAATGCGCATCTGTTATTTCTTACATTGGATAGACGCGCACCTGTTAAAAATAGTTTGCGCTCCATTATTTTTTTAACATGTCATCCCATTTACGTTTCTATACAAAAAGAGCGAACCTGACGGGTTCACTCTTTTAAAGCCGTTATTTTTTGATAAACAAATGGTTTGAGTGGTGATAGCGGATGAATGATGGACACTCCTGTTTCCTGCTCCACCTGCTTTGCAGCGTGAACCATCGAGAGCTGCATCACACAAATATCTCCATGCTGCTGCTTCACAGATTGCCTTAACTGTTCCATGATTCGCTCATGATAGGCTTGTATCTCACCGTTCAAGCAAAGATGAAAGACATCCTCTAGCACAACCACTTCTGCCTTCAACTGTTTTCCCCGCTCTTTTACATATGAAGACAGTCGCTTCATCGTTCCTTCTACTGTATCTGGGTTTGAAAACACTAGCTGAAGCGGACCCTCTCGCTCACAAATCTGCTCAAATAACGGCTCATCTATCGGAACAATTGGTTGTTTGAACAGGTGCTGCTGCTCCCCCAAAGCCGCAATGTATTGTGTACACGTTAATAAAACAAGATCAGCCTCTCCTTCTTGCATGAGTCTGTTGATGGCATAGGTTTGCTGCTGCTCAAGATCAAATGCGGGATCTTGTTTGGCTCGTTCCATAAATGATGAATCGACGATGTGATGCAGATCAAATCCTGTGTCATAGAAAGCGTCGTCAATGTAAGAAATATTAGATGGATGTGCGTGAAGGCAGTGTAATCGAATCATTAGGTCCGCTCCTCATAAAAGTTTTCACTCATTATATCAATCCTTGTATGAAATAGGGAGCAACATGACCATATTGTTAGGGAGATATTGAAGGAGGGATTCTACCTTGAAAGAAGATCAACAGCCTACATCATCTTCAGAGTCAGAAGAAACCTTGACGAATCGACAAGGTCACCCGGTAACAGATAATCAAAACATGAGAACCGTTGGGAATCGAGGACCGACTACGCTTGAAAACTACGATTTCTTAGAGAAAATCAGTCATTTTGATCGTGAACGCATCCCTGAACGTGTCGTTCACGCACGAGGTGCCGGCGCACACGGATACTTTGAAGCCTACGGTACATTCGGTGACGAACCCATTTCCACTTATACAAGAGCCAAATTATTTCAGGAGAAAGGAAAAAAGACCCCTGTCTTCGTTCGATTCTCTTCTGTTATTCACGGCGGACATTCACCAGAAACTTTACGCGATCCGCGGGGATTTGCGATCAAATTTTATACAGAAGACGGCAACTGGGATCTCGTTGGGAACAACCTCAAGATTTTCTTTATTCGAGATGCTTTGAAATTCCCTGATTTGGTTCATGCCTTTAAGCCTGACCCTGTCACCAATCGTCAGGATGGTGAGCGCATTTTTGATTTCGTTTCACAATCACCTGAAGCAACACATATGGTGACATTTCTCTTCTCGCCATGGGGCATTCCTGCCACATACCGGCACATGCAAGGCTCTGGCGTCCATGCCTATAAATGGGTGAATCATGAAGGAAAAGCAGTACTGGTCAAATATCACTTTGAACCAAAGCAAGGAATTCGCAACCTGACACAAGAACAAGCCCAAGCCATTCAAGGGGAAAACTTTAATCATGCCACACAGGATTTATATGAAGCCATTGAACAAGGGGATTATCCTGAATGGGAAGTATATGCTCAAATCATGGAAGATGACGCCCACCCCCACCTAGACTTTGATCCACTCGATCCGACAAAGCTCTGGTACAAGGATGACTATCCATGGAAACCGATCGGACGAATGGTGCTAAACAAAAATCCAGAAAATTATTTTGCAGAAGTGGAACAGGTTGCCTTTGGGACGGGGGTTCTTGTAGACGGATTAGATTTCTCAGATGATAAATTGCTGCAAGGGCGTACCTTCTCTTACTCTGATACGCAGCGATATCGTGTCGGGCCAAATTATTTACAGCTGCCGATCAATGCACCGAAAAAGCATGTTGCCACCAATCAGCGAGATGGGCAAATGGAATATCATGTGGATCAAGGAAAAGGACAAAACCCCCATGTGAATTATGAACCGTCCATTCTCGGAGGATTAAAAGAAGCACAGCAAGATGGAAAGGATCATACGCCTTTTGTAGAGGGTGAAGTCAAACGAGAAGCCATTGACCGCCCGAACAATTTCGGACAAGCGGGAGAAACTTATCGTCGCTTCAATGATTGGGAGCGTGAGGAACTGATTAAAAACTTAGTCAACACCTTAGCTACCTGCCAAAAAGACATCCAAGACCAAATGATCGAAAACTTTACAAAAGCTGATCCTGATTACGGAAAACGTGTGGCCGATGGCTTAAAAGCCTTCAAACAAGAGGAGCCAAGCGGACCCATTGGATCAACAGGCGCGGCACAGGCTGTCAACGATGCGATCAACAACAGCACCCCTTCAGATCCTTATTAATGAAAAAAGAATGCAGCGGAGTAGCTGCATTCTTTTTGTATACATCTATTAAGCGTTTTGACCTTTTTTGATCCATTCTGCTACATTGACTGTACGTTTCGCCTGATGTTTTGCGGCTGCTTCTGCATCCTCTTGGATCTTTCCATTTTGGTCAACAGTCACACTCACACCGTAAGGGTTACCCCCTGCGCCGTATAGGGAATCATCCGTGTATCCAGGAGCGGCAATAATGGCTCCCCAGTGGAACATCGTTGTATACAGGCTCAGAACCGTCTGCTCCTGTCCGCCATTTGGATTTTGTGCAGATGTCATCGCACTCACTGCTTTGTTTGCTAGTTTCCCTTGGAACCATAAACCGCCTGTTGTGTCTAAGAATTGCTTCATTTGAGCCGGTAAGTTACCGAAACGTGTCGGCATGCTGAAAATAATGGCATCTGCCCACTCTAAGTCACTTAACTGAACCTCAGGGACATCTTTTGTTTCATCTAAATGTGCTTTCCATGCTGGATTTGATGCAACAACTGCTTCTGGTGCCAATTCAGGAACCTTTAAAATTTTGACTTCAGCACCAGCTTCTTTCGCTCCAGCCTCAGCCCATTTTGCCATCTGATAGTTTGTACCTGTTGAACTATAATAAATAATCGCTAGTTTTACGTTTTCCACTTGTTCCATCTCCTTTTGTTTGGTTTGTCCAAATAGCTTCTGTAAAAATCCCACCTGTATTCCCCACCTTATTTAAATTGACGACGATACCACAATGCCGCAGCATCGACTTCTTCTCTCGTTAGCTGATGTCCACGATTTTCCCAATGAAGCGTTACGGAAGCTCCCGCCTCCTGAAGCAGTTGCTCTAGTTCTTGAGATTCCTCAGGGCGACACATTGGGTCATTTTCACCAGCTGCTATAAAGACTTGTTTCCCCGCTAATGAAGGTAATAAAACCCCTCGTCTTGGGACCATAGGATGATGCAGGATCGCTCCTTTCAGCGCATCTCCGTAATGGAATAACAGACTTCCAGCAATATTCGCCCCGTTTGAATAGCCGATGGCTACCACATTGTGACGATCAAATCCATACTTATCTGCTGCTTCCCCGATAAATGTATATAATTCCTCTGTACGCTCAATTAAATCTTGCTCATCAAAAACACCCTCTGCCAAACGCCTGAAAAAACGCGGCATGCCGTTTTCTGATACATTTCCTCTCACACTAAGAACAGATGCTTCAGGGTCTACCACTTCTGCAAGCGGCAATAAGTCTTGCTCTGTCCCGCCAGTTCCATGCAGCATGAGAAGGACAGGTTTTTGTTCATTCTTTCCTTTTTGAAAAAGATGCTTCATCATGAATCTCCTTTCCCTTTGATTTCTCTTACCTCAATCGGCAGCACGATTTGTTCAATTTGACTACGCTGAGCCTCATATTGCGGTGGCAGTTTCAACGCTTCACCCATCGTTTCCACAGATTCATCATGTGCAAACCCTGGAGGATCGGTCGCAATCTCAAATAATATGCCGCCAAGCTCTCTAAAATAAATCGCATTGAAATAATTTCGATCTTGCACAGGCGTCACTTGATATCCGCTTTGCGCAACATGTCTTTGCCAATCCAATTGATCCTGATCATCTGTTGCTCTCCACGCAATATGATGTACAACACCCACGCCCATACGTCCTCGTGCAACAGGTGTCTTGTTCACATCAATGACATTGCCGATTTCTCCAAACGAACGGAATCTCACATAATCTCCTTCCGTGCCGACTTTTTCAAGTCCCATCGTTTGCTCTAGCAGCTGCATCGTTTGCTCAGGCTGTGAAGTTAATAAAACAGCTCCGCCAAACCCTTTAATTGCTACTTCTGGTGTCACCCCATTAAATGTCCAGTCATTCTGTTTTCCTTCTTCACGCTCTACAAGTTCTATCAATAAACCGTGCGGATCTTCAAATGAGAGAAAGGCCTCACCAAAGCGTTCAATCATTTCATAAGAAACGTCAAACTGCTCAAGGCGTTCCTTCCAAAAAGAGAAGGCACCGGTCGGTACGACATATGTTGTCACACCTACTTGACCTGCTCCAATTTGTCCCTTTTGTGCACCTGGCCAAGGGAAAAACGTAATAATGGTACCTGGAGAACCTCCTTCATTTCCAAAATATAAATGGTATGTGCCGGGATCATCAAAATTGACGGTCTTTTTCACGAGACGAAGACCTAAAACACCTGCATAAAAATCAACGTTCTCCTGAGGATGACCAACAATTGCTGTGATATGGTGAATTCCTTCTGTTTTCTTCACTTCTAATGACCTCCTCTTCATGACGTAACATGTCCCTACTCATTATGTCTTGACTGACGCTTTTATATTATCTCGAATTCGAGATATATGACCAAAAAATATATTTATCTCGAATTAAGGATATTCTTTTTTGAAATAGATGTCAATGATTTTTGTTTTTTTCTTTTCAAAAGCAGGCCGCTTTGTTATAGCAGACCTGCTTTCCCTTGATTATTGAAGCAATTTTTTCTTTTTTAAATAGGCTTCGGCTACTTGAAATGCATCTTTCCCCTTCACATTGACTTCGTAATTCATTTCTCTCATCTCATCATCTGTGATTTGACCAGCGAGCTTGTTGAGAGAGGCCTCAATCTCAGGATACTCTTTTAATGTCTCCTGTCTTAGCAAGGGCGCTCCTTGATAGGGCGGGAAAACATGCTTGTCGTCATCCAGCACTTTCAACTTGTATTGTCTCAATTCACTGTCTGTCGAATACGCATCGACCAACTGAATATTCCCTTTTTGAATGGCTCGATATCGAAGTTTCGGTTCCATCGTGACCACATCGTCAAAAGAAAACTGATAAGCTTTTTGAATGCCTAAATATCCATCCTGACGATCAGAAAACTCTAAAGTAAAGCCAGCACGTATACGATTCTTGATTTGACCCAGATCTGAAATCTTTGATAAATCATATTGATCCGCTAGTGATTGAGGCACGGCTAAAGCATATGTATTGTTATAAGCCATCGGCTGAAGAAGCTGAAGCTGAAAGGATGACGCCAAACCTTGGCGCGCTTGCTCATACACTTTTTCCTTATCCGTGCTTTTCGCTGTTTCTTTCAGAAATTCAGAAATCGCTGTCCCTGTAAATTCAGGATAGATGTCAATATCACCAGACCGCAGTGCCTGAAAAACAAAGGACGTCTTACCAAGACCAGGCTTAAGATTGACTTGGATATCTGTATCCTGCTCAATTAAAAGCTTATACATAGAGATCAAAATTTCAGGCTCTGACCCCAGCTTCCCTCCAATGGTGATCTCTTTCTTTTCTTGTTGAAACAGCAATGGGGCAGCGACAACTGCTCCTGCTATTACAGCAAAGACCGTTACAGAGATCACGGTTTTTTTAAAGGAGATTTTCTCAAGTGTCCGCAAGACCACATCAAATAAGAGCGCAAGTAATGCAGCTGGAATAGCACCAATGATGATCAAAGACATATCATTTCGATCAATTCCAAGCAGAATCAGACTCCCTAATCCACCTGCCCCAATAAGAGCTGCAAGAGTGGCTGTCCCTACAATAAGAACCATCCCTGTTCGGATACCTGCCATGATCACAGGCATAGCAAGAGGGAGTTCTACTTTTAATAAGCGTTTGCGGTGATTCATCCCCATAGCGAGCGCCGCTTCTCGGAGCGACGGATCGACCTCACGAATGCCTGTATATGTGTTTCTTAAAATAGGAAGAAGAGCATAGACGACAAGAGCGATAATTGCGGGCACTTGACCAATCCCAACGAGAGGAATCAGCAGTCCAAGCAGCGCCAAAGACGGAATTGTCTGCAAGACAGCCGTCACCCCAATGATCCACTCTGCTATCTTAGGGACTCTCGTTAAATAAATCCCTAAAGGAATGGCAATCAAAATCGCTAGAAATAACGCAATGAAGGAAATTTGAATATGCTCAAGTAAGGCGTGTCCGAGCTGATCTTTTCGAGCCCATAGCACACTGATCCATTCATTCATGTGTCTCGCCCCTCTCAGCAGAAGTACCGGCTAAATACTGAATCACCGCTTGACGAGTGATGAGCCCGATCCGTTCCCCATCCTTCTCAACAACAAGCTCTTCATGCTCTACCAGTCGAGATAGAACCTCTTCTAGCGTCGCATGGATGGAGACCACCTCATCGCCTAACAGATCTTCTTGAGGCATGGGCTGAGAAATAGTTGTCAGCTCAAATGCTTGATGGTCTACATGACGGGCAGCTCCTGAAACAAACTCCCGCACAAATGGATTAACTGGATGCTGAATCAATTCCTCTGGGCGTCCAACCTGCACCACTTTTCCTTCATTCATCACACATATCCGATCTCCAAGCTTCATGGCTTCCTGCATATCATGTGTCACAAAAACGATGGTCTTTTGAATACGGCGCTGTAACTCAAGCAGTCCATCTTGTAATTTCTCTCTCGTCAGTGGATCTAACGCACTAAAAGGTTCATCCATCAGGACAATCTCAGGATCAGCAGCAAGTGCCCGTGCTACGCCGACTCGCTGCTGCTGTCCTCCTGAAAGCTCTGCTGGCTTTCGATGTCGATAGGTAGAAGGCTCAAGCCCCACCATGAACATCAACTCATCAACACGCTGATTCGTCTCAGTCCGCTTCCATTGTTTCAGCTCTGGCACTATAGCAATATTCTCTTCTATGGTCATATGAGGGAACAGCGCAATTTGCTGAAGCACATAACCAATATCCCAGCGCAGCTCATAAATATCATAATCGCTGATGGTTCGACCCTTTATGTAAATCTCACCTTCTGTAGAAGAGATGAGACGATTGATCATTTTCAAAGTCGTCGTTTTCCCGCTTCCACTAGGTCCAATCAATACAAAAAATTCACCTTTTTGAATCTCCAAATCAACAGATTGAACGGCATAGCGGTCATCAGAAAATTGCATCGATACATTCTTAAATTCAATCATCTTCCCACGCCCTGACTGCAAGTATATTTTAAAATACCAATATGACAGATTGACCTAGTATTTGTATAGAACAAACTGTCACGTTGACTCTCTTTTTACATACTTCCCCTAGTTAGACTGCCAGAAACGGCTTTCTCATAAAAGTGAGACAAATAAAAAAAGCGAAGAGCTCAAGGCCCTTCGCTTTTAAGTCAACGACTTACTCACCAGTAACGTATGGAAGTAATGCCATTTGACGTGATTTTTTAATCGCTAATGTCAATTTACGTTGATACTTAGCGCTAGTTCCTGTTACACGACGAGGTAAAATTTTACCACGCTCAGAAACAAACTTTCTAAGAAGATCAACATCTTTGTAATCGATGTGCGTGATTCCGTTAGAAGTAAAGAAACATACTTTACGACGTTTCGCACGACCGCCTCTGCGTCCACCTGCCATTTGTTTTCACACCTTTCCTTTGGTCATTTTTTTCAGATCAATTAGAATGGCAAATCATCATCGGAGATGTCAATCGGTTTACCATCATTCGCAAATGGGTCATCATTGAAGCTATTTCCCTGATTACGATTTTGGTTGTTTTGATTGCCATATGGATTTTGACTTGGTTCATTTCCAAATGGATTCTGATCATTTTGGCTACCGCCATAATACTGGCCTCCGCTATTGCCACCGCCGCTGTATCCACCTGAACCAGCACCGCCGCTTTTAGGCTCAAGAAATTGAACACTTTCAGCTTGAACTTCTGTCACGAAGACACGCTGTCCTTGCTGGTTTTCATAGTTTCTTGTCTGCAAGCGACCGTCTACACCGGCAAGACTTCCTTTTTTCAAGAAATTAGCCACGTTCTCGGCTTGTCTTCTCCAAGTAACACAGTTAATGAAATCGGCTTCACGCTCTCCAGATTGATTCGTAAACGTACGATTCACAGCTAGAGTAAACGTGGCTACAGCCGCACCATTAGGCGTGTAGCGAAGCTCAGGGTCTTTTGTTAGTCTTCCGACCAATACAACACGGTTTAGCATATTGAAAGACCACCTTTAAATATATATTTCAATGATTTATTCTTCTTCTTTAACAACAATGTGGCGAATGATATCGTCACTGATCTTAGCTAAGCGGTCAAATTCTTGAACTGCTGCAGCGTCAGATTGAACGTTTACGATTTGGTAGAAGCCTTCACGGAAATCGTTGATTTCGTATGCAAGACGACGTTTACCCCAATCCTTTGTTCCAGTGATCTCCGCACCGTTAGAAGTTAACACGTTATTAAAACGGTCGATAACTGCTTTTTTAGCCTCATCGTCAACTGTTGGGCGGATGATGTACATAACTTCGTACTTTCTCATCTGATTGCACCTCCTTTTGGTCTAAGCGGCCCTATACGGGCAAGGAGCAATAAATTATATTACTCACAATTGTATATTATAACAAATTACTTGGCCTATGACAAGAACCTATACGTTAAAACGGAAATGAATGACGTCTCCATCTTTCACTATATATTCTTTACCTTCTAAACGAACTTTTCCTGCTTCTTTTGCAGCAGACATACTTCCGCCAGCTAGTAAATCTTCATAAGCCACCGTTTCAGCACGAATAAACCCTCGCTCGAAGTCCGTATGAATGATTCCAGCACATTCCGGCGCCTTCATTCCTTTTTTAAATGTCCAAGCACGTACTTCTTGCTCACCTGCTGTGAAATACGTAGCTAAACCTAGAAGTGAATAAGACGCTTTAATCAGCTGATCTAGACCTGATTCTTTAATGCCAAGCTCTTCAAGGAACATTTGCTTTTCTTCTCCTTCAAGCTCTGCAATTTCAGACTCAATCTTCGCACAAACGACGATGACTTCAGCGTTTTCGCCAGATGCAAACTCACGAATTTGCTGTACATATTCGTTTCCGTCCTGATCTGCTACTTCGTCCTCACTCACATTTGCTACATACAGAATAGGTTTTGACGTGAGTAAATGAAGCTGCTTCACAAGCTTCTGCTGCTCATCTGTAAATTCAACCGATCTTGCAGATTTTCCAGCTTCAAATGCGTCCTTCAGCTTTTCCAAAATATCAAATTCAGCTACCGCTTCCTTATCTTTTTGTTTCGCAAGCTTACTCACACGAGTTAAACGCTTTTCAACCGTTTCTAGATCAGCCAAAATCAATTCTAAATTAATCGTTTCAATATCTGACACTGGGTCAACCTTACCTGACACATGTGTAATGTTATCATCAGCAAAAGCTCTCACCACGTGACAGATCGCATCTACTTGACGAATGTGAGAAAGGAATTTATTTCCTAAACCTTCTCCTTTAGATGCACCTTTCACAATACCAGCAATATCAGTGAATTCGAAAGCAGTCGGAACTGTCTTTTTTGGCTGCACTAATTCTGTCAGTTTTTGCAAACGCTCGTCTGGAACTTCTACAATTCCGACGTTTGGATCAATGGTACAGAACGGATAGTTAGCAGACTCCGCTCCAGCCTGTGTAATTGCATTAAATAGCGTTGACTTCCCGACGTTAGGTAAGCCAACAATACCAGCTGTTAAAGCCATTCTTTCATCTCCTCTATATGAAACGTGCTCGTTATACTGCGTAATATGAACCTAGAGCAATTATAAGTAGGTTTACATGAAAAGACAAGCTAACCATCATGCATTTTCAATAGAAGAAACATTACCAAAAAGACTAAATCGGAGCTTTAAAATGAGAAATTGCATCTGTTTCTCTGAACAAAAGACAAATTTCATCAAAAAAGCATGAGGCCTACTTAAGCAGTTGGCTCCTCATGCTTGACGAGAATTTTCTTCATTTTTCGTTCAAAATCTCTTCTTGGGATCATCACGCTGTGCCCACACCCTTCGCATTTAATACGAATATCCATGCCCAAACGAATGACTTTCCACCGATTGGCGCCACATGGATGGGGTTTTTTCATTTCAACGACGTCATGTAACCCAAATGCTTTGTCTGCCATCAGCATTCACCTCTCTTGCTCACTTCATTAAATCTATTGTACAAAAAAACGACGATAGAGAGCAATGCACAAAATAAAGAGCCGCAGTCATGTATCAATCCCGTTCTTTTTTATAGAAAAAACCCTTCTTTTAGATCATTTTATTTGTGACCAATAGTTACTTAAACTCCACTTTTTTTCAATATTGTCACAAACACTGTAGGTCAAAAGGTTTTTATTGGTAGAACGCTGTGGTTTTTCCATATTTTTTGATTTATGATATCTGCATAAATGTTATGTGAGGGAGCAGGTACGATGGTCAATCGAAAGGATAGATTAACCGACAAAGATTATAAAATCATATCCGATCACGCTGGAAACGCAGAGAATTACCAGCAGAACCATACGATAGAAGTAGGTCAGCATACGCTCACTGTCAACGATTTTCTAAAAATAGATCATCAATTATATGGTTTAACGATGCAGCAGGAACAGTCAGATGAGTTCATTGTCGCGTTTCACTGTCCTCTGCCAAAACAAATGACGGTGACATCGGCACAAGATGTTCAAACGGCTACCCAATCCTTGTTAAAAACGGATTATGCCTACCCCATTGAAAGAAAATCCTTAGCCGGAAAGCAAGATCATGTCTTTTTTAAAGGGAAGGAATACATCGAGGACATCTGTCAGAAGCACCCAAATGCAGCCATCTATCTCACTGGACAAGCGCTTGCCGGTGCTGTTTGTGCTTACATAGCGACAGAACAGCCAGCTGTCAAAAAAGCCATCACATTCGATAGCCCAAATATATGGAGCAGCCTTGCACCTTCCATTCAGCAAAAAGCAGTAGAAGGAAAATATACCCATGTTCTCACGGAATATATTCAACCCAATCATTATGTAGGTTTACTCAATCGCCATGATCATGGAGTTGGACAAGTCAAGTACACCGTACCGCCCCGGGAGCAGGGATCGGTCCAAGAATCCATAAAATATAAACCAAGAGAAATTGACACCTTTTTAAGATCAGCTTTTGCATCAATGAATATAGAGTGGAACGAATCGTTTGATACAAATGCATTTTTAGCTCTCGTTTCAGGAGAATTTAAAGTAAATGGGTATTCATTCCATTCTAATGGAACCGCTCGTATTTTAGATGAACAGCTTGATCACAATACAAGTTTTACAGCGATGCTTTTACAAGAAATCCATTCAGGCCGTGCATATGCACAAAACGGGCTTGAAATTATCATAAAATCCCATTTACTAAAAAATTCATCTTATGATCTACAAAGTATTATTGAACATGAAGTACACACTGTATTTGAGAAAATAGATGGAATTGATGATAGTGTCAAAGATGCCGTCCATCATGTAAAACAAGAGCTGAAAGGACTTGTCGGCTTTGGTCACTATGATTTATTAACCCATAGCGATGTAGAAGCACTATTAGAGGAGGTAAGGATGGAGCAGCCGCAATCATCCTTTTATTCTCATGAAAAACAACTGAATGCCTTGTACACCTTGAGAGACTACGAACAAGAACTTTCCACCCTTTCAAGACATATGTACACAATGGGTGATGACTATGCAAAGGCAGATAGACGCCTTGCGATGCAAATGGGTATTCGTTAAGAAAGGAGTCGACATATGATCAATCAAAATAAACCTCCTAGTGACGCCCAGCGTTTCTTGCAAAATGTGAGTGCCCGCCGCTCCATGTCTGTATTCGAAAGTCAATCTGCACCACAAACACAATCGCAATCACCTGAAGAAATTGCCGCTATTCAGGCTATGCGCAGAGAAGGACAACGAAAAGATTTAAAGCGATTGCTGAAAATGCGGCTTCACGATGAATTGGCAAACACACGCATGCACTTGGAGTACCAATTGTCCAAAACAGAAGACATGATGAACCAGACAACCATTGTCAAACAGCATGTATCCCAGCATTTAAAGGGACAAGCCATCTCAGAAATAGAGGAACGCATGCAGCGTCTCCAGCACATGCCTGTATATGACGATATCAAGGAAGCGATTGATTCCATTCGGATAAAATAAGCACTTCTCTTTGAAAGAGAGGTGTTTATTTTATTTTATCAGTATAATTTTTAGAACGGAAAAATATCTTTTTACTTAAAATCGGATACAGCATTAAACAGACAAGCAAATAAAGATTGAGCAAGCTGTAAATCGGATACAAGAAAGCAATCAAATCAGCAAATCCAAGAGAGGTTAAAGGTGCCATCAAAAGAAGCATGATGAATACAATGAACCAGCGGGGCATTCGTACAAAAGAGAGCATGCGGCTGGATAAACCAAATAATCCCGCAGCGGTTGTTGTATAAATCGCTAAACAAAGAACAATGGTCATAAACACAAACAATGATGTTGGTGCCCCCTCTAATACTGTAAACAAAGGAATCCCTTCTGCTGAAAGACTCCCAGAAATATCAACTAGTATTTCGTTATACACATAAGAAATGACACCAAAAATCAAACCGCTTAATATACTCGCAACTTTGGCCTCTCCAAGCCCCTTCATTTCTTTCCCCACTGAAGACAGCACCGCCACAACAGATAATATATTCAAAGAAGCAAAGACGATACTGGCAGGCCAATTGTATTGCTGGCCAAAATCAATTCTCCACATATGATCATGATTCATATAATAAAAAACAAACGCATAGATGAGCCCCACCACCAAAATTGGTATAATGAAAGCATTCACAGATAAGAGACCTTTCACATCCCAGAAAAAAATCATAAATGAGAATAAACAAAATGCACCGATTCCAACCCAAAATGGCACATGATACATCTCAAGTGTCACCCCGCCACCGGCAATCATGACTGTTGTTGTCGTGAATAGATAAAGAACAATTAAAATATCATACACCTTGGCCAGCCAAGGACCTACAAGACGCTCTAACACCGGCACAAAATGATCAGCACGCACCTCATAACTGATTTTTAACACCACATAGGTCGACAGCATAAACATGAGCGTAAACAGTAGAATGGCTAGTCCGCTATCAAGGCCAAAAAACTGCCATATTTCTTGACCGGAGGCATATCCCGCTCCTATCAAGCTTCCTAAAATTAAAAGCGTCCACCTTGAACCAGCCTTCCACACAATCATCACCTCATAGGTATAGAATTAAGCTTGTTTCCGTATACTGTTACTAACTACTATGACAAGGAAGTGAGACCTATGAATAGCAAGAACGGTCTTTTTTTAAGAAATAGGGTGAAAGAATACGTGTCCCATACGGATACAAATGCCATTCAGCAGCTTAAAAGTATTTTATTCTCGCATCTTCAGAAAGCAGGAAAAAGACCCGTTGCCATCGTCTGCATAGGTACAGACCGCTCAACCGGTGACTCTCTAGGTCCACTTGTAGGAACAAAGCTTTCAGGTCTGGATTTAAAAAAGCTGCATGTATACGGTACTCTCTCTGACCCAGTGCATGCGGTCAATTTAAAGGAAAAGCTCGCTGAAATTGAACAAGCTCATAAACATCCATTTATCGTAGCCGTTGATGCCTGTTTAGGGAGAGTAAAAAGTGTAGGATCGTTTCAAATTGGAGAAGGACCGTTAAAGCCCGGTGCAGGTGTGCAAAAAGAGCTGCCAGAAGTAGGTAATATTCATATTAATGGAATCGTCAACGTGAGCGGTTTTATGGAATACTTCGTTCTTCAAAACACACGTCTTCATCTTGTGATGTCAATGGCCAATACACTTTCTGAAAGTCTATCCCACATTGATCAAATGGATTGGACGAGAGAAAAAAGCCGTTCTCTCTTTACCCCTATTCAAAATATCACGGGAAGAATATAAAAAAGACCATCTCATATCAAGATGGTCATTCCGATGATTCTCTCGTAGAAAGCAATTCAAGGATTCTTTCTAAATCTTCATTTGAGAGAAATTCAATCTCAATTTTCCCTTTTTTCTTCTGTTTCTTGATCGTCACTGAAGTACCAAAGTAATTTTGTAAGAAAGATTCTCTTTCTTTCAACACGCGATCCTTTGGTGCTTCTTTTTTCTTTGTTTCACGTGGAACATTTTCATTTAATTGCTGAACAAGTTTCTCAACCTGACGGACATTCAATCCTTCGTCCACGACCTTCTTTACCAATGGCGCCAGCTTCTTTTTGTTTTTCAAACTAAGCAGCGTGCGTCCATGTCCCATGGATAATGTTCCATCCGCAATCAGCTTTTGTACTTCATCTGGTAATGTTAATAAACGAAGGTGGTTCGCAATATGCGGTCTGCTTTTTCCTAACCGCTTGGCTAATTCCTCTTGAGTCACACTTAAGTGATCTAGTAAGGAGGCATAGGCTTCCGCTTCCTCTAATGGAGATAAATCCTCGCGCTGTAAGTTTTCTAAAAGAGCGATCTCCCTCATCAGTGTTTCTGAAAATTCCCTGACGATCGCAGGAATCGTTGTCAAACCAGCTTGTTGTGCTGCACGGAAACGGCGTTCTCCTGCGACAATGTCATATCCTTTAATCGATTTACGAACAATAATCGGCTGTAAAACACCGTGCTGCTGAATTGATTCTTTGAGATCAGACAATGCATCATCATCAAACGTTTTCCTCGGCTGATAAGGGTTCGGACGCAAATCCTTCAACTTAATTTCTTCGACAGTTTCTTCATTGGAATCCACATTGTTAAATAGCGCATTAATACCCTTCCCAAGACCTTTAGCCATTCGCATCCACTTCCTTTGCTAAGTCTAAATAGACATCTGCACCTCTTGAACGTGGATCATACAAGATAATAGGTTTCCCATGACTAGGCGCTTCACTTAGTCTCACATTTCTCGGAATCACGGTCTGATAGACTTTATCTCTAAAGTATTTTTTTACTTCTTCGATGACTTGGATTCCAAGGTTTGTTCTTGCATCCAGCATTGTCAGTAAGACACCTTCAATGGCAAGGTCGGTATTTAGATGTTTCTGCACAAGACGAACCGTATTCAACAATTGACTCAATCCTTCAAGCGCATAATATTCACACTGAACCGGTATTAAAACAGAATCGGATGCAGTTAACGCATTAATCGTCAGTAATCCAAGCGATGGCGGGCAGTCAATAATCATATAATCATAATTTTGCTTCACAGATTCAAGTGCTCTTTTCAGCCTCACTTCACGTGAGATCGTAGGCACAAGCTCAATTTCCGCCCCTGCAAGCTGTATCGTCGCAGGAATGACATCAAGATTTTCGACCTCTGTCGTCTTAATCACATCAAGTACATCTGCATCGTCTACTAAAATATCGTACACGCACTTCTCTACATCGGCCTTCTCAATCCCAATACCACTCGTGGCATTTCCCTGCGGATCAATATCAACTAACAACACTCGTTTTCCTATGTATGCTAAACACGCACCCAAATTAACAGAAGTTGTCGTCTTCCCAACGCCGCCCTTCTGGTTGGTAATCGCTATGATTTTCCCCACGATGTCACCCACTTTCAACTTAACAAGTTTCTCATTCATTCATACTTCCTATTCTATCAAAAAAAGTATGAAACGTTTGCTTTTTTTGTTCCCCCATTATAAATTCGTGAATGAATCTGTATTTCCGTACATGGATAGATGCATAAAAATACGTTTTAAAAGTATATTAATATATCTTTTTAAAGAAAATAACGAGACAAAAAACCCCCACTTTTATAAAAGTGAGGGAGATACAATCAAAAGTTTAGCCCGCCAATTTTTCGGCCTTCGCTCACAATGACTTTAGGTGTCACTGTTTTATAGTTCTTCTTTTTCAAAAACCCATAGGGTGCTTTAATGGTAAATGTGGCATGTCCAACAGCGTCCCCGGTTTTCGCGTAAGCCTGCCATACAATCTTTGAACAATAAGTAGGGTCCAAAGATTGAATAGACATAGTGATCGAATATCGAGCCTTCGGATGGTCTTTCACGTAATCGTGCGCCCAATCCCCAGCTAAATCTGCCTTTTCCTGATGATTAATCCGAATCACCTTTGTATTGGCACTATAGCGAAACCAGCTTTGAATGGAATCAATATTTGGATGCTGCCGGAACCCAGGAATGGATGCATAGCTTTTCTCATTAATGACGATGCCTGCATGACCAATTAAACCATTCAAAGCACCAGTGCTCGTCACCAATATATCCCCTTTTTGAGGCATAATATCGGTTCCAGGATACGGTTTACCAAAAAGATGGCGAATGGTATTCGGTCTTTCATCTGTTACCATTTCATCCTGTTTGTTTTGCCTTAAACCATAGTTCTCCAAATCATCATCAGCTGTGATCACATCGATCGCATCGTCCTGAGACGCTTGCTCTTGATTTAATTGTTGAACCGTTACATCTGTCGAAACCACACCTTGTTTCTTCAGAGTACTCAGTTCTTCTTTCGTAATCGTTTCTTCCGCTGAATGAGTATCATGATTCGTTGATGTGCTCACAGCAAACACAGTCGTTTCATTTGAAAAAAGAGAAAAAGAGATTAGTAAATAACAGATAATAGCAAAAATAGTCTTTTTCATTTTCATCGGTTATATGTCACCTCCCTTCTACTATGAAAATCATATTTTACCAATTAATTAATAATAAGTAAATATCATGAATTGAAGGGAGAGAAAGACAAAAAAGCTGACGAGTAATGCTCATCAGCTGCTTTCTATTTAGGAATTCGAATCGTTAATTGGATATATTCCTCAAATTCTTCTTCCTCGGTATTTATTTTAAGTCCGCTGTCTTCTACCATGTGGAGAGACTGACGAATGGTATTCATCGCAATTCGCGTATCTCGGCTAAACGCCTTACGTTTCGGCTTCGGTTTGCGATCTGTTTTTTGTTCAAGCATCTTCACTACACGCTCTTCAGTCTGTTTCACATTCAGCTGCTTTTCGATGATTTCCTGCAACAGCGTGATCTGTAATTCTGGCAGCTTTAGAGGTACAAGTGAACGGGCATGTCTCTCTGAGATTTTTTTCTCCAAAATGGCTTGCTGTACCTCTTCAGGCAACTTTAAAAGTCTTAGTTTGTTTGCAACAGTCGATTGTCCCTTACCTAAACGCTGAGCAAGCGCTTCTTGCGTTAAATCATGAAGCTCTAAAAGACGTGCATAAGCATGAGCCTCTTCAATTGCAGACAGCTCTTCTCTTTGCAAATTTTCAATCAATGCCACAGATGCCGTTTCCGTATCAGTAAAATCTTTTATAATAGCGGGGATCTTCTCCCATTGAAGAGTTTGTACCGCTCTCCAACGTCTTTCGCCGGCGATCAGTTCATATTTTCCTTCTTCTTCTGTTGGTCTAACAACAATCGGTTGAATAATGCCATGGGTATGGATGGTTGTGGCCAGCTCTTGTATCTTTTCTTCTGAAAAAATGGTGCGTGGCTGAAAACGGTTAGGCATAATTGTGTCGACCGGGAGCTCCTGTATCTCTTCCTTTAATGTTTCATGCTCAGCAATCTCTGCCTCTATTTCGGTATCACGCTCAGGATGTTCTTTGTCACCAAGCCCGAAGAAGCGTGAGAGTGAATGCTTCATGAACCTACACCACCTTTAAAAACTACCTTTTTATAATTCTATTTTCTCATGTTTTTTCCTTCTGTAAAATCATAAATATTGAAGAAAAACCGACCTTTTACATGATCAACCCTCTATTGGTGATTTATTAGGTGTTCCTGGTTTTCTAGGATATTTTTTTGGTGTTTGTTTTTTCTTTTCAATGACAATGATGTTCCGTTCGCTTTCTTCTAAAGGAAGAACAAAGGAATGCTTTTCAACAACCTCTCCTCCGAGGACAGTGACGGCTTTTTTTCCTGCTTGCATCTCTTCATCTGCAGCAGATGCTTTTAATGCAACAAACAAACCTTCCCTTTTCACAAGAGGCAGGCATAGTTCGCTCAAGACAGATAAGCGCGCAACTGCTCTAGCGGTGACAAGGTCATAGCTTTCACGTTGATCTTTACGTTGTCCAAAGGTCTCCGCACGATCATGATAAAAAGTAGTATCTTGTAAGTTTAACCCTTTTGCTAACTCATTGAGAAACGTAATGCGTTTCTGGAGAGAATCAACAATGGTCACATGTAGATGAGGGAAACAAATTTTAAGAGGAATGCTTGGAAAACCAGCACCAGCTCCAATATCACAAATTGTTGTCACATTGTGAAAATCAATAAAAAATGCTGCTGATATCGAGTCATAAAAATGCTTTAAATATACTTCTTCCTTTTCTGTAATGGACGTTAAATTCATCTTCTCGTTCCATTCTACAAGCATATGGAAGTAAGTTTCAAATTGTTCAAGCTGCACTGGAGAAAGAGTGATCCCTTTCTCCTCTAGTGCTGCTGTAAATTGTTCAATGTTCATGCCGACATCCTTTCTACTCTGCTATCTTCGCAATACGTCCCTGCTCCAAATACACTAAAAGGATAGAAATATCAGCAGGGTTAACGCCTGAAATACGAGAAGCCTGTGCAACAGAAAGCGGTCGGACTTCTTTTAGCTTTTGCTTCGCTTCAGTTGCAATCCCTTTGATGGCATCATAATCGATTCGATCCGGAATCTTTTTATTTTCCATCTTTTTCAGCTTTTCAACTTGTTGGAGCGACTTTTCAATATAACCTTCATATTTAATTTGAATCTCTACCTGTTCACACACATCAGCAGGAAGCGGTGTGTCAGCAGGAGCTAGTTTCACAACAGATTCATAGTTCATCTCTGGACGCTTCATCAGATCACTAGCGCGAATACCGTCCTTCAATTCACTTCCACCAAGAGAACGAATATATTCCTGTGTCTCTGCTGTAGGTTTAATAATGACAGAATATAAACGTTTTTTCTCTGCTTCAATAGCCTCTTTTTTCTGTGTGAATGCTTGGAATCTCTCTTCAGAAATTAAACCAATGTTATATCCAAGTTCCGTTAATCTTAAATCAGCATTGTCATGACGCAGAAGTAAGCGGTACTCTGCACGAGAAGTTAAAAGACGGTAAGGTTCATTTGTACCCTTCGTGACAAGATCATCAATGAGAACACCGATATATGCATCAGATCGGCTTAAAATGACTTCTTCTTTACCCAATGCTTTTCTTCCTGCATTGATACCTGCCATAATTCCTTGACCTGCAGCTTCCTCATAACCAGAGGTACCATTAATTTGGCCAGCTGTATATAATCCAGAAATTTTCTTCGTCTCAAGTGTCGGCCACAATTGTGTAGGCACAATCGCATCATACTCAATGGCATAACCCGCTCGCATCATTTGTACATTTTCAAGTCCTGGAATGGTTGACAGCATTCGCTGCTGTACATCCTCTGGCAGACTTGTAGATAAACCTTGAACATACACTTCTTGCGTATTACGGCCTTCTGGCTCTAAGAAAATTTGATGTCTCGGTTTATCATTAAAACGAACCACCTTATCCTCAATAGACGGGCAGTATCTAGGACCTGTTCCTTTAATCATACCTGAATACATAGGAGAACGGTGAAGATTCTCATCAATAATTTGATGAGTCTCTAAACTCGTGTATGTTAACCAGCATGGTAATTGATCTGTAATATATTCCACAGTTTCATAAGAAAACGCACGTGGTACATCGTCACCTGGTTGAATTTCCGTCTTACTATAATCAATCGAGTGGCTGTTTACTCGAGGTGGTGTCCCAGTTTTAAAGCGAACCAAATCGAATCCTAATTCTGCTAGATGATCCGATAATTTAATGGAAGGCTGCTGATTATTAGGACCGCTTGAATAAGAAAGATCCCCTAAAATAATGCGGCCTTTTAAGAAAGTACCAGTCGTTAGAACAACAGACTTCGCACGATAATTTGCACCTGTTTGAGTCACAACACCTTTACATTCATCATCTTCTACAATTAAATGGTCTACCATCCCTTGCAGCATTGTTAGGTTTGGTTCATTTTCCATTGTTTTTTTCATTTCGTGCTGATATTGAAACTTATCTGCTTGCGCTCTTAACGCACGGACAGCAGGTCCTTTCCCAGTATTCAGCATACGCATTTGAATATGCGTCTTATCTATATTTCGTGCCATTTCTCCGCCTAGCGCATCAATTTCTCTGACGACAATCCCTTTAGCGGGACCTCCTACGGACGGATTACATGGCATAAAAGCAACCATATCGAGATTGATGGTCAATACAAGTGTTTTGGCGCCCTGTCTTGCAGAAGCAAGAGCAGCCTCAACACCAGCATGACCGGCACCGACGACGATTACATCATATTGGCCAGCTTCATAACCCATTTCTTTTGTTCCTCCCTTTACTTTCCTAAACAGAATTGAGAGAATAACTGATCAATTAAGCTTTCATGAACAGCATCCCCAATAATTTCACCTAGCTGCTCCCAACAGCGTGTTAAATCTATTTGAACAATGTCGATCGGTACATCCATTTCAATTCCTTCTAGAGCATCCTCAATCGATTGTTTTGCTTCTTGAAGGAGCGCAATATGCCTAGTATTGCTTACATACGTTAAATCTCCACTTTCAATTGAGCCAGTGAAGAATAAAGATTGAATGGCCATTTCAAGCTCATCAATCCCTTTTTCTTGTAATAAAGATGTTGTCACGACTGGACGATCTTTCGCTAACTCTTTTACTTTTTCTACATCAAGTTTAGGCTCAAGATCAGTCTTATTGACAATCACAATAATATCCATACCCGAGACAGCCTCAAATAGCTTAATATCTTCCTCAGATAACTCCTCACTATAATTGAGCACAAGTAAAATCAGGTCAGCTTCTTTTAAGACCTGTCTTGATCGTTCGACCCCAATACGCTCAACAATGTCTTCAGTCTCACGTATACCTGCAGTATCTACTAAACGGAGCGGTACTCCTCTTACATTCACATATTCCTCGATGACATCTCTGGTAGTTCCAGGAATATCGGTCACAATCGCCTTTGTTTCCTGAACAAGACTATTTAATAAGGAAGACTTCCCAACATTTGGCCTTCCAATAATAACAGTAGATAATCCCTCACGAAGGATTTTCCCCTGCTGTGAAGTCGTTAGAAGCGATTCAATTTCCTTTTTCACAGATGTCGCCTTTTCAACTAAGACTCGATGTGTCATTTCTTCCACATCGTCATACTCTGGATAATCAATATTCACTTCTACATGGGCAAGTGTCTCCAATATCTCACCACGAAGACGTTTAATCAAACCGGAGAGACGTCCCTCCATTTGAGTCATTGCGACATTCATCGCACGGTCAGTTTTTGCACGAATCAAGTCCATTACGGCTTCTGCTTGTGACAAGTCGATTCTTCCATTTAGGAAAGCACGTTTTGTAAACTCACCTGGCTCCGCTAATCTCGCTCCTTCTTTTAAAGCAAGCTGCAAGACTTTATTGACCGTGACAATTCCGCCATGGCAGTTGATCTCAATAACGTCTTCTCTCGTAAATGTTTTTGGCGCTCTTAATACAGACACCATGACCTCTTCTATCACTTGCTCGGTACTTGAATCTACAATATGACCATAATGAATTGTATGAGAATCCACTGATACAAGTTTTTTCTCCTTAGGCCCCTTATACATGCGATCAGCAATTTGAACTGCATCAGGCCCGCTTAAACGTATAATGGCAATTGCCCCTTCACCCATTGGTGTAGAAATTGCTGCAATTGTATCCACCGCTCATTCACCTCTTTCTCTATTCAATAGACAGTCTTATATCTATTAAATGGACGTTGTCCATCTCTATATCAAAAACGCTTAATCCAAAATTTAAAGATACCACAAATGCATGCGAAGCGAAAGTAGCCCACATTTAATTATCCACAGTTTTGCACCCTGTCTATTTTAACACTTAACTTATCCACATGTGAATAACGACGTTCTAAACTTGTCTTCACATCTTACACCTAAATCCAATAAATTAAAACGTCCTTCTCCCTTTGCAACTAAGGGAAAATGACGTTTTCGATTTAAATAACACACTAACTTTTTAGAAATAAAGGATTAATCTACTATTAAAAGGTAATTTTTCAATAAAAAAAGACTAAAATCCAGCTTTGCTGAATCTTAGCCTTTCTGCTATTTTTTATACATCACCACAACATGACGCTTGCTGCCTGTATCTTCGGATGCCGTGGCAAGTTCTTTAGAAAATGCTGCAATCGTATCATGAACGACTTTTCGTTCATTCGAAGGCATCGGTTCTAAATGAACCTTTCTCTTCGTTTTTAAAACACGATTTGCCGTTTTGATTGCGTATTGTTCAAGTGCTTCTTGTCGTTTCTTCCTATAATCTCCAATATCAATTGTAATATGATGATATTGATCAGAATAACGATTAAACACTAACTGCACCAAGGTTTCTAAAGAGTACAGTGTTTGTCCTCTTTTTCCAATCATTAATGAAGTTTTGTCTCCATCAATGTGAAAAGAGATCTTTTTCGTTTCTTTTTTCGAAACAATGTTTGCTTTAGGATCAATTGATTTAACAATTTTATCTAAATACTGTGTTGCTAATTTGAGCGCATCTCGCTTTTCTACTAACTTGACAACAGCTTGCCTTTTACCAAATAATCCTAAAAACCCTTTGTTTCCTTCATCTACTATTGTGATATCTACTTCTTCTTGTAGTAGTTGAATTTGTTTCAGTCCGGAATCTACTGCTTCTTCGACTGTGCGACCGACAGCAGTTATTTCCTTCATTTTTTGTTCCCGCCAGCTTTTTCTTTTGTATCAACTTTTACTTGAGGTGTTTTAATGACCAACGTTTGAATGATCATGAAAATGTTACCTACAACCCAGTACAGTGAAAGTGCCGCTGGGAAACTGATTGCAAATACAATGATCATAATTGGCATCACCCAAAGCATAATCGCCATTTGAGGGTTGTCCGAAGGATTGCCAGCCATCATTAGCTTCTGCTGAATAAAAGTAGCTACACCTGCAATAATCGGTAACAGGAATAATGGATCTGGACTGCCTAAGTCAAACCATAAGAAAGTATGCTTCTTGATTTCAGCTGTTCTCATGATCGCATGATAAAAACCAATTAAGATTGGCATTTGAATTAAGATTGGGAAACACCCTGCTAATGGATTTACACCATTCTTTTGGAAAAGAGCCATTGTTTCCTGTTGAAGCTGCTGCTGTGTTTTCTGGTCTTTTGAGCTATATTTTTCACGAAGCTTCTTTAGTTCTGGCTGAAGTGCTTGCATTGCTTTTGTACTTCTTAACTGTTTAATCATTAGTGGTAAAATGAGCAAACGAATCAAAAGAGTTACAATAATAATCGCTACACCATAGTTTTCACCAGTTAAGTTTGCCATGTAAGTGATTAATTGAGATAGCGGGTATACAATGTAAGAATTCCAGAATCCCTTACTATCTGATGTGATTGGTTCATTGATTTGTGTACATCCTGCCAATAGAACCAACACGCCTATCAAGCTAAATATTAGTAATAATCGCCTTTTCAACAAGATTCCTCCCATTACTTCAAACTTTATTTAAGTTGGAATTGATTACGAAAGTGACTCACCTAATCAGTATGGTAACATTTTTTCATTACAAAGTGGTGGTTTCATTTTTATTCACTAGATGAAGGAAGCGCTTTTAAAAATTGATTCAACGAAAGTTTCTATTACGAAGACTTTTTCGGTTGTTGTTGATAAACAGCGGATTTTCTAAATAAATGCTGGAGAGACTTCTTTGTTTCTTCAAAGGTCAATTCGCTTGCTGGTT
This sequence comes from Bacillus sp. XT-4, assembly GCF_050864245.1. NCBI lineage: Bacteria > Bacillati > Bacillota > Bacilli > Caryophanales > Bacillaceae > Bacillus > Bacillus sp. XT-4. Next base: position 104,713 of record NZ_JBPAFI010000008.1, read on the forward strand.
TTCGTGCAATAACAATGTAGTCTTTTTCTTGCTTTAGCTTATGACCTTCCTCTAAGAACACCTGACGGATTAGTCGTTTAATCCGGTTTCTTATCACTGCATTACCTATCTTCTTACTGACAGACAATCCTAAACGCAGTTCTTCTTGATTTGGTTGGTCCAGCTGATAAATGACGAATTGGCGATTAGCCATTGATTGACCTTTTTTGAACACTGTTTGAAACTCTTCATTTTTTTTTAGCCTGTTTCGCTTCTTCATGTTTTCTTCCACTCCGATAAAAACTGACAGTTCATTTACGATTTTATGTAAAAAAGACCACTGACATTATTCAGTGGCCTAAGCTGATAATTTTTTTCTACCTTTGCTGCGGCGTCGCTTTAAAACTAGACGTCCGTTTTTAGAACTCATACGGCTGCGGAAGCCATGAACTTTACTACGCTTACGGTTATTTGGTTGAAACGTTCTTTTCATTTATGACACCTCCCTGAGGAATAGCTGTTTAAGACAGTCTAACTCATTATATTTGTGTAACCCATCGATTGTCAATATCAATGATAAAACTCTTATTATCAACCTTATAAGCATAACACAAGTTATCAAGTGAAGAAACCTTCTTTTTTAGTTTCCAGCATTTTATTCTTTTTTTCCTTCAAAAAAACCTTCAAAACAAGGTTGTGGATATTTTTCCGGCATATTTTGACTATCCACATCCATTATCGACATTTTTTTCACACAAATAACCTATGTGGATAATTATTTTTCAACAGGATGTAAAGTGTGTGGATAAGTTTGTGACACCCATTGCACCATCTTGTTTATTTTGATATTATATTTGTGTTTTAACTCTTAATTACTTATCTGGCCTATTTATCTTATCCACAATTTGTGGATAACCTGTGGAAAGTTATTACACAGCTTGTTGAATTGTTTATCCACAACCTGTGTAATTTGTCGAAAAGACGTTTTTCTACTATATTAATTGTTTTCAACAAAGTATGTGCACGAATGGTGATGACCATTTGCTCTTTTTCGTGTTCTATAACAGTTTGATACTGGTCATTTTAAAAAGAAAAGGAGGGGGGAGAAGCCTTATGGAAAATATTTTGGATCTGTGGAATAAAGCACTTCAAAAAATAGAGACAAAATTGAGCAAACCTAGTTTTGAAACATGGATGAAGTCCACTAAAGCCCATTCTCTTCAAGGAGATACGCTGACTATTACTGCACCTAATGAATTTGCAAGAGACTGGCTCGAGTCAAGATACCTTCACTTAATTGCAGATACCATCTATGAACTGACAGGCGAAGAGCTCAGCATCAAATTTATCATTCCTCAAAATCAGGACGAAGAGGAAGCCATGCCAAAATCTCCAATCAAAAAAATGTCGAAAGAAGAACCCGTTGAAATTCCACAAAATATGCTGAATCCAAAATATACATTTGATACTTTTGTTATTGGTTCAGGCAACCGTTTTGCTCATGCCGCTTCACTTGCAGTCGCAGAAGCACCAGCAAAAGCATATAACCCGCTTTTTATTTATGGGGGCGTTGGTTTAGGAAAGACTCACTTAATGCATGCGATCGGTCATTACGTCATCGACCATAATCCATCAGCCAAAGTGGTCTATCTATCATCTGAAAAATTTACAAATGAATTTATCAACTCAATCCGGGACAACAAAGCAGTCGATTTCCGTAATCGCTATCGGAATGTAGATGTGCTTTTGATAGATGATATTCAATTTTTAGCAGGAAAAGAACAAACACAAGAAGAGTTTTTCCATACATTCAACACACTTCACGAAGAAAGTAAGCAAATCGTCATTTCTAGTGACCGTCCGCCAAAGGAAATTCCGACACTTGAAGACAGATTACGCTCTCGATTCGAATGGGGCTTAATTACAGACATTACCCCGCCAGATCTAGAAACGCGTATTGCGATCTTACGTAAAAAAGCAAAAGCAGAAGGTTTAGACATTCCGAATGAAGTCATGCTTTATATTGCCAATCAAATCGACAGCAACATTCGGGAACTGGAAGGTGCTTTGATTCGTGTTGTTGCTTACTCTTCTTTAATCAATAAAGACATCAATGCTGATCTAGCGGCTGAAGCCCTAAAGGACATCATTCCTTCATCGAAACCTAAGGTGATTACAATTAAAGATATTCAAAGAATTGTAGGGCAGCAATTTAATATTCGATTAGAAGATTTCAAAGCGAAGAAACGTACGAAATCAGTTGCTTATCCAAGACAAATTGCGATGTATCTCTCTAGAGAAATGACAGATTCCTCTCTACCTAAAATCGGAGAAGAATTTGGCGGACGAGATCATACGACCGTCATTCATGCTCATGAGAAAATTTCAAAATTAATCGTTGAAGATGAACAGCTTCAGCAGCATGTCAAAGAGATCAAAGAACAACTAAAATAATCAAGCTGATAAGATAAGTACGGGAAAATGTGAATAACTAGAGCATAGTCATACACAGTCTGTCCACATGTGGATAGGCTGTCTTTCCTTTCTTTCTACTGACTTATCCACATATTCACAAGCCCTACTAGTACTTCTACGATTTTTATTAAATAAATATATATACATGTCATTAAGAAAAATTAGGAGGACCACTATGAAATTCACGATTCAAAAAGATCGTCTTGTTGAAAGTGTCCAAGATGTATTAAAGGCCGTATCCTCTAGAACAACGATTCCTATTTTGACAGGGATTAAAATTGTTGCATCTGACGAAGGGGTTTCTCTCACAGGGAGCGATTCTGATATCTCAATCGAATCTTTTATTCCTCAAAGAGATGGAGATTTAGAAGTCATTACAATTGATCGACCAGGAAGTATTGTGCTGCAAGCCCGCTTCTTTAGCGAAATCGTTAAGAAACTGCCTATGTCTACTGTCGAAATTGAGGTAGAACAAAATCATCTGACCATCATCCGCTCTGGTTCAGCAGAATTTAATTTAAACGGCTTAGATGCTGAAGAATATCCGCATCTGCCACAAATTGAAGAGCATCATGCTTTTCAAATTCCAACAGATTTGCTTAAAAACCTTATCCGTCAAACGGTTTTCGCAGTGTCCACCTCAGAAACACGACCTATCTTGACAGGTGTAAACTGGAAGGTTGAAAAAGGTGAATTAATATGCACAGCAACGGATAGTCATCGTCTTGCTTTAAGAAAAGCGAAGTTGGATATTAACGAGGAAAGCTCGTACAATGTGGTCATTCCTGGAAAGAGTTTAACAGAGCTAAGTAAAATTCTTGATGATGGACAAGATCTTGTGAGCATCGTCATTACGGAGACACAGGTTCTCTTTAAAGCACAGAACGTGCTGTTCTTCTCAAGATTGCTGGATGGTAATTACCCAGATACAGCTCGCCTCATTCCGCAAGAAAGTAAAACGGATGTAGTGGTGAATACGAAAGAATTCCTTCAAGCGATTGATCGCGCGTCACTTTTAGCAAGAGAAGGGCGTAACAACGTTGTGAAGCTTTCTGCTGATCCTGCGCAAAGCCTTGAAATTTCTTCTAATTCGCCTGAAATCGGTAAAGTAGTTGAAACGGTGCAAGCAGATGACATTAAAGGGGAGGATCTTAAAATCTCTTTCAGTCCGAAATATATGCTTGATGCTTTAAAAGTATTAGAGGGAACAGAGATTCATGTCAGTTTCACTGGCGCAATGAGACCATTCCTATTACGCACGCCAAATGATGATTCCATTTTGCAATTGATTCTTCCAGTTAGAACGTATTAATTTGGTCTAAAATGGCTGCTGTGTGAGCGCACAGCAGCTTTTTTCCTCGTTTCCTCAGCTTTCTTTCATCCCAGTTCGCTTTCCCCCTTTCCTTCTTGTCTTGTTTTTTAGTACAATTAGATATTAGTGATATTGAAAGAGGTCGATACAATGCCTAATCTGATAACGATTGAAACAGAAATGATTACATTAGGGCAGTTTTTGAAATTAGCCGAAGTCATTCAATCTGGTGGAATGGCGAAGTGGTTTTTAAGTGAACATGAGGTGTTCATCAATCAAGAGCCAGATAATAGACGGGGACGCAAATTATACCCAGGTGATGTTGTCGAGATAGAAGGTCACGGCACATTTCAAGTTGTGAATTAGAAACGGGTGACAATACATGTACATTCAAAGTCTGGCGTTAACTTCATACCGAAACTATGAACACACCGAGCTTCAATTCGACAATAAGGTGAATGTGATGATTGGTGAGAACGCCCAAGGTAAAACGAACCTGATGGAAGCGATCTATGTATTGTCGATGGCAAAGTCTCATCGTACGTCAAATGATAAAGAACTTATCCGATGGGACGAAGACTATGCTAAAATAGAAGGTAGAGTCATCAAAAAAAATGGTCCACTCCCCATGCAGCTCGTGATCTCAAAAAAAGGAAAAAAGGGCAAGGTCAATCACATTGAACAACAGAAACTCAGTCATTATGTTGGTGCCTTGAACACCATCATGTTTGCACCAGAGGATCTCAGCCTTGTGAAAGGTAGCCCGCAAATCCGCAGAAGATTCCTCGACATGGAGATTGGACAAGTGTCTGCTGTCTACTTGCATGATTTATCGCTCTATCAAAAAATCCTCACTCAGCGAAATCATTACTTGAAACAATTGCAAACAAGAAAGCAAACGGATCAAGCGATGCTGGAGATTTTAACAGAGCAGTTGATTGATGCGGCAGCGAAGGTTGTCAAAAGACGACTGACTTTTACGAAACAGCTCGAAAAATGGGCGCAGCCGCTGCATTTTGGGATTTCAAGAGAGCTGGAAACGCTCACGCTCCAATACCAGACGGCCATAGAGGTATCAGAAGCGTCAGACTTGTCGAAAATAAAAAATAGCTATGAAGAATCGTTTCAGAAACTAAGAGACAGAGAAATAGACCGAGGGGTGACGCTATGGGGGCCTCACAGAGATGATCTTCTTTTCTTTGTGAATGGTCGGGATGTTCAGACATATGGCTCTCAAGGGCAGCAAAGAACAACAGCTCTTTCACTAAAGCTGGCAGAAATTGATCTGATTCATGAAGAAATCGGTGAATACCCAATTCTTCTACTCGATGATGTTTTATCTGAACTTGATGATTACAGACAGTCTCATTTGCTCCATACCATTCAGGGACGTGTACAGACCTTTGTCACCACTACGAGTGTTGAAGGCATCGACCACGCCACCCTGAAAGAAGCGGAAATTTTCAGAGTAGCCAGTGGAAAAGTAATTGACTGATAAATGAGGTGTGAGTCTTGTATATTCATTTAGGTGATGATTGTGTTGTTTCTACACGAGAGATTGTCGCAATTGTTGATTACAAAATGAGGTCATCTTCTGTTGTAGAGGAATTTCTTCAAAAACAAGAAGAACAAATCATTTCGTTGTCACAAGGGACACCCAAATCCATCGTCGTCACAACTGAATCCGTGTATTACTCTCCTCTTTCCTCAAGCACGCTCAAAAAACGTGCTTCATTTTTGATTGAAATTGAAGTCTAAAAGCTCAATTCATATAAATATATCGTTTAAGAAAAGTGTAGGTGAATGTACGTGGCAATGGAACAGCAACATAATAGTTATGATGAAAATCAGATACAGGTGCTCGAAGGACTAGAAGCGGTTAGAAAACGTCCAGGAATGTACATTGGGTCAACCAGTGCAAAAGGACTTCACCATCTTGTATGGGAAATTGTCGACAACAGTATTGATGAGGCTTTAGCTGGTTATTGTACAGACATTACAGTGCAAATTGAAAAAGATAATAGCATCACAGTGAAAGATAACGGCCGCGGAATTCCTGTTGGGATTCACGAAAAAATGGGACGTCCTGCTGTAGAAGTCATTATGACGGTTCTTCACGCTGGTGGTAAATTTGACGGCAGCGGTTATAAAGTATCTGGCGGTCTGCATGGTGTAGGGGCATCTGTTGTTAATGCGTTATCTACGACCTTAGACGTGACTGTATACCGTGATGGGAAAATTCACTATCAACAATTCAAACGCGGTGTTCCAGTTGGAGATTTAGAGATCATTGGTGAAACAGATGTAACAGGGACAACCACTCATTTTGTGCCAGATCCAGAAATTTTCACTGAAACCATTGAATTTGATTACGACACACTTGCTAACCGTGTACGTGAGTTAGCTTTCTTAACAAAAGGCGTCAACATCATCATTGAAGACTTACGTGAAGGCAAAGAGCGAAGAAACGAATACTGCTATGAAGGCGGTATTAAGAGCTATGTAGAACATTTGAATCGCTCGAAGGAAGTCGTTCATGAAGAACCAGTTTACATCGAGGGTGAAAAAGACGGAATCACCGTTGAAGTAGCACTGCAATACAACGATTCCTATACAAGCAATATTTATTCTTTCGCCAATAACATCAACACATATGAAGGCGGATCACACGAAGCTGGCTTTAAAACCGGTCTGACGCGTGTCATCAATGATTATGCTCGTAAAAATGGCGTATTCAAAGATGGTGACTCGAATTTGAGCGGAGAAGATGTACGAGAAGGCTTGACAGCCATTATCTCTATCAAACATCCAGACCCTCAATTCGAAGGACAAACGAAGACAAAGCTCGGTAACTCAGAAGCAAGAACCATTACCGACTCCCTCTTCTCCGAAGCACTTGAGAAATTCCTCCTAGAGAACCCTGATGCTGCAAAGAAAATTGTGGAGAAAGGTGTGATGGCAGCTCGTGCAAGAATGGCTGCCAAAAAGGCACGTGAGCTGACAAGACGTAAAAGTGCACTGGAAGTCTCTAGCTTGCCTGGGAAACTGGCAGACTGTTCTTCTAAAGATCCATCCATCTCTGAGCTTTATATCGTAGAGGGAGACTCTGCGGGCGGATCTGCTAAGCAAGGTCGTGATCGACATTTCCAAGCGATCTTACCGTTAAGAGGGAAGATCCTAAACGTTGAAAAAGCACGACTAGATAAAATTTTATCTAACAACGAGGTTCGTTCAATGATTACAGCGCTAGGGACCGGAATCGGAGAAGACTTCACTTTAGAGAAAGCACGTTATCACAAAATTGTGATCATGACTGATGCTGATGTTGATGGAGCGCATATTCGGACGCTACTCCTAACATTCTTCTATCGCTACATGCGTGAAATCATTGAAAACGGTTATGTGTATATTGCACAGCCGCCTTTATATAAAGTGCAGCAAGGAAAGCGTGTTGAATACGTGTATAACGATAAACAGCTAGATGAACTGTTAAAAACACTGCCTCAAACACCGAAACCTGGACTTCAGCGTTATAAAGGTCTTGGAGAGATGAATGCTACTCAGCTTTGGGAAACAACAATGGATCCTGATGCGAGAACACTTCTTCAAGTGACACTTGAGGATGCAATCGATGCTGATGAGACTTTTGAAATGCTAATGGGAGATAAAGTAGAGCCGAGACGTAACTTTATCGAAGAAAATGCACAATACGTAAAAAATCTTGATATTTAGATAGGTATCCCCCCCTTGAGAGCAACCTTATTTCTTGTTTGGAATAAGGTTGTTTTTCAAGAAACAGGGGCGTGAAACGAATGTCCTGGTTTTCTACGTTTCGTTGATTTTCTAGTAAATAAATGTGTATAAAGGCAAGATTATTGATATAATGGAGAATAGTCTTGTGAAGATAAATACATATTTTACTCCCACATAATTTATTTCATGTGATACGTAAAGGGAGGTTCTTATAGTGAGTGAACAACATACACCAAATGTACGCGAAGTGAATATTAGCCATGAAATGCGTACGTCCTTTTTAGATTATGCAATGAGTGTTATTGTTTCGCGTGCATTACCAGATGTGCGAGACGGATTGAAGCCTGTGCATCGAAGAATTTTGTATGCGATGAATGACCTAGGTATGACAAGTGATAAACCATTTAAGAAATCTGCACGTATCGTTGGGGAAGTTATCGGTAAGTACCACCCTCACGGTGATAGCGCTGTATATGAAGCGATGGTTCGGATGGCGCAAGATTTCAACTATCGTAATATGCTGGTTGAAGGGCACGGGAACTTTGGTTCTGTCGATGGAGACGGTGCAGCAGCCATGCGTTATACCGAGGCACGTCTTTCTAAAATTTCGATGGAGATCCTGCGTGATATCACAAAGGACACCATTGATTATCAAGATAACTACGATGGCAGTGAAAGAGAGCCGGTCGTTATGCCTGCAAGGTTCCCGAACTTATTAGTGAACGGGGCAACTGGAATTGCTGTAGGGATGGCAACGAATATCCCGCCTCACCAACTAGGTGAAGTGATTGATGGGGTATTGGCAATTAGTCAAAATCCTGAAATGACGACACAGGAACTAATGGACATCATTCCAGGTCCAGACTTCCCAACTGCGGGACAAATCATTGGCCGAAGCGGTATTCGTAAAGCGTATGAAACAGGACGAGGCTCTATTACATTACGTGCAAAGTCAAATATCGAAGAAACATCTAGTGGTAAGCAGCGCATTGTCATCAACGAGATTCCTTATCAGGTTAACAAAGCTCGTTTGATCGAAAAAATCGCTGATCTTGTCCGTGATAAAAAGATTGATGGCATTACAGATCTTCGTGATGAATCTGACCGTAATGGAATGAGAATTGTCATTGAACTACGAAGAGACGCAAACGTCCATGTTCTATTAAACAATCTTTATAAACAAACGACACTTCAAACGTCCTTCGGTATTAACTTGCTTGCACTTGTTGATGGACAGCCGAAAGTGTTGTCTCTCAAACAATGTCTTGAATATTACCTTGAGCATCAGAAAGTGATCATTCGTCGAAGAACGGCGTATGAATTGCGTAAAGCAGAAGCAAGAGCTCATATTTTAGAAGGCTTAAGAATTGCGCTTGATCACTTAGATGAGGTCATTGCCTTAATTAGAGGCTCTCAAACTGCTGAAATTGCAAGAAATGGTTTGATGGAAAACTATAGCTTGTCTGAAAAACAAGCACAGGCCATTCTCGATATGCGACTCCAGCGTTTGACTGGTTTAGAAAGAGAGAAAATAGAAGATGAATACAAAGGGCTTGTTGAATTGATTGCTGAATTGAAAGCCATTCTAGCAGACAATGAGAAAGTTCTAGAAATCATTAGAGAAGAATTAACAGAAATCAAAGAACGCTTCAATGATACGCGCCGCACAGAAATTGTGACAGCGGGTATAGAAACAATCGAAGACGAAGATTTGATTCCTGTTGAAAATATTGTGATCACACTGACTCATAATGGTTATATTAAGCGCCTGCCTGCATCAACATACCGCAGTCAAAAAAGAGGCGGTAAAGGTGTACAAGGAATGGGAACCAACGAAGATGATTTCGTTGAACAGCTGATCTCAACATCGACGCACGATACGATTCTCTTCTTCTCTAATAAAGGGAAGGTCTATCGAGCAAAGGGCTATGAGATCCCTGAATTCGGACGAACAGCGAAAGGGATTCCGATTATTAACCTTCTTGAAGTAGAAAAGGGAGAGTGGATAAACGCCATTATTCCAGTCAGCGAATTTGATGAAGATTCGTATCTCTTCTTTACAACAAGACACGGTGTATCGAAACGAACGTCATTGTCTCAATTTGCAAACATCCGAAACAACGGTTTGATTGCACTCAGCCTGCGTGATGAAGATGAATTGATGGCTGTTCGTTTAACCAATGGTGAAAAACAAATCATCATCGGAACGAAAAAAGGAATGCTCATTCGTTTCGACGAGACAGATGTTCGTGAAATGGGACGTACAGCAGCTGGAGTTAAAGGGATCACACTTTCTGAGGATGACATCGTCGTTGGAATGGAAATCCTTGAGCCAGATGCAAACGTATTGATCGTAACTGAAAAAGGTTATGGTAAATTAACGCCTGAAAAAGAATATCGTGTCCAAAGCCGTGGTGGTAAAGGTCTGAAAACGTGCAAGATCACTGACAACAACGGTCCGCTTGTTGCAGTGAAGGCGACTAACGCTGAAGCTGAAGAAGACTTGATGATTATTACAGGTAGTGGTGTCATCATCCGTATGGCTGTTTCAGATATCTCCACAACAGGCCGAGTTACCCAAGGTGTCCGCCTGATCCGTCTAGGTGATGATGAACATGTTGCTACAGTGGCATTAGTAGAACAATCACCAGAAGACGATGAAGAGAATAGTGAAGAAAACGTAGAAAATGTAGAGTCAGATCAAGAGCAATCTGAGTAAAGATAAAGCCGGTTTTTCACCGGCTTTATTTTTTTTTGAAAAAACATGATTTTTTTTGAAGTTTATAATGCTTTTTTCATAGATATGTGTTAATCTTTCAAAGGAGCAAAAAGAGGCTCTATTTTTTATCTCTTTCATAACAAAAACTTCTTAAAAAAATAAAATGTTTTTCAAGAAAAATGTTGACTATTGATAGGGATATATGATATATTTAAGTGGTCGCTTTGAGAGAGTGACAAACAAGTTCTTTGAAAACTAAACAAGACAAAACGTACCTGTTAATTCGAGTTTTTATAAAAAAATCCTATGATACATCATAGGTAGTCAGTCAAACTGGCGAAAAGCAAAACTTCGGTTTTGTACTTTTTCGGAGAGTTTGATCCTGGCTCAGGACGAACGCTGGCGGCGTGCCTAATACATGCAAGTCGAGCGGACAGAAGGGAG
>NZ_JBPAFI010000009.1:0-91381 GCF_050864245.1 Bacillus sp. XT-4
CCGATCACAGGTGAAGAACTCACCGCAGGCCAGCGAGTCGCCGCAGGCGGCATGGCAGCAGCAGGCTACATCCCGATCGTCGGATGGGCGGGCCGTATTTTCAAAGGCGGTAAAGCCGTTTATAAAACGACTCAAGCCACGTCCGCCGCAGTCAGAGCGGTCGACATTTACAAGACATCACAGAAGTCTTTTGACGCCCTGAAAACGTCTCAAAAAGGCTTATATGGCCTCACCGCAACAAACGGCTTCAGCGAAGCGATTACGGGTCGAGACATGTTTGGAAATAAAGTCTCGAAAGAACAGCAAGAAGCCAGTATGAATGCGGCTCTGGGGATGCTTTTGCCGTTTGGGGCGAAAGGGTTTCAAGGGAAGATGGGGATTAAGGGTGCTGAAAAATATAATACCCATACGATGAAACACATTTATCATGGTGAAATTAATAAAAGAGGAAAAGCAGTTGGTTATCATCATGAAAGTATGCAAGGTGGTAAGATTATTCCAGGAAGTGAAAGTTTACCTGATAAAAACGGTATTTATAGAGCTAAAGTTGAAATTGAAGGAGTTGAAAAAGTAGCTAAATCAAGTTTCTTTCCTAAGGAATGGAACCGCATTGATGTGTTAAAAGCTATCGATGAAGCTTACCAAAATAAACAACAGATAGGTCCTAATAAATTTAAAGGTATAACATCATCAGGAATTAAAATAGAAATGTATTTGAAAAAAGATGGATCAATAGCTACAGCATATCCATTATATAAAAAATAATATGAAGGTGATTAACTTATATGAGATATCCATATGAATTTAAGGAAGACCAATTTGGTGATTTAGCAATCATACTACCCGAAGAAATAAGTATTTTCTCAGATTTTATACAAGATATTTCATCGATAGAAGAAGTGGATGAATATATAGGATATATTCAAAATGTTATAGATGGAGTATATGAGAAATTTGAAATTACATTGAATGCTACCAGTGTAAATATTAAAAAAGATGAGACAGTAGTTGAACATCATTATAGGATTGAAGAACCTCTTGAAAATAAAATTGAAACGAAGGAATTCATAGAATTGTTGTTAATTTGGAGAGAGAAAATACCGGAAATATTCGAAGATTAAACATCATTGTCGAGACTGAAAAATAAAAAGCACTTTATTGTTATTCAAGGCAAAAAGTGCTTTTTGTTATGAAAAAGCACTCGATTTATGGGAAATAATTTTAGATGACTCCGTGGAGACAGCTTACTACCATTAATAAAGAATGCTGTGTATATGCCTTGAAAGGAGACATGATGATGTTAAGAGTAACAGAATATAAAGACATTCAGCATATAAATATTGAAAATGATCTTTATACACCGATTAATATAGAGTTCGGTAGTTGGAATATATCAAAAGAGCCAACGATATATTGGAAAACTGAAGATTTTAAGAAATTCCTAATTAAAATAGGCATAATGAAGGGTCTCTGTGCTTAAAGCAAACAGTATATTTTATCAGAACGCTCTAAAATAATAAATATGAAAGTTATAAAATGAAAGGAGTTTACATGATGGATGATATTCTGACAAAAAAAATAATTACAGAAAGTGGTACGGAGTTTGAAAAATCTCTAGAATATGGAGGACCCTACGAGCTAGCAATTGTAGAATTTACTAAAGAAGGAGAAGAAAAACTTTTTACAGGACTAGCCTATGATTTGTATGAAAATGGAAATATTGAAAGTTATTTCTATGCAGAGCAAGGTGTTAAGCAGGGAAAGTATGTTGAATTTTACTCAAATGGAAATGTGAAAAAAATAGGTAATATGAATAAAAGTGCTGCAGACGGATATCAAGTCGAGTTTTTTGAAAATGGAAATAAAAAGTATGAATCTGAATATATAGCTGGTCGGAAAATGACTTATATAAAGTACGATGAAAACGGAAGTATTGTAGAGCAAAAAACAGAGCCTGATGAATCTGATTTAAAATACGTCGAAAAATTCAATGGTTAATAAGGAAAAATAAATTCGAATAATGATTGAAATAATTGGAGTAATATTAATCTGTCTCAAAATAAAGAGAAGGCTTATATATAAAATGTGATAAAATTTATTAATCTTGACTACTGATCCCTGTAAGATATGCAGATATCGAGACACGCATTATTCGAAATGAGCTATTAACAAAAAAGGGGAATAAACCATGCTATGGATTTTCACACAAAACGAACAAAGTTTCGTTAATGTTCACGAAGTCACAGTAACCGGTAAAAAGATTGAAGGGTTTATCGCAGGCAGTGATTCTTGGGTCAAGACGCTCGGCAAGTATGACTCAAGCGATCGAGCGTCAGAGATCCTTCAAGACATTGTGAAAGAAATTGAAAAAAACCCAAATGGTACGATGACCTATCGAATGCCTCAGCACTAAAAAAGAAACCACCTTTCCATCGCGAAAAGGTGGTTTTGTTTATGAAGGTGTTTTAGTAAAGGCCAAGAATAAAGGAATGCCTGTGCCGACAAGTGTTGTGGCGAATAGGAACATACCGCAAATGAATAGAAAATGACTGGCTGAAAAGACGAGTGCCAGAATGAGAAATACGATGCTGAGTCCTGCCATGCTATATGATGGGACAAAGCGGCGTTTGTATGTGGCTTTCTTTGTTAGGAATGAGAAGAAAATGCCAAATAATAAAGGGACAATCCATAAGTAAAATAAAATAATAAGAGACATACATCATACCTCGATTTTTTCCTTCTATTTTATCAGATGCCAATCACAACGGATACTACAAAGCTTCACTTTGTAAAATAGTTCATGCAATCGACACAATTAAGTGGGCTGATTGATCGAATTTGTTTTTTGTTTCATATATTCAGGCTGTAAAAGTGCGTACACACAGTGATCGGCAAAGTGGTCGCCAAGCCATTCACATTGTCTTAATATGCCTTCAAGTGAAAAAGATAAACGCTCTGCGATGCGTCTGCTTTTTTGATTATCAACAGCGGCCCTTATTTCAATGCGGTGCAGACCGCACTCTTCAAATAAATAGTGAATGACCGCTTTGCATGCTTTTGTCATGATGCCTTTTCCTTGATAGCCTTCCCCGAGCCAATAGCCAATGGAAACCGTCCGATTAATCCAATGAATTTGGTGGGTGCCAATGATACCAACGAGTTCTCCATGTGACCAGATGCCAGCCTGAAAACCATTGTTTTGCAAAGCTTGCTGCATGGCACCTTGAATAAACGCCATGCTGTCTTCTTCTGTCTGTGTGGAATCGACCCATAGCATCCATTCACGTAAGTGCTCTCTTGAGCGTTGGATGAGCAGATACAGACTTCTCGCGTCTCTTGGTTCAAGCAGCCGCATGGATAGATCTTGATCCTGATAAAAAAACATGTGATCACATCCTCTCAAGGGAAATTCTACCACAACCCGATATAAAAGACAGCATGATCACTGTCTTTTACATAAACGTATCCACAATTAAAAACAGATTAAGTGCGACAACAAGAGCTGCTATCACCCAAGATATTCCGGTCACCCAGCGAGCATTCGTCAAATCGCCCATAATTCGTTTTTTACTTGTAAACAAAATGAGCGGAATTAAAGCAAACGCAATGCCAAAGGATAAGACCACTTGACTCATCACAAGTGCAGATGTCGGATTGACCCCAGATGCAATGATCGCAATAGGGGGAATGATGGTAATCAGCCGGCGGACATATAGCGGAATTCGGTACTGAATAAAACCCTGCATAATAATATCGCCTGACAGTGTACCGACAGAAGAACTGGAAAGTCCGGCTACAAGCAGACCTACACCAAATAAGATCGCTGATACAGGACCTGCGAGAGTGCCAAAATGCTGAAATGCTACATCTAAATCCTCAACAAAAAGACCATTTTTAAAAAATAAAGCAGCTGCTACAATCAACATGCTGGCATTGATGGCGCCAGCAACTACCATCGCAATGAGGATGTCTAAAAACTCAAAACGAAAAATCAGCTTTTTCTCTTTTTCCGTTCTGCCGACGACTCTTCTTTGCGTTAAGGCTGAATGGAGATAGATCGCATGCGGCATCACCGTAGCGCCTAAAATACCAGCGGCAAGCAGTACGCTGTCTGTCCCTTCAAACCTTGGAATGAACAGTCCACCGGCGACACTTGCAAGATCAGGTTTGGCGACAAAGGTTTGTACAGCGAAAGCAATCACGACAACAAACAGCATGCCGGTAATTCCTGCTTCTAACGCTCGATAACCTCGTCTTTGGAGCTCTAAAATGGCAAAAGAACCGATCGCTGCAATAATCGATGCTTCAAGCAGCGGGATACGAAAGAGTAAGTATAAACCAAGGGCAGCCCCGATAAATTCGGCTAAATCTGTGGCGATAATGACGAGCTCGCCCTGAATCCATAAACCAATCGAGACTGGTTTTGGAAACTCTTCTCGCGCAATTTCAGGTAAATTTTTCCCTGTTGCGATTCCAAGCTTTGCAGACAAAGACTGGATGAGTAAGGCCATGAGATTGGATATGAGAATGACCCATAACAGAAGGTAGCCATATTTCGAGCCAGCCGCAATGTTGGTCGCAAAGTTTCCTGGATCAATATAGGCAATGGCGGCGATAAAAGCAGGTCCGAGAAAAGGAAGGAGCCTTCTAAATCCCTTCACCTTTCCTTCAAGTGCACGCTCCGCTGCCACTGACATGTGGGCTTGTGCCTCGATGTATTTGTTTGTCATATGTCATCACCTAGATTCTACAAAGTTTTGCTTTGGCACAAAAAGTTTCCTCGATGCAATTTTTAATCATCATATGCCCATCTTCATGAAAAGTCAACTATCTGAACTAATAGGTTTGTTTATCATATGTAAGTGAAAAAAATAGATACCTTGTCAATCAAAACATAAAAAACACCGCCTCTGATCTTAGGCGGTGCCAGATTGTTGACAAAGGGCTAAAATGAACTTTATTTTAGCCCTTTGTCTTCTTTTCAGCGTGATAGAAAACCTTTGCAGTCTAGGAAGGACGAGCACTGGCGCGGAGCGAATTTGGCATTCGTGAGCACCAGCGCGCAGGACCGACAACGAATGCGAGGGTTTGTCTACACGCTGACACCGCCTCTGATCTTAGGCGGTGCATCCTCTGCTTCCTCTTCTTTTGTATTGTTTTTTAAGAAACCCTTGATCCAACGCTGCGGAAGATCAGGCTTAAAATAATGACAAAAATGGCTGCTCCTAAGATCGCTGGAATGATCGCAAATCCTGCCAGACTAGGACCCCACGTTCCAAGTAATCCATGACCAATCCAAGCACCTGCAAGCCCGGCAATCATTGAACCGATCCAGCCTCCTGGTACACTGCCTCCAGCGAGTGCACTCCCAATGAGACCAATGACAATCGCCACAACTAATGAAATCAGAAATCCTAACATGTTGATCACTCCTCTTTTGTTTGTTTATTGTTTACTAAGCAATAACCGTTTTAAAAGAGATTAAAACCTTTCGGAACCACTTCAATGTTCGATACGTATGATGGACAAGGATTGTGTATAATAACAGACATATACTTGAACGGCATCTAAGGAGGCAAATCGCATGGAGGAAAGAGAGTGGTTAAAAGCACAATTAAAAGAGATTGAAAAGTGGGAGAAAGACCAGCAAAAGGTATGGTTTTGGGAGAAACTTAGCCGGCTTCCATTTCAAATGCTG
This sequence comes from Bacillus sp. XT-4, assembly GCF_050864245.1. NCBI lineage: Bacteria > Bacillati > Bacillota > Bacilli > Caryophanales > Bacillaceae > Bacillus > Bacillus sp. XT-4. Next base: position 5,699 of record NZ_JBPAFI010000009.1, read on the forward strand.
GACAAGCTGACCCCTGCCTTTATTCAAAAAAAAATCGGTGTGTTATTAGATGAGATGGGGCACTATATTCAATCAGGCGGTGTCTATTTGACGTCAGAGAAAGGCATTATTCATCAATTTCAAAAGAAATGTGCCGATGAATCGATTCAGCGTATTGAAGATATTGAGGCGGCTCCAATCGAGGTCATGGATGCCATTAGTGATCAGATGGGGAAAAACCGAACAAACCTCGCCACTGTGCAAGGTGCGACAACAGGTGTCGGAGGTATGTTTACATTAGCGGCAGATATTCCGGCTGTCCTCGGTCTCTCTTTAAAAACATTACAGGATATCGCCGTCACCTATGGCTATGATCCGAAAAATAAAGAAGAACGAGTCTTTATCATTAAATGTTTACAGCTGAATTCTGCTGACGTTGTTGGGAAAAAATCAATATTAAAAGAGCTGAAGAGCTATCATGCATCAGAAGGGAAGCACGAAAACATGATCTCTCAAATTCAAGGATGGCGTGAGGTCGTATATAACTACCGTGATTCGTTTGGCTGGAAGAAGCTGTTTCAACTTGTCCCAATTGCGGGGATTTTGTTTGGTGCAGCGTCCAACCGCTCACAGTTAAAAGGAATTGCCGAAACAGGCATCATGCAATATCGAAAGCGCAGAATATTATCAAGATTAGAGGAGCTCGCTCAGCAAGAACAGCGTGACTCCGGCGCATAAAAAAATCCCTCTCTCAAGGGATTTTTTATTTGGTCTCAGCATCTTCTTCAAACGCTTGAATCGGAGAATATTCATAGCGTGCCCGGAGCTCGCGGATTTGTTTGATCAAGGTGGAACCTATGATCCTTTCTGCTTCATCATATAAAGGATCGAGCGCCTTCATCCATTTTTGCCGCTCTGCTGGTGTTAATTCGTGTATCGCAATTGGAGATTCGCGTTTAATATCCTCCAGCTGATCCTTGTTCATCTGTTCGGCATGTTTTTCGTTCCATGCCGTTGTTTCTTCCATCGCTTCGAGTAAAATTCGTTTCGTCTCAGGTGTCTGACGATCAAAAAAGGATTGATCCGTTAAGACGACATACCCTAAATACCCGTGATTACTGATCGTCATATAGTCTTGTATATGATAGAATTTTTTTGAATAAATATTTGAAATTGTATTTTCTTCACCGTCTACTTTTTTTGTTTCTAGCAGCTGAAACGTTGAATTAAACGATTCCTGATAGGGTTTTGCGCCAAGAAGCTTGAATTGTTTTTCAATCATGTCACTTTGCATAATACGGAGAGATTGCTTTTTTAAATCACTAGGCTGCTTGATTGGGCCTTTATTCGAAGTGATTTGCTTAAAGCCATTTGTCCAGTAGGCCATTCCCTTTAGTCCGTCTTTTTGCAGTGTGCCGAACAGTCTCTGTCCAATCGCACCATGTAACCCTTCTTGGACAGCATCGTAGTTAGAAAAGGCAAAGGGCAGATCAAGTGCCAGCCATTCAGGGGACAGCATGCCGAGCTTTGACGTAGACGGAGCAATAAATTGAACTTGATTCTCTTTTAGTGCATTAATTTCTTCGATATCAGAATAAAGACTCCCGTTTGAAAAGATTTGAATGCTGATCCTGCCATCGGATTTTTCGTGAACAAGCTCAGCAAATTTCTTTGCAGCCAGCCCTTTTGGGGTATTATCTGCGACAACATGGCTGAATTTGAACACAAGCTGATCCTTCAGCCCTGTCTGTTCATCGTCGAAGGTCGTCGCTGATTTAGGCATCATATGATAAAAGCCAAAGTATAAAGCGGTTACAAAACCGATGATGAGCAATAGCGTATAGGCGAGTAAATTCTTCATGCGTCAGATCCCCCTTATGTCAAGGATACTTGACAGAGGAAGAATTCGTAAAGATACAGGTGAAAAAATGATGAGAAATCGACTAAAATTACAACAATTATCTATTAGATGGAAGCTCACCATCCTCACATATTTCGTTGTCATTTTTGCCCTTTTAATCGGAGGAATTGTTCTGGTCGGGGGAATTCAGCAAACAGAGGAACGAGAACTACGAAAAAGGCTCATGAACACGGCAAGAACAGTAGCTGAGATGAATGAGGTAAAGCAGGCATTGGATGATCAGACAAAGGAGCGTACGCGATTACAGCATGCCATTGAAGAGATTCGGATTATCCAAGATGCTGACTACATTGTTGTCATGGATATGGAACACGTGCGATTGACACATCCAGTGAAAACAAGGATTGGCCAGCGCTCTGAGGGGACAGATGAAGAACCGGCCTTTGCAGAGCATATCTATTTCTCAGAAGCACAGGGAGAGCTTGGCACAGCCATTAGAGCTTTTTATCCAGTAAAGGATGAAAAATTTAACCAAACAGGGGTTGTACTAGTCGGAAGAACACTGCCGAGTATGGCAGATATATTAGGAGAAATGAAGCGAGATATCCTCATGATCCTTTTGCTGACGCTCAGCTTCGGGCTTGTCGGTTCATTTTTGCTCGCCCGTCATATTAAACAGCAAATGTTTAAGCTGGAGCCGCATGAGATTGTCAGAATGCTAGAGGAGCGCACCGCTACCTTTCATTCCATTAATGAAGGGGTCATTGCCATTGATAACCAGCACATGATCACCATTTTTAATGAAAAAGCAAAGCAAATTTTCAGCGTGACTGGTGATGTAGTGGGCCGAAATATTTGGGATGTGCTGTCAGATACAAGGCTTCCAGAAATCATTGACCGCGCAGAACCTGTCTACAATGAAGAAATTCATATGAGCGGAAAGCGGATCATGAGCAGCCGAATTCCGATTGTGATGAAAAAGAAAATCATCGGAGCGGTTGCGATTTTTCAGGACCGGACAGAGGCGGCCAAATTGGCGGAGGAATTAACCGGGGTGAAGAACTTCGTTGATGGCCTGCGGGTGCAAAATCATGAACATATGAATAAGCTTCATACAATTGCGGGATTAATTCAGCTGGGGAAAGCCGATCAAGCACTCGATTTAGCGTTTCAAACGACCGAAGAACAGGAGCATGTGACGGACTTTCTCCACCGTGTGATACAGCATGACGCAGTTGCTGGTCTATTGATGAGCAAGATAAGAAGGGGCAAGGAGCTTGGCATAAAGGTTGAAGTAGATGAAAATAGCAGTCTGCGCGATTTCCCAGAGCGGCTAGATCAGCATGATATGACGAAGCTACTTGGCAACCTGATCGAGAACGCCTTTGCCGCGTATGATACTGTAGAAAGAGACACAAAACTCATTTCTATTAGTATTGATCAAACAGAGGATGTCCTCGCGATCTTAATTGAAGATTATGGATCTGGAATAGAAGAGGACATGATTCCTCATATTTTCGACAAAGGCTTTACTCACGGTAAGGAAGGCGGAACAGGCTACGGACTGTATATTGTAAAAACGATTATCGACAAAGGAATGGGAAATGTAGAAGTCACATCAAGCATCGGCATTGGTACCACCTTCTCAATCGAATTCCCAATGACAATAGAGGAGAGAGACAGATGACTCAGATTAAGGTGCTATTAATTGAAGATGACCCGATGGTGCAAGAAGTCAATAGAGAGTTCATTAAGAGTGTCCCTGGCTTTCAAGTTGCGGCTGTAGCAGGAAATGGCGAGCAGGGCATCCAGCTGATCAAAGACATTCGCCCAGATCTTGTGGTGCTCGATGTGTATATGCCTAAAAAAGATGGCGTCAAAACACTGCAAGACATCAGAAAGCAAAAGATGCAGGTGGATGTGATTGTGATTTCGGCAGCAAAGGACAAAGAGACGATCGGCACCATGCTTCAAAATGGTGCCCGAGATTATATCATTAAGCCATTTAAGTTTGAACGGATGAAAGAATCTCTTGAAAGCTATAAAGCGTTCAAATCAAAAATTCGTACCGCAACAGAATTTTCTCAAGAGATGCTCGATGATATCATACGAAAGCCTGCAGTTAGGCAGGAAGAGACATGGCTTCCTAAGGGGCTGAATGTGCATACGATGAATGAAATTAAAGCCTATATGCGTCTGCAAGAAGGAGCGCAGTCTGCAGAGGAAGTCGCCAATGCACTTGGGATTGCACGTGTCACAGCACGCCGTTATTTAGACTTCCTTGTAAAAGAAGGCGAGCTGAAATTAGATATGCAATATGGCGGGGTCGGACGCCCTGTGAATAAATATATCGTACATTCTGACTAAGAGACCAAAAAGACCAAAATGTACGATATGTCCATAAGCTTCACAGCCTTTGATGAAATCGCTATCATTTACCTACAGATAACAGTTAAGCGTTTACATCAAAGGGTGAGGGAGTTGATTTTTTATGAAGAGGCTATTGAAGAACCTGACATTTCAGGTCATTGCAGCTGTCATTATCGGGATTATTGTTGGGATGGTTTGGCCAAACGTCGGGAAAGAAATGAAGCCGCTTGGTGACACATTTATTAATGCAGTGAAAATGGTCATTGCACCCATTATTTTCTTAACCATTGTTCTTGGAATTGCCAAGATGGGGGACATGAAAAAAGTTGGAAAAGTTGGGGGAAAAGCTTTTATCTATTTTGAAGTTGTGACGACGCTTGCGCTTGTCATCGGACTGTTTGTGGTCAATATCATGAAGCCAGGAGCGGGTCTTGACTATAGTAAACTTGAAAAAGGGGATGTCTCGCAATATACCCAAAATGGGGGACAGGGTATCGACTGGATGGAGTTTGTCACACACATTGTGCCATCTAACATGGTAGATGCCTTTGCAAAGGGGGATATTTTACAGGTCTTATTCTTCTCTATTTTATTCGGTGTTGCGCTCGCTGCACTTGGCGAGAAGGGGAAAGGCATCATCGAATGGCTTGATAAGCTGTCGCTTGTCTTCTTTAAAATCATTGGTTACATCATGCGTGCCGCGCCATTAGGGGCATTTGGAGCAATGGCTTATACAATCGGACACTTCGGTTTAGCTTCAATTAAACCACTGGCTAGTCTGATGCTTTCCGTTTATATGACGATGTTCCTGTTTATTTTCGTCGTGCTGAACATCATTTGTAAAATGTATGGCTTCAGCCTGTTCGGTTACCTCCGTTTTATCAAAGATGAAATTTTAATTGTTCTTGGCACAAGTTCTTCGGAATCTGTCTTGCCAAGAATGATGGATAAAATGGAACGCTACGGGTGCTCTAAGTCGGTTGTTGGGCTTGTCATTCCGACAGGCTATTCCTTTAACTTAGATGGTACTTCAATCTACTTGTCCATGGCCGTGGTCTTCTTAGCGCAAGTGTTTGGGGTGGACCTATCCATCGGACAGCAAATCACGATTATCCTTGTTCTGATGCTCACATCAAAAGGAGCAGCTGGAGTCACAGGAAGCGGATTTATCGTGCTAGCTTCTACACTTGCTGCACTTCAGGTTATCCCGCTAGAAGGTCTTGCACTGCTATTAGGGGTCGACCGTTTCATGAGTGAAGGAAGAGCGATTACGAACCTGATTGGAAATGGAATTGCTACAATTGTTGTAGCGAAAAGTGAAGGGGAATTTGACGAAGCGAAGAGTAAAACAGCGCTACAGGAAATGCGAAATATCAAGCAGGCTGTTTAGTATAAAAACAACCAAAAACCGAAACCTTATGTTCTACATGGGGTTCGGTTTTTTCTTGTGTAAAAAAAGAAAAAACATAAAAGCTTGATAAATTTAGGATGAATCGTAAGACCTCATTGACCTTTTGTTATATAATTTACAGAAAGATCCGATATAATGAATATGAGATCCAACGAAAAATAGACTTTAGTCCTGGCAGGTGTGTAACGTATGGCGGCATTTTTTAAATTGTTCGAAAAACCTGGTGTCAAGAGGTTTTCAGTATTTGTAGTATTAGCCACAGCATTATATCTATTAAGAGGAATGATGAATTTAATTCTCCTGACCTTCATTTTCACCTTTTTAATGAACCGGTTAGAAGAGGTCATAAGAGGCTTTTTAAATCGCTTCCTGAAAATAGGACAGAAATCAGTCATCACCATTTTGTACATCCTTCTAGCTGGTGGATTGACGTTTGGCGGCTTTGTGTTTGTGCCCATCATCGCTAAACAGGTGGAACAGTTATTTCATTTAGGGAAAAAGATTGCAGATCATCCACAAGATTTACCCTTCTTTGACGTCGTCACCAATGTGTTCGGAGATTTCAAAATATCTTCTTTCTTCGAGAAAGGGTTTAATTTCCTCTATACATACTTAACAGATTTCAGCACGTTCAGTATCCAGGTCATTATGTCCTTAATATTAAGCATGTTCTTCCTGTTCGAAAAGGAACGCCTCATTCAATTCATGAATAAGTTCAAAACGAGTAAAATCTCCGTGTTCTATCATGAAATTGCCTTCTTTGGACGTAAGTTTTCCAGAACATTTGGTAAGGTACTTGAAGCACAGTTCATCATTGCAACAGTTAACTGTGTCTTAACGACAATTGCGCTTGGCATTATGGGCTTCCCGCAATTATTTGGATTAGCGGTCATGGTCTTCTTGTTAGGTTTAATTCCGGTAGCGGGTGTGGTCATCTCCCTCGTTCCACTCAGCATCATTGCGTATACACTTGGAGGCGGAATGTACGTCCTATATATTGTGCTGGTGATCGTGATCATCCATGCCATTGAAGCCTACTTCTTAAATCCGAAGCTCATGTCAGCTAAAACAGAGCTCCCTATTTTCTTCACGTTTATTGTCCTGATCTTCTCTGAACACTATATTGGCATTTGGGGACTGATTATCGGCATCCCAATCTTTGTGTTTATCTTAGATATCTTGGAGGTCACGAATAAGGAAGAAAGTAATTAAAAAGTTCATATGAACCTGTTTACAATTTTCTAAAAATAAGGTATAAATAGTATGAAAATATCATATTACCACACGCTTAATCCTTCTAAAGGAATGGGGGACCCAAGTTTTTGGGGTGAATTTTTCTTATTTTAAGAAAAAAGGACATCTCTTCGTCCTAACCCGTCAGCTAACCTCATCAGCGTGAAGAGAGTAGACAGTGGTACACGTATGGACACGCAGGCCCACGAGAAGACTCTCTCGTGGGCCTTTTTGACGAGGAAGGGGAGATTTTATTGAAGCTTGCGACGAAAATTATTATTGCTTTAATTGTAGGTGCAATCACAGGACTACTGCTCAACATTTTTGCTCCAAACGTATTCAAAGTGTTAGACCCTTATTTATTTACACCTCTAGGTCAAATCTTCTTAAACCTGATTAAAATGTTAGTTGTACCGATTGTCTTCTTTTCGATCACACTTGGTGTAGCAGGCCTTGGCGATCCGAAAAAACTTGGCAGAATCGGCGTAAAAACCATTACTTACTTTCTACTCACTACGACTTTTGCCATCATTATTGGCATTTCATTGGCCTTACTTATTAAGCCAGGCGCATTTGGCAATTTTGATACGAAAGCGGCAGAATACTCCGCTGAGGAAGCCCCATCAATGGCAGACACACTACTCAATATTATTCCAACCAATCCAGTCCAATCTCTAGTTGAAGGAAATATGCTTCAAATTATCGTCTTCTGTGTATTTTTAGGTCTTGGCATTGCCTTGCTCGGTAAAAAAACAGAAGGTTTGCTGAAGCTGTTTGAACAAGGAAATGAATTAATGATGTATCTTGTCGGTGTTGTGATGAAATTCGCACCGTACGGGACATTCGGTTTGATCGCAACGGCGATTGGCAGTCAGGGGCTCGATGCCATGAAAGCCATGGGACTTTACTTCTCAGTCGTCTTAATTGCGCTGATCTTGCATTTCTTCCTGACCTATGGGTCAACCGTTGCCCTATTAGCTAAACGAAATCCAATGGCATTCTTCAAAGGATTTTCTCCAGCGATGATTGTGGCATTTAGTACATCAAGCAGTAACGCAGTACTACCAGTATCAATGGAAACAGCTCAAAAGCGTTTGAAGGTGCCAGAACCTATTTCAAGCTTTGTGCAGCCGCTAGGTGCGACCATTAATATGGATGGTACAGCGATCATGCAAGGGGTTGCGACTATTTTTATCGCACAAGTGTATGGAGTTGAATTAACCCTTGTTCAAATGCTGACAGTTGTCTTAACAGCAGTACTAGCAAGTATTGGCACAGCAGGTGTCCCAGGGGTAGGGCTCATCATGCTAGCCATGGTTTTAAATTCCGTGAATCTTCCTGTTGAGGGCATTGCGCTGATCCTTGGCATAGACCGCTTATTAGACATGGCAAGAACCGTGGTCAATATTACAGGTGACGCAGCATGTGCGGTGATTGTTTCTGAAACCGAGAAGAAGCATGAGAAGGAAGCACCAACACCTAATTTATCACTGTAACAACAAGAAGGGCTGACTGGATCAGCCCTTTTTTTCGTGGAACGGCTTGTCTAGCGTGATATACTTTTTACAGGATGAGCGGCCGTAACTGCCGCCATAGGTTTTACATCAGAAGGAGGAACCACTTTGCAGTCTGCTGTTTTACACATAGAGAACGTCGATAAACAAATTGGTCGGCATCAAATTTTGCAACATATTTCGATAGACATTAGGCAAGGGGAAATTGTCGGTTTACTTGGACCAAATGGGTCTGGAAAAACGACCTTGATTCGATTGATCGTTGGCTTGATGAAAAAAAACAACGGCCGGATCATCATAAATGGATATTCTCAAGATGATGATCATCTAAAGGCGATGTCATCTGTTGGGGCGATCATAGAAAATCCGGAATTTTATTCATATTTAACAGGTTTTGAAAACCTTGAGCTGTATGCGTCTATGCATGATGGAGTTTCAGAAGAGCGCATTCTTGAAGTGGTAAAAAGAGTTCGTCTGGAGCACGCCATTCACCAGAAGGTCAAAACGTATTCACTAGGGATGAAACAAAGGCTCGGGATTGCACAAGCCATTTTGCATAAGCCCAATCTGCTCATTTTAGATGAACCAACAAATGGGCTTGATCCCGCAGGAATGAAGGAGTTTCGAGAGCACTTGCAACTGCTTGTACAAGAAGAAGGTGTCTCTGTGTTATTTGCTACACATCTTTTGCATGAAGTAGAAGAGCTTTGTGACCGCATGATCATCATCCAAAAAGGACAGATCAAAGCCAATACAAACCTTCGCGACATGGAAGGGAAAGAGCAGGTACTGATGAATATTCAGCCAGTAGAAAAGGCAGTTTCATGGCTAGATACGCAAGGATATACATATGAACAAAGGGATCAACATGTGCTGGTTCAACTGAATAAAGACCGTGTGCCGGAGCTGAATAAACAGCTTGTCTTAGCAGAATTTGATGTACTTGAAATGACGCCTCAAAAACAATCAATTGAAGAGGCCTTTATGAAATGGACGGAAGGCGGGACGGCAGATGCTTCAACTCATCAAGAATGAACATAAAAAAATCACGAGACAAAAGATCACATTCATTGCACTTGGACTGATTGTTGTCTTTCAATTGACGATGGCTCTAGCATTGAAACGAGTCATTTCCGGGCTTGGCGGGCAAGATACAGTCGCAAACTATTTTGCTTATTCCACGAATGTTGTGTTTATTTTACAAGTGTTCGCTGTCGTGATTGGCGCCACATTGATCTCAACAGAGTTTCAAAAAAGAACCATCAAGTTCTTGTTGATTCGGCCAAAGACAAGGCTTCATATTTTCTTGTCAAAATACATCACTCTTGTGCTGATGGTCCTTTACCTGTTTGTTTTTTATTATGTGTTCGCTTTTCTTTTTGGCCTTATTTTCTTTGGTACTGATTTTGATGAAAGCACTGGGCGATTATTTCTGCACACATTTGCTGTGATTGGATCACAGTGGGTGGAAGTAGTCATGATGGCAAGCTTTGCTTTTCTGTGCTCAAGTTTGTTTAGAAACAGTCTGATTGCACTTGTGACTTCATTTTTCGTCTTATACGCAGCGAAATCATTAGTGTCGATCATGTCTCTGTTAGAAAATCAGTGGGGGAAAATTCTACTTTTCGCTAATACGGACTTCACACAATACAGTTTTCAAGGTCCGCCGCTCTTTCAGGGCATGAACCCTCTGTTTTCGCTATTCATTGTAGGGGCGCATTTCGTTTTCTTTGTTGGTGCTGCTTGGCTCCTTTTTTGGAAGCGTGATGTAAATGTGTAAAAATTGTGTCAAATAACAAGAAAAATTCGTGACATCTTTGTGAAAACGAGTCTGTATTTCACGATAACCGGCTGATTTTGTCTTATAATAAGACAGAGTCATGGAGGTGGCACTATCGTGAAAAATTTTATTACGGCTTTACCTATTTTGTTGCTGTTGTCGTTTTCGTTTGTGTCTTTTGCCTTCCAGTTTGATCATCTTGTTTATTTCAGACTAGCGCTAGGGATCTTTTCATTAGCGGGTCTTTTCTTTCTGTATACATTTAAAAGAAACATGAAATGGTTCATGGTCTATTTATATGCGAGCTGGATCGTTCTTGCTGCCGTTACGACATTTGAAGAACCCGTGTTTTCACAATTCTTCTTCGGTGGTTTAACGATGACAATGGGTTATCTGACATATATGCTCATCTATTTAGGAATGAAGCAAGACCGTGTAGCGAAATCACATTAAAACAAAAGCCGATAAAATCGAAGAATAGATTTTATCGGCTTTTTTCTTTTCTTTAGGCAAATAAAAAAGCAGCCATCTGTTTGACTGCTCTTCTTGTGTTTATGATTCACGTCCAGCAGCGGCAAGCTGCTTTTGGTGCTTTTTATCGATGGTTTCGTATATACTTTCCATCATTTTAGGGTCTTGCATGATCGCTTCCTTGTTTTCTTCAATCAATTGCTGATACGTTTTGATTTTCTTCTTAGACATGTAACTCAACGCTCCTTTGGTAGAATGGACTCTATAAGATTTCACATAGATGAAATTGATAATCATTTTCAATTAGCAACTCCATTATACAAAGCAGAATGTCATAAGTAAAGATTCAATTCAGAAAATTCACGTAACCGACATATTCCCATCCATATCGACGATGAATTCTTTCCCAGGAAATAATCCGCTGTCAAACCTTGTCATGAAATCAGATCAAACATTCCTGCCTATGTTGAAACGTTTTAGCCGTACATCTCGTCTTATGAAGAGATTTGATTTAAAAGGATATAAAAAAAGACACCAGCATGAGTTGGCTGATGTCCCCATTCAAATGAGTTATGAAACGTGTTCTTGAAGAAACTCCGTTACTTCTTCAGGTGATTTAGCGTTGGCACTGTGTAAATGACCTGTTTTTTCGCCATTTTTGAAAATTAACAGGCTAGGAATTCCCATGACCTGATACGTTTCCGCTAACTCAGGAAAGTCGTCTTTGTTTATTTCAAACCATTCATTCTGAGCATAAGCCTCTAAAATGTCTGGAATGAACATGTCCATTCTAGTGCAATCAGGGCACCATGTCGCAAAGAATTTAACGATGACCTCTTTGTCTGATTGAATGATTTCGTTGAATTGTTCAGTGCTTGTAATTTTTTTCAATTTGTCACAACTCCTTTTCAATGTCATTTTAATATAAAATAAAGGCGAATGACATACAAATGCTCGGGGGGCGCTTACAACCTTTACAAATCATTTCAATTCCGTAACAACAAAAATTAATTAGAGCATTTTTGCTTGAAAGTGATAAGATAGTAAAGATGAATTTTAGTGGGGGGAGTATCCATTGAAAATAAGTTTAGGATTGGTTTACGGCGGAAAGTCAGCCGAACATAATGTATCACTGCAAACAGCCCTTGCAGTTACGAAAGCACTTAACACTGAGAAGTTCGATATACATCCGATTTATATTACAGAAGAGGGCGAATGGCTAAGAGGAGAAAAACTCACTGAACCAGTATCAAACGTCAAAATGCTTCAATTTGAACAAAATGCAAAGACGTTTTTACCAACTTCTTTAAATGAAAGCATGTTTCCACAGCCTGCAGCAGCTGATGAAAAGATTGATGTTGTCTTTCCATTGCTACATGGACCAAATGGTGAAGATGGGACCATGCAAGGGTTACTTGAACTATTGAACATCCCGTATGTCGGTAACGGCGTTCTTGCGTCTGCTGCGGGTATGGATAAAGTCATGATGAAAGATGTGTTTGCTCAAGCTGGGCTTGCGCAGGCAAAGCATCTTTCCTTCAATAAAAAGGATTATGAGAAAGCCATATCAGACAGCCTAGAACAGGTAGAAGCAGTTCTTGGGTATCCTTGTTTTGTGAAACCTGCCAACATGGGATCAAGTGTCGGAATTAGTAAATGCCGCAGCAAAGAAGAGCTTCAAACAGCATTTGAATTGGCTTTCCAATATGATCGTCGTGTTGTTGTGGAAGAAGGCGTTGTAGGACGAGAAATCGAAATTGGTGTATTAGGAAATGACGAGCCGAAATGCTCAGTCGTTGGTGAGATTGCACCTAAAACAGATTTTTATGACTATAAAGCAAAATATGAAGATGGCGATACAGATTTGATCATTCCTGCGAGTGTGTCAGAGGAAGAGTACAAGACGATTCACGATATGGCGATCAAGGCATTTAAAGCCATTGATGGATCTGGCCTCGTACGTGCAGATTTCTTCCTAACAGAAGAAGGCGAAGTGCTGATCAATGAAGTGAATACTATGCCAGGATTCACACCTTTTAGTATGTTCCCGCTTCTTTGGAAACATACTGGTGTAGAGTATCCTGAGTTGATTGAGAAGCTGGTGTCACTTGCAATTGAACGCCATCAAGAAAAACAAACCATTAAAACCACTTTTTAATGTAAGAAGCAAGCAGACACTATCCTACAGGTAGTGTCTCTTTTCCTTCAAACGTGAAATGAGAAAGAGAGGCGAAAAAACATGATCAAACGTACAGTGAAACAAGTCGCCCAAATGGCTGGTGGCACATTATCGAATGAAGCTTTTGGCGAAGAACAGATACACGGAGTGACAACAGATACACGAAAAGTATCAAAAGGCGCACTATTTATCCCGCTTATCGGGGAACATTTTAACGGTCACACTTTTGCTTCAAAAGCAGTGGAGCTTGGAGCGGCAGCTGTTCTTTGGAATGAAACAGAAGCGAACCCACCATCTGGTGTACCTGTCATTCTTGTAGAGGATACTCTGACAGCACTCCAACAGCTTGCGAAATCATACTTAAAAGAGGAAAACCCTCGAGTTGTCGGTATTACTGGAAGTAATGGCAAAACAACGACGAAAGACATGATCCATTCTGTCCTACAAACGACATACAGAGTCCATAAAACAGATGGAAACTTTAATAATCATATTGGACTTCCGCTGACCATCCTTGCAATGCCAGAAGGAACAGAGATTGCTGTATTAGAGATGGGCATGAGTGCAAAAGGAGAAATCGAATTTTTATCTAATCTCGCTGAACCTGATGCAGCTGTCATCACCAATATTGGAGAATCTCATATGCAGGATCTAGGATCAAGAGAAGCCATTGCAGATGCAAAATGTGAGATCACAAAAGGGTTAAAAGAGGATGGGACTTTTTATTATTTAGGAGACGAGCCTTTACTCCGCCAAAGAGCAAATGCCCTGGCACGTAGCGTAAAAACATTTGGGGAATCAGAGGACTGTGATATCAAGGTGATTCACATCCACCAACTCGCTGAAGGCACTGAATTTCAAGTGGAAGGATACGCTCAAGGGTTTCTCATTCCTGTATTAGGGAAACACAATGTAAAGAATGCTCTTGCAGCTATTGCAATCGGCCAGCATTTCAATCTGAATGAAAGGCAAATTGCCCAAGGGCTAATGCAAACGAAATTGACAGGCATGCGTTTAGAACTGTTTAAAACAGATAAGGGCATCACGGTTATCAACGATGCGTATAATGCGAGTCCTACGTCGATGAAAGCAGCGATTGATCTTGTAGGAGATATGGATGGCTTTGCTAACCGCATACTCGTTCTCGGAGATATGCTGGAGATGGGCAGTGAAGAAGAGACCTATCATTTTGAAGTAGGGGAATACATTAAGCCTGAGTTTATTGATCATGTTTTAACGTTTGGCCGTCTTGGCGCATTCATTGCTGAAGGAGCGAAGAAAGCATTTGGAGACGACCGCGTGTCTTCTTATATGGACAAAGAAGAACTGAAGAAAAAACTAGCGGATGTGGCAGGACCTGACGATGTCGTTCTTGTCAAAGCTTCCCGTGGCATGAGATTGGAAGACGTGATTACTGCACTATAAAACAGATCGGCAAAGAAGGTGACAGGGTGATTGGCTGTCTATGTATACACGGTTTTACTGGTGCCCCGTATGAAGTAGAGCCACTTGCAGAATATTTAAAGCAGACGACAGATTGGACGGTACAATCTGTCACGCTTCCGGGGCATGGGGAGGAACTTCAGCTCAAAGGCATTCTCTATCAGGAGTGGATTGCCACCGCTGAATTAGAACTCTTATCCCTTTACCGAACATGTGACACCATTTATTTGGTCGGCTTTTCTATGGGCGGGATGATTGCCTCATATTTAGCAGCGAAGTATCCAGTGTCCCGTCTTGTTCTGTTAAGTGCTGCTGCTAAATATGTTAACCCAAAACAAATGATTCAAGACACAAGGCAGATGGTGAAGGAATCCTTGTCTGGTTTGATTGATACGAACCCATTGTATGATCGATATCGTCATAAGCTGACGAGTACACCGCTATCAGCTGCTGTAGAATTTATGAAATTGGTGAAGCAAACGAAAGGCTCTCTTGAAAAGCTACATCTACCAGTCTTGATCGTTCAAGGTGAAAGTGATGGGATCGTACCCGCTTCTAGTGCAGAATTCATTTATCATAAAATCCCGTCCCGTCAGAAAGAAATGTTCTATTTACCTGATTGTAAACATCACGTTTGTCATGAGCCTTGTGCACAGCAATTGTTTGAGAAAGTCGAACAATTTCTAAAAAAAACAATTTAATCTATAGAAAAGCTAAAATGTGGCTAAACTAATATAAATTGAATCCCACTTGTTAAAATTTGCATCATTTCTGTCGAATGAGTGACAGGCCTATGTTACAATAGGTAAGAAAAGGTGGTCGATTCGGTTGTTTCAATATGACGGAAAAACCTTTGTCCCGCAGTCTAATTCGAGCAATGGGGAAGTATCGGAAGGAACCATTTTTCAATATCGTCAGGACGGGAATATTTTAACGGGCACATATCAAGGCGGCAGTATTCAATCTGGCGTACTTGTAGGAACTGTGTATAAAGACGGAGCACTTCATTTTAGATATCACCATGTAAGCAAGGATGGCAGCATGAGAAGCGGTTCATGTCATTCCACTCCTAAGCAGCTGGATAACGGAAAAATTCAACTGTTTGAAAAGTGGAAATGGATGGACGGAGATCAAAGTGAAGGTGAATCTGTCATTGTGGAGCAGTAGATATATCCATTTCTGTCTTGTTGAAAAACAAATAGTGTAATGGTAAGATATAAGGTAGGGTAATTCGGGCTTTGTATATAATGGACCTGTCCTTTCATACAAAGGGCAGTTTTTAATGATCATTCACGAGATTACTGAAACAGCAATTAGAAGGAGTTTGAATAATTTGACTATAACGTTTCAAGATTTTCAATTAAGCGAAAGTCTCATGAAAGCTATTAACCGCATGGGATTTGAAGAAGCAACACCGATTCAAGCGGAAACAATTCCTCTCGGTCTTCAGAATAAAGATGTCATTGGACAAGCACAAACAGGAACAGGAAAAACTGCAGCGTTTGGTATTCCTCTTGTAGAAAAAATCGACCCAGCGTCTCCAAATATCCAAGCGATTATCATTGCGCCAACAAGAGAATTAGCGATTCAAGTATCTGAAGAGCTATACAAAATTGGCCAAGACAAGCGTGCGCGCGTACTTCCGATTTACGGTGGACAAGATATCGGTCGCCAAATCCGTTCGCTCAAGAAAAATCCTCATATCATCGTAGGGACTCCAGGACGTTTACTCGATCACATTAACCGTCGTACAATGCGTCTTCAAAATGTTGAAACAGTCGTGCTTGATGAAGCAGACGAAATGCTCAACATGGGTTTCATCGAAGACATTGAATCGATCCTTTCAAATGTACCAAGTGAACACCAAACACTTTTATTCTCTGCGACAATGCCTGCACCAATTAAGCGTATTGCAGAACGTTTCATGACAAACCCAGAACACGTAAAAGTAAAAGCGAAAGAAATGACTGTATCTAACATCCAGCAGTTCTACTTGGATATCCATGAACGTAAAAAGTTTGATACATTGACTCGTCTTCTTGACATTCAATCACCTGAGCTTTCAATTGTCTTCGGCCGTACAAAGCGCCGCGTTGACGAATTGACTGAAGCACTGAACCTTAGAGGTTATACAGCTGAAGGAATTCATGGTGACTTGACTCAAGCGAAACGTATGGTTGCGCTTCGTAAATTTAAAGAAGGTTCAATCGATGTGCTTGTAGCAACAGACGTTGCAGCACGTGGACTTGATATCTCAGGTGTTACACATGTGTATAACTTCGACGTACCACAAGATCCAGAAAGCTATGTACACCGTATTGGACGTACTGGACGTGCTGGACGTACAGGTATGGCGATGACATTCATCACACCACGTGAAAAAGATATGCTTCGTGCGATCGAACAAACAACTAAACGTAAAATGGATCGTATGAAAGAACCAACACTAGATGAGGCAATCGAAGGACAACAACAAGTAACCATTGATCGTCTGCGCACAATCATCAGTGAAAACAACTTAAACTTCTACATGACAGCAGCTGCTGAATTATTAGAAGATCATGATTCTGTTACAGTGGTTGCGGCTGCCATCAAAATGATGACAAAAGAGCCGGATGCAACGCCTGTTCGTTTGACAGATGAAGCACCAATGATTTCAAAACGCAATCGTAACAACCGCAGCTCTTCTAAACGCAGAGACGGCGGCGGTGGTGGCGGCTATCGCGGAAAAAGCCGTTCATCTTACGGTGATAAAAAGCGTTCTTCAAATGACCGCAATCGTTCTTCTAACGATCGTCGTCAAAAGAAATCTTATAACAACTAATTCAAAAGCGAATCCTTTGCAGGGTTCGCTTTTTTTAACAGGCCTAATGAAACTTTTTAGGCTTTCTTTCGTAATATATTGATAGAAAAGTAAGAGAATGGGGGAAGAATGTGAGAAAACAGCCGCAACGTCAAATCAGCTTAAATGGATTAAAAGTATGGCGTCTTCAAAATGGAATTATCTCATTGATTTTCTTATTCATCATCATTGGGGTATTTGTAGCTAGTTATTATTTTCAATGGCCATATTGGATTGGAGCCATCCTCATCGGTTTGTGGATTTTACAGGTCATCTTCGGAATCTGGCTCATCCCGAAAATCCGCCATCACATCTGGCGCTATGAAGTATTTGAGAACGAAATTGAAATACAGCACGGATTGATTCGTGTCACACGTGTCATTGTGCCAATGGTACGTGTTCAGCATGTGGATACATCTCAAGGGCCGCTTTTAAGGCGCTACCGGTTGGCATCTGTTCAAATTTCTACGGCTGCGACAGTGCATGATATTCCGGCACTGGAATTAGAAGAGGCAGATGAGCTTCGCGATTACATATCTCGATTAGCAAGGGTGACGGAAGATGATGTCTGAACCAAAACGTGTACATCCAATCTCGATGTTCATTGATTTTATATCAGATGCCGTATCCATGATCAAAAACTTCATTATCCCTTTTTTCGTGCTTATTTTTGTGAACTCGAATTCAAGTATTCGTTTTTATGCGTTCATTATTCTTGGGGTGCTTCTTTTATGGAAAGCTGTTTCAACCGTTTTAGCATGGAGACGATTCACCTACCGAATGGAAGACGATGAATTTCGAGTGGAATCAGGTGTCATCACCAAAAAGAAAAAGTATATCTCGTTAGAAAGAATTCAAACGGTGAATACAAGTGAAGGTATCTTCCAGCGGATCTTTGGTTTGGTTCGGGTGCAAATCGAAACGGCAGGCGGGACGGATGGACCTGAAGTGAGCCTGACGGCCATTACAAAAGCAGAAGCTGAGCAACTAAAGCAATCGATTTTCAACCGGAAGAAAAGCTTGCAACAAGAAGAAATGATTGATGAAAATTTAGATTTCCCTGATTCTCTGACAGCGCAACAGCCTGTAGAAAAAGAAATCAGTGTTTCCTACCGAATGGGTATACCAGAGCTGCTTTTGGCTGCGACCACTTCAAGCGGAATCGGCGTCATTATTTCTGGGTGTCTCGCCATTTACACACAAATAGATGAAATTCTACCTTTGGACGGATTCCTTAAACGGTTTTCTTTTTTAAGTCATGCGAGTGTTGAGATTTATGCGATTCTCATATTTATTGCCGTATTGATTGCGTGGATTCTTAGTGTTGGGGTAACAGCCCTTCAATATGCGAATTTTACCGCAAAACGAAAAGGGAAAGACATCATCATCACAAGAGGACTCATCGAAAGGCATCAAATGACCCTTCCGCTTGCGAGAATTCAAGCAGTGAAAATCAAAGAAAATATTCTGCGTGAACCATTTGGTTTTGCGACGGTCATGCTTGTCAGCGCAGGAGGTTCCATTACAGAAAAAGAGACCTCTTCTGTCTTATTTCCACTCATACGGAAGAAAAAGATCAATGAATTGTTAACGCAATTTACAGATCAATATCAGCTGGCACCAGAAAGTGAATTGAAAAAAGTGCCGAAGCGTTCACTAAAACGTTATCTGATATCTTACGGATTTGTTCCATTACTTGTAGGTATAATCCTTTCTGTACGTTTTCCACCATGGGGGTATTTGGCGCTGATTCCATTACCATTTGCCTTGTTTTTTGGGTATTTAGCCTATAAACAATCAGGATATGTGATCAAAGATCAACTGATTCAATTAACGACAAGAGGTATCGGCAAGACCACCGGAATTGTTTTAAGAAAACGAATGCAAAACTATACGATGACCCAATCCTATTTTCAAAAGAAAGGGCGGGTGGCAAGTATTCACACCTTTGTGAAGTCCTCTGCCTTGCTTGATTCCTTTGGTGTGCATCACCTTGAAGAGGAAGATGCTGAACGTGTATGCGATTGGTATTCCTATGAAACGAATCAATCAACTTAAACAAAAAATGTCGATCAGCTCCCGTTAAACGGAGTGATCGACATTTTTTATGAGCTTAATAGCGTCGTTTTTTTGAATGGAAGAATAGAGTGATCGGTGCTAGGATCATGCCGCCTATCAATCCAAATAAGTGGGCCATGATGTTGATGTTCGAGTTGACGAACGTCATAATAACAGAGACGCCGAGAATCGTTAAGATCACCTGAGAATTACCACGGTCCATCATATGCGGTTTAAATAGGACAAGATAAAGATAGACGCCAAATAAACCAAATATCGCACCAGAAGCCCCGACATGTACGTACTCTAAAGGCTCCACCCAATAGGTTCCGAGATTGCCAATGAATCCAGCACCCAGATAAATCACAAGAAATCGAACCTTTCCAAGCAAATACTCAAGTGCTGGAGCGAATAGGAAGAGCGACATGGAATTGAACAGAATATGTGTCAGACTTCCGTGAAGAAAAATAGGCGTTAAAAGCCGCCACCATTCTCCTGCTGCAACACCATAATTAAAACCAACGAGATGGTCCTGCCCAAGCTGGATCATTGGAATAGGGATCGCAAATAAAAGCCATAGGCCGATTTGCAAAGCAAGGATCGCTGTTACGATTGGATACGATCTAATAAATTGTTGAAAGCTCTCCGTTCGAATAAACATAACAAACCCCTTTTGACTAGATAATGGTAAGTTTATAGTAACACGTTTATGAAGCGAACATCCAAATTAGTACGAGTATCATAGGAGGTACCTCATGATTAAAGGAATCGGTATGGATATTGTAGAGATCGGCCGGCTGTCACGAGTTCTTAGCAGGCAGCACCGTTTACCAGAAAGAATTTTGACTTTACGTGAACAGGAAGTCTTTCACACACTAAGTGAAAAGAGACAGCTGGAGTTTCTGGCAGGGCGTTTTGCGGCGAAAGAAGCATTCGCAAAAGCATACGGTACGGGAATTGGTCAGTATATAAGCTTTCACGACATCGAGATACAAAAAGATGCAAACGGAAAACCCCTCATCAAAAGTGAGAAAACAAAAGAAGACTACGTTCATGTATCCATTACACACACAAAAGAATATGCTGCAGCACAAGTTTTAATTGAAAGGTTGTCAAGCTAGTCTGCATATTGTTTGTCCCCCCTTCATATATTGGGTAGTGCGATAAGGAAGGGCGAGTTGCTAACAGGCTTTGATGGTTCGCGGTACGCAGTTAACTCTTGAGGCGTACTGTTAAAGTCAAACAAGCGGTTTCTTCCTTTTAACACAATTAACGAAGGGGTTGAAAAGGGTGAGAAAAAGCTTTGTTTTGCTTGTAACGGGGATCCTTTTTGTATTGATTCTCTCCGCATGCGGTCAAAAATCTCAACAAGATATCGTTGGAGATTTAAACAAAAAGGCAGAGGAAATGACATCATACAAAGCCAAAGCAAAAATGACCATTGAGACAGGAAATGATCCGCAGGAATACCATGTGGAAATTTGGTACAAGAAGCCGGAGCTTTACCGTGTCTATTTAGAAAATCCGAAGAAGGATCAGAGTCAAGTCATTTTAAGAAATGGCAATGGTGTATTTGTGCTGACACCTTCATTAAACAAAAGCTTCCGCTTCCATAGTGATTGGCCGAACAACAGCAGTCAGGTGTATTTATTTGAATCACTTGTGAAAGACATTAAAAATGACAGTGCAGCTCAGTTCAAAGCAAAAGAGTCGAAGTACGTTTTTGAAACAAAAACCAACTATCAGCACAACCAAATGCTGCCGACCCAAGAGATTACCTTTCATAAAAAAACAATGGCGCCTGCTAGTGTGAAAGTACTGGATAGCGATAAAAAGCCAATGGTGAAAGTAGAATTCTCTCACTTTGAATTCAACAAATCCTTTGACAAAGACGCCTTTGATGAGAAGAAAAATATGACACTTTCTCAAATGGATGTTGCCACAAGCGCAGATCCATCTGACAGCTTTGCTGTGAAAACGCCTGTGGATATGCCAGAGGGCGTGAAGAAAATGGAAGAGAAAGAAATGACAACAGATGCTGGAAAGCGGTATGTGATGACGTATGGCGGAAAGAAATCCTTCACGCTCATTCAGGAAAAAGCGCGGGTAGCAGAAGCGTCTACGCCTGTGACGATGAATGGCGAGCCAGTCGATCTTGGCATGACAGTGGGTGTTCTGACAGACAAATCTCTTTCTTGGACATCTGATGGAGTTGACTACTTAATTTCTTCAAGTGATTTATCGAAAGAAGAACTCTTAATGGTCGCCAAAAGTGTAGAAGGACAGTCAGCGAAATAGGCGAGATTCTTAACATAACAACAAATCAGCCCTGTGCAGGGGCTGATTTTCTTTGAGTTGTTTCACATTATTCTGGATTTTTAGTATCATAATGAAGTATTGAATCATTCAATAGGGAAGTGTGATGAATGGACACAAATGCCTTTTATAGAGACACATGGGCAGAAATTGATTTAACAGCAATCAAGCATAATGTTTCACATATGAAAGACCATATTGGTCAAAGCGTCCAACTAATGGCTGTTGTGAAAGCCAATGCATATGGACATGGAGATATAGAAGTGGCAAGAGCTGCCCTCGAAGCAGGAGCAGACCTGTTAGCCGTCGCTTTTTTAGATGAAGCCATTTCTTTAAGAAATAAAGGCATCAAAGCCCCGATTCTTGTGCTCGGCGCAGTACCGTCAGAGTATGTCAAAGTCGCCGTTAGATACAACGTTATCATGACCGCTTACTCGATCGATTGGCTGAGAGAAGTCGTCAAAGTGATGAAAGGGCAGATGGGACAACCCATTCGTTTCCACTTGAAAATCGACAGCGGCATGAATCGGTTAGGTGTGAAAACAATCGAGCAGGTGAGCGAAGTAAAAGAGCTTGTCCACGATCATTCTTTTTTACAGCTGGAAGGCGTATTTACTCACTTTGCCACAGCGGATGAAAAAGATGAAAACTACTTCGGTATGCAGGTTGATACGTTTAAAACATTGCTTCAACCGCTTCATACGGACAAACTGCTCATTCATTGCGCCAACAGTGCAGCAGGTCTAAGGTTTAAAGACACTTTATTCAATATGGTTCGTTTTGGCATCAGTATGTACGGGCTGTCGCCGTCGGAAGAAATCAAAGATGAATTGCCGTTTCAACTGGAAGAAGCATTATCTCTTCATACAAAACTTGCACATGTAAAGCCCATTCAAAAGGGTGAGAGCGTGAGCTATGGTGCAACTTATACAGCGAATCAAGATACATGGATTGGTACGATTCCAATCGGGTATGCAGACGGCTGGATCAGGAAGCTTGCCGGAACAGAAGTGCTCGTTGGCGGAAAACGCCGAAAGATTGCTGGACGGGTGTGTATGGATCAATTCATGGTTGATTTGAAAAAGGATATTCCGGCAGGGGAGCCAGTCGTGCTCATCGGCACACAAGGCGAAGACAGGATATCTGTCGATGAAATAGCCAAACGGCTTGAAACCATTAACTACGAAATCACTTGTTCTGTTGGCTACCGCGTCCCAAGAGTCTATATAGAGGACGGCGAAAGGGTTCATGTACGTAATCCGCTGCTTCAAGGCGGGCCAAGCTTTTTATAAACAGCATCCACGGGAACGATGTTCAAACTGACATCGTTCTCTTTTATTCTACAAAGGCATCATAAACATTCTCCCTTTTTTAGAGATTTTGGAAATACCGTATGATTTTCGGAAAAAAGCGTATAATGGGAAAGAGGAACTCCATTATCATCTTGATTTACGGGTGGCGAGCCGCTTCATGTTCTAATAAGAAATCATGAAAAAACAGCTTTGCTTGTGCATTGAATAATGGTATGATTAGTCTTGGAATGGATCGAAACGGTATCCGTAAGTTTTGTGGAGGTGTATGTTTTTTGTCTGAATCCAGCGCAACAAATGAAATGAAGATTCGACTGCCGGAGGCTTTAATGTCTGAGATCGAACGAGTAGCAGAGCAGGATAAGGTAACAAGAAATGAATTGATCTACCGAGCGACAAAAACGTATATTCGTGAACGTAATATTCGACAAAATCGTGAATCGATGAGACGCGGCTACATGGAGATGGCGAAAATTAATCTGAATATCTCTTCAGAGGCACAATACGCAGAATTTGAGGCTGAGAATACAGTTGAGCGATTAGTCAGCGGGGGTTAAACATTTGATTGTTAAACGCGGTGATGTTTACTTTGCTGATTTATCTCCTGTTGTTGGCTCCGAGCAGGGCGGGGTTCGCCCGGTATTGGTGATTCAAAATGACATTGGAAATCGCTTCAGCCCGACTGCTATCGTTGCAGCCATAACAGCCCAAATACAAAAAGCGAAATTACCGACTCACGTCGAAATTAATGCAAAGCGCTACGGCTTTGAACGAGATTCTGTCATTCTTTTGGAACAGATTCGTACGATCGATAAACAAAGATTGACAGATAAAATCACACATCTTGATGATGAGATGATGGAGAAGGTTGATGAAGCCTTACAAGTTAGTTTGGCTCTTATTGATTTTTAATATGGTGATACTTGGTTGCTCTACTGGGAGCAACTTTTTTTGTGTTCAATTTTTTTTAACGTTATAATGAAGAAAGACTAGAGAAGAGCTTTAAATGTAAGTAGGGGGTAAAACATGTCGAATCATATCGTGTTAGCTTTTGCAAGAAAGCACCAAAAGGAATTAGAAAAAGAGTGGACGGACATTTTAAAACGACTCGGAGAAAAAGAAACGGACATGATGCTGAACGACAAAATGTATGAAACCATCTGTTCGGAATATGTTCAACTCATCATTACATCTCTTTCAGAGGGGGATCATGAGGATTTTGAAGAAAAAGTGCAAAATTTTGCTTTAAAAATTGTTCAAATGGGTATATCACTTAAGTTACTGGCAAACGGTCTAACAGAAATCCGTACACATTTATATGAAAAAATGAACGATGACAAAGATACAACACAAGAAAGTCATGACCTCATCTGGCAAATCGATCGATTCATCACACCCATCCATAATGAGATCTTAAACCAGTATTCCATCTCATGGGAAAAAACCGTCAGCCTTCAAAAAATTGCGCTGCAGGAACTTTCTGCCCCGCTAATCCCTGTATTTGAGCACATCACCGTCATGCCACTTGTTGGAACAATTGATACAGATCGTGCGAAAAAAATTATGGAGAACCTGCTTAATGGTGTCGTCAAACATCGCTCACAGGTCGTCTTGATTGATATCACGGGTGTACCTGTCGTGGACACAATGGTGGCCCACCATATCATTCAAGCGTCAGAGGCTGTGAGATTAGTAGGAGCGAAGTGTTTACTTGTCGGTATTCGCCCAGAAATAGCCCAAACGATCGTTAACCTTGGAATTGATTTATCTCAGGTTACAACAAAGAATACCCTTCAAAAAGGAATTCAAACTGCTTTGGAAATGACAAATCGAAAAATTGTTTCATTGGAGGGATAACCAATTGAGAAATCACCCGAAGATTCCAATCTTAAAATTATATAATTGTCTTCTGATTTCAATACAGTGGGAGCTTGATGATCAAACAGCTCTTCACTTTCAAGAAGACTTGCTGAATAAAATTCATGAAACAGGAGCAAACGGTGTGGTCATTGACTTAACATCCGTCGATATGATTGATTCATTTATCGCCAAGGTATTAGGTGATGTGATCACCATGTCCAAGCTCATGGGGGCAAAAGTTGTATTAACAGGAATACAACCGGCAGTCGCTGTGACGCTTATTGAACTTGGCATTTCACTGGAAGAAATTCAGACAGCACTAGATCTTGAACAAGGGCTTGAGACACTGAAGCGGGAATTGGGGGAATAGATATGAAAGACCAATCCTGTGTAAAAATATTGACGGAATGGGACATAGTCGCAGCAAGACAATTGGGGCGCAATGTTGCAAAAGAACTTGGTTTTGGAACAGTTGACCAAGCAAGAATTACGACGGCCATTTCAGAATTAGCTCGTAACATCTATTTATACGCTGGTAAAGGTCAGATTTGTATAGAAGAAGTAATGGAGCGCGGAAAGCGTGGACTCAAAGTCATCGCAGCCGATGAGGGTCCTGGCATTATGGATATACGTAAAGTAATGGAAGACGGATTTTCTACATCAGGCGGACTCGGAGCAGGCTTGCCGGGCGTCAGAAGACTGATGGATGAATTTAAATTAGATTCCGCACCAGAACAAGGAACTGAGATACAAGCTGTCAAGTGGCTTCGCTAGGAGGGAAACCATGGATTTTAAGGAGGTAATGGAGCAGCGGTATCATCAGCTGCTCAGTCGTTATATCAGTGATTTAACTGAAACATCGCTTTATCAAGCTCAAAAATTTAGCCGTAAAACCATTGAGCATCAAATACCTCCTGAAGAAATAGTGAGTGTTCACCGAAAAGTGATTCAGGAGCTTTACCCTGATTTGCCGGAAGATGTCTTTCATTCACTAGACTTCTTAATTGAAGTCATGATTGGATACGGACTTGCCTACCAGGAGCATTTAACACTAAGAGGCATCCAGCAAGAAATTAAGTCGGAAATTGAAATTGCTGCAAATGTTCAGCAAACCCTTCTGGAAACGAAAATTCCAGAAGGAGACACATTTGATATCGGAGCCATCAGTGTGCCGGCAAAACAGATGAGTGGGGATTATTACCATTTCGTAACAGATCACGATACAATCAATATCGCGATTGCAGACGTCATTGGGAAAGGCATTCCAGCTGCGCTCTGTATGTCGATGATTAAGTATGCGATGGATTCCTTGCCAGAGTCAGGCAGCGGTCCAACGAAAGTGCTCAAAACCCTTAATCGTGTGGTCGAGCAAAACGTAGACCCAAGCATGTTTATCACCATGTTTTATGGCAGCTATAATAAAGAAACACATGAATTTAAGTACGCATCGGCTGGACATGAGCCGGGCTTTTTCTATTGCAAAAAAGAGAATCAATTTTACGATTTAGATGCAAAAGGTCTTGTCCTTGGAATCGCACCAGACTTTGATTACAGGGAGTATGAGCAGCATTTGGACGTAGGAGATATGGTGATCTTATTTTCAGATGGGGTCACCGAATCCAAGTCAGAGGACGGCTTCTTAGAGCGCGAAGATATCAAAGCGCTCATAGCAGAGCATCTTTCCTATTCAGCACAGGAAATGGTCGACGCTATCTATGCAAGCTTACTCAAATTACAAGATTTTCAGCTTCACGATGACTTTACTTTACTTGTCCTTAAAAGAAAGGTTTAGAAAGTGAATATGCGGGTATATAAAACTTTAGGAAACAAGAATTTCGAGGTGAATGCATAATGAATATGTCTGTAAAAGAGCATCAAATAGATCATAAGACGAAAATTAGTGTCAGCGGAGAAATCGATGTGTACTCTGCTCCTGAGCTGAGAGAAACCCTTATGCCCAAAGCAGAGAAAGGAGAGCATCTTGACATTTGTCTGAAAGATGTTACTTACATGGATAGTACAGGTTTAGGTGTGTTTGTTGGGCTGTTCAAAGCGGCTCAAAAAGCAGGAGGATCATTAAAGCTTGAGAACTTGTCGGATCGGCTTGTCAGATTGTTTGAAATCACTGGACTAAAGGACATCATTGACATTTCTGCAAAGTCAGAGGGTGGGGTACAATGAACGAATCAGTAGATCTAATCGAGATGAAAATACCGGCGAAACCAGAATACGTAGGCATCATTCGTCTGACTCTTTCAGGCGTTGCAAGCCGAATGGGCTATGCCTACGAAGAGATTGAGGACTTGAAAATTGCCGTCAGTGAGGCATGTACTAATGCAGTTCAGCATGCCTATAAAGGTGCAGATGGCGAAGATGGAGAGGTAGCTGTTCGCTTTCTTGTCTATGAAGATCGTCTAGAAATCATTGTCGCTGATAAAGGCGGTAGCTTTGACTTTAAGCAAAAGCAGGAAGACCTAGGGCCGTACACATCTGCTCATACGGTGGATCAATTGGCAGAAGGAGGTCTTGGTTTATACTTAATGCAAACATTGATGGATGAAGTCGAGGTGCAAGCAAACTCCGGAGTTACCGTGGCGATGACAAAGTTTTTAAACAGGGAGCGAGTTGACCATGACACAACCATCCAAAACTATGAAACTAACTAAAGATGAAGTGGATCGCCTCATTCAAAGCTATCAATCCAACCAAGACGAGCAGGCGCAGCTGACACTAGTTGAGTGTTATACAAATCTTGTGGATATGCTCGCGAAGAAATACTCCAAAGGAAAAAGCTTTCATGAGGATTTAAGACAAGTTGGAATGATTGGTCTACTCGGCGCAATTAAGCGTTATGATCCACTTGTCGGTAAGTCATTTGAGGCATTTGCCATTCCAACCATTATCGGGGAAATCAAACGCTTTTTACGTGATAAAACATGGAGTGTCCATGTACCAAGACGAATTAAAGAGCTTGGACCAAGAATCAAGATGGCAGTTGATCACCTGACAACGGAAACGCAAAAGTCACCTAAAGTACAAGAAATCGCAGAATATCTAGATGTAACAGAAGAAGAAGTTCTTGAAACAATGGAGATGGGCAAAAGCTATCAAGCGCTGTCTGTTGACCAAGGCGTAGAGGCAGATTCTGAAGGAAGCACTGTGACGATTTTAGACGTCGTCGGCTCACAAGAAGAAGGGTACGAACGTGTAAACCAAAAAATGATGCTTGAAAGTGTGCTTCACGTTCTGACAGATAGAGAAAAAGAAATTATCAATCTCACGTATTTGCAAAATAAAAGCCAGAAAGAAACAGGCGATTTACTCGGCATATCTCAAATGCATGTATCAAGGCTGCAGCGGAAGGCAGTTAAAAAGCTACGAGATGCATTGTCAGAAGATGCGTCTATGGAGCTAGGGTAATGAAGCAGATCGAACAGCATGAGCATGTAAACGCCATTATCTATCAATCGAACAAAGAAGGAAAATCATGCTGCGGGGACAGTTTTTTTATTAAAGCAGATGATGAAGAACTAATTTGTGCTGTAGCAGACGGATTAGGCAGCGGCCAGTTCGCCAATGAATCATCTTCTTTAGTCAGCGAAATTGTCGAAGAATATGGACATGAGGATGTAATAACCCTCATTGATAGATGCAATCAGGCCATGAAAAATAAACGCGGAGCCACTGTGGCCATATTGAAGGTGAATTTTTCCCAGCAGCAGTTTACCTATTGTTCGGTTGGTAACATTCGATTTATCTTGAATGCACCTTCTGGCGACTATATTTATCCACTTCCGACATCAGGATATCTATCAGGTAAACCTAGAAAATACAAAACATACACCTATTCCTACGAAAAAGGATCGACATTCATTATGTATTCAGACGGACTGAATGTGCCAAACATGCGAATGTGTTTAAAGCATAGCCATTCAGTTGCAGACATCGCCAAACAACTTGAAACATACACACAAGACAAGAAAGACGATCTCACCTATGTACTTGGTCAGCTTACATGAAATAGCTGACCTTTTTTCTGTTTTGCCAGTTTTTTTGATACACTAAAAGAGAAGACACAGTGAGAGGATGCAAAGTATGAAGACATCTGACTTTTTATTGAAACAAATTGCGACAGAATTAAAGCTTTCAACAAAACAAATTGGAAGTGTGATCCAGCTATTAGAGGATGGCAACACCGTCCCGTTTATTGCACGTTACCGGAAAGAGCAGACAGGCTCACTAGACGAGGTGCAAATTCAAACCATTTCTGAACGCTATACATATATCCAAAATGTGACGAATCGAAAAGAAGAAGTGATTCGCTTAATCGCTGAACAAGACAAATTAACAGATGAATTAAAACAGAAGATCGAACAGGCGCATAAGCTGCAAGAGGTCGAAGATTTATATCGACCATTTAAACAAAAGCGAAAAACAAAGGCAAATGTAGCCAAAGCAAAAGGACTTGAGCCGCTTGCGGAGTATTTACTGAAGCTGCCAAACGATGAGATCGAAAAGAAAGCATCGGCTTTTATCAATGAAGAAAAAGAAGTCACAACAGCAGAAGAAGCACTGGAGGGCGCCCAGCACATCATTGCTGAACAGCTTGCGGATGATCCTGATATGCGGAAATGGATTCGCAGCGAGACGTACCAAAAGGGAAGTCTTGTCACATCAGGAAAAGACGTTGAAAACGACGAGAAAAACGTCTATGAAATGTATTACGACTATCAAGAGCCGATTAAAAAAATTGTGCCTCATCGTGTACTTGCGGTCAACCGAGGCGAGAAAGAAGGGATTTTGAAAGCAGCCATCGAACCGCCTGCTGAAAATATTCGTTTCTACCTCGATAAACAAGTCTTAAAAGGCAAGCAAACGACGGCGAGGCCTTACATTGAAGCGGCCATTGATGATGCATACAAGCGCTTGATTCAGCCTTCAATTGAACGGGAAATACGAAAAGAGCTGACAGAAAAAGCAGAGGAACAAGCCATTCATATTTTCGCTGAAAACTTAAGAAAGCTCCTACTTCAACCGCCGATGAAAGGAAAACGTGTACTTGGGGTAGACCCTGCGTTTCGGACAGGCTGTAAATTAGCTGTCGTGGATGATACAGGAAAAGTCCATCATATTGGCGTCATTTATCCGCACCCGCCTGTGCAGAAAAAAGCGGAAGCCAAACAAAAAGTGAAAGAAATCGTTCAAACATCCAACATTGAAGTCATTGCGATCGGAAACGGAACAGCCTCAAGAGAGACCGAACAATTCATCGCAGACTTGATCCAAGAGCTGGACCAGCCAGTTTCATATTTGATCGTGAATGAAGCAGGGGCAAGTGTATACTCTGCATCTGCGCTGGCAAGAGAAGAGTTTCCAGACTTGCAAGTCGAAGAACGAAGCGCTATATCCATTGCTCGAAGATTACAAGATCCATTAGCAGAGCTCGTAAAAATAGATCCAAAATCTGTCGGTGTAGGACAATACCAGCACGATGTGAGTCAAAAGCAATTAAACAGCTCGTTAACCTTTGTGGTAGAAACGGTTGTTAACCAAGTCGGTGTGAACGTTAATACAGCCTCACAGGCGCTGCTGCAATATGTGTCAGGTCTTTCAAAAGCCGTCGCAGGAAACATCGTCAAGCGCCGTGAAGAGATTGGGAGATTCACAAGCAGAAAAGAGCTGAAGGATATCCCGAGGCTTGGTGCAAAGACTTATGAGCAGTGTATCGGCTTCCTGCGCATCACAGATGGACAAGATCCACTTGACCGCACGGGTATTCACCCTGAAAGCTATAAAGAAACAAAACAGTTCTTACGCATGATCAACATGACGCCAGACGATCTTGGAACAGAACAGTTAAAAGAGAAAATTGCAGGGGTGAAGCTGGACGAAGCAGCAGAACAGCTTGAAATTGGCTCAATCACTCTTCAAGATATCATTGATCAGCTCACAAGACCTGAGCGTGATCCGCGCGATGAAGTACCAAAGCCGCTTTTGAAAACAGACGTGTTGAAATTGGAGGACTTGAAGCAAGGGATGGAGCTACAAGGAACGGTGAGAAACGTCGTAGACTTCGGCGCATTCGTTGATATTGGCGTCAAGCAGGATGGACTTGTCCACATTTCCAAGCTAAGCAATCGATTTGTGAAACATCCGCTCGACGTGGTATCAGTTGGTGACATTGTGACCGTATGGGTAGACTCCGTTGACCAGGCAAAAGGCCGGGTAGCTCTATCGATGCTAAAACCAGAGTAAACAAAAAACGAGGCGCACCTTAGGATGGGGTGTGCCTTGATGTGACTGAATGTTTTTTTCTATAGAAGTACCAGCATTGATTGAGCAATTTGATTTGATAATGATTTTTCTCATAAAATGCTTTCTGCATCTGATTTTTCAGCCAGTTGGGCATCGCCCATTCCTCCTTTGATCAAAACAGTGGGTGTACCTTCAATGTATGCAAAGAGGAAATTGTCCTGTTCGAGGTTTTTATAGAAAGGAACGATTTTGATTGAAGGAGAGCGAGTTACAACAGTTAACAGAACATATTTCTGAGCAGTACTTTGGTAAGGCATTCCGCCATCAAGCTGTTTTTAATGACCGTCTCAAAACGACAGGCGGGCGGTATTTACTTGGAACACACAATATCGAATTGAACCGCCGATACCTAGAAGAACATGGACGAGAAGAATTAATTGGGATCATCAAGCATGAGCTGTGTCATTATCATCTGCATCTTGAGGGAAAAGGCTATCAGCATCGTGACCGTTCCTTTAAAGAGTTATTAAAACAAGTAGGAGCCCCGCGTTTTTGTACAGCGCTAAAGACCGTACAAAATAAACGACGTGGACAGAAGCGACAAGAATATGTTTGCACAGGATGCGGTCAGTATTTTATGAGGAAAAGGCGAGTTGATACCTCTCGTTATGTGTGCGGCGTCTGCAAAGGAAAATTAAAATGGCAGCGTACAATCGGTTCAGAGTGATATGCATTCCTTTATGGGATGCTTTTTTTTGTGAGATGAAGTAGACATATTGAGACAAATAGAGACGCGAGTCTCATTTTGTCTCTTTTTTGATCGATGGGAATCGCTCAAATCCTAAGCTTTCAAGCGCCATGATGTTGGCACGCTTTTTGCTTGTATAGAAGTGCAAGCAAAAAAGATAGGAGGTTTTATCATGGAAAAGGCACTTACAAAAGAAAAAGCCGTTTGGATGTATCAAAAAATGCAGGAAATTCGCCAATTTGAAGATCAAGTACACATGCTTTTTACAAAAGGGATCTTGCCAGGTTTTGTCCATCTTTATGCTGGTGAAGAAGCTGTAGCTGTAGGAGTCTGTGCTCATCTGAATGAACAAGACAGTATTACAAGTACACACCGCGGCCACGGTCATTGTATCGCCAAGGGCTGTGATCTAAAAGGAATGATGGCAGAAATCTATGGAAAAGCCACAGGTCTTTGTAAAGGTAAAGGTGGATCTATGCACATTGCAGATTTTGATAAAGGAATGCTTGGTGCCAACGGAATTGTTGGAGGCGGCTTTCCACTTGCGTGCGGGGCAGCACTCACGGCTAAATATAAAAAGAAAGATAATGTAAGCGTTTGCTTTTTTGGGGATGGTGCTAACAATCAAGGGACTTTTCACGAAGGAATCAATCTCGCCGCCATCTGGAAACTGCCAGTCATTTTCATCGCAGAAAACAATGGGTACGGGGAAGCGACGCCATTTTCGTATGCTTCAAGCTGCAAATCAATTGTGGATCGAGCGGCCGGTTATGACATTCCTGGGATTCAAGTAGACGGAAAAGATGTGACAGCCGTTTATCAAGCAGCAGAACAAGCGATAGAACGAGCAAAAAATGGAGAAGGTCCGACATTGATTGAATGCATGACATATCGAAATTATGGTCATTTTGAAGGAGACGCTCAGCGCTACAAAACCAATCAAGAAAAAACCGAACATCAAGAAGAGAAAGATGCCATCACTCTTTTTAAAAATGAATTATTAAAGCAGCAGCTGCTAACAGATCAAGAAATATCAAGTATTGAAGCGTCTGTAGCAGAAGCGATAGAGGAAGCCGTGAGATTTAGTGAAGAAAGTGAATATCCAGATCATACTGAATTGCTAACTGATGTGTATGTTTCGTATCAATAAATCTGAAAGGAGAGAGGGAAATGACAAGAGAAATCAGCATGTCTAGTGCTTTGAATGAAGCGATTAAACTGGCAATGAGAAGAGACGAAGATGTCATTTTAATGGGGGAAGATGTTGCGGGAGGTGCTCATGTAGATCACTTACAGGATGATGAAGCATGGGGCGGTGTTCTTGGTGTAACAAAAGGGATTGTTCAGGAATTTGGGCGTGAACGTGTCCTTGATACACCGATTAGTGAAGCTGGCTATATAGGTGCGGCCATGGCAGCTGCTTCAACAGGATTAAGACCAATTGCGGAGCTTATGTTTAATGATTTTATCGGTACTTGTTTGGACCAAGTGCTGAATCAAGGCGCAAAATTTCGATACATGTTTGGTGGAAAAGCAGAGGTGCCTATCACGATTAGAACGACACATGGGGCGGGTTTTAGAGCAGCTGCCCAGCATTCACAAAGTTTGTATGCGCTATTTACAAGCATCCCTGGTTTGAAAGTAGTTGTACCTTCTTCACCATATGATGCCAAAGGGCTGCTGCTGGCAGCCATCGAGGATCAGGACCCTGTCATCTTTTTTGAAGACAAGACGCTTTACAATATCACAGGAGATGTGCCGGAGAGGTATTACACATTGCCGCTTGGTCAAGCAGATGTGAAGAGGGAAGGTTCTGATGTAACCATCTTTGCGGTGGGCAAACAAGTGCATACAGCACTCGAAGCGGCAGAGCAATTGTCTGCTCAAGGTATTGAAGCGGAAGTGATTGATCCAAGAAGCTTGTCGCCGCTCGATGAGGAGGCCATTCTGACTTCAGTAGAAAAAACAAATCGACTTGTCATTGTCGATGAAGCAAATCCAAGGTGCGGAATTGCCGCAGATATCTCTTCTTTGATTGCAGATAAAGGATTTGATTTACTGGACGCACCAATCAAAAAAGTGACGGCTCCTCATACACCGGTGCCATTTTCACCGCCTCTTGAAGATATATATTTGCCAACACCCGATAAAGTTGTGAACACCGTATTAGAGATGATTGGCAAGAGGCATGACAAGATCTTGAACTAGAGAAAGGAGAGAGGGAGATGGCTGTCGAAGTTGTGATGCCTAAATTGGGCATGTCGATGAAAGAAGGAACGGTATCTGTCTGGAATAAAGAGGTCGGTGAGACCGTAAATAAAGGAGAAAGCATTGCAAGCATCAACTCCGAAAAAATTGAAATGGAGATCGAATCACCTGCTGAAGGAACCATATTGGATATAAAAGTACCTGAGGGAGAAGGTGTACCGCCCGGCACGGTCATCTGCTATATCGGTGAAGGAAATGAACAGGTGGAGAGAAAGAAAGAAAAAGAAATCCAGTCAAAACCAAAGAAAGAGAGAAAAAAAATCTCCCCTGTTGCCCGTAAAATGGCGAATAGCGCAAACCTAGACATTGATACGCTAGTGGGGACAGGACCAGGTGGAAGAATTACGAAAGAGGATGTGCTTCGTGCACTTCCTGAACGGAAAGAGAAGAAACAAAACGAGACAGTGCAACAGCCTATTAACATGATGCGGAAAACAATTGCCTCAAGAATGATGGAAAGCCTGCAAACAAGTGCACAATTAACCATTACGATGAAAGCGGACGTGACAAAACTGAAAAACCTACAACAACAGCTGAATGAAACAGCCATCGCACGTTACGAGACAAAGTTGACCATCACCGATTTTGTAGCCAAAGCAGCGATCCTATCGTTGCTAGAACATCCTGCGATGAACAGTCAATATCATAACGGAGTTGTCGAAACTTTTGAGAATGTTCATCTTGGGATTGCTGCTGCGTTAGATAACGGATTGGCTGTACCGGTCATTCAGCATGCGGAGCGGTTAACGCTGATAGAGCTGGCGAAGGGCATTAAATTGTATGGTAAAAAAGCACGTGAAGGAAAGCTTCTACATGACGAAATCAAAGGTTCTACCTTTACCATCACCAATCTTGGAGCGTATGGTGTAGAGCATTTCACACCAATTTTGAATCCGCCGGAAGCGGGGATCCTTGGTGTCGGAACAATGTATGACACCCCTGTTTATCGAGAAGATGAATTGTGCAAAGGGACCATCCTACCACTCAGTCTTACGTTTGATCACCGCGTGCTGGACGGGGCGCCTGCCTCTGCATTTTTATCAACGGTCAAAGCACACTTAGAAGAACCATTATCCATTCTTTTATAGAAAGAAGGTGAATGTACCATGACACTGGTCATTATAGGAGGCGGACCAGCAGGTTATGTGGCGGCCATAACAGCCGCCCGTTTTGGCAGAGAGGTTGTGTTAATTGATCAAGGTCAGCTGGGAGGTACCTGCCTCAATGACGGCTGTATCCCGACCAAAGCACTTTTGCAAAGCGCCGATATGTATGAGCATGTGAAATCGGCTGGACATTTTGGAATTGAGCTTCCAGAACATGAGCCTATCATTCAATGGAATGCTGTCCAAAAGCGGAAACAGTCTGTCGTCAAGCAGCTCACTGATGGTGTTCGTTACTTGATGAATAAAAACAAAATTACCGTGGTAAATGGGAAGGCTTCATTTCTATCAGCACATGAGCTATTCATAGAAAGTGAAGGAAAGTCTGAAATCATTCAAGCAAAACAAATCATTATTGCAACAGGGGCTGTGCCTGCGGCTTTACCGTTTGCACCTTTTGATGGCGAATGGATCATTCACAGCAAGGACGCCATGTCACTTTCTTCGATCCCAGATTCACTTTGTATCATTGGGGGCGGGGTGATTGGCTGTGAGTTTGCGAGCATCTTTAGCAGAATGGGATCAAAGGTTGTCATGGTTGAACGGGCAGTGCACATTTTACCAGAAGAAGATCGTGATACAGCACAATGTCTTCACGAGCAGCTCGAAGAAACGGGTGTAAACATTTTGACGTCCGCCACAGTCAAACAGCTTGATTCCACTTCAAGAAAAGTAGTGGTGGAGAATAATCAAGGAGAACGTTGTGACATCCAGTCGGATCTTTGCTTAATGGCGATTGGCAGAACTCCGCAACTTGGAGAGTTGAATCTTGATCAGATTGGAATTGAATTTGATAGAAACGGAATCTACGTCAATGAACATATGCAAACCAATCTCCCGCATATTTATGCGTGCGGTGATGTGACAGGTGGTGTCCAGCTTGCTCATACTGCCTTTCATGAAGGGACGGTTGCGGCTTCCCATGCATCAGGTGAACATCTAAAGGTCAATGAACAAGTGATTCCGAGGTGCATCTACACCTCTCCAGAAATCGCGAGTGTTGGTTTAAATGAAGAGAGTGCTAGAAAACAATATGAGGAGATTAGGATAGGGACATGTGCATTTTCTGCAAATGGAAAAGCATTAATCTTAAATCAACCAGCCGGTCACGTAAAAGTCATTGTAGAGCCGCAATATCAAGAAATATTAGGCGTTTCAATCATTGGACCGAATGCAACAGAAATGATTGGACAAGCGGCGGTGATGATGCATGCAGAGTTGACCGCTGATACATTAGAGCAGTTTATTGCGGCACATCCGACACTTTCAGAGGCAATACACGAAGCCGTTCTGCAAACCATTGGAAGAGCGGTGCACTGCTGAAAGAGACTCCTTTTCTATCCAATTGACTTCTTGGGTTAGCCAATTGTAATTGAAAGCGCTTTTATGTTTATCTATAATGAATAAAAAGCCCCCAGAGGAGAGGATGGAATGAATCCGACGCCTTGTTATTTAAATACGTGGAAACGTTTTGTTCGTGAAGGTTTGCTTGATCAGTCTCGTCTGAATAAGAGAGTGGCAGAATCATGGCACAGGTGTAAACAGGCAAATGTGAATCCGTATTTAGGTAAAGGACAGTCGTTGTTAGAAAAGGAACGATTCAGTGCCCAAAAAAAGAAATATTCATTATTCCTAAATGCGGCTCTTCCTTACTTAAATAAAATCAATCAGCAATTAAAAGATTCTGATATGCTGGCCTTACTCATCGATGCAGATGGTTATGTGCTAAGTCTGACAGGAAGCGAAAGAACGATGGTGGAAGCCAGAAGAATTAATTTTATGGAGGGTTCACGCTGGACTGAAACAGATGTAGGGACAAATGCGATCGGAACGGCACTCGTCATCGGAGAAGCGGTGACGATCAACGGAACGGAGCATTTTTCTATCGCCTCTCATCATTGGA
This sequence comes from Bacillus sp. XT-4, assembly GCF_050864245.1. Taxonomy (NCBI): domain Bacteria; kingdom Bacillati; phylum Bacillota; class Bacilli; order Caryophanales; family Bacillaceae; genus Bacillus; species Bacillus sp. XT-4. Next base: position 42,663 of record NZ_JBPAFI010000009.1, read on the forward strand.
GTTGTTCAGCTGCTCCAATTCACGATGCGGACGGTACAATCATAGGGGTGATTGACATCTCCTGTATGACGGATAACAAGCACCCTTTTATGCTTGGAATGGCTTCAACGGTTGCTTATGCCATAGAGAGAGAAATTCAAGTCCAGCAAAAAAGGAGAGAGCTGGAGCTGATCACTCATTGTCTCCAGCAGGTGGAAGCAGATGAACCGTATGTGGTCTGTAATGAAAAAAAGCAAATTGTGTCTGCCAGCAGGTCGATTAGAGATCGATTTTCAGACTGGCATGGAATGGATGTTGAGCGGCTTAAGGATCATCCATTTGTTATCCGGGGAAAGCAGATCATTCAATCAGAGCAAGACGGGAAGGTGCTAGGCATATCCCTTTCTCTTGAAGAAGCAGCGAAAAGCAGCATGACCGTTTCTTTTGCTCAATTTCCCGGGGAATCAGGAACAAGTAAGGTATTTCAACAGACGCTTAGTGAGATGAAGAGAGCGGCACAAACAGATGCTCATGTGTATATTTGGGGAGAAACAGGGACAGGGAAGGAACTCGCCGCTAGAGCCATTCACTCCGCCAGTGAAAGGCATAAAGGGCCGTTCATTGCTGTTAATTGCGGAGCCATTCCTGAAAGCCTGTTAGAAAGTGAGCTGTTTGGCTATGCTGAAGGTGCTTTTACAGGAGCAAAACGTCACGGAGCTAAAGGGAAATTTGAACAAGCCCATAAAGGAACACTCTTTCTAGATGAAATAGGCGAAATCCCATATGCGATGCAAGTAGCGCTTCTTAGGGTGTTAGAAGAAAGGGCAGTCGTACCGCTCGGCGGGACACACGAAATCCCTTTGGATATTCGAATCATTACAGCGACTCACCGTAATATGAACGAACTGCTGAAGGAAGGAAAAATACGAGAAGACTTGTATTACCGTCTTCATGTCTATCCGATCAATATCCCGCCGCTTAGAGAAAGAAAAGAAGACATTCATGATTTGTATCGTTATTACCAAAAGAAGCATCACTGGAATGCAGCGTTTCCTGAATCATTTTTTCAGAAATTGCAGAAGTATCACTGGCCAGGGAATATACGAGAGCTTTTTAACCTGTTTGAACATCTAAGGGTCCTCTTTCCGAAAGGTGGATGGATTGGTGAATCGCAATATGCTTCAGTATTAGAGGCGATTGATCAGAAAAAACAGAAGCTGCATCCAGCAGAGCAACCGGAGACTTCAAAAGAACTCACATTCAGGGAACGCATTCAAAAGCAAACAGTGATAGACGCACTGCATAAAACAAAAGGTCATGTGTCAGAAGCAGCGAGGTTAGCAGGAGTGCCAAGAAGTACTTTTTATAAGTGGATGCGAAAGTTTCATTTGTCTTAATCTCATGTGGAAGGCTGCATCAAGGCCCTTGGTCTACGTGGAGGTCGGGGGCTTTCTGCCAAGTTAAACAAATGGCATGGAAAAAGGCTTGACTGTTATATTAGTATATGTTAAATTATAAAAGCCGTCGCTAATGAGACAGGAATGAAACACTTAAAAATTCTTGACACATTTTTCTGGCATAGATATAATGAAACATGTCTCATTATTCCGCAGTAGCTCAGTGGTAGAGCTATCGGCTGTTAACCGATCGGTCGTAGGTTCGAGTCCTACCTGCGGAGCCATAATGGAGAAGTACTCAAGTGGCTGAAGAGGCGCCCCTGCTAAGGGTGTAGGTCGCGTAAGCGGCGCGAGGGTTCAAATCCCTCCTTCTCCGCCATTATCATATGGCCCGTTGGTCAAGCGGTTAAGACACCGCCCTTTCACGGCGGTAACACGGGTTCGAATCCCGTACGGGTCATGTTTTCTTTTTATGTTGATTCGTTGGGCTATAGCCAAGCGGTAAGGCAACGGACTTTGACTCCGTCATGCGTTGGTTCGAATCCAGCTAGCCCAGCCATTTTTTATATATGTTTTTCTGCATAGCAGATGAGCCATTAGCTCAGTTGGTAGAGCATCTGACTTTTAATCAGAGGGTCGAAGGTTCGAGTCCTTCATGGCTCACCATTTTCATGCGGGTGTGGCGGAATTGGCAGACGCGCTAGACTTAGGATCTAGTGTCTTTATGACGTGGGGGTTCAAGTCCCTTCACCCGCATTGTTTTTTCAAACAGTGCACTTATGAATATATGAGCACATCATACACGCGGTCGTGGCGGAATGGCAGACGCGCTAGGTTGAGGGCCTAGTGGGTGAATAACCCGTGGAGGTTCAAGTCCTCTCGGCCGCATCTAAGAAACCAAAGGTTGTAGACCTTTGGTTTTTTTGTATTATCTAAATGTAGCTGGCAGGATAGGCTCAAGCTTCACCAAAAGCAAAAAATAGAGTATCAAATGAATGAGGGTATATTAGGTGCGTTCTTACATTAATGCTAAGTTCTCCATCTCACAATCAACAAAGGATGCTTTACATGATGATGACAAAGGAAACTTTGGTGTCGCATTTGCATTTGACGAACCAAGTGAAAGGGAAGATGTCTTTAAATGGATGAATCTTGAACCAAGTGAAGAAAATTAAAAGATGCTTGGATCAATGTTTCAAGGCCAATGCTTGTTTAAAGATATTTACGGACGTACCTCTAAAATATCAATTGAATGTCTATTTGAAGAGTGGATGGGGGCTTTTGAGACCAATAAAAGTGAAGTGGTCAATGTTGAAGAGATGTATTTGTGATTTTTTGTTTTGTTGATGTATTTATTTTTGCGTTATTTGTAATTTGTATTTTAATAATGCTATAATGAACTTGTATTAAACAAAAGAATTGCAATTTAAGCACAGCAAATAATTGCTCCTACACTTCCAATGAGGTCTGCTTTAAGTAGACTGAGGAAATAAAGAAAGACCCGAAAATCGGGTCTAGTTGAATAATGAACTTTATGCTTTTTTGTGTCTTAGTATGATGTATGTAGACATTGCAATATATGCAATTGATGCTACGGAATTAATCATACTTAAATACTCATTAACCAGTTCCAGCATTAAAGTTCACCTCCCTCTTTTGGGACGTGGGAATACATGCTATTGCAGTAGCTTGTATTCCTTTTCTTATTGTACCTTTTTTCAGCTTTAGTTGAAACCAAAAAAATGTCTGTGTGGTTAGCAGAATGTTATAGCCGTAATTTGGTTTAACGAAATGCAAATTTAGTTAAGGGAAAATTGGAGATTGATAGCTCAAACAAATGATGTTTCCTTTCTCACAGATAAACATTATATTCCTTAACTAGAATTGACCAATTTGTAATCAATAAGCTTGATCAGTGAAAATTAACATGCTACAATTCATATAATTAGATTATAAGAATTAAAAAGCCCAATTTAACTTGGCGGAGTTAAACTATGCAAGTCTTACAGTTAAATCATTTTTTAAATGAAATATTGACGTTTATTGTTTTAATGTTTATTTTAATCAACAAAAGAATTACGATCCATATAATAGACATATTGAACTCACCATTTCCTTTCCGAGACTATTCATGATAGTCTCTTTTTTTGATACTATGTAATTGTTACACTGTATATAGTATAATGGAATCTAACAAAACACAACATATAGATGATCGAAACGAAAAAAATCAACCAACGAACACAACGGGCACGGGTTTCAAAATTAATATCATAAAAAGAAGAGATTTGAAAATTAGTCGTTCATATTTGAGCGGCTTTTTTTATTGGGGATTTAGGAGGATGAAATGAAGAAAAAAAGCTTAATAATAACTTTCTTATGGTGATGTTGGTTTCTTCTGTAACTTTGGTCTTTGCGGATTATAAAGAAGGAGACAAAACGGTTAAACCAAAAATTGAAAAGGTTGGTGGGGTTGATCTTGAAATAAGTCGTTTTCCGTTGGAGCATTACCAAGCTCACAATCAAGCAGAAGACGGAATGATAAAAGGTACCATTGTTTCTATATCCAATGTAATGCTAGGTACGACACAAATAATTGTTCTTGTCGTTGATAAGGCAATGGACATGTTTATGAGTGCTGAACCGATAAATAACTTTAGCGACGCTATTACGAGCGTCTCTAAGGATATGTACAATGTTTTGAAGAAAAGTTTTGGAGAAATAATTTTTGTGTTTCTGATAGCCTTCCTAGTCTATCTATTCTTTATAAGAGGGAATTTTAAGGAGGGTATGAGACGTTTCGCTTTGTTTTTTCTTGTCATAATTGTGGCAGGCTTATGGGTAAATAAGGCTGGATATTGGATTGAATCTCTTAATGCCTTGTCAATTGAGGGGTAAGGTAAACTTGTAAATGTTGGAAACAAATTGGTTGATTTCTTTTCTGGGAAAATCGATTCTTCTTTGAGGCGGGAGCGTAGCTATATCGGGTGAGCTAAACAAAAATGAAAATGCTAATTCTGACAGCTCATTTAGAGAAGAATTGCAAATATTAGCTGAGCGTGTAGGGAGTTAACAAACTAAGAACAGTCGAGACATGTGTCTAGACTGTTTTTAATTTGTGAAAAAGATACTTGGAATAGTTGAGTAATTATTAACGTGTACCAAAGGAATTAATGTAGAGTTTTTAAGTATATGTATACAAATAACTAAGACTTTATTTGATTTATTCTCGATGAATTCAATATTAACTGAAGACTAAAGAATGTCCATAAAATAACTATTTAATATAATTGAGACAAAATTCAACAATTTTATCCAAAAAATAGTATAATTATATTATAAATTAATTAGGGGGAATTAAAATGTCAAATCCTAGAGCTTTTATAAGTTTTGATTTTGATCATAATGAACCGCAAAAAAATTATTTTGTAGGGCAATGTAAAAATTCAAGGGTGCCTTTTTCTGTCTCTGATTGGTCCGCAAAAGAAGCTATGCCACAAAGTAAGTGGGAACAAATAGTAGAAGAAAAGATGAAAAAAACTAATATGTGTATTGTTTTAGTTGGAAAATCAATGAGTTCAGCTATTGGCGTAAAAAAAGAAATAGAGATGGCTAAAAAGAACAATGTTCCTGTTTTTGGTGTTTATGTAGACGGCGCAAATTCTTCTACAACGTTACCTGAAGGACTCCCAAGAAGTAAAACAATTAAATGGACTTGGGAAGGTGTTGTGGAAATGATTGAATGGGCTAAAAATGAAGGGAAAAATAAATTTGTGAGATTTTCTGGTGGAGTTAAATGAGACGGGCACTTTTGATTGGTATAAATGATTATGATAATTCGCCTCTTAATGGTTGTGTCAATGATGCGGAAAAGATGGCAAATATCTTAGCTACTCATGAAAATGAGGAGAGGAACTTTGATTGTCAGCTATACGTAAGTGACCATGATGATGATGAACGTATTAATAAAAGAGAGCTAAAAACAAAAATTTGCGAATTATTCGAACAACCAGCTGATGTTGCTCTGCTTTACTTTTCTGGACATGGGAGTTTAGACAGTCTTGGAGCTGGGGGGTATCTAGTTTCTCAAGAACTTGATGGAATTCCGATGTTAGAGGTGTTGAAGATTGCAAACGATGCTAAAACTAAAATAAATGAGATAGTCATTATATTAGATTGCTGTCATAGTGGTTCAATGGGGGCTAATATGTTATCAAACAGTGAACAAGCAATAATTAGTGAGGGAGTATCTATACTAACAGCAAGCAGAACTTCCCAATACGCTATGGAAGCTGCTGGTTCCGGTGTGTTTACATCATTAATTCATGATGCTTTAGATGGGGGAGCAGCAGATGCGTTAGGAAATGTCACTGCTGCAAGTATATATGCATATGCTGATCAGGCTTTAGGAGCTTGGGACCAAAGGCCGTTATTTAAATCTCATGTTTCAAAGCTACTTCCAATCAGGAAATGTAAACCGAAAGCTTCTTTAGCAACAATTCGAAAGTTAAATATATATTTTCCTGATCCTCATGAGCATTTTCAACTTGACCCCTCTTTCGAGCCAGATGAAGGTCATGGTGATAAAGAAAAAGAAGAAATTTTTAAGAATCTCCAACGGTTGCGTTCTGCAGGACTGGTTGAGCCAATAGGAGAAGAGCATATGTATTATGCAGCTGTAAATAGCAAAAAATGCAAGTTAACAGCTTTAGGGCGTTTTTACTGGTCTCTTGCAAATCAAGGTAGACTATGAATGTAGGCATAACAGGACATCAAAATTTAGGCTCAAGTCAGCAGTATAACGATATAGCTGTAAAGCTTAAACAAATTATAACTGAACATGATGTTACTTGTGGTTATACTTGTTTAGCCAAAGGAGCAGATCAACTTTTTGCTGAGATCCTTAAGAAAGTTGGAATCCCATATCATGCAATTATTCCTTCAGAGAATTATGATAGAACATTTGATGAATCGATATCTCTATTAAAGTACCAAGATTTATTAAATCATGCTGTCATTAAGAAAGTTTTATCTTTTCCTGAACCAGAGGAAAAAGCTTTCTATGAGGCTGGAAAATACGTAGTTGAGTCAACAGAGCTCTTAATCGCTATATGGGATGGTCAATCAGCTAGAGGGCTTGGTGGAACAGGTGACATAGTAAAATATTGCTTAAGTTTAAACAAGAACGTAATACATTTAAACACTAATGATTTGTCTATTAATATTCTGTCCTCATCAGATTGTTAGAGTCGTCAATTTTAAATGTATATTATGGTGAAATAATGGTGCTGATAAATTGAAGTTGTCCTTAAATTGCCCAAAATTGAGAGGGAAGAACGGTTGTATATATAACTATCCTACTCCATTTGTAATAACCGTGGAGGTTCAAGTCCTCTCGGCCGCATCTAAGAAACCAAAGGTTTTAGACCTTTGGTTTTTTATGTTTTCGAAGTGATAGAACCATTATCTATGGCAGTTTACGATAATATCAAGTTCAGTGAACCGAAGAATATTACTCAAATTGTGATAAAATTTTGAAGGTTAGGAAAGGAGGAAAATACATGTCAATTTACCATAAAGTCATTGGAGAAGGATTTCCGATCGTGATATTGCATGGTTGGACACTTGACCATCAAGTAATGTTACATGCATTGGAACCGGTATTTGAAAAACAAAGCGGTTGGAAAAGAATATACATAGACTTACCGGGGATGGGACGTTCCAAGCCACATCCGTCTATTCAGAACTCAGATAATATGTTAGAAGCGGTATTGCGTCTTTTGGACGAGATGATCCCTGATGAACAGTTTATTGTTTGTGGTTATTCGTATGGAGGGTACATAGCTAGAGGTATTGTTCATTCACGTCGGGAAATCGTTCGTGGATTACTGCTTGTGGCCCCAATGACTATACCTGTATTCGATAAAAGAGTCGTGCCAGAGAAGACCGTTCTAAAAAGTGACAGTCACTTAATTTCACATCTGACTTCAGAAGAGGCGGATGAATTTTGCTCCATGGCCGTTGTGCAAGGAAAGATGGAGTGGGAAAGGTTCCGCGATGAAATTTACCTTCCTTCTAAACAAACAAATCATGAATTCATCAACAATATTCTTCAAAATGGATATGGCTATACTTTCGATATTACTTCTGAATTTCAGTATCCTACGCTCATTATCACAGGACGTCAAGACCATGTCGTCGGATATCACGATGCGTGGCGGCTGATCGAAGACTATCCAAGGGCCACTTTTGCTGTGCTTGATATGGCTGGTCACAACCTGCAGATTGAACAACCCGATGTGTTTCATTCATTAGTTCATAACTGGTTAAATAGACTGGAGTCTGAAAATGTGTAGTATTTATCAATAAGAGTTTACTGGAGTGAGACGGAACTAGATTATTCTTTTTACCATCAATTCACCTCTCTTATTTGAGTCACTATGTCATGTGTGATATGCTTTTAAATCAACAAATTGCAATTATTTCCGATTCATGCTATAATAAAAAGTAATTATTTTTGTTCGGCGTAAAGGATAGTATGAAGATTGACTTTTCGTCTTGAGGGTACTTTGGGCAAGGATAGTATAATACATTGTGTGGTAAACGCACGAGGAGGCAACAATCATGGAACAAGGTACAGTAAAATGGTTTAACGCAGAAAAAGGTTTTGGATTTATCGAACGTGAAGAAGGCGACGATGTATTCGTACATTTCTCAGCTATCCAAGGTGACGGATTCAAATCTTTAGACGAAGGTCAAAAAGTAACATTTGACGTAGAGCAAGGTTCTCGTGGAGCTCAAGCTGCTAACGTTCAAAAAACTGCTTAATCTTCCTTTTTCAAAACAGGTTCTCTACAGAGGGCCTGTTTTTTTTGCATGAAAAAACCCTACTCAGCGTACAAGTAGGGAGATGGTGCAAGGTATTCGTAAAAAATTTCATGCTTCAAAGGTTAGTGTATAGTATAACATACTAGATTGACAAAATGCGGAATTTCCATAAATTATTTTATTTTCTTTTTTACTCAAACTTTCTTTAACAAGAATTGAATTAGTTAAAATTTATATTGTATTTCTTCAAAAAATACTCTATATTAAATGTGTAAGCAGTTTCATAATAGGATTGTGACCGTTAAGGGCGATACCTAAATTGATACGTGTACAATAATGTTTGTTATTGTATTGGTTTCAGTTTAGGTTTTTTTATACCTTTTTTCAGCAAATCTTCATGACAATGACATATATGAAAAGGGATTGTGACTGTTCGGCAGGCGAAACCTGAATTGATGTGAGTTAATTGCATTGCGATGCAATTAACCGGCCTCAATTCAGGTTTTTTTATTTCAACATAGAAAGATAACATGTTTATTGTTTTGAAGGGGGGAACTCGTAAAAAAGTTTGGTTTAAACTATTTTTCTGGAGGCGATGAAAGTGGATAAAGTGACGTTAGCAAAAGATATTTTAAAATTGGTGGGTGGCAGTGAGAATGTTCAAGGTGTCACTCATTGTGCGACAAGGCTGCGTTTTAGGGTGAGCCAAAGTGATAAAGTGAAAAAAGGTGAACTGGAGCAACATCCAGACATTTTAAAGGTAGTTGAAAGTAGCGGGCAATTGCAAGTGGTCATTGGAAGTCATGTATCTGATGTCTATCAAGAAATTGAACGTCAAGGGCAATTTAATGATGACCATTCCGTCGGGAAATCAGAGCAAAAACAAACCATTTTATCAAAAGTGTTTGCTTTAATCTCAGGAAGTTTAACGCCATTAATTCCTGCTTTTGCAGGGGCAGGTTTGATGAAAGCACTGTTAATCGTTTTAGAAAATCTTCATATATTAACGCCAGAAAGTGGTACGTACGCCGTTCTTGCGGCAGCTGGTAATGCAGTATTTTATTTCTTACCCATTTTATTAGGAGTCACGATTGCTAGAGTATTAGGTGCAAACCCATATGTAGCAGGTGCTATTGGTGCAGCACTGCTAGAGCCTAACTTCACTGCTCTGCGTGAGGCAGGAAACGTTGTCTCCTTTATAGGAATCCCAGTTCCTTTATTAGATTACGCATCATCAATATTTCCTATATTTATTGCCGTCAGTCTATTTGCATTCATTGAAAGAAATTTAAAGAAAGTCATTCACAAAAATATTCAAATATTTGCTGTTCCGTTTTTATCTATCTTGATCACTGTACCTTTAACAACCATGCTCGTTGGACCATTTGGTGTTTATTTAGGGACATGGTTAGGCGACTTGGTCAATTATTTGATCAATAGCAGTCATATTGTATCGGGTATTATCATTGGAGGGTCTTGGTCTTTCTTAGTTTTGTTTGGACTGCACTGGGCAATGGTGCCTATCATTTTAGAAAATCTTAAAAGTGGATCTGATTTAATTGTGCCATTGGCAGCAGCATCTGTTGCAGCACAAATGGGGATTGCTTTAGGGGTCTTCTTGAAAACAAAAGACAAAGATATGAAAGCCTTAAGTGGTTCGACATTTCTATCAGCCATTTTATCTGGAATTACGGAACCCATTTTATATGGGATTATCCTTCGACATAGAAAAACAATGATCTATATGGTTGTAGCAGGAGCCATTGGAGGAGCGCTGATTGCGATCTTTAACGTAAAATTAGTTGTCTTTAATTTCTTCCTTAACGTATTTACGTTCCCGGCTCAAAGTCCGATGATTCTCTATATCCTAGGTATTGTGATAACGATTGTTATTGCAGCAGTTCTTCCCATCATATTTGGATATGAATTGAAGCATCAACAGAAAAAAGAAGACAACGCTACGAATAAAGAGCTTGAAACAAACGAGTCAATCATGAGCCCTCTCTCTGGACAAGTGAAAGCACTTCAACAAGTGGGTGATGTTGTTTTTTCTTCAGAAGCGATGGGGAAAGGAATTGCGATAGAACCGAGCCAAGGGGAAGTCGTTGCCCCGGTAGATGGCGTCATATCGGTTACAATGGAAAGTGGACATGCAGTTGGCATGATTTCTAAAAAGGGAGCCGAAATATTAATCCATGTAGGAATAGATACGGTGAAACTGGATGGAAAGTATTTCACTTGTTTGGTGAATCAAGGGGATGATGTGAAACAAGGCCAGCCTCTCATCAAATTTGAATTAGATAAAATCATTGAAGCTGGTTTTCAGACGACAACACCAATTGTCATCACAAATTCCGACCAATATGAGCACATAGATGCGGTTGTTCCAGTTGAAGAGCAAATTCAAAAGAACGAAGATTTACTGAATCTAAAGAAAAAATCTTAATATGAACACCAGGTATTCTTTACCTGGTGTTTGTCTCTAAATATCAGGAAAAGGAGTGTGCTTCCGTGAGGTTAATTATCAATGCAGATGACTTTGGTTTAACAGAGTCAGTGAGTAAAGGCATTTTGAAAGGGATGCAAGAAGGGATCATTACAGATACCACGATGTTGACGAATACAAGACATTTTGATCGATCTATAGAATTAGCAAAAGAAGCAGGAATTGAAGCAATGGGAGTCCACTTAAACCTTACATTATTGAAACCTATACTTGAAAGTGGGAAGGTTCAGTCGATTGTAGATGGCAAAGGGAATTTCTATCGAAAGCCATCATTGATTCCAAGTACGTTTCATAAAGGAGAAGTCCGTGCAGAGCTCAGAGCCCAAATCGAAAAGTTCCTTTCTTCGGGATTAACACTGACACATATTGACACACATCATGGTTTTAGTGTTATGCATGCAGAGATGTTTCAGATCATCCTTGAATTGGCCAAAGAATATCGTGTTCCTATGAGAAAAGATGATGTTTTAACGGATGATCCTTTCATTAAATCTCAATTAGCCGAATCGGGTGTGAAAACGACAGATGTATTATGCGCAGATTTCTCAGTTCCCATTATGCAGGAATCTGTCCTCATCAATACGATAGCAAAATATAAACAGACAAACGCAACGATTGAAATACCGTGCCATCCTGGATTTGTTGATGATGAGTTGCGAACAATTTCTTCATTAAATGATGAGCGAGAAGAGGATCTACAGTTATTGTTAAAGCAGGAGTGGTTAGGTTACATGAAAGAACAAGGCATCGAACTGATCTCATTTAGTCAGCTTTAACATTTTAAAATGATAAAAGTATTTTTTTAATAAAGTATGATAGATTAAAATGAGAACGTTAAATTTTCTCTGGATTTTCTTCTTTAGGATTGTAGGAAAGTGGGTGATCTAAATGAAAATCAAAAAAATCTTTAATAACAATGTCATCTTATTAAGTGATGAGATGGATCATGAAATGATTGTGATGGGGAAAGGGATCGGTTTTAATAAGCATAACAGTGAAGAGGTAGACTTTTCGAAAGTGGATAAAAAGTTTGTCATTGACAAAGGTCAAACCAACAAGCTGACTGAACTCATTGAACATATTAACATCGAATATTTAGAACTAACAAAAGACATGATTGAATATGCTGAAAATAAATTAGCCGTAAGTTTCAACCAAAATATTTACCTAACCTTGACGGACCATATTAGTTTTGCCATAACACGATATCAAGAAGGCATCGATATCAGAAACCCGCTTTTATGGGAAATTCAAAAATTTCATAAAGAGGAATATCATGTGGCTTTAGAGGCACTAAAAATCGTTGAAGAGCGGCTTCAAATTGCACTGCCAACTGAAGAAGCTGCGTCCATTGCGCTTCATTTTGTAAATGCTCAACAGAGCGGGAGTGATATGAAGCAAACCATTGAAGTGACCAAGATTGTGAATGATCTAATCAATATTGTGAAATACCACTATGGCATTAAACTAGACGAAAATTCAATAAATTATAGTAGGTTTATGACACATTTAAGATATTTTGCCTATCGAATTCTCTCTAAAGAGGGAATACCGGATGAAAATGATTCTCTTTTTGAACAAATAAAAAATCGTTATCCAAAAGCATATAGCTGTGCACAAAAAATGGTCACATACCTAGAGAAAAATGATAGGATCACTCCTACCGATGAAGAGCTTGTCTATTTAATCATTCATATACATCGAGTAACCAATAGGAGTACAAATCGTTCATAATATGCTCTTTCGCAAAATATAAACCGATCTTTTGAGCTACTATTCATATAGTAGCCTTTTTTATTTTGATTGAAACAACAAAAGACCAGCCAAACAGGCTAGTCTTTGAACATGATTTTTTGATCATAATGTTGAAATATCAATCACAAACCGATAACGCACATCACTATTGAGCACACGTTCATATGCTTCATCGACTTGGTTTGCGTTGATCATTTCAATTTGTGGTGCGATATTGTGAGCAGCTGCGAAATCGAGCATTTCTTGTGTTTCTTGGATGCCGCCAACGAGTGAGCCGGCGATGCTGCGACGTCCAGTAATTAATGAAAACACATGGAAGTTGTCTGGCTTTGGTGGTGCACCGACGTTCACTAATGTTCCGTCAACACGAAGTAAGGACAAATAGGCATCCACGTTGATATTGGCAGAGACGGTATTGAGAATGAGATCATATTGACCGGCTAGTGTCTTAAACGTATCAGGGTCACTTGTAGCAAAATAGTCTTTTGCACCAAATGACAGGGCCTCTTCTTTTTTATTCAAAGAGCGGCTTAATACAGTCACTTCTGCGCCAAGTGCGCGTGCAAATTGAATGGCGACATGACCTAGACCGCCCATTCCGACAATCGCCACTTTTTTGCCAGGCCCAGCCTTCCAGTGTTTTAACGGAGAATACGTTGTGATGCCGGCACAGAGAAGAGGACTGGCGACATCGAGGGAAAGCTGGTCAGGAATATTGACAACAAATCGTTCTGTCACAACAATTTTCTGACTGTAGCCGCCGTAAGTTGGTTCTCCATCATAATCCAGGTTATTATAAGTTTGAACGACTCCTTTCTTGCAATATTGTTCATCTCCATTTTGGCAATATTCACATGTACCGCAAGAATCGACAAAACAACCGACGCCTACACGATCACCAATGTTGAATTTCGTGACAGCATCCCCAACAGCTGAAACAACTCCAGTAATCTCATGACCCGGAACCATTGGGAAAATACCGCCGCCCCATTCATCAAAGGCACTGTGGATATCTGAATGACAGATCCCGCTAAACTGAATATCAATTAAAATATCATGTGGACGAAGGGCTCTTCGTTCAATGGTTGTCCGTTCAAAGTTTGCTTTTGCATGGGAAACACTTAAAACGTTTGATTGGTGCGTCTGACACATTCTTGATCATCCTTTCAAAAGTAAGATTCGGTCCTTCCTCTATACTGTACGTCTTAAAGTGAACTTTAAGTCAACATAGAACCCTCTGATCGCCTCAATTCAGGCTTTAGCATCAACCTTGAATCAAGATTTGAGCCAAAAGTATCTTGTCTTCTCGATTAAAATGGAGATGATGGGAAAAGGGAGATCGTCAAGTAAGAGAAAGAAGAGAAGGGTGAAAATAATGAAAATAGCACAAGCCGCCAAGCAGCTCGATTTATCTACTGCTACGCTCAGGTATTATGAGAATATAGGTTTAATTAGACCGATCAGGCGTGATGAAAATGGTGTTCGTGAATATACAGAAGAAGATATTCAGTGGATAGAATTTATTAAATGTATGAGAAATGCGGGTCTGTCAATTGATGCTCTTAGAGAATATACGGCTTTATTTATCGAGGGAGAGGATCGTACATTGTCCTCAAGGAAGAGTATTTTGGTCAATGAGAGAGAAAGACTCGTAGACAAACAAAAGGAAATCGAAGAAACGATTAAACGGTTAGATTACAAGATCGAAAGTTATGAAGATATTATCCACAGTTATGAACAAAAACTAGTTCATCAATTAAAAACGAGCTCTATTTAAATGAAGAAAAACCTGTGACTTGTCACAGGTTTTGTGATGTGGTTATCTTTTTGTGTAACGCACCCAATTGTAATGAGCGTAAAGTGGGGTAACACCGTTGTAGGAGCCGAGCCATTCATCGACACCTGCACCATTCCATAAGTTCATCATAATCTTTCCCGGTGTTTGAGGGATTTGAGTAGTAGCCGTGTGTTTTAATTGACCGTCCACATACCATTTAATTGAGTTAGGCTGCCAGTCGAACGCATATGTGTGATAAGAGTTTGCTGCATCAAAACCAAGGTTGACGATCTTTTCATGATTTCCGACACCATTGGTATAGTAGTTAAACTGAACCTTTGTCGTATCTTTTCCTAGAAATTCGATGTCGATTTCATCCCAAGGCGTACCATCAGTCGGTCCCGTATAAGTAAAGAACGAAGACACGATCCCAACATTTTTTGCTGGTTTCATGCTGACTTCATAAAGTCCATAGCCATATGTTTGAGTGGAACGATTTTCCCCGCAGTCAAACTTATTATAGGAAGGACTTGTGAGCGATAACCGCATTTCCCCTAACGACGTCATGGAGACATTGTTTGCACGCCACGTACAGTTAAACATGTTTCCATTAGAGTACCCATCAGCTTTTTGCCATAACCCGGTATTGTAATTGTTAAAGGGTTCATAGAATGATCCACCAGTTTGTGCCGAGGCACCAGCTGTAAATGTGGACAAGCTCAAGCATAACCCAGCGACAAGCAGCATCAGCATCCGTTTTACACGATAAGACATATAAGCATTCTCCTCTCCTTTTTGGAAGCGCTTTCTTAATTGATCATACATGATTCTTGTAAAATGGAAAATCGGTCTAATTTCTGATATTAAGCAGTTGAGTTTGATAGAATCTTCTCTTATTTCATGGGAATTGAGGTATCAATAGAAAAGGATCAAAAACGCCAGTAGTGATGATTGGGTTTTTCATCCTTTACATATGTTTTCTCTTTTTCATCTCAAAATATTTATCTCTTGCTGTTTACTATCTTTCTGTAACTGCAATATCTAATAAACAGTCCACAAGCTCTTTTTTTCTAGAATAGAAAGGGAAATGATCGGCATCAAGGGTATAGATGCGCTCAAAAGGTTTAGTGGCATACATTTGTCTTTGCAAGTCAACCGGAATGGAGCGATCATTTGTTGTTTCAATATAGACACTGGGCACTCTTCCAAATCTTTCATTGGTTAATGAAACTTGATCTTCAAAAGGCTGAACAGGCTGTGGACGTATCTTCTTTTTAAACAATTGCAGATCTTCCTCCGAACTTTCGTTGAGCATATCCTCCGCAATGAATTCTTCCATTAATGTGATGGTCTGATTCTTTTCGTCAAACGTTGCTTTAGGACCGCCTGATGCGATATCACTAATAGCTTGTCCGTTTTCAGGAACAAATGCACAGACATATACTAGTTTTTTGATCTTGTCTGGAATGTTCTCAGCTACTTGTGAGATCACCATCCCGCTCATACTGTGTCCAACTAAAATGACGGGTTCGTCTATTTTTTCAATCGTTGTGACGACTTTGTTTACATAGCTCTCTAATGATACGTCCTGTGGAGGCGTGGCGTCTTCGCCACTGCCAGGTAAATCAATTGCTATCACTGTATGACCTTTCTGTTGAAGAGAAGGTTTTATTTGGTCCCAGCACCAGCTTCCTTGGAATGCACCATGAACGAATAGGAATGTATTCAATCCAATCACCTCTATCACTTTTTGTAACCATTATAGTTACAACAAGTGGATCAGTCAAATGATAGTAAAAATCGCAAAAAAAGAATGATTGACAAAGCGGACAGTTGTCCGTAAGATAATACCGGGACAATTGTCCTAAATGAAACCTAAAGAGCCTTGAATCAAAACATACAAATAGATGTGATGTGGATGAAGCTAGAGAAGGTGAGGTAGCATGGAAAAGGATATTGGAAAGGAAATTGAAGAGGTCGCTTTCTCTTTGTTTCAAGAGTTTGGTGTAGAGAATGTCAGCATGCATAAAATCGCAAAAACAGCTGGTGTTGGTCAAGGAACCCTTTACCGCCGCTATGCAAATAAAAGTGATTTGTGTCTCTCTATTCTTGGTGAGAGATTTGAACAGCTGATCCCTGCTTTGCATCTTTACTTAAATAAAATCAGTGATCAGCCGGTTCAAGATCGTTTGCAATATGTTCTCGAGGAGATCCATCTCATCGTTGGTCATCACTTAGACTGGATCCGGATGCTGACGATCTCTGGAAATTTAGAGCAGACAAGTAAAGTATATGATTGTCATTACAGTCAATCACTCAAACAAATCATTCGTGATTTGCTTGAGGAAGCGAAAATAAAAGGAGAAGCGAACATACAAGATATTGAGTTGACGACATTATGTATGTCCTCTCCAATGACGCCTGAACTCATGTTTTATATTCATGAATCCGGCTACTCAATCGAAAAAATTGCACAATTCGCTGCGGAAAAACAAATTTTATCTGTTTTTCAACGACAATGAAGTGGCTCATTTCTGACTAGCCTGACTTCCTAAGATTGCTTAATATTGAAAAAGAAAAGGAGCCAACTTAATATGAACAAACAGCAAACAGCAGCTTCCGACATTCGAACGCTGCCCATTATTATTTCATTTATCACAGCTGGATTTATTGGACTGTTTAGTGAAACGGCACTCAACATGGCGCTGAGAAGTTTAACATTAGACTTTGGTATTGAAGCAACGACTGCTCAGTGGCTTACAACCGGCTATTTATTAACACTAGGGATTCTTGTTCCAATTTCAGGCCTCATTCTTCAATGGTTTACAACAAGACAGCTTTTCATTACCTCACTGGTCTTTTCGATCATCGGTACATTTATTGCGGCCGTTGCACCTGTCTTCAGTATTTTAATGGTGGCACGTGTGGTGCAGGCAGTAGGAACAGCCTTGCTTCTTCCATTGATGTTTAATACGATTTTGGTTATCATTCCGCCTCATAAAAGAGGTAGATCAATGGGGATTATCGGTCTTGTCATTATGTTTGCCCCAGCAGTTGGTCCAACGGTCTCTGGTCTCATTCTTAAATCGTTAACATGGCATTGGATTTTTTGGATTTCGCTTCCGTTATTAGTTGCTGCACTCGTATTTGGGTATATTTTTATGCAAAATATTACGGAACCCACAAGACCGAAAATCGACATTTTATCGATTGTGCTATCAACCATCGGTTTCGGTGGAATTGTGTATGGCTTTAGCAGTGCCGGTGAAGGCGGCGGCTGGAGCAGTATGCATGTGATTGTGGCGATTGTTGTAGGTGTCATTGGCATTCTTGTGTTCTCCCTAAGACAGTTAAACATGAAAGAACCGATGTTGAATTTAAGCCCATTTAAATATCCAATGTTTGTGATCGGGTTACTTCTGATTTTAGTGTGTATGATGGTGATGCTGTCTGCTATGATGATTTTGCCATTATATCTGCAAACGTCCTTGGCACTGTCTACATTTACAGCTGGTTTAATGCTATTGCCAGGTGGAATTATCAATGGACTGTTATCGCCAATCATGGGTGGGCTTTTTGATAAATTTGGGCCGAAGTGGCTTGTCATCCCAGGCCTTGTCATCGTTGCAGCGACCATGTTTGGCTTCACGAACTTAAGTGTGAATACGTCCATCGGTTATATCGTGACGCTTCATATTACGTTAATGATAGGAATTGCGATGATCATGATGCCTGCCCAAACAAATGGATTGAATCAGCTGCCGCCAGAGCTATATCCGCACGGTACAGCGATTATGAATACATTGCAGCAAGTATCAGGAGCGATTGGGACTGCAGTTGGTATCTCGATCCTTTCATCAGGAGCTCGCAGCTTTATGGAAAATGTGGCTGATCCCGCAAATCCAGTCAATCAGCTGCTCGCCTTTACAAATGGCGTCCAGCATGCCTTTATCTTTGCTGTCATTATGACAGTGATTGGCTTGGTGATTGCTTTCTTTATTAAACGAGTGAAAGTAGAACAACAAGTATCATAATATATGAAAAGCACTGAGGACTTAGCGCCGCAGTGCTTTTTTTATTTATTCATAGGGGGAATGTTTGTTTCAAAGGAGCTGAAAATGGGGAGATAGATAAAAAGCAACGACTCTCTGACGACATTGAAGGAAAAGGCGAAATTCGTAACGAATGGATAGAGATAAAAGAATAAGATAGGAGCTGAGATTATGAACTTAGACGAACAAATCAAAATGGCTGAGTCATTACGTCAACCAGCTGAAGACTCATTAGCTGGCCAATCAGAACTAAAGCCAGTCCACCCTCCTGAAGTGAACAAAATGGAATATGATATCTCAACGGGTGCTGGTGAAACAAAGGTGTGGGTATTTAAACCTGTGAAAACATTGAAACAACCCCTTCCTGTTTTCGTGAATTTGCATGGGGGCGGTTTTATCCTTGGAAGTGCTGAAATGGATAATCATTGGTGTCCGGTCATAGCAGATCGTGCGGAGTGTATCGTCGTCAATGTGGAGTATCAGCTGGCACCGGAGCACCCTTTCCCGGCCGCTCTTCATGAATGCTACGATGTGATGAAATGGTTATATGAAGATCCTGAAGAACTACAAATAGACCCAAATCGATTAGCCATTGGCGGACATAGTGCAGGTGGGAATTTGGCAACAGCGGTTTGTTTGCTTGATATCCAAAAAGGGAACAAACTTCCGATTGTCTATCAAGTGCTTGATTATCCGCCGCTTGATTTGGCTACTGATCCAGCACAAAAGCCAGCGTTTGAAGAAGCAATTCCAGTGGAAATGGCGAGACTGTTTAATGCCTTCTACCTGCAAGGTCAAGATCCGCACAATCCGCTCGTTTCTCCAGTCTTTGCAGAGAGAGAAGTGTTAGCACAAATGCCCCCAGCTCTTGTTATCACAGCTGAGAAGGATTCACTAGCTGAAGAAGCTGAGCATTATGCGGACAAGTTAAAAGAAGCAGGGGTAGATGTCACATACAAACAATTTAAAGGAGTCCCTCATGCGTTCACTCATGCCGGAGACTTAGAGATAGCTGAAGAGGCTTGGCATCTGATGAGCGATCAGCTTAAGAAGGCGTTTGAATAAGAAATATTCGGATATCAGTAAAAAGCACAGACTTTTTTTCTGTGCTTTTTTTGTGTTCTTGCTGACGTCTTGAAAAGAAGTGTAGATACAACAATCGCAGTAGTCGATATAATAGTAAGATAGAAGACATCTAAAAAGGAGCTAATAGAATGAAAAAAGAGACACTACAGGCATTTTGTCTTTCTTTACAAGGAGCAACCCACGACTATCAACCTGAGTGGCAGGCAGATCGTTATCATATAGGTGGAAAGATGTTCGCCATGATGGGGGGAGACGTCGATCGCAAGCCAGTTATCACTTTAAAATGTGATCCGCAACGTGCTGAAGAATTAAGAGAAATGCATGAAGGAATTATTCCCGGCTATTACATGAATAAGACGCATTGGAATTCTATTTATCTTGATGCAGATATTCCATCTTCATTTGTCGAAGAGCTAATTGAACATTCCTATCAACTGGTTTTTCACAAATTAACAAAAAAAGCTCAGCAGGCTATCCTCCAACATAATTCAAAAGAAACCGATTAAATGCTGAACGTTCAGTTGTTCATGTCTCTTTGAATCTCTTCAAAATTGACTAGAGTCACATGCTCTCGCTATACTTTAAACAGCTAGAAGATACGAATAGGGGGATATACAATGGGCTATACAGTCATTACAGGGGCAAGTTCAGGTATTGGATATGAAACGGCTTTGGTCTTTGCAGCAAGAGGAAAAAATCTGATCTTAGCTGCACGCCGGCTTGATAAACTCCAAGAACTGAAAGAAAAGATTCTAGAAACATATCCCGATATTCAAGTGAAAGTCCAGTCTGTTGATTTAACAGACAGAGAGCAAGTGTATTCTTTCTATGAGTCATTAGCTGGTGATGAGCTGGATACGTTCATTAATAATGCTGGGTTTGGCCATTTTGGTTCAATAGGAGAGCAGGATGTGAAAAAAATCGGGGACATGCTTCATCTCAATATTGAAGCGTTAACAATTTTATCCACTCTGTATGTCCGTGATTATGAGCAAAAAGAGGGGACGCAGCTAATCAATATCTCTTCAAGAGCGGGTTATACCGTCGTCGGAAATGCTGTCACTTATTCAGCAACGAAATTTTATGTGAGCGCCTTTACAGAAGGGCTGGCCCTAGAATTGAAAGAAAAAGGAGCCAAATTACAGGCAAAAGTATTAGCGCCTGCTGCGACAGAGTCGGAATTTGCAAAGCGTTCATTAGATGTCGATCAATTCGAATATGAAGGCACTATCAAGAAATATCACACATCAAAAGAAATGGCAGCGTGCTTGCTTGAACTTTACGACAGTTCAAAAACAGTTGGTATCGTTGATGGGAAGACATTTGATTTTGAATTGAAGGACCCCATTTTTTCACACGCTGGCACAAGCATGAAATAAAAAGTTCCAATCACTGAGGATAGATTCTCTTAGTGATCAGCAGGTCACCGAGCTGAAAGATGTCTTGGATAATGTGGAGCACTGTCAACACATACTAGAATAGATAAAAACACCTACACATTAGGTGTTTTTTTTATGCATTCTTTGATGAATGAAAGAATCGCAGGTCCAGTAGATGAGACTGCTGACAATTATGATCGGGAGGGATGTTGAGCTCTCAATTCCATCCATAACAAAAAGCATGACAATCATTGCTATCAGTAAGTAAGCCGCTAAATAAAGAGGATGAAAAGCCTTGGGCTGTAAAGAAAACAACAACTGTAAAGGTACCGCAAAGATGAAATAATAAACAAAAAAGATGGGAGTGTAAAACATCATAAACGCAGGCTCGCCCTGAATCGGTGGATATAAACATACGAACAAGCTGAGTAAAATGGAACTGAAGAATAGTGTGAGTAGGATTTTGTAAAATGGTTGAACGGAACGCACTGTATGTACTCCTTTTTTGTAAGATTTCCTATATTTTATCATAAATGGGTCGAGAACAATTTCTGAAGTCAATTTAGGTATTAAGATATAAATAAATTTTGATAATAGTGCCCTTTTTCCTTTATTTGGTTCTGTGACTTTCACCTCATGCTGATGAATGAAGGAATGGTATAAAGTAAACCCTATAGACAGATAATTATTCATCACATTTAAGAAAAGAGATGATCTTATGAACGTAACAAAATGGTTTGGTGCTGCCCTTCTTACTGTTTCACTATTGGTGACCGCAGCTTGTGCGAACGATAGCACTCAAGAGAATAATCAAAGTAATCAAGAAAGCACTACCAGTGAAACAAAAGAAAAAAACACGGCTGTTGAGACAGGGAACAAGTCTTTATCCAATATTAAGGTGCTGGCAACAGGCGGAACGATTGCCGGTAGTTCAGACAGTAATACAGATACGACTGGATATAAATCTGGTGCACTTGGAATCGATAAAGTCATTGCTTCTGTACCACAGCTGAAGGATATTGCAAATGTCACGGGTGAGCAAGTAGCCAACGTCGGCAGTGAAAATGTGGATAACACTCTGCTTTTAAAATTAGCGAAACGAGTCAATCAGCTTTTAAATGATGATCAAGTGGATGGCATTGTGGTGACACATGGTACAGATACGTTAGAAGAAACGGCCTATTTTTTACATTTGGTTGTAAAAAGTGATAAGCCAGTGGTGGTCGTGGGTTCCATGAGGCCAGCATCTGCCATTAGTGCGGATGGCCCGCTTAACCTGTATCATGCAGTGAAAATTGCTTCGACAAAAGAAGCCAAAGGCAAAGGTGTAATGGTGACATTAAATGACCGAATTGCCTCTGCTCGTTTTATTACGAAGACAAATACCACCACAACCGATTCGTTCAAGTCTCTTGAGCAAGGGTACATTGGAGAAGTGGCGGGTGAAGTTGTCTCTTTTTATAACGAACCGACAAGAAAACATACAGCTGACAGTGAATTCGATATTTCCAAGCTAAAAGAGCTGCCGCAAGTGGATATCTTATACGGCTATCAAAATGATCAAAAGTATGTGTATGATGCTGCGGTTAAAGAAGGAGCGAAGGGTATTGTCGTTGCCGCCGCAGGAAATGGAACGATGTCAACAGAAGCGATCAATGGGGCAACAGATGCTGTGAAAAAAGACGTGGTGATTGTGAGGTCAAGCCGTGCAGGAAATGGCATTGTCACACATGAAAAAATGGATGATGAACATCATTTTGTCTCATCGGATTCATTAAATCCACAAAAAGCACGCATTCTACTCATGCTGGCTCTGACGAAAACAAAAGATCCAGATAAAATTCAATCCTATTACGAGCAGTATTAAAAAGAAAAAGACCCGACGTATCATTGGGTCTTTTTTATATGTGTACCTGATCTTCAGCCCGTTTTTTTAAAGAGAGTAAAATGTCTCTCCAAACATCATCTATATCAGTCAGAAAATGTCCTGCTTGCTCGATATAGTGCGTTTTGGCGTTTGGAATGTTGGGAGCAATGCTTTCTATCTCTGCAAAAGGGGCCATCTGATCCTCTTTTCCATGCCAGACATCCACAGGGATTTGTATAACTTTCATATCGAATGCCCATGACCGTGAGAGTAAATCTGGTTCATGAATACATTCATCAACCGATTGACGAGTAGCTTCGTATAAATGCCGCATCATCAGCTCCAGTTGCTCATCGGTTTGAAGAAATTGCCGATCCGATGGATGTAAATGTTTGTTCCCTTTTTTCGTTAGTTTCTTGAATTTCTCTGGTTTCTTTTCAATGAGTTTTTTCTGAGCGCGATAGCTTGCCTTTAAGAGCCAAGGCATTCTTTTACTGAGGAAAAAGGCAATCTTGTTCTCCTTTAGCATACTTTTAGGCGGTTTACCATCCTGAAATGGGGTGGTACTTGAGACGAGAGCAGCTGAAAGAATGCGGTCTGGCAATTGATAGGCACAACCAGCAGCGAATGCCCCGCCTCCAGAGACACCAATCACTGAAAAATGGGAGATGTCAAGATGATCGGCCACTTCCTGTACGTCTTTTGCCCAGTCTAAAATAGTGCGGTTCGGTTGCGGATCAGATAAACCAAAACCAGGTCTGTCTAAAGAAATGAGACGAATGCCAAGCTCTTTTGAGATTGGATCATCATCTAAAAACATCACTCTCGATCCAGGTGTCCCATGAAAAAAGAATACTGGGAATCCTTCAAGATCACCGTATTGAGACAAACCAATATGACGTCCATCTTGCAAATGAATCCTGTCCATTTGATCATCCCTTTCATCGTTTATCTAACTTACATATTCATGCATGAAACGCCGGGTTAAGGCGTTTCTTTCGCAATTTGATAGATTTTTTCGTAAAGCGATAATAATGTTTTTAGATCTTCTTTTGAAAGCTGGGCATAGTATTTTTGAATAAGATGCAGCTGAATTTTTTCAATATCTTTATGATAGTCATGGCCCTTTTGAGCAAAATCAACAATGATTTCTCTACGGTTATGTGGATTAATCTCTCTTTTCACATATCCAAGCTGTTCAAGCTTTGATATGAGCTGGCTAGCGGCACTAGATGAAATGGAGAAATAATCAGCCAGTTCATTGATTGTTCTCGTCTTCGACCGCAGCAATTCAAGGGTCAGTTCTTGTTTGCTTGTTAAATCTGCATACTCATTTTTTAAGAATCGTTGATACTCTTCTACATAGATAGAACCTAGTGCATTTGAGTACTCAATGATTTTTTTGCTGTAATGAATGATATCCTCATCCAATGACATCACCTCTTTTCTCCTATATTATATGCGATCTTAATATTTAAGTGAAGTTAAATGTTAAGAAAAATTAAATAAAAGGAGGATAGACTACTGAGAAAATGACCTCTACCTCCACTTTTTTCATCAACAATGGACAAAGAATACTTCCTGTTTGGTGATGGCAAAAATGATCGTTTTGTTTGTTTTCACTTAGATTCACTCCTTAAGAAGTCGATGACTTTTTCATTGTATTATGGGCAATCTCCATTTATAATAAAAAAATAAACCAACTGGTCGGTTTTATTTGTCCGTGTGAAGAAAAGCAAGGTAGAAGGGATTGTTCATAGATGACAAGTGCACAGAGCGGGGCTGGAAAAAGTGAAAAGACGAAGCAGAAAATTGTCACCGCTTCACGTGATTTATTTGCGAAAAAAGGATATTCCGAAACATCCGTGCGAGATATTCTAGAGGCGGCTGAGATAAGTAAAGGCAACCTTTATCATCATTTTAAAGGAAAAGAGTTTTTGTTCCTTCATATTATGGAAGAGGATCATCGATTCATGATGGAGACGTGGCATGAAGAGAAACAAACGCTGCACCGGGCCATTGATAAGCTTGCAGGGTTTGCAGAGCTGCTTAGTCAAATGGGGATTAACTATCCTTTAATGAGAGCAAGTGAAGAATTTTGTGCCAGTGCATTTACATCAGATGAAGTCATGGAGCGGCTGAACAAGATTGATGTAGACTTTGATGATGTGATGAGAGACATCCTGCTTGAAGGAAACGAAGATGGCAGCTGGTCGATTCAGCATGTTGAATCAAAAGTGAAAATATTACTTTCTGTATTCTATGGATTAGACGTGTTATATAAAAATGACACGATGCAGCAGAAAAAGGAATTACAAAAAGAGGCGATCTCATTGTTTATTCACGGAATCAACCATCATGAGTAACAAGTGAGTCAGTAAAGGGGAAACAAACATCATGCAAAAACCGATTCGTGAGCAAAAAGCCGTACTTGTTATTTTATTAAGTAATATATTTATTGCGTTTTTAGGTATCGGTCTGATTATACCTGTCATGCCGCTCTTTATGAATGTCATGCATTTAACGGGCAGTACGATGGGATATCTTGTGGCGGCGTTTGCCGTTGCACAGCTTATCGCATCACCTATTGCGGGAAGATGGGTAGACCGATACGGAAGAAAGATCATGATTGTGTCAGGCCTTTTTCTATTTGCGTTATCAGAACTCGTTTTTGGCTTAGGAACACACGTATATGTTCTGTACTTTGCAAGGGTTCTTGGCGGTATTAGTGCAGCATTTATCATGCCGGCTGTCACTGCCTATGTCGCCGATATCACGACTGTTCAAGAAAGATCAAAGGCAATGGGGTATGTATCCGCTGCTATTAGTACCGGATTTATCATCGGCCCAGGAATTGGCGGATTTATTGCAGAATATGGCGTTCGCCTGCCGTTTTTCTTTGCAGCAGGGATTGCATTTATTGCTGTGATTTCATCTATGTTTATGCTGAAGGAACCATTAACAAAAGAAGAGCGAGAGAAACAAATGGATCAAGTGAAGGATTCGACCTTCTTTAAAGACTTGAAAAAATCGATTCATCCAAGCTATCTCATCGCCTTCATCATTGTCTTTGTGCTGGCGTTTGGACTATCTGCATATGAAACGGTCTTTAGCTTGTTTACAAATCACAAGTTTGGATTTGGTCCGAAGGATATTGCGATTATCATTACCGTCAGTTCAATTGTAGCCGTCATCATCCAAGTCCTCGTGTTTGGTAAAATGGTGAATGCGCTTGGGGAGAAACGAGTTATTCAACTATGCTTGATTGTTGGAGCAGTTCTCGCTTTTGTTTCTACAGTCGTGTCAGGCTTTATGGTTGTGCTGATCGTGACGTGTGTGATTTTCCTTGCGTTCGATTTATTGCGCCCTGCACTCACGACCTTCTTATCAAAAATCGCTGGCAATCAGCAAGGATTTGTCGCAGGGATGAACTCTACCTACACAAGCCTTGGTACGATTTTTGGTCCGGCACTTGGCGGCATTTTATTCGATCAAAATATTCATTTCCCATTCCTGTTTGCAGGTGTTGTCTTATTTCTTGGATTGGGCTTAACCCTTATTTGGAAGGGGAAGGCGACGGTTGAATCTGATTAGATAAAGGGCTCTAACTAGGGCTCTTTTTTTTGTTCCTTTTGGATAGATGATTGAAAAATAATCACAAGGTCCCTGTTGATAAGGTGTTATACATGTTAATCTAATACATGTTTTACCAAAATGCAGGAGGAGGATGTTCAATGCAAATTAAAGAGATTTTTTATATTCGGTGTATCTCGTGTTTGAGTGTTGTGCTCATTCATGCAATAGCCATTTTATCTAGCCCCCATTCATCATCTATTCTTGTAGCATTACTCATGTTCAGTACCCCGAGTTTTATTTTCATTTCTGAGTTTTTATTGGCTCATGCTTATCCGAATGGTACCCCTAAAGGATTTATGTGGAAGAGGGTGAAAGCCATCTTTTTCCCATTTGCTTTTATTGGGATTGTCGATGGTTTTTTGCATTCGGCATCGTTAAATGGAGGGGCAGCTGAATTTTTTAAAAGAGCTTCAGCAAATGTCTTATTGGGAAATTATATTGGTTATTTTGTTCTGATTATTTTTCAATTTTACTTTTTGCACATGTTTTTTCACAAAATGGCTAAGCGTACCTCAGCCAAATGGGTATTGCCGATCTCTTTTATCATCACAGTTGGTTATTTAAGTGTCATGAACCTCGTCAAAATCCCACAACCTCAATTACCTAATCCTATGTTCGGCTTAGAATGGATTCCATTTCCAGGGTGGTTGTTCTATTTTTGTTTAGCCTATTATTGTGGAGCGAATTATCAGCAGTTTATCACAAGACTTCATCGTTTTAAGTATGCCGTGTATGGACTTGTTTTGATTTCAGCAGCGACCCTTCTAAGCAATTCATATGTAGGTTTTTTCGAGTCTTCTTCTAAGA
Source organism: Bacillus sp. XT-4 (assembly GCF_050864245.1). Taxonomy (NCBI): domain Bacteria; kingdom Bacillati; phylum Bacillota; class Bacilli; order Caryophanales; family Bacillaceae; genus Bacillus; species Bacillus sp. XT-4. The sequence goes on from NZ_JBPAFI010000009.1 coordinate 69,732, forward strand.
GACCAGACGTTGTTCTTTATACAGTCAGTATTGTCTTCTTATGTTTTCTCTTGTTTTCTAAAGTGAAAAGCGTTCCACCTTTCGTAGCTGTCATTAGTCAATATTCATTCACCATCTATTTGCTTCACGGGTATTTTCTAGGTATCTCTGTGTTACTATGGGGACAATTAAAAGATTATCCATTCTTTGTAGGGACAATCATCATATCAGCACTTGCAATTGCAGGACCTATCCTATTGTCACGGATAGCAAATCATTATAAATATGGCTATATGTTTGTCGGTAAAATCAACAGAACGAGGCGAAAAACAGTCGCTTCATAAACGTTTTAAAGGGGATCTTAAGAAGATGCCCTTTTTTTGTTGCCTAAAAGTACAATGCTTCTTGCCCGAAAGTACAATTTCAATCGACCATCTCATTGCTTAGAATAAAGAGATCAAGTTCACGAAGTTGAAGAAAAAGGAGTAAGTGAATGGCAAAATTTTTATATCATTTAGGAAAAAGTGCATTTTCTAAGCCGAAACGGATGATTATCGGTTGGTTACTTGTTTTAGTAGCTGTTGTGGCGGCAACAATAGGGACAGGTATTTCATTTAATGGCGATATGTCGATTCCGGGAACAAAGTCAGAAAAGGCAATGGATCTCTTGGAGAAAAAGTTCCCAGCAGGTGATGATGGCGGGACGATTCGTCTGATCTTTAAAGCACCTAAGGGTGAAACATTAGAAACAAAAAAAGTAAGAAACAAATTGAACGAAACGATCAAAGAAGTCAAAAAGGATAAAGCAGTCAAGCAAGTGACGGATTTATATCAGACATTTGCTATTAGTAAGGATAAGAAAATAGGGTATGCGGATATTACATACCGGGTAAAGGCGGATGAGGTAAAAACATCCTCAAAAGAGAAAGTATTAGATAGTATTAAGATTTCAAGAAAAGCTGGCATCCAAACAGAATTAGGCGGCTCCGTCACATTCTCAGAAATTGAGGTAGGCGGGATTTCGGAAGTCATAGGTATTGTCATGGCCTTCTTTATTTTAGCTTTTACCTTCGCTTCACTATTGATTGCAGGACTACCGATCTTGACGGCTGTCATTGGGTTAATAATCGGCGTGATGGTCATATTAATTACCTCAAATTTTGTTGAGATGTCTGCATTTAGTCTTACATTAGCTGTGATGATTGGACTTGCAGTAGGAATTGATTATGCATTATTTATTATTTCTCGTTATCGACAGTTATTAGCAGAGGGTTACGAATTGAAAGAAGCAGCTGCTAGAGCTGTTGCTACAGCAGGCAGCGCTGTATTGTTTGCAGGTGTTACCGTCGTAATTGCACTATGCGGACTTGTATTAGTCGGTATACCATTTTTAGGCGTTATGGGTCTTGTAGCTGCATTCATGGTACTATCAGTTATGCTTGTGTCTCTCACAATTGTTCCTGCCATACTAGGGATTCTTGGTGATAAAGTAAGCCCTTCAAGAAAGAATAAATGGTTCTCTAAATTACAATTTCAACAAAAAGAAGAAGCTACAGCTTGGGGAAGGTTTATCAAGAAGTATCCAGGTAAGATCATCCTAGGTGTCATTGTATTGACTGGTCTACTCAGTTGGCCAGCACTTCATATGGAGTTGGGTCTTCCTGATAACGGCATGAAGGGGAAGGAAACAACTGAACGTAAGGGCTATGACCTGTTAGCAGAAGGATTTGGTAAAGGGTTTAATGGGCCACTGGTTGTTATCATTGATGCCTCCCATGCAAATAACGCAATGAAATCTATTGAGAAAACAACAAAAGTATTAGAGAAGATGGATGGCATCAAACAAATGGCACCGCCTGTTCCTAATCCATCGGGTAAGTACGCCATGCTGACCATCTTACCGAAAAGCGGTCCGGAAGATAAGGCGACAAAGCAATTAGTCAAAGATATACGAAACGAATCCAGTCAGACTGCTGCAAAGTATGATACGAAATTACTTGTTACTGGTTCTACGGCAGTTAATATAGATATTTCAGATAGACTCAGTGAAGCGTTACCGAAATTTGCAGGAGTCATTATTGGATTTGCTTTGATTTTGATGATTCTTGTGTTTAGGTCATTCCTTGTTCCATTAAAAGCGGTTTTAGGATTCCTTATGACATTGACCGCTACACTAGGTTTTTCAGTCTTTGTTTTACAGGATGGACACCTTGCGCCATTGTTTGGAATACCAGCAAATGGCCCATTGTTAAACTTTATGCCTGTACTAGTGACAGGAATATTATTTGGTCTTGCAATGGATTATGAGGTCTTTTTAGTCAGTCGAATGAGAGAAGATTTCCTTCTATCAGGTGATGCGAAAAAGTCCGTTGTATCAGGTTTGAAGCATAGTGGAAGAGTAGTGACTGCCGCAGGCTTAATCATGATCCTCGTCTTTGCTAGTTTTATCTTTGCAGATGACTTGATTATCAAAACAATGGGGTTAACGTTGGCATTCGGCGTTCTGTTTGATGCATTTGTCATAAGAATGACTTTTATCCCAGCATGTATGATGCTAATCGGACGAGCTGCTTGGTACTTACCCAAATGGTTTGAAAGCTGGCTTCCACGTATAGACATTGAAGGTGAGTCTATTTCTCAGAAGGATGAGAAAGAAGAGAAGGTGATTTAGTCACTGATAGTCTTACATGGTATGATTGATGATACCGCCATTACCTCGATAAAGGGTGGGCGGTATTTTTTGAATGAATATGAGGCTCGGATGGTGATATTTATGGCGAAACGACGGGTAGACCCTTTTAATGAAATGATCTATTCGCGAATTCCAACCTTATTATGGGTCATTCTTGTTTATATTGCAGCAATGATATTTCAGTTTATAACCACCCCATTAGCACTTTCTGGCCTGTTTTTTTCTGCACTTATTGCTATACATCTGATTCTGCATTGGTGGTCATTTTACTGGTTTCAGCAGAATCCATGGGTATATTTTCTGATTCAAGGAATAGTGATTCTACTTTGTGTTTCAGTCATGCAGGCGGCTTCCCCTGTGATCTTAATTGGTCTGTTACCGGTACTAATAGCGCAAAGTATTGGGGTATATTATCATACATTGAAGGTGATTTTGACAGGTCTTAGTTTTTATGTTCTTTTTTTTCTTGCCCTTATTTTGGTCAATGATACAGATGATTTGACCGTATACATTCCAATTTTGTTTTTGATTCTGATTGTAGTCATCGCATACTCCATTTTATTTTTTAGACAAGTCAAAGCTAGAATTCGTACACAAACATTTTTAAAGGAACTTGAATTGGCACATCAACAAGTGGAAGAGCTGACACTTGCAAATGAGCGTCAAAGAATGGCGAGAGATTTACATGATACCCTTGCACAAGGGCTGGCAGGTATTATTATGCAATTAGAAGCGGTCCATGCCCATTTAGAGAATCAGAATGTTGAGCGCGCTCAAAGCATTATTAAAGGTTCAATGAGCCATGCGCGGACGACGTTAGGTGAGGCGAGATTGGTCATTGACGACCTTCGAACATACAGCCAGGATCAATATGACTTAGCTGATTCTGTGAAAGATGAAGTGAATCGGTTTATGACGGCGACGAATATTCCAGTTCATACAAAAGTGGCTGTCTCTTATCAAGTGTCCCCTTTCCTCATCGAACATACTGTATACATTGTCAGTGAATGTTTGACGAATATTGCCAAGCATGCCAAAGCAAGTAAGGTCGAATTGATGATGAAGCAAAAAGATGATCACATCTCCTTGCAAATCACAGACAATGGAGTGGGTTTTGATGAGAAAAAACAAGAATCCACTTCCGGGCATTACGGTCTAATTGGTATGTCAGAACGTGCCCGACTGCTTGATGCACAGCTACACTTGAAAAGTGAAAAAAATGAAGGTACACAAGTGACGGTAACCATACCTTTGAAAAAGGAGTAAAAACAATGTCTTATCAAATTGTGATTGTCGATGATCATTTTGTTGTTAGAGAAGGATTAAAATTAATTCTTGAGACAGATCAACGATTTGATGTTGTTGGTGAAGCAGAGGATGGAGCAAAGGGTTTAGATATCTTGAAAGAGAAGGCTCCAGACCTTGTATTACTTGACCTCAACATGCCTAACATGAGTGGGCTTGAGATGTTAAAAGAGATGCAGTCTCTTCAATTAAAAGTACCGGTCCTGATTCTCACTACCTATAACGAAGAGAAATTAATGATTGAAGGGCTGCAACTTGGAGCAAAGGGCTATCTTTTAAAGGATGCCAGCAGAGAAAATTTATTTTATACAATTGAAGCAGCTATCAGAGGGGATATTCTTCTTCAAGCAAACGTCGCTGCTAAAGTATTTGAATCAACAGAGCATCAAGTGACTCCGACCCATTTGAAAAAAGAAATAAACATGCTGACTGAAAAAGAGATGCTTGTCTTGCAAGCAGTGGCTAGAGGATATCGAAGTAAGGAAATTGCATTTGATATGGGGATTTCCGAGAGAACTGTCAAAGCTCATTTAACAAATATTTATCAAAAGCTGGAGGTCACTTCAAGAGCGGAGGCAATTAAAGCAGCAGTGGAATTAGGGGTGATTCATTTTTAGAGAGAATGAGTTAGCAGCAGAATAATAGACAAGAGACCTTTCAAATAAGGTCTCTTTTTTTTAAGGCTGCGGCTTCAGGTGATTCAGTGCCTGCGCCAGTTTTTGATTTTGTTGCTTTTTGTAAAATAGAAAGGCGATGATATGGCCTACTAATGTGAGAAAGGCTATACCGATAAAATAAGGCATGATCCATTCGAGCAGTGTAGTCGAATATAAAGCGACCGCTCCTACTTGAAACCCTAAATTGACGACAGTGGAGATGAGAATGTTGATGGGTGCTGGGAAGGTAAAGTAGTTCCATAGTAAAGGATACATGACCCCAAAGACGATGCCTGCCAAAGTCCCGATGGCAATGATGTGCCACACGTAATGAAAAGAGATAGAGGATGACCATTGAGTGATGGACAGGATGAGTGTCAGCCATACGATAGAGACAAAAGCTGTTTGCATAAATTGATGTTTTAGTTCCTTGATCATTTGAATCGCTCCTTTATATATTTGGCGTAATGACGACTGACGGTGTAGCTGTTTTTCGAGATGGTTTTGACCTCTAAGCGAGCGTACGTACCAGCGACAAAGCTGTCGACTTGCGCTAAATTGAGAATGACTGCATTGTTGATACGATAGAAATGTTCACGCTCTAACGACTTCAGATCCTTCAGCCGTTTACTGAGAAAATACGTCGTACCCTGAGTCGTGATCACCTTTGACATATGTCCAAGCGCAGAGATCGCTTCAATTTGTTCTAATGGTAAAAGAGACTGCCGATCATTTTTTGGATCTTTGACCGTTAGAGATGTACTAGTCTCCAGCATTGATGCCATCTTTTGTAAACGTTCTTGATTATGTGGATGGCTGATGACGTCTACTTCCGTCAAATCCTTTTCTTGATTCCAGAAAAAACGAAATTTCATTCATAAACCTCCTCTCACAATGAGCATAGCAATAGATGAAAGCGAATGCGATGGAATGTTGCTTTGATGCAGAAGAATTCTTTTTGTTGCAAAGATTCACCGCGTGTCTGCGGCTTTCCTTTATAATGAAAAGATACTCGTTCGTGAATGGAGGAATGATGTTGTATCTTGTAGATCAACAAAGGACAGGAGCGGTAAAAGAGGAAATTCGGCGGATTGATCCTGCCTATCCAGTGTTCGTAGATGCGATACTCGATGGGGTGATAAAAGGAGATTTATATGTGGATCACCGAGATCACCCGTGTGTCTATTTTGCAGGGACAACAACCGGCATTTATTATATCGCAGGCAGGACAGAAGCAGCACTCTCATTATGTTCAACGTTCATTGTGGATGTTTATAAAAAGCAGAAAAGAGATAACAGACGGTTCACTTTGTTTTCAGCAAATCCAGCATCAGATGAGATGATGAAAAAATGCTTCGGTTCCCAACTGAATGAAATGCAAAGACATGCGTATTCTTATGACTTGACCTCTCCTGATCTGATTGTGCCTGATCAAGATGAAATGATCAAACGCACGAATGAACAAGTCATTGCCGCTAGCAAAGTATTCCCATCCAGCTATTATGAAGCATATTGGGGAGGAGTAGATCACTTTTTATCTAATGGCGTCGGAGTTGCCATCTTAAACGGTGAAGACGTGGTCAGTGAATGTATCTCTATTTTTTTAAGTGAAAAACGTGTGGAAATCGATATTTGGACAGATGAAGTCTGCCGTGGAAAAGGGTTGGCTTTGTTAGCAGCTCAGCAAATGATCAGCATCTGTGTTGAAAAAGGGAAGACACCGCATTGGGATTGCGATGTCCATCATGCAGCCTCGGCCAAATTGGCAGAGAAGCTAGGTTTTCAGTGGACAAAGACGTATCGCTTATTTTATGCCTCACGCTGAAAAGGTTTTGAGATACCAAGCATCCATGGCAGAATGCTCTGAGCCTTCAATCGGTGCAGGAAGAAGAGAAAAGTCATACCGTTGATAAAGGCCAGTAGCAGCTGTTAATTCACTGCGGGTTTCTAAATAACAAGCATCGTAGTATGTAGCAGCATATTGCAGGGCCGTATCCATCAGTTTCTTGCCCGCACCTTTGCCTTGTGCTTTTGGGCTTAAATAAAGCTTTTGCAGCTCACAAATGCCATCTGTGAAAGGGGCAATGCCAACGCCACCAACAATTTCACCATGTTCTTCGGCAATCCAATAGGCTGCATGAGTCAATGATTGATAGTATTCGAAAAGCTGATCAAGGTGTGGGTCTGTGTAGGCTGTACCTTCAATCGCAAGATTCGCTGATTCTAATGACTGGCGGATAATGGCCGCGATAAAAGGATTGTCCTGCTTTTGAATCGGTCTAATATTCATTGTAAAAACCTCCGTTGTCATAGGATAAAAAAGAAAAGGAGTGGATGCGATATGTTCTGGCTGCAAACCGCTATTTTTACTGTCATTGTACTCTGTCTCTCGTGGTGGGCAGGAAAAAGACGCAGGCATCGCCATGCTGGGCTGATTGTTCCGATATGTATCACTTTGTTTGGATTGCTCTTATTGATCGGCAGTTTCTTCATTGGCAGATGGGAAGGGATGGCGCTCAGCATATCAAGCGTCTCTATCGTTCTCTCTTCTATCATTTGTTTGATCATCGTTACAGGGGTTCATCTGTTTAAAAAAGATGACCCTTCGTAGGCTGGGACATCTTTATGATTTGATTCTATCGTATTCCTCACGAAGGATGCCCATCATGATGACATCCGAATAAGCACCGTTGAAATAGAGCGCTTGACGTCTTTTTCCTTCATATTGAAATCCGGCTTTCTCATAGCTTCGAAAGGCTCGTGGGTTATGGGAAAAAACTTCAAGCTCAAGCCGATTGAGTTCTAACGTCTCAAAGGCAAATGTTTGAACCATCCGAACAGCCTCAGTGCCATATCCTTTGTGAAAATGCTCTGGACCATGTAGCGCAATGCGGAAACTTGCCGTATGGTTTATCGGATCAATATCCACAATCGCCGCATCCCCGATCATTTCTTTCGTGTCTAGCAGACAAATAGCAAAGTCTCGTCTACTGTCATCCTGCAGAAAACGGGTATAGGCTGAACGAATTTCTTCTAGTGTGAACGTTTTGCGTGTGCCAGTCATATAAAGTGTTTCTGCATGCTGGCATCCTCTATGAATACCAGGATAATCTTTTTCTTCAATCGGTCTCAAAAATAATCGAGTCATGATGGATCAGCCTCCTCTATATATCGGGAGATTTCAATTAAGTTCATATCAGGATCACGGATATAAATGGATTCAATCGGACCTAATGCACCAGAACGTCTGACCGGACCTTCTTCAATTGGAACAACCTGCTTTCGAAGATGAAGCAATAAACTGTCTATATCTAAATCGGTGATAAAACACAAGTCAGCAGATCCAGGCTGGGGATGAGCAGCTTTTGGTTCAAATTCATGACCCGCTTCATGAAGGTTGATCTTTTGTAAGCCAAAACGAAGGGCTTTACGGCCTTCTCCAAAAGTTTCTTCCTTCATTCCTAATACGTTTGTATAAAAGCGAATGGTTTCCTCCATATGTTGTACAGTCAACACGATATGATCAAGTCGTCGTATCATCAGTCTCTCCTCCAAGTATGATCATTGTTTGAACTGCTTCTATTATATCATCCCTTGAAGAAGATACCTTATTTGATCACGGTTTTATAACTCCAGCTTTCTAGGGACATGTTTTCTCCGTGCAGTACTCTCTCATCAAACTCCGTCCACCCATTTTTTCGATAGAAATGACGATTGGCCTCGTTGTGTGTAATCAGTGTGAACAGTCCGCCGCCTTGCCGGGCGATAAAGGGGAAAAGACATTGCTTTAGCATACGGCTTCCAAGTTTTTTTCCTTGTTGGTCTTTTGCAACGACAAGAGCTTCTAAATACCAGTAAGGTTTCTTTAAGGAAGAACACGCTTTTTTTGCCTCCTTTAACATACGGAACACATGCTGAATCGCCGATATGCCACCAGTAAAGAGTAGCTTTAACCCACCAGATAACACATAATCCATGAGTCCTGGTTCAGGAAGACGGGGATGTTTTAACAGGGCGGCAGACACAATTTTCTCGTTCTCAACCCCGACCAAACAGATTTGATGCTGAAAATATACCTTTGTATTGATCAAATGCAACTGACGGGCGAAAGCAGAACGATTGGTCACCTTTTCGCATAATAAATCAAAAAATGAATAGTTCTGAAATGAATCATCTAACAACGCTGCCACTTGAGGCAGTTCATCCTCTCTAGCAAGTCTGAATTGAAACATATGATGGTCCTCCTTTTTTTGAACAGATATAGATTATTGAACATGTGTCCATTATAATAAGAGGAAAATAAACCGAACATCGGCAATGAATGATCTCTTGTTCATAAATAGACAGGTATAGCCAGATTGTTCAAAAATGGAGGGTGTTTGATGAAGGACAGACGAACAATCAAAACCAAAAAGGCGATACGGGAAAGCTTTCTTGAGCTTTTAAAGGAAAAAGATGTTCAACAAATTACAGTATCAGAGCTATCTAGAAGAGCGGATTTAGGAAGAGGGACCTTTTATTTGCACTACCAAGATGTATTTGATTTGCATGAACAGCTTGAGAAGGAACTATTTAATCAGCTTGGCGGACTATACGATGAATCGTTTCCAAGCCAGGACCCGCTTGATATGCTGTCCTTTTTAAACAAAACAACTGAGTATTTAAAAGAAAAACAATTCATGATGACGTTATTTGTCAAACCGAATAGCCCAACGACGAATCAATTTAAAGCGTTTTTTAAAGAAAAAATCATGAAAGAGTGGCAACTTGATCAGCGTCAGATTACGGAACGTGAACAGATTGAGGCTTCATTTGTTGTGTCTGGTGTTGTTGGTGTACTGGAGGAATGGATTCATGAAGGGATGACAGTCGAAGCGGGGCAGCTTGCGCACATCTTGTACAAGCTTCTTATGAAGGTAGAACAGGAATCGTAGAAACGAATGGATCATATATCATTTTTCTATTCTTTCTGTTAAAATGGGAATATACGTTCTTATTTCAGGCGGGGAGTGGTGAGATTGAAAAGGAAATTACTATTTTATGGGGCAATGAGCATTGATGGATATTTAGCAAGGGATGATCACCGTTTAGATTGGCTCATAGGAACAGAGGGTGAAGAGGATACGAAATATGAGGAATTTTATGCTTCAGTCGATACGCTGATCATGGGACGGAACACTTATGAACAGGTTCTAAAGCTCTCACCTGATGGGTTTCCTTATGAAGACAAGACATGTTATATCGTTTCTCGCACTTTACAAGACAGTCATACAGGAACCCACATCGTTCGTGAAGATGTTCTCTCTTTTATCAAAAATTTAAAAAATGAAAAAGGCCAGCATATCTGGATAGTAGGAGGCGGGGAACTGCTTCAAGCATTATTAAAAGAAAGATTAGTCGATGAGCTGTATCTCCAAATCGCACCTGTCATGATTGGAAAAGGAATCCCTCTTTTTCCTCCAACTGAACAGGAATCTAGATTTTCATTACAACAAGTGAATCAATACAAACAAATTGCTGAAATGCATTTTGTGTTAAAAGAAGACCACTAAATCAAAGGGGTCTTTTTTTAATCAAACAAACACGTTGACAAGAAAATATCCTAGTGTTAGGATAAAATTATCCTAGTTTTAGGATTTATTGAAAAAGGAGTAGTTGCCATGGTGCAGCAAGATCAGGAATTAGACTTAAGGCTTTTCCGAGTGTGGATGAAAGCCTATCATGCCCTTTTTGCAAATATCCAAAAAGACATAGAACGTTATGATATCGGATTTGAAAACTTTCAAATTCTTGAATTACTGTATAGTAAGGGACCACATCCCGTTCAAAAAATTAGTGAGATTTTATCCATTCCAAGTGGGAGCATCACCTATGTGGTCAACAAATTAGAAAAACAAGAATTAGTCAAAAGACAATGTGCACCTTCTGATAAACGTGTATTCCATGTATTACTGACAGATAAAGGGAAGCAGCTATTTGACGATATTTTCCCAAAACATACAGATGTCATTTCACAAAATCTGTCCTTTATCGAAACAGAGGAAAAAGAGCAGCTCATCGAATGGTTGAAAAAAATCGGTTTAGGTGCAAAACAACTTCACGAAAAGGGGAAACAAGATGACACGCAGCTTTGATACATTGGTACGTGAAAGACGATCAGCATCAAATTTTTTGCCAAATATCTCGATTTCGAGAGAAGAGCTTAATAGTATCTTTGAAGAAGTGAAGCTGGCACCTTCAGCCTTTAATTTACAGCATACGCAATATGTCGTCGTTCAATCAGAAGCGCTTAAAGAGCAAGTAAGAGATGCTGCATTTGGACAATATAAGGTGCATTCCGCTTCAGCAGCGATCATTGTGCTCGGCGATCCGAAAGCTTATGAGCAAGCAGGAAACATTTATGAAGGCCTCAAAATGCTCGGCATCTTAAATGCGCAACAATATGAGGAAATGGTCAGAGAGACGATGAGTTTTTATGTGCAGAGAGGATCAGACTTTCAGAAAGAAGAGGCGATTCGAAATGCTTCATTATCTGCCATGCTATTTATGCTTGCCGCCAAAAACAAGGGATGGGATACTTGCCCAATGATCGGCTTTGACCCCGAAGCAATGAAAAAGGTGTTAAACATCGAATCAGATTTGATTCCTGTATTAATGATTACACTCGGAAAAGAAAAAGTAGAGAGCAGACAAGCGAGAGGCTACCGCAAGCCGGTCTCTGAATTTGTGACATATTTATAAGATAGGGGGTTCCATTCATGGAACTAGGAATTAGTACATTTGTAGAAACAACACCTGATTTTCAAACAGGAAAAACAGTCAGCCACGCACAGCGCATTCGTGAAGTAGTAGAAGAAATTATTTTAGCAGATCAAGTGGGTCTCGACGTTTTTGGTGTAGGAGAGCATCATCGTGAAGATTTCGCCGCATCAAATCCAGCAGTCGTATTAGCAGCTGCGGCAACGCAAACAAAGAATATTCGTCTGACAAGTGCCGTAACTGTTCTTTCATCGGCAGATCCTGTTCGTGTGTTTCAAGATTTTGCGACATTAGATGGCCTTTCTAACGGGCGTGCAGAGATCATGGCTGGCCGTGGATCATTTATTGAATCGTTCCCGCTTTTTGGCTATGACTTAGATGATTATGAAGAATTATTTGAAGAAAAACTAGATTTACTATTGAAATTACAGCAGTCAGAGCGTGTGACATGGAGCGGTAAGCACCGTCCAGCCATTCAGGATGTCGGCGTATACCCAAGACCTGTTCAAGATCCGCTTCCGATCTGGATTGGCAGTGGAGGAAACAGAGAATCTGTCGTACGTGCTGGATTATTAGGATTACCACTTGTCCTTGCCATTATTGGCGGCAGCCCTAGACAGTTCGCACCGCTAGTGCAGCTCTACAAGCAAGCTGCGATTCACGCTGGACATGACCCTGAGAAATTAACGGTGGCATCCCATTCACATGGATTTGTTGCGGAGGAAACAGAATTGGCAGCAGATCAATTCTTCCCTTCTACACAGCATGTCATGAATACATTAGCAAGAGAACGAGGCTGGGGACCTTATACCCGTTCTACATTCGATGCAGCAAGAACATTAGAAGGTGCATTGTATGTAGGAGATCCAGATGCCGTAGCAGAGAAAGTGATTCATCTGCGAAAAAATGTAGGCATTACACGCTTCATGTTGCACGTGCCGGTCGGTTCGATGCCACATGATCAAGTGTTGAAAGCCATTGAGTTATTTGGAAAAGAAGTGGCTCCTAAAGTAAGAGAAGAGGTTGCTCGCTGGGAAGCAGAGCAAGCATAACAAAAAAGTCGATCAAGTGAATAGGCTTGATCGACTTTTTCTTATGCTTAAGGATCAATAACACATGGTTTCACTGTAGGGCATGAAGCAGCAGAAGCAAATGGTGTGGCCGTCAAGGTGAAGAGGAAAACAAGTTGAAAACAGATAAGCCATTTTTTCATGAAATCACCTCCGTTATCAATTGTTTCACTAGAAACGAGATGAGGACAAAAGCATAGAAGTATGTAACACCCTCTATCCAGCATAAGACAATCATATCATAATTTTCAAAAAAATGAAAAAATAACTTACGAAAGTTCTAAATTATGGTATGGTTAATATGTTCAACAAAAAAAGGGAGGGATTTTTGTATGAAAAAGGTCATAACTTCTGTTTTGGTTGGAGCAATTGTTTTAACGGGTGCGGGTGTCACCGCTGTCCCGGTAGAAGCGAAGGGGAAAGTAAACAGTGAAGTTACGGTACAAGCAAGTCGAACCGTCTCGGAAACGAGAACATATACGACGTCAAACATCCCATCAAGTATTACATATGCAAAGGATGGATGGGTCGGTATTCTCTATCAATCGTCAATTGAAGAGTTAGGTTTAGGAAAATATAGAGTTACCTTTACTGGAACGGTTGTACGCGATCCAGGATTTAATTAAATAAAATAAAGCTGACAGGTGGACAAGCCTGTCAGCTTTTTTTAATGGGGATAATAAAGAATCATTTGCATCCGTACCATCTGTTCTCCTGATTGTTTATACTCATGGGCACGGTCAGCTTTAAACCGAATCGAGTCGCCAGCTTGTAATGTGTATTGCTCATCACCGATCGATAAATCAAGTGCTCCCTCAAATACGGTAATCAATTCTTCTGTACCGCCGATATGTTCTTCCGCACTTAATGACCCATGAGGATCAATTTCTACCTGATAGACTTCAAATTTTCTCAGGTCATCAAATGGGAACGTCGTATATACCCGATACCTTCCCTCGTCCTCTGTTAAAACTTGTCCTTCTTCTTTTCGCACAAACTTAATCTCAGGCTGCGGTGCGTATATGAGTTCACTAAAAGACACCTTCAACCCATTGGCGATTTTCCACAGAGTGGTGATGGTTGGTGTGGATTCTCCTCTTTCGATTTGCCCAATCATCGTTTTACTCACACTTGTTACCTCAGCCATCTTTTCTAGGCTTAATTTCTTTTGCTCTCTTAGCAGTTTGACATTTCTAGCAATAATCGATTGTACATCCTCCATCAAAAAAACTCCTTTCTGAATTTACTTTATAACGACCGAATAGTACAATGAAACGTAATATACGCAATAAAGACTTTTAAGTCTAAATAACGTATGAAAAGGAGGTAACGATTTGATTGTTTCCATGTTGATTTATGCTTTTGTTACCAGCTTCACCCCTGGGCCGAATAATATCATGGCGATGGTCTTTACGAATAAATATGGGGTCAAGCAAACATTTCGATTTTGTTTAGGGGTTGGAATCGGATTTTTGGTCATTTTATGTTTGAGCGGTTTCTTCAATATGATTCTTTATCAAGTCATGCCGAAAATCGGCTGGGTTATGGCTTTCATCGGAGCCGGTTACATGATCTATTTAGCTGTCAAAATCATGAAAAGTAAAGGCGGAGATGACGAAACACTAGACCGCTATAATCATTTTATCCCGGGGATGCTGCTGCAATTTATTAATCCGAAAGCCATCTTGTATGGGTTAACCGTCATTTCCACTTTTGTTCTGCCGTATGGACAGTCCAATATGCAATACATGTTGTTGACGTTGATTCTCGCCATCATTGGTTTTTTAGGCACATTTAGCTGGAGTTTATTTGGCTCTGTATTCAAGCGTTTTTTGACTCTTTATCAGCGGCCGTTCCAGTTCGTCATGGGGCTGCTGCTTATGTATAGTGCGATTTCGATGATCTGGAGTTATGTCATGTAAGCGGTCAGGAGACTGGCCGCTGCCTGCCCATCACAACCGTATCATAATACATGCCGTCCGCCAGCCGTTTATCTTTTTTTAACAAGCCTTCAATCTCAAAGCCATAGTGTTCATATAAACGAATGGCTTTTTGATTGGTTTCCATTACTTGAAGTGACATCTTTTGAATGCCTTGCTGATCTGCCCAGTCGATCGATGCAGCTAAAAGTTCTTTCCCGATGTGATAGCCCCAAGCGGCCTTCTGTACGGCGACGCCAAACATTACTTTGTGAGCAGAGCGCTTAAGAGAATGCCCTTCGCATCTTGAAAAACCGACAATGTCTCCTTCAATATCTGCAACTAAAAAGAGATGACGGCATTCCTTGGAATCCTCTTGAATCAACGCCTCGAACCCTTTCTCATCAATAAAAGCTTCACCCGGTTCACGATCTAAATATTCGGTTTCACCATCGATTTTCAGTCTGAGAGCTGATAACTGTTTGGCATCTGCTAATGCAGCAGAGCGAATACGATAAGTCACACCACGTACAGTGAACATACTTTCAGAAATGATCATTGAACAGACCACCAACCTTTCATTCCATTATGTCTATCATACCTGAAACGCGCACACAGCACACTCAGATGTTTTGTCATGTGCAAAAAGGCTAAATAAACAGTATCAAACGTGGAGGTGGAACAAAATGAGTGAACAAAATGGACATATGGATAAAGCGAAAGGAAAAACAAATCAAGTCAAAGGTCAAGTGAAAGAAAAACTTGGCGAAGCGACAGATCATGAAAACCTGAAAGCAGAAGGAAAGAAAGATCAAGTAAAAGGAAAGCTTCAAGATAAAAAAGGTGACGTGAAAAATAAGCTGAATCAGTAGTTTGCGTATACTTGCACTCGCCCCATGTATCCATCATCACATTCCTTTCATCAATAAAATCAATAGGTGTGTGAAAAGAATTGATTATAAATTCTCGCTTCCGTCATGTAGAATTTAAATAGAAGACATGAACAAGGGAGATGGATGACTTGGAGCAAGTATGGGGGAAAGTTGACGAGTATATCAAAGACAAATTGATGGCTAAAGATGACGTATTGGAGCAAACTCTTATCAAGAATAAGCAAGCCGGGTTACCAGAAATAGATGTGTCGCCGGCCCAAGGGAAACTGCTTTATTTGTTAGCAAAAACCAAGGGTGCAAAGCGCATTTTAGAAATCGGTACACTTGGCGGTTATAGTACCATTTGGCTTGCCCGTGCACTTGAATCGGATGGAGAACTCATGACATTAGAGGCTGTCAGTCATCATGCAGAAACAGCACAGCAGAACATAGACAGAGCAGGCCTAGCAGAACGTGTCACCATTTTACAAGGAAAAGCGTTAGATACTTTATCTCAGTTAAAAGAGCAGGATACGCTCCCGTTCGATTTGATTTTCATTGATGCAGACAAACCAAACAACCCGCAATATTTGAAGTGGGCGTTATATTTCTCAAAAAAGGGAACAGTCATTATTGCAGACAATGTGGTCAGAAATGGGGCAGTTCTCCATGCCTCTGATCAAGATGAGCGAGTGAAGGGAACGCGTGAATTTTTCGATTTACTCAAACAAGAGTCGAGAATTGAAGCAACCGCTATTCAAACTGTTGGCGAAAAAGGCTATGACGGCTTTATATATGGTATCGTAAAATGAAAAAAGCTTAACCGCATCCGGTTAAGCTTTTTCTATTAGAAAAGCCATCTAGCTGTGCCCATCAGCATGACGCCTACTAGAACGGTGAGGGACAAGCTTTTTGTCCAAACAGCGATTAACACAGTTGGAACCAAGACAGCAAGGTACATCCAGTGAATGGTGACGCTTGCTGTAGTATGTATGAATAGATGCTCTGCAATCAAAGCAGTAAATATACAAATGGGGATAAATGATAACCATTTGAGCACCACTTCTGGCATCTGGATACTCCTCACAAATAAAAATGGAACGACTCTTGGGATGATGGTCACAATCATACAGCCAAGAATGAGCCATAACATAAAACTACTAATCATTTATCTGTCACCACCCCAATAGTGGCAACAAGCACAGTCGCCAACAAAACAGCCACGTGTGAAGGAACAAAATGAAGCAGCACAAACATCGCAACAAACATATATAAAACAAGTGATAAGCGATGGGTTAGCTTATTTTTGGGCACCGTCTGTAAAGAAAGAATGAGCAGCGCAGCAAACATCGCGGATAGGGCAAAATCAAGACCAAGCGCCTCTGGATTTGAAATCCAGTGTCCGAATATTCCGCCAAGTGTACACGCAGCAATCCAGCATAAATAAGCTGTAATGTTCAGTCCATGCATCCATCTGTTATTCAATTTTCCTTGCTGTGCTAATTTATTCATCGCTACGCCAAAGGATTCATCAGTAAGCAGAAGACCAAATCCGATGTTCTGCTTTACAGAGTAGCGTGTAAAATGGGGGGCAAGCGTAAGGCTGAGTAACAAATGCCGTAAATTGACAATGAACGTGGTGAAAATAATAGCGGAAAGGGGGCTTCCTGTCACAAGTAATGCACAGATGATAAACTGTGAAGCGCCAGCATAAATAAAGATAGATAACAGCGCGATCTCCCATATACTTAACTGCGAACTAATGCCAACAATTCCAAAGGCAAACCCAATGCTCATATAACCAAGCAAGGTTGGCACACAATCTTTTATTCCCTCAAGAAACGGTTCGTTTCCGGCAGTGGGAATGTGTTTCCTAGCTTCAACATCCAAATACCTCTACTCCTTTTCTGTGTAAACATCAATTGTTTTACTTACTATAAGAAAACGAATTCATCATGTCAATCCTAATGAACTTCTATTATATGAAGAAACATGGCGATAAAAAGGATTGAAGTGAACCAGATTTTGTTATAAAGTAATCAGAAAATAAACACAATTGGGGTGACTGATATGCAATGGAAGCCTTTATTTGAACATGATGTACCAAATCACCTCCGTCCATAACGGAGAGTGATCTCCGTTTGTGGATATCGCAGTGAATATATCCAGTAACGGAGGGGAAAAAATGAATGGAAAATATATAGGAGCCCTCTACTTAGCGTTAGCTGCTAGTATTTGGGGCGGTATGTATGTAGTGGTCAAAGTAACAGTTGCGGTTGTCCCGCCACTTGAGCTCGTCTGGATGAGATATGCAGTAGCTGGAGTCGTTCTTGTGTTCACGATTTGGCGTTTGGGCTACTCTTTTCGGTTAGACAAAAAGGATATCCCGCTAATTGTGTCGATTGGATTGATTGGCAACTTTCTATCGATCGTGACCCAAGAAATTGGCACAATGTATACGTCTGCACAAATGGGTGCCGTCATCACATCGGCCACACCTGCTTTTATGGTGCTTTTCGCTTTCTTTCTATTAAAAGAATCATTCACAGTGAGAAAGTGTGTCTCCATTCTGCTTGCTACAGTAGGTGTACTGACGATGATTGGGCCTGTCGCTGTTCAAACGGATGAGTTTGTTGGCGGTCTTTCGCTGATGATCGCTGCATTAACATGGGCGCTGATGTCTGTTCTTTTGAAACGAGTACCAGGAAAGTATCCTCAAGTAGTGACGACAACATATGCGATCATTGTGGCCTTTATCGTATTAACACCACCTGTCTTGTTTCGTTTGCCTCATCTTGATGTGCATCAAATGGCAAGACCGGAAATATGGGGCGGCATTCTGTATCTAGGTATCATCTCAACGGCCCTTGCTTTCTTTTTGTGGAATAGAGGGCTTCAACTGATGGACGCTTCAAGCGGTGGTCTGTTTTTCTTCTTTCAACCAATCGTTGGTACGGTCCTTGGATGGCTGCTTCTAGGTGAAGAGATGGGCTTACGTTCGTTTGTTGGGATTTTGTGTATTTTCGCAGGTGTATATACTGTCCTGCGTCAGAGAGAGTAAGATGAGATTCCCCTTGAAGAAGGGGAATTCAGCGTGTAGACAAACCCTCGCATTCTTTGTCAGTCCTGCGCTCCGGTGCTCACGAATGTCAAATTCGCTCTGCTCCGGTGCTCGTCCTTCCTAGACTGCAAAGGTTTTCTATCACGCTGAAAAGAAGACAAAGGGCTAAAATAAAGTTCATTTTAGCCCTTTGTCAACAATCTGGATTCCCCTTGAAGAAGGGGAATTTTCTTTACAATGAATAGATGAGAGATTCATAGAAGGTGGAGGTGAGCAGGATGATCCAGTATCCATTTTTGCAAAAAGGACAAACGATTGGGGTGACAGCACCGTCCTCAGGTGTGCAACCCTCTTTGCATGAGATGTTTCAACTGTCTTGCGATCGGATGAAAAAAAGAGGCTATGAAGTCATATGTGGAGAGACAGTATGGCAGCAGGAAAAAGCGAAATCAGCCCCTGCAATCAAGCGAGCAAATGAGTTACAGCGGATGATGACTTGTCATGAGATTGACCACATCATCCCGCCATGGGGCGGACAGCTGCTTATTGAAGTGTTAGAGCATCTTGATTTCTCAGTGATGCAAAAAAAGTGGATTCTTGGTTACTCAGATACAAGTCTCCTTCTATTAGCTTTGACATTAAACACAGGCATTGCGACAGCGCATGGACCGAACCTTGTGGATCTTCAGGGGGAAGAGCTTGATCAGGTGACGGCTATGTGGGAACAAATACTTTCCACTCCAGAGAAAAAGGATGTTACTCAATTTTCTTCTGATATGTATCAAAAGGAATGGCAGTATGACCATCCAAGCATACATGTCTTTCATTTAACCGAGCCAACCGCATGGCGTACTGTTGATCACTTAGAGACGACGATGAAGGGAAGACTGATGGGTGGCTGTATTGATGTGATCCGGCACTTAGCTGGCACGCCTTTTGGAGATGTCAAAGCTTTTCAAGAAACATACCTGAAAGGTGAACCCATTCTATGGTATTTTGAAAACTGTGAATTAAATGCTGCGAGTATGAAGAGGTCTCTTGTTCAATTAAAACTAGCAGGCTGGTTTGATTATTGCTCTGGCATCATGTTTGGCAGGAGTGCAGTGGACACTCCTGTGGAAGGATATGAATATACGGATCTATATGAAGAATTGCATAAGGAATTACAAATACCGATTGTTTACGATATTGATTGTGGACACGTACCGCCGCAAATGACCCTCATTAACGGAGCATACGCGGAGGTGCAGTTGCAACAAGAAGGTAAAGCCGTGCTGAGGCAGACATTTTTGCCATAAAAAAAGGAAAGGGCGACCCCTTTCCTTCATAAAAAACATTACATTCCTTTTGTTTCTTCACCTGCTTTTGGAACTTCCCATGCAGACTCTCGGAATACTTTTTCCCATTTAGAAACGACAATACAGGCAACCGCATGTCCAGGAACATTCACGCCTGTTCGAGCCATATCCATAATCCGGTCAACCCCGGCGATAATAGCGACACCTTCTGCTGGCAGACCTACTGCATGAGCTGTTGCCAAAAGAACGACAAGTGAGCCAGACGGGACAGCTGCAATGCCTTTACTTGTTAAAACAAGGACAAGCATCATGAGGAGCTGCTGTGATAAACTCATATCGACACCAAACGCTTGTGCAAGAAACACACAGGAAACCGATAAATATAAACTTGAACCATCACAATTAAGAGAAAGACCTGACGGGATGACGAAGGAAACAATTCTTTTCGGACAGCCGTATTTCTCCATCCGTGACATGAGCTGTGGAAGAACAGTTTCTGTACTTGTAGTAGAAAAGGCCACTAAAAACAAATCCCAAATCATTTTCAACACTTCGAAGTAGTTAAAACGGAAGATCAGTGCGACAAGAGGGAACAAAACAAATAGAATAATAAACAATCCTAAGAAGACAGTGCCAACAAGTTTCATCATAGGAATGAGTAAAACAATGCCGTATTGTCCGACAGAAGCTGCCATTAATGCTAAAACTCCAATAGGAGCTGTCACCATGACCATTTGTGTGAGCTTAAACATAATTTGTGCTACTGATTCAAAGAAGGTAAGGACAGGAGCGGAAGCTTTCCCAATACCGCTTGCGGCTACACCGAATAAAATAGCGAAGAAAATCACTGCTAGTAAATCATTCTGAGCCATGACATCGATGATATTGGTTGGAATGATGTCTAAAACCATCTGTTTAAAATCGACGACCTTTTGAGTATAACCATCGAGTTCCCCAATATCTTTCTTAGCTAATTGAGAGAAATCGAGTCCAACGCCTGGCTTTAACACGTTGGCCAATAAAAGCCCGATTCCAAGAACGATGGTCGTAATGACTTCAAACCAAATGATTGTCTTTAATCCGAGACTACCCATTTTCTTCATTCCACCACTGCCAGCTGCGCCGATGACAATCGTAGAGAAAACAATAGGGACTACAATCATTTTAATCAATCGGATAAAGCCATCCCCAATGGGCCGCAGTGCCATTCCGAAATCAGGGAAGAAGTGGCCGATAAGAGCTCCTATCACCAAAGCGATCATGATTTGAAAAGCGACAAACTTTTTCATCATCTCCTACCTCCTTTAAATGCATGGAAAATATTAAGAATTTTCCAATAAATAAAAATTCTAGGTGACCATGTTTTGTCCTCCTTTGGGATTTAGAAAGATTTTATTTAAGAATCATTAGAATTATGAAGAAAGAAATGAAAATAGGGCGATTGAAACTCTATTTATCTAACAAAAGAGCACTTCTTAAAAAACATGAAATTTTTTTAGAAAAATGTATTGACCCTTTTGTATGATTCATGGTATATTTTTATTCGTCGCTGATGACGCATCTGAAACACTGATGCTCAGACAGATACGACAAACAAACTTCAAAAAGATGTTGACTTAATAAAAACGATATGTTAAGATAATTAAGTCGCCTGATTAAGCGCCCGTAGCTCAATTGGATAGAGCGTTTGACTACGGATCAAAAGGTTAGGGGTTCGACTCCTCTCGGGCGCGCCAATAACATTTAACCACGCGGGTGTAGTTTAGTGGTAAAACCTCAGCCTTCCAAGCTGATGTCGTGAGTTCGATTCTCATCACCCGCTCCATTTTAAAAGATGATCTTTGAAAACTAAACAAGACAAAACGTACCTGTTAATTCGAGTTTTTATAAAAAAATCCTATGATACTTCATAGGTAGTCAGTCAAACGCTGACGAAAAACAAAACTTCGGTTTTGTACTTTTTCGGAGAGTTTGATCCTGGCTCAGGACGAACGCTGGCGGCGTGCCTAATACATGCAAGTCGAGCGGACAGAAGGGAG